>NZ_JBVJEH010000012.1:185524-376375 GCF_055581845.1 Streptomyces sp. NPDC042346 | reverse complement strand
ACCGCCGCGGCGAACGGCGCGATCTTCGCCTCCGCCAGCGCACGCACCGACTCCCGGAGCATGTCGTGCTCCTCGGAAGGCCGATACAGGTCGAAGTCCTTGCCCATGATGTGGAGCTCCCCTAGACGCTTGTGGCACCGATAGCGGTTGTGGCACTGAGTACCCTCAGCAAAACACACTCAGTGCCATGACGCCAGAGCGCCCCGACGCTGTTCCGCGTCGGGGCGCTCAGGGGGACCAGTCGGTCGGTTTTGTTAGTGGGGAGTGTCGGCGAGCTGGTCCTGCTCCCTGCGGAGCATGATCGCGTCGTACTCGGCACCGAGCTGCACGGCGCGGTCCGGGGTCAGTTCGAGGCTGGTCAGCAGCGCCGGCGTCACGACGCTCGGCATGTAGTGCTGGAGCAGGACCGACACCCGGTGAGCCAGGTCCTTGCGGTCGCACATGACCTGGGACATCGCCTGGACTCCCGAGAAGGCGCCGGAGAACAGCTGGGCCGAGTCCGTCACGTTCACATGGACGAGGAGCTCCCCCCGCGCCTTCGCGACCGTCAGGATGTCCGACAGGTGGTCGATCCACGCCTGGAACGGGGCGACCCGGTCGATACTGGTGGCGCCGCTGTCCAGGGCCAGGGCGACGCTCGCACGCACCACGGGGTCACGCTGCAGCCGGTGGGTGAGCAGGAAGGCCTGGTCCGCCAGCTCCTGGATCTTGATCGCCTGCGGTGGCAGCGGCACGTCGAGCATCTGGGCGTCGAGCACGCCGAGGGCGAGGTCTTCCTTGGAGGCGAAGTGGAAGTACAACGCTCCCTTGGTCACCCCGGCGCGCACCAGGATCTCCCCGATGGTGGTCCGCTCGTATCCACGCTCCGCGAAGACGGTCGCGGCCGAATTCAGGATCGCCCGTCGGGTTCTGATTGCACGCGCTTGCTGTGCCAAGGCGGCGCCTCCTGCTGTCTCGCTGTCTGTGCTCACCGTGTGACGTGAAGCATTGAAAAGAAAACCGGGCTGTACGTATTCTAGGCTGGGTGGAAAATCTGCCCAGGGGCGTGGGGACGCAAGGGGGAACCATGGATCAGAGCGATGGGGGAACGGTGACACACGTCCCCGGAGAGTTCGTGCACCGAGCCGATCCCGCGGACATCATCCCCACGGGCTGGACGCAGCTGCGGGAGAATCGTTTCTCGGTCTCCGCCGCCTGGCCTGCCGCGCATCCCTTCTTCTCCCCGGTGGCAGGAGACCGGCACGACCCCGTTTTGGTGGCCGAGACAATACGTCAGGTCACCATGCTCGTCGCTCATGCCGAACTGGGGGTACCCGCGGACGATCAGTTCGTCATGTGGAGCCTTTCCTACAGCGTCGACGCCGACGCGCTGGCGGTCGACGGCCGCGCCTCGGACGTCGGCATCGACGTCGTCGTCTCCGACGTGAAGAGCCGCGGCGGCAGGCTCCGGAGCCTGCGGACCACCATGGTCCTCACCTGCGAAGGCCGGCTGCTCGGTACCGGCGGCGCCGTGACCAGCTGCATGTCCACCCCGGCGTACCACCGCGTCCGGGGCGAGCGGATGGAGGCGCTCGGCCGCCCGGTCCCGCTGATACCGGGAGTCGCCCCGCACCTGGTCGGCCGCGAGGACTCCAAGGACGTCGTCCTCGCCCCGGGCACCAGACCGGGCCAGTGGCAGCTGCGCATCAACACCGGCCACGCCACCCTCTTCCGCCGCCCCAACGACCACGTACCGGGAATGGTCCTCGTGGAGGCCGCCCGGCAGGCGGCGACGATGGTCCTCGGGAGCGGCACGTACCTCCCCACGGTCATGGACGTCTCCTTCGCGCGGTACGCGGAGCTCGACAGCCCGTGCTGGATCGAGGCCGAGATCGCGCCCGCCTCCGACCCCTCGGTGACCACCGTCCGGGTCGAGGGCCGCCAGGACGACCGGTCCGTCTTCTCCTGCACGCTCACGTCCCCGTCCCGGGACCTGGCGGTGGCCGCGGGCCGTCTCGACAGCCGCCTGGCCGGCTGAACCGGACCGGGAAGGCCCGCGACACCATGGCTCCTCGCGTTCTGATCACCGGCACGACCGGATTCATCGGCCGCCGGGTGGCGGCGACGGCGGCGGCACGGGCGGACCTCGGGCACCTCAGGCTGCTCACCCGATCTGCCGCGACGGTCGTCTCGACGGGCGTCTCGACGGGGGAGGAGCCGGCGGGGTACGCCGGTCCCGTTCCCGTGACCGAGACCGTCACCGGTGACCTCCGCGACCGCGACTCCCTGCGCCGGGCCTGCGAAGGGGTCGACGTACTGATCCACTGCGCGTCGGCGATCGGCGGGGACGAGGAGCTGCTCCGCGCGGTCAACGACGACGGGACCCGGACCCTGGTCGAGGCGGCCGTACGCGCCGGGGTGACCCGGATCGTCTCCCTCGGCACCGCCTCCGTCCACGGCCGGGGTCCTTTCCGGGCCGCCGCCCCCGGCACCCTGCCGCTCGCGCCGGGCTCCGCGACCAGCCGTACCCGGGCCGCCGCCGACGGGCACGTCCTCGACGCGGGCGGGACGGTACTGCGACCCCACCTCGTGTACGGCACGGGCGACGTGCGGCTGGTCCCCGGCCTTGTCGGGCTGCTCGCGGCCCTGCCCGGCCCCCTCGACGCCGGCGCCTCGCTGCACTCCGTGATCGACGTGGACAGCCTGGCGGGCGTCCTGCTCGGCGCGGCGCTCTCGCCGCGGACGGAGGCGGGCCCGTACTACGTCGACCACCCCGAACCGGTGCCGGTCGCGGAGCTCCTCGCGCCCTGCGAGGAGCTCCTGTCCGCGCGGACGGACCGGCCCCGGGCAGGGGCGGTGGACCTGGCCGAGGCGTACGACCTGCTGGCGGGCCACCCCTACGGCCGCCACCACCTCGCCATGCTCGCCACCGACCACTGGTTCGCGGACGACCGCCCGTGGCGGGAGCTCGGCTGCGCGCCGGGTCCGGGATTCACCGCGGGATTCCCCGGCCACGCGGAGTGGTACCGGGACCTCCTCACCCGACCGGGTCGAGCGAGCGGGTGATCACGGCGGCGGTGCCCGCCGGTTCCAGGCCCGCGAGTGCCTCGGGGGCCGTGAGGGTCGGCAGCAGGGTCCGCCACAGACCGGTGACCGTGTGGGGGGAGAGCCACTCGCCGCTGTCCTGACACAGGGTCACCAGACCGACGGTGGCGGCGACGACGGTGCGGGCGAGGTCCTGCTGGCGGCCGATGCCGGCGGCGAGGAGGCCTTCGTCGGCCGCCTCCGCGAGCCGCTGCTGGACGCAGCTCTGCCATTCCTGCCGCAGGTTGAGCTCCGTACGGCAGTCGTTCGCGCAGCTGAGCCGGAAGCCCGCCCGTACGACGATGTCCTGGCGGAACAGGCGGGCGAGCGCGTGCGTGGTGTCCGCGAGGTTCTGCAGGGCGTTCGCCCGGTGGCGGTAGGCGATCCGGGCGGTCCGGCGCAGTGTGGTGCAGGCCGCGTCCTCGACGGCCTCGGCGATCGCCGCCTTGTTCTCGAAGTGGAAGTGGAGCGCCCCGGGGCTGACGCCGGCTCCCAGACTGATCGCGGACAACGTGGCCAGGGCGTAGCCGTGCAGGTCGAACTCCGCGGCCGCTGACCTGATCAGCGCGTCGCGGGTCCGAGTGCCCCGCTCTTGTTTGGTCACCAACGGCTCCCGTAGCACCATGCGTCGCAGCGGCACGAGCTTGCGCCCCGTCGCGCCGTACCACCCGACGTCCTTAAACCGACTGATTGGTATTCTACGAGCTTTCGTAGGGATCCAGGGCGCATCGGTGTTGTCGGGTGTACCTACCCATCGAGGGCGTGCGCATGCGCTGTTGAGGACCGCGCGGGGACGCGAGAGGGGCCGCTAACAAACCGTTGGGAAGGTTTGTTGGTGAAGCGTCAGCGACAGAGGGGTCGGCGCCGAAGGTGTCGTACTTCCTGGTGGCCATGGGCCGATCCTGGCTGTCGCCGGACAGGGTGCCCGGCGAAACCAGGGGGGGCGGGGAGCGCTCAGGTGCGCGGCCGGGTCGTCACCACCACCACGCCCGCCAGCAGCACCACGTTCTTGACGACGAACTCGCCCACCAGCGTGAGCAGGAGCGGGTTGGCGTGGGCGAACGCCGCGCCCGGGGTGAGGACGAGGACCGCGAAGGTGCCGCACAGGTGGGCGGTGAGCACCGGCAGGGCCGCGGCCTGTGCGCGCCCGGACACCAGCCAGAGGCCGAGCGCCACCTCGCCCCAGCCGAGCGCGGGGACGAACCAGTCGCCCGCGGGGAACGGCAGGACGGCGACGACGAGCGCCGCCGCCGGACTGGAGCCGATGACCTTGAGGACACCGAACCAGACGAACACGCCGCCGAGGCCGGCCCGGAGCATGGTCAGGCCGTGCGCGTGCAGCCGCGGGGCGATCCGGTCGAAGCGGTCCAGGAGCGACAGCGGGGCGGAAGAGGCGGCGGGAGCGGCGGCGGGAGCGGCGGCGGAGGAGGCGGCGGGAGAGGGGGCGGAACGCGGGGCGGAAGGCGGGGCGGAGGGTGACGTCGAGACGGGCGTGGCGGACGGTGTCACCTGGGGGGAAACGGTCATGCGCGGGCATCTCCAACGCGAGTCGATGCGGGCCGGCGGTGCCGGGCGGAGTGGGCCGGGGCCGTCGTGCGAGCCGGGGCCGTGGGTGCCGTGCGGTGCCGAGCGGGGCGTGACCGGGCGGTGGACCGCTCGGATCACGCCGAAATCACGGCAGGAGGGGCGGACGCCGTCGCTCACGCTAGCCACGTCCCGCGCACCCTCGCATCGCCCATCGCTTCCTTGCATACCCGCGATGCAAGAAGTCGATCGACCGTTGCCGGACGCGATCATTTCTCGCCAGCCTGAGCACTGTTCGAGTTTGTGTTTGATCCACGGACCCGGACCGCGTCCATCCGCTCCCGGCACCCTGCGAAGGAATCCACGGATGTCCCACCGACCCGCCGCCCCCGCCTCCACCACCGCCCCCGAGGCCCGCACGGCCCTCACCCGGCGCCGGGTGCTCACCACGACCGCCGCCGCGGCCGGGGTGCTCGCCCTGCCCGGCACCGTGGCATGGGGCGTCCCCACGAGCTTCGAGGCGGAGACCCGCACGGGACGCCGCGCCCCCGGCGCCGTCACCGACATCAGCGTCGTCATCCGCTGGAACCAGGCCGCGATGGACGCGATCCTCGGCCGCTACCAGGCCGCCGGCAACCGCTTCGGCCCCGCCACCGTCAACGCCCGCGCCCTCGCGATCATCCACAACGCGATCTACGACGCCTGGGCGTGTTACGACCGCTGTGCCGTCGGCAGCCGGTTCGGCGGCTCCCTGCGCAGGCCCCGCGCCGAGCGGACCCTCGACAAGAAGAACGAGGCCATCAGCTACGCGGCCCACCTCGCCCTGCTCGACCTGTACCCCGAGTACAAGGTCGCCATCGACTCGATGCTGCGCAGCCTCGGTTACGACCCCGAGCTCACCGCCCCCCGCCGCAACAGCCCCGCCTGGATCGGCCGCCGCACCGCGCAGGCCGTCCTCGACTACCGGCACGGCGACGGCGCCAACCAGCTCGGCACCCCGGCCTACACCGACACCACCGGCTACCAGGCGCGCAACACCCCGCAGACCGCCGGCGCCTTCGACCCGTCCACGGTGACGGACCCGGCGCACTGGACCCCGCTGATCGTGAACGGCAAGACGCAGCGCTACCTCACCCCGCAGTTCGCGGTGATGAAGCCCTTCGCGCTGAGCCGCCCCGACCAGTTCACGGTGCCCGCCCCGCCCGCGTACCCCTCCGTCCGGATGACCGCCGCGATCCAGGAACTCCTGGACATCAGCGCCCAGCTGACGGACGAGCAGAAGGCGATCGCCGAGTTCTGGCTCAACGACGACGTCACCCCGCCCGGCGCCCAGCAGATGTGGGGACGGTACGTCTCCGCCCGCGACGGCTACGGCGTCGACGAGGACGCCCAGCTGTTCTTCGGCCTCAACATGGCCGAGTGCGACGCCGCCATCGGCTCCTGGGCGGTCAAGGCCCAGTACGACTTCGCGCGCCCCTCCACGCTCATCCCGTTCGACCGGCGCGGGCAGCAGGTCCAGTCCTGGGGCGGCCCCGGTCAGGGCACCGTCACCATGGACGGCCTCGACTGGCAGGCGTACGTGGCCGTTCCGCCGTTCCCGGCGACCGTGTCCGGGCACAGCACCTTCTCCGGCGCGGCCGCCGAGTTCCTGCGCCGCTTCACCGGCTCGGACTCCTTCGGCGACTCGTACCGCTTCAAGGCCGGCGCGTCCACGGTCGAGCCCGGCCTCACCCCGCGCACCGACGTCGTCCTGCACTGGCCCACCTTCAGCGAGGCCGCCCAGCAGGCAGGCATCTCCCGCGTGTACGGCGGCATGCACTGGAGCTTCGACAACGAGCCCGGCATCGAGATGGGCCACAACATCGGCAAGGTCGTGCACCGGCAGGCCATGCGCTACTTCACCGGCGCCCACCGCTGATCCGCCTGGTGCCGATCGCCCACCGCTGATCCGCCCGTCGGCGGCCGACGCGCTGTCGGCCGCCCGGCCCGCCCAGCCCGCCCCGCCCCGCCCCGCCCCGCCAAGGAGAGAACACCGTGAGCAATCAGACCCAGACCCCCGCGGGCGGCGCGGCGGCCCCGCCCGCGCGCAGCCGCTGGGCGGGCGGCGCCCCGCCCTTCCCCGGTGCCCGCCCGGCGGCCCTCGGCACCCTCGCCACCGTCGTGTCGCTGGCGATCCTCGTGGCCCTCGGCGAGGCCACCGGACACCTCCTGATGATCGCCCCGCTCGCGGCCACCGCGATGATCATCTGCAGCACGCCCGCCCTGCCCCCGGCCCAGCCCCGCGGCGTGGTCCTCGGGCAGCTCGGCTCCGGCATCCTCGGTCTCGTCGCCGTCGCCGTGTTCGGCCACTCCCTCTGGGTGGCCGCCGTGGCCGCCGGTCTCAGCGTCGCCGTCATGCTCCTCCTCCGCGCCGTCCACGCCCCGGCCGCCGCCACCGCCGTCCTCGCCGTCCTCCAGGACCCGGCGCCCGTCCGCTTCCTCGTCCTGCTCGCCGTCGGCAGCGTCGTCCTCGTCCTCGTGGGCCTGATCGCCTCCCGACTCGGCGTCATCGGCAAGTACCCGTCGTACTGGTGGTGACGGCCGTCCGCCGGCCGTGAACCCCATCCCGTCCCCCACGCACCTCCGCATACCGACCCTCAACGGAGCGCACGTGAACCGAGACAGACTGCTCGTCAGCTGCGAGCAGATCATGGAACAGCTGCGGAACCCCGCGGCCCGTGACGAGGGCACCGTCCTCGTCGAGATCACCGACGGCGGCAGCACGGCGGGCCGGATCCCCGGCTCCGTCCGCCTCGACTGGACCGGCGACCTCCAGGACCCCGTGCGCCGGGACGTCATCGGCCCCGAGGCCTTCGCCGAACTCCTGGCCCGGCACGGGATATCCGCCGACCACACCGTCGTCTTCCTCAGCGGCAACAACAACTGGTGGGCCGCCGCCGGATACTGGCAGTTCCGGCTCTACGGCCACCGGGAACTGCGCGTCCTCGACGGCGGACGGCTCCGCTGGGAGGCGCTCGGCGGCCCCCTCACCGGCGAGGCGCCGCAGCGGCCCCCGGTCGCGTACCCCGTACCGTCCCTCGACGAGACGATCCGGGCCCGCCGCGAGGACATGCTCGACCACATCGGCCGGCACCAACTCCTCGACGTGCGCTCCCTGGAGGAGTACCTCGGGCAGAGCAACACCCCGCCCGGCGTCCCGGAGGACCTCGGCGTGCGGTGCGGCCACGCCCTCTCCGCCGACCACATCCCCTGGCACACCGCCGTCCGCCCCGACGGCACCTTCCGCGACCAGGAGGAGCTCGCCCGCGCCTACGCGGCCGTCCGCACCGACGCCCCGACCGTCGTCTACTGTCGCGTCGGCTGGCGCTCCGCCCACAGCTGGTTCGTCCTGCGGGAGCTCCTCGGACTCCCCGACATCCGCAACTACGACGGCGCGTGGCGGGAGTTCGGCTCCCTCATCGGCGCCCCCATCGTCAACGGCCCCCAGCCCTGGGGAGCCGACGGCATCCCGTCGATCGTCGCCCAGCGCGGCGCCGCCTCGGAGGTCCGCGCCCATGCCTGACGTCACCGTCATCCGCGACGTGCTCCGCAACGGCTTCGACCAGACCGACCTGGCCTGGGTGCCGTGGTCCGAACCCGGCCGCGTCGGCGTCGAGTACGTCGTCCTCTGGGGCCCGGACCCCGCCGAGGACGAGGACTCCGCCTCCCTGCTGCTGCGCTTCCCGCCCGGCGCGCACGGCGACTTCCACGAGCACCTGGGCCACGAGCTGATGCTCGTCCTCGACGGCACCCTCGACCACAGTGACGGGCGCCGGTTCCACCGCGGCGACCTCGTCGTCGAGGAACCCGGCACCCGGCACCAGATGTCCAGCGCCGACGGCTGCACCGTCCTCGCCGTCCGCGCCCGCCCCGCCGCCTCCCGTACGCCCGAGGCCGGCGAGATCACCACCGGCGTCGGCGCCGGAGCCACCACCGGCGTCGCCGGAGCCACCACCGGCGTCGCCGCCGGGGTCCCCTCCGCCTGACCCACCAGGACGTCCGCGAGGCCACCGGGCTCCCCCCAGGGGGCGTCCGGCGGCCTCGCCTTGCACCCACAGCCCTCCGTGTCACCGCTCCCTGCCTTCGTGCTGCCCCGACCTACCGGAGAGACGCCATGACCCCGTCCGTACGGCCCCATTCCTTGCGCAGCCCCGAGCCCTCCCGCCGGGTCCTGCTCACCACCGGTTCCTCCGACGCCCACACCTGGAACCTCGTCCACCTCCAGCTCTTCCTGGAGGAGCACGGCCACTCGGTGCTCAACCTGGGCCCCTGCGTCCCCGAGGAACTCCTCGTCGACACCGCCCGCATGACCCGCCCCGACCTCGTCGTCCTCTCCTCCGTCAACGGCCACGGCCACCAGGACGGGCTGCGCGCCGCCCGCGCCCTGCGCGAGGACCGCGCCACCCGGTCCGTCCCGATGGTCATCGGCGGGCTCCTCGGCATATCCCCGGAGGGCGCCGCCACCCGTACCGCCGAACTCCTCGACGCCGGATTCGACGAGGTGTACGCGGACGGGACCCCGCCCACCGCACTGCTGCGCCGCCTCGGAGAGCTCGGCGGGGCGTGTACCGGGCGGGCCGCGGCTTGACGACCACCGTCCCGCCCGCGCCCCAGCCTCCGCTTCCCCCCGGTGATCTCGGCGCCTTCGTCCGGGAGTCGGCCGAGGCCGGTGCCCTCGTCGTCCAGCCCCGGATGGGCATGGTCGCGGCAGAGGAGATGGCCGGCGGAGTCGCCGCCGTCGCCGCGCTGCCCCTGCGGACCGTCGCCACCCTCACCATCGACAGCTACACCCGCGTCGGCGACCACGCCGCCGCCACCGCCGCCCTCCGCGCAGGCCGGCCCCTCAACGGATTCCCGCTGGTCAGCCACGGTCCGAAGACCACCGCACGCGTCGCGGCCGCGGCCGGACGCGGCACACCCGTCCAGGTCCGGCACGGCTCCGCCGACCCGATGGCCATCTTCCGCACCATGGTCGCCGCCGGGCTCGCCGCCTCCGAGGGCGGCCCCGTCTCGTACTGCCTGCCCTACGGCCGTACCCCGCTCGCCGAATCCGTCGCCGCCTGGCGCGACTCCGTCCAGTTCCTGACGGAGGAGAGCCGCGCGCACGGCCGCCGGGCCCATCTCGAATCCTTCGGCGGCTGCCTCCTCGGCCAGCTCTGCCCGCCCTCGCTGCTCGTCGCCGTCTCGGTCCTGGAGTGCCTCTTCTTCGTGGCCAACGGAGCGACCAGCGTCTCCCTCAGCTACGCCCAGCAGACCCATCCCGCCCAGGACGCGGGGGCGCTCACCGCGCTGCGGCTGCTCGCCGACGAGTTCCTGCCGCCGGCCGTCGACCGCCACATCGTGCTCTACACGTACATGGGGGTCTATCCCAAGACCGTGCCCGGCGCCCGGCTGCTGCTGCGCCGCAGCGCCGAACTCGCCGTCCGGGGCGGCGCGCGGCGCCTCATCGTGAAGACCGAGACCGAGGCGCACCGGATCCCCACCGTCGCGGAGAACCTCACCGCCCTGAGGATCGCCGCCGACGCGGCCGGCGCCGCCCGGCGCACGCACGCCGCGTCCGGCGGTCCCGCAGCCGACACCGAGGAGGTCCTCGCCGAGGCCCGCACCCTGATCACCGCCGTCCTCGGCCTCTCCGACGACCTCGGCACCGCCCTGCTCAAGGCCTTCGACCGGGGCCTCCTCGACGTGCCGTACTGCCTGCACCCCGACAACCGCGGCGCCGCCCGGTCCACCGTCGCACCCGACGGCCGCCTCCAGTGGACCGACCTGGGCGCGCTGCCCCTGCTCACCACCAGCCGGAGGACCACACCGATGACCTCGCGTCAGCTCGCCGGCATGCTCGGCCGGGTCGCCCGGGAGCACGATCTGGCGGCCGGTACGAACCCGCCGCCGGAGCTCGCGTCCGCACCGCGCCCCGCCCCGGAGCCGCCGCCCGCCGAACCGCTGCGGATCGCGTTCGTCGGCATGGGCCCGCGCGGCCTCTCGGTCCTGGAGCGGCTCGCCGCGCGCTGCGCCGAGGAGCCCCCCGCACGGCCGGTGGAGGTCTTCGCGATCGATCCGTACGAGGCGGGGGCCGGTCGGATCTGGCGCACGGACCAGTCGCCGCGGTTCCTGATGAACACCCCGGCCCAGGAGGTCACCATGTTCTCCGGGCCCGCAGACACGGGACCCCACCGGCCCGGCGCCGGACCCACCCTCGGCGAGTGGTGGGCGGAGGACGACCCGGCGGCCGCCGACCCGGACGGCTACGCGCCGCGCGCCGTCTACGGCCGGTACCTGACGTACGTCATGCGGTGCGTCGAGGAGTCCCTGCCGTCCACGCTCACCGTCCACCGCATCCCCGCCCGGGTCATCTGCGCGGACCGCTCGCGGGAAGGGGAGGAGGACGGGCCCGACGGCGCAGTGCACCGCCTGAGACTCGACCGCGGTGAAGTCCTCACCGTCGACCGGGTGTTGCTCGCCACCGGCCACCCCGACAACGAGCCCGACGAACAGCAGAGCGCCTGGCGGGCGTTCGCCCGCGAGTGCTCGACGCCCGCCCGCCCCGTCCGGTACGTCGCGGGCGGCACGGCCCACGAGATGCCGCTCGCCGACATCCCGGCGGGTGCGAGCGTCGGCATCCTCGGCATGGGACTCACCTTCTACGACATCCTCACCGAGCTCACCCAGGGGCGCGGCGGCACCTTCGCCGAGGGTGGGGACGGACTGCTCTACCTGCCCAGCGGCAAGGAGCCCCGGATCGTCGCGGGTTCACGCGGGGGCGTGCCCCTGCTCACCCGGGGCGCCAACCAGAAGGGCCCCGAATACCGCTATCAGGCGCGGCTGTTCACCTCCGAGCGCATGGCGGCCCTGCGTGCCGAGGGCGCGCCGCTCGACTTCGAGCGGTCCGTCCTGCCGTGGCTGCTCGCCGAGGTCAACCTCGTCCTCCTCGCCACCCGGGTCCGCCGCGTCCACGGGCCGGACACGGCGGCCGAGTTCACCGAGCGCGTGGTGGAGGGAGTCCTCGCCGACGGGCTCGATCCCCGGATCCTGGAGCGGCTCGCCGCCGGCTACCGGATCGACTCCCGGCCGCTCACCGGCCTCGACGCGCTCGCCCGCCCGTTCCGCGGCCGGCGGTTCGGCTCGCCGGCCGAGTTCCACAAGGTGCTCACCGAGTGGCTGCGCGCCGACCTGGCCGAGGCGCGGCAGGGCAACGCCGAAGGGCCGCTGAAGGCGGCGGCCGACGTGCTGCGCGACGTCCGGCAGACGGTCCGCTCCGTGGTCGACTTCGGCGGGCTCACCCCCGCGTCGCACCGCTGGTTCCTCGCCGAGTTCGGCCCGCTCGCGGCGATGGTGTCGACGGGCCCGCCGCCGGTGCGCTCGGAACAGTTCCTCGCCCTGCTCGCGGCAGGGATCCTCGAACCGGTGGGCCCCGGCGCCCGGTTCGAGGCCGATCCGGTGGAGGGGCGGTTCGCGGTGGAGTCCGACCAGGTCGAGAACTCCTGGGTGCCGCTGGACGTCGTCGTGGACGCCCGCGTGCCGAGCACGGACCTCGCGGCGGACCGGGACCCGCTGATCCGCGGGCTGATGGTGGACGGGGAGATCCGTACGTTCACCAACGCGCCCGCCGTGACGGAGGGAGACGAACAGGCCGAAGGAGACGGGGTGTTCGCCACCGGCGGGCTCGACTGCACCGCATCGCCCTACCACCCGGTGCGGGCGGACGGCTCGGTGGACACCAGCACGCACGTGCTCGGGATCCCCAGTGAGCACACCCGCTGGTTCACCCAGGTGGGCAGCGGCCGCCCCGGCCCCTGGGGCTCCTTCACCCGGGACGCCGACGAGATCGCGGGCGCGCTGCTCGCCACCGCGCGGCCTGGAGGCGCGCGGTGAGGGAAGCGGCGGAGGGGACGGCGAGGGGAAAGGCGAGGGGAACGGCGAGGGGGACGGGGAGAAGGATGGCCGGCGGGACGGCGAGTGGGACGGCGCGAGGGTCCCGTACGGCCGCTCACGAGGAGTACCGGGCGGCCCGGGACCTCCTCCTGAGGCTGCGCGGCGACCGGGAGGAGGCCTGTGCCGCCTTCCGGTGGCCCCGCGCCGAGCACTTCAACTGGGCCCTCGACTGGTTCGACGTCATCGCCGAGGGGAACGACCGGCCGGCCCTGGAACTCCTCGGCCGACCGGGACCCGACGGCCGGGTCCCGCTCGCCGACCGCGTCTCCTTCGCCGAACTCGCCGCACGCTCCGACGAGTTGGCGGTGAGTCTGCGCGAGTCCGGGGTCGCGCGCGGCGACCGGGTCCTGATCCTGCTCGGCACCAGGGCCGAACTGTGGGAGACGCTCCTCGGCTGCATCAAGCTCGGCGCCGTCGTCGTCCCCGGCTACCAGGACCTGACCCGGGACGAGGCGGCCGACCGGATCACCCGGGGCGGCATCCGGCACGTCGTCTGCGCACCCGAACTCGTCCCGCTCCTCGCCGAGTTGCCGGTGCCCGGGGTACGGATGACGCCGGCCGCCGACCGGTCCGGGTGGCTCCCGTACCCCGACACGCGCGGGACGGGGCGGCGCGCCTTCGTGCCCGACGGGCCCACCAGGGCCGCCGACCCGTCGTTCTGCTACTTCACCTCCGGCACGACCTCGCTGCCGAAGCTCGTGGAGCACAGCCACGCCGGATACGGCGTCGGGCACCTCTCCAGCCTGTACTGGAGCGGGCTGCGCCCCGGCGACCGGCACCTCAACCTCTCCGCGCCCGGCTGGGCCAAGCACTCCTGGTCCAGCTTCTTCGTGCCGTGGGCGGCCGAGGCCACGATCCTCGCGCCCCCGGACGGCGGCCTCCCCGCGGCGCTCCTGCCCCGGGTCCTCGCCGAGCACGGCGCCACCAGCTTCTGCGCGCCGCCCAGCGCCTGGCGGTCGATGCTGCCGTACGTGGCCGGGGGCCCGGGCGCGCCCCGGCTGCGGGAGGCGACGGCGGCGGGCGAGCCCCTGACGGCCGAGACGGCCGAGCGGATCGAGGCGGCCTGGGGCGTACGGGTGCGCGACGGCTACGGCCAGACCGAGGCGACCGCCCTCATCGGCCGGGCCCCCGACACCCCGGAGTCGCTCGCCCCGCTCGGGCACCCGCTCCCCGGCTACCGGATCGTGCTCCGGGACCCGGAGACGGGGGAGACGGGCGAAGCGGGCGAGGTGTGCGTGGATCTGACGGAGCGTCCGCCCGGACTGATGCGCGGCTACGCCGACCTTCCCGAGCGTACGGCCGAGGCCTTCGCCGACGGCCTCTACCGCACCGGCGACCGGGGCGAGCGGTGCGCCGACGGCTCCGTCCGGCTGCTCGGCCGGATGGACGAGGTCTTCAAGTCGCACGGCCACCGGATCTCGCCGATGGAGATCGAGGCGGTGCTGCGCGGCCACCCGGAGGTGGCCGACGCGGCGGTGATCCCCTGCCCGGACCCGGCCGGCGGCCTGGCCCCGTACGCCGTGGTCGAACTCCGCGCGGTGCGGGGGGATTCCGTGCCGTCGGCCCGGGAGCCGGCCGGCACCCGGCACCGCCGGGTGGGCGCCGAGCTCCTGACCCTGGCCGCCGAGCGGCTCGCGCCCGTCTTCGTACCGCGCGGGGTGGACGTCGTCACCCGCCTGCCGCGCACCCGCTCGGGCAAGGTCCGCCGCGGCGAACTCACCCCAGGGGCCTGAGAGCCGAGGGCAGGGCCCGGCCCTGAGCGGCGAGCCGCCTGACACCTGAGGGCGCGAGCCCGGCCCCTGCGGGAGGACGCTGAGGGCTTGAGGGCGCGGGCCCGACCCGTGCGGCGGGATGCTGGGGACTTGCCGGCCGCGGGCTCGGCCCGGGTGGCGAGATGCCCGAGGCCCGAAGCCGCCGGGCCCGGGCCCTGTGGGCAAGGCCCCCTACGCCCCGACGGTCTCGCGTTCCGCCGTTCGCAGCAGCACCTCGGCCACGGTCCTGGCCCGCACCGCCGCCTCCGGTGTGCCCTCCCGTACGGCGGTCACGATGGCCCCGTCGCCAAGGAGGGCGAGCTGGCGGGCCAGGGACTCGTGGTCGAGGTAGCCGCCCTCGGTGAGGAGGCGGTCGAGGACCGCGATGACCTTCTCCTTGTGCTCGGCGGCCACGTGGTGTGCCGGGCTGTCGGGATCGGCCGTCTCGACCATCGTGTTGATGAAGGCGCAGCCGCGGAACTCGGCCGCGGCGAAGCGCTCCGCGAGCCCGTCGAAGAGCGCGAGCGGCAGCTCCTCGGGGGAGCGCTCGCTCACCGCGATCCGGCCGTCGAGCCAGGCGCGCCACATGCCGTCGCGGCGCCGCAGCACCTCGACGACGACATCGTCCTTGCTGGGGAAATGCCGGTAGAAGGAGGCGCGGCCGACTCCGGACTCGGACAGGATCCGCTCGATGCCGACGGCCCGGATCCCCTCTTCGTAGAACAGGCGCTCCGCCGCACCGAGGAGCCGTTCTTTAGCGTTCGTGGCCATACCAGACGGTACCACTCAGTGCCGTATGGGTGAGGGCTCAACAGTCCGGGTTCCGGGGCGGAGTGGAGCCCTCCCGTTGCGCCAGACGGAACCGATCGGTACCGTCTTGATGGTACCGATCAGTTCCGTCTTGGTTCGGCTCAAGGAGAGCTCCATGCCCCGCCTGCCCCAACTGACCGTCGAGACCGCCAACGAGGAGCAGCGCGAGCTGCTCGAAGGCACCCTCAAGCAGCTCGGCAAGCTGCCCAACCTCTACGCCTCCCTCGCCAACGGGCCCGCCGCGCTCCGCGGTTACCTCGCCATGCGCGAGGCCCTCGTCGGCGGCAGCTTCAGCGCCCGGCAGCGGGAGCAGCTCGCGCTCTTCATCGCGCAGCGCAACGACTGCACGTACTGCGTCTCCGCGCACACCCTGCGCGGCGGCAAGGTCGGCCTGAGCGAGCAGGAACTGCTCGACACCCGCCGCGGCGGCGACGCCGGCGACCCGCACATGGACCAGGTGCTCCGGTTCACCGGCGCCGTCATGGCCACCGCCGGCCGCGTCACCGACGAGGACCTCGCCGACGCGCGCGCCGCCGGTGTGACCGACGCCGAGATCTCCGAGATCGTCGGCCACGTCGCGCTCAACGTGCTGTCCAACTTCTTCAATCACGTAGCGCAGCCGGACTTGGACTTTCCGTTGGTCCCGGCCCACCTCGCCGAGTAGAGTCTTCGCGGCCGAGCAGGGGTGCCGGGCGCGTGGTGCGTCCGCGCACCCCTGCGGCTTGTGTGACAACCGACTGGGGCGATCGAAGCGGGTGGACGACCAGCCACCCGGTGCGAGGAACTGCCGCCTGCGCGGCAGGGGGGAATTCACGTGGACATCGACGCAAGAACCCTTCGGACCTTCCGCGAGGTGACCCTGACCGGGTCATTCACCCAGGCGGCGCGCCGCCTCGGGTACTCGCAGTCCAGCGTCACGGCACAGATGCGTGCGCTGGAGAGGCAGGTCGGCGAGCCCGTCTTCGAGCGGCTGCCCAGCGGCGTCCGGCTCACCCGGGCCGGCACCGTCCTGTGCGAGTACGCACGTCAGATCCTCACCCTCGTCGGCGAGATGGAGACCGCCCTGCGCCGGCCGGCGGCCAACCCGCCACGCATGACCATCGGGATCGTCCCGGCGCTGGCGTACGGACAGCAGCTCGCCCGGGTCACCCACATCGGGCGGCGACTCCTCTCCGGCGTCCAACTCGCCCTGCGCGTCATGGGAACGGCCGAGGTCCACGACGCCTTCCGGGCCGGCGCGATCGACGGCGCCCTGGTCCTCACCGTCGTCGACGCGGACGACCCGGCCGGGTTCTTATCCGACCAGGCCCCCATCGAGCGCACCGACGACCTCATCGAAGTACGCCTCCAGGAAGTGGAGTTCGTGGCCGTCGCGGGCGTCCGCCACCGACGCGGCGGCCTCGGCCGCCAGGTCGTCATCGCCGACCCCGACTGTCCCTCCCAGCGCTGGCTCCCCGAGTTCCTCCGACTGCGCTGCGACAGCCCGCCCGAGATCCACGAACTCGGCTCCATGGCGGGCGTCCGCGCCGCCACCCAGTCGGGCCTCGGCTGCGCGATGCTCCCCATGGCCCTCGCCGCCTCCCCGCAGGAGGCCGGCGGTCTGCGCCCGCTCCCCGGCGTGCCCCGCATGCGCTGGAACGCCTCCCTCGTCCTCGGCCGCGCCGACACCCGGCCCGCGCTCGACTGGCAGAACCTGACGGAGACCCTCCGCCAGGCCACCGCCCTCGCCGGCGCCGTCGACCCGGAGGAGCCCGGCCCGCCGCCCTCCGGCGTCACCGTCCTCGGCGAGCAGGCCGACGCCCTGGACCTGGGCCTGGACCCGGACCCGCGCATCGCTTCCTGATTCTGGTCCTTGACCCCGTGGCCTGACCGGCCCCGAGGCCCTTCCCCACCGGTGCCGTCCGCGCACCGCCTTCCGACCGGTGCCACGGCGCGCCGCCGTCTCCCCCGGCCCCACCCCCGACCGGGTCCACAGGGAGCGACGGAGCGCCGTGGCACCTCCCTTCCCCGCCTCAGTGCGCGGGCAGCCCCAGCGGGACCCGGCCCGCCGCCCGCCCCTGCTCGTCGAGCAGCCAGCCCATGCGCTTGGGCGAGTGCAGCGCCACCGTCCGGTCCTGCACCTGAAGCATCGGGAACCGCTCCGCGAGCAGCGCCTCGAAGGGGTCGACGGCGCCGAGGCCGTGCAGCCAGACCAGGACGAGGAGGTTGTACGGCCCGCTCACCGACACGCACATCCGCACCTGTTCGAGCCGGGCCAGCGCATTCCCCGTCTGCTCGAGGAGGGCGTGCGGCACCGACGTCCGGTACACCACCATCGTGGACAGGCCCGCCAGCGGGTGCGCCAGATCGCAGCGCAGCGAGATGTCCCCGTCGCGGATCATCCGCTGGAGCCTGCGCCGCGCCGTGTGCTCGCTCATGCCCGTCCGCGCGCCGAGCTCCGCGTACCCCAGCCGCCCGTCACCGCCGAGCGCGCCGACGAGCGCCTGGTCCTGCGGCGCCGGCCGCTCGTGGAGGTGCGTGCTGTACGAGCGGGGGTGCGGGCCGTGCGGCCCGCCGAGACCGGCCCGCTCCGCCGGGTTCATCGCCCGCATCCGCCAGTCGCGCCCCTCGCCGTACAGCGTGATGCCCAGCCTCGTCCGGGTCTCGCGCACCCCGCGCAGGCCACCGATCCCCCGGTGCACCGCGCGCCCCAGCGACGGCAGGTCGGGGGCGGCGACGGAGAGGAAGAGGTCGAAGTCCCCGGCCGTCTCGTCGACGCTGAACACCCACGGCAGCGCCGTCACCGCGGCGCTCACCCGGTCGAAGGCGCGGGGCCGGCACCGCACCTCGACGTAGGCGACCGTCGCCGTCTTCGCCGCGTCGTACGCGGTGACCCAGGCGAGGCCGCCGGCCCGGAGCCGTTCGAAGCGGCGGGCCGCCGTCGTCGCGTCCACGCCGAGTGCCCGTCCGATCCGGGTCCACGGGGCGCGCGGGGCGGCCTGGAGCGCGTCGACCAGCGCGAGATCCAGCTCGGAGAATCCCATGGCGGGACCCTCGACGAGGGAATCCGGCGCGAGGGCATCTGCGGTGAGGCTTTCCGGCAGTTCTCGGGGGTTCGCGCTCATGGACCGGATCGTAGGGGCACTTCCGGCCGACCACCAGTTTCGGCCACCGGTGAGAGGAGTACCGTGCCTGCTCCGACCCTGCCCGACCTGCCCGCCCCCTCGGCGGCGCCGCCCGCCCACCGCAGAACCGTCCGGATCACGGTCGTCCTGCTCTTCGCGGCCTGGCTGGTCGACTACGCCGACCGGCTCGTGATCAACCTCGTGCTGCCGTCCATCGGCGCGGAGTTCGACATCGACCGGACCCAGCAGGGGCTCGTCGTCTCCGCCTTCTTCCTCGCCTACGCGCTCTGTCAGATCCCCGGCGGCATGCTCGCCGACCGGTTCGGCGGCCGGCGGGTGACCCTCTGGGCCCTGCTGTCCTGGTCGGTCTTCACCGCCCTCACCGGCTTCGCCTGGTCCTTCGCCGTGCTGCTCGCCCTGCGCTTCGCCTTCGGCGCGGCCGAGGGCATCTTCCCGCCCGCCGCCATGAAGGTCCTGGTCGAGCGCACGCGACCGGAGGAGCGCATGGGCGCCAACGGCGCGGTGATGAGCTCCAACGCCCTCGCCGCCGTCATCACCCCGCTCACCGTCGCCCCGCTCGTCGCCGTCTTCGGCTGGCGCTCGGCCTTCTGGTCCACCGCCGCCCTCGGGCTCCTCGCCCTCGTCGCCGTACGCCTCTGGCTGCCCGCCCCGCTGCCTCGCGCGGAGGGGGCCCCGCCCGCGGAGGCCGCGGCCCGCCCCCCGCTCCGCGAGGTCCTGCGCAAGGGCGTCCTCTGGCGGTTCTCCCTCATGATGTTCGGCTACAGCACGATCGTCTGGGGCCTCAACACCTGGGTCCCCTCGTACCTCAGCGAGGAGCACGGGGTCTCCCTCACGGCGGCCGGAGCCCTCGTCGCCATCCCGGCGCTCGGGGCCGCCGCCGCCACCGTCATCGGCGGCCGGCTCTCCGACCGGCTCGGCGGCCACCACCGCAAGGTCATCGTCCCCGGCATGGCCGTCTCCGCCGTCGCCCTGCTCCTCATGGCGAGCACGCCGTCCCTCACCGGCTTCGTCGTCTTCGGCACCGTCGCCATCTTCGCCGCCTCCCTCGCCTACATGCCGATCTTCGCCGTCCCCATGGCCGGGCTCTCCCCGGAGTACGTGGGAGTGGGCGGCGCCGTGATCATCGTCGGCGGCCAGGTCGCCGGCATCATCGCCCCGCCCGTCATGGGCGCGCTCGCCGACGCCTTCTCCTTCCAGGTCGCCTTCGGCTTCCTCGTCCTCGGCGCGGTCGTCGCCGCCGTCATGGCGTGCCTGACCCCCCAGGACGCCCCCGCCTTCCGCGCCGCCGCGGACCGTACTCCGAGCCCCGCAAAGGAATCCGCATGACCACCGACCGCACCCTCACCGGCACGGCCACCGTCACCCCGCTCCTCTCCGGTCTCGACGAGCGGCTCCCCGGGCTCCTCGCCCTCTACGAGGACCTGCACGCCCATCCCGAACTCTCCTTCCAGGAGTTCCGTACGGCCGGAGTCGCCGCCGAGCGGCTGCGCGCCCAGGGCTGGGAGGTCACCGAGGGCGTCGGACGCACCGGAGTCGTCGGAGTCCTCGCCAACGGCCCCGGGCCCGTCGTCCTGCTCCGCGCCGACATGGACGCCCTGCCCGTCAAGGAGGAGACCGGCCTGCCGTACGCCTCCACCGCCACCGGCACCGACCCCGACGGCAACGAGGTGCCCGTCATGCACGCCTGCGGGCACGACATGCACGTCACCTGCCTCCTCGGCGCCACGGCGCAGCTCGCCGCCCACCGCGACACCTGGAGCGGCACCGTCGTCGCCGTCTTCCAGCCGGCCGAGGAGGTCGGCGGCGCGCCCGCGATGATCGAGGACGGTTTCCTCGACCGCTTCCCCCGCGCCGAGATCTGCCTCGGCCAGCACGTCGCCCCGGCACCGGTCGGTTTCCTCGGCACCCGGCCGGGACCGGTCATGGCCGCGTCCGACAGCCTCCGTGTGACCCTCTTCGGCCGCGGCGGCCACGGCTCCAGCCCCGAGACGGCCGTCGACCCGGTCGTGATGGCCGCCGCCGTCGTCATGCGCCTCCAGACCGTGGTCTCCCGGGAGATCGGCGCCTCGCAGACCGGGGTCGTCACCGTCGGCTCGCTGCACGCCGGGACGAAGGAGAACATCATCCCGGACACCGCCGAGCTGCGGATCAACATCCGCTCGACCACCCCGGCCGTACGGGACCGGATCCTCGCCGCCGTCACCCGCATCGTCCGCGCGGAGGCCGCCGCCTCGGGCGCCCCCAAGGAACCGGAGATCGTCCCCTTCAACTCCTTCCCGGTCACCGTCAACGACGGGCCCGCCACCGCCCTCGTCCAGTCCGCCCTGACCGAGGCCCTGGGCGAGGGGCGGGTCTTCACCCTTCCCCAGGTCATCACCGGCAGCGAGGACTTCGGCGTCTTCGGCACCGCGCTCGGAGTCCCCTCCGTCTTCTGGCACTTCGGCGGCGCCGACCCCGCCCTGTACGCGGGCGTCGACCCCGACGCCCTCCTGGAGAACGGCCTCCCCGACACCGTCCCCGCCAACCACTCGCCCCACTTCGCCCCCGTACCCGGGCCGACGATCCCCTTCGGCGTGACCGCACTCCTCGCGGCGGCCGCCCACTGGCTGGCGAAGGAGACCCCCGATGCCTGAGCCCGACACCATCCCCGACCTCGTGTTCACCGGCGGCCCCGTCCTCACCATGGACCCCGCCCGCCCCCGTGCCGAGGCCCTCGCGGTCCGCGACGGACGCATCACCGCCGTCGGCACCCGTGACGAGATCCTGCGCCTGTGCGGCCCGACGACCGAGGTCGTCGACCTCGCCGGCCGGGCCCTGCTGCCCGGCTTCGTCGAGGCCCACGGCCACCCGGTCATGGTCGCCCTCGCCGTCGCCCCGCCCGCCGTGGACGTCCGGCCGTTCACCGTGCCCACCGGCGCCGGGGTCCTCGACCGGATCCGGGCCGCCGTGGCCGCCGCCGCGCCCGGCGAACCGGTCTGCGCCTACGGCGTCGACCCGCTGCTCCAGCGCGACCTGACGCCCCCGACCCGGGCGGAGCTCGACGCGCTCCGCCCCGACGCCCCGCTCGTCGTCGTCGCGAACAGCGGCCACGCGGCCTGGGCCAACTCGGCCGCGCTGCGCGCCGCCGGCATCACCCGTGACACCCCCGACCCGGCGGGCGCCCGCTTCCTGCGCGACGAGCACGGCGAACCCACCGGCGAGGCCCACGAAGGAGGCGCGGTCGAGGCCCTGTTGTGGGTGGTGGCCGGGGACCGGCTGGCACCGGACCGGCTCGCCGCCGCACTCGACTGGGCCTACACCGAACACGCCCGCGTCGGCATCACCACCGTCGCCGACCTGGCCACCGAGCCCCGGCTCCTGCCCGCGCTGCGGGCCGCGGCCGAGCGCCCCGGCGCCGCCGTTCGCGTCCGCTCGTACCTCATCGGCACCCCCGAACTCGCCGCCGACCCGGACCGCCGCTTCCCCGGACACGCCCCCGCCGAGGAGCTGTTCGGCATCTCCGGGATGAAACTGTGGGCCGAGGGCACGGCCTGGGAGGGCACGGTCGCGACCAGCTTCCCCTACCTGGACAGCGCCGCCACCCGGGCGATGGGACCGGGCCGCTGCAACCACGCCCCCATGAACTACACCCCCGATCAACTCGCCGAACTCGCGGGGGCGTTCACCGTCCAGGGGTATCCGATGGCCTGCCACGTCCACGGCGACGTCACCTTCGAGGCGGTCCTCGACGCCTACGGCCGGGCCGCCGCTGCCGACCCCGAGGCCTTCCGCGCCCTGCGCCCCCGCATGGAGCACTGCGGCGCGGTCACCGCCGCGCAGTACCGCCGGGCCGCCGAACTCGGGGCCACCGTCAGCCTGTTCATGGATCACATCCGCTGGTGGGGAGACGTCCTCGCGGACGACCTCTTCGGCCAGGAGGTCGCCGACCGCTGGATGGCCGTCCGCTCGGCCTGGGACGCGGGCCACCGCGTCTCGCTCCACAACGACGGCGTGTGCTCCCCGACCGACCCGCTGGCCTCGGTCGCGACCGCCCTCACCCGCCGCACCCCCGCGAGCGGTCGCGTCCACGGCACGACGGAACGGCTCACGCTCGACGAGGCCCTGCTCGCCGTCACCGCCCATCCCGCCTGGCAGCTCCACCTCGACGACGAGATCGGCTCCCTGCGGCCGGGGCTCCGCGCCGACCTCACTGTCCTCGCCCGCGACCCGTACACGGTCGCGCCGGAACGCCTCCCGGAGGAGGCCGCGGTCACCGCGACCTACCTGGGCGGACGGCTCACCTGGGGCGTGTGACGGGAGGGCGCTCCGGCCCCGGCCGGGCGCCCGTCCCGCGCCGGACGGGCGGGTCCGTACCCATGGATACAGTGGGGCCACGATGACACGATTCCGCGAGAGCGTCCGGTCCCTGCTGCGCGAGCAGGTGCTCGACGCCGCCTACCGCCTCGTCGCCGCCGAGGGCTGGGGCGGGCTGCGCATGACCGCCATCGCGCGGGCCGCGGGGATCAGCCGCCAGACGCTCTACAACGAGTTCGGCTCGAAGGAGGCCATCGGCAAGGCCCTGGTCCAGCGCGAGCTGGAAGGCTTCCTGCTCGGCATCCAGCGCGAACTCGACGCCCACCGGGGCGACCTGGAAGCGGCGGCGGCCGCAGGCGTCGGCTACACGCTCCAACAGGCCCTGGACAACCCCCTGATCAAGGGGGTCCTGGTGGCCGCGCGGGGCGGCGAGGACGATCTCCTCGCCTATCTGACCACCCGCCCGGAGCCGGTCTTCGGGACGGCGATGACGATGCTCGACGCGTACGCGATCGAGGCCTGGCCCGACGTCGACGAGGAGTCGCGCGGCCTCGCGGTCGAGACGATCGTGCGGCTCACGGTCAGCCACATCGTCCAACCGGTGGCCTCCCCGGAGGAGTCGGCGCGGCGCATCGCCCGCATCACGGCGCGGACCGCGTACCCCGGCGGCCGCTGAGGCGTCGCCCGGCCGGGCCCGGGAACCGGGCGGCGGGGCCGTCCGACTGACTCAGAGGGACGGACCGCAGGGACCGACGGTCCGGATCGGCCGTCCCCGTCGTCCGTCCACGACCCGGGAGAGTCATGAACCGCCGCAACCTGCTCCGCGCCACCTCCGGCCTCGGTGCCGCGTCCGCCCTCGCGGGCGTCGCCGCGGGAACCGCCGAAGCCGCCGCGGGACCCGCGCCCACCGGAACCACCGCCGGAACCGCCGCCGGGGCCGCCCGCGCGGCCGGTCGCCCGTTACGCGTCCAGCTCGTCCTCTTCGACGGCGTCGAGGAGCTCGACTTCGCCGCGCCGTACGAGGTGCTCTCGGCCGCCGGATTCTTCGCCGACCGACCGGTGGAGGTCCGTTACGTCACCCCCTCCGGCCCGGGTACCGTCACCGCGGCCTACGGGACGAAGGTCCGCGTGGAGCACCCCTGGGCCCCGCACCGGGCCGATCTGCTCGTCGTCCCCGGCGGCGGCTACGCGCGCCGCGACAGCCCCGGGGTGTGGGCCGAGATCGACAAGGGAGTCCTGCCCCGTGCCCTCGCGGCGGCGGTCCGGCCGGGGCTCACGGTCAGCGCCCTGTGCACGGGCGTGATGCTCCTCGCGGCGGCCGGCCTCACCAAGGGCCGCCCCTGCACCACCCACCACAAGGCCCGGCCCGATCTGGAGCGGCAGGGCGGGATCCTGAAGGCCGCGCGGGTGGTCGACGACGGCGACCTGGTGACCGCCGGCGGCGTCACCTCCGGCCTGGAGCTCGCCCTCTGGCTGGTCCGGCGGGAGCTGGGCCCGGACGCGGCGAACAGCCTGGAGGCGATGCTCGAGTACGAGGCCCGCGGCACGGTCTGGTCCCGGGACTGAACGGCGGGGGAGGTGCAGTGATGTCGACGAGGCCCGGTGTCGGACACGGGGGATCTCCGGCACCGGGCCTCTGTTGAATATTCTACGAGATCGTCAAGGGTGGCCCGCACACCAGGGCCGCACCGGGACCACGCCAGGGCCGGCCCGGGACCACGCCGGGGCCGGCCCGGCTGCCCCGTACCCGCGTCAGGAACGCGTAAGGACCCGGGGGCGCGGCGTCAAGACGGCGGGAAGGGGGGTCCCGGTCGCCGCGGAACGGCCACACGCTGAGCGGACCAGCAACGACGTCCGCCGCGTGGAGGAAAAGACACATGGCCGTCCTGACCACCGAGAACGGTGCCGCGCCCACCGCGGAGGACCCCCCGGATACCGGTGACCGCCACAAGCTGACGGCCCTGACGGGGCTCGCCGCGCTCTCGCTCGACGCGATGGCCTCCGTCGCCTACGGCCCCGAGGCGATCGTCCTGGTCCTCGCGGCCGCCGGCGGCTACGGGCTCGGCTTCACCCTCCCCGTCACCCTCGCCATCGCCGGCCTGCTGGCCGTCCTCGTGGCCTCGTACCGGCAGGTCATCGCCGCCTTCCCGGACGGCGGCGGCTCGTACGCGGTCGCCAAGGCGCACCTCGGCCGCCGCACCAGCCTGGTCGCCGCCGGCTCCCTGGTCCTGGACTACGTCCTGAACGTGGCCGTCGCCGTCACCGCCGGCGTCGCCGCCCTGACCTCCGCCTTCCCCGGCCTCCACGACGACCGGCTCGCGATCTGCCTCGGCGTCCTCGTCCTGATCACCGGCGTCAACCTGCGCGGGATCGTCGATTCCGCGCGGGCGTTCATCGCCCCCACCGCGGTGTTCATCGGCGCCATCATGATCCTGATCGTCGTCGGCCTCTTCCGTGACGCCCCGGTCTCCACGGCCGCGTCCGCCGGCCACGCCTCCGTGCTCGCCGACGACGCCACCACGGTCGGCGCCCTGCTCCTCCTGAAGGCCTTCGCCTCCGGCTGCTCCGCCCTCACCGGCGTCGAGGCCCTCGCCAACGCCGTCCCGTCGTTCCGCGCCCCCGCCGCCAAACGGGCGATGCGCGCGGAGGTCGCGCTCGGCGCGCTCCTCGGCGTGATGCTGATCGGCCTCTCCGTGCTGATCTCCCGCTTCGGTCTCCGGCCGGTCGAGGGCGTCACCGTCCTCGCCCAGCTCGCCGACGCCTCCCTCGGGCACAACTGGGCCTTCTACGTCGTCCAGTTCGCCACCATGGTGCTCCTCGCGCTCTCCGCGAACACCTCCTTCGGCGGGCTGCCCGTCCTGCTGAAGCTGCTGGCCCGCGACGACTACCTGCCGCACGTCTTCGGCCTCAAGGCCGACCGCCAGGTCCACCGCCACGGCGTCGTCTGGCTCGCCGTCGTCTCCGCCGGTCTGCTGGTCTTCTCCGGCGGCGACACCAACACCCTCGTCCCGCTCTTCGCGATCGGCGTCTTCGTCGGCTTCACCCTCGCGCAGACCGGCATGGTCCTGCACTGGCGGGCGACCCGGCAGTGGGGCAGGGCCGCGCTCAACGGCCTCGGCGCCGTCCTCACCGGCGTCTCCGCGATCGTCGTCACCGCCACCAAGTTCCACGACGGGGCCTGGCTGATCGTGATCGCCCTCCCGGCCCTCGTCCTCGCCTTCGAGGCCGTCCACCGTGCCTACGGCAGGATCGGCGAGCGGCTCGGCGTCGGCCGCGTCCCCGAGCCGCCGCACCGCGCGCGCTCCCTCGTCCTGGTCCCGGTCTCGTCCCTGACCCGGCTCACCAGCGAGGCCCTGACCGCCGCGGTCTCCCTCGGGGACGAGGTCCGGGCGGTCACCGTCTGCCACCCGGACGCGGAGGACCGGGAGGCCACGGAGGCCCTGGAGCGCGACTGGGCCCTGTGGAACCCGGGCGTCCCCCTCGTCCGGCTCCCCTCCGAGCGCCGCACGCTCGGGCGCCCGATCACCGCGTACGTCCACGGACTCCGGAAGGCCGAGCCCGACACCCGGATCACCGTCCTGATCCCGGAGGCCGAACCGGAACGGCTGTGGCAGCGGCCCCTCCAGAACCGGCGCGGCGCCCTCGTCGCCCGGGCCGTCCGCCGGGACACCGATGCCGTCGTCTGCCGCCTCCGCTACACCGTGTAGAGCGCCGAGCGGAGCACGAGTGGGCACCGCGCGGAGCACGGCGCGGAGTACCGCGCGGACGCGTCCCGCGACGGGCGAAGCACGGGCGGACGGGGTAGATCTCCCCTGAGAGGCGCGTCTGAGAGGTACGTCGCCGGTGACGACAGGGAGGCCGCCGTGGAAGGCAGAAGCAAAGGGTTCGTCCACTCCTTCAACCGTCTCGGCGGGTACGGCTTCGTCGTCCCCGTGGGCTCCGAGGAACAGGTGTACTTCAGCGCGGCGGACATCGAGGGAGAGGCCCAGTCGCTCTCCGAGGGCCAGCAGGTCACCTTCGTGCTCGTCCTCGGCGACGGCCGCTTCGAGGCGAAGGAACTGCGCCTCTGACCTGGCCCGCGACCGGAGGTGCGACAGGTCGCCGGTGGTACTGTGCCGAGGCCAGTCGCACCTTTGTGCTCACCCGAACGGGCGAGCGTACGGGTCAGGGAATCCGGTGGGAATCCGGAGCTGACGCGCAGCGGTGAGGGCGACGGGCGGAGCATCGGCCACTGGGCGGCGGAACAGGCCCGGGAAGGCGCTCCGTCCGGCTGACCCCGAGTCCGAAGACCTGCTGGCGGCCCCGGCGTCACGCCGTCGACCGGGGAGCACCCGTACGACAGGCTCCGCGTATGAGCCGTGGACGCAGAGGAATGCTCCGTGCCGTTCGCACACCACCCCGTCCGCTCCGCCGCGCTGCTCCTCGCCGGCACCCTCACCCTGCTCCTGACCGCGACGGGATGCGGCGGCGGACCCGCCGGGACCACGTCGGGGAAGGGCCGGGGCGCGGAGCCCGCGGCCGGCTACCCCGTGACCCTCGACAACTGCGGTGAGCGCGTACGGATCGACCGCCCGCCGCGGCGGGCCGTCGCCCTCGACCAGGGCGCCGCCGAGATCCTGCTCTCCCTCGGCCTGGCCGACCGCATGGTCGGCACCGCGACCTGGACCGACCCCGTTCTCAAGGGACTTGAGAAGCAGAACGCGAAGGTGCCGCGCCTCGCCGACCGCTACCCCTCCTTCGAGAAGGTGCTCGACACCGAACCCGACTTCGCCGCCGCCTCGTTCGGGTACACCCTCGGCAAGGGCGGGGTGGCCCCCCGCGAGCAGTTCGCGAAGCTCGGCGTCCCCACCTACCTCTCGCCGACCGACTGCGCCGGCAAGGACAACAGCGGCGACGGCGACGGCGTCCGCACCCGGACGCTCACCATGGAGACCGTCCACGGCGAGATCCGGGACCTGGCCCGGGTGTTCGGGGTGCCGGAGCGCGGCGAGAAGCTCGTCGCCGAGCTCAAGGGCCGGGTGGCGAAGGCCGCTTCGGCGGGCGACTTCACGGACGTCTCCGTCCTCTACTGGTTCGCCAACGCCGAGTCCCCCTACATGGCGGGCTGTTGCGGCGCGCCCGGCGTCGTCACCCGCGCGCTCGGCGTGAAGAACGTCTTCGACGACACGCGCGAGGAGTGGCCCCAGATCAACTGGGAGACCGTCGCGGACCGCGACCCCGACGTGCTCGTGATCGGCGATCTGACCCGCCGGTCGCAGTCGGCCGAGAGCGCCGCGAAGAAGATCGCGTTCCTGGAGTCCGACCCGGTCACCAGGAACATGACGGCGGTGAAGCGGAAGCGGTACGTGCTCCTCAGCGGCCAGGCGATGAACCCCACGATCCGTACCGTCGAGGGCGTCGAGAAGGTGGCCGCCGCGCTCCGCTCGTACGGACTCGCCAAGTGACCCTCCCCGGACCGGCCAAGACGTCACGCGGGGGAGGCACACGACCTGAGGGCGCTGCGCGACCCGAGAGCGGTGCGCGGCCCCGTGGCGGTGGTCGTGGTCGTGGGCGGCCTGTCGGCCGCGTGGTGGCGGACGGTGGTCGGGCGGTGCTGTGGGTCCTGGCCGGGCTCGCCGTCCTCTGCGCGTCGATCGCCGTGGCGATCACGATCGGGCCGGCGGACCTCCGCGTGGGCGAGGTGCGGTCCGTCGTCACCGCCCACCTGACCGGGGGCGTCTCGGACCTGTCCCCGATCCGGGACGGGATCGTCTGGAACCTGCGCCTGCCCCGCACCCTCCTCGCGGCCGTCTGCGGCGCCGGACTCGCCGTGTGCGGGACGGTGATGCAGTCCCTCCTGCGCAACCCGCTCGCCGACCCCTTCGTCCTCGGCGTCTCCTCCGGTGCCTCGACCGGCGCCGTCCTGGTCGTCGTCCTCGGCGTCGGCGGGGGAGTCCTCTCCGTCACCGGCGGCGCGTTCCTCGGGGCGGTCTGCTCCTTCGCGCTCGTGCTGCTGCTCAGCCACACCCTCGGCGGTTCACCGGACCGCGTGGTCCTCGCCGGAGTCGCGGCCATGCAGCTCTTCTCCGCGCTCACCTCCTTCGTCGTCATGACGGCCGCCGACGCGGAGACCACCCGCGGCGTGCTGTTCTGGCTCCTCGGCTCGCTCGGCGGGGTCGGCTGGGACGAGGTGCGGGTGGGCGTCGCGGTGCTCGCGGCGGCCCTGCTGATCTGCGGCGGGTACGCGCGGACGCTGGACGCCTTCGCCTTCGGCGAGGACGCCGCCGCGTCGCTGGGCGTCGCCGTCGGCCGGGCCAGGACCGTCCTGCTGTGCGTCACCGCCCTCCTGACGGCCGCTCTGGTCTCCGCCGCCGGCGCGATCGGCTTCGTCGGCCTCGTCCTGCCGCACGCGGCCCGCGCGCTGGTCGGCCCCGGGCACGCCCGGCTGCTGCCGGTCACGGCGCTCGCGGGCGCGGTCTTCCTCGTCTGGGCGGACACCCTCGCCCGTACGGTGCTCGATCCCCAGGAGGTCCCGGTGGGTGTCGTGACCTCGCTGATCGGCGTACCGGCGTTCGTCCTCGTCCTCTACCGCACGAGGGGTACGCGATGACCACGACCACCGACACGCGCGCGGGCGCGGGTGAGGGGCTGCGTGCCGACCGGGTCTCGCGCACCGTCGGCGGCAGCCCCGTCCTCGACGGCGTCACCCTCGCCCCGCGCCCCGGCACCGTCACCGGCCTGCTGGGCCCCAACGGTTCGGGGAAGTCGACGCTCCTCCGGCTCCTCGCCGGCGTCCTCGCCCCCGACAGCGGCGTCGTCACCCTCGACGGCGATCCCCTCGACGGCCTCGGCCGCCGGACCGTCGCGCGGCGCCTCGCCACGGTCGAGCAGCAGGCGGAGACGCAGGTCGACCTGACCGTCCTCGACGTCGTCCGGCTGGGCCGCGTCCCGCACCGGAGGGCCTGGGCCCCGGCGTCGGCGGCGGACGAGGCGGCCGTCCGCTCCGCCCTCGCCCGCACGGGCCTCGACGACCTGGCCCGCCGCTCCTGGCGGACGCTCTCGGGCGGGGAGCGCCAGCGCGTCCAGATCGCCCGCGCCCTCGCGCAGGAACCGCGCGAACTCCTGCTCGACGAACCCACCAACCACCTCGACATCCAGCACCAGCTGGACCTCCTGACCCTGGTCGCCGGGCTGCGCCTCACCGCCGTCGTCGCCCTGCACGACCTGAACCTCGCGGCGACGTACTGCGACGGCCTCGTCGTCCTCGCGGAGGGCCGCGTGGTGGCCCGGGGCACCCCGGACGAGGTCCTGACCGAGGAGCTCATCGCCGAGGTGTACCGGGTACGCGCCACGGTGACCCGCCCGACGCCCGGAGGCCGCCCCCACATCCGCTTCCTGGGCACGCTCCCGCCTCCCGGGGAGGGCTGAGCCGCGGGCGGGTCTGCCTACGATGGCCCCATGTCCGAGCGCGCAGATCCGGCAGACGCCGCAGGTCCCGACGACCCCACGACGGATGCCGGGGCGGGCGCCGAGCCCCGTACCCGCGTCGTGCCCCCCGCGCACGCCGTGTCCCCCGCGCACGCCGTGTCCCGAGAGCACGGGCGGACGCCGGGCGCCCGGGAACTCTCCGCGGCCGCCGAGGTGTTCGCGCTCCTCTCCGACCCCACCCGGCTCCACCTCCTGTGGCTTCTCACGCGCGGCGAGGCCGACGTCAGCGCCCTGACCGAGGCGTGCGGGGCGGCGCGCCCGGCCGTGAGCCAGCACCTGGCCAAACTGCGCCTCGGCGGTCTGGTGCAGTCCCGCAAGGACGGGCGGCGGGTCGTGTACGCGATGCCGGACGGGCACCTGAAGCGGCTGGTCGTCGAGGCGATCAGCCGCGCCGACCACGTGGTGAGCGGCGAGCCCTGGCACGACTGACGTCAACGCGTGCGCACCTGTGCACGTATCGGCTACGGTGAAGGGGTCCGCCGACCGCCGTGGCCGACCGGGGGCGTTCCCATGCTGTCCGTGCTGCGCAACCGCACCTACCGGCGCCTGTTCACCGCGCAGGTCGTCGCCCTCGCCGGCACCGGCCTCGCGACCGTGGCGCTGAGTCTCCTCGCCTACGACCTCGCGGGAACGAACGCCTCCGCCGTGCTCGGCACCGCCCTCGCGATCAAGATGGCCGCGTACGTCGGCATGGGCCCGGTCGTCGGCGCCCTCGCCGACCGGCTGCCGCGCCGGACCCTGCTCGTCGCCATGGACCTCGTACGCGCCGCGGTCGCCCTGTCGCTGCCCTTCGTCACCCAGGTGTGGCAGATCTACGTCCTGATCCTCCTGCTCCAGACCGCGTCCGCCGCCTTCACGCCGACCTTCCAGGCGACGATCCCCGAGGTGCTGCCCGAGGAGCGCGACTACACGAAGGCGCTCTCCCTCTCCCGGCTCGCCTACGACCTGGAGAGCCTGCTGAGCCCGGTGCTCGCCGCCGCGCTGCTCACCGTCGTCCCGTACGACCGGCTCTTCGCCGGTACCGCCGCCGGGTTCCTCGCCTCGGGCACACTGGTCCGCGCGACCGCCCTGCCCGCACCCGCACCCGCCGCACGCGCGGGAGGATTCCGTGCCAGGGCGGCCTTCGGTACGCGGCTCCTCCTCGGCACTCCGCGCCTGCGGGGCCTGCTCGCCCTCGACGTCGCCGTGGCGGCGGCGGGCGCGACGGTGCTCGTCAACACGGTGGTCCTGGTCCGCGACACCCTCGGCCGCACCCCCGGAGACGTCCCCCTCGCCCTCGGCGCGTACGGGGCGGGCTCGATGGCGACGGCGCTCCTCCTACCCCGCGCACTGGACCGGCGCCAGGCCTCCGCCAACCCCCGCCCAAGCTCCGGCCCCGGCCCGAGCTCCGGCCCCGACCCCCGCCCGAGCTCCGGCCGCGGCCCGAGCCCCGGCCCCGGGCCCGGCGCCGCTCCCGCCCGCGAGCGGGCGGTCATGCTGCGCGCCGCCTTCGTCCTGGCCGGGGCCCTCGCGCTGCTCGTGCTCGGGCTCGCGCTCGCGCCGGGGGCCTGGTCCTGGCCCGGGCTGCTCGCGGTCTGGCTGGTCCTCGGCGCGGCGACCTCGGCGATCCTGACGCCCGGCGGCAGGCTGCTGCGCCGCTCCGCGCACAGCGCCGACCTGCCCGCCGCCTTCGCCGCCCGGTTCTCCCTCTCGCACGCCTGCTGGCTGCTCACCTACCCCCTCGCGGGCTGGCTCGCCGCGCGCGCCGGGCTCGTGGTCGCGGCAGCGGTACTGGCCGGGGTCGCCCTGCTCGGCGCCCTGGCCGCCGCCCGCCTGTGGCCCCGTACGGACCCGGCCGCGCTGGAACACGTCCACCCCGAACTCCCCGTAGACCACCCCCATCTCGCGGCAGCGCCCGGCGGCAGCGGCGGCCAGGGCGGCCACCACGCGCACGACTTCCACATCGACGCCCTGCACCACCACTGGCCACGCCGAGCGACCGCCGTCCTCCCGAGGGGTCAGCGCGGCAGGCGCATCTCCAGGCCGTCCAGGACGACGTCCAGGCCGTAGGCGAACTTGGCGTCGCGGATGGCGACGGGGTCGACGGCCGAGTGGACGGCGGCGTCGGCGTACGCCTCGGCGAGGTGGTCGTGGCCGGCCGCGGCCTGCTGGGCGGCGGGCATCAGCCGGGCGATGAACCCGGCCTCGGTCTCGCCGGAGCGGGCGACCGTGGTGAGCCAGGCGGCCTCCGTCGTGCTCATCCCGATCACGTACGACAGGAGGGTGTCGATCGCCCGGCTCGGCTCCGGGAAGCCGGCCGCCGAGAAGAGGGCGGCGAGCCGCTCCGAGTACGACATCAGGTTCGGGCCCAGGTAGGCGAGCCCCGCCTGGCCGAGGACGGACGAGAGCCAGGGGTGGCTCAGGGCCGTCGCCCGGAAGGAGCCCGCGGACTCGGTCGCGGCGGCCCGCCAGCCGGCCCCGCCGCGGGCGGCGTCGGCCGGGGGGACGGTGAGCTCGGCGGCGACCTCGTCCACGGCGAGCTCCATGAGCTCGTCCTTGGTCGCGACATGGCGGTAGAGCGAGGTCGCGCCGGCGTTCAGACGGGCGCCGAGCTTGCGCATGCTGAGCGCCTCGATGCCGTCGGCGTCGAGCATGACGATCGCCTCGCGGACGATCGCGGTCCGGCTGAGCGCGGGCTGATCGGGTGCGGACTGCTGTCGCGCCCACACGGACGGGACGGGGTTCGCCTTGGCGGCCATGGGCCCTCCTTCACTGCGTACGGCGTTCGCATTCAGCGTACAGGTGTGGAGTGTTGCGAACACTGTGCGCGTCTGCGTACAGTGTTCGCATCGCAAGGAGCGAACGCAGGAACGACAGACGAAAGTCGAGGGGGAAGACCCATGGAAAGCAGCGCAAGCAGCCAAAGCGGCCACGACAGCGCAGGCCGCAACCCGCGCCGCTGGTGGATCCTGGTCGTGCTGTGCCTCAGCACCCTGGTCCTGGTGGTCGACAGCATGGCGCTGACCGTCGCGGTCCCCACGATGACCGAGGGCATCGGCGCGAGCGCCCAGGACATCCAGTGGATCCTGGACTCCTACATCCTGGTCTTCGCGGGACTCCTCCTCACCTCCGGAAGCCTCGGTGACCGCTTCGGCCGCCGGAAGATCATGGTGCTCGGCCTGCTGCTCTTCGGTGCGGCCTCACTCGCCGCGACGGTCTGCACCAGCCCCGGCGAGGTCATCGCCGCACGGATCGCGATGGGTGTCGGCGGCGCGCTGATCATGCCCTCGACGCTCTCCATCCTCATCACCGTCTTCGACGAGGACGAGCGGCCCAAGGCGATGGCGGCCTGGGGCTCGGTCTCGATGCTCGGCCTGGTCGGCAGCCCCGTCCTGGGCGGCTTCCTGATCGACCACTTCTCCTGGCACTCGATCTTCTTCATCAACGTCCCGGTCGTCGCCCTCGCCGTCCTCGCCGCCCTCACCCTCATGCCGGAGTCGAAGGGCCCCTGGCAGAAGCCCGACCCGCTCGGCGCGATCCTCTCCGTCGTCGGCATGACCGCGCTCATCTGGTGGATCATCGAGATCCCGCAGCACGGCGCCTTCGAGGGCCGCGGGCTCGTCACCCTGGCGGTCGCGGTCGTCTCCCTCGTCGGCTTCGTGGTCTGGGAGAACGTCACCCCCGAGCCGATGGTGCCGCTGGTCCTCTTCAAGCACCGCAACTTCAGCGGCGGTTCGCTCTCGCTGACCCTCGTGCAGATCGGCAACGGCGGCCTCCTCCTCGTCCTCACCCAGTACCTGCAGTTCGTCCTCGGCTACTCGCCGGTCAAGGCGGGCCTCGCCTTCGTCCCGCTGGCCGTCGCCGCCCTCATCGGCAACGGCGCCGGCGCCGGCCTCGCGGCCAAGATCGGCAACCGTGTCCTGATCCTCGTGGGCATGCTCGTCATGGCCGGCGCCTTCGCCCTGCTGACCACGGTCGACGCCCACTCCGGCTTCACCGTCCCGGCCGTCGCCCTGGGCCTGCTCGGCCTCGGAGCCGGCCTCGCGATGCCGGCCGCCGTCGGCGCCCTGATGAGCACCATCCCCGCGGAGAAGGCGGGCGTCGGCTCCGCCCTGAACGACACCATCCAGCAGGCCGGCACCGCGCTCGGCATCGCCATCCTCGGCTCGCTCCTCACCAGCACGTTCTCCCGAGAGATGCCGGCCGACGCCCCCGAGCAGGCCAAGCAGTCGATCGGCGGGGCACTGGCCGCGGCCAAGGGCGACCCCGCGATGATCGAATCGGCCCGCGAGGCCTTCACCACCTCGATGTCCACCACCTTCACGGTCGGCGCGATCGGCGTCCTCGCGGCGGCCGTCCTCGCCACCCTGGTCATGCGGGACGGCAAGAAGACCCCCGCCGATGCCGACGCCGACAGCGGGGTCGAGGCCGGGGCGGACGCCGGGACGGAGAAGTCCGAGCTCGTCGCCTGACCCTCCGCCAGTGACAGGAGCCGGTGCCCCCAGGGGTGCCGGCTCCTGCCGTACGCGCTCCCGCGCGCGAAAAGCTTCGGCGAACAGCCGCGTCCACCCGCCCCGGCCTGGCACGCTTTCGTCCGTGACCTATGTCGTAACCGTGGAAATACGCATTCCGGAGGGTGCTCCGGAGCTGGACGGGCTCCACCGCGTGGGAGCCTCCGCCCTGCTGGAGCAGGGCTTCGCGTCGGTGGCCGGTATCGAAGGCGCCGACGGCATGGAGATGGACCTGTTCGACGTCGCCGTGGCCGTCCATCCGGGCGGGGCGATCCTGAAGGTGATGGTCGCGGCGCCGTCGCTGGAGTTCGCGGAGGAAGCGGTCGGCTCCGTGAGCGAGGAGGTCCTGGAGCGTTCGGAGCTGCTGGCCGAGTGGACGGTCGAGAGCAGCGAAGTACAGCTGCACACCGACGCGGCGCGCGAGAGCCTCGAAGCGGCCGACGGGCCCGGCGCCCCGCCCAGCGACCCGCAGGCGCGCCGGGCCCACCACACGGCGAAGCCCGACACCGACGACGAGGCGGAGCGGGAGGCGCAGGACCACGACGCCGCGTTCCGCGCCCTGGCGAGCCGTCTGCGCTCCTTCACCCCGGCCACCTTCGGCGTCCGGGAGGAGCCGGAGGGGGCGGGGGAGACAGCGGAGCCGGCGGGGACAGGGGATTCGGGGGAGCCGGGGGAGGCGCGCGAGCCGGGCGAGGGTGTTCCCGGAGTCACTCCCGAGTGCGCCGAACTCGCCGCCGGTTCCCTGGTGTACGGCGCCGAGGTCCTCATCGACGAGCTGTACGACGACGTCCAGGCCCTCGCCGAGGAGGACACCACCGTCGCCGAGTGCCAGGGGCACCTGTGGCACCTCGACCAACTGCCCTCGCGCCACGCACCGCAGTACAACGAACTCTTCGCGCGCCGCTTCCTGGTGACCGCGATCGCCCTCACCACCCGGTTCACCGACGGCAGCTTCCGGCGGCTCGGCTGTCTCGCCGAGGAGCTCGTCCTGAAGCTTCTCCTGGAGCAGGCCCACGTCACCCTCGATCTGCACGGACTCCTGGACGACGAGGTCGCGGCCGCCCTCGGGCGCTTCGCCGGCGAGGTCTACGAGGACATGGACTTCGCGTGGCTCCGGGACGAGGGCGAGGACGGCGCCGGCGAGGGCGCGGCGACGCTCGGCTTCGGCACGTGGTTCACGCCCTTCGACGACGCGCGGTACGTCCACCCGTACGCCCTCGACGAGATGCCGGAGACCGGCGTCCCGGACACGGCGGAGAACTGAGCAGGTACGGGCGTGGCGGGCGCGGCCGGGCACAATGCGCTCATGGTGCAGTCCTTCCTACCCGTACTCGAACGCATCGGCGAGGAGATCGAGGGCCTCGCCGGCCGGGGCCGCCCGGCCGACTACATCCCGGCCCTCGCCGCCGTCGACCCGAACCGTTTCGGGATGGCCGTGGCGGAGCTCGACGGCACGGTGTACGGGGTGGGGGAGTGGCAGCAGCCCTTCTCCACCCAGTCCGTCACCAAGGTCTTCACGCTCGCCCTCGACCTCGCCCGGGAGGGCGACAGCCTCTGGGAGCACGTCGGCCGCGAACCCTCCGGCAACCCCTTCAACTCGCTCGTCCAGCTGGAGTACGAGCACGGCATCCCCCGTAACCCGTTCATCAACGCCGGCGCCCTCGTCGTCACCGACCGCCTGCACCGCATGACCGGCGACGCCTCCGGCAGCCTCCTCGACTTCCTGCGCGCGGAGTCCGCCAACCCGGACCTGGACTTCAACCGGGACGTCGTCGCGTCCGAGACCGCCCACGGCGACCGCAACGCCGCCCTCGCCCACTTCATGGCCTCCTACGGCAACATCGGCACGCCCGTGCCGACCCTGCTCCGCGAGTACTTCCGGCAGTGCTCCATCGAGGCCTCCTGCGGCGATCTCGCCGTCGCCACCGGCTTCCTCGCCCGGCACGGCATCCGCGCCGACGGCTCCCGCCTGCTCACCCGCAGCCAGGCCAAGCAGGTCAACGCCGTGATGATGACCTGCGGCACCTACGACGCGGCGGGCGACTTCGCCCTCCGGGTCGGGCTCCCCGGCAAGAGCGGCGTGGGCGGCGCCATCATCGCCGTCGTCCCGGGCCGCTGCACCGTCTGCGTCTGGAGCCCGGGCCTCGACGAACGCGGCAACTCGGTTGCCGGCGTCGCCGCCCTGGACCGCTTCACCACCATCACGGGCCTCTCCGTCTTCTGACCTGCGGCGTCCCGGCCGTACGATGGACCGCCGTCCCGGGGCGGGTGGACGAGCGACGCACGACGAGTGGCGCACGACGAGCGACGCACGACGAGTGGCGAGCGGCGAGTACGGGACCGGCGGGAGGGCAGCGGGATGACGGACCGGAGCGGGAACGAGGCGGAGTCCTCGCCGCGCAGGCGCGGCCAGGGAAAGCTGGAGGCGCACGTCCTCTCCGTGCTCAAGGGCGCCGTCGAACCGGTGCCCGTGGCATGGGTGCAGGAGCGCCTCGGCGGCGACCTCGCGTACACGACCGTGATCACGATCCTCACCCGGCTGCACGGCAAGGGCGCCGTCGCGCGCGAGCGGTCGGGGCGCTCCTTCGTCTGGACGGCCGTGGCCGACGAGGCGGGGCTCGCCGCACTGCGGATGCGCAAGGTCCTTGACGCGGAGGCGGACCGGCACGCCGTGCTCGCCAGCTTCGTCACCGCCCTCTCCCCGCACGACGAGCTGCTCCTGCGCGAACTCCTCTCGGCGGAAGCCATAGAGCCCGCGGGGTCCGGGGAGTCCGGGGACCTCGGGGACCTCGGGGACCTCGGGGACCGCGGGGACGCCGAGGGCTTCGCGGAGGGAGACCGGTAGCGTCATGGGCGTCTTCGTCTTCCTTCCGCTGGTCCTTCCGCTCACCGCCTGGCCCGTCGCCCGGCTCGCCGAGAGCCGGCTCCATCCCCGTACGGCGACGCGCCTGCTCTCCGCCGTCGCCGGTGTCCTCGCGGTGTGCAGCACGCTCTGTCTCGGCCTGCTCATGATCGTCGGCACGGCCCAGCTGCCCGGCAACCCGCTGCCCGACGCCTGGTCGGACCCCGAGGTGCGCGCGGCCCTGCCGTACGACGAGGTGGCCGGCCGGCTGGCGATCCCGGCGCTGCTCGCCGTCCTCGTCTCGTGCGTCGCCGCGGCCCGGCGCCAGGTGCGGGCACGCCGGCGTGCCGAGGGCGCGCTCGCGGGCCTGCCGGAGACGTCCGTGACCGTACTGCCGGACGGCGCCCCGTACGCGTACGCGCTGCCCGGCCGCCGGCGCGGACGTCGACCGGGCCGTCGGCGCGGCCGGGTCGTCGTCAGCACCGGCATGCTCGCCGCGCTGACCTCCCGCGAACGCCGGGCCCTCTTCGCCCACGAGCGGGCCCACCTGGCGGGGCGTCACCACCGTCACCTCCTGACGGTGCATCTCGCGGCCCGCGCCAACCCGTTCCTCCGCCCGCTCCGTACCGCCGTCGCGTACACCGCCGAACGCTGGGCCGACGAGGAGGCCGCGACGGCGGTCGGCAACCGCCGCTGCGTGGCCCGCGCGATCGGCACGGCCGCCCTGCTGGCCCCGCCCGCGACCACCGCGCTGCTCCCCGCCGTCACCGGCGCCGGCCCGGTGCCCCGCCGGGTCGCGGCCCTGCTGCGACCGGCCCCGGCGGGCCGCACCTGGCCGTCGCTCTTCACCGCCGTCGGCTGCGCGGCCTGGGGCGCTGCCTTCGGTGCGACGGTGTCGGCACTGTCCTCGGCGAACTCGGCCGTCACCCTCTTCCTCGTCCTGCGGGCGGCCACCCCGATGTAGCGCCCGTCCTAGGGGTGTCTAGAGGTCGAACTCGTGCGGCGGCAGGCCGAGCGTGAAGCAGGCCTCGCGGACGACGCCCTGCTCGGTCTTGTCGAAGTCGCCGTCGGCGCCGCCGATGACGATGCCTATCTGGACGACGGCACGGGCCTCGGCGGGCTTCTTCTTCGCCTTGGCGATCTCCTGGAGCACGCTGACCCTGCCGAAGTCGAAGTCGGCCGTCAGCTTGTCCAGGTTCTCGTCGAAGCGGCGCTGGAGGTCGGTCGCGTCGAAGTTCTGCAGCACCTCGTTGGACGAGATGAGCTGCGCGACCCGGCGGCGCTCCGCCGGGTCGATCGTCCCGTCGGCGGCGGCCACCAGCGCGCACATCGCCATGCTCGCGTCCCGGAAGGCGCCGCTCTTCAGGTCGTTCTTCTTCGCCACCAGCTGGGTCTGCATCCCCGATGCGGATTCCTTGATGCGGTCCCACAGGGCCATGTTCGGTCACTCCAGACGTCGTCGATTACTTCTACGCGTCTGTAGAACGTGACCGTGCTGGGGAAGGTTCCCGGCCGCCGCGGCCGATGTGACGGGCCGTAGTCCGGGGGCCGGGACGGTGCCGGGCAAGGGTGTCGACGGGGTGTCGTCGTCCTCGCCTCGGAGCAGGGCGATCAGGGAGGCACGGGCGCGGGCCACGCGGGAGCGGACCGTGCCCACCGGACAGCCGATGGCCTCGGCCGCCTCGGCGTAGGGAAGGCCCAGGAGTTGGGTGAGGACGAAGGCGTCCCTCCGCTCGGCGGGAAGCGCCGCCAGGAGTTCCGCGAGGGCGATGCCGTCCTCGAAGCCGGGGAGGCCCCGGGGCTGGGTGTGTTCGGCCTCCGTCTGCCAGTCGTCGCGGTCGGACAGACGGGGACGGGCGGCGGCGTACCGCAGGCTGTCGACCACGGTCCGCCGCGCTATGGACAGCAGCCACGTACGGGCCGAGGAGCGCCCTTCGAAGCGGGGCAGCGCGGCGAGCGCGCGGAGGAAGACCTCCTGGGTGAGGTCGTCGGCGGCCTGACGGTCGGCGCCGAGGTACGTCACGTACCGCCGGACGTCGCGTTGCAGCGCGCGGACGAACAGGTCGGCCATGGCCGGGTCGCCGTCCCGGGCCGCCAGGGCGAGCCGGGTCGTCGCCGCGTCGGCGTCCGGCGCCCGCGCGGGGCGGGGCGGGGCCGTAGGTCCGTGAAGGAGGGTGTCGTGGGCAAGGGTCATCGCCACAAGTCCTTACGAGGCAAGGGGAATCCGGCGGCGCGCGGACGGCGGCACCGGTGACTGGTACGGCCCGCCGGAACGGCATGACCGATGCCCGGGCGGCGGACGCGTGTCCGTCGTGCCCGGGGAGCCGGCTGTCAGAGGACAGCGAGTGCCTGTGGAGGACCTCGGGAGACGACGGAATGGGTGAGCAGGAGCCGTCGGGGAGCGCGCTCGTCACCCGCGCGGCAGGGCCGGAGGCGAGGGAGGTGACGGGGTGCCGGGACGAGGGTGGTGAACAGCAGGCGCAGGGGCCGGGAGAGGCCCATCGGCAGGGACCGCAGCAGACGGAAGACGGCCCGCTCCCCGTACGCCATCCACAGTCCGCTCAGGAGCGCGGCCAACAGGTGCGCCGACAGCATGCCGAGGGACGACGGCATGTCTGTCATGTCGTGGACGGCGGGCAGTTCGGTGACGCCGTGATCCATGCCCGCGTGGGACATGGCGGCGTGGGACATGGCGGCGTGAGGCATGTCCGCGTGAGACATGCCGGCTTGCGTCATGCCGGCTTGCGCCATGCCCGCGTGGGACATGGCCGCGTCGGCGTGTTCCGTCGACGGGCGGGCGGCAGCTGCCGGTTGGGACCAGGAGAACACCGTGTGCAGCACGCTCTGGACGGCCACCGTCGCCGCCGTCACGGCGAACAGCCCGCGCTCGCGGCCCGCCAGGAGGAAGCTGACCGCCGTGATTCCCGTGAAGGCGAGGGCCAGCGTCCAACCCGGCACGCCCTGACCCGACATGACGATGTGTCCGATGGCCGCGAGCAGCACACAGACGGCCGCGAAGATCGCGGCCCGCGCTCCTCGGGAACATCGGCCTGGTGTCATGGCGCGCCCATCCTCGCACCCCCTCCGGCGGTGTGCGGGCCGGTATCCGCTGTCTGCTGTCGGCTCAGGACTACGGGACTGTGGCGCGCCCCACAAGAGTGCCTCGGGAACTTCTGCCACCGTCGCCACGACTCCTTGGACGTCGGGACGTCGGGACGTCGGGATGTCGAGTTGTCGCGGGGGAGAGGGGTACGGCACGTGAGGACGGCGCTGCTGACGACCGCCATGGCCTTCTCGATGATGCAGCTCTTCCTCATCGGAGCGCTCGGCCCGCGTCTCGTCGACGACCTCGGCGTCTCGGAGACGGTCCTCGGCCTCACCACCACGGTGGGGTTCGGCACGGCCGCCGTCCTCTCGCCCCTCGGCGGCCGGATCGTGGACCGGGTCGGCCCCCGGCGCGCGCTCGTGGCACTGCTCGCCGTATCGGCCGCCGCACTCGGTCTCATCGGTGCGGCCGACGGGCCCGCCCTGCTCCTCGCGGCCGTCGCGCTCGGCGGCCTGCCCCAGGCGCTCGCCAACCCGGCGACCAACAAGGCCGTCCTCGCCACTGTCCCGGCTCCGAAGCGGGGCGCGGTGACCGGCGCCAAGCAGGCCGGCGTCCAGTGGGGCGCCTTCGCCGCCGGGCTCCCGCTCGCCGCGGCGGCGGGCCTCGTCGGCTGGCGGGGCGCGGTGGCGGTGGCCGCGGGGGCGGCGCTCCTCGCGGGAGTGTGGGCATGGCGCACGCTCCCGGCCGACGCGCCGCCGATGCCGGTGAGGAAGCCCCGGTCGCGTGCGCAGCAGATGCCGATGGGGAAGTCCCGGTCGCGTGCGCAGCCGTCGGCGATGCCCACTTCTCGTACACCGGCCCCGCCTCCCGGTCGTCACGTGCCCTGGCTCGCCGCCTTCTCGCTCTTCCTCGGCGCGGGCATCGCCTCCGTCAACACCTACCTCGCGCTGTTCGGCGCCCGGCAGCTCGGCCTCGGCCCCACCGTGGCGGGCGCGCTGGTCGCCGTCCTCGGTGTCGCCGGGATCGCCGGCCGCGTCGGCTGGTCCCGGGCCGCCACGCCGGGCCGGGCCCCGTGGTTCCCGGCCCTGCTCGCCGGCGGGGCCGTCGTCGCCGCCCTGCTCCTCGCCCTGGCCGTCCGGGCCGAACTCCTCGTCTGGGTCGCGGCCGTCGCGGTGGGCGTCTTCGCCGTGTCCGGCAACGCGGTCTCGATGGTCCTGGTGATGCAGCGTTCCGCGTCCGGCCGCGCCGGGCAGGACTCGGCGCTGGTCGCCGCCGGCTTCTTCGCCGGGTTCGCCGTCGGGCCGCCGCTGTACGGACTGCTCGCGGAGCGCGGCCGGTACGGGCAGGGGTGGCTCCTGGTCGCGGCGGAGTTCGCCGTCGCCGGGGCCGTCGCCCTCGCCTGGGCGCTGCGGGACCGGCGTACGAGAACGGGCGTCCCGGCATGACCGGCGAGGCCTGGGCCGAGAACGCCCTCCGCCTTCTGTTCCGGCGCGTCGACGAGACCGCCGAGCAGGTGGGCGGCCGCTTCCCCCTGTACGCGGACCCTGCCGACGGCCGCTGGACGACGACCGGGCGGGGGTCGTGGACCGGGGGCTTCTGGGCCGGGCTCCTCTGGCTGCGCGCCCGGCACACCGGCCTCCCCGCGCACCGTTCGGCGGCGGTCGCCGCCACCGCCGCGCTCGCCCCCTGGGCCGAGGCCGACACCGCGACCCGGGGGCTCATCCTCTGGTACGGCACCGCCCTGGCCGAAGCGGATGCGGCGGCCGACGCCCTGCGCGAGCGCGCGGCGCGGGCCGCTCTCGGAGCCTTGGACCCGGTGCTCGGCCTGGTCCCGTGGGGCGCGGTGCTCGGCGGCCCCCGGCTGCGGGCGCGCGCGGACGGCGTTCCCGGGCTCGTTCCCCTGCTGGCGTGTGCCGGGCCCGAGGGCCGGGCGGCAGCCGAGTCCCACCTGCGCCGCCACCTCGACCTGTGCCTGCCCCGCGACGGCACCCGGCGGCCCGTCCCGTCCTGGCGCTGGGACGAGGCCGGATCGCTCTGGGCCGCCGAGCCCGATCCGGCGCCCGGCTGGACCCGGGGCGAGGCGTGGCTCCTCCTGGCCGTCGCGGACGCCTTCCCGCACACCGGCGTCACGGAGTGGCTGACGGAGACCGCCGAACTGCTCCTCGACCGCTGCGCGTTGCTCACCGGCCCGCTCGTCCCGCCGGCCGACACCGGCCACCCCGAAGGACCCGTGGACACCTCCGCGGCCGCCATCACGGCCGTCGCCCTGCTGAAGCTCTCCCGCGTTCCCGGGGCCGCGTGGGCGTCCGCTTGCGCGGACCGCGCACGGTCGGTCCTGCACCGGCTGGCGTCCGCCCATCTCACCGGGCCGGACGGGCCCCGGCCGGCCGGCATGCTCCTCGACGGCTGCTACGACGCCGCCAGGGGTACGGCCGTCCGGCACGAACTCGTGTGGGGCGACTTCTTCCTGGCCCTCGGCCTGGCCGCCCTCCTCGGCCGTGCCGACCTCACGCGGGTGTGACGCGTCGGTTCTCCGTCGCCGCGTGCGGCAGCAGCCGTGCCCGGCCGCCGCTTCAGACGGCCGTGTCCTGCCTGCCGCGCAGGACGCGGCGGGCCACGGACGTGATGTGCTGCTCGTCCGGACCGTCGAGGATCCGGGCCGTCCGGCCCGTGCGGAACAAGGCGGGAAGCGGGGTGTCCGGACCGAGTCCGGCGGCCCCGAAGACCTGCACGGCACGGTCGGCGACGTCCTGGAGGGTACGGGCCGCCGCCGTCTTCGCGAGCCCCACCTCCACGTGCGCGTCCCGCCCCTCCGCGACCAGGGCCATCGCCTCGTACACGAGCGGCCGCGTGGTCCGCAGGGCCAACAGCGCCTCGAAGACGTGCTGCTGGACGAGCTGCCGGTCCGCGAGCCGCCCCTGGACGCCCTGCCGTGCGAGGGCCCGCCCGCACAGCAGGTCGAAGGCCCGCTGGGCCTGGCCGACCCAGCGCAACGCCCGCAGGGTACGCCCCAGTTGGAGGCGCTCGCCCGCGACGGCGAGTGCGCGGCCGGCCTCACCGACGAGCTGGTCCTCGTCGACGTCGACGTGGTCGAAGGCGATCTCGTACTGCCCGGTCGCGCCGAGAACGGGCAGCTCGCGCACGACCCGGAAGCCGGGGGAGCCGGTGGGCACGAGGAACAGGGACAGGCCGTCGCGGTCCCCGGCCGATCCGGCCGTGCGGGCGAGGACGGTGACGAGGTCGGCGTCCCCCGCCTGCGACACGAACCACTTGCGCCCCGTGACGCGCCAGCCGCCACCCGCCCGTCGCTCCGCCCGCGTCGCGGTGAGCGCCGGTTCGGTGCCGGGCGTGTCCGGCTCCGTCATCGCGTAACAGGTGCGGAGGTCGCCGGAGACCAGGCCGGGAAGGTGGTCCGAGCGCACGCGCGCGGACCCGTGCCGGGACAGCATCGTCACGTCGAGGAGGGGCGCGGACCCCAGGGCGGCGGGGCCGTGGTCGCTCGCTCCCTCGGCCTCGGCGAGGGACGCGTAGTCGAGCAACGGCACTCCGCCGCCGCCCAGTTCGGCCGGGAGCGGCAGTGCCCACAGGCCGGCCTCGTGAGCCTCCGCCCGCAGGCGCCGCCGCAGGTCCCCGGCGGCCGGCCCGCCGGCGTCGAGCCCGGACTCGCACGGGAACACCCGGTCGCGGACGAACGCGGTCACCCGTTCCCGCAGAAGCTCGACATCCGGTACGTCATGATCCGTCACCGTTTTCCTCCGTCTCGGGAACTCGACAGAACACGCGTCCGACTGTCTGTCCGTGGAAGTGGTCGGGCACATCGGCCCACTGGTTCCCGCGACCGTGACAACCGTGTCACCCGTGACAGGAGAGAGGTGAGGCATGGCGTCCCCATCGATCACGACCTCGACCACGCACACGTCGGTCCGCAGCCCGCTCGACGCGTTGTGCTTCGACATCGAGGGGCCTCCGGCCCTCACCCGGGTCGTGGCCGACCATCTGCGGCGGCTCGGGGCGCGGGCGGGTGACGGGGGCGCCGGGAGCGCCGGGAGTGCTGGGAGTGCCGGGGACGCCGGGAGTGCCGGGGACGCCGGGAGTGCCGGGGAGATCGCCCTCGGCGGCGGCGGATTCCTGCCCGTCACGGCGCGCACCGTCTGGGGCGGGCTCGGCTCCGGCATCGAGGACGAGGCCACCGCCCAGGCCGCCACCGGCGTCATGGCCGTGCACGGCCGCCGCCACGGGAGCCCGCGCGGCCTCGGCGTGGACTATCTGGCGACCGCCACGGGCGTACTCACGGTCCAGGGGCTGCTCGCCGCCCTCATCGGCCAGGCGCGGGGCGCCGCCGCCCGCCGCGCCGCGTCCGGCCCGGCGGACCGGACCCCGGTGGCACACGTGACCACGGCGGCCGACCGTACCGGCCTGCTCGCCGTCTCCCAGTACCTGGCCGCCGCCGGGGCCGACGAGCCGGAGTCCGCCGAACCGGCCCCGGGCGGACCGCCGTTCACTTCCGCCGACGGCGTCCTCTTCGAACTGGAGACGCTCGACCCGGGCGCATGGGCGACGTTCTGGCGCACCCTGGACGCTCCCGCCGACGCGATACGGGCGGGCTGGCGCCCCTTCCAGTTCCGGTACGCCACCGCCTGCGCGCCCTTCCCGGCCGTACTGCACGACGTGACACGGCTCCATACGTGGGAGGGGATCCGGCGCGCGGCCGGGTCCTCCGGGGCCGAGGTTTGTCGCGTCCGCACGCTCGCCGAGCGGGCCGAGGAGACCGACGCCGCCGACCCGTGGACCCTGGAGGCGCTGGGGCCGGGGAGGGGTGCCGCGAGGACTCTCGCCCCCACGGCCCCCGCGACCCCCACGGCCCCCGCGCCGGATCGCCCGCTGGCCGGGCTGACCGTCCTCGAAGCGGGCCGCCGCATCCAAGCACCGCTCGCCGCACACCTGTTGGGGCTCCTCGGAGCCCGGGTGATCCGGATCGAGCCGCCGGGCGGCGATCCGCTGCGCGGGATGCCGCCCGCCTGCGGCGGGATCTCCGCCCGCTGGCTCGCGCTCAACCGGGGCAAGGAAGCCGTCGAGATCGACATCAAGGCCTCCGGCGGCCGACGTCGACTGCGCGAACTCGCCGCCGACGCCGATGTGTTCCTGCACAACTGGGCCCCCGGCAAGGCCGCCGAGCTCCGGCTCGACGCCGAGCACCTCGCCGACGCGAACCCCTCCCTCGTGTACGCCTACACCGGCGGCTGGGCCGGCCGGCTCGCCGACGCCCCCATGGGCACCGACTTCATGGTGCAGGCCCGAACGGCAGTAGGGGAGGCCGTCCACCCGGCGGACGAACCGCCCGCACCCTCCCTCATGACCCTCCTCGACGTCCTGGGCGGTCTGCACGGCACCGAGGCCGTGCTCGCCGGCCTCCTCCTGCGCGAACGCACCGGCCAGGGCGTACGGGTGGAGTCGTCCCTGCTCGGCGCCGCCGACACCCTCCTCGCCCCCGTCCTGGACCGGGCCGCCGGCGGATCCGGCGCCCGGCGCCCCGCCGGCTTCCGGCACCCGCTGCCGACCGCCGACGGCTGGATCGCCCCCAGCGACGCCGCCGCGGCGGCCGCCGCCGCGTACGACGTGCGGGGGATGTGCACGGAGGATGCCCTCGACCAGCTGCGTTCCCACGGACTGACGGCCACCGGTGTCACCACCGACCTGACCGACCTCCCCCACGACCCGCGCCTCTCCGGCCCGATCGGCCGGGACGCGCACGGTGCACCTGCCGTTCCCGACCCCTGGAGCTTCGCGTGACCGTCGCCCTGCACGACCTGCTGCCCGCCGCGCTCCGCCGTTCCTGGGCGGTGGACGGCTCCTGTCCCGACCTCGACCTCTACAGCCTGTTCCGGGCCCGCCTGATCGCCGACCCGCACCGTACGGCTCTCGTCGACGCCAAGGGCGCGCTCTGCTACACCGCGCTCGACCGCAAGGTCCGCTGTCTGGCCGAGGGGCTGCGCGGGCTCGGCATCGGAGCCGGGGACGTCGTCGCCGTCCAACTCCCCGACCACCGCAACGCCGTCGTCGCCGACCTCGCCCTCGCCGCGCTCGGCGCGGTGGCCCTGCCCTTCCCCGTCGGTCGCGGCGCCGCGGAGGCCGCGTGCCTCCTGCGCCGGGCCGAGGCCGTGGCGGTCATCGCGGCCACGGTCCACCGGGACGCGACACCCGCGGCCGACCTCGCCGCCCTCGCCCCGACCCTGCCGACCGTCCGACACGTGATCGCCGCAGGCCCCGGCAGAGCCGCAGACCCCGGCAAGGCCGCACACCCCGACAGTCCCGCAGGCCCCGACAGCACCGCAGGCCCCGGCAGGGGCACCGCCCCCGGCCCGGCCGTCGCCGTCGCGCCCGACGGAACGATTCCGCTCGCGGCCCTCCTGCGTACCGACCCCACCGGCTTCGTCCCGGCCCGTCCCGATCCCGACAGCGCGGCGCGCATCCTCGTCTCCTCCGGTTCGGAGGCGGAGCCGAAGATGGTCGCGTACTCCCACAACGCCCTCGCCGGCGGCCGCGGCAACTTCCTCGCCTCCCTCATGCCCGACGGCACTCCGCCGCGCGCCCTCTTCCTGGTCCCCCTGGCCTCGGCCTTCGGGTCGAACGGCACGGCCGTCACCCTCGCCCGGCACGGCGGCACCCTCGTCCTGCTGGACCGCTTCACCCCCGAGGCGGCCCTGGCCGCCGTCCGTGAACACGCTCCCACCCATGTCCTCGGCGTCCCCACCATGTTCCGGATGATGCTGGAGGCCATGGAGTCGACGGAGGCCCGGGAGGGCGGTCCGGCGGGCCCGCTGCCCGCACCCACCGCGCTCGTCGTGGGCGGCGCCCCTCTCGACGAGGTCACCGCCAGGGCGGCGGCCGAGGCCTTCGGCTGTCCCGTCGTGAACCTGTACGGGTCGGCCGACGGCGTCAACTGCCATACCGGGCTCGGTCATTCGGTGCCGCCCACCGCCCGTTCCGGCGTCGTCGCGGGCCGGCCCGACCCCCGGGTGGCGGAGATCCGCATCGCCGACCCCGACACCCACGAGCCGCTGCCCGACGGGCGGATCGGCGAGATCGTCTCCCGCGGCCCCATGACCCCCCTCTGCTACGTGGCCTCCCCGGACCTCGACGCCCGCTACCGCACGCCCGACGGCTGGGTCCGCACCGGCGACCTCGGCCTCCTCGACGACGACGGCGTCCTCCATGTCGTCGGCCGCCTCAAGGACGTGGTGATCCGCGGCGGCGCCAACATCAGCCCCGCCGAGGTCGAGCGCGAACTCGTCGCCCACCCCCAGGTCAGGGACGTGGTGTGCGTGGGCGTGCCCGACCCGCTGATGGGGGAACGGCTCGCCGTCTGCCTGGTGGCCAGGGGCGCGCGGGTGCCGGGTCTGGGCGAACTGGGCACGTATCTGACCGGGCGCGGCCTCGACCGGCACAAGCACCCCGAGCATCTGCTCGTCCTGCCCGAACTCCCGCTCACCGCCGCGGGGAAGCCGGACCGCGCGGCCCTGCGGGACCGGGTCGCGGAGGAACGGGCCACCGTCCTCGTACGGGCGTGACGGCGTGAGGAAGGGGGAGGGCCCGCGTACGGGACCCTCCCCCCCCGTCGTCCCGGTCAGGCTCCGCCCATGGCCTTCTTCAGCTCGGCCGCCGCGTTGCGGTACACCGCCAGCAAGTCCAGGTCCTCGCCCGGGTAGTTCACGATCCCGACCTGCTTCGCGCCCGAGTCCGGCAGGACCGTGCCCGTCGACATGTGCGCGTTGTCGAGGACGAGTGCGGGCTTCTTCGCCGAGAGAGAGGCCAGTTGGGCGGGGGTGACGGGCTCGGGGCCGTACGTCCCCACCGTCGTGGCCCCGGCCAGGCCCGCGGCCCAGGCGGTGAAGACCTGGCTGACGACCGCCGGGCTCTTCCCGTCCGGCCAGGCGGCCTTGAGCTCGCCGTTCAGCTTCGCGACCTCGCCGTCGAGGCGGGTCTTCCACTGGGAGGCCGTTTCCTTCGTGCCGAACAGGCCGCCCAGGCGGGCGACTTCGGCACCGGCCTTGGCCGGGTCGTTGTCGAGGTTCACCTCGACGAGCTTCGCCTTCGAGCCCGCCGCCTCCTTGATCTTCGCCGCGTACGGCTCGAACGGCGCGTACAGCACGAAGTCGGCCTTCGCGACGGCCGCCAGGTCCGAGGGCTTCGGGTCGTAGTCCGGTGCGTGGTGCACCGACTGCGGCACGATCACGGTGACGTCCTCCGCCCCGGCGGCCTTGGCGAAGGCGCCCTCCCACGTGGTCGTCGCGACCACCACCGGCTTGCGGCCGGCCCCCTTGCCGCCGGAATCGGAGGAGGCGTCGCCCCCGCATCCGGCGACGAGGGGAAGCGCCGCGCTCAGTGCGACGAGAACGACGAGACGGGTGGTACGGGCGGTACGGGCGGTACGGGTGGTGCGGACGCGGGTGCGCGCCATGAGCGGTTTCTCCGTTCGGGGAGGAGGTGCGCGGCGAGGACGACCGCCCCCGCCGTGAGGACGAGGACCGGGCCCGGGGGCCAGTCCAGCCACAGGGCCAGCAGGAAGCCCGTCAGATTGACCACGACGCCGATGCCGACCGCCCACACGGTGATCGACCACAGCGAGCGGCCCAGGCGGCGCGCGGCCAGCGCGGGCAGCAGGGTCAGGGCGTCGACGAGGAGCGCGCCGGTCAGTTTGATCGCCCCGGCGACCGCCACCGCGACGAGGACGAGGAGCGCGGTGGTGAGGAAGCGGACCGGTACGCCGGAGCAGTGGGCGAGCTCCCGGTCGTACAGCAGCAGCGCCACCTCGCGGCGCCGCCACCAGAACAGGGACGGCACGACGACGGCGAGGACGCCCAGGACGACGAGGTCGGGGGTGCCGACCGAGAGGATCGACCCCCACAGCAGGGCGAACGCCCCGGAGGCGTTGACGCCGGAGACGGCGAGGAGGAGCAGCGCCGCGGCGATGGCCAGGCTCATCAGCAGGCCCATCGCCCCCGAGAGACCGCCCGGCGTCCGCGCCAGCGGAGCGACCCCCGCCCCCGACAGGGCACAGGCCACGAGGGCGCACAGCATCGGATCGAGCCCGGTCAGGAGGCCGACCGCGATGCCGAGGAGCGCCACGTGCATCATCGCGAACCGCACCGGCATGATGTCGAGTCCCACGATGACGACGCCGACGACCGGCAGGGCGACGGCCGCGAGGAGGAGCGCGAGCCCCGCCCGCTGGACGGGCACGAGCTGGAGTACGGCTCCGAGGTCGGCGGTCGCGAGCGCGTTCACCGCACCTCCCGCAGCCGGCCGGCGGCCATCTCCAGGACCCGGTCGCACCGCTCGGCGAGCGCCCGGTCGTGGGTGACGACGACGAGCGTGACGGGCAGCGCGGTCAGCACTCCGGCGGCCTCCTCCTGACCGTCGAAGTCGAGGGCGGCGGTCGGTTCGTCGGCCAGCAGCACCTGCGAACCGGCCGCCACACAGCCGAGGGCCCGCGCCAGGTACATGCGTTGCAGCTGGCCGCCGGACAACGTGTCGACGGGCCGCGCGGTCAGCGCGCCGACGCCGAGCAGCTCCGCGGCTTCCGTCGCCTCGGCCGCCGCCCCGCTGCTCGCGAGGAGCTCGTCCCCGCGCAGCGGGAACCGGCCGGCGGCCGGCTTCTGCGGGATCCACGCACAGGACCGGCGCCGCCACGCCCACTCGGCGACCGAGCGCGCCTCGCGGCCGCCGACCTCGATCGTGCCGCTCGTCCGCAGGTGCAGTCCGAGGACAGCGCGCAGCAGCGTCGTCTTCCCGGATCCGTTCGTCCCGGTCAGCGCGACGCGCTCACCGGCGGCGATCTCCAGGTCGACACCCGCGACCGCCTCGGTGCGACCGTGCCGGCAGGCGACTCCGCGCATGCGTATGTCCAGTCCGCCCATCCTCTGCCCTTCGCCGCCGCGGCACGCGCGGGGTGCGGTGCGGTGAGGAAGTCGGGCGCGAGGGGCGCCGGGTTCCCGCCGGCGGCGGGAAAGGCGGGAAAGGCGGGAGACGCGGGAGACGCGGGAGAGGCGGGAAAGGCGGGAGACGCGTCAGCCGACGTGGACGCGCGGGCGGCGGTCCCGGTCCGGCTCCGCCTCCCGGAGGACCTCGCGGGTGACGGGGGCGACCTCGCCCTGGCCGAGGAGGAAGAAGCGGAGGAAGTTGGCGAACGGGTTGCCCTCGGTCCACTCGAAGTAGATGTGCGGGCGGGTGCCGGTGGTGTCGCGGGCGTGGAGGAGGAGGGCGGCGAGGCCGTTGGGGATGGAGGAGGACTCGATGGTGAGGACGCGGTAGCGCCCGTGCAGGACCTCGCCCCGTACGGTCAGACCGGCCTCGAACTCGGACGGGTCGGTGACCGTGACCTCGACGAAGACGAAGTCCTCGGAGGTCGGGATGTCGTTGTCGGCGCGGATCTGCTCGATCTTCTCGCGGTACTCGGCGATGTCCCTGCGGTCGGGCTCGTTGGCGATGAAGCGCGGTGTGCGGCGTGAGATGTCCTGGATGAAGCGCTCGGCCAGCTCGTCCAGCTCGACGTGCGTGACGCGCAGCTCGAAGGCGCGGCCGAGGCGGGAGAGGAGGGAGATGAGGATGATGCCGGCGATGAAGCAGGCGCCGATCTTCACGCCGTCGGGGCGCTCGATGACGTTCACGACGGTCGTGTAGAGGAACACGACGGAGATGACGCCGAAGCCGATGGTCCAGCCGCGTTGGCCGGCCTTGCGCGCGGCGATGGTCACGGCGATGGCGGCCGAGCAGATCAGCACGAGGACACCAGTGGCGTACGCGCCGCCCTGGGCGTCGACGTCCGCGTCGAAGATCCACGTCACCAGGAACGCGACGAGGGTGAAGACGATGACCATGGGGCGCACGGCGCGCGCCCAGTGCGGGGCCATGCCGTACTTGGGCAGGTAGCGCGGCATCAGGTTGAGCAGGCCGGCCATGGCCGAGGCGCCGGCGAACCAGAGGATGGCGATGGTCGAGACGTCGTAGACCGTGCCGAAGGTGTTGCCGAGGTACTCGTGGGCGAGGTAGGCGAGGGCGCGGCCGTTGGCGTCGCCGCCGGACTCGAACTCCTCGTGGGGGATGAGGACGGTGGTGATGAAGCTCGTACAGATCAGGAAGACGCTCATGATCAGCGCGGCCGTCGTCAGGAGCTTCTTGGTGTCCCGGATGCGGCCGGCGGGTTGGGCCTCGGTGTCACCCGGGTCGCCCTGGACGTGCGGCATCACCGCGACACCGGTCTCGAAGCCGGACAGGCCGAGCGCGAGCTTGGGGAAGACGAGCAGGGCGACGCCGATCATCGCGAAGACGTTGCCGTGCTCGGCGGTCAGCGCGGCGCTCCAGTCCGTCACCACGTGCCCCTCGGTGATCACCTTCCACAGGCCGGTGACGACGACCACGGCGTTGAGCGCGAGATAGATCCCGACGAGTGCGACGGCGACGCCGATCGCCTCAAGGAAGCCCTTGAGGAAGACCGCGCCGAGCAGGGCGATCAGGACGAGGGTGATGATCAGCTGCTTGCTGTGCAGCGCCTCTTCGAGGTGCGGGTTCTCCACCAGGTGGGTGGAGGCGTCCGCGGCGGAGAGCGTGATGGTGATGAGGAAGTCGGTCGCGGCGAAGCCCAGCAGGGTGAGGACGAACAGCTTCCCCTTCCAGAAGGACAGCAGCCGCGACAGCATCGCGATCGAGCCCTCGCCGCGCGGGCTCTCCTCGGCGACCCGGCGGTAGACGGGCAGTGCGCCGGCCAGGGTGACGATCACCAGCACGATGGTGGCGACGGGGGAGAGGAGACCGGCCGCGAGGGCGGCGATGCCTGGCTGATATCCAAGGGTCGAGAAGTAGTCGACACCGGTCAGACACATCACCCGCCACCAGCGCTGCCCTGCGTGCCCGCTGTCCGGCGCCGCCTCCACGGGTCGGGAGGGCTTGCCCTTCCCCATGTCGGAGAGGCCCTCCAGCATCCACGCGCGCAATCGTCCGGTGCGCGTGTCGTTCGTGGTGGACATGGGGGTGCTCCTGGGGTGCTGCTCGATGAGGGGGGACTTTCGGCCATCGCACGGACGGCCGAGCCAGCGTAAGCAGGGCGTGTACGGCGGGGCCGGGCGGGCGCGTCAGGAAAGCGTCAAGATGCCCTCGCACGGCTCTGCTCCTGGCAGCTGACGCAAGCCGTCGTACGTGTTCCGTACTGCGTATGCGAGGCGTATGCGTCGCGCCCCGTTCCGTCAGGGCCGCGTCAGGGAGGACCCGGGAACGGTGATCACCGGGCATAGCGTCGAAGAGCACCCCGGCGCGACCGTGCTGGGGGTCGCGTTTCGTTCCTCGGGAGGAACCGATGGCAGACGCCCGCTTCGGAGACGACGCCGAACCCTTCAAACGGCCCCCGGCCGCCGGACGCCTCTGCGTGCCGGTCCGGCCGAGCGCCGGCGGATGGGCGACCCGGCTCTTCCGGACGCCGGTCGGCGGCGGCAGGACCGCCGTCGCGTTCACGGATCCGGCGCGGCTGAGGGCGGTCCTCGGGGCCGCTCAGCCGTGGATCCCGCTCGCCGAGCCGGCGCTGCGCGCGCTCGTGGAGCCGCTGGGGGTAAGCGAGCTGAGGATCGACCCGGCCTTCACGGCCCCGGCACCGGCCGTCGCGGCACGGGCTGCCGCGCCGAAGCCCGCCTCCTCACTGCCCGCCCCGCTGACGCCCGCCCTCACCGCCGTGGCCGAGCCGCGGCCGCTGACCGCGCTCGCGAGCTGAAGGGATCCGCAGAGATGACCACCCTGCCCCTGCCCCTGCCCCTGCCCCTGCCCGTGCCCCAGCCCGTGGCCCTGCCCCACCCCGTGCCCGCCCCCTCCGCGTCGGCACCGGTCGACGCGCTCTCCGTCTGGCCCGCCACCACCACCGAACAGGCCCACGGACAGCTCCTCGTCGGAGGCGTACCGCTCACCGAGATCGCCGAGGGCCACGGCACACCCGTGTACGTCCTCGACGAGGCGGAGGTCCGCGAACGCTGCCGCACCTACCGCACGGCCTTCCCCGACGCCGGGATCCACTACGCGGCCAAGGCCTTCCTGTGCCGCGCCCTCGCCCACTGGGTCGAGGAGGAGGGACTCGGCCTCGACGTGTGCTCCGCCGGGGAGTTGGAGCTCGCGGTCACCACCGGCTTCCCGCCCGAGCGGATCCTGCTCCACGGCAACGTCAAGTCGCCGCAGGACCTGGAGACCGCGCTCCGCCTCGGCGTGGGCCGGATCGTCATCGACACCCCCGCGGAGATCGCCCGCATCGCCGCGGCGGTCGGCACGGACGGCCGGCAGAAGGTCATGGTGCGGGTGACGCCGGGCATCAGCGCGGGCGGCCACCGGAAGATCCGCACGGGCTCGGACGACCAGAAGTTCGGCCTCTCCCTCCGGGACGGCCACGCCCAGCACGCCATCGCCCGCATCCTCGACCAGCCGCACCTCGAACTCACCGGCATCCACTGTCACTTGGGCTCGCAGATCACGGACGTCAAGCCGTATCTGGTGGCCGTGCGCCGGCTCGTCGGGCTCATGGCCAGGGTCCGCGACAGCCACGGGGTGACGCTGCCGGAGCTCGACCTCGGCGGCGGCCACGGCATCGCCTACCGCCCCGGCGAACCCGCCCTCGACGTCACCACCCTCGCCCGCAAGGTGCGCGCCGAACTCGCCGAGAGCTGCGCGGCGGCCGGGCTCCCCGTCCCGCGCCTGATCATCGAACCGGGGCGGGCCGTCGTCGGCCCCGCCGGGGTCGCGGTCTACCGGGTCCTCGCGGTGAAGCGCACACCCGGCCGGACCTTCGTGGCCGTGGACGGCGGGATGAGCGACAACCCGCGCCCCGCGCTGTACGGAGCGCGGTACGCGCCCCGCCTCGTCGGCCGCCACTCGGGCGCCGGGCCCGAGCGCGTGACGGTCGTCGGCCGCCACTGCGAGGCCGGTGACGTCCTGGCCGAGGACGTCCCGCTGCCCGCCGACACCCGCCCAGGCGACCTCCTGGCGCTGCCGGCGGCCGGCGCGTACCACCTGTCGATGGCGTCCTCGTACAACCTCGTGGGCCGCCCGCCGGTGGTCGCAGTCCTCGACGGCCACGCCCGCCTCCTGATCCGCCGGGAGACGCCGGCCGACCTCCGGACCCGCGACGTCGGCCTCTAGACGTCGACCTCTGGACGTCGCCCTCTGGACGTCGACCTCCAGGCGTCGGCCGCAGGCCGACCACCGGGATCCGTCAAAGACCCCTCCGCCCGGCGCCACCCACGCCACGCCGGGCGGAGGCCGGATCCCGTGCTCGGCGAGGACCCGAGAAGTTCTGAACCTTCCCCGCACCCGCACCCGCGCCGGCCGCGTAGGGGACGCGTCAAGAGCGCGCCGAGGGACGTATGGGGGGCGTTAACGGGAGCCGCCGCCTGGCTGAAAGGCGCTTTGCTCATCTCGTCCGAGAATCCGTTCTTCATTCAGGAGCTCACGATGGCCGACATGGCCTTCGTCGTCACCACGATCGCGATCTTCGCGCTGGTGGCCTTCATCGCCAAGGGGGTGGCCAAGCTGTGAGTGCCGAAAACATCGTCGGCCTGCTGGTGGCCGCCGGCCTCCTCGGCTACCTCGTCCTCGCCCTCGTCAAGCCCGAGAGGTTCTGAGGTACGACCATGAGTCCCGTTCTTGCTGGGGTTCTCCAGCTCCTCGCCCTGATCGTCGCGCTGGGCCTGTCGTACCGCCCGCTGGGCGACCACATGGCCCGGGTCTACTCCTCGGAGAAGCACCTGCGGGTCGAGAAGTGGATCTACAAGGGCATCGGCGCCAACCCCGGCGTCGAGATGCGCTGGCCCGCCTATCTGCGCGGCGTCCTCGCCTTCTCCGCCGTGAGCGTCCTCTTCCTCTACCTGCTCCAGCGGCTCCAGGGCTCGCTGCCCGGCTCGCTGGGCTTCGTGCCCATCGACCCGGACCAGGCGTTCAACACCGCCGCCTCGTTCGTGGCGAACACCAACTGGCAGTCGTACTACGGCGAGCAGGCCATGGGCCACGTCGTGCAGACCGGCGGCCTCGCGGTGCAGAACTTCGTCTCGGCGGCCGTGGGGATCGCCGTGGCGGTCGCCCTCGTCCGCGGCTTCGCCCGCTCCCGCACCGGCGAACTCGGCAACTTCTGGGCCGACTTGGTCCGTGGCGTCGTCCGGATCCTGCTCCCGATCTCCGTGATCGGCGCGCTCGTGCTCGTCGCCTGCGGCGCGATCCAGAACTTCGCGGGCATCCACGAGGTCGGTCAGTTCATGGGCGGCGCGCAGCAGTGGAACGGCGGCGCCGTGGCCTCGCAGGAGGTCATCAAGGAGCTGGGCACGAACGGCGGCGGTTACTTCAACGCCAACTCGGCCCACCCCTTCGAGAATCCCAACCCGCTGTCGAACCTCTTCGAGATCTACCTGATCCTGGTCATCCCGTTCGCCCTGACCCGGACCTTCGGCCGGATGGTCGGCTCGATCAAGCAGGGGTACGCGATCCTCGGCACGATGGCCACCATCTGGGTCGTCTTCACCGGCCTGATGATGTGGACCGAGTTCGCCCACAACGGTCCGGCCTTCGACCTCGCCGGCGGTGCGATGGAGGGCAAGGAGACCCGCTTCGGGATCGGTGGCTCGTCGCTCTTCGCGGTGGCGACCACGCTCACCTCGACCGGTGCGGTCAACTCCTTCCACTCCTCGTACACGGGCTTCGGCGGCGGCATCACGATGCTGGGCATGCAACTCGGCGAGATCGCGCCCGGCGGTGTCGGCTCCGGCCTCTACGGCATGCTGATCATGGCGGTCATCGCGGTGTTCATCGCCGGTCTGATGGTCGGTCGCACCCCCGAGTACCTGGGCAAGAAGATCGGCACCCGCGAGATCAAGTTCGCGGCCTGCTACATCCTCGTCACCCCGGCCCTCGTGCTCTGCTTCACCGCCGTCGCGATGGCCCTGGACACCCCGTCCAACTCGATGACGAACTCCGGCGCGCACGGCTTCTCCGAGATCCTGTACGCCTACACCTCGGGTGCCAACAACAACGGCTCCGCCTTCGCGGGTCTCAACGCCGACACGCAGTGGTTCAACTCGACCATCGGCATCGCGATGCTGCTCGGCCGGTTCCTGCCGATGGTGTTCGTGCTCGCGCTGGCCGGCTCGCTCGCCGAGCAGACCCCCGTACCCGAGACCGCGGGCACGCTCCGGACGGAGAAGCCGCTGTTCACCGGCCTCCTGGTCGGCACGATCATGATCATCACCGGTCTCACCTACTTCCCGGCCCTCGCGCTGGGACCGCTCGCCGAAGGGCTCGCAGCATGAGCACCGTCACTCCTACCCGGGCACCGCACTCGGACGTACCCACGGGACACCAGGCCCAGGCCCCCGGGCGGATCGGCGGGGGACTGTTCGACCCGAAGCAGCTGATCAAGTCCTTCCCGGACGCGATCAAGAAGCTCGACCCGCGCGTGATGATCAAGTCGCCCGTGATGTTCGTGGTGCTGATCGGCTCGGTGGTCACCACCGTCCTGGCCGTCCGGAACCCGGGGGACTGGTTCGGCTGGGCGATCACCGTCTGGCTGTGGCTGACCACCGTCTTCGCCAACCTGGCGGAGGCCGTCGCCGAGGGCCGGGGCAAGGCCCAGGCCGACACCCTGCGCAAGGCCAAGACCGACACGGTCGCCCGCCGCCTCATCGGCAGGAACGAGGAGCGGGTCCCGGGCACCGAGCTGCGCATCGGTGACCTGGTGGTGTGCGAGGCCGGCGACATCATCCCCGGCGACGGTGACGTCGTCGAGGGCGTCGCCAGCGTCGACGAGTCCGCCATCACGGGCGAGTCGGCCCCGGTCATCCGCGAGTCCGGCGGCGACCGCTGCGCCGTCACCGGCGGCACGAAGGTGCTGTCGGACCGCGTCGTCATCAAGATCACGACGAAGCCGGGCGAGACGTTCATCGACCGGATGATCAACCTGGTCGAGGGCGCCGCCCGGCAGAAGACCCCCAACGAGATCGCCCTCAACATCCTGCTGGCGTCCCTCACGATCGTCTTCCTGCTCGCCGTCGTCACGCTGAAGCCGTTCGCGATCTACGCGGGCGCCGACAAGCAGACCTCCCTGATCGTCCTGACGGCGCTGCTCGTCTGCCTGATCCCGACGACGATCGGCGCCCTGCTCTCCGCGATCGGCATCGCGGGCATGGACCGGCTCGTGCAGCGCAACGTCCTCGCCATGTCGGGCCGCGCGGTCGAGGCCGCGGGTGACGTGTCGACGCTGCTGCTCGACAAGACCGGCACCATCACCCTCGGCAACCGCCAGGCCTCCGAGTTCGTCCCCGTCAAGGGCACCACCGAGGCCGAACTGGCCGACGCCGCCCAGCTCTCCTCCCTCGCGGACGAGACACCCGAGGGCCGCTCCATCGTGGTCCTCGCGAAGGAGAAGTACGGCCTGCGCGAGCGCCATCAGGGCGAGCTCGCCGGTGCCACGTGGATCGAGTTCACCGCCCAGACCCGCATGTCGGGTGTCGACGTCGACGGCAGGCAGACCCGCAAGGGCGCGACCGGCTCGGTCGTCGCCTGGGTCCGCGAACAGGGCGGCACGGTCGCCGACGACGCCGAGACCCTGACCGACCGGATCTCGCAGGCCGGCGGTACGCCGCTGCTCGTCGCGGTCAAGGACGACAAGGGCGCCCGCGTCCTGGGCGTCATCCACCTCAAGGACGTCGTCAAGGAGGGCATGCGGGAGCGGTTCGACGAGCTGCGCCGCATGGGCATCAAGACGGTCATGATCACGGGTGACAACCCGCTGACCGCGAAGGCCATCGCCGAGGAGGCGGGCGTCGACGACTTCCTCGCCGAGGCCACCCCCGAGGACAAGATGGCCCTCATCAAGCGGGAGCAGGCCGGCGGCAAGCTCGTCGCGATGACCGGGGACGGGACGAACGACGCACCCGCGCTCGCGCAGGCCGACGTCGGTGTCGCGATGAACACGGGCACGTCGGCCGCGAAGGAGGCCGGCAACATGGTCGACCTCGACTCCAACCCGACCAAGCTCATCGAGATCGTCGAGATCGGCAAGCAACTCCTCATCACCCGGGGCGCCTTGACGACCTTCTCGATCGCCAACGACGTCGCGAAGTACTTCGCGATCATCCCCGCGATGTTCGCCGTCGCCTACCCGAGCCTGGACAAGCTCAACATCATGGGCCTGGCCTCGCCCGAGTCCGCGATCCTCTCGGCCGTCATCTTCAACGCGCTGATCATCATCGCCCTCGTGCCGCTCGCCCTCAAGGGCGTCCGCTACCGGCCGTCCAGCGCCGACTCGATGCTCCGGCGCAACCTCGGGATCTACGGACTCGGCGGCCTGGTCGCCCCGTTCATCGGCATCAAGCTCATCGACCTCCTTCTCTCGACGATCCCCGGAATCGGTTGATCCACGATGAACAACTCAGCAGCGAACACCGGCCGCGTGCTCTGGGCGGGCCTGCGCGCCCTCCTCGTCCTCACCGTGATCTGCGGCGTCCTCTACCCGCTCGCCGTCACCGGCATCGCCCAGGTCGCGTTCCCCGGCAAGGCCAACGGCTCCGAGATCAAGGACGGCGGCGGCAAGGTCGTCGGCTCCGCGCTCATCGGCCAGACCTACAACCTCCCCCTCAAGGACGGCGAGGAGACCGCGGCCCCGGACCTGAAGTGGTTCCAGCCGCGCCCCTCCAACGGCCTGGGCACCAACTCCGTCAACGGCCAGTACACGCTGATCCTCTCCGGCGCGACCAACCGTTCCGGTGACAACGAGGACCTGATCCAGTGGGTCAAGGACGCCAAGGCGGCCGTGATCAAGGACAACTCGGTGAACGGCTACACGGTCGAGCCGTCCGACGTCCCGGCGGACGCGGTCACCTCCTCCGGCTCCGGCCTGGACCCGCACATCTCCCCGGAGTACGCGAAGCTCCAGGTCCACCGGATCGCCGAGAAGAACAAGCTGACCGTCGCCCAGGTCGACCAGCTCGTCGCCGACCACACCGACGGCCGCGTCCTCGGCTTCATCGGTGAGCCGCGCGTCAACGTCCTCCAGCTCAACATCGCGCTCAAGGAACTGACCAAGGGCTGATGGCCTTATCGCATCGGAGAGGGAGTCGGGGGGGGGCCCCCCCCCCCCGCGCGCCCCCCCCCCCCCCCCCCCCCCCCCCCCCCCCCCCGGCGCCCCCCCCCCCCCCCCCCGCCCCCCCCCCCCCCCCCGCCCCCCCCCCCCCGCGGGGGCCGGGCGCCGCCGCCCCCCCCCCCCCCCCCCCCCCCCCCCCCACTCCCGCCGCACACGGGGCAACGGCTCACGGGGCAACGGCTCATGGGACGAGGGCTCATGGGACGACAAGAGGAAGGCAGGCGGCACGCCGATGACCCGGGTGCTGGTCGTGGAGGACGACGCTCAGCTCGCACGAGCCTTGGTGATCAACCTCCAGGCTCGGAAGTACGTGGTGGACGCGGCGCCCGACGGTGCCACCGCCCTCCGGCTCGTGGCCGCCGAGCAGCCGGACATGATCCTGCTCGACCTCGGGCTGCCCGACATGGACGGCCTCGACGTCCTCAAGGACCTGCGCGGCCGGAGCCGGGCCCCGGTCCTGGTCCTGTCCGCGCGCAGCGGCTCCGAGGACAAGATCCGCGCCCTCGACGCGGGCGCGGACGACTACATGACCAAGCCCTTCAGCATGGACGAGCTGCTCGCCCGGCTGCGGGCCGCCACCCGGCGTACGGCCGAGGCGCCGGCGGAGTCACCGGCCACGGGAGGCGGCCGGGTCGTCACCGACGAGTTCACCGTCGACCTGGTGGCGAAGAAGGTGAAGCGTGTGGACCGGGACGTACGGCTCACCCCGACCGAATGGCATCTGCTGGAAATCCTGATCTGCAACCCGGGGCGGCTCATCAGCCAGCGCCGGCTGCTCCAGGAGGTATGGGGCCCGAGCTACAGCACGAAGACGAACTACCTCCGGGTCTACATGGCCCAGCTGCGGCGCAAGCTGGAGGCGGACCCCGCGCACCCCCGCCATCTGATCACCGAACCCGGTATGGGTTACCGGTTCGAAGCCTGAGGACGAACGAACCATGGGACGCGGCAAGCTCCGGATCTACCTCGGCTCGGCGCCGGGCGTCGGCAAGACGTACGCGATGCTCTCCGAGGGCCACCGTCGGATCGAGCGCGGCACGGACTGCGTCGTCGCCTTCGTGGAGCACCACGGCCGTCCCCGTACGGAAGTGATGCTGCACGGCCTCGAACAGGTCCCGCGCCGCACCGTCGAGTACCGGGGCACCAGCTTCACCGAGATGGACGTCGACGCGGTCCTGGCCAGGAAGCCGGCCGTCGCGCTCGTCGACGAGCTCCCGCACACCAACGTCCCCGGCTGCCGCCACACCAAGCGCTGGCAGGACGTCGAGGAGCTGCTCGCCGCCGGGATCGACGTCGTCACGACGGCCAACATCCAGCATCTGGAGTCGCTGGGCGACGTCGTCGAGTCGATCACCGGCGTACGGCAGAAGGAGACCGTCCCCGACGAGGTCGTCCGCCGCGCCGACCAGATCGAACTGGTCGACATGTCGCCCCAGGCCCTGCGCCGCCGCATGGCCCACGGCAACATCTACAAGCCGGACAAGGTCGACGCGGCCCTCTCCAACTACTTCCGCCCCGGCAACCTCACCGCCCTCCGCGAACTGGCGCTGCTCTGGACGGCGGACCGGGTCGACGAGTACCTCCAGGAGTACCGGACCGAGCACCGCGTCTCGAAGATCTGGGGCTCCCGCGAGCGGATCGTCGTCGGCCTCACCGGCGGCCCCGAGGGCCGCACGCTCATACGGCGCGCGGTCCGGCTGGCCGAGAAGGGCGCGGGCGGCGAGGTCCTCGCCGTCTACATCGCCCGCAGCGACGGCCTCACCTCGGCCTCGCCGAAGGAACTCGCCGTCCAGCGGACCCTCGTGGAGGATCTCGGCGGCACGTTCCACCACGTCATCGGCGACGACATCCCCGCCGGGCTGCTCGCCTTCGCCCGGGGCGTCAACGCGACCCAGATCGTGCTCGGCGTCAGCCGCCGCCGCTCCTGGCACTACGTGTTCGGCCCCGGCGTCAGCGCCACGGTCGCCCGGGAGTCGGGCCCCGACCTCGACGTCCACATCGTCACCCACGACGAGGCGGCGAAGGGCCGCGGCCTGCCCGTCGCGCGCGGCGCGCGCCTCGGCCGTTCCCGGACCGTCTGGGGCTGGCTGGCCGGCCTCGGCGGCCCCGCCCTGCTCACGCTCCTGCTCGGCACCGCCACCCCCGACCTGGGCCTGGCCAACGACGTCCTGCTCTTCCTCGCGCTCATCGTCGTCGCCGCGCTGCTCGGCGGGCTCCGCCCGGCGCTCGCCTCGGCGGCCGCCGGTTCCCTGCTGCTCAACTGGTTCTTCACCCCGCCGGTCCACGAGCTGACGATCGCCGACCCCCGCAACATCGTCGCCCTGGTGATCTTCGTCGGGGTCGCGGTCTCGGTCGCCTCCGTCGTGGACCTGGCCGCCCGCAGGACCCACCAGGCCGCCCGGCTCCGCGCCGAGGCCGAGACCCTGTCCTTCCTCGCCGGCAGTGTGCTGCGCGGCGAGACCAGCCTCGACGCCCTCCTCGAACGGGTCCGGGAGACCTTCGCCATGGAGTCGGTGGCGCTCCTGGAGCGCGCCGAGGAGGCCGGGCCCTGGACCTGCGTCGCCGTCGTCGGCCCCCGGTCCGTCGGCCGGCCGGAGGACGCCGACGTGGACATGCCGGTCGGCGACCATCTGGCCCTGGCGCTGACCGGCCGGGTCCTGCCCGCCGAGGACCGGCGCGTCCTCGGTGCCTTCGCGGCCCAGGCCGCCGTCGTCCTCGACCGGCAGCGGCTCGTCGGAGAGGCGGAGGAGGCCAGGAAGCAGGCCGAGGGCAACAAGATCCGTACGTCCCTGCTCGCCGCCGTCAGTCATGACCTGCGGACCCCGCTCGCCGGCATCAAGGCCTCCGTCACCTCCCTGCGGGCGGACGACGTCGAGTGGTCCGAGGAGGACCGCGCCGAACTCCTGGAGGGCATCGAGGCGGGCGCCGACCGGCTCGACCACCTCGTCGGCAACCTCCTCGACGTCTCCCGCCTGGAGACCGGGACCGTCACCGCGGTCATCCGGGAGACCGACCTCGACGAGGTCGTCCCGATGGCGCTGGCGGGCGTGCCGGAGGACGGCGTCGAGCTGGACATCCCCGAGACGCTGCCGATGGTCGCCGTCGACCGCGGCCTCCTGGAGCGGGCCGTCGCCAACATCGTCGAGAACGCCGTCAAGTACAGCCCCGACGGCGTACCCGTCCTCGTGGCGGCGAGCACGATCGCCGACCGCGTCGAACTCCGCGTCGTCGACCGGGGCCCCGGCGTCCCCGACGAGGCCAAGGACCGCATCTTCGGCGCCTTCCAGCGATACGGCGACGCCCCACGCGGGGCGGGCGTGGGGCTGGGGCTCGCCGTGGCGAGGGGCTTCGTCGAGGCCATGGGCGGGACCCTCTCCGCCGAGGACACCCCGGGCGGTGGTCTGACCATGGTGCTCGCACTGTGCCCCGCCGTCGGCCCGCGTCCCTCTCCGCCGGGGCTCCCGGCGGAGAGGACGAGCTGAGGCGGGGACACTCCGTGTCATGACGGGGCTCAGACGGCGCGGCGGTACCGGGCGGCGACCGAGGAGATCCACACCATCGCCGTGATCACGCCGATGGCGAGGGTGAGCGTGCCGGCCTTGCCGCCGCTCATCGCCCAGCCGTTGCCGAGCAGCAGCGCCGTACCGGCGATCCGGGAGCCGACGGCGTGCTTCCGCATCCCGGCGCGGCCGAAGTGGCGGCCGAGGACGTAGCAGGCGGCGATCAGCGCGGTGAAGGTGACCGAACCGGCGGCGAAGTGGGCGATGCTCTGCCAGGACAGGGCGGCGGGCATCCCGTCCGGCGTACCGACCGGGAAACCGTCGGCCGGGTCCATCACGAACACCCCCGCCGCGATCATGCCGACACCGCTGATCCGGAAGAGCCGCGGTGCCCACGTGCCGCCGGGGGTGCCCCGCAGGGCCCGGCGCAGTCCGCCGGCCCCGATGACCGTCAGGACGCCGGCGAGGACGAAGTTGGTGATCTGGATCCAGCCGAGGGATCCGTTGCTGAGGGCGCTCAGCGGGTGGCGGGTGATGTCGTAGCCGTCGCGGGTGGCGGCCTGGGTCAGGGCCACGACCGCCCACAGGGGCTGCGCCACGACCGCGACGGTGAGCAGCGAGCGGCTGGTGGCGGTGGAGGTGGCGGGGGAGACGGTCGTGGTGGCGCCGGGGGCGGTCTGCACGGTGGCCATGGCGGGGACTCTTTTCCGGTGGGCGGGGCGAGCTGCTTCTCGATGACACGTCGATCGGGCCATGTGACAGGGAACGGCGCCATTCCCTGTCACATGGCCTTGTTCGACGCTTAGGCAGAACCACCCGGAACGATGAGAGGAACAGAGATCCCCATGCGCTACCTGATGACGACCAAGCCGTCCGACTCCGCCCCCGACGAGAAGCTGTTCGCCGAGATGGGCCGGTTCATCGAGGAGCTCACGGCGGCCGGCGTGCTCCTGGCCACCGGCGGCCTGGAGCCGGGCGGCGTCCGCGTGACCTCCGCCGGGGACGAGATCACCGTGACGGACGGGCCCTTCGCCGAGGCCAAGGAGGCCGTGGCCGGCTTCGCGCTGATCGAGGTCCGCTCCAAGGAGGAGGCGATCGAGCTGGCCCGCCGCTTCCGCCGGATCGTCGGCGACGGCGAGAGCGTGGTCCAGGAGGTCTTCGGCTCCTGAGGCCTCGGTCGCCCGCGATACCCTCGGCGCCCCTGGCGCCCTGGCGCCCCCGACGCTCCTGACGCCCCTGACACCCCGGCCCCCGACACCCTGACGCCCCGCCCCCAGGGGGCGTACCCCCGATCACAGCACCCCCGCGGCTTGCGACCGAGCCGTGGCGGGTGCTGTGATCGTTCCTGTGCTGCCCGACGTACACCGCACGGTCGATGCGGCCTGGAAACTCGAGTCGGCGAAGATCGTCGCCGCGCTCACCCGCATGGTCCGCGACGTCGGCCTCGCCGAGGAGATGGCCCAGGACGCCCTCGTCGCCGCCCTCGAACAGTGGCCGGTCTCGGGCGTGCCCGACAACCCCGGCGCCTGGCTGACGACCACCGCCAAGCGGCGCGCCCTCGACCACCTCCGCCGCAACCAGCGCCTGGAACGCAAACAGGAGCAACTCGCCCACGAGCTGGGACAGCGACAGGAACGCCAACAGGGACCCGACGCACGGCAGGACGACGAGCCGGACGACGTCCTCCGGCTCGTCTTCCTCTCCTGCCACCCCGTGCTGCCGACCGAGACCCGTGCCGCCCTGACGCTCCGGCTGCTCGGCGGCCTGACGGCCGAGGAGATCGCGCGCGCCTTCCTCGTCACCGAGACGGTGATCACCCAGCGCGTCGCCGGAGCCAAGCGGACCCTCGCCGAGCAGCGCGTCCCCTTCGAGCTGCCGGACGGCGACCACCTCGCCGAGAGGCTCTCCTCGGTCCTCGAAGTCATCTACCTGATCTTCAACGAGGGGTACTCGGCGACCTCCGGCGACGACCTGATGCGGCCCGGACTCTGCCTGGAGGCCCTGCGCCTCGGCAGGCTCCTCGCCGAACTGGCGCCACGGGAGCCCGAGGTGCACGGGCTCGTCGCGCTGATGGAGATCCAGGCGTCCCGCGCCGCCGCGCGCACCGGCCCCTCCGGCGAGCCCGTCCCGCTGCACGAGCAGAACCGGGGCCGCTGGGACCAGCTGCTCATCCGCCGCGGCTTCACCGCGATGCTGCGGGCGAAGGGCTGCCTCGCCGACGGGGAGAGCGGCGCCCCCGGCCCGTACATGCTCCAGGCGGCGATCGCCGTGTGCCACGCGCAGGCCAGGAGCGCGCAGGACACCGACTGGGCGCAGATCGCCTCCCTGTACGAGGCGTTGGCGCGGGTCCTGCCGACCCCGGTCGTCCGGCTGAACCGCGCCGTGGCGGTCGGGAAGGCGCACGGGCCGGGAGCGGGGCTCGCACTGACCGACGCCCTCCTCACCGATCCGGTGCTGCGCGACTACCACCTCCTCCCCAGCGTCCGGGGAGACCTGCTGGCCCGGCTCGGCCGCCACGAAGAGGCGCGCGTCGAGTTCCGGCGGGCGGCGTCCCTCGCGCGGAACGCCGCCGAACGCGCCTTCCTGGAGCGGCGCGCGGACGAGCTCGGCGCCGCCGCTCCCGAGGGGCCCGTCCTCGGGCGGGCCGCCGAGGACTTCCTCGGCCGGGACGACCTCGACGCCGCGACGAGCCGCTCCTACGGGCAGACCCTGCGCCGACTCCGCCGCACCCTCGGCGACCAGCAGCCGCTGGCGTCCCTGACGGCGGACCAGGTGACGCGGGTGTTCACGACGGCCTGGGGCGGGGCGGCGGCCGCGACCTGGAACCGGCACCGGTCGGCCGTCCGGTCCTTCGGCGCCTGGGCGTCCCTCGACGACCTCACCGCGGGGCTCGACCGCCGCACCGGGACCCGCCCGGCCGCCCGGCCCCTCGACCCGGCGCAGCTCGACGCGGTCTGGAGCCTCCCGGACCTGCCGCTGCGCGAGGAGACGCTGTGGCGGCTGCTGCACGAGTCGGCGGCCGGGGCGACGGCCGTCCTGGCGCTGGACGTCGAGGACCTGGACCTCGACGACCGCCGCGCCCGCCCGCGCTCACGGGCCGGCCGGGTGAGCTGGCGCTCCGGAACGGCCCGGCTCCTGCCCCGGCTGCTCGCCGGCCGGACGCGCGGCCCGGTCTTCCTCTCCGACCGGCGCCCCGGCCCGGCCCGTACGCCCGAGGCGTCGGACCTGTGCCCTGACACGGGCCGCCGCCGGCTCTCGTACGAGCGGGCCGAGTACCTCTTCAAGCAGGCCACCCGACCCCTGGACCCGGCCGGCGACGGCTACACCCTGCGCCGGCTCAAGCCGGCGCCCCGGGACCGCTGACCCGGATCCTCAGGGCCGGTGCGGCCCCGACCGGACCTCGCCCGCGCGGTCACGTCGTCGACGCGTACCGCCGTCACGCTCCGGCGGAGAGCGCGATCTCCGTCGACTTGATCAGCGCGACGACGGAGGACCCGGCCGCGAGGCCCAGGTCGGCGACGGCGTCCTTGGTGATCGCGGCGGTCAGCTCGCCGCCCTCGACGGACACCTTGACGGAGGCCATGGCGCCCCCGGTGGCGACGTCGGAGACGGTGCCGGGGATCTGGTTGCGGATGGACAGCCCCTCGACGGGACCGGTGGCGAGCGAGACCTCCGTGGACTTCACGAGGACCTCGACCGCGGAGCCCTCGTCGAGCCCGAGGTCCCTGACGGCCTCCAGCGTGATCGCCGCGGTCACGCCCTGACCGCCGGCCAGGCGGACCTTGACGGTCGCCATGACCTCGCCGGGGGTGACGGCCACGACGGTTCCGGCGATCCGGTTGCGGATGGACAGGCTCATGAAGAAACGCCTCACAAAGAAGTCGGTGCAGGTACGAGCGGGCGGAAGGCCCTTCGTCGGGCGGAAGGCCCCTCGTACTCCTCACGCTAGGCGCGCGGCCCGGACTCCGCTCGGACCGCCTCGCACCTGCGGCAGGGACACGTCGATTCGCCTGGAACATCCTTCGACAGATCCGTACCGGCTCCCGCGTCACCACCTCCGTGGACCGGCCCGGGACACGGCGGCCACGGGCGGCGACCCGAATGCGCCAGGCGGCCGACCGACGTGTCACCCGATCGTGTGGACCCCCACGGGAGGCGGCGCACGATGACGCGGACGATCAGGGCGTGTACCGCCGCCCGTACGGGGGAGGGCCCGGCCCGCGTCCCCGCAGGCGGCGGGGCGGCGCCGCCCCGCCGTGTCCCTACACTCCCCGCACATGTCGCTCTGGCTGCTCAATCACTTCAGCACCTTCACCCTGGCCGTGGTCACGGTCGGCGGGACCGTCCTCCTCGCCGTCGCCGGCAGCGTGCTGCTCCGCCGCAGGTATCCGTCGCTCGCCCAGGGCGAGCACAACGACATGGTCGGGGTGACCCTGGGGATGTTCGGCGCGATCTACGGGATCATCCTCGCCTTCGTCATCGTCACCCTCTGGACGCAGTTGGAGAGCACGCAGACGATCGTCGCGTCCGAGGCCACCGACATGGCCCTCATCGCCCGTGACGCCGCCGCCTTCCCGCCTCCGGTCCGCGCGCGCCTCGACGGCGCCCTCAGCGCCTACGTCCACGCGATCGTCGAGGACCAGTGGCCCCTGATGCGCGAGGGGACGCCCGACTACGGGACCACCGCGGGCGAGTTCCAGGCCATCTACGACGTGCTCCAGACCTACGAACCCAAGACCGCCCGCGAGGAGGTCTTCTACGAGGAGGCCGTCAACCAGCTCAACGGCGTCGCCTCCCAGCGCCGGGCCCGGCTGACGATGGCCGAACAGCAACTGCCCCCGCTGCTCCAGGTCCTGGCCTTCGGCGGCGCGCTCGTCCTGATCCCGCTCACCTTCCTCTACGGCATGCGCAAGCTGCGCATCCAGATCCTCTTCGTCGCCTCCGTCGCCGCCCTCATCGGCTTCAGCCTGCTCCTCGTCTTCGTCCTCGACCGCCCCTTCGCCGGCGAACTCAGCGTGAGCCCGGCGCCGTACCGGGAGGGAGCGCTCGCGCCGTACTGGACGCCGTGACGCGGTAATTCGGTTGACCCGGCCGCGGGCCGGGGCTGTACTGTGCCGGGCACCACACGCCGTGGGGCCGGCATCCCGAGGAGGCAGCGGCAGCCATAGACATCCGTCCCGTGACCGACCAGGAACTCGACGTCTTCGTCGACACGCTCCACACGGCGTTCGGACGCTTCCCGGAGACCCCGGCCGAGGACGGCGGCGGGGTCTGGTGGGCGGCGCTCGAACCGGACCGCAACCTGCTCGCCGTGACGCCCGACGGGCTTCCCGTCGGCACCGCCGGAGCGTACTCCTTCGAACTCACCCTGCCCGGTGGGGCCGTGACCCCCGTCGCCGGGGTGAGCGCCGTCGGCGTCGTTCCCTCGCACCGACGCCGGGGCGTGCTCAGTGCCATGATGCGGCATCAGCTCACCGACGTGAGGGCCCGCGGGGAGTACCTCTCCGTCCTGCTGGCCTCCGAGGCGCTGATCTACGGCAGGTTCGGCTACGGACCCGCGACCTATACGCGGCGGCTGACGGTCTCGCACCATCAGGCGGCCTTCTCCGTCCCCCGGGCGCGCGGAGCGGCCGACGCGCCGGCGACCGGCTCGGACGGCGGCTCGGTCGAGGTGCTGCGGCGGGCCGAGTGCGACGGGATCCTGGAAGAGGTCTACGACCGGTACCGGCGCGCACAGCCCGGCGCGCTGTCCCGGCCGCACCGCTGGTGGGCCCGGCGCGCGGGGCAGCCCCCGATCTCACCGGCACCGCGCTACGTGGCCGTCCACCGCGACGCCGACGGCGTGCCGGACGGGTACGCCAGCTACACGATCGGCGAGCCCGACACCCTGACGGTCGACGAGACCATCGCCGCCGACGACGCCGTCTTCACGGCCCTGGCCCGGTTCCTGCTCGCACACGACCTGGTCTCCCAGGTCGTGTTCAAACACCTCCCGACCGAGCACCCGCTGCGCTGGCAGCTCGCCGACTTCCGCGCGGGACAGGTGGCCAACGACACCGACTGGCTCTGGGTCCGTCTCCTCGACGTCCCGCGGGCGCTGACCGCGCGCGGCTGGTTCCTGGACGGCGAGCTGGTCCTCGACGTCGACGACCCGTTCCTCGGCGAGCACGGCCGCTACCTGCTGACCGTCCGGGACGGCAAGGCCGAGTGCGTCCCGACGGACCGGGAGCCCGACCTGTCCCTGGACGTGCGCGACCTCGGCTCGGTCTACCTGGGCGGCACCGCCCCGAGCGCCCTCGTGCGGGCCGGTCACATCAGGGCCCACCGCCCGGGCGCGGCGGCCCTCGCCGACGCCCTCTTCCGCGCCGAGCGCTCCCCGCACTGCCTGAACTGGTTCTGACGGACCACGCCCACATCCACCGCTGCGCCTCCCCGCCGGCCCGAAAGTCCAAGTCCCGAGGTCGAGCGTCCATGTGCACAGCCCGCCGGGCGCGCTTCTGTGGTCTCCGTCCGCCGCCATGGAGCGGCGGACGGAGACCACCCAAGGAGTAACCCGTGTCAACTCCTCGAAGAAGCCTGATCGGTACGGTCGTCGCCGTGACCCTCGCGGTGGCAGGCGGCGCCGCCGCGGCGACGACACCGGCATCGGCGACCGTGAGCGCCCCCGCCGCCACGTTCAGCGTCACCGTCGGCGCGAAGGGATCGTGGACCCAGCCCGACGACACCCCGGCCGCCACCTACATCGACAAGGACGGCACCTTCTACTTCCAGCAGGCCCACGCGCTCTACGGAGCGACGGAGCAGCGCAGGTGGACCTTCTACACCGGGACGAACTTCGACACCGCCGTCCGGTCGAGCGCCCTCAGCGACGCCGTGAACCCGGCGAACGCCAACGACAAGAACAACGACACGACCTGGCGGTGCAACAACAGTCCGACCGGTCGCGAGTCCACCTTCCCGCCGGCCGGATCGGGCTACTCCCAGAAGAACTTCTGCGACCTCGCCGGGGTGTGGGTCGACCCGGACACCGGTGACTGGTACGGCCTGATCCACAACGAGTTCACACCGCAGCCCTTCGGCGACGGCGTGCACTTCGACGGGATCGACTACGCGGTCTCCACCGACCAGGGCCGGACCTGGGCCATCAAGGACCACGTCATCACCTCCCCGTACAGCACCCGGCGGGGCGACACGGCGGCCTTCCCGCAGCAGACCTACCACTACGGCGACGGTGACCAGCGCCTGTTCGTCGACACCGCGTCCGGGTACTTCTACGCCTTCTACGGCTCGCGGATCGTGGAGAAGAACGGCGGCTGGAAGGCCTTCCACGCACACGTGGCCCGGGCCCCCATCTCCGGCAAGATGGCGCCCGGTTCCTGGCAGAAGTGGTACGACGGGGCCTGGAGCGAGCCCGGTGTCGGCGGCCGCGAGAGCAACATGACACCGGTGTCGGGAGCCGACACGACCGGCTACACCCCCGTCGGGGGCGAGTACGACCCGGCGAACACCGGCACCGTGAGCCAGCAGGTCGCGGCGGGCAAGATGCCGGCCACGTCACCGCTGTTCGTCATGGACATCACCTACAACGCGTACCTGGGCCTGTACATCGGCGAGCCGCAGGCCGTCGACCAGAGCGGCAACGCGCCCCAGGAGATCTACGCCACCACCGACCTCACCACCCAGAAGTGGTTCCGGCTCGGCGACACGGGCAGCTACAAGAACGCGTCGTGGTACCGCTGGTTCCTCGACGGGGTGAACAAGACCGGCTCGGGCATCGTCGGCAGGAACTTCCGCTCCTACTGCTCCTTCGGCTGCTCGGGCGGATCGTCGAGCGAGTACGTGAACCTCGCGATCGACTCCTCCGCACCGGCCGCGCCCGTCGACCCGGGCAAGGCGTACCGCATCGCGAGCGCGGGCGGTCGCGTCCTGGCCCAGGTCTCCGGCGGTTCGGCCACCACGTCCGTGGCGTCGGCGACCGGCGCCGCCCTCGAATCGTGGATCTTCCAGGCCAACGGCGACGGTTCGTACCGCATCGCCAACTCCGCCACCGGACAGCTCCTCGGCGTCGACTCCGCCACCACGGGCAACCGCGCCTGGGGGACGAAGCCGACGGTCACCGCGGCTCCCGCGGGCGGGCCCGGCGTCGGTCAGCAGTGGTTCGTCATCCCCGGCGCCTCCGCCGCTGACGGCTCGCCGAACGGGACGTACCGACTGGTCAACCGCTACAGCGGCCTCGTGATCGGCATGTCCGCCACCGCGAACCGCCTGGCGGAGACGACCCCCACCCGGACGTGGACCAACTCCACGGGCAACGCGGTCGGCGGGACGCGCACGGCGAGCGAGCAGACCCTGACGCTCACGGCGGTCGGCCAGGCCCCCGACGGGATATCCGACGGCAACCACACCCTCACCACGAGCGGAAAGGCCCTCGACAACCCCGGCCACAGCACCACCGCCGGCACGCAGCTCGTCACCTGGGCCCCGAACGGCGGCGCCAACCAGAGCTGGCGGTTCACCCGCCGCACCGACGGCTCGTACGAGCTCGCCAACGCCGAGTCGGGGCTCTGCGCCGACATCGACGGCGGGTCGACGGCGGCCGGCGCCAAGGTGATCCAGTGGACCTGCACCGGAGGCACCAACCAGCGCTGGACGGTGACGCGACTGGCGAACGGCGCGTACACCGTCGCGTCCGTGAAGAGCGGCCTCCTGCTCACCACGGCCTCCAGCACCAACGGTGCCGCGGTCACCCAACAGGCCGACACTGGCTCGTCCTTGCAGCAGTGGACGATCAACTGACGGCGGTACGAGAAGGGTTGGCAGGGATTTCAGTCCCTCCTCGGGGTGACTGATGTGGTCATGCGCCTGACAGTATGGGTGCCGTATTACCCGCCGGTACGGCACCCATCCCGAAGGGAGCGATCAGCGCATGACCAAGCCTGAGAGCGCGGCACGCGAGTACGACGTCGTCATCAGCGGAGCCGGCCTCGCCGGCAGCGCCGCGGCGATCCTGCTCGCACGCCGCGGTGCCCGCGTCGCCCTGCTGGAGCGCCGCTCGGACCCCGCGGCGTACAAGGTGCTGTGCACCCACTCCCTCACGGCCAACGCCTACCCGGTGCTGGACGAACTCGGCCTGATCCCCGCGCTGGAGAAGGCGGGCGCCGTCCACAACGACGCCCGCTGGTGGACCCGGTGGGGATGGATCGAGCCGAGGGCGGCGGCGGGTGGACCCGAGCTGCCGCACGCGTACAACGTCCGGCGCAGCGTCCTCGATCCGCTGATCAGGTCCCGTGCGGCGGAGACGCCCGGCGTCGATCTGCTCCTCGGCCATCAGGTGACCGGGCTGATCCGGGAAGCCGGGCGGACCGTCGGGCTGCGCACGTCGACGCGGCAGGGCGAGCGCGAGATCCGGGCCCGGCTCGTGGTCGGCGCCGACGGCAAGGACTCGGCCGTGGCGGAGTTCGCCGGGGTGCCGTCGAGGCGGTTCGAGAACACCCGGTTCGGCTATCTCGCGCACTTCCGCAACCTTCCGCTGCACGGAGGGATCGGTCAGACCTGGTTCCTCGAACCGGACATGGCGTACGCGTTCCCGAACGACGACGGCGTGACGGTCCTCGCGGTGCTCCCGGACAAGAAGCGGCTGCCGGCCTTCCGCGAAGACCTGGAGGGCAGCTTCCTCGACTTCGTCCGCGCCCTGCCCGAGGCGCCGCCCATCGACACCGCCGAGCGCGTCTCGAAGATCATCGGAACGGTCGACTACCCGCTCCACAGCCGCAGGCCGACCGCCCCCGGCGTCGCGCTCATCGGCGACGCCGCCCTGACCGGCGACCCCCTGTGGGGCGTCGGCTGCGGCTGGGCCCTGCAGTCGGCGCGCTGGCTGACCGAGGCGGTCGCCCCGGCCGCGACCGGCCGCGGCGACCTCGACAAGTCCCTCGCGGCGTACGCCCGCACCCACGGCCGCCGGCTCCAGGGCCACCAGCGTCTGGCCGCCGACTTCGCCAAGGCCCGTCCGTTCAACCCCGTGGAACGGCTCGTCTTCTCGGCGGCGGCGCGCGACGAGTCGCTGGCGCGCCACATGCACCTGTTCGCGTCCCGCCTGATCGGTCCGCTGCAGTTCCTGAACCCGAGGGTCGTGGCCAAGGCCGCGGCCGTCAACGTCAAGCACCGCAGGAAGGCCGCGCGAACGGCATCCTGACCCCTCGTCAGGCGGCGGAGGCCATCGCGTGGGGACGCAGGACCATGAGCGAGTCCTCCCAGGTCGCCACCATGGCGAAGGGGAACCGGTCGAGTTCGAGGCAGAGGGCGACGTCGTCGGGATGGACCCCCTCGCGCACCCCCTCCGTCAGCTCGGCGGCGGCGCGGGACTCGGCGGCGCGGCGGAGGAACCCGGCGGCATCGGTCCCGGCATCCGCGCCGTCATCGGTACCGGGCTCGGTGCCGGCCTCCGCGCGGGCCTTGGTGCCGGCCTCCGCGCCGGCCTCCGCGCCGAGCTCCGTGACCCTCCCGGCGATGTACTGGGCGCAGGCCAGGTCCTCGTCGGCCCGCCCGTCCTCGCCGGTGACCACGAACGTGACGCGGTCGCTCCCGCGCTCCCGCAGGAGCCGGGCCGTCGCCTCCGCCACCACGAAACTCGCGCACAGCACCAGCGACGCGTCCTTGACCGCGAGGGCGCCGACCGTGCCTGCCGTGGTCTTCTGCACGACGGTCCGCCCCCCGAGGTCGTAAGACCGCAGCAGACCGGGCGAGTTGACGGCGTCGAAGCCGGGAGCGGCCGGGCCGTCCTTGAGCGTCACCCACTCCGGATGGCGGGCCTTGAGAGCCAGGGCCTCGTCCAGCGACTCGGCCAGCACGATCCTCTCCGCGCCCCGGTCGAAGGCCCAGGCGGCCACGGTGAAAGCGCGCATGACGTCGACCACGACCGCCACGGAGGGGACTTCGGCCAGTTCGGGGATACCAAGGAAACGAGCGTTCATGCGGATCATGATCGCCCACGCCCGATCCGACGGACCCGAAGTGCCCGGAGAGTGCTCCGCATCACATCGGAGGTCCCGGCTCCGGTTCCCCTTAGAGTGGCCCGCCCACCCCGCATCGACCTGGAGGTCCACCGTGTCCGACGCCCGTACCCCGCTGCCCCCGTCCGCCCGCCCCGGGGCCTCGGCCGCGGACTCCGCGGCGATCTGGGCGGTGATCACCGGGATGTACGAGGCCTACGAGGCCGGGGACCGCGTCGCGATCGACGCGCGGCTCGACCCCGAGGCGACGGTCTGGGACTCGGCCGCCGAGCCGCTCCTGTGCGGCAAGGCCGACCTGGACCGGATCCGGGACGAGCGGCCGGCGACGGGGGAGGGCGCGGAAGGGCCCGAGGAGGCGGGCCTGCTCGCCGACGAGCCCGTCGTGGACGTCTTCGGCGACCTCGCCGTGCTGCGCTACCTGCTGCGCGTGGACTTCGCCCCGGCCGGCGACGGCCGCGCGCTGCTGCCGGAGCTCGTGCGCAACACCGCCGTCCTGCACCGGGGCGCGGACGGCGTCTGGCGGATCGTGCACCTCCACGAGGACGTGCGGCAGGCGGGCGGAACGCCCGGGACGCCGGACGCCTGACCCTGCCGGATGTGCGCGGTGCACGGTGGCCCCGACCTGCCCTGCTGTGCGCGCTGCACGGTGGCCCCGACCCGCCCGGCTGTGCGTGCTGCACGGTGGCCCCGCCCCGCCCGTGCGCCGCGCACAGCCGCTCCGCAGCTGCCGCTCGTTAGCGTCCGTCCATTCCCTGAGACAGCCGGGAGGCGGCATGACAGGCGGCACGACATACCGGGTGGCCATGGACATCGGTGGCACGTTCACCGATGTCGTCGCGTACGACGAGACGCGCGGCACCTATCTCGCGGCGAAGGCGCCGACCACGCCCGGCGACCTGGCGGAGGGCGTCTTCGCCTCGCTGGGGCGCGCGGTGGACGATCCCGCCGCGATCTCGTTCTTCGTCCACGGGACGACCCAGGGCCTCAACGCCCTCCTGGAGCGCAAGGGCGCCCGGGTGCTGCTCCTCATGTCCGAGGGCATGCGGGACGTCTACCACATCGCCCGCGGCAACCGGGACCGCATGTTCGACCTGCACTACCGCAAGCCGGTGCCGCTCGTGGAACGCCAGGCCACGGCCGAGGCGGGCGGCCGGCTCGACTGGCGCGGCCAGGAGCTGCGACCGCTCGACGAGGAAGCCGTACGGGCGGTGGCGCGCAGGGTCCGCGCGGAGGGGTACACGGCCGTCGCCGTCTCCTTCCTCTTCGGATACGTGAACCCCGCGCACGAGCTCCGCGCCGGGGAGATCCTCGCCGAGGAGCTCGGTGACGACGTGATGGTCGTCCTCTCGCACCGGGTCGCGGGCGAGTGGCGCGAGTACGAGCGGACGTCGTCGGCCGTACTCGACGCCTACACGGGGCCGGTGGTGCGCCGCTACCTCGGCCGGATCGAGGAGCGGTTCGCCGAGCGGGGCCTCGGCGTGCCCGTCCAGGTCATGCAGTCCTCCGGCGGCGTCGTGAACGCCGCCTTCGCCCGCAGCCACCCGCTGCAGACGCTGCTCTCCGGACCGGTCGGCGGCACCATGGGCGGCGTGGCCGCGGCGGCCCTGCTCGGTCGGCCGAACGCCATCTGCGTCGACATGGGCGGCACCTCGTTCGACGTCTCCCTCGTCCTCGACGGCAGGCCCGACATCTCCAACGAGGGCACCGCGGACGGCTTCCCGGTCCTGATGCCCCTGGTCAACCTGCACACCATCGGCGCGGGCGGCGGCTCGATCGCCTACGTGGAGGCCGGCGGACTCCGGGTCGGCCCCGAGTCGGCGGGCGCGGCCCCCGGCCCCGCCTGCTACGGGCGCGGCGGCGTCCGGCCCACCGTGACGGACGCCAACGCGGTCCTCGGCCGGGTGGATCCCGAGTGGTTCGCGGGGGGCCACATGACGCTCGACGTCGACGCCGCCCACCGCGCGGTCGACGGACTCGCCGCCGAACTCGGCCTCTCCGCCGTGGAACTCGCGGGCGGCGTCTGCGACGTCGCCAACGCCAAGATGGCGCAGGCAATCCGTACGCTCACCGTGGAACACGGCCTGGAACCCCGCGAGTTCACCCTCCTCGCCTTCGGCGGTGCGGGACCCATGCACGCTGTCGAGATCGCCAGGGAACTGGGCGTGTCCGAGGTCGTGGTGCCCCGCTTCCCCGGTGCGTTCTCCGCCTGGGGCATGCTCGGCACCGAGGTCCGCCGCGACCTCACCCGCCAGTTCTTCACCCCGGGCGACGCCCTGGACGGCGCCGCGATGGCGGCCGCGCTCGGCACGCTGCGCGCGCAGGGCCTCGCCGCCCTCGGAGAGCAGGGCGTCCCGGCGGAACGCCGTCGCGTCGAGCACACCGTCGACATGCGGTACGAAGGCCAGGACTACACGCTCACCGTTCCGCTCGACTCGACGGAGGAGCCCGCGTCCGAGGGCTTCCTCGCCCGGGTCTCGGCCCGCTTCGCCGCCCTCCACGAGCGCCGCTACGGACACGCCACCGCGGGCGCCCCGGTCGAGTTCGTCACCCTGCGCACCACGGCGCTCGGCGCGGCCCCGGCCGCCGCCCCGGTCGCGTACGCCCCGGAGCCCGGGGAGAACCCGTGGGCCGGCCGCGTCAAGCCGGTCGTCTTCGACGGCGTCACCCACGAGACCCCCGTCCTGCGCCGCGAACACCTCCCCGCGGGCGAGGAGTTCAACGGACCGGCGATCGTCGTCGAGGCCACCTCCACCACCGTCGTCCCGCCCGACGCGCACGTCGCCGTCGACGCGAACGGCTTCCTCGTCATCAAGCTCGGAGGCACCGCGTGAGCACCCCCACCACGGGCACCCGACCCACCACGGGCACCCGACCCGCCGCCGGCACGGTCGACCCCGTCACCACGGAGATCATCCGCTGCGCCCTGCTCCAGGCCGCCGAGGACATGAACACGACGCTGATCCGGTCGGCGTACACCCCCACCATCTACGAGGCCAAGGACTGCGCGGTCGCGCTCCTCGACCGTGACCACCACGTCCTCGGCCAGTCCTCCGGGCTGCCCATCTTCCTCGGCAACCTGGAGGAGTGCACCCGCGCGACGGAGCGGATGTACGGCACCGACGTGTGGCGCGAGGGCGACGTCTGGGTGCTCAACGACTCGTACATCGGCGGCACCCACCTCAACGACGTCACCGTCTACGCGCCGATCCACGTCCGCGGGGAACTCGTCGGCTTCGCCGCCTCCCGCGCCCACTGGATCGACATGGGTTCGAAGGACCCGGGCGGGTCCATGGACTCCACGACGATCTATCAGGAGGGCCTGCGCATGGGCCCGTTGAAGATCTACGAGGCCGGGGAACCCTGCGTCCTCACACAGGACCTGATCGCCCGCCAGGTCCGCTTCCCGCAGCCCACGCTCGGCGACATGCGGGCGCAGGTCGCCTGCGCGCTGACCGGCGCCCGCCGGCTCGCCGAGATCGTCGAACGGTGGGGCACGGAGACGCTCCTCGCCGCCCGTGACGCCATCTTCGCGCAGACGGAGCGGCGGGAGCGGGAACAGATCGCCGCCATCCCGGACGGCGTGTACGAGGCGACCGGGCAGCTCGACAACGACGGCATCGACCTCGACACCCCGCTCCCCGTGACCGTGCGCGTGACGATCGACGGCGACCGGATGACGATGGACGTCACGGAGTGCGCGGACCAGGCGACCGGCCCGGTCAACTGCGGCGCCGCGCAGACCGTGGCCGCCTGCCGCGTCGGGTACAAGCTGCTCGTCAGCGGTGAAGTACCCCTCAACGGCGGCTCGTTCAAGCCGCTCGACGTCCTGACCCGGCCCGGCTCGATGCTCGCCGCGATCGAACCCGCCGCCTGCCAGTACTACTACTCGCACCTCGGGCTCGTCATCGACCTCGTCGTGCGCGCCCTGGCCCCGGCCGTGCCGGAGCGGGCCGCGGCGGCCTCGTACGGCGACTCGATGATCGTGCAGTTCACGGGCCTCGACCCGCGCACGGGCAAGCTCTTCGTCTCCCAGGAGGCGACGGTCGGCGGCTGGGGAGCCTGGGCGGCCGGGGACGGCGAGTCCTGCCTCATCAACAACGTCAACGGCTCGCTCCGGGACATGCCGGTGGAGGTCCTGGAGACCCTCTTCCCGGTACGCGTCGAGGAGTACGCGGTACGGGAGGACTCGGCGGGCGCCGGGCGGACCCGGGGCGGCAACGGCGTGGTGCGCCAGTACCGGTTCACCGCCGACCAGGACCTCTCCCTGTGGTGGGAGCGTTCGGTGACCCCGGCGTGGGGACTGTTCGGCGGCGAGGCCGGGGCCGCACCCCGGGTGACGCTCAACCCGGGCCGGACGGATGCCCGTTCCCTGCTCAAGGTGAACGCCCTGCCGGTGCGCGAGGGCGATGTGCTGCGCTGCGAGAGCGGCGGAGGCGGCGGCTACGGCCCCGCAGCCGAGCGGGCCGCCGATGCGGTCGCCGAGGACGTCCGGCAGGGCATGCTGAGCCCCGGGCGCGCCGCCGCCGACTACCCGTCCGCGCCGTCCCGTTGACCGGTTCCGGCCCCCGGTTCCGACCGTGGTCCGGACGCCGGCTCCGACCGTGGTCCGGACCCCGCTCGCGGTCCCTCTGATCCGCCGGTCTCCGGCTCGTCGAGCAGCACCCGGCAGGCCAGGTGCAGCGGCAGCCGGAGACCGGGATCGTCGGGATCGCACCCCAGCGCCCGCAGCCGTTCGAGCCGGGCGGCCACGGTGTTGCGGTGCACCCCGAGGCGGGCCGCCGCGACGGACGGCGCCCCGCCGACATCGAGCAGCACCGCCAGGGTCCGCAACAGGGCCCCGCCCCGGTCCACGGCCAGCAGCGGCGCGAGCAGCAGGGCGGCCGGACCGCGCAGGGCCTCCCGGGGCAGCGCGGCGAGCAGCCGGGCCGGCCCCACCCGGTCGGCACGGACGACGCCGCCGAGCGGCACGACGGCGACCGCCGCCACCGCCTCCGCGAGCGCCCCGCCCAGCCCGTCGAGCCCGGCCACCGGACCCGCCACCGCCCCCGCGACCGGGGGCAGCCTGCCGGGCTCGGCGGACGCGGCCCGCAGCCGGCGCTCGGCGCGGGCGACGGGGTCCTGGTGCGCGTCCCCCGAAGCGTCGACGGCCTCCCAGGACACCCACACACCGTCGTACCGCACGAGCGGACCACCGCCGACGCCCGCGCGCGCCCAGCGGGCGGTGAGCAGCTGCCCCACGGCCGGTTCGGCCGCGTCCCCGGGCCGCAGGGCGTACACGACGAAGGGCCCGCGCAGCGGCCAGCCGAGAGCGACCGCCCCGGCGATCAGCGGATCGTGCCCCGTCGGCTCCCCGCCGTCGTCCACGGCACCGGGCCCGTCCTGGCGGGCGACCCCGCCGGAACGGTCGAGGAGTTCCCGCAGCAGGCCCGCCGCATGCCGCTCGGCGCGCTCGGCGGCGAGCCGTTCACCCGCCGCCCAGGCGGTCAGCGGCGCCACGGCGAGCCCCAGCACCTCCCGCACGGTCCCCTCCCAGCCGGCCGCCCGCGCACGGAACCGCGCCGTCAGCACCGCCAAGCGCTCCCCGCCGGGCCCCGGGACGTCGACCGTCACCGCCAGGGCGGTCCCTGCCGGGTCGTCGAGGGCGGCGGCACGACCCGCGACGAGCTCGCCCGACGGGGCGGTGAGCGCCACGGACGTGGACGGCAGGACGGCGTGGAGCGCGGAGAGGAGCCGTACCGGACGGGTGCCGGCCTCCGCGATCCTGCGCGCCGCGCCCGCGACGAGGGCGGTGCGGCCCGCCTCGGGCCGGGCGACGGCCGAGGCGATCCGGACCGCCGCGTCCAGCGCGTCCCCGGCCACGACGAGGAGCGGGACGCCGAGCCGGCCCGCCAGCTCGGCGACCGAGTCAGGATGACCCGCCTCGCGCGAGACGACCACACACGCGGCCGCGTGCTCCCAGGCCTTCCGCAGCGCCATCTCCACGGTCCAGGCGGCAGCGGCGGTCCCGGCGGTGAGGACGACGGCGGTACGGGGCTGCACCCGGTCCAGGGCGGCGAGCCGGTCGACGATGCGCACGGCCACGATCTCGGCGGCGCCGTCACCGGCCCCGTACACCTCGACGTCCCCGAGAGGACCGTCCTGGAGGAGCTCGGCCAGCGTGAGCGGACGGACCGCGGCGGCCGGTCCGCCCGTACGGGAACCGTCGTCGCCGCTCATCGGCCGCCTCCGCTTCCCGTACGGGCCAGCGCCCGCCCCTCAGGGGTGTACCAGGCTTCCGGAGCGTCGATGACGACGATTTCCACGGCCATGCCGGGCACCGCGCGCTCGACGTCCAGGACCCCTCTGTCGGTGGCGGAGAGCATCAGGATCTGATCGGGCAGGGCCGCGACCTGAGCACCGTCGGCGAGCGCCAGCAGGACCTCGTTGTGCGCTTCGAGCCGGAACCGGCGGCGCAGCCCCTCGTCCTCGTCGACGAGGACGCTCGTCGGCCGGGACGGCAGGGAGGCCCCGTAGGGGAGGGAAGCTCCGTAAGGGAGGGAAGCTCCGTACGAGGGGGACACCCCGTAAGGGTCCGCGTCCAGGCTCCCGTACGCGCCGGCCGACTGCTCCACCGCGACGATCCGCCCCTGGCACAGGCGCCGGGGCCGCCAGGCGGCGAACCGCGTACGGCCGGTGTCCGTGCCGGCGGCGACGGCCCGGCCGACGGTCCCGGGGACCAGGCACGCCGCCAGACGGGCGCCGTCCATCGGGTACGCGGCGACCACCGCCCAGCCGCCGGACGCGGACACCAGGGGACGGATCAGGTCCTCGACCTGACCGCGCCCGGACTCCAGAGTGACGACGTCACCGCCGGGGGTGGCCAGGGCGAGCGGGGCCGGGGCGGCGCCCGCGAGGGTGAACAGCGTCTGCTCCAGGAGGGGCAGCACCCGCCCGCAGCCGTCGCCGTCGACGAGCGGGAGGCCGCAGCGGGCCGCGGCCGCGAAGGCGATGAGCGCGTTCTCCGCCGCGGTGTTGAGCGGCACGACGGCCTCGGCCCGCCGCCCGACGAGACGCTCGACGGCCCGCACGGCCCTGACCGGTTCGTCGCCGAGAGGCAGCTGCTCGGCGAGGGCGGCCGAGGCACCGGCCAGCGTCACGGCCACACAGAGCCCCACGGAGTCCAGCTGCTCCGGGGAGAGCAGAGGGACCGGGCCGTGCGCGGCGAGTTCGGCGGCGGCCCAGTCCAGGGCCACGCGGTAGGCGGACTCCTCGGTCCCCGCGGCGAGCACCCGCGCACCGACGGCCAGGTGCTCCAGTTCCTCGGCCCCCAACAGGCGCACCGGCCCTCCGCCGACGGCACCGGGGCGACGCGCGGTCATCGGACGGCCCCCGCGACCGGCTCACCGGCCGCGCGCACGGTCACCCTGTGCACCCCGGCCGGCAGATAGGCGACGGGAGCGTGGGCGAGGCCCTCGACCCGTACGGAGTCGGGGGCGGCCCCGGCCGCGACACAGCGCGACAGGGCGTGGTCGCGGGCGGCGGCGAGCAGCTGGTCGAGCTCGGCGCGGCCCGCCGCCGAGACCACCTGCTCCAGCTCGACCCGGCACTCGGCGCGGGCCGCGTACCGGGCGGCGTCCGTGAGCCGCGCCGCCTGGGTGGCGGCGTCGGCGGGCGGTGCGCCCACGGACTCGGCGGCGCCGCCGGTGTACAGCGTCGCGGAGCCGGGAAGCCGCTCCCGCAGACGCGCCGCCTGTGCGGCGACCGAACCGGCCGTGCTCTCCCCGACGACCTCCACGATGTCGGGGGCGCCGAGCGCGAGCCGCACACCGAGGGGGCCGGGCACGGGGACGCGGGTGCGTTCGGGCTCCCCGTCGCGCACGACGAGGCAGCGGACGGAGCGGGCACCCGCGTCGATGACGACCGCATGGCCGAGCCCGGCGGGGGCGGGACCGGCGGGGGCGAGGCGGGAAGGGGCGGGACCGGCGGGGCCGAGGCGGGAAGGGGTGAGGCCGGCAGAAGCATGGCCGGCAGGAGTGAGGCCGGCAGGCGTGGAACCGGCAGGGGTGAAACCGGCGCGGGCGAGGGCGCCGCGCGCGCCGCAGGCCGCGGCGGGGGCCGTGGCGATCACCGGGTGGCGGCGGAAGTACTCCGCCGAGACCAGCCCGCCGTCGTCGCGGGCGAAGAAGAGCGGGGCGGACACGCCCGCCGAGCGCAGAGCCGTCCGGCAGTCGGCGACGAGCTCCTCGGCCCAGCCGCCGAGGGCCGCGTTGACGACGGTGGCGTTCTCGCGTTCGCGCAGCCCCGCCGAGCCGATCTCGTACGAGAGGCTGAGCGTCGCTCCGGGGACGGCGGCGGCGAGGACGGCCGCCGCTTCGAGCTCCGGCTCGGGCCGGGCAGGAGCTCCCGCCGCGCACACCGCGAACACCGACAGGCCGGCGTCCCGCGCGCGGGCGGCGAACGCGGCGACGGCGGCGCGGTCGAGCGGGGCGAGCGGCCGGCCGGTGACGGCGCTGCCGCCGACGACGACGGCGGTCATCGCCCCGACGGCCGCACGGGCCGCCTCGGGCCAGTCGGCGAGCGGGGCGAGAGCCGGGTGGCACGCGGGGGCGATCCGCAGGACGGCGACCGGCCGTGGCCGCGGGGGCCGGCGCGCGAGGTCGGTGACGACGGCGACGGCCCCGACGGGGCCCGGGAACGGTCCGAGGGCGGCGAGCACGCGACGGAGGCAGACGGCCGTCCGAGGGGCGCTGTCGACGACGGCCTCGGCGACGACGCGGCCGGTGGCGTCGGCGAGCGCCGCCGTGGTGGTGGCGCGGCCCACGTCGATTCCGATCCTCACGCCCCCATCCTTCCACCGGCCGCGATCACGGCGACTCGGGACCACGACGCACCCGCCTGCCCGCCCGCTCCGGTCCCCGGCCCTGGCCCCGACCCCGGTGTCCGCTACTCCAGGTCCTTGCCCTCGGTCTCCGGCAGCGGGGCCGCGCACAGCAGGGCCACGACGAGGAAGGCCATGATGAAGAGGATCGTGGACGAGTAGCCGGTGGCCCGCGCGAGCAGGTAGCCGACCACGGACGGGGCGAGCGAGGTGGCGCCGAGCTGCGCAGCGGTCGCCCACGAGTAGCCCGTCGCCCGCAGGGCCGTCGGATAGAACTCGCCGTTCCACGTGTTCCAGACGCCCCACGCACCCAGGCAGAAGAACGACAGCGCGAAGTTCGCCACGTACAGGGTGGTCAGGGTGTCGGCGTACGCGAAGGCCACGCCGGAGACGGCGGCGAGGGCGAGGTACGGCAGGAAGACCTTCCGGCGGCCGTATCGCCCGGTGAGGAGGGATGCCGAGACATAGCCGGGGATCATGAAGACGGCGCTCAGGGCCACGAACCCCAGGCTCGCCGACATGCTGAGGCCCTTCTCCTGGAGGAGCGTGGGCAGCCAGGTCTGGAGCCCCCAGTACCCCCAGTTGAAGGTGAAGTTCACGACGAGCATCAGCACCGTGATGCGCAGCAGACGCCCCCGCAGGAGGTCCAGCGGCTGTCCCGGCCGCTCCTTCCCGCCCGTGTGGGAGGTGGCGAAGACGGTCCCCTCGGGCACGTCCGCGCCGAGCCGGCGCAGCACCGCGGCGGCCTCCTCGTGCCGGCCGCGTTCGGCGAGCCAGTACGGGGACTCGGGAACCCAGGCGCGGATCGCGAGGACCCAGACACCCGCGAGACCGCTCGCGATCGCCACGACGTGCCAGCCGAGCCCGCCCACGAACCGCGTGACCGCGACGGCGAGCAGAACGCCGATCGGCCAGCCGATGGACAGGTAGACGGCGGCCCGGCCGCGCAGCCGCGAGGGCAGCAGCTCCAGGAAGTAGGGAAAGGTCACCGTGTAGATGCCGGCCAGGGCGAGACCCGAGAGGAAACGGGTCATCATCAGCACCGTGAAGGTCGGCGAGAAGGCGCTGGCCAGCGCGATCACGCCGTAGGCGGCCAGCGACCACAGACAGACCGCGCGCCGCCCGATCCGGTCGGAGACGGGCCCCCAGACGAGACTGCCGGGGATCATGCCGAGGGCGACGGCGGACAGTGCCCAGCCGATGGCGCCTTCGTCGATGCCGAAGTCGGTCCCCAGGTCCCCGGAGACGTAGACGAGGGCGAGCTGCTCCCAGGACTCGATGACGAAGGCCATGAAGAGGGCCACGGCGGCCAGCAGGTGCGCCTTGCGGAACGGCATGTCGTCGAACCAGGACCCGACGGTCCGCGCGGGCTCGACACCTCTGACGGGACCCTCTCCGGCCCCCGGTACTGCTTCTCGTACGGCGCTCATCGACTGTCCTTCCGGGCCCCGAAACAGGCTACGCGTCCCTCGACCTGAGGGGTGGCGGCACCTTAGACACCCGACGCCCCGGCGAACTGTGCTCCCCGCACGGACATCGGCCGGGCGGCTGTGCCCCGTGCACAGCCCCGGCCCGCCCTCACGCGCTGCACCGCCGGGCGGCGCTCGGCCGCGGACCGTGCGGAGCCCCCGGCGGGAGTCGGGTCGACGGCCCGGGGACCGGACCGGGACCGGGGACGGTGCGGCGACGGCGGGAGACACGGGTCAGCCGGTGCGGCGACGGCGGGCCAGAGCCGTCCCACCCAGAGTGACGGCGACGAACCCCAGCAACAGCGCCACATAGGCCCCGCCGAGACCGTTGCCGGTCCCGAGGCCCCCGTCGGCGGTGGCCGCGACCAGCCCGCCGAGGGCCAGGCCGATCGCCCCCGCCGCCACCGCGGTCAGGGCTCCGCGCGGCCCACGGGCGATGCCGGCACGACCGGCCGGGCGGGTCAGCGCCAGGACCGCGATGACCACACCGGCCAGCGCCACCAGACCGCCCGTGGTGGCTCCGGCCCGCCCGAGGCCGAAGTCGTAGACGCTGGCGGCGACGGGCCGGGTCGCGGCGTCCGCCGCCGCTGGTGCGGCAAGGCCGAGGCCTCCGAGCACGGCGGCCGCGGCGGGGACGAACAGACGACGAACAGACATGGGACGGCTCCTTCTCTTCCTGTGACGGGACGGAGCCCGATCCTGTCGCCCTCACCTCCTCCGGTCGTCTCGCGGACGCGGACACTTCGCCCTACCGCGAACGCGGCAGGCACCGCGCACGTACCGCGTGCGCGGTAGCCGGCCGCTCGTCCGCGAGCGGGATCCCACCGTCCGCGGATCTGGCTAGGGTGCGCTCATGAGCAAGGGGCGGGTCGGGGTTCCGGCCGAGGTCAGAGACCGGCTGATCGCCGTCGGAGTGGCGGCGGCGCTGCTGGTCACCGGGGGGTCCGGGCAGCACGCCGCCACGGGCCTCGATCTGTTCGGCTACGGGCTGCTGGCGGCCGGCGGTCTCGCACTGGCCGCCGGCCGTCGGGCTCCGGTCCCCGTCCTGGCCGTCACCGGCGTGTGCGCGGTGGGCTACCAGGCGGCAGGCTTCGACGTGCCCGCCGTCGCGTTCCTGTTCGCGGTGTACGCGGCCATGAGGGCGGGACACCGCGCGGTCACGGTGGTGGCGAGCGTGACCGTGCTGACCGCGCTTCCCGTCGCGGCCCTGCTCTCGGGGCTGCACGACACGGGCGAGGCGTTCGCGCAGGCCCGGGGTGCCCTGGAGATCGCCTGGCTGATCGCCGCAGGCGCCGCCGGCGAAGCACTGCGGCAGGCCGAGCGACGGGCGGACGAGGCGGAACGCACCCGTGAGGAGACCGCGCGGCGCCGGGCCGACGAGGAGCGGCTGCACATCGCGCGGGAGCTGCACGATTCGCTCACCCACCAGATCTCGGTCATCAAGGTGCAGTCCGAGGCCGCCGTCCACGTGGCCCACAAGCGGGGAGAACAGGTTCCGGATGCCCTGCTGGCGATCCGGGAGGCCGGCCGCGAGGCCGCCCGGGAGCTCCGAGCGACCCTGGAGGCGCTCCGCGACGACGACACGAGCCCTCCGCACGGACTCGACCACATCCCGGAACTGGTGGAACGGGCCGGGAGAGCCGGCCTCACGGCCACCCTGACGATCGAAGGCCCCCGGCGCGAGGTCCCGGCCACCGTGGGGCGGACCGTCTACCGGATCGTCCAGGAGTCGCTCACCAACGTCGCCCGTCACGCCGACGCCACCGCGGCGTCGGTCCGCATCGGCTACCGCCCGGACGCCGTCACCCTCCACGTCGACGACGACGGCAAGGCCACGCCGGACACCGCCCCGGTTCCCGGCATCGGACTGCTCGGGATGCGCGAACGCGTCACCGCCCTCGGGGGCCGTCTCCGGGCGGCACCACGCAGCGGGGGCGGCTTCACGGTCGAGGCCGTACTCCCGGCACTCCCAGAACTCGCCGAACGCCCAGAACCGGCCGTACTCCCAGAACCGGCCGAACGCCCAGAACCGGCCGTGCCCCCAGAACCGGCCGTGCCCCCAGAACCGGCCGTACTCCCCGAACCCTCCATGGAACGAACCCCGTGATCCGTGTCCTCCTGGTCGACGACCAGCCCCTCATCCGCAGTGGATTCCGCGCGCTCCTCGACCTCGAAGCCGACATCGAGGTCGTGGCCGAGGCCGCCGACGGGAGGGCGGGGCTGGCTCTGGCCAGGGAGCACGAGCCCGACATCGCGCTCATCGACATTCAGATGCCGGTCATGGACGGCATCGAGACCACCCGGCGCATCGCCGCGGACCCGGCGCTGGCCGGCGTGCGCGTCGTCATCCTCACCAACTACGGCCTCGACGAGTACGTCTTCCACGCCCTGCGCGCCGGTGCCACGGGCTTCCTCGTCAAGGACATCGTGCCGGAGGACTTCCTCCATGCCGTACGCGTCGCCGCGCGGGGCGACGCCCTGCTCGCACCGTCGATCACCCGCAAACTCATCAACCGGTACGTCGCCCAGCCGCTGCCCGACGACACCGGCCCGGCCCTGGAGGAACTGACCGGCCGCGAACGCGAGGCCGTCGTCCTGGTCGCGCACGGCCTCTCCAACGACGAGATCGCGGACCGCATGGTGATCAGCCCGTCGACCGCGAAGACCCACATCAACCGGGCCATGACCAAACTCCACGCCCGCGACCGCGCCCAACTCGTCGTCCTGGCCTACGAATCCGGCCTGGTGAAGGTCAGGGCCTGAGGAGGGCAGCTGCCTCGCGAGCGGCGTCGATGGCGCCGGCGCGGGCGGCCTGCCGGTCGTCGTCGCCGCGGGCGTAGGCCACGGAGATCACCATGTTGCTGCGGCGGAAGACGACCTGTGCGGTGATGTTCTTGCCGGGGACGGGCGGCCGGAAACGGAGAAAGGCCTCGTCGCCGAGGCCGATCAGGTCCTCAGGGGTGCCCTTCTCCCAGCCGGGCTCACCGTCGGTGCGCTGCTCGCGCATGTCCTCCTCGGCCAGCTCGACATCGAGCCGACTGGCGAGGAGATGAACGTTGGCCCGGTACTTCCCCTTCTCGCGCGGCGCGGCCCACGTGCAGGACGCCGTGTCCTCGCGCCCGCCGTACGCCTCGGGCACGAGCCGGTGGATCGTCTCGGGGGTGACGAGCCCGCAGTACGCCCGCGGATCGGCCGCGAACTCGCCCTCCTGCTCACCGTCCCACCACCGCCAAGCCCAGAACGCGGCCAGGGTGACGACGATCAGCGCGACAACCGACGCGAGGGCGAGACGCGAGGGCGCGGCGGACGAGGAGGGTATGGTCACCGCCGCAGCATAGGGCCACCACCGGGCCCGTCCCGCGTCCCCGCCACCTCCCGGTTCTTACGCGGGGGACCCCGGCCTCACGACAGGGCCTGCCCGCGTCGGCGGTCGAGATCGCGCTGCATGCGGGCGGAGTCACGCGCGTACGTGCGGTGCAGCAGGGTCAGGAACGCCCCGTTGACCAGCATCAGGACGACCAGGACCCACAGGAAGACGGGGCGCAGCCCGATCGCGTCGCCGAGGAAGCCGGCGCCGAGGCCGAACAGGGCCCAGGCGATCGCCTCGAAGACGGAGACGTAGAGGGTGAAGGCCGCGGGACGTAGTTCGGGCGGGACCACGGCCATGATCATCGGCCGGTTGATGCCGGGGTTGACGCCCTGGGCCACGCCCATCAGTCCGAAGAACAGCGCGTACGGACCGATGCCGCCGTAGTGGAACTGGGTACCGAAGAACGCGAGGACGGCGAAGAGGATCTGGGCCGCCTGGAGCACGGCGGGCAGGCCGTGGCGCGGGCTGAGGCGGGCGGCCCGGTCGGCGGCGAGACCGCCGAGGACCGTTCCGGCGAAGTAGCCGATGCCGACGGGCATCAGGATCACCGACGCGGTCTGGGTGGTGAAGCCGTAGACCTCGACGAGGAACACCACGGCGAAGGAGAACACGAGCAGGTGCCCCGAGAGGAGCCGGGAGACCAGGAGGACCACCAGGGTGGGGATCTTGAAGAGGGAGGCGACCTGGCGTCGGTTCACCAGGCCGGAGGCGTCCCGGGCTGCGCGGTCGAGGTCCGCGAGCTGTGCCTCGGAGGCGCCCTGGCCGGGGTCGCGCAGGTACCGCCACAGCACGAGGCCGAAGAGGATGCTGAACCCGCCGATCGCCCAGAGGCCCCAGCGCCAGCCGTCCTCGAAGCCCGCGAGCTGGCCCTTGAGCGTGCCGAAGACCGAGGACGCGAGCGCGGTCGCGCCGAACAGCATCCCGATGGCCCGGCCCCGGGACGAGCTCTCGAAGAGGTCGCCGACGATGGTGGTGATGATCGGGTGGGCTCCGGCGTAGCCCGCGGCGAGCAGCGTCGAGAACAGCAGAAGCTGGGTGAAGTTCTGGGCGAAGCCCGCGGCCACGCCCCAGACGCCCCACATGCCCGCGCAGAGGACGAGCACCGTCTTGCGGGACCAGCGGTGGGCGGCCCACACCCACAGGGGTGCGGTGATCACGCCGATCAGCTTGCCCGCGGCGGTCAGGATGCCGAGGGCGCCGAGCGAGAGGCCGAGGGCCTGCCGGATCACCGGGAAGAGCCCGCCGATCACGCCGGCCTCGGTGTTGTCGACGACCATGGCGCCGCCCAGGAGCGACAGTTGTCGCCACCGGCCGGGGACGGGGGCGGCCCGGGTCTGTCTTCTCGTGTCGGGATCGTGGATAAGCTCGGGCATGGCGCCTCGCTTCCTCTGCGTGTGTGGTCTCTTCGCTGGAGATGCACGGGGAAAGGGGAAAGGGGTGTGTCGGCCGGTGACGGGGCGGCAACCCCGGCACCGGCCACTTCGGCAGTGGCTCAGAGCGCGGCGAGTTCCTCGGCGACCGCCCTGAGTGCTTCGCGGGGTATGGCCCCGGCCGCCACCGCCGCGACGTCGATCAACGGCATGGGCCCCAGGAACTGGAGCAGTTCGGAGTCGAACAGGCTGGGCAGATGCCGGCGCAGTACGACGGAGGCGACCGGGTCGGACATCAGCGTCCGCATCGGTGTCCGGACCGACACCCGCCCGACCGGGAACTCGTCGAGCCGCGGCAGCGGCAGCGCGGCCCGCCGGGCCTGGTCGCGCTGAGCCCGGACGAGGAGATGAGCTTCGGTCACCGGGCCTTCGGCCGGCAGCCCCAGGCGTTCGTACTGACTCGGCGGAGCCTCCGTGCCTCGCATCAACTCCACCAGCAGCGTCGCGAGCCGGAGCTCCGCCTCGTCGTCGACGAGCGGGTCGAGCTGCTCGGGGTCGTTCTCCAGATCGAAGAGCAGGCTGCCGTGGTGGTACGGATTGACGAAGGTGCGGCCCGGCACCCGCAGGGTGCGGACGCCCTTGGTGAAGCCGAACGGCTCAGCGAGCTCCACGTCGGCGAGTTCGGCGGGGGTGAAGCGGCCGCGCATGTGGGTGGGCATCAACGTGTGCTCTTCCAGCGGGGCGTTGTCCGGGGAGACGGGGGCGCGCATGTAGACGTACCGGCCGTCGGTGATGTTCACGTGCCCGCCGTGGATGCCGAAGAGGCCGGCCTCGCGTACGGGGTCGTCCGCGGCGGCGACGGGTAGCGGTGCGCCCTGCATGTCGACCGGGCGCTCGACGCCGAAGTACTCCAGGAGCGTGGGAGCGAGGTCGATGGTCTGTACGAGGGTCTCGCGCCGCTCGCCCGCGCCGCCGGAGCGCGGGTCCCAGACGAACAGCGGCAGATGGACCAGCTCGTTGTACCAGGGCTGGACGGCCTTGCCCCACCAGCCCTTCTCGCCGAGCAGCAGCCCGTGGTCGGTGTTGACGATCAGGAGCGTGTCGTCCCAGAGCCCGTGCTCGTCCATGGCGTCGAGGACCCGGCCCAGCGAGTGGTCGCACATGGAGAGCAGGGCGGCGTACTCGTAACCGGCGTGGGCGACCTGCTCGTCCGTCTCCACCACCTGCTTGTAGTCGGGCCAGTCGAAGTGCGGCCCGTCGTACGCGTGCGGGTAGAGGTCCTTGAACCGCTGGTGGCTGAAGAACGGCTCGTGCGGGTCGAAGGTCTCGATCTGGACGAACCAGCGATCCGCGTCCTTGTTGGTGTGGATGAACTCCAGGCCGGCGTCGAAGGTGAGCGTCTGCGGATGCCGGTCCTCGGTCGCCATGTGCGGCCGGTTCACCCAGTCCTGCCGGTAGACGGCCGAACGCATCCGCTTCAGGTCCTCGGGCATCTGCGGATCGGCCACCTGCCCCTTCCACGGATCACCCTCCTGCCCGCGGAAGAACTCCCAGGAGTTGTAGCGGCCGTGGTAGGTGGCGCCGCCGTCCTCCCAGTAGTGCGGGTGGTCGCTGGCCAGATGCGTGTACACACCGCTCTGCTTGAGCAGTTCGGGCATCGAGTCGTCGAAGGGCTCCAGCGGTCCCCAGCTGCGGTGCAGGAAGTTGTAGCGCCCCGTGTGCAGTTCGCGGCGGGCCGGCATGCACGGCATCGATCCCGCGTACGCCCTGTCGAAAGTGACTGTCCGCTCGGCGAGGCGCGCGAAGTTCGGGGCATGCGTCCAGTCGGATCCGTACGGCGGCAGCATGCGCCTGTTGAGGCTGTCGAACATGACCATGATGGCCTTCATGCGGAAGAGTCCCTCCTGTCGGGGTCCGGCGTACCGTGCTGTTCGAGGCGGTGCCGTATTCCCTCCAGCCAGGCCACCCAGCTGTCGACCGCCGACGCTCCGTACGCGTGCAGGTCGTCGAAGATCTCCTGGGCCAGAGCCGGGTCCAGCTCGGGCAACGGATCCTCGAACCGCAGGGTGCGGTCGCGGTCGCGGTTGCGGGCGATCTGGGCGCGCCGGTAGGCGAGTTCGGTGTCGATCAGCCCGATCGCGGCCTGCCGGTCCAGCGGGGCGGTGAAGGCGAACCGGGCCAGGAAGTCAGGGTCCTGGAACCGGCTGGTCGGCTCGTACGGCGAACGCACCCACTCCCACAACACCTCCTTCCCGCGCGGGGCGAGGCGGTAGACCTTCGCGTCCGGCCGCCCCTCCCGGGGGTCGACCTCGAAGGCCACCCACTCGTCGTCCGCCATCCGCCCGAGCAGCCGGTAGATCTGGCTGTGATGGGCCCGCGACCGCAGGAACTGGCCCTCCGTCTCCACCCACCGCCCCAGATCGAAGCCGCTCCGCGGCCGCGCCGAGATCAACGCGAGCAACACGTACTCGAACTTCACCGCCCCACCACCCCTATGTGCACTGTCATCTATGTGTTCAGTGTTGTAGGTGCTGTACGGGGGGCGTCAATGGATCCGGTACGCGCTTATCAGGGCCGTATCACGCCGTTCATGATCGGCCGCCCGCCGTGCCCGCGCCGACTGATCTTCGACCGGACAGCGGTAACGCGTCCGCCCGCCCGGTCTCCGAGAGACCGGGCGGGCGGTGCAGTGACGCGCGGTGCGGCGTTACCGCGTTACGGCTTCGGCAGGGTGCAGCCCGGGCGGTTCAGGTCGATCACGTTGCCCGCGCCGACGCACGGGACGATCGTGTACGTCTCCTGGGCGTAGTTGATGCCCTGGCGGACGGTCACGGTGCCGTTCTCGTCGATCTCGCACGGGTTGTTCACGGTGCAGCTCTCACCGCTCTCGTTGCCCGTGTTGTTGACGGCGACGACCTTGCCGGTGGTCGTGTCGATGACCGGCGAGCCGGAGGTGCCGCCGATGGTGTTGCAGGAGGAGGTGTAGCGGACCGAGTCCTTCCAGGTCCAGTCGCCCTCCTTCATGCGGTAGACGAAGCCGTCGACATTGCAGCTGTAGATCCGCTTCCAGTACCCGGACACCACCTTGATCGACGAACCCTGCGTCGGGCGGACGTCGTTGAGGGTGAGGGCGCCTATGCCGTACAGGCTCTGGATCTGCGCGTAGGTCTTGGTCACCTGGTAGATCGAGATGTCCGTGTCGGTCATCGTGCCGTACGCGATCTTGCTGGCGCGCAGCGTCGCGACCTTGGTGCCGGCCGAGTTGAGCAGCGAGAACGAGCGGGTGGAGCGCACGTCCTTGACGACCTCGCCGGCCCCCGGCATGCCGGTCTCCAGACAGTGCCCGTTGGAGAGGACGAGCGCGGGGTCGTTCGGCTGGGAGCTCGGCATGCGGACGAGCGAGCCGGAGCAGTTGCTGAGCGCGACCGTGCCGGCGAAGTCGACGGCGACGGCCGCCGTGGCCCGGTCCTTGGCCGCGGGAGCCTGCGGCGGCGCGGCCGCCATGGCCGGGACCGCGGCCGCTCCGGTCAGGAGCAGCGCGAGCAGGGCGCCGACGAGAGGCTTCTTCATGTGGGGGTTCCCCTCTGATGACGTGCAACCGAAGATCCTCCGGTTGTCATGTGCATTCTTAGAACCTCGGCATCAACCCACAAGAGGGCGTACGGAAATGAGCCACCGTCAGTTCGGCCCCACCCGTCCGGCGGTCAGAGCCCCGACATGCCCGCGGCCGACCGGAACTCCCGCCGCCGACGCCCCACCGGCCGGCAGCCGTTCGTCATGCTGCCGGGCGGGTCGACGCCGTAGGCCGGGGCGGCTGGCGCCGTCCCGGCCTACGGGGAACTCGGGGAACTCGGGGAGGTCAGAGTTGCTCGTCCTCCGGGATGCTGACCAGCCAGCGGGTGTCCCGCCGGGGGCGCAGGTACAGGGCCCAGTAGAGGGTGGCGGCGGCCGTGATGCCGCCGGTCCATGCCAGGTACTTGGTGTCCTGCATGTACAGGACGTACGCGAGGACGCCGATGAGCAGGAGCGGCACGGCCGGCCACAGCGGCATGCGCCAGGCCGCGATCTCGCGGTGCGCGCCCCGGCGGCTGAACAGGGCGGCCACCGCGACCAGCAGGTACATGCCGGTGACGGAGACGCCGGTGACGCCGTACAGGGTGTCGAGGTTCACGAAGCACAGGGCCGCGCCCGGGACGCCGACGGCCAGGGTGGCCACCCACGGGGAGCCGAAGCGGCCGAGCCGGGACAGGGCGTTGTTGACGGGCTCCGGCCAGGCCTTGTCGCGGGCGGAGGCGAACAGGACGCGGGAGTTCTGGATGACCATGACGATGCCCGCGTTGATGATCGCCAGGGCGACGCAGAGGCTGATGAAGGTGCCGACGGCCGAGTTGGACCACGTGGCGATCATGCCGCTGATGTCTCCGCCGGTGAGCGTCTCCAGGTCGCCGGCGCCGAGGGTGATCGCGACGACGGGCACCAGGATCACGGCGGTGGAGATGGCGAGCGTGGCGAGCACGGTGCGGGCCACCGTGCGGCGCGGGTTCTCCAGCTCCTCGGAGAGGTAGACGGCCGTCGAGAAGCCCTGGGTGACGAAGAGGGCGATGGCGAGGCCGGATACGACCATGGCGCCGGTGACGAGCGAGTGTCCGCCGCCGGCGGACGCGACCTGGCCGTGGACCAGGGCGCCGACACCCCGCTGGGAGTGGGAGAAGCCGAGGATCGCGACGATGCCGGCGGCGACGACCTCCAGGACGAGGAAGATGCCGGTGATCCAGGCGTTGGCCCGCAGGTCGAGCAGACCGGCGAGGGTGGCGAGGACCATGACGCCGGCACCGGCCAGCGGGGCCGGGAGGTGTACGAGCGGCGCGAGGTAGTCGGCGGTCCCCATGGCGATCACCGGTGGCACGATCATCACGACCAGCAGGGACAGCACGAAGACCAGCCAGCCGGCCAGGCGGCCCGCGAGGGTGGAGACGATGGCGTACTCGCCGCCCGCGCTCGGGATCAGGGTGCCGAGCTCGGAGTAGCAGAACGCCACGCCGATACAGAGCAGCGAGCCGATGGCGATGGTCAGGGCCGCGTACGTGCCGACGCCGTCGAACAGGTCAGGGACGACCACGAAGAGGGTCGAGGCGGGTGTCACGCACGACAGCGTGAGCAGGGTGCCGCCCACGACACCGATGGAGCGCTTGAGCTTCTGCGGCACGGGGCCGGTCTGGGGGGCCAACGCGTGCGGTGCGCTGAGGGTGTCCGTCATCAGGCGGTTCCGATCGGTGCGAGCGGTGTATCTGAACGGGAGCGGTATCGCCTCCGAGGCGTCCGGTGTCAGTGGGGTCCGTGGCTCCCGGCCTGAATGGAAGCTCGGGCGGAATCGCAGGTCAATGCCCCTCCCGCTGCGGAATCCGTCGTTCCAGGACGCCGGAACGAGGCCCGGGGGCGCTAGGAACGCGATAAGACGCCGTAAACACTCCGTGCGGGAACCGCAGCGGTCCGACCAGGACTTTTCCCGCGCTTTACCCCCCGCACCCCCGCACGCCCGCACGGCCCGCCGGTCGGGCGGGCCGCGCGGGCGTGCGGGGGAGAGGGGGCCGGTCACTCCGGACGGCTGAAGCGGCGGGCGGCCCACAGCAGGGTCAGCCCTCCGACGGCGAGGAGCAGCCCGGCCTCCAGGAGCAGCGGGGGCTGCCGACCCGCCCATTCGATGCCGCCGGCGGCCGCCTGGTCCGGGACCCGCAGGGCGATGCAGCGCCGCAGCAGGTCCACCCCGTACGCGAGCGGATCGACGGTCGCCAGGCCGCGCGCCCAGCCCGGCATGGACTCCAGCGGGAAGAAGGCGCCGGAGAGGAACAGCAGGGGCATCATCAGCAGGCTGAGGAGTGTGTGGAACAGCTCGGGGCTGCGCAGCGTCACCGACAGCGCCAGGGTCATGCTGGTGAGGGCGAACGAGGCCAGGAGCATGCCGCCGAGGAGCAGCAGCAGGAGCACCGGGTCGTACGGCAGGCCGACCGCGCCGGCCAGGCTGAGCAGGACGGCGCCCTGCACCGCGGCGACGAGCGTGCCGCCGGCGCAGCTGCCCAGGAGCAGGGTGGAGCGGCTGACGGGGGCCATCAGGAGCTCGCGCAGGTAGCCGCTCTGCCGGTCGGTGATCAGCCGGATCCCCACCATGATGGCCGGGGTCTGCACCGTCATCATGAGCATGCCGGGGAAGAGGTACGTCTGGTAGCCGGTGCCCAGTGAGGCGGCGGGGATGAGGGCGGCGAGCCCGCCGCCGAGCGCGAAGAGGTAGAGCACCGGCTGGAGCAGGACCAGCACGGTGTGGGAGCGCTGACGGGCCAGGCGCAGCAGATCGCGGTGGACCAGGGCGTGGATCGCCCGCAGTTCGTGCCGCAGCCGGGACGCCCGCCCCCGCTCGGTGGCCTCGGGCGCCTGGAGGGTGAGGGCGGTCATCGGCCGCCTCCGATCGCGGCGGGGGCGGTGGTGATGCTGCGGCCGGTGTGGTGGAAGAAGACGTCGTCGAGCGTGGGCGGGGTGGCGGAGGCGGCGTGCACCGCGATGCCGTGCGCCTCCAGTGCCGCGCACAGGCGCGGGATCCACGCGCTGCCGTCGGGCACCCGCAGCCACGTGCCGTCGGCGTCCACCGTGACGGGGCGGTCCGGCGGCGCAGCCTGGGCGACGACTTTCCGCGCCCGCCCGTCGTCGCTGGTGCGCAACACCACCCGGTCGTCTCCGACCTCCGCCTTGAGCCCGTGCGGCGTGCCCTGCGCGACCAGACGGCCCCCGTCGATGATCGCGATCCGGTCGCAGTTCTCCGCCTCCTCCAGGTAGTGGGTGGTGACGAAGAGGGTGCTGCCGAGCCGGTCGCGCAGGGCCCGCAGGTGCTCCCAGATCTCGGCGCGCGCGTGCGGGTCGAGCCCGGTCGTCGGCTCGTCCAGGAACAGCACGCTCGGGGAGTGCAGCAACTGGCGGGCGATCTCCAGGCGTCGCCGCATGCCGCCCGACAGGGCGCGTACGGGAAACCGCCGCCGGTCGGTCAGTCCGGCGGGTTCGAGCACCTCGGCGGTCCGCCTGCGCACGTCGCGGCGGGGCAGCCCGTACAGGCGGGCGTGGATGCGCAGGTTCTGCTCGACGGTCAGGTCCGGGTCGAGGGCACTGTGCTGGAACAGGATGCCGACCTGGCGCCGCACGTCGTGCGGTCGGGTGGCCACGTCGAAGCCGGCCACGGTGGCGTGACCGGAGGTGGGGCGGGCGAGGGCGCACAGGAGGGCGATGGTGGTGGACTTGCCTGCGCCGTTGGGGCCGAGGAAGGCGAAGGCCTCACCCCGGCGCACGTCGAGGTCGAGGCCGCGGACCGCGTCGACGGTGGTGCCGTCCGGGCCCGGGTAGCTCTTCACCAGACCGCGCGTGCTGATCGCGTATCCGGGGTCGGGGCCGGGGCCGGGGCCAGGGTCGTGGTCGTGGTCGTGCGGAGATTCCCCCGCGCCGGGGACGGTGACCTCGGCGGTCAGGAGGGCGGCTGCGGCGAGTGCGTCGTCACCTGCGGATGGCTGCATGGGGTCCCGTCCTCTTCCTCGTCCACGTCCTCTTCCGCGTCGTCCGCACGGAGCCGGAGCCCGCTCCGGCCGGCGGCTGCTCGCGGCAACCACCGGCCGGGGGGTGCTTCGGTGTTACGCGCAGCTGATACCGATACAGATGGTGTTGGCGAGCGTCAGCAGGCCGACGCACGCGCACGTTCCGCTGAACGAGTCGCCGTCGACGCCGACCGGGTCGGTCTCCGGAAGGGCGTGCAGGTGGGCCAGCAGCTCGAGGTCCTGGTACTCCATGACAATCTCCTTCACTCGTGTGACACGTGGCGGCAGGGACTCCTGCCGCTCAGACCGGCTGCTGGACCATCCAGTGCCGGGGCTCTGTGTGGCGGACCCTCAGGAGGAACGCCAGGATTCCCGCCGATCCGTCGCTCCAGCTCGTCGAGACGTCCCCGTACTCGTTGGGGAAGACGACGTGGCTGCCGCGGTGGGACCGTTCGGAGACGAGGAGGCGGGCCAGCTCCTCGGCCCGCGCCCGGTGGGCGGGGTCGCCGGTGGCGTCGGCCATGTCGAGGAGGAAGTCGCCGTTGCCCGCCAGTCCGTGGCATTGCGTGACGGCGGCGCGGGAGGCGCGCTCGACCACGGCTCGGGTGCCACCGACGGCGAGGTCGCGGAACCGTTCGTCGCCGGTCGCCCGCCACAGCCGGACGAGGAACGAGCCGATGCCGGCGGAGCCGTGGCACCAGTACGGTGCCGTCGGCACGTCCGTGGCCTGGGCCGGCCACTGGGCCGCGTCGCCGACGGTGACGGCGTGCGTCACGAGGAGCTCGCCCGCCGCCAGGGCCAGTTCCCGGTGCTCCGGGTTCTTGGTGACGGCGGCGGCCTCCAAGAGGAAGCAGCCGATGCCGGCGGTGCCGTGGGCGAAGCCCAGGTAGCGCTTGCCGGCCTCCTCGACCACGGCCTCGGCGGGCACCGGCCAGCTCGCCCCGGACTGCTCGCGCCGGGCTGCGGCGGTCAGCCGGTCGGCGGCATCGGCGACCCGCTCGGCGAAGCGCGGATCGCCGGTGCGGTGCCACAGGTGGGCAGCGGCCATTCCGCTGCCCGCCGAGCCATGGGTGATGTCGTGGCTGGGCGTCGACTCCTGCGGTGCGAGGGCCAGGGCCAGGGCGTGGTCGATGAGCGCCCGTTCGTCGACGGCGCGCCCGGCCTCGTACAGTGCCCAAGCCGTGCCGCGGCCGCCGAAGTGCAGGCCGGGCCGTGTGGAGCGGGTGTCGGTGCGGTCCGCGATCCAGCGGCCCGCGGTGGCGATCAGCTCCGGGAGGCGGGGGTCGTCGGTGAGCTCGAAGTAGCGTGTCAGGACGGACAGCACACCGGCCGCGCCCTGCTGCACGATGCAGGCGTCGGTCTCCCCGGCCTTGACGGACACGGGCCACAGCCGCAGGTCGTCGTCGGGTGTCATGGAGTCGACGAGGTGCTCCACGATGCCGGCCACGGCGACGTCGATCGGGTCGGTGCCGGTGCCGGTGCGGGTGTCGGTACCCGTACCCGTATCCGTATCCGTATCCGTATCCGTGTCGGTGGCTTCGGTGGCTTCGGTGCCCGTCGGGCCGGTGCGAGCCGCGGCCGTACGAGCAGCCTCGCCACGTCCCCTCTCGGTGCCACTCCCCGTACGGCTCTCCCGGAGCGCGTCCCGCGCCCGGGCCGGGTCCCAGCGCGCGGCGGGGTCGTCCTTCATCAGCCCGAGGATCATCGCGCGCAGGCCGTCCGGCAGCTCCAGGGGGGCGGCGCAGGCGTCCAGCCACTCACCGAGCCGGTCCTCCGCGGGCCGGGTGGCGGGCTTCTCCTCCAGCAGGGCCGGCACCTTGCCGGTCAGGACGAAGCACAGCGTCGCGCCGAGGCTGTAGTAGTCGCCGGTCGGGGAGACGGGCGCGTCCACCAGGCGCTCGGGGGGACTGAAGCCGGGCGTGCCGACGCGGGTCGGGAGGGCGACGTCGTCGGCGAGGACGGCGAGCTCCAGGTCGATGAGGCGCAGTGCGCCGTCGGGGCGGACCATCACGTTGGCGGGGGTGAAGTCGCGCAGCACGCAGCCTCGGGCGTGGGCCGCCTCGACGAGGTCCACCAGGCGTCCGGCCTGGGCCGGCGCGTCGGTGCGGTAGCGTGCGGCGCCGGTGTCGCGGAAGTGCTCGGCGACCCAGTTGCGCAGGGGGATCCCCGGCACTTCCTCCTGGGCCAGGAACAGGTGTCCGCCGTGCTCGAACATCGCGAGCGGCTCCGGTGCGAGCCGCGTGCCCTTGAGCTTCTCCAGGGTTCGGGCCTCGGTGCGCAGCCAGTCGCGGACGTCGTTGCCGGAGGCGTCGGCCTCCACGTGGGGCCGGGTCTCCTTGATGACGACCGGGGCGCCGGTCTCGACGTCGGTGCCTCGGTAGACGCCCCCCTTGTTGGTGTGCCGGATCGCCTCCCGCACCGAGAACCGGCCGCCGAGCAGGACCGGGCGCCGCGGCGTCTCCGACCTGGGGGGTGCGACGGGCACGGAGTCGGGGAAGGGGCTGACCGCCCACGCCGGCGGCGCGTACCGGCCGGTCCGCTTGTCCTCCACGGGGTTGCCGTCGGGGTCCTCGATGTACCAGACCATCAGCCCCTCGTCCGAGAGGCGCCGCCGCCCGACGAAGGCGCCGTAGCGGTAGTGCACCAGGCTGTTGGGGGCGTACGGCTGGTCGGACAGGATGCGGGGTCCCGCCAGCCCCTCGGTCGCCGTGTGGAGGTCCTGCGCGAGGCGGGCCGCGTCGGCGTCGGAGGCCGGGTAGACCGTGATGAACTTGCCTGAGCTTCCGCGGGGCGTGGCACGGGTGTTGAGGGCGCTCACCTGCTCCAGCGAGCGGGCGAACTTGAACGCCGAGCCGTCCTTGAGCAGGACGTCCAGGGCCTTCTCGAGCACCGCCGGGGCGGAGGCGGCCGTCGCCGACACGTGCAGCTTCCAGCCCTGGTCCGGCCCGGTCCCGGAGCGGGGCGCCACCCGGCACCAGCTCTCGTTCGACTCGGTGGCCCAGCGCTCGCCCGCCCCCTTGGCGCGGAGTGTGCCATGGAGCAGGGCTTCCAGCTCGGACTCGGTGACTTGGGTCGTCATGCCCATCCCTCTCAACGGGTGAGAACCGCTGGGAGGGAGCGTGCCCAGACGTCATAGTCCGATGAACACACACGCCGCCGGATTCACTTGCTTTGGCGAGCGCACGGGTCCGTTGTGCCACCTTGTCGCGCGACCGCGCGGAGAAGGCGTACGGCCGCGCAATACGGGGCGCATTCGTGTCGGCGGACGGCACGATCACCTACCTGAGCACGGACGGGGTCGCGGCTCAGGTGGCGGAGGCCCGGAAGAGGGTGGCCGGCGGTGCCGGCACCGCTTGCGTCATCGGATTCCGTGACCACCACAAGCGGTGCGTCCAGACCACCCGGGACCGTGGCTTGAAGGCGTACGCGATCAGTGGGGCGGTGCACCGGCGAAGAGGATGGCCAGTCCCGCGTCGAGTTCGGCGGCGGCCGCGAGGAGACCGTTCATGACTCTTCCGGATCTCGCCGGGTGGCGTCGGCCGTGCGGGCGTCCAGTGGGACGCCGCCGATGCGGTAGCCGCGTTCGTCGAGCAGGTGGCCGCTGAGCTTCAGCGGCCAGAGGGCCACGGCTCGGTCGGTGATGTCAAGGCCGGGGGCGCGCTGGGCGATTCGTACCTCGAAGCGCTGGGCGTCGGCGAGGGACTTCACCCAGGCCACGACGAGGACGTTGTTCCGGCCGGTGAGACCGGCGCACAGTCGTACCTCGCGGGCGCCGGTGACGGCGCGGGAGACGCTCTCCAACTCCGCTGCGGCAGCCCTCCCCCAGAGGATCACCGTGACCGGCCACTCCGACAAGGGGCGGGCGACCTCGCAACGGGGCTGGAGCATCCCGGCGGCGAAGAGCCGGCCGAGTCGGCGACGGACGGTGTCCGGGCTCGTTCCGCAGGCGTCGGCGAGGGCGCGGTAGGTGGCGCGGCCGTTCATGGACAGGGCTCTGACGAGGGCGTGGTCCAGGTCGGTGAGGGGGAAGACGGGGGTGTCGGTGCGGGGAGTGCCGGTGTCGGCGAGGCGGGCGATCTGGGTGCGGTCGAGGGCGCGCAGCCGCCAGCGGCTGCCCTCGGTGTAGACGGTGCTCGCGAGGTGGGTCCGGGTGGCGACGATGCCCTGCATCGCGCCGATGCCGCGAGTCACCCAGTGGGTGAGCGCGGCGAGGTCTGTGGCCATCACCGTGAGCAGGAGGTCGCGGTCTCCGCTGACGTGTTCGACGGCGGTGACGTGGGGCAGCTCGGCCAGGGCCCGGGCGACGGTCAGCAGGCTGCCGCTGGCGCAGTCCACCTCGACGACGGCGAGCAGCCCCTGTCCGCTCGCGGCGAGGGAGGGGGATGGGGAGCAGCTGATCCAGGCGGCGCCGGCTTCGGTGAGCCGGTGCCAGCGGCGGGCCACGGTGACGGCGTCGAGTCCGAGTACCGCGCCGATCTCGTTCCAGCCGGCGCGGGGGGCGATCTGCAGCGCGTGCACCAGGGCCTGGTCGACGTCGTCGAGTGCCCGTACCGCCCCGTGCGCGGAATTCCGTACTGGTCCGTGGCCAGAATCCTGCGTCATTCGATGCCCCTTGCGCGTTTCCTGCGATTCGGGTCGGTTGGGCGGGCCAGGACTTCAGTCTTTCCGCACCGATGGCCGGAACCGTATCAGGAGGTTGACGCAGCATGTCCGTACTGGAACGCGCCAGGGAACTCCAGCCCGATCTCGTGCGGCTCCGCCGCTCGCTGCACCGGCAGCCGGAGCTCGGCCTCCGGCTGCCGCGTACGCAGGAGAAGGTCCTCGCCGCGCTCGACGGTCTCCCCCTCGAGATCACGCTGGGCCGGGAGCTGACCTCGGTCACGGCCGTGCTGCGCGGCGGCCGTCCCGGCGGGGCGGTGCTGTTGCGGGGTGACATGGACGCACTGCCGGTGGACGAGCTGACGGGCGTGGAGTACGCCTCCGAGCTGCCGGGACGGATGCACGGCTGCGGGCACGACCTGCACACCGCCGGACTCGTCGGCGCGGCGACGCTGCTCGCGGATCGCCGGGAGAGCCTCCAGGGCGACGTGGTGTTCATGTTCCAGCCGGGCGAGGAGGGGCACAACGGTGCAGGCGCGATGATCGACGAGGGTGTCCTGGGCGCGGCGGGCAAGCCGCTCGACGCGGCCTTCGCCCTGCACGTCTCGGCCAATCGGCTGCCCGGCGGCTGGATCGCGTCCCGGCCCGGCACGGTCATGACGGCATCCGACGTCCTGCGGGTGACGGTTCGCGGCGAGGGCGGGCACGGTTCGGCTCCGCACCACGCCAAGGACCCCGTGCCGGCCGTCTGCGAGATGGTGACCGCGCTGCAGAACTGGGTGACGCGCACCTTCGACATCTTCGACCCGGTGGTGGTCACCGTCGGGCGGCTGCACGCCGGCACGCAGCAGAACGTCATCCCGGACACGGCCGAGTTCGAGGCGACCGTACGCAGTTACTCGGAGGCCAACCACGAGCGGCTCGCCGCGGGGCTGCCGCGCCTGGTGCGCGGGATCGCGGCCGCACACGGCCTGGACGTGGAGGTGGAGTACGAGATGCTCTATCCGGTCACCGTCAACGAGCCGGCCGCGACGGCGTTCGCGCTGGACACGGCGCGCGAGCTGTTCGGCCCGGGAGAGGTGTGGGAGGCGCCGCAGCCGGCCAGCGGTTCGGAGGACTTCTCCCTCGTACTGAACAAAGTGCCCGGCGCGATGCTGCTGGTCGGCGCGGCGCCCGAAGGCGTGGACGTAGCGAAGGCGCCCCAGAACCACTCCCCGCGGGCGGTCTTCGACGACCGGGTGCTCCACCGCCAGGCGGCACTGCTCAGCGAGCTCGCGGAGCAGCGGCTCGCCGCTGGGGCGTCGGCATGACGGCCCCGCGCGGGACGGGCGAGGCGGCGGCGCCCCGGGTGACCGCCGTGGTGGGCCTGCTCGTCGTGTTCGAGCTGGTCAGCGGCTTCCTCCAGGGTTCGGCGCCGGCGCTGGTGCCGGCGGTTCAGGACTGGCAGTCCATCAGCGCGTCCCAGGCGCAGTGGTACATGGCGGTGCAGTTCCTGTCGGCCGCGGTCGCGGTGCCGGTGTTCGGGCGGCTCGGAGACCTGTACGGGCACCGTCGGCTCACCCGGGTCGCGCTGGTCTGCGTCGCGGCGGGCACCGTCCTGGTGGCTCTCGCACCGAACCTGACGGTGCTGCTGGTGGGCCGTGCCTTGATGGGCCCGCTGGCGGCGCTGTTGCCGCTGGAGATCGGGCTCGTACGGGACCGGCTCGACCTGGAGGGCGGGCGACGGGCGGTGGGGCTGCTTGTCGGCGCGCTCACCCTCGGCTCGCTCCTCGGGCATGCTCTGGTGGGCCCCCTGCTCGCCCTCACCGGTGGCATCCGGCTCACGCTCTCGGTCCTCGCCGCGCTCGCGTGTGCCTGCCTGGCCCTGTCGTACTGCGCCATCCCGGAGTCCCGGACGCTTGCGCCGGGCCGGATGGACTGGTCGGGGGCGCTGCTGCTCGGCCTCTCGCTGCTGCTGCTCCTCGGCACGACGGCGCGCGGCGCGACCTGGGGCTGGACCTCTCCGCTCACCCTGGGCGGTATCGCGCTCTCCCTGGCCCTGCTGGCCTGGTGGGTCCGGCTCGAACGGGACCGACCGCACGCCCTGGTCGACGTCCGGGCGGTGGCCCGCCGCCAGTCCGCGCCTTACTACGTCTCAGGCTTCCTTTTCGGCGCGGTGATGCTGGGCGGGCAGGCGGTCGGCATCTCGTATCTGGCCGCGTCCACGGCCGACGAGGGGTACGGGTTCGGGCTCACCACCTGGGAGATCAGCGCATGGGGCGCGGTGCCGCATGTGCTGGCGTTCACCGGGGCGAGCCTCGTCGCCCGGGTGGCGGCCCGCACCGGCTACCGCCGGATGCTGCTGCTCTCCTTCGCACTGATGGCGGCGGGGAACGTGGGGCTGATCGCCACGCACGCCGCGCTGCCACTGTTCGCCCTGGCGTCCGCCGTCGCCGGCTTCGGCATGGGCCTGGCCCTGGGCGGCCTGCCCACCCTGATCGTGGAACGCAGCGCCACGGACCGTACGGCGAGTGCTACCGCCGTCTACAACAACCTGAAGACCCTGGGCGGCAGTGTCGCGGGCGCGGGCTCGGCGGTCGTCCTCGGCTCGCTCGTCGTCGGGGGTACGGAGGTCCCGGCGCTCTCCGCTTATCTGACGATCTGGGGGCTGAGCGCGCTGCTGTGCGTGGGCGCTCTGATCCTCCAGATGCTGACCGGTCGTGAGGCGCATGCTCCGGGTGCGACGGGGAGTCCGGCTCCGGCGCGCGTATGACGGGCGGTACGGCCACGCCGGGCCTCGGTCGGACGGTTTGAACGCGACGTTCCGCCGCGGTACCGCACTCGACGGGCAGATCGCCGCCGCGCGCCGTGAACTCTCCGGCGCTGAAACGGTGTTCGGCTTCGGCCCGGCGATGGGCAGCGAGGACTTCTCCCTGCCGGCACCCGACGGCGTCCCGCGCCACTACGGGTACGTCACCTCGACCCCGGCCGACGTGTGGGAGGCGGTCCCGGCACGGACCTGGCCGAGAGGATCGGCGAGGTGCCGGGGAAGACGACGGGGGAGGCGTAGTGGACGATCACCAAGTCGAGCGCGGGGAAGCGCACGCGGCGGGGGTAGCCGTCGGGGACGCCGGAGACGATGGTCGGGGCGACGGCTTCCGGCACGATCTGGCGGTCGCCGATCGCACCGCCGCAGCGGATCATCTCGCCGAGGCGGGCCAGGTCGCGGGCGGTGGCGCTGAATCCGCCGCAGGAGACCTCGGAGCCCTCCGTGCCGAGGAGGTAGTACGCGTCCTCCTCGGTCGCCGATGCAGGACCAGACCATCTCGGACAGCAGGGCCGAGGTGGTGGTGCCGGTGACACGGCGCAGGGCCTCGACGTTGTCGTTCTCGTAGCGGAAACCGGTTCCCGGCGTGCCGGTCGCCTGTGCGGTGGCGAGGACAGCGAAGGAGCGCTGGGCTTCGAGTGCCTTGTCGTACGGGCGGCCCGCGTAACTCATCTGCGTGCCCATGTGGAGGAGGTGGTCGACCTGGGCTTCGCCGAAGGCGGTGCCGGCGAGCTCGGGGACGTACGTGTCGACCCCCGTGAGCGTGCGGGTCTGACCTCGTGGTCTCGTGAACGCGAGGCCGTCGAGGGCGCCGGTCGGCGCGGCGGGCAGTGCGGCGCCGCCTGAGCCTCGCCAGACATGGCGGCTCGGAATGAGTTCTCGACCCGAGTGGTATGCCGTCGGGCCCAGGCGGGATCCGTGTAGCCCCGCGCCCACACGAGGTCGGCCAAGGAGGGAATGCCTGCCACGCGCCCGCTCCGCTTTTTCGGTCGTGCGCCGACTGGGCTCGTTACCGTACATCTTGTCCGGTAGCTCGACCAGGCGTGACAAGGGGGAACGCGTCAGGGCGCACGGGGAAGGCGCGGCTCAGGGAGTGAGGTCGAGGGCTCCGGGGGCGTCGGACGGGGCGAGTCCGGTGGCCCAGACGCGGCCGTACACCGAGAGGTCGCGCAGGTGGGCGGTGATCTCGGCGGCGCTGTAGCCGGTGTCGTTCTCGACCCACCAGGTCAGCAGGCCGATGAGTTCACCGGTCCAGGCCCGGGCGACGACGTCGAGGGGGATCCTCGGTGTCACCGCGAGCTGCTCGGCCCGTGCGCGGAAGGCCGCTTCGGCGTGCGCGCGGATGAGGTCGGTGAACTCGCGCAGGGCCCGGCCGTCGCCCTCGCCTCGAAGGACTACCTGGTAGACGGGTTTCTCCTGCTCGGCGTGTTCGAAGATGTACTTCACCGGCAGTCCGGTGAAGCCCTCGGCGTGCGCCTGTCGGACCGCCGGCAGGAGGCGGTCCCGGTCCTCGGCGAGGTCGCGGACGATGCCGACCAGGAGGTCCTCCTTGTCGCGGTAGTGAGCGTAGAAGGTTGCCCGGCCGACGTCGGCACGTTCGGTGATCTCCTCGACCGTGATCGCGTGGAACCCCTTCTCCAGGACCAGTTCGACCAGGGCCTGGCGCAGTGCGGCCCGCGTCCTGCGGACGCGGCGGTCTCCCGCGGGCTTCATGTCCACTTCGTTTCCTTCTCGTCCGAACCGTTGACCTGACCCTAACGCTGCCTTTACGTTTCCGCACACCAAGCTTGCTACCGGACAGACTGTTCGGAAACTCTGGAGGTGCGATGAACTTCGGGCGGTACGTACGCCGGACTGCCGGCCACCAACCCGATGCCGAGGCGGTGGTCTGCGGACCCGTGAGGCTGACGTACGCGGAACTCGACGAACACAGCGACCGGCTCGCGACGGCCCTGCGCGCGCTCGGCCTGAGCCGGGGCGACCGGGTGGCGACCCTCGCGGGCAACCGCGCGGAACTGGTCGTCACGGAAGTCGCCCTCTACAAGGCCGGCTTGGCCCGGGCGCCGATCAACGCCAGGCTCGGAGCCGCCGAGGTGGCTCACCTGCTCGCCGAGTCCGACGCCAGGCTCCTGCTGGCGGACGCGGCCCATCTGGACATCGCCCGCTCCGCCGTGCCCGGCACGGCAGTGAGAACCGTCCTCGGCTACGACGGCCCGAGCGATCTCGGCCCGGGGTATGCCGAGACCCTCGCGGGCATCGAGCCGGAACCCGTCGAGACGGAGTGCGGCGAGGGTGACATCGCCGTCCTGCACTTCACCTCGGGGTCCACCGGCAAGCTCAAGGCGGCAGTCCAGACCTACGGCAACCGGCTCGCCCTGATGCGCAAGTCGGCGATGAGCGCCGACACCCGGGTGGGCCCCGGAGACCGGCAGATCCTGGCCGGGCCGGTCACCCACGCCTCCGGCATGCCGCTGATGGGCATCTTCTTCGCCGGCGGCTGTGCGATCGTGCTGCCCCGCTGGGACGCCGAGGAGTTCCTCGCCACCGTTCAGCGCGAGCGCGCCACCCATGCCTTCGTCGTGCCGACGATGGTCAACACCGTCCTCGCGTTGCCCAACGCCCGCGACTACGACCTCTCCACCCTCCGCCAGCTGATCTACGGCGCCGCGCCGATGTCACCGGCCCGGATCAGGGCCGCCTGGGACCTCTTCGGCCCTGTCCTGTCCCAGGGATACGGGTGTGGCGAGACCACCTCCGGCGTGCTCTTCCTCTCCACGGAGGACCACCGGCGGGGGATCGAGGGCGAGGACGAGGAGCTGCTGCTGTCCTGCGGCCGTCCGCTCGCCGAGGCCGAGGTCGCCATCGTCGACGACAGCGGACAGCCCGTCGCCGACGGAGAGATCGGAGAGATCGCCGTCCGCGGCCCCGATGTCGTCCCCGGCTACCACAACGAGCCGAACCTCACCGCGGAGATCTTCCGGGACGGCTGGTTCCTCACCGGCGACCTTGCCCGCCGCCGTTCCGACGGCTACGTCTTCATCGTCGACCGCAAGAAGGACATGATCGTCTCCGGCGGGTTCAACATCTACGCCGTCGAGGTGGAGTCCGTCCTGCACCAGCACCCCGGCGTCTACGAGGCCGCCGTCGTCGGCGTCCCGGACGAGCAGTGGGGCGAGGCCGTCAAGGCGGTCGTCGTGACGCGCGACGGAGCCACCCTCACCGAGGCCGACCTCATCGACTTCTGCGCCGAGCACCTGGCCCGCATGAAGAAGCCCCGCTCGGTCGACTTCGCCGCGGCCCTGCCCCACAACCCCAACGGCAAGATCGACCGCCGCGCCATCCGCGACCGCTACTGGGCGGGCGCCGAGCGCCACGTCAACTGAACAGGACCCCTGGCATGCCTTTCACCCTCGAACCCTCCTACGACGACAATCCGCGCCTCCAGGACCTCGTCGTCCGACTGCGCGCCTACCTCCGCGACGAGCTCATCCCGTACGAGCGCGAGCACGGCATCACCCCGGAGACCAAGCTCGACCGCACCACCCTCGAACACGTCTGGAAGCGCAGCGCGGAACTCGGCTTCTACGGCATCAGCCTGCCCCCCGAACTCGGCGGCCAAGGCCTGAGCTTCTACGAACTGTGCGCCCTGAAGGAGGAGATGACCGCCTCCGGTGCCGCGCTCTCCCACTCGGTCCTCGGCGACATGGGCGGTCCGCTGCGTGTCGGCGCGATCGTGAAGTACGCCACCGAGCAGCAGCGGGACCGCTATCTGATGCCCGTCGTCCGAGGCGAGCGGGCCTGCTGCTTCTCCATCACGGAGGAGGACGCGGGCTCCGACGTACGCCGCATGACGACCACCGCCACCCCGGACGGGGACACCTACGTCCTCAACGGCAAGAAGGTATTCAGCTCGGCCGCCCCCTTCGCGGACTTCGCGATCGTCGTCGCCCGCATGGCCGGCACCGAGGAGGCGTACAGCGCGTTCCTCGTCGACCTGGACACCCCCGGCTGCACGGTTCTCGAAGGCGAAGTGCCCATGTCCGGGCAGCAGATGGAGGGCGACCTCGTCTTCGAGAACTGCCGGATCCCCGCCGGCAACCTCCTCGGTGAGGTCGGTCAGGGCCTGCGCATCGGCATCGGCCGCATCACCCTCAACCGCCTGCTGCACTGCCCGTCCCTCATCGGCGCCGCCCGCCGCGCCTGGGACCTGTCGGTCGAGTACGCCACGAACCGCGTCGTCTTCGGCCAGCCGCTCCTCGCCCATCAGGCCATCCACCACAAGATCGCCGAGATGGCCACCGAGATCTACGCCGCCCGCGCGATGGTGATGAACACCGCAGCGAAGGCCGACCGGGGCGACAACGTCTCCGTCGAGGCCAACATGTGCAAGCTCTTCACCTCCGAGGCGTCGTTCCGCGTCGCCGACCAGGCGGTCCAGATCCATGGCAAGGCCGGGCTCACCCGAGGCCACGAGGTCGAGCAGATCTTCCGCAGCCTGCGGATGTTCCGGATCGTCACCGGAACCACCGAGATCCACAAGAACGCCATCGCCAAGGGCCTGATCTGACCGACCCCTTGGCGCCCAGGGCGGTGCCGCGGGCCCCCGCTTCGGCGAGCGGGTCCGCGGCCACGGGGACAACCGCCCACCTGTACGAACCCCTGCTCCACCCGCATCCGCAGGAGTCGCCCCATGGCACCCCGTACCGCCGCCGCGCAGTCCCGGCACATCGCCGCCCCGGCACCCGACCGCCGCAGAGCCTGGCTGATCATGGCGATGATCGTGGCCTTCATGGTCATCAACTACGCCGACAAATCGGTCCTCGGCCTCGCCGCCGTCCCGATCATGGAGGAACTCGAGCTCAGCAACAGCACCTACGGCCTGATCTCCAGCTCCTTCTTCTTCCTCTTCAGCGTCTCGGGACTCCTCGTCGGATTCGTCTCCACCCGGATCTCCAGCAGGGTGCTGTTGCTCGTCATGACCGTGTTGTGGGCCGTGGCCCAGCTCCCGGTACTCGTGGTGGCCACGGTCCCGACCCTGATGGCCGGCCGCATCCTGCTCGGCGCCGCCGAGGGACCGGCCGCGTCCATGTCCATGCACGCTCTCTACAAGTGGTTCCCGCCGGAGCGCCGCGCCCTGCCCTCGGCCCTCCAGATCGGCGGGGCGGCCCTGGGCACACTCATCGCGGCGCCCGTGGTCACCTGGCTGATCGACGGCTTCGGCTGGCGCTCCGCGTACGCCGTCCTGGCGGTCGTCAGCGCCTGCTGGGCGCTGGTGTGGTGGCGCGTCGGCCACGACGGTCCGTACGACCACAAGCACATGGCCGCCGGATCCGGCGGGCTCCGGCTGCCGTACCGCAAGATCCTGCTGACGGGCACCGTGCTCGGCAGCATCGCCAGCGCTTTCGGAGCGGCGTGGGCGCTGTCCCTCAGCCACGCCTGGCTGCCCGCCTACTTCAGGACGCAGATGGACATGTCGGCGGCGGCCTCCGCGACCGCCATCAGTGTCATGTCCGGCTTCGGACTGGTGCTGCTGCTGGCGGTCTCCCCGTTCGTGGACGCGTTGAAATCCCGTGGTGTGAGCAGCCGTTGGTCCAGCGGGGCGGCGCAGAGCATCGCCGTGTGCGTGGCCGGGTGCGCGATGACGGCGTTCCCGTTCGTCGACGCGTCCGGCCCCCGGCTGGTGCTGATCGCGGTGGCCTTCGGCGGTACCGCGATCGCCGTTCCCCTCCACTACATGACGACCGCGGAGGTCGTCCCTCCTGCCCAGCGCGGAGCCGTCTTCGGCATCGTCGCCGGTATCGGCACCTTGCCGGGACTCGTGGCGCCGTTCCTGGCCGGCCACCTCATCGACACGGCCGGCACCCCGGCCGCCGGCTACACCACCGCCTTCCTCGTCGCAGGCGCGGTGATGCTCGCGGCCGGCGTCTTCGCCCTGGCGGCCATCCGCCCGGACCGGGACGCCGTACGCCTGGGGCTCGGCGCCGGGCCGCAGTCGTTTGGATAGGCCGCCTCGCCCGCCCACAAGTTCAGCAATCACCTCAGGCGACAGCCACCGCCCAGGTGGCGCCGGGTTGTCACTGTCTGTGATGTGTCACAGAGGGCGGCGACATAGCGCGGTAGCGTCGAACGCAAGCGCCGGCAGGCTCCTTGCGGGAAGCGGAAGGCGCGGGCTGCCACTCGCTTCTCCCTGATTCTCCCCAGCGCTTATCGGAGGCCAAAAGCCCTGTTCAGGGGCGTGCCAGGGGCAGGGCGAGGAGATCACCCGGATCGCTTCTCCCCAGGGACTCCCCAGAGGCCGAAATGGGCGGTTCGTGCAGCAGGTGCAGAAGCAAACCGCGTGCGTGGCGCAAGTGGGGTCGATCGCTCCCTAGAGCCAGTCCCGCCGCTTGAAAATCACGTACAAACCGGTGCAAACAAGACCCATCAAGCCGATCGCGAACGGATAGCCGCCCGTCCAGTGCAACTCCGGCATGGAGTCGAAGTTCATGCCGTAGATGGTCCCAACGAGCGTGGGTGCAAAGAGAATTGCGGCCCAGGCCGAGATCTTCTTGATCTCCTCGTTCTGTTCGAAGCCGGCTTCCGCCAACGCGCGCATTTCCGCGTTCTGTTGTTGGGTGACCAGGGTCGCGTTGACCGTGAGGATGTCCGTCAGGGCCTGGCGGAAGCCGTCCACGCGTTCGCTGGTGTGGGTGACGTGGTCGGCGACGTCGCGGAGGTAGCGCTGGAGTTCCTCGTCCGTGCCGTACTTGGCGAAGCCCGCCATCAGGCCGTGGAGCATGCCCACCAGGGGGCGGGTGGCTCGTTGGAACTCGACCATTTCGCGGGAGAGTTCGTAGATGCGGCGGGAGACCGCCGGGTCGCCGCCGAAGACCTCCGTCTCGATCTCGTCGATGTCGTTCTGGACGCCCGCCACCACCGGGGCGTAGCCGTCGACCACCGCGTCGAGGATCGCGTACAGGACCGCTTCCGGGCCGAGGGCGAGGAGGTCCGGGTCCTCCTCCATGCGGCGGCGGACCGTGGAGAGGTCCGGGGCCGCGCCGTGGCGGACCGTGATGAGGAAGTCCGGGCCCACGAAGATGTGGAGTTCGCCGAATTCGACCTCCTCCTGGGCGTCCAGGTAGCGCGCGGCCCGCAGGACGACGAAGAGGGTGTCGCCGTACCGTTCCAGCTTGGGGCGCTGGTGGGCTTCCAGGGCGTCTTCCACGGCCAGTTCGTGGAGGTCGAACTCCGCTGCCAGGGAGTGGAGTTCCGCCTCCGTCGGGCGTTGCAGGCCGATCCACGCCATGCCGTCGGGGTGCTCGCGCAGCTGGCGGAACGTGTCCGCGAGCGTGGCGGGGGAGGAGACCCGCCGGCCGTCGCGGTAGAGGGTCGCCTGCACCACGCTCGGCTGGTCGGTGGCGCGCGGCGCCGACTCGGGCTCCAGCGGCGGTTCCGGATGGCGGCGCCAGGCCGCGCGGGGACGGCGGTCGGACACGGGCCTTCGCCTCCTATGAGTCGTGTGTGCCGTGGTGGTGGTGGTGGGCGAGTGTGGGGGAGAGTCTGCGGGGCTTTCGGCATGATATATGGCGGTTGTCGGTGCGGCTCGGGCTGTACTTCGGTATTGCGGACCGAATCTGTCCGCAAGGCCCAGTAGTTTCCTCGTATGGCCTCCACGACGAAGCACCCGGTCCTCTCCTCCCGCGCGCTGAACCGCGCCACCCTCGACCGTCAGCTCCTCCTCCGCCGTGCCCCGCTCGGCGTCGAGGACGCCGTGGACCGCCTGCTCGGCCTCCAGGCGCAGAACACCAAGCCCCCGTACTACGCGCTCGCCGCCCGCCTAGACGGGTTCGCGCCCGAGCAGCTGTCCGCGCTCATGGAGTCCCACGCCGTCGCCCGCATCGTGACCATGCGCTCCACCGTGCACACCCACACGGCCCGGGACGCCGTCGCCCTGCGCCGGCTCGTGCAGCCCGGGGCCATCGACCGGGAGCTCGCCATCTTCGTCGGCCGCGGGGGGCTCGACGGCGTCGACCTGGAGCGGCTCGCCGTGCTCTCCCGCGAGCTCGTCGAGGAGCGGCCCCGTACCCCCAAGCAGCTCCGCGACGAGCTCCTCAAGGAGTGGCCCCACGCCGACCCGCAGTCCCTCTCCCTCGCCGCCCGCTGTCTCCTCCCCCTCGTCCAGGCCACCCCGCGCGGCCTGTGGGGCCGTGCCGGGCAGGTCGCCCTCACCACCACCGACGTCTGGTTCGGGGACGCCGTCCCGGCGGAGGCCGCCGACACCGACGAGACCGTGCTCCGCTACCTCGGCGCCTTCGGGCCCGCCTCCGTCAAGGACATGCAGACCTGGTGCGGCCTGACCGGCCTCCGCGAGGCCTTCGACCGCCTCCGGCCCCGGCTGCTGGTGTTCCAGGACGCGCGCGGCACCGAGCTCTTCGACCTCCCCGACGCGCCCCGCCCCGACGAGGACACCCCGGCCCCGCCGCGGTTCCTGCCCGAGTTCGACAACCTGCTCCTGTCGCACGCCGACCGCACCCGGGTCGTCAGCCCCGAGATCCGCTCCCGCACCTGGCAGGGCAACCGCGCCTTCTCCGTCTTCCTTCTCGACGGCCTCGTCGCGGGGCTCTGGCGCCTTGAGGAGACGAAGGAGCGCACCACGCTCACCGTCGAGCCCTTCGCGGCCGTGACCCGCGCCCAGCGCGCCGAGCTCGCCGCCGAGGCCGAGCGGACCCTCCGGGTCATGACGCCGCCCGGCACTCCGTACGACATCGTCCACAAGGAGATCACGCACGATCGGGGCTGATGGAGGGGGTGGGTGGTGAAGGAGGGTGGTGAAGGGCGGGGAGTGAGGGGCGGGGAGTGAGGGGGCCCTACGGCAGCGCCCCCGCCCTGCGGGCCGCCACCACCGCCTCCAGGCGGGTGTGCGCGCCCAGCTTCCGCATCGCCGAGCGCAAGTAGCCCTTCACCGTCTCCGGCCGCAGCCCGAGGCGTGACGCCGCCGCCGCGTTCGTCGCCCCCGAGGCCACCGCCGCCAGGACGTCCTTCTCGCGCGACGTCAGCGACACCACCGGGCCCGCCGTCCCCGGGACCGGCGACGCCGCCGTGACCGAGGCCGACTCCAGACGGCCGCACACCGCGAGCAGCCGCTCCCGCAGCTCCGGATCCGCCACCCGGGGAGCCAGCGCGCGCAGCTCGCCGTGCGCCTGCCGCACCTCCTCCCAGGACGGTTCCGAGGGCGGCGGGGCCAGCAGCCGGCGGGCCTCGTCCCGTACCGCGAGCGCCTGCTCCACGTCCCGCGCCGCCGCCACCGCCGCGTCGAAGACCCGCTCGCCGATCGGCAGCGCGTCGCGCAGCGCCCCGTACAGCACCCCGCGCACCGTGCGCCGGACCACGACCGGTACGGCGATCACCGACCGCAGCCCCTCCGCGGAGACCGGCACGTCGTACTCGTGCGTGATGTGCCGGGCCGAGGGGTAGTCCGTCACCGCGCACGGCCGCGAGAGCGCCAGGCACTTGCCCCCGAGCCCCGAGCCGGCCGAGATCGCGAGCCCGTGCAGCGCCGGGGTCACCGCCCCGGTCAGCTCGGCGATCCGCAGCACGCGGCCGTCCTGGAGCAGCCCCCCGAACACCACCGGGAGACCGGTGGCACGGCGCATCCGCAGCAGCGCGCCGCGCAGCTCCACCGATTCGACGTGCTCGCGCACCGTTCACTCCCCGTCGTCCGTTGGGCCGGTCGGCTGGTTCACCCCCGAACGGGGGTAGTGAGACCTGGGTCACCGATTACACGATGTCCGGGACCTGTCCCGCAACGAGGAGGACACATGACCGCAGCGAGCGCGGCCGACGCGACGGAGACGTTCCGGGCGGCCCGGGACTTCCTGCTCCACCATCGCGAGGACTACGACACGGCGTACGAGGGCTTCGCCTGGCCCCGCCCCGACCGTTTCAACTGGGCGCTCGAATGGTTCGACGTCGTCGCCGCCGGCAACGACAGAACCGCCCTGCACATCGTCGAGGAGGACGGCTCCGAGACGCGGATCGGCTTCGCCGAGATGTCGGCCCGCTCGAACCGCGTCGCGAACTGGCTGCGCGCCCAGGGCGTGCGTGCCGGCGACCGGATCATCGTCATGCTCGGCAACCAGGCCGAGTTGTGGGAGACCATGCTCGCCGCGATGAAGCTGCGCGCCGTCGTCATCCCCGCCACCCCCCTCCTCGGCCCCGCCGACCTCCGCGACCGCGTCGAGCGCGGCCGCGCCCGCCACGTCATCGTGCGCGCCGAGGACACCGCCAAGTTCGACGACGTCCCCGGCGAATACACCCGCATCGCGATCGGCGGCGACGGGGTGAACTGGCTCGGCTACGAGCACGCCGCCCGGGAGTCCGCCGACTTCGAGCCCGACGGCGTGACCCTCGCCGCGGACACGCTGATGCTGTACTTCACCTCCGGGACGACCGCCCGGCCGAAGCTCGTCGAGCAGACCCACACCTCGTACCCGGTCGGGCACCTCTCGACGATGTACTGGATCGGCCTCAAGCCCGGGGACGTGCACCTCAACATCTCCTCGCCCGGCTGGGCGAAGCACGCCTGGTCCAACCTCTTCGCGCCGTGGAACGCGGAGGCGACCGTCTTCATCCACAACTACACGCGCTTCGACCCGGCCCGTCTGATGAGCGAGATGGACCGGCACGGCGTCACCAGTTTCTGCGCCCCGCCGACCGTGTGGCGGATGCTGATCCAGGCCGACCTCGGGCAGCTGAAGACCCCGCCGCGCGAGGTCGTCGCCGCCGGCGAACCCCTCAACCCCGAGGTCATCGAGTCGGTACGGCGCGCCTGGGGCGTCACCATCCGGGACGGCTTCGGCCAGACGGAGACCGCCGTGCAGGTCTCCAACAGCCCCGGCCAGCGGCTCAAGGAGGGCTCCATGGGCCGCCCCAGCCCCGGCTTCCGCGTCACGCTCGTCGATCCGGTGAGCGGCCGGGCGGACGTGGAGGAGGGCGAGATCTGTCTCGACCTGTCGGCCAACCCGGTGGGCCTGATGACCGGTTACCACGGCGACCCGGAGCGTACGGCCGAGGCGATGGCGGGCGGCTACTACCGCACCGGTGACATCGGCTCGCGGGACGAGGACGGGTACATCACGTACATCGGACGCGCCGACGACGTCTTCAAGGCCTCCGACTACAAGATCAGCCCCTTCGAGCTGGAGAGCGCCCTCCTGGAGCACGAGGCCGTCGCCGAGGCGGCCGTCGTCCCCGCCCCCGACCCGCTGCGGCTCGCCGTCCCCAAGGCGTACGTCGTCCTCGCGGCGGGCTGGGAGCCGGACGCGCGGACCGCGCAGGCCCTCTTCGACCACTCGCGCGCGGTCCTCGCCCCGTACAAGCGGATCCGGCGGATCGAGTTCGCCGAGCTGCCCAAGACCGTCTCCGGAAAGATCCGGCGCGTGGAACTGCGCCGGCTCACCGCCGAGGGCGGCGGCACGGAGTACACCGAAGGAGACCGGGGATGACGAACGCGCGGACCACGGAACTCTCGTACGCGCACGGGGTGTCCGGCACCGCCCTCCTCGGCGACACCGTCGGCGCCAACCTCGACCGGGCCGTCGCCGCCTGGCCCGACCGCGAGGCGCTCGTCGACGTCCCCGGCGGACGCCGCTGGACCTACGCCCAACTCGGCGCCGACGTCGACCGGTTGGCCGACGCGCTGCTCGGCAGCGGCGTCCGGAAGGGCGACCGGGTCGGGATCTGGGCGGTGAACTGCGCCGAGTGGGTCCTCGTCCAGTACGCCACCGCCCGCATCGGCGCGATCATGGTCACCATCAACCCCGCTTACCGCTCCCACGAGTTGGCGTACGTGCTGAACCAGGCGGGCATCTCCCTGCTCTTCGCCACGCTCGCCCACAAGACGAGCGACTACCGGGCCATGGTCGAGGAAGTACGCGGAGAGTGCCCGGAGCTGAGGGAGGTCGTGCACTTCGGGGACCCCAGCTGGGACGTCTTCCTCGCGCGTACGGCGGGGGAGCTGCGCCCCGAGCCGCTCTCCTGCGACGAGCCGGTCAACATCCAGTACACCTCGGGGACCACCGGCTTCCCGAAGGGGGCCACGCTCTCCCACCACAACATCCTCAACAACGGTTACTTCGTCGGGGAGATGATCGCCTACAGCGAGCAGGACCGGATCTGCATCCCCGTGCCCTTCTACCACTGCTTCGGCATGGTGATGGGCAATCTGGCCGCCACCTCGCACGGCGCCTGCATGGTGATCCCCGCACCGTCCTTCGAGCCCGCCGCCACCCTCCGGGCCGTGCAGGAGGAGCGCTGTACCTCGCTGTACGGGGTGCCGACGATGTTCATCGCCGAGCTGAACCTCCCCGACTTCGCCACGTACGACCTCTCCACCCTCCGCACCGGCATCATGGCCGGTTCGCCGTGCCCGGTGGAGGTGATGAAGCGGGTCGTCGCCGAGATGAACATGGCGGAGGTGTCGATCTGTTACGGCATGACCGAGACCTCGCCCGTCTCCACCCAGACCCGGCGCGACGACGACCTGGACCGCCGCACCGGCACCGTCGGCCGGGTCCTGCCGCACGTCGAGGTCAAGGTCGTCGACCCGGCGACCGGACTGACCGTGGAGCGCGGCGCGGCGGGGGAGCTCTGCACCCGCGGCTACAGCGTGATGCTCGGCTACTGGGACGAGCCGGAGAAGACCGCCGAGGTGATCGACGCGGGCCGCTGGATGCACACCGGTGACCTGGCGGTGATGCGGGACGACGGCTACGTCCAGATCGTCGGCCGCATCAAGGACATGATCATCCGGGGCGGGGAGAACGTGTACCCGCGCGAGATCGAGGAGTTCCTCTACGGGCACGCCAAGATCGCCGACGTCCAGGTCGTCGGCGTGCCCGACGAGCGGTACGGCGAGGAGATCCTGGCCTGCGTGATCCCCCGCGACCCGGCCGACCCGCCGACCCTGGAGGAGGTGACGGCCTTCTGCCGGGACCGGCTCGCCCACTACAAGATCCCGCGCAGGGTGGAGATCCTCACCGAGTTCCCCATGACGGTCAGCGGCAAGGTGCGGAAGGTGGAGCTGCGGCAGCGGTACGGGGAAGGTCGCTAGGGGGTGTCTTGCCGATCAGGCCGGGCTCGCGACGCCTGGCACCGCGCCTCGCCGCGTTGTCGTCGGTCGCCAACGCTCCGCGTTGACTCCCTCCTCCGCCTTGCGAGGCACGGCACCAGACGCCGCTCCCTGATCCGGCCTGATCGACAAGACACCCCCTAGGGCCTGTCCGGCGGATCATGGCCGGGGCCAGGGTGCTCGGTCGTGCGTGCGAAGGTGCGGTTACGCTCGGCGACATGCCGAACCGTGTTCCGTTCCATGAAGCGCTGCTGTCCACCGTGGGCACCCCCGAGCAGGTCACCCTCCTGGACAGCAGTCCGCGGTCACGGGTGTGGCGGGTGCGGCTGACCGGCGGGCGGCCGGTGATCGTCAAGCAGGTCACCGACGACGGGGACGCGGGTGCCGACGCGCACACGCGCTTCGAGCGGGAGCTCGCCGGGCTGAGCCTGGCGGGGCGGGCCTCCGGGCCCGCCGTGGCCCCCGAGGTGCTCGCCACGGACCCGTCCTCGCGGGTCATGGTCCTGGAGCACCTGGACGACCTCGGCAGGACGGACGACTGGATGCCGGGGTACGCCGAGTCGCTCGCCCGGCTGCACGCCCTGACCGGGCCCGCCGACGCGGGCGCACTCCCGGTCTGGTCGGGGCCCACCGCCGCCGACGCGGAGTCCTTCCTCGCCCTGGCCAGGGCGCTCGACGTGCCCGTACCGGCCGGCGTTCCCGAGGAACTCGCCGGTCTCCTGGAGCGGTTGGACCCCACCCCGCACCACGCGCTGCTGCACGGCGACCCCTGCCCCGGCAATGATCTGCGCACCGCCGACGGCGTCCGCTTCGTCGACTTCGAGCGGGCCTCCCTCGGCAACGGCCTGATCGAACTCGCCTACTTCCGCATCGGCTTCCCCACCTGCTGGTGTGCGATGTCGGTGACCGCGGCCCCGCTCGCGGAGGTCGAGGACGTCTACCGGACCACCTGGCGCGGCCTCACCGGGAAGGACGTGCCGGGTGACCTCGCCGACGCGTGCGCGGGCTGGCTGATCCAGGGCGACGCGCTCGTCGAGCGCGCCCACCGCGGGACGGCCGACCAGCTCGCCCGGGTGCCCGCCGAGGACTTCGAGTGGGGTTACGTCTCCGCCCGCGAGCGGCTCGTCCACCGCCTGGGCGTGGTCGCCGACATGACCCGCGACCACGATCACCTGCACGCCGTCGGCCGTCTCGGCTCCGCCATGGCCGACCGCCTGCTCGTCCGCTGGCCGAAGCTGCGTCCGCTGCCCACGCCCGACGCCCGCCCTTGGTTCTAGGGGCGGCGGGCGAGGGCGGGGGCGGGGAGCTTGAGGCGTAGGCCGGGCAGGGCCTAAGGGGCTTCCTGGGCCTCTTGGAGCTCTTGGGCCCCTCGGGGCTTGTGAACCCCCGGAGTCTCCTGGACCTCCCGGGACTCCTGAACCTTCGGGGGCTCCTGGACCTCCAGCGGCTCCTGGACCTCCCGGCGCATGCACACCCGGGGCCAGACCGACAGGCCGTGTGCCGCCTCCGCGTGGCTGATGGCGCGCAGCCCGTCCGTGAGCGCCGGGTCGGATTCGGCGAGCGGGCGGAAGCCGAGCCGGGTGTAGTACGGGGCGTTCCACGGGACTTCGGTGAAGGTCGTCAGGGTCAGTGCCGTCAGGCCCTGCTCCCTGGCGGCCGCCGCCAGGTGCTCGATCAGCGCCCGGCCGACGCCCCGGCGGGCGGCGTCCGGGTGCACCGACACCTGCTCGATGTGGGCGGAGCCGTCGACGGTGTCGGCGAGCAGATAGGCGACCGGACGGTCGGCCGCGTCCACCGCCACCCAGGCCCGGCCCTCGCAGCGGTACGCCTCCAGGACGTCCAGGGGCAGGGGGTCGTCGTCGGCGATCGCCGCCATGCCGAGAGAACGGAACGGCTCGCCCGCCGCCCGTTCGATGTCCTGGAGCAGCGGGAGTTCGGCCGGAGCGGCCGCTCTGATGCGCATACGACAGTATGGCGCGAGGTCAGGGAACGGTGCGGCCCGTCCCCCTGCCCGGCTCCGGGGGAGGCCTGATCTCGTCCGCCTCGCGCGGGCGGTCGAGCAGCCCGCCGTCCCGGGAGAACCGGGGCAGGAACAGGGCGAGCGCCGGATCCCCGTACAGCGCGACGTACAACTGGACGAGACGCCCGTCCGTCACCTCGCGCCGGTGGGCCGGCAGCGGATGCCGCTCCCGCAGGCCGGCGAGCAGGTGCCGCGCGGCCCGCGTCGCCGGCGGCAGGCGCAGCAGCGCCGCCGCGAGGAGGACCGGGAGCAGGGCGACCGCCACGACCACGATCAGGCCCGCACCGCCCGGTCCGCCGTCGCGCCCGTGGCGCGCCCAGCCCACGAGCAGTCCGGCGCCGACCGTCAGCGGGACGCAGGCGAGCAGGACGCGCGCGGCCCGCAGCCGGGCGGGCGGCCGCAGCAGACCGGCCCGGCCGAGCTCGCCGTGCAGGGCGTCCACGGCCCGCCGCGCCTCGGGCCGCAGGGCGAGCGCCCGCAGCGCCAGCGCCCGGTGCAGCGCCCCGTGCACCCCGAGCTGTACGGGATCTCGGGTCCGGCCCGGACCTCCGTTGGCCCGAATCGTACGTTTACGTCCCGCGGCGACCGCCCCGCGCTGGTGGAGCGCCACGAGCGCGACCGTGACGGCCGCCCGGCGCCCTCCCCGCAGCAGCGCGAGGGCCTGTGGCGGCGGCTCGTCGCCCGCGGTCCACGCCCCGCTTTCCTGGCTGCGGGTTCGCAACAGCGCGGCGGCGAGCGCCAGTTCCGCGCAGGCCACCCCGATGAACCACCACATCGCCGTCGACATGACGCCACCCCCCGAGGGTGTTGTGCCCGGGGGACCGTGATCGTCACGCGTGAATGGCCGGTTTCGGATGGCGAGGTGTTGTGGGCGGGGCTCGGCGGGGTGGGTTGAGGTGCGGTGGGGTGCGTTGGGGCGGGGACGGCGCCGGACGGGAGGGTCAGGCGCCGTCGGCGGCCAGCTCGTCGGCGGCGAGGTTGACGGGCTGCGGGGTGCCCGTCAGGTCGAGGACGAAGAGCGGGAGGCCGATCTCGGCGGCCCGCTTGCGCGCCTCCGGGGTGTAGCCGGCCAGCGAGAAGAACACGCTCACGCTCGTGGTGGGGGTGCTCAGGCCGTTGAGCCAGAGGCATTCGACGGCCCGCAGCCCGGCCGGCCGCGTGCTCGGATCCACCTGGGCGACGAGTCCCGGCGCCCGCAGGTCCACGCCGGAGGCGGGGCGGTCCTCGGGCTGGACCACGTCCCGGAAGCCGAGCCAGCGGAGGTACCCGGCGGCCGCGGCCACCGCGTCCCGCGCGGTCCGGATCGTCACCGGCCGGAAGGTACCCCGCATCGGAGCCGGGCGCGGGGCCGTGGGCGGCAGCGGGATGTGCGCGGGGTACCGCTCGGCGAACGTGCGGTGCGCCCGGGCCCGGGCCGGGACGTCCAGGCCACCCGGGACGTCCAGGCCACCCGGAACGCCGTCGCCCGAGACGCCGTGGTCCGGAGCCCCGTCGCCGGAAACGCCGTCGTCCCGGCCGGTCGGGCCCGAACCGAACCACTCCGAGCCGTGCTCGAACGCCCGGGGCCTGGCCGGACCGCCGGGGGCCTCCGGTTCCGGTCGGGCGCCGAAGGTCCCGCCTGCGGCCGTCGGCGGCGTGAGCCCCGGACCGCCGGGGTCACGGGGTGCCGCGTCCGGCGCGGTCGACCCGGCACGGCCGGGAGCCGAGGAGGGGAACGGGGACGGGGACGGCGACGGGGCGGTGTGCGGGGAGGAGGAAGGACCGGCCGGGGGAGGCGGGCTCTGCGGCGGACGCTGGGTCCGCGAGCTCGGCGCGGTGTGCGCGGTCGACGGAGTATGCGGCGTCTGCGGACCGTGCGGTGTCTGCGCACCGTGCGGGGGCTGTGGCGCCTGCGGGCTGTGCGGAGCCCGCGCCCCGGCGCGTCCGCCGCCCTCGGCCGGGTGCTGCGCCCCCGCCCCACCGTTCCCGTCGGACTCCGTGCCCACCGGCTGGACGGGGACCCGGAGGACCGTGCCGCAGGCGCAGCCGAGCTCCGGGTGGGGCCAGTCGTCCTCGCGGCCGCAGGCGCCGCAGCGGACGGTGACCCATTCGTCCGTCCAGTTCCGGTGCGTGATCGGCTCCGCCGTCGCGCCCGCCGTCACCGGAGGGGCGACGGGGCTTCCGCACGCGCAGGGAAAGACGGGCGCCGTGTACGCCTGCGTCCGCTGGCACTCCGGGCAGCGCACCGGTACCGACTCACCCACCACCGCGACCCCCTGTCGTTCCGCCCCCATCGTCCACCCATCGGCCACCTCGGGGGAGGGAGTTCGGCCACTTCGGTGATCCCGCGGGGCGGACTTCTCTTGACGGTTCTCCGGGACCCGACCTACATTGCTTCCGTATAGCAGAACAGTATTTCCGCATTACGGAAACAAGCCTCCCGGGCTCCCCGAGCCGCCGGGCACGCTTGCCTCCGACCGGCCGAAGCAGGAGCACTCCCATGCCTCGTATGACCGCCGCCGCAGCGGCCGTTGAGATCCTCAAGCGCGAAGGCGTCACCAACGCGTTCGGCGTGCCTGGCGCGGCGATCAACCCCTTCTACCGCGAGCTCAAGAACGTGGGCGGCGTCAGCCACACGCTCGCTCGTCACGTCGAGGGCGCGTCGCACATGGCCGAGGGGTACACCCGGGCCAAGGCCGGCAACATCGGCGTCTGCATCGGCACCTCCGGCCCCGCCGGCACCGACATGATCACCGGCCTCTACTCGGCGATCGCGGACTCCATCCCGATCCTCTGCATCACGGGCCAGGCCCCGGTCTCGAAGCTCCACAAGGAGGACTTCCAGGCCGTCGACATCGCGTCCATCGCCAAGCCGGTGACCAAGGCCGCGACGACCGTCCTGGAGGCCGCGCAGGTCCCGGGCGTCTTCCAGCAGGCCTTCCACCTGATGCGCTCCGGCCGCCCCGGCCCGGTCCTCATCGACCTCCCGATCGACGTCCAGCTGACCGAGATCGAGTTCGACCCGGAGACGTACGAGCCGCTGCCGGTCTACAAGCCGCAGGCCAGCCGCGCCCAGGCCGCGAAGGCGCTGAGCTTCCTCCTGGAGTCCGAGCGCCCGCTGATCGTCGCCGGCGGCGGCATCATCAACGCCGACGCCACCGACCTCCTCGTCGAGTTCGCCGAGCTGATCAACGTCCCGGTCATCTCCACCCTCATGGGCTGGGGCACCATCCCGGACGACCACGAGCTCGCCGCCGGCATGGTCGGCGTCCAGACCGCGCACCGCTACGGCAACGCGACCTTCCTGGAGTCGGACTTCGTCCTGGGCATCGGCAACCGCTGGGCCAACCGCCACACCGGTTACAACATGGATGCGTACACCAAGGGCCGGAAGTTCGTCCACGTCGACGTCGAGCCCACCCAGATCGGCAAGATCTTCGCCCCGGACTACGGCATCGCCTCCGACGCCAAGGTCGCGCTGGAGCTCTTCATCGAGATCGCCAAGGAGCTGAAGGCCGCCGGCAAGCTGCCGGACTTCTCCGCCTGGTCCGCCTCCGCGCAGGAGCGCAAGGCCACCCTCCAGCGCCGGACGAACTTCGACAACATCCCGATCAAGCCGCAGCGCGTCTACGAGGAGATGAACAAGGCGTTCGGGCCGGACACCCGCTACGTCACCACCATCGGCCTCTCCCAGATCGCGGCCGCGCAGTTCCTGCACGTCTACAAGCCGCGCCACTGGATCAACTGCGGCCAGGCCGGCCCGCTCGGCTGGACCATCCCGGCCGCCATCGGTGTCGCCACCGCCGACCCGGAGACCCCGGTCGTGGCGCTGTCCGGCGACTACGACTTCCAGTTCATGATCGAGGAGCTGGCGGTCGCCGCCCAGCACAAGGTCCCCTACGTCCACGTCCTCGTGAACAACGCGTACCTCGGCCTGATCCGCCAGGCGCAGGGCAACCTGGGCATCAACTTCGAGGTCAACCTCGAGTTCGAGAACATCAACACCCCGGAGATCGGCGTCTACGGCGTCGACCACGTCAAGGTCGCCGAGGGCCTGGGCGTCAAGGCCATCCGCGTCACCGACCCGGACAAGCTGGGCGAGGCCCTCGAAGAGGCGAAGAAGCTCGCGGTGGAGTTCCAGGTCCCGGTCGTCGTCGAGGCCATCCTGGAGCGCATCACCAACATCGCGATGAGCAAGACGGTCGACATGAGCGACGTCACCGAGTTCGAGGAGCTCGCGACCGAGCCCGGCCACGCGCCGACCGCGATCAAGCCGCTCAAGGTCTGAGACCTCAAGGCCCGAGACCTGAGGGTCTGAGGCTGAGACCTCAAGGCCCGAGACCTGAAGGTCTGATCCGGGAGCACTGACACGGCCCCCGTCCCGAGGAGCACCGGGACGGGGGCCGCCCCATGCTCATTCCCCAGGTCGCTCTCCGCCTCGCGCTCACCCCCGGTCGCCCCCGCCCCGCGCTCACCCCTGGGCCGCCACCAGCACCGCGCCCGCCTCCGTCCACTCGTACAGGACGGACCGGCCCGCCCGTCCCCGCCGGACCAGGCCGGCGTCGAGCAGGACCTTCAGGTGCCGGCCCACCGACCCGAGGCCCTGCCCCGTCAGCGCCACCAACTGGCTCGTGGACTTGGGCGTTCGGAGCCGTACGAGCACACCCGCCCGTGCCGCGCCGAGCAGCGCGCCGAGCGCCTCGGGCGGAACGGGACCCGAGCCGTCCGCAAGGGCGCCCGCGCACGGGTACACCACCGCGGACCGCTCCGTCCCCTCCCACGACACCCATCCCGTGCTCGCGGTCACCGGCACGAACAGCAGACGGCCGCCGTCCACCGAACGCGGTGGATAGTCCCGGGAGTTGACCTGGAGCCGGCCGTCGCCGAGCCACCGCATCTTCCCCGGGCAGAGTTCGTCGAGGGCCGCCGCCCAGCCGCCCCGGACCAACTGCGCGGTCCGCGCCACCACATCGGCTTCGAGGACCCGCCGGCGCCGCGGCCACTCCGGCAGCACGCTCTCCCGCCACACCCACGTCAGGACCGCGGCCATCCGCTCCGGAAGATCGCGCGCCGAGCGCAGCGGCTCCGGTACGGGACCGTCGAGCGCGACCGCCAACTGCGGTACGGCGGCGGCCGGATCGGCCGTGCGGACCGCTTCGACCTCCTCCTCGAAGGGCTGCTCGCCCTCGCCGAGCGGCGTCGGGGTCAGGAAGTCCGCGTTCCACGTCCGCCCGAGCGCGGCCCCGACGAGCAGACCGTCGAGCGGAGCGGCCGCCAGGCGCGCCCGGTAGGAGGGGAGGTGCCGGGCCAGCCAGGCCTGTTCGCCCGGGTGGGAGCCCGAGCCCGTGTGCAGGATCTTGAGCGCCGCGATCGTCTCGCTCAGCGGCGAGACGACGAAACGGCTGCCCGCGAGCGAGTCCGTACCGATCTGCCACCAGCCCATAGACGACGACCGCCCTTTCGCCACGAGTCCCCACGAGCCCGTTGGTTTCGCCCCGGAGCGAAACAGTATCGCCGTCGCCGGGCGCCCCCGAGACTGCCCGCATGCCCCGCTACCGCGCGCTGTTCCGTACCCCCGAGTTCACCCCGCTCTTCCTCGCCGGCTCCGCCCAGGTCGCCGCCCAGATGGTGGCCGGACTCGGCCTCGCCACCCTCGTCTTCCGCGCGACCGGTTCCCCGCTGCTCTCCGCCCTCGCGCTCTTCGGGCCCTCGCTCGCCCAGCTGGTCGGCGCGACGACCCTGCTTTCGGCGGCCGACCGGCTCCCGCCGCGCACCGCGATCGCCGGGCTGGCGCTCTTCTTCGCCCTGTGCACGGCGGTCCTGGCGCTCCCCGCCCTGCCGGTCTGGGCCGTCTTCGTGGTCCTCTTCGCGCAGGGGCTGGCGGCCTCGCTCGGCGGCGGAGTCCGTTACGGCCTCCTGAACGAGATCCTCGCCCGCGAGCAGTACCTCCTCGGCCGCTCGGTGACGAACATGGCGGTCGGCGTCTGCCAGATCGCTGGCTTCGCGACCGGCGGCGTCCTGGTCGCGTTCCTCTCCCCGCGCGGCACGGTCCTCGTCGGCGCCGTGCTCTACCTCGCCGCGGCCCTCGTCGCCCGCCTCGGTCTCACCCGGCGGACACCGCGCGCCACCGGCCGGGCCTCCGTCGCCGAGACCTGGCGGACCAACGCGCGCCTGTGGGCCTCGCCCGCCCGCCGCCGCTGCTACCTCGCCCTGTGGGTGCCCAACGGGCTGATCGTCGGCTGCGAGTCGCTCTTCGTGCCGTACGCCCCCGAGCGGGCGGGGCTGCTCTTCGCCTGCGCCGGCCTCGGGATGCTCGTCGGGGACACGGCCGTCGGCCGCTTCGTACCGGCGCGGCTGCGCGAGCGGATCCGCTTCCCGCTCCAGGCGCTGCTCGCGGCCCCGTTCCTGGTCTTCGCCCTCGACCCGGGGCTGCCGCTCGTCCTCGCCCTCGTGACCGTCTCGGCCGTCGGGTACGGGGCGAGCCTGCTGCACCAGGAACGGCTGATGGCCCTGGTGCCGGAGGAGCTGAGCGGCCACGCCCTCGGGCTGCACACCTCCGGGATGCTCGCCCTCCAGGGAGTGAGCGCGGCGCTCGCGGGCACCCTCGCCCAGTTCACGTCACCGCGTACGGGCATGGCGCTGCTCGCGCTCGCCTCGCTCACCGTCACCCTGGTACTCGCCCGGGCCGACCGCGAGGCCGAAGCGGCACCGCCCGACGAGGCGCCCTCGAAGGCGGCACCGCCCAGTCGGACACTGCCTAGCGAGGCGCCGTAGAGCGGTGCACGACCGTGTCCTCGCACGGCCCGTCGGCGAACAGCTTGAGCGCCTCCACCTCGTCCTTGTCGGCGGACAGGCCCCAGCGGAGCTTGGTGCTCACCCACTCGCCGACGTATCGGCAGTAGCGGGTGGAGTCCACGGGCACCCACTCGGCGGGGTCGCGGCCGGCCTTCTCCTTCCGGCTGCGGGCCGTGACGGCGACGAGGGTCGCGGCGGCGCCCTGGTCGTTGGCGTACTGCTCGCGCCGGGCGGCCGTCCAGCCGGAGGCCCCGGACTGCCAGGCCTCTTCGAGGGCGACGAGGTGGTCGACGCGGAGCCCCGCCGGGTCGGTGACGTTCTGCCCGTCGTAGAACGAGGTCCACCGGCCCCCGGTCAGCGCGCAGCCCGCACCGGTCTTCGGGGCGTCGACGGCCTCGGCGACGAGGACCTCGGAGCGGGTGTCACAGCCGTCCGCCGGGTCGAGGCCCTGGTTCCAGTGGCGGAACGCCGACTCCTTGTAGCCGTCCGGGTCCTCGGATGCCTCGGTGAGCTCGGCCAGCGCGTCGGGGAAGAGGACGACGCCGGCGGAGAGGGCGGGGGAGGGGACGGCGAGCGGGGACAGGATCAGCGCGAGCGGTGCGAGACCGCGCATCAGGTTCTTGATCATGTACCGATGGATAGCCGCGGGATCGGGGCGCGTGGGGCCCGAATCGCGGAGCGCTCCTCCGAGCGGGTGCGGATCTTCACCGCAGAAACGATGCGCTGGGCGCCCGTACCGCGTCCACCCGTACATACGAAGAAGAGCGCGGAACCAAGGACCGTAAACCTGGTTCCACGCTCTCCCGTTGTGCCCGTCCGACGGCACGAGGCTGGCGCGACAGGACGTTCGCGCCGCCGGACGGAGTCTGTGGGTGTACCTGCGTTCGGGGCCGGCGGACGGAGTCCGACGCAGCCGTCCGAAGCCTGCGAAGCAGTGCGAGGGCGGCGTCGAGAGTGGGTCGTTCGCGCCGCCGGACGGAGTCTGTGGGTGCAGCTGCTTTCGGTGCCCCCGAGGGGAAGGGGCTGGGCGATAGGACCGCGGCGGCGGCGACGGGCGTGCCGGCTGTCCTCTTCTTTCAGGTCAAGAAGGGGGGCCCGACGCCCTTACCACCGCACTGGCTCGACGCCGCCGCGGTCCTCACGCTTGTCCGGTCCGCCGACCACCCCTCATCCGGGCCGGCGATCCGGACCGCGTACGGCACTGACCTCCCGTCAGGCGCCGTACGCAGTCTGGGTGCTGCTGTGCGGTCAGTCCTCGCGCAGGGCGCGGACCGCCTCGGCCACGCGCTTGCCGTACTCCGCGTCGGCGGCGGCGAAGTGCGCGAGGTTCTTCTCGATGACGTCCTCGCGGGACACCTGGGACAGACCGCCGGCGATGTTGGCGATCAGGCGGCTCTTCTCCTCGGCGGACATCAGGCGGTAGAGCTCGCCGGCCTGGAAGAAGTCGTCGTCCTTGGTGTGCGCGGGCGCCTCGTGGGTGCCGGTCCAGCCGTGGATCGCGAGCGGCGCGGAGAGCGCGGCGTCGGTCTGGGCCGGGCCCTGGTACGAGTTGGGCTCGTAGTTCTTGTCGTGGCGCGAGCCGTTGCGGGTGGCCATGAAGCCGTCGCGCCCGTAGTTCTCCGCGGTGGTCGCCTTGGGGGCGTTCACCGGCAGCAGGGTGTGGTTCACACCGAGGCGGTAGCGGTGGGCGTCCGCGTAGGCGAAGAGGCGGCCCTGGAGCATCTTGTCCGGCGAGGGGCCGATGCCCGGGACGAAGTTGTTCGGGGAGAAGGCGGCCTGCTCGACCTCGGCGAAGACGTTCTCCGGGTTGCGGTCGAGGACCAGGCGGCCCACGCGCTGGAGCGGGTAGTCGCTGTGCGGCCACACCTTGGTGAGGTCGAACGGGTTGAAGCGGTACTCGGCGGCCTCGGCGGCCGGCATGACCTGGACGTACAGGGTCCAGCTCGGGTTCACGCCGCGCTCGATGGCCTGGAGCAGGTCGGTCTGGTGCGAGTTCGCGTCCTTGCCGACGAGCTCGGCGGCCTGGTCGGCGGAGAGGCTGCGGATGCCCTGGTTCGTCTTGAAGTGGTACTTGACGAAGAAGGCCTCGCCCGCCTCGTTGGTCCACTGGTACGTGTGGGAGCCGTAGCCGTTCATGTGGCGGTACGAGGCGGGGATGCCGCGGTCGCCCATGAGCCAGGTGATCTGGTGCGTCGCCTCGGGGGCGTGCGCCCAGAAGTCCCAGACGTTGTCCGCCTCCTGCTTGCCCGTGAAGGGGTCGCGCTTCTGGGAGTGGATGAAGTCGGGGAACTTGATCGGGTCCTTGATGAAGAACACCGGGGTGTTGTTGCCGACGAGGTCGTAGTTGCCCTCTTCGGTGTAGAACTTCAGGGCGAAGCCGCGGGGGTCACGGACCGCGTCCGCGCCGCCGAGCGAGTCGGCCACGGTGGAGAACCGGATGAAGGTCTCGGTCTTCTTGCCGACCTCGCCGAGGAAGTCCGCCTTGGTGTACGCGGTGACGTCGTCGGTCACCTCGAAGTAGCCGTACGCACCGGAACCGCGGGCGTGCACCACACGCTCCGGGATCCGCTCACGGTTGAAGCGCGCGAGCTTCTCCAGCAGGTGCTGGTCCTGGAGGAGGATGGGGCCACCGACGCCGGCGGTGGCGGAGTTCTGGTTGTCGGCGACGGGGGCGCCGGACTCGGTCGTAAGCACGCGCTTCGACATCGTGACCTTCCGTACGGGAACTCTGCTGACGGTGCGAGGAGCCTAGATTCGGCCGGAACGCGACGTCAACAGTTTGTTGAAAAGGAAGTGTGGTGTTCCGGTCGGCGGCGACGCCTGGGCGCGACAGGACAGGTGTCAGCGCCGCCGCCGACCGGAAATCAGGGGCCCCGGTGAAGGGGCTGAGGGGTGACCCGCAAGGCACCCCCTGGGGGTCAGACCTGCTGGCCGGAGAGGCGCTCGACGGCGCGCAGCAGGGCCGAGTGGTCCAGGCCGCCGTCACCCTGCGCACGCAGGGAGGCGACGAGCTGGGCCACGACGGCGCCGACCGGGAGGGCCGCGCCGACGTTGCGGGCGGCGTCGGTGACGATGCCCATGTCCTTGTGGTGCAGGTCGATCCGGAAGCCGGGCTTGAAGTCCCGGTTCAGGAAGTTGTCCTTCTTGCGGGTCAGGACCGTGGAGCCGGCCAGACCGCCGTTGAGGACGTCCAGGGCGGCCTGGAGGTTCACGCCGGACTTCTCGAGGAAGACGACGGCCTCGGCGCAGGCCTGGATGTTGACCGCGACGATGAGCTGGTTGGCGGCCTTCACCGTCTGGCCGGAGCCGTGCGGGCCGCAGAGCACGATGGTCTTGCCGAGGGTCTCCAGGATCGGGAGGGCCTCGTCGAAGTCGGCCTGCTCGCCACCGACCATGATCGAGAGCACGGCCTCGATCGCGCCGGCCTCGCCGCCGGACACCGGGGCGTCGATGACGCGGATGCCCTTGGCGGCGGCGTTCTTCGCCAGGTCGACGGAGGTCTGCGGGGTGATCGACGACATGTCGACGATCAGCGCGCCCTCCTTGGCGTTCTCCAGGATGCCCTCGGGGCCGTAGGAGATGGCCTCGACCTGCGGGGAGGCGGGCACCATCGTGACGATGACGTCGGCGTCCTTCACGGCCTCGGCGATCGACGAGGCGGAGGTGCCGCCGGCCTTGGCCAGCCGCTCCAGCTTGTCCTGCTCCAGCGTGAAGCCGGTGACCGCGTAGCCGGCCTTCAGCAGGTTCTCGGACATGGGGGAGCCCATGATTCCGAGGCCGATCCAGGCAATCTTGGGAAGGTTGCTCATGAGGGTGCCTCTCAAAAACTGGTGGTACGGGGAGAAGTCGCTGGTCAGCGGGCCGGGCGGGCCTCGACCGGGAGCCAGGCGAAGGACGCGGCGGCGTCGGCGGCCTTGTACTCCAGGCCGACCCAGCCGTCGTAGCCGGCCTTCTTGAGCTCGTCGAGGAGCTGCTCCAGGGGGAGCTCGCCGGTGCCCGGCGCGCCGCGGCCCGGGTTGTCCGCGATCTGGACGTGGCCGGTCTTGGCGGCGTACTCCGCGATGACCTGGCTGACGTCCTCGCCGTTCATCGACAGGTGGTAGATGTCGAGGAGGAACTTGGCGTTGCCGAGACCGGTGGCCGCGTTCACCTTGTCGATGACCTCGATCGCGGAGGGGGCGCTCACCAGCGGGTAGAGCGGCGACTCCGGCTTGTTGAGGGTCTCGACGAGGAGGATCGCGCCGATCCGGTCCGCCGCGCGGGCGGCCAGGACCAGGTTCTCCAGGGCGAGGGTGTCCTGGATCTGCGGGTCCACCCCCTCGACGCGGTTGCCGTAGAGCGCGTTGAGCGCCTTGCAGCCGACCGAGGCGGCGAAGTCGGCGGCCACCTCGATGTTGGCGCGGAAGCGGTCCGACTCCTCTCCGGGTACGGAGAGGGCGCCGCGGTCCGGGCCGGGGAGCTGTCCGGCGTAGAAGTTCAGACCCACCAGCTGGGTGCCGGCGTCCTCAAGGGCTTTCTTGAGGGCGTCGAGCTCGCTCTGCTCGGGGGTGGCGGTGTCGATCCAGGGCCACCACAGCTCGACCGCCGTGAAGCCCGCCGCGGCGGCGGCCGCGGGGCGCTCCAGGAGCGGGAGTTCCGTGAAGAGGATCGACAGGTTCACATCGAAGCGCTGGTCCGTGTATCCCATGAGGGGCGGCGCTCCTTCCGTATCGCGGAAGTAAGTTTCTGTCTGACGGAATGTTGCAAGCAGGTCGTCCTCCTTGTCAAGAGGTCCCCGCAGGTCCGGGGCTCCCGTACGTCGGGGTGGGGCCGTACTTTGGGTCCATGGTGCGTTTGAGAGTGGAGTTCACGACCGAGCCGTTCGACCTCGACGAGGCGCCGGCGCACGCGGTCGTGGCCCGTGAGGTCATCCAGTCGGCCGAACTGGACGCGGTCGACGTCGGCCCCTTCGGCAATACGGCGGAAGGCGGCGCCGACGAGGTGCTCACCGCGGTCGACGCGCTGCTGCGCAGATCGCTCGCGGCCGGTGCCACGCGGGTCTCGCTCCAGGTGAATGTGATCGGGGAGGGCGAGAAGTGACCGAACATCCGCTGATCGCGGCGGTGAAGCCGCTGGTCGACGCCATGGGCGCGGAGCTGCTGGGTCCCACGCAGGCGGAGGGTGACGACGTCGTCCTCTCCTGGGAGGGGGAGGACGTCCTCGCCGTCCGGCTGCCGCAGCTGTCCGATTCGCTGGATCACATCCTCGCGGCGATGGAAAGACGGCACGGGATGCCGCTGGCCGAACTGGACCGCAAGGCGAAGCAGGAAGCGGTGCGCGTTCTGGAGGCACGCGGTGCCTTCTCGGTGCGCCATGGGGTGGAGACGGTGGCGGGGGCGCTGGGCGTCAGCCGCTTCACCGTGTACAACTACCTCAACAGAGAGACCGCCCTGAGCAGGGAAAAGGCCGCCGAGAGCAGCTAGTTGATCTTGTTGTGACCACAAGCCGTCGTCCAGATGTCGGGACGACGGCTTTTGTGTGGCCGACTTTTCAACAAAGTGTTGACGTTGTGTTGCGGAGGGCGTTAGCTATCCGCAGCCCGTCCGACGCACAGCGAAAAACAGCCACGGAGGCTTCCCGTGACTTCAGGTACGACACCGGGTCTCACCCGGTTCAACACCTCGGCGGACAGCGAGGCTCTCGCCGCGCTCCACGAGGTGTGCTCCAGCTCGGCGTGGGGGAGCAAACTGCTCGCCCAGCGCCCGTACGCCACCGCCGAAGCCCTCTTCCTCGCCAGTGACGCCGCCATGGCCGAGCTGACCGTCGAGGACCTGGCCGACGCGATGGCGGGCCACCCGCCGATCGGTCGTCCGAAGGCCGGGGACCCGACCTCCTCCCGCGAACAGAGCGGGATGGCCGGCGCCTCCGCGGAGCTCAAGACCGAGATGCTCGAACTCAACCTGGCCTACCAGGACAAGTTCGGTCATGTCTTCCTCATCTGCGCCACCGGCAGGACCGGCGAGCAGATGCGCGACGCGGTCCGTGAGCGGATCGGCAACTCGCCCGAGGAGGAGCGGGAGATCGTCCGCACCGAACTGGGCAAGATCAACCGCATCCGGCTGACCCGTCTCGCAGAGGAAGAGAGCTCCGAATGAGCACCGACACCACGGCCTCGGTGTCCACGCACATCCTGGACACCAGCATCGGCCGCCCCGCCGAGGGCGTGGCCATCACGCTCGCGGCCCGCAAGGGCCTCGACGGCGCATGGGTCACGCTCGGCGGCTCCGCCACCGACGCGGACGGGCGCTGCAAGGACCTGCCGGCGCTGCCGGAAGAAACCACCCACGTACGACTCGACTTCGAGGTCGAGGAGTACTTCTCCAAGAAGCAAGCCGAGGCGCAGCAGGACGCCCCCCGCGTAAGGGACAGCGGTGCGTTCTTCCCGGAGGTGGCGATCACGTTCGCCGTCAAGCCGGGCGAGCACTATCACGTACCGCTGCTGCTCAACCCGTTCGGCTACTCCGTTTACCGAGGGAGCTAGCAGACATGCCCACGATTCTCGGCCAGAACCAGTACGGCAAAGCAGAGAACCGCGTCGTCAAGATCACGCGGGACGGCGACACCCACCACATCAAGGACCTGAACGTCTCCGTCGCCCTCTCCGGCGACCTCGACGACGTCCACCTCACCGGCTCCAACGCCCACTGCCTCCCCACCGACACGACGAAGAACACCGTCTTCGCGTTCGCCAAGGAGTACGGCATCGAGTCCGCCGAGCAGTTCGGCATCCACCTCGCCCGCCACTTCGTGACGAGCCAGGAGCCGATCAAGCAGGCGCGCATCCGGATCGAGGAGTACTCCTGGGAGCGCATCGCCTCCTCCGACGCCAACTCCAAGTTCATCGGCGCCGAAGAGGTCAACCACTCCTTCGCCCGTAAGGGCCAGGAGACCCGCGTCACCCAGGTGACCTACGACGGCGAGAAGTGGGAGGTCATCTCCGGCCTCAAGGACCTCGTCGTCATGAACTCCACCAACTCGGAGTTCTGGGGCTACATCAAGGACAAGTACACGACGCTCCAGGAGGCGTACGACCGCATCCTGGCGACGCAGGTCTCCGCCCGCTGGCGGTTCAACTGGACCGACGACGACCAGCGCATGCCCAACTGGGAGCGGTCCTACGAGCAGACCCGCAAGCACATGCTCGAGGCCTTCTCGGAGACGTACTCGTACTCCCTCCAGCAGACGCTGTACCAGATGGCCACGCGCATCATCAACCACCGCTCGGAGATCGACGAAGTCCGCTTCTCGCTCCCGAACAAGCACCACTTCCTGGTCGACCTCGAGCCCTTCGGTCTGAAGAACGACAACGAGGTCTACTACGCCGCCGACCGCATGTACGGCCTCATCGAGGCCACCGTCCTCCGTGACGGGGCGACGGCGCAGATCCCGGTCGACATGACCAACCTCTAAGCGCCATCTGAGTGACGGCCCCGCCCGCCCGCAGTCGGGCGGGGCCCGCACCAGCCCGGAGGAACTCCCATGGCACAGCCTGCAATGGGGCCGGCATCCGCCGAAGGCCCGTGTTCCACCCCACCGGAGACCGCACACCAGGTCCACCCGGTGGACGAAAAGCTTCCCGCCTCGCGGCTCGTGCCCGCGGCACTCCAGCACATCGCCGCCATGTACGCCGGCGTCGTCACCCCTCCGCTCATCATCGGCCAGGCCGTCGGCCTGGACGCGGCGGGGATGACCCGGCTCATCGCCGCCGGCCTGCTCATCGCCGGCTGTGCCACGATCCTGCAGACCCTCGGTGTCCGGACCTTCGCCGGCAACCGGCTCCCGTTCGTCAACGCCGCCTCCTCGGCAGGCATCGCCCCGATGCTCGCCATCGCCGAGACCAGCGCCCCCGGGCACCAACTCCCCGCCATCTACGGCGCGGTGATGGTCGCCGGAGTGTTCTGTCTCGCCGTCGGCCCCTTCTTCGGGAAGCTCCTGCGCTTCTTCCCGCCGCTCGTCACCGGCGTCGTCATCACCCTCATCGGGGTCACCCTGATGCCCGTGCCCGTCGCGTGGGCCCAGGGCGGCGACAAGAACGCCGCCGACTTCGGCGCCATGAAGTACCTGGCGCTGGCCGGTTTCACCCTCGTCGTCGTCCTGCTGTTCCAGCGCTTCGGCAAGGGCTTCGTCAAGCAGATCGCCCTGCTGCTCGGCCTCCTCATCGGCACCCTCGCCGCGATCCCCTTCGGGATGGCGGACTTCACCGCCCTCCGCGAGGCACCGGTCGCGGCCCTGCCCGCCCCCTTCGCCTTCGGCGCCCCCGAGTTCCAGCCCGCCGCGATCCTCTCCCTGTGCATCGTGATGCTGGTGCTCATGACCGAGTCCAGCGCCGGCATGCTCGCCCTCGGCGAGATCTGCGAGCGGCCCAGCGACGGGAAGACGATCACCCGGGGTCTGCGGACCGACGGCATCGCGACCCTGCTCGGCCCCGTCTTCGGTGGCTTCCCGACCTCGGCCTTCGCCCAGAACGTCGGCGTCGTCTCGCTGACCCGGGTCCGCTCCCGGTACGTCGTCGCCGTCGCCGGCGGCGCGCTCCTGGTCCTCGGCGCCTTCCCGGTCCTCGGCGCGGTCGTCTCGATGGTCCCCATGCCCGTCCTCGGCGGCGCCGGCATCGTCCTCTTCGGCTCGATCGCGGTCAGCGGCATCCGCACCCTGTCGGAAGCCGGACTCGACGACAGCTCCAACATCATCCTGGTGGCCGTCGCGCTCGGAGCGGGCATCATCCCGCTCGCCGCTCCCACCTTCTACGCCGACTTCCCGGCCTGGGCGCAGACCGTGCTCGGCTCCGGCATCAGCGCGGGCGCGCTCGTCGCGGTCCTGCTCAACCTGTTCTTTCACCATCTCGGCACCCGGAGCCGTCACGCGGCTCCGGCACTCAAATCCTCCTAGGGTCCTGCCGTGCCCACACCACCCCCGAGGAATGAAGGAAGCACCGCCATGGCAGCACCTTCGGCAGCCCAGCGCATCGTCATCGAGAACGCGGCGATCGCGACCGTCGACGCGAACGACACCGAGTACGCCTCCGGCTACCTCGTCGTCGCCGACAACAAGATCGAGTCCCTCGGTGCCGGCAAGGCGCCCGAGGGCCTGGAGAACGTGGTCCGCCGGATCGACGCCACCGGTCATCTGGTGACGCCCGGTCTGGTCAACACCCACCACCACTTCTACCAGTGGATCACCCGAGGTCTGGCCACCGACCACAACCTCTTCAACTGGCTGGTCGCGCTCTACCCGACCTGGTCACGCATCGACGAGTCGATGGTCCGCGTCGCTGCCCAGGGCTCCCTGGCGATGATGGCCCGCGGCGGTGTCACCACCGCCATGGACCACCACTACGTCTACCCGAAGAACTCCGGCGACCTGTCCGGCGCCATCATCGGTGCCGCCTCCGACATGGGCGTCCGCTTCACCCTCGCCCGCGGCTCGATGGACATGAGCGAGAAGGACGGCTTCCTGCCGCCGGACTTCGCCGTCGAGACCACCGAGGGCGCGCTCGCCGCGACCGAGGAGACCGTCAACAAGTTCCACGACGCCTCCTTCGACGCGATGACCCAGGTCGCCGTCGCCCCCTGTTCCCCCTTCTCCATCTCCACCCAGCTGCTCAAGCAGGGTGCCGAGCTGGCCCGCCGGCTCGGGGTGCGCATGCACACCCACGGCTCGGAGACCGTGGAGGAGGAGAAGTTCTGCCACGAGCTCTTCGGCATGGGCCCGACGGACTACTTCGAGTCCACCGGCTTCCTCGGCCAGGACGTGTGGATGGCGCACTGCGTCCACATGAACGACTCCGACATCGCCGCCTTCGCCCGCACCGGCACCGGTGTGGCGCACTGCCCGTCCTCCAACGCGCGCCTCGCCGCGGGCATCGCCCGCGTACCGGACATGCTGAAGGCGGGCGTCCCGGTCGGCCTCGGCGTCGACGGCACCGCGTCCAACGAGTCCGGCGAGCTCCACACCGAGCTGCGCAACGCGCTCCTCATCAACCGCCTCGGTGCCCACCGCGAGGCCGCGCTCAACGCCCGCCAGGCCCTGCGCCTCGGCACCTACGGCGGCGCGCAGGTCCTCGGCCGCGCCGACAACATCGGCTCCCTCGAAGCCGGCAAGCTCGCCGACTTCGTCCTCTGGAAGATCGACGGCCTCGGCCACTCGTCGATCGCCGACCCGGTCATCGCCGTCGTCTTCGGCGCCGCGGCCCCGGTCACCGCCTCCTTCGTCAACGGCAAGCAGATCGTCGAGAACAACCGACTGCTGTTCGCCGACGAGGAGCAGATCGCGCGCGACGCGCGTGCGGAGGCGCAGCGCCTGGCCCGTATCACGGCCCAGAGCTGACCCTCCCCATGGAGTCCGACCGAGGGGGACGGCCCTCGGTCGGTCGCCGCGGACCCGAGCGGGGTCCGCGGCAGCCCGACCGGGAGGTGCCGTACGCAGAAGACGTACGGCACCTCCCGGGACGGTGAAGCCTGCCTTCACGCCTGCCTTCACCTCCGTCGGCACCCCCCGCCGCGCCTCCTCCCCAGCGCACCGCCCCACCGCACGACGAGCCGCACCTCCTGTACTTCGCACCGCATCGCACCACCTCCCTGAACCCCGCGTCCCCGCCGACGCGTAACCGACCGGAGGAACCGCCGTGGCCGCCAAGCCCCAGGTTCGCAATGCACAAGACGCAGGCTCCGCCCCCGAAGACCACGAGAAGCATCCGGTCGACGAGACGCTGCCCCCACTGAAGATGCTCACGAGCGGCCTCCAGCACGTGGCCGCCATGTACGCGGGCGTCGTCGCGCCGCCCCTGATCGTCGGAGCGGCCGTCGGCCTCTCCGGCACCGAACTCACCTTCCTGACCGGCGCGAGCCTCTTCACCGCCGGTCTCGCGACCTTCCTCCAGACCCTCGGTGTCTGGAAGATCGGCGCCAAGCTGCCGTTCGTCAACGGCGTCACCTTCGCCGGTGTCGCCCCGATGCTCGCGATCGTCGACACCACCGACGACAAGACCGACGCACTGCCCATCATCTTCGGCGCGATCATCGTCGCCGGAGTGCTCGGCTTCCTCGCCGCCCCCTTCTTCTCCCGGCTCGTCCGGTTCTTCCCACCGGTCGTCACCGGCACCGTGATCACCCTCATAGGTGTCTCCCTCCTGCCGGTCGCCTTCGGCTGGGCCCAAGGGCCCAATCCCAGGGCAGAGGACTACGGTTCGACGACCTATCTGACGCTCGCCGGCATCACGCTGGTCGTGGTCCTGCTGCTGCGCCGCTTCACCCGCGGCTTCCTCAAGCAGGTCGCCGTCCTGGTCGGCCTCGTCATCGGCACGCTGATCGCCATACCGTTCGGGGTCACCGACTTCTCCCCGGTGACCGAGGCGGACATCGTCGGCTTCCCGACGCCGTTCCACTTCGGAGCCCCGCAGTTCGCCCTCGCCGCGATCATCTCCATGTGTGTCGTCATGCTGGTCTCCATGACCGAGTCGACCGCCGACATGCTGGCGCTCGGCGAGATCGTGGAACGGCCCGCCGACGAGAAGACCATCGCGGCCGGTCTGCGGGCCGACACCCTCGGCTCCGCCCTCAGCCCGCTCTTCAACGGCTTCATGTGCAGCGCCTTCGCCCAGAACATCGGGCTGGTCGCCATGACCAGGATCCGCAGCCGCTTCGTCGTCGCCTGCGGCGGTGGCTTCCTGGTCCTGATGGGCCTCTCCCCGGTCGCCGCCTCGCTGATCTCGGTCGTGCCCCGGCCGGTCCTCGGCGGCGCGGGTGTCGTCCTGTTCGGCTCGGTCGCCGCCAGCGGCATCCAGACGCTGGTCAAGGCCGGTCTGGAGAAGGACAACAACGTCCTGATCGTGGCCGTCTCGCTGGCCGTCGGCATCATCCCGATCACGGCGCCGGAGTTCTACCACGCCTTCCCGGAGACCGCGAAGATCATCCTGGACTCCGGAATCTCCACCGGCTGTGTCGCGGCCGTCCTGCTCAACATCGTCTTCAACCACCTGGGCCGCGGCCAGGACGACGACGAGGTGACCGCGCCCATGGAACCGGGCGAGGACATCTCCGGCAGTGCCACGGCGAAGGCGGCGCACGTCCACTGAGCCCGCTCCTCATCCCACCGATCGCCCCGGTCCCCGCGCACGCCGCGGGGCCCGGGGCCGTCGTGCTGATCAACCCCAACACCTCCACGGCGACGACCGCGATGATGACCGCCATCGCCCGCCGGACCCTGCGGGAGCTGGGCGCCACAACCAGTGCCGCGACCGCCCACGGGGTGACAGTCCACAGTGCGACCGCACACAGGGCGACAGTCCACGGGGTGACAGTCCACAGGGCGACAGTCCACGGGGTGATCGCCCATGGGGCGACCGTCCGCGGAGTGACCGTGCCCCGGGGCCCCGGCATGCTCACCGACCCCGCCGCCCTGCGCGCCGCCGCCGCCGAGGTGCTCGCCGCCGGGCTCCGCGCCGCCGCCGAGGGCGACTGCGCGGCGCTCCTCGTCGGCGCCTTCGGCGACCCCGGCCTTGCGGCGCTGCGCGCCGCGACCGCCCTGCCCGTGGCGGGCCTCGGCGAGGCGGCCCTCCTGGAAGCCGCCGCCGACGGCAGGCCGTTCGGCATCGCGACCACCACGCCGCTGCTCGCCGACGCCATCGCCGAGCGGGTCGCGGACCTCGGCCTCGCCGACCTGTACACGGGCATCCGGCTCACCGCCGGCACCCCCGAACGCCTCTCCGCCGACCCCGCACTGCTCCTCGACCGGCTGGAGCGGGCGGTCCGGGCCTGCGCCGAACGGGACGGGGCACGGGCCGTCGTCATCGGCGGCGGACCGCTCGGCGAGGCCGCCGAGGAGCTGCGCGCCCGGTGCGCGGTCGAGGTCGTCGCCCCGATCCCGGCGGCCTGCCGCGCGCTCTCCCGCCTGCTGAGCGGCTGAGACCCCCTCACCCATCCGCTCCTCCTCACCGCTCCACCGCGATCCGCCGCCGGCACTCCCGGGCCAGCGCCGGGTAGGCCCCGGCGATCGCCTCGTACAGCCGCCGCCTCAGCAGCCGCTCGGCGTCCCCGCGGCCGGTCTCCCCGTACAGCCCGTCGAGCAGCGACTCGTACCGCGCGAGGGCGTGCCGCAGGTAGCTCACCTGCCACCGCACGAGTCCCTCCGAAGGGGCGTCCCCGGCACCTCCGGGGCCCCGCGCGCCCAGCAGGTGCCGATGGCGGACCGCCCGCCGCTCCAGCTCGGGCCCGGGGAGCAGCGGCACCTCGATCGGCTCGGCGCGGATCGCGCTCAGCACGGCGGCCCGCCGCCGCTCCGCGTACACCCCGGCGGCCGCGGACCGGGCCTCCGAGACCAGGGAGGCCGCGGCGAACTCGGCCGTCCGCTCCACCGTCTCCACCCGGACCAGGAGGTAGAGCCGCACGGGCGTGAGGGACCAGCGGCGCGGGTCGCGGCCCTGCACGTCGGGCGAGCCGAGCAGGTCCCGGACCATCGCATCGGTCCAGCCGCGGCGGCGCACACCGGTGAGCGTCACATAGGTCGTACGGTCCGTCATGATTCCCCCTCGATCAACTACGGAGCGTGACGATTCCAGTGAAGCGCACCCCACTGACAACGCCCTCTTGCCGAGGTCGGCCCGACTGTGCGATATAGGTCTGGACCTTTTCGACGGACGGAGGGCTTCCCGTGCAACGCCCGCTCCCCGCACGCCTGTTGACCGCAGTCACGGCGCTCCTCCTGCTCGCCCTCTCCGCCTGCTCGGGCGCCGCGGAACCCCCACCGAAGGACACGGCCGCCCCGACGGCCCCCACCGGAGTCACCGCCACCGCCGGCAGCGCGACCACCGTCCACGTCATGTGGAGCGCGGCCACCGACGACCGGGCCGTCACCGGCTACGTCGTCTACCGCGAGGGCCGCGAGGTCAAGGAGCTCCCCGCCACCACCCTGATGACCGACGTCGTCGGACTCGCGCCCGCCAGCCGGCACGCCTTCACCGTCCGCGCCCGCGACGCCGCCGGCAATGCCTCGCCCCCGAGCGCCACCGTCGCCGCGACCACCCTCCCCGCGAACGCCGAGGACCGCACGCCCCCCACCGCCCCGCGTGCACTGCGTGCCACCGCCGACGGCAGCCGCGCCGCCGTCCTCACCTGGACCCCGTCCCGCGACGACACCCGCGTCACCGCGTACGACGTCTACCAGGCCGACACCCGCGTCCACACCGCCCCCGGCACCGCCACCACCGCCCGCGTCACCGGCCTGCGCCCCGGCACCGCCTACGCCTTCACGGTCCGCGCCCGCGACGCCGCCGAGAACTCCTCCCCGGACGGCCCCCGCGTCGAACTCACCACCGCCTCCGCCCCCGGCGCACCCCCGAACACCGCGCCCGAGCACCTCACCGCCACGGCCGCCAAGGGCGAGATCACCCTCACCTGGACCCCGCCGGACACCGGAGCCCCCGTCACCCACCACGAACTCCACCTCGACGGCCGCTTCGCGACCACCATCGTCTGGGGCACCACACCACCCCCGGCCCGCGCCACCTACACCTTCCCGGTCCAGGACCCCCCGGGCACCCGCTACACCGTCACCCTCCGCGCCCAACTTCCCGACGGCACCTGGGGCGACTTCTCGGCGCCCCGCGTGGTGGTGGTCCGCTGAGCCGAACGCGCTGACGGAATGTCTTGCATGCCCGGAATCTCCTCCCCGGAATTACCCTGGGAAGCGTGGCCGAGACCGTTCTCACCAACACCGGGCTCGACAGCTTCCTCGACGGAACGCCCGAGCGCCGCGACCCCGCCTTCACGCGTGCCGCCGAAGCGGTCCTGGGACTGCTCGCCCTGCGAGGGGCGGACCGGGGGACCGGGGTGCCCGAACCCACGCCCGGGCTCGTGCGGCACCTTCTCGTGGAGGACCTCCCCACGTTCGTGTACGCGGCGCCAGGGGAGCTCGCCGCCTATCCGGCCGTGCTCGGGGCGCTCGCCGCGCGCTTCGACGGAGGGCGCGGCGAGCAGGTCGTCGCCGTGGTCGCGGAGGCCGCGCCCGACTTCGAGCGCGCCATGAACGACCCCGGCAACCTCACCTGGCACCGCTGGTACGCCTCCCTCCTGCGGGCCTGTGGCACCGATCTCGCCGACCCCGAGGACGTACGCCGACGGCTCGCCGCCCTCGACGGCGCACCGCTCCCCGACGGGGTGCGCCGGGCCGACCTCATGGGCCGCACGGCCCTCGCGGACGTCCTGCTCGCCGAGGCCCTCACCCGGGCGTACGTACGGGACGCCGAGTCCGCCCCGGCCGCCGGACCGCTGCTCACCGACCACACCGTCGCCACCGGCATCGGGCAGGTGGCCGCCGCGCTCCTGGACCGGTGGACCGCCGCCGGGCTCGCCGAACAGCTCGCCGGGCCGTATGCCCGGTTCGCCCCCGGCCCCGACGACTTCCCCCACCTCGTCCTCGCCGACGCCCTCCTCGACGAACACCTCGACTACTACGGCGACTCCGCCGCCCCCGTGCCCCCGCCGCCCGCCGTCGAGACGCCGGCCGGCCCCGGGGCCGTGGAGTCGGCCGCCGACGCGCTCGCCGCCGCCGTCGAGAGCCTCGCGGAAGGCGCGGAAGGCGAGGCAGACGAGGCAGACGAGGAAGGCGACGAAGGGGAGCAAGGGGAGGAACGGGAGTTCGGCCCGTACGCCGGCGAGGCGGCGCACCTGCTGTACGTGGTGTACCAGCGCGGCTGCTCCGCCGAGTCCGTCGCCCGCAAGGCCGCCGAGTACGAGGACTGGTCCGTCGACCCCGCCCTGGAGGACCTGCCCGTACCCGTCCCGGCCGAAGCGCCGGAGGCGTACGCGACCCCGCCCCTGGCGGAGCTCGTACGGCTCCTCGGGGCGCCGGAGCTGACCGAGGCGGACCGGGAACGGCTCACCGGACCCGCCCGTGACCTCGCCGCGGTCGTCGACCGGCTCGCCGCCACCGGCCTCCTCTTCCGCACCGGCGACGCCTTCGGGCTGACCCCGCGCGGCGCCGGCGTCGTGCGCTATCTGCTCCGGGTGCGCGGGATCGCCGCGCCCGACGCGGCCGAGACCGCCGGCTGGTCCGCGCAGGACCTGGTCGGCGCCGCCACCGGCTGGCCCGCGTCGTCCGCCGCGCGGGTCCTCGGCGACTGGCTGCACGCGCGCGTGGACACCGCCGAGGCCTGGTCCCAGCTGCTTGCCGCCCTCGGCACCGCCCACGCGGGCACCGCCGAAGCGGCCGACTCCCGGGGCCTCCTCGCCGTCCTCGACACGGGCGCCGCCCCGGCCGATGCCCTCCGCGGCGCCCTGCGCGACCCCGTGATCGGCGCGTACGCCCACGAGGTCCTGAGCGCGAGGGGCGAGCGGGCGGACCACCTCCAGGTCCCCACCTCGGCGCGGGCGCTGTACGTCCTCGACGCACTGCCCGGCAAGACGGGGCCCCTGGAGTCCCGCCGCGCCGCCTTCGACGCGGCGGCGGCCGCCTGGCCCGGCGGTTCCGCCGCCCTGGTCCGGGCGATGGCCGAGGCGGACCGGCACGAGACCGCCCGGGTCCTCGGCCCCTTGGGCATCACGATGCCCTGAGCCCCGGCGGGGTCACCCCGCCGTCAGGTACATCCCCGAGGCCCCGGAACCCGCCGTGTTCTTGCAGCTGTGGTTCCCGGTGGGCCGGGCGTGGACGAGGGCCAGGCACCGACCCAGGGCCTGCTGGCCGTACGCGTTCGGGTGCATCGACTCCTGGACGAGGCCCTGCGTGCTCTGGCTGTCGATCCAGCGCGCCCACTCGCTCGTCGTCGCCGACGCCGGCACGGTCGACGTGACCTGCTTGCTCGCCTTCGCGCAGACCTCGCGGCCCTGGAGCGCGTCCCGCAGGTCCATGAACTGCACGCCCTTGGCCGCCGCGACCCCCTTCAGCCGGTTCGCGAGCTGCGGGACCAGGGAGTCCCGCGCCCAGTCGGAGTCCGCGTTCCAGAAGGGGCAGCCACCGGTGTTGGTACGGGCCCAGCCGCTCTCGCCGTACCGGTTCTCGGCGGCGCGCGGGATGGGGGAGGGGTACGACTGGAGCACGATCCGGTAGTCCGACGAGGAGTAGCCCGCGCCCGTCATCACGGCCCGGATCTCGTCGACCGACCGGCCGACGTCCGCCATCACGCCGTCGATCCGCGCGTCGACCTCGGCCTGCTGGTCGTCGTGGCAGTACGAGTACCAGACGATGTAGTCCTTCGCGCAGGTTTCGATGATGTCGGCGAAGCCCAGGTCGTTGCCGCCGATGGAGAGCGCGATGAGCTCCACGTCGTGCGAGGCGGCCACGGCCGCCAGCTGGTCGGCCTGGGGGGCCTCGCCCTTGTAGGCCTGGCCGCCCTGGGAGGCCCGGACGACGTTCTTCGTGGTCGCCCCGGAGCAGGCGAGGTTGATCAGGGACGAGGCGAGCGGTCCGGCGCTCCTCACCTCGGCGGTGTCCGAGCGGTGGCAGCCGCCCGCGGTGGCTCCGTACACCCGGGACGGGTCGTAGGCGCTGCCCGTCCAGGCCCGGTCGGTGCCGGTGCGGCTGCCGGAGTTGGTCAGGCTGTTGCCCAGCCAGCGTCCGGCCTCGCCGGAGATGTAGCTGTCGCCCATGGTGACGACGGCTGTGGGGCCGGTGCCGGGGGCGGCGTGGGCGGGTGGAGCGGCGACGGAGGCGAGCCCGGCCGCGGTACACAGGGCCAGGAGTCCGCGCAAGGCACGGTGGGGGGTCGAAGGCATGGCTGTGCTCCTGCGGTATGCGGTGCGCAGTGACGTGGGGGACAGCCTCCGGCCGGTGGCATGGCGGAATCTCGCACGCCGTGACTTGTTACCGCTAGGTAGCTGCATATCTCGGTTCCGTCACGTCACCTGTGAGGAGCCAGGGAACGGAAACAGGGCTCTGCCCCCGGTGTCTGTGCGGACACCGGGGGCAGAGCCCTGATCTGTGGGTTCTTCCGAGCGCTGTTCGGCCGCTGTGCGGTCAGCCGACCAGCTGTTCGTAGGCGGGGAGCGTGAGGAAGTCCGCGTAGTCCGCGTCGAGGGAGACGTGCAGGAGCAGGTCGTGGGCCTGCTGCCACTTGCCGGCCGCGAAGGCCTCCTCGCCGATCTCCGCGCGGATCGCGGCGAGTTCCTCGGCGGCGACCTCGCGGGCCAGCTCCGGAGTCGCCGTCTTCCCGTTCTCGAAGACGACACCCGCGTTGATCCACTGCCAGATCTGCGAGCGCGAGATCTCGGCGGTGGCCGCGTCCTCCATCAGGTTGAAGATGGCGACGGCGCCGAGGCCGCGCAGCCACGCCTCGATGTAGCGGACGCCGACCTGCACGGCGCTGACCAGGCCGTCGTAGGTGGGCTTCGCGTCGAGCGAGTCGATCGCGATCAGGTCGCCGGGAGCCACGGAGACGTCCTCGCGGAGGCGGTCCTTCTGGTTCGGCTTCTCGCCGAGGACGGCGTCGAAGGAGGCCATCGCGATCGGGACCAGGTCCGGGTGCGCGACCCACGAGCCGTCGAAGCCGTCGCCGGCCTCGCGGTCCTTGTCGGCCTTGACCTTCTCGAAGGCGACCTTGTTGACCTCGGCGTCCTTGCGGGACGGGATGAAGGCCGCCATGCCGCCGATCGCGTGCGCGCCGCGCTTGTGGCAGGTGCGGACGAGGAGTTCGGTGTACGCGCGCATGAACGGGGCCGTCATCGTGACCGCGTTGCGGTCCGGGAGGACGAACTTGGCGCCGCCGTCACGGAAGTTCTTGACGATGGAGAAGAGGTAGTCCCAGCGGCCCGCGTTCAGGCCGGCGGCGTGGTCGCGGAGCTCGTAGAGGATCTCCTCCATCTCGTACGCGGCCGTGATGGTCTCGATGAGGACCGTGGCGCGGACGGTGCCCTGCGGGATGCCGACGTAGTCCTGGGCGAAGACGAAGATGTCGTTCCAGAGGCGGGCCTCCAGGTACGACTCCGTCTTCGGGAGGTAGAAGTACGGGCCCTTGCCGAGGTCGATGAGGCGCTGGGCGTTGTGGAAGAAGTACAGGCCGAAGTCGACGAGCGCGCCGGGCACCGGGCGTCCGTCGAAGGTCAGGTGACGCTCCTCCAGGTGCCAGCCGCGCGGCCGCATGACGACCGTGGCCAGCTCGCCGGCGGGCTTGAGGGCGTACGACTTGCCGGAACGCGGGTCCGTGAAGTCGATGTTCCGCTGGTACGCGTCGATCAGGTTGACCTGACCCAGGATCACGTTCTCCCAGGTCGGCGCCGAGGCGTCCTCGAAGTCGGCGAGCCACACGCGGGCGCCGGAGTTGAGCGCGTTGATCGTCATCTTGCGGTCGGTCGGACCGGTGATCTCGACGCGGCGGTCGTTCAGGGCCGCCGGGGCCGGTGCGACCTTCCAGGAGTCGTCGGCGCGGATCGCGGCGGTCTCCGGGAGGAAGTCCAGGGTGGACGTGCGGGCGATCTCGGCGCGACGCTCCGCCCGGCGGGCGAGGAGTTCGTCCCGGCGCGGAGTGAACCGCCGGTGCAGTTCGGCGACGAAGGCCAGGGCGGCCTCGGTGAGCACCTCCTCCTGACGCGGCAGGGGCTCGGCATCGACGACGGCCAGGGGGGACGGCGCTGGTGCGGACATGAACTGTCACTTCCTTCAGCGAACTTCACGGGCGGTGCCAGACGGCCGCCGGGCGTCGCGGGACGGCACGGAGTGCCGCAGGCGCCGAGATACGGCCGCAAGCGCCTTCGGAACTGGCAGGCGCTTCTGAACAGTGGATACTAGTTTCCTCATGGTGGAAGTTCAATGGTTTGTTGATGTCGAGATTCTCTGGATCGACACAACATGGCGCTGCGTGCCACGCCTCGTGCCGTGCCGCTCACTTTCGGTCGCTCACTCCAGGTGGGCCAGATCCGCCTCCGTGTCGATGTCGTAGGGCTCGGCCACATCCGAACAGTCCACCGGCGTGATCGCATCCCGGTGCGCCGCCAGATAGTCGCGGGCCCCCCGGTCGCCGACCGCGCCCTCGGCGATCCCGGCCCAGTGCCCGGCGCCGAACAGCACCGGATGACCCCGCTCCCCGTCGTACGAGGCCGCCGCCAGCGAATCCCGCGAGCGGTACGCCGCACGGACCCGGGCCACCGCCGCGGCCCCGATCCCCGGCTGGTCCACCAGGAACACCAGCGCGGCGTCCACCCCGCGCGGATCCGCGGCGAGCGAGGCGAGCCCGGCGCGCAGGGAGGACCCCATCCCCTCGGCCCACTCCGGGTTCTCGACGAGCACGCACCCGGACAGCTCGGCCCGCTCCCGTACGGTCCCGGCCGCCGCCCCGAGCACGACGTGCACCACCTCGCAGCCGCCCTCGCGCAGCACGCGCACCGCGTTCTCGACGAGGGGCCGCCCCCGGTGGGGAAGGAGGGCCTTGGGGCGCCCCCCGAGGCGCCGCCCGCCTCCCGCGGCGAGCAGCAGTCCGGCGACGAGCGGGGTTCGATCTTCGGTGGCAGTCATAGGGGACTGCATACCTCATGACGCGGAATCACACGCTCGCCTGAATTCCGGCCGTGCGGGGTGGCGCGCCGGGGTGGCGAAGGAGTTAACTGGCCCGCGTCTCCCGGCGCCCGACCGCCGTCCGGGGGCCGGCGAGGCGTGCTCGGCGAGGCGCTTTCGGCGGGGTGTGTTCGGTGGGGTCGGAGTGTTCTGCGCACAGTGTCGTGCGAGGGGGAGAACCATGTTGCGAAGCGTGGGGCAGAGGCGAGTGACCGGCGAGGGCGTGGATCCCAGGGTGGCCGAACTGCGGTCCGCGGTGTCCCGGCTCCGGCGCGAACTGGCCGGTCACCGAGTGGAGTTCGCCGATCGCGGCATCGCCGAGGGCGAGCTCGCCGCCCTCGACGCCATGGCGCTCAGCGGCGTCCCCGAGGTACGGCGGCTGCGCCGCTCCCTGCTGATCGTCGCGGGCTCGCTCGGCTCCGTGAGCGCGCTCGCCGAGGGCCTCGCCGGGGTCCGCCGCGCCGTCGAGCTCTTCGGGACGCCGCCCGATCCGGGATCCGGCCCTACCGCCTGATCAGCCGCCGGGCCGTCGCCGCCGCCACCGCCGCCGTGCGCGAGTCCACGCCCAGCTTCGCGAAGATGTGCACGAGGTGCGACTTCACCGTCGCCTGGCTGAGGAACAGCGCCTTGCTGATCTGCTGGTTCGACAGGCCCTCGCCCACCAGCTGGAGCACCTCCAGCTCCCGCTTCGTCAGCGCCTCCGCCGGGGTCCGCATCCGGTCCATCAGCCGGTGGGCCACCGCCGGGGCGAGCGCCGACTGCCCGGCCGCCGCCGTCCGTACCGCCGCCGCCAGCTCCTCCGGCGGCGCGTCCTTCAGGAGGTAGCCGGAGGCGCCCGCCTCCACCGCCGCGAGGATGTCCGCGTCCGTGTCGTACGTCGTCAGGACCAGCACCTTCGGCCCGCCGGGCACCGCGGTGATCGCCGCCGTCGCCTCCGAACCGTGCATCCCGGCGCCGAACTGCAGGTCCATCAGGACGACGTCCACGCCCCCGGCGGCGGCCAGCTCCACGGCCCGCTCGGCCGTGGCGGCCTCGCCGACCACGGTGAAGTCCGGCTCGGTGTCCAGGACCGCGCGGAGGCCCGCCCGTACCACCGGGTGGTCGTCGGCGAGGAGAAGCCTGATGGTGGTCATGCGGAGACTCCAGCGGGGAGGGGGAGGGACACGGCCACCGCCGTGCCCTGGCCGGGGGCGGACTCGACGGTGAACGTGCCGCCGAGCGACTCGGCCCGCGACCGCATCGCCGGCAGCCCGAAGCCGCCTTCCCGGGACTGGCGTACGGAACCCGGGTCGAACCCCTTGCCGTCGTCGACGACGTCCAGGGTCACGGAGGCGTCCATGAAGGACAGGGTGATCTCGGCCCGGGAGGCCGAGGCGTGCCGCACGGTGTTCGCGAGCGCGGACTGCGCGATGCGCAGCAGCGCCACCTCGTACGGGGTGGGCAGCTCGGTCGGCGTCCCGCTCACCGAGAACCGGACCCGCGGCCCGGCCCCCGGTCCGTAGGCGCCGTAGGACCCGTAGGACCCGTCAGGTCCGTCGGACCCGTCAGGTCCGGAACCGGCCCCCGGCTCGCACAGGCGCTCCAGGGCCGCCGCGAGCGAGCCGTGCTCCAGGTCCGGCGGCGACAGCGCGCGGACGAAGCGCCGCGCCTCCGCCAGGTTGTCCTGGGCCGCCTGCCGCGCCCGGTCGATGTGACCGGCGGCCGGGGAGCCCGGCGGCAGCGCCCGCTCGGCGGCGCGCAGCAGGAGCTGGATCGAGGACAGGCCCTGCGCGAGGGTGTCGTGGATCTCCCGCGCGAGCCGCTCGCGCTCGGCGAGCGTCCCCGCGTGCCGCTCCGCCGCCGCCAGCTCCGCCCGGGTCTCGATCAGCTCCTCGATGAGCCGGCGCCGCCGCTCGCTCTCCCGGTAGAGGGCCTGGTAGCCGAGGACGGTCGCCACCGCGACCGCCCCGCCGAGCAGCGGCCCGATGAAGACCCCCGGGTTGAGCGGGGCGCCGTGTCCGACGTACGAGAGGATCGCCGCGCCCGCCGTCAGGGTGACGGCCGGCAGGGACCAGCGCGTGGGCAGCAGGTGCAGCTGGAGGAAGTAGAGCGGGAAGGCCACCCACAGCGCGTCGGGGGTCAGCCAGAGCAGGCCCAGCCAGGCCGCGCCCAGGACGCCGAGCCAGACGGCGGCGGCCCGCTGCGAGCGGCCCACGGACGGCAGCAGCGAGCCGGCCGCGTAGACCGCGCCCACGACCACCGCCATCACCGTCCCGGCGGCCGAGTCGGCCCGTACCGCCGTGAGGACGAGGAGGCCCGCCATCAGCAGATGCAGGCAGAGGCGCAGGACGCGCAGGGCGGGGGTGAGAGAGCGAGGATCCATGTCCCCTCCAGCGTAGACAGGGGCCGGACGGGGAACGGACAATCCGGACTCAATCGAAAGTTTGATTGCGGAGCCATCCGTGGCGCGATGCCCCGACGGCCCCCCTCGGACCACTCTGGTCAGCATGTTCGTGGCATGGAGAGACCTGAGATTCGCCAAGGGGCGATTCGCCCTCATGGGCACCGTGATCGTGCTGATCACCCTGCTCGTGGGGTTGCTGTCCGGGCTGACCGCCGGGCTCGCGCGAGAGAACATCTCCGCGATCACCGGCCTGTCCGCCGACCGGCTGGCCTTCGCGGCGCCGCCGTCCGGGCAGTCGGTCTCCTTCACCAACTCGACGGTGACGGAGGACCAGTGGACCGGGTGGGCGGACCGGCCCGGGGTGACGGGGGCCGAGCCGCTCGGCATCCGTACGCTCAACGCCGCCGCCGGGGACCGCACCGCCGCCGTCTCCGCCTTCGGTACGGAGCCGGGGTCCGGGCTCGCCCCCGGGACCGTCGGCGCCGGCAAGGCCGTCCTGTCGGAGTCGGCGGCGGAGGAGCTGGGCGTGGGCGTCGGCGACGCCCTGCGCCTCGGCCCCCTGGAGGCCACCGTCACGGCCGTCTCCGGCGACGCCTCGTACAGCCACACCCCGGTGGTGTGGACCTCCCTCGACGACTGGCAGAAGCTCGGCCACAGCGGCACCACCCCGCAGGAACAGGCCACCGTCATCGCGCTCAGCGGCGGCGACGTCGACTGGGCGGCGGGCGACAAGGCCGCCGGGACCGAGGCGCGGACCATCGACGGGGCGCTCACCGCCATAGGGTCCTACCAGGCCGAGAACGGCTCGCTCCAGCTCATGCGCGGCTTCCTCTTCGCGATCTCCGCGCTCGTCATAGGAGCGTTCTTCACCGTCTGGACGATCCAGCGCAGCGGCGACGTCGCCGTCCTCAAGGCGCTCGGCGCCTCCACGCCGTACCTCCTCAAGGACGCCCTCGGGCAGGCCGTCCTCATGCTCACCGCGGGCACCCTGCTCGGCACCGCCCTCGCGGTCGGCATCGGCGCCCTGGTCAGCGGCGGGAACGTGCCCTTCGTCCTGGAGCCGCTCACCGTCCTCGGGCCCGCCGCCGTGATCATCGTGCTCGGGGTGCTCGGCGCCGCCCTGTCCATCCGGCGGATCACCGCCGTCGACCCCCTCACCGCCCTCGGGAGCGCCCGATGAGCCTCGTCCTCGACGCCGTCACCCTGACCTACCCCGACGGAGACAGCCGGCTCACCGCCCTCGACGCCGTCTCCCTGACCGTCCCCGCGGGCACGCTCACGGCCGTCGTCGGCCCGTCCGGCTCCGGCAAGTCCAGTCTGCTGGCCGTGGCCGCGACCCTGGTGACCCCGGACCGGGGGCAGGTCGTCGTCGCCGGTACGGACACGGGGCCGCTCACCCCGGCCGCCCGCGCCGAGCTGCGGCGCGAGCACATCGGGATCGTCTTCCAGCAGCCCAACCTGCTGCCCTCGCTGAGCGCGGCGGAACAGCTCCAGGTGATGGCGCACCTGTCGGGGCGCGCGCCGGCGTCGGTACGGGGCCGGGCGATGGAGCTGCTCGACGCGGTGGGCCTCGCGGACCAGGCGCACCGCCGCCCGCACCAGCTGTCGGGCGGTCAGCGGCAGCGGGTGAACATCGCGCGGGCGCTGATGAACGAGCCGTCCGTGCTCCTGGTCGACGAGCCGACGAGCGCCCTGGACCACGAGCGGGGCGCGGCGGTCATGGAGCTGCTCGCCGGCCTGACGGCGGAGCGGGGCACGGCGACGGTGCTCGTGACGCATGACCGGACCCACCTGGCCCGTACGGACCGCACGGTGACGGTCCAGGACGGCCGCCTCGCGGAGGCCGTGCAGGCGTAGCGCGTACGGAAACACACACGGAAGGGCGCCCGGAACCTCGAAGGTTCCGGGCGCCCTTCCGTGTGTGCGGTGGGGCTCCGGGCTCAGCCCTGGCCGTTGCCCGTCGTGTTGGCGAGGGCCGCCGAGAGTTCGCGGGCGACCTGCTGGAGGATCGGGACGATCTTCTCCGTGGCCGCCTCGGTGACGCGGCCCGCCGGGCCCGAGATCGAGATCGCCGCGGCGGTGGGGGAGTCGGGGACCGGCACCGCGAGGCAGCGGACTCCTATCTCCTGCTCGTTGTCGTCGACCGCGTACCCCGTCGCGCGTACCGCTTCGAGGGCGTCGAGGAAGCCGTCGGGCGTGGTGATCGTCTTCTCGGTGGCGGCCGGCATGCCCGTACGGGCGAGCAGCGCGCGCACCTCCTCCGCCGGGGTGTGCGCGAGGAGCGCCTTGCCGACGCCGGTCGAGTGCGGCAGGACCCGCCGGCCGACCTCGGTGAACATGCGCATCGAGTGCTTGGACGGCACCTGGGCGACGTACACGATCTCGTCCCCGTCGAGCAGCGCCATGTTGGCCGTCTCGCCGGTCTCCTCGACGAGCCGTGCCAGGAAGGGGCGGGCCCAGGTGCCGAGGAGGCGGGAGGAGGACTCGCCGAGCCGGATGAGGCGGGGGCCGAGCGCGTACCGCCGGTTGGGCTGCTGGCGCACGTAGCCGCAGGCCACGAGGGTGCGCATCAGCCGGTGGATGGTGGGGAGCGGCAGTCCGCTGCTGGCGGAGAGCTCGCTCAGCCCGACCTCGCCCCCGGCGTCGGCCATCCGCTCAAGAAGGTCGAAGGCACGCTCAAGGGACTGGACGCCACCGCTCGCGGCGGCGGGCTTGGCGGCGTCGGTGGTGCTGGCGCTGGACGTCGGCACGTCAACGGTCCTTTCGAGGCAGGCGGGCAAGTCAGCAGCCTACCGGGCCACCGGCCGGGGCACCCGGTCCCGGTACCGGCGTACGGGCCGGTCAGGGGGTGTTTGTCCGGTGTCGTGGAGGGCTCGGCGGGGTCCGGCTCCGCCCCACATGTGTGGAGCTACGTTCTACTGTACGGAATTCTCATTCCACTTTGTGGAAACCTCTAAGTCGGGTTCGCCGACGGCCGATGCTGGAAGTGTGCCCTTGACGACATGTCGTCCGGAAGTGAAGACTCCTTCAACAGTTCGTTGAATTTGCCGGTTCCTCAGTGAATCGCTCGAAGAAGGGGTACGGGTGGACGTCAACCTGGTCCTGCGCTCGACTCGCGTCATCACCCCCGAGGGGACGCGCCCGGCGTCGATCGCCGTCTCCGGAGGGACGATCGCGGCCGTGCTGCCGTACGACGCCGAGGTCCCGGCCGGTGCCCGCCTGGAGGACGTCGGCGACGACGTCGTCCTGCCCGGCCTGGTCGACACCCACGTGCACGTGAACGACCCCGGCCGCACCGAGTGGGAGGGCTTCTGGACCGCCACCCGCGCGGCCGCCGCCGGCGGCATCACGACCCTGCTCGACATGCCGCTCAACTCGCTGCCGCCGACGACCACCGTCGCGAACCTGCGGGTCAAGCAGGAGGTCGCCCGCGCGAAGGCGCACATCGACGTCGGGTTCTGGGGCGGCGCGCTGCCCGACAACGTCAAGGACCTGCGCCCCCTCCACGACGCCGGCGTCTACGGCTTCAAGTGCTTCCTGTCCCCGTCCGGCGTGGACGAGTTCCCGTCGCTCGACCAGGAGCAGCTGGCCAACTCGCTCGCCGAGATCTCCGGCTTCGACGGCCTGATGATCGTGCACGCCGAGGACCCGCACCACCTCGCGGCCGCCCCGCAGAAGTCCTCCACCGAGTACGCCGACTTCCTGGCCTCCCGCCCCCGGGACGCCGAGAACACGGCGATCGAGAACCTGATCAACCAGGCACGCCGGCTCAACGCCCGCGTCCACGTCCTGCACCTGTCCTCCTCGGACGCGCTGCCCCTCATCGCCGCCGCCAAGGCGGAGGGCGTGAAGATCACGGTCGAGTCGTGTCCGCACTTCCTCACCCTCACCGCCGAGGAGATCCCGGACGGGGCGACCGAGTTCAAGTGCTGCCCGCCGATCCGCGAGGCGTCCAACCAGGACGCGCTGTGGCAGGGCCTCGCGGACGGCACGATCGACTGCATCGTCTCCGACCACTCCCCGTCCACCGCCGACCTGAAGACCCCGGACTTCGCGTCCGCGTGGGGCGGCATCTCCTCGCTCCAGCTCGGCCTCCCCGCGATCTGGACCGAGGCCCGGCGCCGCGGCCACTCCCTGGAGGACGTGGTCCGCTGGATGTCCGAGGGCCCGGCCCGCCTCGCCGGCCTCTCCCGCAAGGGCGCGATCGAGGCCGGCCGTGACGCCGACTTCGCCGTGATCGACCCGGACGCGACCTTCACCGTCGACCCGGCGGAGCTCCAGCACCGCAACCGCATCACCGCCTACGCGGGCAAGACCCTCAGCGGCGTCGTCGCCTCCACCTGGCTGCGCGGAGAGCGGATCGTCGACCACGGCACCCTCGCCGACCCCACCGGCCGCCTCCTCGAAAGGAACAACTGACCCGTGAGCACCGGCATACCCTCCTTCACCGGCGACGCCAGCCCCTACGGCGGCGGCGACCCGTACGCCGACTACCGCACGGCCGACTTCCCCTTCACCCAGTACGCCGACCTCGCCGACCGGCGCCTCGGCGCGGGCGTGGTCGCGGCCAACGACGAGTTCTTCGCCGAGCGCGAGAACCTGCTCAAGCCCGAGCCCGCCGAGTTCGACCCCGAGCACTTCGGCCACAAGGGCAAGATCATGGACGGCTGGGAGACCCGCCGCCGCCGTGGCGTCTCGGCCCAGCAGCCCCACCCCACCGAGGACGACCACGACTGGGCGCTTGTACGGCTCGGCGCCCCCGGCGTCGTCCGCGGCATCGTCCTCGACACCGCCCACTTCCGCGGAAACTACCCGCAGGCCGTCTCCGTCGAGGCCACCTCGGTCGCCGGCTCGCCCTCGCCCGAGGAACTCCTCGCCGACGACGTGAAGTGGACGACGCTCGTCCCGCGCACCGCCGTCGGCGGCCACGCCGCCAACGGCTTCGCCGTCGACGTCGAACAGCGCTTCACGCACCTGCGCGTCAACCAGCACCCCGACGGCGGCATCGCCCGCCTCCGCGTCTACGGCGAGGTGGCCCCCGACCCGCGCTGGCTGGCCGTCCTCGGCACCTTCGACCTCGCGGCCCTGGAGAACGGCGGCCAGGTCGAAGACGCCTCCGACCGCTTCTACTCCCCGGCCACCAACACCATCCAGCCGGGCCGCTCCCGCAAGATGGACGACGGCTGGGAGACCCGCCGCCGCCGCGACAAGGGCAACGACTGGATCCGCTACCAGCTCGTCGCCGAGTCCGAGATCCGCGCCGTAGAGATCGACACCGCCTACCTCAAGGGCAACAGCGCGGGCTGGGCCGCCCTCTCGGTCGCCGCCGAAGGCTCCGAGGACTGGGCCGAGATCCTGCCCCGGACGCGCCTCCAGCCCGACACCAACCACCGGTTCGTCCTCGACACCCCGGCGGTCGGCTCCCGGATCCGGATCGACATCTACCCGGACGGCGGCATCTCCCGCCTCCGCCTCTTCGGCTCCCTCACCGAAGCCGGAGCGGCCCGCCTGGCCGCCCGCCACCAGGAGCTCGGCGGCTGACGGCAGGACACCCGAGAACCGGGGGGCCGGCCCGACCGGCCTTCCCCTGAACCGGGCGGGTACGACACCCCGCCCGGCCCGCGAGGGCGCACCGACCCGACAGCACGGTGCGCCCTCGCGTAACCCCCCTTTTCGGGCTCGGTTCGCCTCCGGGGCGCTTCAGCCGGGCTCACAGGGTCGACCGTGCTCGCCCCCTCCTTCGTCGGGGGCTCCGCGCGCTCGACCCTGTTCCCCCGGCGCGCCCCTTCGGCTCACTAGCCGGCCGTACGCGTACCCGGCGACACAACGGCCCAGCGGCACCCTTGCGCGGGTTACGCCGCGTGGCCGCCGTCCACCGCGAACTCGGCACCCGTCACGTACCGGCCCTCCGGGCCCGCGAGGAACGCGACCATCGCCGCCACCTCGTCCGGCGTGCCGAAGCGGCCGAGTGCCGTCATGGCCGCCTGGCCCCCCGCGTACGGCCCGTCCGCCGGGTTCATGTCGGTGTCGATCGGGCCCGGGTGGACGATGTTGGCCGTGATGCCGCGCCCGCCCAGCTCCCGCGCGAGCGCCTTCGTCAGGCCGATCAGCGCCGCCTTGCTCGTCGCGTACAGCGTGCCGCCCGGCCCGGGCACCCGCTGCGTCATGCAGGTGCCGATCGTGACGATCCGCCCGCCCTCCGGCAGGCGCCCGGCCGCCGCCTGCGAGGCGAGGAAGGCCGCGCGGACGTTCACCGCGAGGACCCGGTCCACGTCCGCCAGGGTCAGCGACTCCAGCGGGCCGAGGACCCCGGCGCCCACGCTGTTCACGAGGACGTCGAGCCGGCCCAGCGCGTCCGCCGCCCACTCCACCGCGCCCGCCGCGTCCCCGGCGTCGGCCGCGTCGGCGCGCAGGGGGAACGCCTTGCGCCCGGCCGCCTCGATCCGCGCGGCGACCTCCTTGGCCGCCGCCTCGTCCCGTACGTAGGTGAAGGCCACGTCGGCACCCTCCCGGGCCAGGCGGACGGCCGTGGCCGCGCCGATCCCGCGGCTGCCGCCCGTCACCAGGACCGCCGTGCCGTCCATCGCGCCGTTCGCCGTGCTGTTCATCGTGGACATCCCGAAACCTCCGTGAGAAGTACTTAGTTGTTGCGGGTTCAATGAAAGTCGGCGGGGCGGCCGGCCGCTGGCATGAATCGGACGCCGACCCGGTCGCCGATGAGTTCCGCCGAGCGGTGGAGTCGGAAGAGGTGAGACACGATGGACAGGACGAGAAAGGCACCCGCCATGGCCACGCTCAGCCTCACCCAGTTCCTCACCCTCGACGGCGTCCACCAGGCCCCCGGCGGTCCGGAGGAGGACCCCAGCGGTGGTTTCGAGCACGGCGGCTGGTCCGTGCCGTTCGGTGACGAGGACTTCGGTCAGTACATGGCCGACGTCTTCACCCGCCCCACCGCGTTCCTCCTCGGGCGCCGCACGTACGAGATCTTCGCGGGCTACTGGCCCCGGCACGACAACCCCGACGACCCCATCGCCTCCAAGCTCAACGGCCTCCCCAAGTACGTCGCCAGCACCACCCTCGAATCCGCCGACTGGACCGGGTCCACCCTGCTCCGCGGGGACGTGGTCAAGGAGGTCGCCGACCTCAAGGAGAGCCTCGGCGGCGAGATCCAGATGCACGGCAGCGCCGGCCTCGCCCGGACCCTGCTCGACCACGACCTGATCGACACCCTCCACCTGCTCGTCTTCCCCGTGGTCCTCGGCTCCGGCCGCCGCCTCTTCTCCGACGGGGTGCGCCCCACCTCCTTCCGGCTCACGGACACCCGCACCACCGGCTCCGGCGTCGCCCTCCACACGTACGAGCTCGCCGGGCGTCCCACCTACGGCAGCTACTGACGGCTGCTGACCAGGGAAGAGTCGCGGAAAGGTGTAGCCACCACAGGCCCGCCCGGGTACGGTGATCGCTCCGCGTGCGAGCCGCCGAAGTCTCCACCCCGCCCCAACAGTTGGAGATTCGGCCAGCAATGTCGGTTTCGTCTTCGATCGCCGCCCCCGTGTCCCTCGGCGCCCCGCGCCGGGCCTGGCTCACCGACCTGCCCGTCCTGCTCGTCGCCGTCGTCTGGGGCGCCAGCTATCTCGCGGCCAAGGGCATCACCACCACCCACACCGTCATCGCGGTCCTCGTGCTGCGGTTCGCGGTGGTGCTGCCCGTCCTCGTCGTCGCCGGCTGGCGCAAGCTGCGCGCGCTCACCGCGCCCCAGTGGCGCGGCGCCGCCACCCTCGGGCTGATCCTCAGCGGGATCTTCCTCCTGGAGACCTACGGCGTCGTCCACACCTCCGCCACCAACGCGGGCCTGATCATCAGCCTCACCATGATCTTCACCCCGCTCGCCGAGGCCGCCGTCACGAGGGTCAGGCCGCCCCGCGCCTTCCTCTCCGCCGCCGCGCTCTCCGTCACCGGCGTCGTCCTGCTCACCCAGGGCGGCGGCTTCACCGCCCCCTCCCTCGGCGACCTCCTCATGCTGCTCGCCGCCCTCGCCCGTACCGTCCACGTCCTGGCGATGTCCCGGATCAAGGCGGTCCGGTCGGCCGACTCGCTCTCCCTCACCACCGTCCAGCTCGGCTCCGCCGTCGCCGTGTTCGCCGTCATCGCGGCCTTCCCCGGCACGGGCGCCTCGCCCTGGGCCACGGCCCTCGACTTCGGTCCCCGCGAGTGGGCCGGGCTGCTCTTCCTCTCCGTCTTCTGCACGCTCTTCGCCTTCTTCGTGCAGATGTGGGCCGTCCGCCGCAGCTCCCCGTCCCGGGTCAGCCTCCTCCTCGGTACGGAGCCGCTCTGGGCCGCCGCGGCCGGCATCGCCCTCGCCGGTGACCGCCCCGGAGTCCTCGGCCTCGCGGGCGCGATCCTCGTTCTGGCAGGCACCAGTTGGGGCCGCCGCACGGCCGACGAGGGTGCCCGGTAGGTTCTTCGATCATGCGTTCACTTGCCTACGACACCGCGTTCCGCGCCCGCGCCCGGCGCACCCAGGGCTGGGGCCTCGGCCTCCTCACCGTGGCAGCACTGCTGTGGGTCTGGTTCGGGGTGCTGCTCCTCACTCCGTTCGAGCCGGGCGACAGCAGTAACTCCTGCCCCGCGCTCATCACCAGTGAGTACGTCCACGACAAGGCCTGCGTCGAGTCGCGCGACTGGCCCCAGCTGGTGGGGATCATCGGTGCTTCCGTCCCCGTCGCCGTGATCGGCGCGGTCCTCTTCACCAGCGGCTCGGTCTCCCACCGCTTGGCCGAGCACCGCGCCGAGGTGACCCGACTGGACACCGCGAGCGCCTGACCGCCCCGAGCGCGCCGGCCGTCAGGACTTCCGGACCCGGTCCGACACGATCAGGAGGACCAGGCCGAGCACGGCGATCACGATGTTCACGAACAGCTCCCGGCCTTCCATGAACCACACGTTGTCGGTCAGGAAACGGGTCAGCCCCATCAGCTTGAACCAGCCGTCCGTCAGCTCGCGGATCGCTCCGCAGACACCGAACACGACGAGCAGGAATCCGGCGGCCTCCAGCAATTTCTTCATGACTCGATCATGAACGGGCCCCGGTCCCGGCCGCGTCCGACTCCGGTCCACGGCCACCGCTACCGAAGTATCGACCTGTGCGACTTCGGTAGCGTCCCGCCCCGCACCTCACCCGTGCGGGGCCCCCGGCTGCGTACATTGCCGATATGACCCGTACGGAACGGCAGCGCTGGCTGCTCCCCTCCCACCTGGTCGAACCGGGCGAGAGCGGCGCGGCCAGGCCCCGCCGTACCGTCCGCGACTGGATCGTCGACACCTCGCTCTTCCTCCTCGCGGCCCTCGTCGGCCTCGTCGCCGCCGACGCCGGCGCGGAGTACAGCAGCGAGCCCGTCATCCTCTTCGACCAGCTCGTCGGCGCCGCCGCCTGCTGCGCGCTCTGGCTGCGCCGCCGGTGGCCCGTCGGGCTCTCCGTCGCGCTCTCCCTGGTCAGCATCGTCGCCCCGGTCGCCGGCGGCGCCGTTCTCGCGAGCCTCTTCAGCGTCGCCGTCCGCCGCCCGTTCCGCGAGGTCGCGTGGCTCGGGGCGCTCGCCGTCGCCGCCTCCACCGTCCAGGTCTTCGTCCGCCCCGACCCCACCCTCAACGCCGGGATCTCGATCGTCCTCGGCTTCGTCCTCATCCTGCTCGTCACCGCCTGGGGCATGCTCGTCCGCTCCCGGCGCCAGCTCGTCGAGGCCCTCCGCGAGCGCGCCCGCCGCGCCGAGGCCGAGGCCGAGCTGCGCGCCGCCCAGGCTCAGCGGCTCGCCCGCGAGGCCATCGCCCGCGAGATGCACGACGTCCTCGCCCACCGGCTGACGCTGCTCAGCGTGCACGCGGGAGCCCTGGAGTTCCGGCCCGACGCCCCGCCCGAGCAGATCGCCCGCGCCGCCGGCGTCATCCGCGACAGCGCCCACGAGGCCCTCCAGGACCTGCGCGAGATCATCGGCGTCCTGCGGGCCCCCGGGGAGAACGGCGACGGCGGCGGCGATCGCCCCCAGCCGACCCTCGCCACCCTCGACGCGCTCGTCGCCGAGTCCCGCGAGGCCGGCGCGGACGTCGTCCTGGACCTCGACGTCGACACCGCCGATGACGCGCCCGCCGTCCCCGCCTCCACCGGCCGCACCGCCTACCGCATCGCCCAGGAGGCCCTGACCAACGCCCGCAAGCACGCCCCCGGCACCAAGGTCACCGTCACCGTCAGCGGCCGCCCCGGCGAGGGCCTCACCGTCACCGTCCACAACCCGGCCCCCGCCGGCCCCGTCCCGCACGTCCCCGGCTCCGGCCAGGGCCTCATCGGCCTCACCGAGCGCGCAGCCCTCGCCGGCGGCCGGATGGAGCACGGACCGGACCCCGACGGCGGATTCGCCCTCCACGCCTGGCTACCGTGGCCCGCATGACCATCCGCCTGCTGATCATCGACGACGACCCCCTGGTCCGCGCGGGCCTCACCCTCATGCTCGGCGGCGCCGAGGACCTCGACATCGTCGGCGAGGGCTCCGACGGCCGCGACGTCCCCGAACTCGTCGACCGGCTCGCCCCCGACGTCGTCCTCATGGACATCCGCATGCCCCACGTCGACGGACTCACCGCCACCGAACGCCTCCGCGCGCTCCCCGGCGCCCCCGAGGTCGTCGTCCTCACCACCTTCCACGCCGACGAGCAGGTGCTGCGCGCCCTGCGGGCCGGCGCCGCCGGCTTCGTCCTCAAGGACACCCCGCCCGCCGAGATCGTCGCGGCCGTCCGCCGGGTCGCCGCCGGGGACCCGGTCCTCTCCCCGGCCGTCACCCGCCAGTTGATGACCCATGTCGCGGAAGAGCCGGACCGGCCGGACCGGCGGGAGGAGTCGCGGCGCGCCGCGATCACCGCGCGCCTCGCCGAACTGGCCGTACGCGAACGGGAAGTGGCCGTCGCCGTCGGCCGGGGCCGCTCCAACGCGGAGATCGCCGCCGAGCTGTACATGAGCGTCCCCACGGTCAAGACGCACGTCTCGCGCATCCTCGCCAAACTCGGCCTCAACAACCGCGTCCAGATCGCCCTCCTCGTCCATGACGCGGGCCTCCTGGACGACGAGAAGGAGGAGAAGTAGTCGGATAGTCTGCACGGATGTCCGTCATCGAACTGGGGGAGTACGGCGCGGACTTCACCGCGAACCCGTACCCCTACTACGCCAAGCTCCGCGAATCCGGCCCCGTCCACGAGGTCCGCATGCCCGACGGCTTCCAGTTCTGGCTGGTCGTCGGCCACGAGGAGGGGCGCGCCGCGCTCGCCGACCCGCGCCTCGCCAAGTCCCCGTCCGTCATCGGCGTACGCCCGCCGGAAGAGGACGTCATCGGCGTCCACCTCCTCGGGGCGGACGCCCCCGACCACACCCGGCTCCGCCGCCTGGTCGCGGGCGTGTTCACCGGCCGCCGCGTCGAGAACCTGCGCCCCCGCATCGAGCGGCTCACCCAGGAACTCGCCGACGCGATGGAACCGGCCGGCCGCGCGGACCTCGTCGACGCCTACGCCTTCCCCGTGCCGATCACCGTCATCTGCGAACTCCTCGGCGTCCCCGCCGAGGACCGCGACACCTTCCGCCACTGGTCGAACGAGCTCGTCGCCCCCGCGGACGAGCAGGGCCTCCTCGGCGCCCTGGCGGGCTTCGGCGGCTACCTCGACCGACTCATCGAGGACAAGCGCGCCGCGGGCCCCGCCGACGACCTGCTCTCCGGCCTCCTCGCCGCCCGCGACGAGGACGGCGACCGGCTCTCCGGTCCCGAACTCCGCGCCATGGCCTACCTGCTGCTCATCGCCGGCCACGAGACCACCGTCAACCTCATCGCCAACACCGTCCGCAACCTGCTCACCCACCCCGAGGAGCTCGCCGCCCTGCGCGCCGACCCCGGCCTCCTCGACGGGGCGATCGAGGAGTCCCTGCGGTACGACGGGCCGGTCGAGACCAGCACCTTCCGCTTCACCCGGGAGGCCGTCACCCTCGGCGGCACCGAGATCCCGGCGGGCGCGAGCGTCCTCGTGGGGATCGGTGCGCTCGACCGCGACCCGGCCCGCTTCCCCGACCCCGACCGCTTCGACATCCGCCGCGACACCCGCGGCCACCTCGCCTTCGGCCACGGCATCCACTACTGCCTGGGCGCCCCGCTCGCCCGCCTGGAGGGCAGGATCGCCCTCCGCACCCTCCTGGACCGCTTCCCCCGGCTCGAACTCGACCCCGAGGGCGACCCCTGGGAGTGGGTGCCCGGCCTCCTGATCCGCGGGGTCCGCCACCTCCCGGTCCGGTGGTGAGGGGACGCCGCCCCGACACCGTCTAGGAGGCGTCCACCCGCACCGGACGCCGCCCCGACACTCCCTAGGAGGCGTCCACCCGCACCGGGCGCCGCTCCCGGCGCGAGAGCTCGCACGCCTCGGCGATCCGGAGCGCCGCCAGGGCCTCTACGCCGTCGCACGGATTGGCCGCCTCGCCGCGCACCAGCCGGACGAAGGCGTCGAGCTCCGCCTCGTACGCGGGGGCGAAGCGCTCAAGGAAGCCCTGCCAGGGCTTCCCCGGCGCCGGCGGCCCCTGCGGCTCCACCGAGGCGAGCGGCGTCCGGTCGTCGAGCCCCACCGCGATCTGGTCCCGCTCGCCCGCCAGCTCCATCCGTACGTCGTACCCGGCGCCGTTGCACCGGGTCCCCGTCACCGTCACCAGGGTGCCGTCGTCCAGGGTGAGGAGCGCGGCGGCCGTGTCCACGTCCCCCGCCTCCCGGAACATCGCGGGACCCGCGTCCGAGCCCGTCGCGTACGCCTCCACGACCTCCCGGCCGGTCACCCACCGCACGATGTCGAAGTCGTGCACCAGACAGTCCTTGAAGAGCCCGCCGGAGAGCGGCAGGTACGCGGCGGGCGGCGGCTCCGGGTCGGACGTCGCCGCCCGTACGGTGTGCAGCCGGCCGAGCCGCCCCGACCGCACCGCCTCGCGCGCCGCCCGGTACCCCGCGTCGAAGCGGCGCATGAACCCCAGCTGGAGCTCGGTGCCCGCCTCCGCCACGGCCCGCAGCGCCGCCCGCGTGCCGGGCACGTCCAGCGCGATCGGCTTCTCGCAGAAGACCGGCAGACCCGCCCCGGCGGCCCGCGCGATCAGCTCCGCGTGCGCAGCCGTCGCCGAGGCGATCACCACCGCGTCCAGGGCGTGCCCGAGCAGCGCCGCCACGTCGGGCGCCGCCTCCGCCCCGAGCGCCCCCGCGACCCCGGCCGCCCGTGTCGCGTCCGCGTCCGCCACGACCAGCGACTCGACCTCCGGGTGGCGGGCCAGCACCCCCGCGTGGAAGCTCCCGATCCGTCCCGTACCGATGAGTCCGATGCGCATGGCCCCACCGTGGAGCGGTACGCCCCCCGTGTCAAGGATTTGTCAGGACATCCGGACGTCACGACGTCCTGTCATCCACTCCCCGCCGTCGGCTTCCGGTCATCGGCGCGCCCGGTTACGCTCCCCCCGTGTCCAAGCAGTCCGGCTCCCCCCTGCCTCCGCTCTCCGTGGACCGCACCAGCCCGGTCCCGCTCTACTTCCAGCTGGCCCGACAGCTGGAGAGCGCGGTGGAGAACGGGACGCTGCCGCCCGGCACCCTCCTCGGCAACGAGATCGAGCTCGCCACCCGCCTCGGCCTCTCCCGGCCCACCGTCCGCCAGGCCATCCAGTCCCTCGTCGACAAGGGCCTCCTGGTGCGCCGCCGCGGCGTCGGCACCCAGGTCGTGCACAGCAGGGTCCGGCGCCCGCTGGAGCTCAGCAGCCTCTACGACGACCTGGAGGCCGCCGGCCGCCGCCCCGCCACCCGGGTCCTCACCAACCGGCTCGAACCCGCCACCGCACCGGTCGCGGCCGCCCTCGGCGTACCGGAGGGCAGCGACGTCCACTACCTGGAGCGGCTGCGGACCGCGTACGGCGAGCCCATGGCGTACCTGCGCAACCACCTGCCCGCCGGGCTCCTCGCACCGGAGGAGCCCGACACGGAGCGCCTGGAGACCACCGGCCTCTACCGGATGCTCCGCTCCGCCGCGCTCACCCTGCACAGCGCCCGCCAGTCCATCGGCGCCCGCGCCGCGACCCCGGAGGAGGCCGCGCTCCTCGACGAGCGGGAGGGTGCCCCGCTGCTCACCATGGAGCGCACCACCTACGACGACACGGGCCGCGCCGTCGAGTACGGCTCGCACCTCTACCGGGCCGCGCGCTACTCCTTCGAGCTCCAGCTGATGGTCCGCCCCTGACCACACAGGCCCCGCTGACAAGTGCCACGACCCGCATGACCGATACTGCAATGCACGCAGAAGGACACAAAGGAGGGCACGGCCTCGTGACCAGGCTTCGGACAGGAGGGGTACGGGCCGTCATCGGCGCCGTGCTCGCGCTCGCGCTCACAGGGGCGCTCGCGGGGTGCAGCAGCACCGGCGGAAAGCGGGCGGAGGACGCCCGCAAGGCCGCGGCGGCCCAGGGCAGGGCGGCCGTCGACACCCCCCGCTGGACCTTCGCCATGGTGACCCACTCCGGTGACGGCGACACCTTCTGGGACATCGTCCAGAACGGCGCCAAGCAGGCCGCCGTCAAGGACAACATCAACTTCCTCTACGCCCACAGCGACGAGGCCCAGCAGCAGGCCCAGCTCATCGACTCGTACGTCGCCAAGGGCGTCGACGGCCTCATCGTCACCCTCGCCAAGCCCGACGCGATGAAGGCCGCCGTCGAGAAGGCCGTCAAGGCCGGCATCCCGGTGATCACCGTGAACTCCGGCGCCGCCCAGTCCAAGGCCTACGGCGCCCTCACCCACATCGGCCAGGACGAGACCGTCGCCGGCGAGGCCGTCGGCGACGAACTCGACAAGCGCGGCAAGAAGAAGGCCCTCTGCGTCCTGCACGAGCAGGGCAACATCGGCCACGAGCAGCGCTGCGCCGGAGCGAGGAAGACCTTCGGCGGCGAGCTCGTGAACCTCTACGTCGACGGCACCAACATGCCCGACGTCAAGGCCTCCATCGAGGCCAAGCTCCAGTCCGACAAGGCCATCGACGCCGTCGTCACCCTCGGCGCCCCCTTCGCGGACACCGCCGTCCAGGCAGCGAAGAGCGCGGGCAGCACGGCCGAGATCGACACCTTCGACCTCAACGCCAAGGTCGCGACCGCCCTCCAGGCCGGCACGCTCGGCTTCGCCGTCGACCAGCAGCCCTACCTCCAGGGGTACGAGGCCGTCGACCTGCTCTGGCTGTACCGCTACAACGCCGACGTCCTCGGCGGTGGCAAGCCCGTGCTCACCGGCCCCCAGATCATCACCAAGGACCAGGCGGGCGCGCTCAAGCAGTACGCGGAGCGGGGTACCCGATGAGTTCCACCGCACCGCCGTCCGACGGCATCGACCACGTCGACGAACGGCTCCTGCGCACCAGCCCGCTGAAGAAGCTCCTCGCCCGCCCCGAGCTCGGCTCGGTCGTCGGCGCGATCGCCGTCTTCGTCTTCTTCTCCGTCGCCGCCGACAGCTTCCTGCGCGCCGCCAGCCTCGGCACCGTGCTGTACGCGGCCTCCACCATCGGCATCATGGCGGTCCCCGTCGCGCTGCTGATGATCGGCGGCGAGTTCGACCTCTCCGCCGGCGTCATGGTCACGAGCTCCGCGCTCATCTCCTCGATGGTCAGCTACCAGCTGACGGCGAACGTCTGGGTCGGCGTCGGCGTCTCGCTGCTCGCCACCCTCGCGATCGGCGTCTTCAACGGCTTCATGCTGACCCGCACCAAGCTGCCCAGCTTCATCATCACGCTCGGCACCTTCCTGATGCTGACCGGCCTGAACCTCGGCCTGACCAAGCTGATCAGCGGCACCGTCTCCACCAAGACCATCGCCGACATGGAGGGCTTCCCCTCCGCCCGGAAGCTCTTCGCCTCCCAGGTGACCATCGGCGGCGTCGAACTCAAGGTCACCATCCTGTGGTGGCTCGGTCTCGTCGCCCTCGCCACCTGGATCCTGCTGCGCACCCGCTTCGGCAACTGGATCTTCGCCGTCGGCGGCGGCGCCGACGCCGCCCGCGCGGTCGGCGTCCCGGTCTACCGCACGAAGATCGGCCTCTACATGGGCGTGGCCTTCTGCGCCTGGATCGCCGGCCAGCACCTGCTCTTCTCCTTCGACGTCGTCCAGTCGGGCGAAGGCGTCGGCAACGAACTGATCTACATCATCGCGGCCGTCATCGGCGGCTGCCTGATCACCGGCGGCTACGGCTCCGCCATCGGCTCGGCGGTCGGCGCCCTCATCTTCGGCATGACCAGCAAGGGCATCGTCTACGCCGAGTGGAACCCGGACTGGTTCAAGTTCTTCCTGGGAGCGATGCTCCTCCTGGCGACCCTGCTGAACGCCTGGATCCGCAAGCGCGTGGAGGCCACCAAGTGACGACGGAAACCACCGCGCTGGTCGAGCTCGACGACGTCAGCAAGTACTACGGCAACATCCGCGCCCTCGAAGGGGTCTCCCTGCGGGTGGACGCGGGCGAGATCACCTGCGTCCTCGGCGACAACGGCGCGGGCAAGTCCACCCTCATCAAGATCGTCGCCGGGCTCCACCGGCACGACGCCGGCGTCTTCCGCATCGAGGGCGAGGAGGTCACCCTCGCCAACCCGCGCGACGCCCTCGACCGGGGCATCGCCACCGTCTACCAGGACCTCGCCGTCGTCCCGCTCATGCCGGTCTGGCGGAACTTCTTCCTCGGCTCCGAGCCCACCAAGGGCTCCGGCCCCTTCAAGCGGCTCGACGTCGACCTCATGCGGACCACCACCCGCGAGGCGCTGCTCCGCATGGGCATCGACCTGCGCGACGTCGACCAGCCCATCGGCACCCTCTCCGGCGGCGAGCGCCAGTGCGTGGCCATCGCCCGAGCCGTCCACTTCGGCGCCAAGGTCCTCGTCCTCGACGAGCCGACCGCCGCGCTCGGCGTCAAGCAGTCCGGGGTCGTCCTGAAGTACGTGGCCGCCGCCCGTGACCAGGGCCTCGGCGTGGTCCTCATCACCCACAACCCCCACCACGCCTACCTCGTCGGCGACCGCTTCGTCCTGCTCAAGCGGGGCGTGATGGCCGGCAGCCACACCAAGGACTCCATCTCCCTCGACGAGTTGACCCGCCAGATGGCCGGCGGCACCGAGCTGGAGGACCTCCGCCACGAACTGGAACGCCCGTCCGCCACGTAACGGCCGCTTCACACGCCACCTGGCAGAATCGGAACCGATGAGTACCTACCGCGACCTCACCCACCGGGGCTCCGCCCGGGGCACCGTGCTGCGGACCGTCGGGACCCGGGAGCGGCGCTCCCACCTGACGGCACCCCGCGTGCCGACCGTCGGCATCGACATCGGCGGTACGAAGGTGATGGCCGGGGTCGTCGACGCGGACGGCAACATCCTGGAGAAGCTCCGCACCGAGACCCCGGACAAGTCGAAGAGCCCCAAGGTCGTCGAGGACACCATCGTCGAGCTCGTCCTCGACCTCGCCGACCGGCACGACGTGCACGCCGTCGGCATCGGCGCGGCCGGCTGGGTCGACGCCGACCGGGCCAGGGTCCTCTTCGCCCCGCACCTCGCCTGGCGCAACGAACCCCTCCGGGACGCCCTCCAGGGCCGCCTCGCCGTCCCCGTCATGGTCGACAACGACGCCAACACCGCCGCCTGGGCCGAGTGGCGCTTCGGCGCGGGCCGCGGCGAGGACCACCTCGTCATGATCACCCTCGGTACGGGCATCGGCGGCGCGATCCTGGAGGACGGCCAGGTCAAGCGCGGCAAGTACGGCGTCGCCGGCGAGTTCGGGCACATGCAGGTCGTGCCCGGCGGCCACCGCTGCCCCTGCGGCAACCGCGGCTGCTGGGAGCAGTACAGCTCGGGCAACGCCCTCGTCCGCGAGGCCCGCGAGCTCGCCGCCGCCGACTCCCCGGTGGCGTACGAGATCATCGAGCGGGTCAAGGGCAACGTCTCCGACATCACCGGACCGCTCATCACCGAGCTCGCCCGCGAGGGCGACGCCATGAGCATCGAACTGCTCCAGGACATCGGCCAGTGGCTCGGCGTCGGCATCGCCAACCTCGCCGCCGCCCTCGACCCCTCCTGCTTCGTCATCGGCGGGGGCGTCTCCGCCGCCGACGACCTCCTCATCGGCCCCGCCCGCGACGCCTTCCGCCGCCACCTCACCGGCCGCGGCTACCGCCCCGAGGCCCGCATCGTCCGCGCCCAGCTCGGCCCCGAGGCCGGGATGGTCGGCGCCGCCGACCTCGCCCGGCTCGTCGCCCGCCGCTTCCGCCGCGCCAACCGGCGCCGTGTCGAGCGGTACGAACGGTACGAGCGCTACGCCCAGGCCCTGCGCAGCGGGACCTCGGGCCGGACCGCCCGCACCCCCGAGGACCCTTCTTCATGACCCTGCCCCACCCGTCCCCACCGCCCCACTCGCCGCACTCGCCGCACGGAAAGCTGCCGGAGGAGCGGCGGCACATGATCCGCCGCCGCTGGCTCACGGCCGTCATCATCGTGCTGCTCGTCGGCATCCCGGCCGGCTACCTCCTGGTCTCCGCCGGCCAGAGCCGCGACAGCGGCCGCGACAAGGAACGCGAGTCCTCCGCGGCAGGCCTCCAGACGAACCCGCCCTCCAAGATGAAGCGCCGGGTCTTCGAGGTCCCGATCCCCGCCGGAGCCTGGGACGTCGCGTACTACGAGACCAGCAACTGGAAGACCAGCAGGCTCTACGTCCAGTTCACGACGGACGCCTACGGCCTCGACGCCTTCCTCGCCGACTCCGGCACCGCCCGGGCGCAGCTCACCCCCGGCCGGATCACCGTCGGCGACCGCGACGCCGAGATCGCCGGCTGGGCCTTCGCCGACGGCATGGACTGGGCGGGCACCACGGTCAAACGGGAGGAACCGCGCCCGACCACCGACATCACGGTCGACCTCACGGACCCGGCGTTCCCCCGCGTCTACGCGGTCTCCGCCACGAGTCCCTGACCCGAGGGGACACGTGGTCCTCATCGTGGATGCGGGTGGTGAAGTCCGGCCGCAGGCGGACCACTTCGTCCGAAATTGATCTCGGCACGTGCCGTGCGCACATGAAAGAGTCACCGCCATCGTGAGGCGTGAGGCACCCCTCCGGATCGCCTCTCCCTCGCCATTCGCCTCCACATACCCGTCACCTTCCTCGAGTGGCGCAGACGAACCACCCGTGAAGCAGAGGTTCTTGGCCCTCCCACCGGGGCCGGCACCACCCAGATCGGATCGCCCATGGAATTACCCCACCAACCCGCGGCAACCGTGTCCCCGCAGGTCTGGCGCCCCTACGAGGACGAGCCGCTTGTCACGGCGGCGTTCCTGGGCGGATGGGTTTCGTGCGATCCGGAGACCAGGGAGCGACTGACGACCTACCTCTGCGCTCTGGTCGAGGCCCGTGACGTGCCCGTGCACACGGCCGTGGCCTTCAACGCCGTGTACTTCGGTTATGACGTGGCTTCCGGCGGGTACGTGGGCGGTCCGCTGGACATCGGCGCCTTCCCCTCGGTGGCCTTGGGTGACGAGATCGACGCCCTCCCAGTCGGCGCGATGATCAACATCCGGACCGGAGGAGACCTCCTCCCGGCCGAAATCGTGTACAAGGAGGGGGCCCACGAACAGGTCGAACCCTTCGGTGACGTCCCGGGATGGCTCTCCGGAGCGCCGTCCGGCGCCCGCGGTCCGGGGCAGTGCACTCTGGACGACGCCCCCGTGCTCCAAGAGCGCCTGATCTTTGACAGCACGGCCTTCGGACATGAGCTGGCGCCGACAACCGCGCGGGCGCTCCGCCTGCAGCGACAGGGGCGGACGGACCTCCACGGTCACCTGGTCGTCGACGCGCGCTACACACAGTCTGAGGCGGATCTCGACGACGCCGAGTACTACGCCCGCTTCCTGGTCACCCGCGGCCGGGCTCAGCTGACCAGCGTCACGGCCCCCGCCCCGCTGCCTACGCTGCTCGCCCCCGGACACCGGGAAGAGGAGCTCGTGGCGGGAGTCCGGGGTGTGATGGATGCCGTACGGCACGCGCTGAAATCGCTCGATCAGGCGCGCATGTGGGGGGAGTATGCCTTCACCCGAGCATCCATGGCGAGCAGGCTGGCCTCCACGGGGCCGCTGGGCCGGGACGACCTGGACCGGTTCGCACGATCGACGGTTCGGCGGGCGACGCGCACAGGGCGACGCAACAGCGTACTCGGCTCGGCCCCCGTGTACACCGCCGTGGGTGCTGCCTTGCGCTCGCGTACCGAGTGGCACGAGCAGATACGCGGAACGAGGTACCCCCTTGCCGTCTGCCACGCCAACTCCGTCCTCGCCGATGTGGCGCGGAGGGAAGCCGACGACTTGTCCGGCCTGATGGACGGTGGTGTCCGGCTGTCCCTGGACGACCGATGGCAGGCGGGTGGGATCTGGCGCAGCATGCTGGAGGAGCCAGGGGACGCGGCGACCGACCCGCTGTTCGGCCCCGCCGACGCGCCGTGCGGGCGGGGCTGGCTGGAGAGTCTCCCGACCACCGGTGCCGACGGTGTCCAGGGCGTGCCGAGCGCAGCGGTCGGAGAGCCGACGGCAGCCGCTGAACCGGGTACGCGGACCGCGAGTGTCGGGAGAGGTCTTCACCGACCGGACGACTCCGATCTCGGCGTCGTGGTGGACCTGCGTATGACCGAGAGCGAAGTGCGCTGGGCGCTTCCGCTGCGCGCCTCCCACGTTCAGGGACGCTGTCTGCCGCTCACCGACACCCTTGCCGACGAGCTGTTCCGGAGTCGGACGGCCGTAGGCGGGATGCGTATCCTGCTCGACCACGGCGGTCGTGTACTTGCGCCCGGGGAAGCGTGCCACGACGTGCATGTGGTGATGGAGGAACAGGCCCGGCTGGCGGGCATCGTCTGGCCGGAGGCCTTCTTCCCTGGCATCTGGATCACGTTCACCTGGGTGCGGGGCAGCAGCGTCGTGCACGGGCGGACCACGCTGCTGGCGCAGTCGCTGATCATCGACGGGCAGCTCGTCGAGCATCGCTACGACCCGCGCGTGCTCACGCGTGACGGAGACCGGTACCCGCACCGTGGAAGTAGGTCGGACGGACCTGAGCTGTCTCCCGAAGGCGTGCTGTTGGCGGCGGTGCGCCGACTCGGTCTGCTCGACCAGTACGGGCAGGCCATGCTCGCCCGGGCGGACGTTCCGGAGGCCGCGAGCATCGTCTTGGACGGAATCGCCGTGGACGTGCCGGGGATCGAGCGGGCGCTCACGGAAATGATCGCCGATCGGCGACTCACCGTGACCCGAGGCAGCCGCAGCTACAGCGGACGTACCTACCATCCGCCGCGCCGCGGTGAACCAGTGGAGGATCTCGTTTGCTACTGGCCACCGGTGAGTACTGTTCGCGGCGGCTCGTTCCCGGAGGACGAAGACGCGTTCCACTCGCGGTTCGTGAGCGGGCGGGAACACACCGTGGGTGGGTTCCTGCGGCGCATCGGACACCTCGGCCATGAGGCGACCGAGGAACAGCGGGTGCGGTACCGGGAGGACCACCGCAGATTCCGTCTTACCGGCCCCGGTGAACTACCTCCGGGCTTCACGTACGTACGTCCCCACCGACGCGGCCGCTGACCCTTCGCACGCGCCGTTTCCTCTCCCTTCTCCTAGACCACCGACCGCCCTGCGGCTGGAGCCCCCGTATGACGACGTCCCATCGCTCTCACAACACCGCCGCCGCACGCAGAACCACGCCCTACCCCGTCGACCTCAGAGACGCGGACCCACACGAGGCGCCAGAGGGCCTGCTATCCGCGCTCGAAAGTCTCTCCGAGGCTCTCACCGCGACTCACACGACGAAGCCCACCCCCCTCGGAGCGGCGCTCGCGCTGCTCAGCGAGGCGGACGTGGAGCACTCACTGAACTCCACGCCGGTCCACCTGCGTCGCAATCTGCTCCGCTCACTCCGCATCCCGATCGACGGGACGCGGGTGAACCGGGCACTCTGTCAGGACGTGCTGACCCGCATGCGGCGGGATCCTGAGGGGGCACACGCACGAGACGCGGCATACCACCTGACGTATCCCCTCTACGCAGACCTGGTCGAAGAAGGGTTCCGCCCCGCATCCGGCTCGGTGGACGACGCGTCGTGGACCCTGACTCGCCGGTGGAGTCCCACTCTGCTGCGTGTCGCCGTCTGGGCGAGACTCGGTGCCGACGTCGTCAGTGCGCGTATCTGGGCATGGTCCCTGCGCCAATCCTGGATCGTCGACTCGGGGGTGGCCGTGGGAGCGGCCTTGGCCGCTGCGGAGCGAGTAGTCGCCGTGCTCTCCGCCCCGGACGGGGGGTCGACCACCCTGCAGCACGGCACGGCCGAAGCAATCGGGCAGGAGAGCGGTTCGGTGGAGGGGGACGCTGGGGGCGTACGAGAGCGACAGGACGAGACCGACACGGCCGCGGATCCGGTGGGCGAGCCCGACGCGGCCTCGTTGATCGCCGCGCTCCAGAGCGTAACGGATGCTCTGGAGGCTGCGGCCGAGCCCGTCCGGCGGGTGAGCGGGGCCATTGCCGCAGAGGCACCGCCGGCTGACGAGGACCTGGACGCGCTCGCCGAAGTCTCCCGGGCGTTCAGGGCCGCGACCGAGGGCCTCGTCGGGCACGGCATCGTTCCCGAATCGGTGGACCTCGACCAGCTGCGGCGCGAGACCGACGCGGTACTGGACCGCCTCGCCTCGGCACCGCTCCGCGAGCGGCTCCTTCAGCTGTCCTCGTCGCTCACGTGCGACGGCACCGATCCGCATCTCGTCCAGGACCTCGCCGCGGCCCGGGAGAGGGCGCGCACGCTGGCGGAGAGCCAGGACTGGGACACACGCCAGGGCACGGATGCCGAAGCCCTCGACGCGCTGCTGACGATGGTGGAACTGCACGCCGCGGCACAGGAGCCGGCCGAGATTCTCGCCCTGCTGCCCCTCGCCGCGATGAGCCGCTCCCTGTCCTACCCCGCTGCCAGATACACGGAGTTGACACTCGTCGCGGCCATCGAGGACCCGCGCGGCGAGCCACTTGGCAGGGGGAGTACCGATCAGGGCCAGGGCGGGCCGGTTGACGGTGAATCCGAATCCGACCTGATCGAGACCACGGCGGCCCACCTCTCGCCACCTCAGATTCCCCTGGCAGTCTCGCTGCCCGGCATGCGAACAGCAGACGTCGAGGAGCCCGTAAGGCTCAAGGCATCCGGCGTGCCTGACACCGAGGACGCACCGGCCTCTGGGACCGACCCCGTAGTGCGGAGTTCGGTTGTTGCTCCGCACGCGACCCCGGCTCCGCATCCGGCCACGCCCTCGCCGTCGTCACTGGTATCCACAGGCGACTCGGGTACCGCGGCCGAATCCGCGACGAGCGGCGAACCCGTCGGGAAGCACGGCTTGACCGGGCCGGCCGCGGCGGAATGCAACAGCGCTCGCGACTCGTTGGCCGAGCTGATCGCCGCAAGGCGCTACGGCCTGGCGGCTTCCCTTGCCGAGAGCCTTGGCGAGCCCGCTTTCCGGATCACAGCCCTGCGGATCGCGGCATGCTCCGAGGCGGTGCGTTCCGCCAGCAGCGAGAGCGTCCCCCGCATCCGTGTCCTGCTCTCCGGACCGAGCTTGGCCGAGCTCACGGAATCCCGCGCCGATGCCATGCTGACCACGGCCGCGCTGCTGCGCTCGGTCCTGGTGACCGGTGATTCCGAGGCTGGCGCCATGCTTAGCCAGGTGTCGACCGGCATGCCTCTGGGCCTCGCGAGGATTTCCGACGACGTGGCACAACTGGCCCTCAAGTCGCTGCTGATCCACTCGCCGCCGCTCTCGCTCGCGCGCGACACCGCTGAACTGGAACGCGCCCTGGACGAAGCACAAGAGGACTGTCGCCAGGGGCTCATGCAGGTGCCCAACATCAGGTTCCCGCGAGGGCGCAAGATCGCCCGGCACTGGTGGGATCCGGAGAACGGGTTGATCGGATCGCTCCTCAAGGCTGCCTCGGACGACGACCGTTCTCACCTCGACGAGCATGCCCGTCGGGTGCGTGAGCTGAGGGAACCGGCCCAGATCCAGTCCAAACTCGACAAGGTGGACCGCGAGTTGATGAGCTCCGGAGCCCGGGCTCGACTGGAAGGGCCGGCCCGCCAGGACATCCTGCGCCAGGCCGGGGAACGCCTGGCGCAGGTCGAACGGTGGATCCTCCGAGCCCGGCAGCTCGCGGCCCGTGACACCGACTGGAGCGCCGATCAGGTTCAGGCCATGCGCGGTCGGATCCTCGACGTTCGGGACGATGTCGTACGGGAAGTCCGTGATCTGGCGGTCGTGGGCGGTGCCGTCGCCGCCGCGACGATGGAAGCCGCCGCCGCGTCTCTGATCCGGACGTTCGCTCTGCTTGCCGGGGAGGCGCGACTCGACGACACCGAGCTCACGACGGAGCTCGCCCTGCACGCCGAGCTGCTCAAGGTGCCTGGTGCTACGGTCCTCGGTCCGACGGGAGAGATCCGGTTCCGGGAGAATCCCGCCGCGCAGGAGCTCCTGCTCGCTGGCCGGCGTTCCTGGGAGGAAGCCGTGCGGATCCAGGTCGAGGGCGAGTACTTCGGCACGGCCCGAGCCCTTCTGGATCTGTGGTCGCGCAGGCAGCTTCCGGACCTGGACGACCGTACCGAGCCGGAGGCCCTGGACCCTCTGGTGCGGGAGACCGGCAGGCAGGTGGCGGCCGAGTTGAACGGCACCCGGCAGAGACTGGAGGAGGATCTGCGCCGGGCCCGTGTCGACGGCGCACTGACCGAAGAGAAGGAGCGCGCGTTCGAGCGCCGGATCCAACAGGCCGCCCCCAAGCCGGACGACGACCTGGCCCGGGTCAGGCGGGATCTGGAATCCCTGTCCGAGGAGCTCAGCCGAGCCCGGGCCGCACATGCGGCGGCGCTGCGCAGCCGGCTTGACGAGGTCGACGGACTCGACAGCGCTGACCGAGGGCGTGTGGAGCAACTCATCGAGAGTGGTGATCTGCTCACCGCGGACGAGCTCATCTCCTACTTGGTCAACGGGGAGAGCATCCCGGACACGGAGGCGATCGACCAGGGGCTCGGTTCCTTCTTCCCTGACGTGCCGAACGCCCTTGTCGGCACGGGGATCAGCACGGAGCTGATCACGAGCGTGCGGCGGCGCGAGTGTTTCGTTGACCTGCCCGCTCTCGACTACTCCGCGCTCTCGCCCGAGATCGCCGAGCAGACGGCGCAGGCACTCACCGGCTGGATGGATCTAGCGGCCCGGAAGGGAAGCCAGCGCACCCAGGGAGTCCGTGAGAGTGACCTCCTCCTGCCCGCGCTGCGGTTGGTCGGCTACAGCAGTAAGAAGGGGCCGCAGAGAGTCGAGCGGCCCCGCTCCGGTAGCTACCGCTTCCTCGACCTGTCCGCCGTCACCTACACAGGTTCGGCACTGGTGCCCGCCTTCGGGTCGGGGCTGCGCGGCAGCCTCCGCCTGATGCTCGTGTGGGACCGCCCGTCCGCGGAGACGCTGTTGTCCTGGATCCAGCAGGACCCCAACGACGACAGTCTCCTTGTCGCCTACTTCGGCACCCTCTCCGTGCGGAACCGCGCCGCGCTGGCGGCACAGAGCGCCGGCGGTCGACGCGCCATCGTCGTCTTGGACGACGCGGCGCTGGCGCACCTCGCGGCCCGGGGCAACCAGCGGCTGGACTCCGCGATGCGGATCCTGCTGCCGTTCAGCGCCGTGAATCCGTACGTCATGGGCAAGCGTGCGCCGGTCGCCGAGGAGATGTTCTTCGGTCGGCACGACGAGCTCTCGTCGGTTCAGCGTGCGACCGGCGACCAGGTGGTGTTCGGTGGACGCGGGCTCGGCAAGTCGGCCCTCCTGAAGGAGGCCGGCCGTAAGTTCGAGGCCCAACTCCCGGACGACCGCATCAGCCTGCTGCTGTCGCTCGACTCGACATTCACGGGAACCAACGCCCCCTCGTCCACGGTGTGGGACCGGATCGGACGCCGCCTCCAGGAGCGGGACGTCCTCCCTCAGTCGCGCCGGTCCAAGGCTGACTCCGTCCTCACCTACCAGCAGGTCCTGGACGGCATCAAGGCATGGACCAGCACGGACACCAAGCGCGGTCTGTTGATCATGCTTGATGAGGCCGACGGATTCTTCGAATCGGACTCTCCGCAGTTCACGGAGACCAGGCGGTTGCGCGATCTCGGTGCCGAGACCGAGGACCAGGTGAAAGTGGTCTTCGCCGGCCTCCACTCGGTGCAGCGATACGCCAAGATCGCGGTGAACAGCCCCTTCAGTCATCTCGCCCAGCGGCCCACCGTGATCGGCCCGCTTCGGCCGCAGGACGCGGTCAACCTGCTCGTCGAGCCGCTCGCGGTCCTCGGCTACGCGTTTGAGGATTCAGCTCTCGTCCACCGGATCCTCGGCCACTGCTCCTATCAGCCCTTCCTGTTGCAGATGTTCGGACACCGGCTCGTGCAGGCCATGCACGGGAAACGCAGCGGAGCCGGCGAGGGGCCGCCCTACACGATCACCCGGACGGACGTGGAGACGGTGCAGTCCGACCGAGACCTCCGCAGGAGCATTACTGAGGCGTTCCACGACACTCTGAGGCTCGATTCGCGCTACAACGTGATCGCCAACGTGGTTGCCCATCACGCGCATTACCACGGGCTGGACTCCCGGCTGAATCAGATCAAACTGCGCGAGGAGTGCACGTTCTGGTGGCCGGAGGGCTTCGACAACCTTGACACGGACCAGTTCCGTGCCTACCTCTCGGAGATGGAGGGGCTTGGCGTTCTGGCGCCGGATCCGGACCACCGGGGCTGGCACCTGCGTAGCGCCAACGCTTTGAGCATGATCGGCAACCTGGAGATGGTCGAGGCCGAACTGGAGCAGGCTTCGAGCCGCCAGGTGGCCGAGCTGTTCAGCAAGTTCGAGGCCCGCCACCGTTCGCGCGACGGTCACTCCCATTCGCCGCTCACCACCGATCAGGTCGCGGATGTGCTGCCCGGTCACGGCAACCAGGCGCGGCTGATCATCGGGACATTGGCCACCGGCATCGACAGGGTGGCCGCCGCGCTGCGCGATGTGGCGGTCCCCAGCGGCTGGGAGATGCCACACGTCTCGAAGCGATCCGAATTCGACCGGGAACTCACCACGGGCCCGCGCAACAGGCAGCGGCTGGTCCTGTCGGACCTGACCGTCAAGGCGCCCAGCGACGAAGCCTGCCGCGAGACCGTGACGAGCGCGGTGTCCAGGATCCCGGTGGCTCCTGGCGTCACGCGCTCCGCGGTTGTCATCGCGGGCCCGGAGCAACAGTCCCTCTGGTCCCTCGCCTTCGGTGGGGGCACCGGTGGGTATGACGCCGAGATCGAGGTGCTCGCACCGCGCCGCTTCACCCTGGACGGCTTGCGCGCCTGGGCGCAGGACCGCCAGAGCCCCGTCTATACGTCGGAGGCGCAGCTGGGGCATGTCCGGGAGGTCACTGGTGGTTGGCCGCTGCTGGTGGACCGGCTGTCGGCCGCGCTCGCTGAAGGCCGAGGCGAGGAGGCCGCGCTCGCCGTGACGGCGGAGGCTCTTGCCACCGCCGACGGCGCGAGCACGTTCCTAGCCCAGGCCGGACTGGCACCTCGCTCCCCGCAGTGGAGCGCCTACCGGGCTGTGCACGAGTTCATGGAGTCGGACGGCATGCGTCTGTATGACGTGCTAGAGGCGATCAAGATGGGCACGGACAGTGAGCAGCTGAAGCCCGAGGAGGCACTGGAGGTGTTGCGGGCCCTTCAAGTCTTCGACGTCGACTCCGCAGGCGTCCACCGACTGGAGCGCGTGCTGCAGATCTGCTGGAAGCTCGTCCACGTCGGCTGACGTACGGGGTACCGCGTCACCTGCCGGTCGGCGGACCAACGTGCTGGTGTGGACGTCGTTCTTCGAGTTCTACGCCCATGCGCTGCGCGAGCACGACACGCACGCCGACTACCCCACCGAGGTCACCGGGTCCTGGGTCCGGGCGGTCGTCGAGCCGGCGGTGGCGTCCGGGTTGGACGAGCGGCGTGCGACGGCCGCGGCGACGCTGGTGACGGCGACCGTCCGCGGCCTGCTCCTCGACCGGGTCGCGGCGGAGGCCCCGGAGCGGGTCGACGCGGCGTTCGAGGTGTTCGTTGAGCAGTTCGTCGGGATCGTGGATGTCATCCGTGAACCGGTCGGCCGCGTCGAGCAGCCGGCTGTGGAGCTTGGGCGCGAAACCGGCGAACTGCGTCTCGTCGACATGCGGCGAAGGCGCGATCGCCCTCAGCTGCTCCAGGATCCGGCTCACCGCCGCGTTGGTTTGGAGGTCGGCCACCACACACGCGTTGGACCGGCCCGGGGCGAGGGTGAATGAGCCGAGCCACGGCTGCGCGGGCAGCTGCTCGGTGAGCTTGTCCAGTTACCCGGGTGCGGCGGAGCACCACAGGAACGCGACGATCGGGAAGGACGAGCGGTGCCGGTGGTCTCCGCGATGAAATCGAGGAAGCCGCCTGGGCCGAGACGGTCCCCGTGCTGGGCGGCGGTGCCCCCGTCGCCGCGCAGTTCGTCGTCTCCTCGGCGCCCTCGCCCACCTTCGGAACCCGGTACGCGAGCCTGCCGCTGGTACGAGACCGCCCGAGCCCTCCCCGACAGCCCCGTCACCCACCTGGAGTCCTTCACCGTGGATCACGGCCGCGGCCTGATCCCGTAGGCACGTCCGACGGACGCCGGCCGAGGAGGTTCAGGTGCCGGGCCCGCCGCTACAGGGCGGCGTCCGCTCGCGGTTCCTGGTCGTGCGGGGTCGGGCCCGATTCCGGCGTCGGCCGTTCGGTGCCGCTCGCCGGGACGCGTACGGTCGCGACGACGATCAGGGAGGCCACCGCTCCCAGCGCCGCCGCCACGACCAGTACCCCGTTCAGGCCGGACGCGAACGCCTCGCGGACCAGATGTGCCGGCTCGGCGCGCTCGCCCTCCGGCCAGGCGGCGAGGACCGCGCGGGCCTGTCCGCCGCTCAGGGCGACGGCCGCCCCGTGCGGGTCCGGGACACTGCCGTCGGCCGTCAGCACCCGCTCGATCCGCGACTGGAAGATCACGCCGAACACGGCGATCCCCAGGGCGAAGCCCAACTGGCGGAACGTGTTGACCGCACCGCCCACCATGCCTCCGCGCTCCGGCGGCACCGTGGCCAGGGCCGCCGCCGGCAGACTCGGCGTCACGAGCCCGACCCCCAGTCCGGCGACGAGGAGGCCCGCCACCAGGCTGCTTCCCGTGGACCCCGCGTCGAGGGTGGCCTGCATCGCGGAACCCAGGGCGATGAGCGCCAGCCCCCCGCCGATGGTCGCCCGGGGCGGCCAGGGACCGAAGCGGCCCGCGAGCGCCGAGGCGAGGAAGGCGGCGGCGCACATGGGCAGGATGTACAGACCGGCTTCGACGGGCTCGTACCCCAGTACGGACTGCATCCACAGCGACTCGAACAGCAGGGAGGCGAACGCGGCGCCTTGCAGGAACAGGGCGCTGATCATGATCCCGGAGAACGACGGCCTGCGGAACAGCGACAGGTCGAGGACGGGGTCCTCGTGCCGCGTCTCGACCACGAGGAAGAGGGCGAGGGCGGCGGCCGCCACCGCGAACAGGCCGAGCGTGGAGGAGGCCGTCCAGCCGTCGGAGTGGGCTCGGATCAGCCCGAACGTCAGGGCCGCGCTCGCCACCGTGAACGTGACCATGCCGAGGACGTCCGCACGCTGCCGGCCCTGGCCCCGGCCCTTGGCCTCTCGCACCGAGCGCAGCGTCAGCACGACGGCGGCCAGGCAGACCGGCAGGTTGACGAAGAAGATCCACCGCCAGTCCAGGTACTGGGTGAGGAGTCCGCCGACCACCGGCCCGGCCGCCGCGGCGACCGAGTTGGTGGCGCCCCACACGGCGAAGGCCACCCCCCGGTCCCGGCCGCTGTAGTGCATGCCGAGCAGGGCGATCGTCGTACCGAACATCCCGGCGGCGCCCACTCCCTGCACCGCCCGGGCGCCGATCAGCACACCCGCGTCCGGGGCGACCGCGCACGCCACCGACGCCGCGGTGAAGACGACCAGCCCGACGAGGTACACCTTCCTGCGGCCGATCCGGTCGGCGAGGGAACCGACGCCGAGCAGCAGCGACGCCAGGGCCAGGGCGTACGCGTCGACCACCCACTCCACGTCGGAGAGCGTGGTGCCGAGGTCCGCGGCCATGGCGGGCAGCGCCACGGTCACGATCGTGACGTCCACCAGCAGCATGAAGGTGCCCAGACAGATCGCCGCCAAGGGCCACCACTTGCGCATCCGAACCCCTTCCCTGCCCGTCGCACCGAGGAGGCGCCCCCGGCGGGCCCCATGCTCCACGGCGAAGCGGCGATTCCCCCCGGGACCCGCGCGCCACGCCCATCGTGTGGACCGCAGGGAGGTATGCCTAGGTCCGCCTGGAGGAGCAGCGGTGGCGCGGCCGCAGGCCCGCTCATAGCTTCGCCGCATGACCAAACGACAGATCGCCTACCTGGCATGCACCGTGACCCTCGCGGTCTCGGGGATGGGGGCCGCCGCTCCGACGGCCGACCACCGGACGGTGCACCGGGTCAAGCCCGGCGAATCGATCCAGAAAGCGGTGGACGCCGCGAAGCCCGGGGACACGGTCGTCCTCTCGCCCGGCACCTACCGTGAGAGCGTCCGCATCACGACGCCGAACCTGACCCTGCGGGGCTCGACCGTCTTCTCCACCGTCCTCGTGCCCGGCACGGCCGCCGCCGACGACACCTGTGCCAAGGCCGGCCACGGCGTCTGTGTCACCGGCACGGCCGACCGGCCCGTCGAGGGCGTCACCGTGCGCTCGCTGACGCTCCAGGGCTTCACCAAGAACGGCCTGTGGGCGTCGCGGACCGACCGGCTGAAGATCCAGCGGGTCACCGCCGAGAAGAACGGCAACTGGGGCATCGCCCTGGAGCGGTCCGTACGCAGCGTCCTGACGCACAACGTCGCCCGGGACAACGCCGACGCCGGACTGTTCGTCTCCAACACCACCGACACGGAGGCGGGCGCCGTCGACGCCCGGGGGACGGTGATCAGCCACAACCGCCTGTCCGGAAACCGGATCGGCGTCACCGTGCGACGCCTGCGGAACCTGACCGTCGAGCGCAACGAGGCGACCGGGAACTGCGCCGCCGTGTTCGTGGTGGGCGACGAGTCCACGCCGCGCGCCGGGGCGATGACCCTGCGCCGGAACAACGTCCACGACAACAACAAGCACTGCCCCAAGACCCCCCGACTGCCCTTCCTCCAGGGCTCGGGAATCGTCCTCACCGGCGCCGAGGAGACGCTGGTGGCGGAGAACAGGATCGTGGACAACGTCGGCGCCTCGCCGCTGTCGGGCGGCATCGTGCTCTTCAAGAGCTTCGTGGGCGCCCTCAACGAGCGCAACGAGATCCGCGACAACGTCGTCCTCCGCAACGGCTCGGCCGACCTCGCCAACCGGGACACCGGCAAGGGCAACACCTTCCGCGGCAACACCTGCGGGGTCTCGGAGCCCGCGGGCATGTGCTGACGTCCGGCTCCGCTCTCCCACCCACGGCACCACAGCCACAGCACAGAGAAGGCGACAGATGACGACTGTTGATCCGGTTCCCCCGACTGTCGATCCGGTTCCGCCGCCGCCCATGCGGCTCAGGGAGCTCGTGTTCGGGGCGGCATGCGCCGCCGCCGTACGCGCGGCCGTCCGCCTCGGCGTGGCGGACGCCCTCGACGACACGCCCATGACCGTGGAGGACCTGGCCGCCGCGGTGCGGACCGAGCCGCGGACACTGCGGCGCCTGCTGCGCGCACTGTCCTGCCAGGGCGTCTTCACGGAGAACCCCGACGGCACGTTCGCCCACACGGAGATGTCCCGACTGCTGCGCGAGGACGACCCGCACAGCCTGCGGTACATCGCCCTGTGGTGCACGGAGCCGTGGACGTGGAACGTGTGGCCGAAGCTCGACGAAGCGGTGCGCTCCGGCCGCAACGCCTTCGAGGACGTGTACGAGAAGGAGTTCTTCACGTACCTCAACGAGGAGGCGCCCGAGTCCGCGTACGTGTTCAACCGGGCCATGACCACGTCGAGCCGGCAGTCCGCCCGGGACGTCGCCGACCTGATCGATCTGCGGGGGGCCTCCTCCGTCGCGGACATCGGAGGCGGTCAGGGGCACGTCCTGGCGAGTCTGCTGGAGCGGCACCCCACCCTGCACGGCACGCTGCTCGACCTTCCCGGCGTGGTGGAGAACGCCGACCCGCGCCTGCGGGACGGCGGCGCGCTGAGCTCCCGGGTCCGTGTCGTGGCCGGCGACTGCCGTGAGGACATCCCGGTCCAGGCGGATGTGTACATCATCAAGAACATCCTGGAGTGGGACGACGACAGCACCCGCAGGGCGCTCGCCAACGTCCGCGAGGCGGCGCGGCCCGGCGCCCGGGTCGTCGTGATCGAGAACCTCGTGGACGACACGCCCTCGATGCGGTTCACGACGGCCATGGACCTGCTGCTGCTCCTCAACGTCGGCGGTGCGAAGCACACCCGGCAGAGCATGGTCGACCGGCTGACGGACGCGGGTCTCGTCATCGGCGAGATCCGGCCGGTCAACGCGTACCTCCACGCGTTCGAGTGCACCGTTCCCGTCTGACGGGGGCGCAGGAGGGAAACCCGAGGCCGCCCGCTCCGCGTCGATCGCGGGGCGGGCGGCCTCGGGTCTGCTCTCGGGAGATCAGGAACCCGCGTCCCGCTCCCAGCTGTAGAAGCACTGCGCCATGGCGTCCTTGGGGCTCCGCCATGTCTCCGGGTCGTACGCGCTGACGAACGCCGACAGCTTCTCGCTCGCGTCCCGGAACTCGGGGTGTCCGGTGAGCTTCGCGATGGCCGGCGCCGGGTCCTGCTCCGACTCGATGAGGTGCAGGTACACGTCGCCGAACTGGAACAGGCGACGCCGGGTGACGCCGACCAGATGGGGGAGTTCGCCACGGTCGGAGGCGGCGAACACGTCGGCGATGGACGGCGCCGAACCGGGCGCCATGCGGGCGACGATCAGAGCGTGGTGCATGGACCTTCCTTCCTGGGAGTGCGGGAGTGCGGGAGTGCGGGGTGTGCGGGAGTGCGGGTGTGCGCGTCCGTGTGCGGCCGTGTGCGGTCAGCCCGGCAGGACCGAGGCGCCCCGACGGTCGCGGGCGACCTGCTCGATCCGGTCCCGGATGAGGGCCATCTGCGTGCGGGAGTTGCGGTTGATGTTGTCGGTCATCCAGTCGTCGTCGACCGGAGCGTCGGGCTTCATCGCGAAGTCCTGCACCCAGCGCATGTGGACCCCGGCCGGCGTCTGCTCGTACTCCCACCGGATGTTCATGTGGTCGAACGGACCGGTCTCGACGCGGCGGGCACGGACGGTCCGCCCGCGGCGGTCCACGGTGCGCTCCGACACCCAGCTCCAGACCTTGCCGTTGTCGTCCGGGTGCATGGTCAGGCGGAAGGTGGTCGAGTCGCCCTCGCGGGAGAGCACCTCCAGGGAGGCGTATTCGCTGAAGAGATCGGGCCAGTTCTCGATGTCGTTGGTGATGTCCCAGACGAGGTCGAGCGGGGCGTCGATGGTGATGCTGTTGTCGGTGTGACCGGACACGTCAGGCTCCCGTCTGGAGGGCGCTGTTGACCAGGCCGACGAACTCGGCGGGCGTCTTGCAGCGCTCGGCGTCGGTGGGCAGCGCCACGCCGTACCGGTTCTCCACTTCGCCGACGATCCCGAGCAGGCCGAGCGAGTCGAGGCCGAGGGTGGTGAACGGCGCGTCCGGCGCCTTCTCCAGGTCCCGGGCGTCGACGGTGACGCCGGCCGCCTGCTTCATCAGCGCGGCGAGTTCGTCGAAGGTCAGTGCGGTGGTGATCATCTGTGCTCTCCTTCCCGCCCGGTCCTACCGGGCGGAGTCGTCGCCGCGGCGCACGACCAGCGCCGCGTTGGATCCCATGAGTCCCCGGCTGAGGACGAGGGCCGTGCGCAGCTCGGCGGGGCGAGCGCGGGACATCACCAGATCGAGGTCGTGGCAGATGTCGAACACGTTGGGGGTGGGGGGCACCAGGCCGTGCTCCATCGCGAAGACCGCGGCGGCGGTGTCCAGGACGGGCGCACCGCAGTAGGCGCGGCCGATGCCCGTCTTGGGCGCCGTGACGGGTACGCGGGTGGCGTGTGCCCCGAGGACGTCGGCGATCGCCAGCGCCTCGGCACGGTCCGCTTCCGGTACGCCCAGGGCGTCGGCGAAGACGACGTCGATCTCCTCCGGGGCGCACGCGGCCTCGTCGAGGGCGACGCGGACGGCGCGGGCGAGCCCCTCCCGGGACTCCTCCCATCGGGAGGCACCGGTGAAGGTGGCGCCGTGGCCGGCCACGACGGCCCGGACGGCCGCTCCGCGGTCGCGGGCACGGGACTCGTCCTCCACGACGAGCATCGCGCCGCCCTCCGCCGGGACGAAGCCGCAGGCCCCGGTGGTGAACGGCCGGTAGGCGCGGTCCGGGTCCTCGACGGTGCTGAGCTCCGGGTAGCCGAGCTGGCACACCATCGAGTACGGGGCGAGGGGCGCCTCGGCGGCGCCGACGACCACCGCGCCCGTGCCGCGTCGGACGGCCCGAGCGGCGTGGGCGATGCCGTCCAGGCCCCCCGCCTCGTCGCTCGCGACGACTCCGCACGGCCCCTTGAACCCGCTCCGGATGGAGATCTGGCCGGTGCTCGCGGCGTAGAACCAGGCGATGGACTGGTACGGGCCGACGAACTTGGATCCCTGGCCCCACAGCTTCTGGAGCTCCCGCTGGCCGAACTCGCCGCCGCCCGAACCGGCAGCGGTGACCACGCCGATCGAGAAGGGCTCCTCCGGGTCGTCGTGGGCGAGGCCGGCGTCGTCGAGGGCGAGTTGGGCCGCGGCCATGGCGTAGTGACTGAACCGGTCGGTCTGGACGAGGAACCGCTCCTCGATCAGGGCGGCGGCGTCGAAGCCCCGGACCTCGCCCGCGACCTTGAGCGGCATGTCCTCGCAGCCCTCGCGGGTGATCCGGTCCAGGGCGCCGAGCCCTTCCCGGACGGACTTCCAGTACGCGTCGGCGCGCAATCCGTTGGGGGCGATCACACCGATGCCGGTGACGACCGCGCGCCGTGGGCGCTCACTGCTCATCGTGTCCTCCCACCTGGCCCCGTCAGGAGCACCGCGGACTGGAAGCCGCCGAATCCGCTGCCCACGGAGAGCACGTTCCGGAGCTTCCGGGGGCGGGCGGTGCGCGGTACGTAGTCCAGGTCGCACTCGGGGTCGGGGGTCTCGTAGTTCGCCGTCGGAGGGACCACCTGGTGCTTCAGCGCGAGGACGCAGGCGGCCACCTCGATCGCGCCGATCGCGCCGAGCGAGTGCCCCACCATGGATTTGATGGAGCTCATGGGCGTGTCGTAGGCGTGCGCGCCCAGGGACCGCTTCACGGCGGCGGTCTCGTGCCGGTCGTTCTGCCGGGTGCCCGAGCCGTGCGCGTTGACGTAGTCGATCGCCGTGGGGTCGAGCCGGGCCCGGTCGAGCGTGGAGTCGATCGCCCGGGACATCTCCAGCCCCTCGCCGGTCAGACCGGTCATGTGGTACGCGTTGCCGAAGGTGGCGTAGCCGCCGATCTCGCAGTAGATGTGCGCACCGCGGGCCCTGGCGTGCTCGTACTCCTCCAGGACGAGGACGGCCGCGCCTTCGCCCATGACGAAGCCGTTGCGGTTGTTGTCGAAGGGCCGGGAGGCGTGCTCCGGGTCGTCGTTGTCGGGCGACGTGGCCTTGATCGCGTCGAAGCAGGCCATGGTGATCGGGGAGATCGGGGAGTCCGACGCCCCGGCGATGCAGACGTCCGCGCGGCCTTCCTCGATGGTGTGGAAGGCGTAGCCGACGGCGTCGAGGCCGGAGGTGCATCCGGTGGAGACGGTCTGCACCGGGCCGCGGGCGCCGAACTGTTCGGCGACGACGGAGGCGAGCGTGCTCGGGGAGAACGCCATGTGCAGCTTGGGGTCGGCCGCGCGGTGGTCCACGTCCCACCGCGCGCCGCCCGCGCTGACCAGGACGTAGTCGTGTTCGAGCCGGGTGGTGCCGCCGACGGCGCTGCCCAGGGAGACGGCGACGCGCCAGGGGTCCTCGGCTTCGGTGTCGAGCCCGGCGTCACGGACGGCTTCCCCGGCGGCGACGACGGCGAACTGGATGTACCGGTCGGCGTGGCGGCTCAGCTCCGGGTCCAGTCCGTGCTCCGCCGGGTCGAAGTCGCACTCGGCGGCTATGCGGGAGCGCAGCCCGGCCGGGTCGAACAGGGTGATGCCGCGGGTCGCGGTTCGGCCGGCGGCGAGGAGGTCCCAGAACGCCTTGGCTCCGGTACCGCCCGGAGCGACCACACCGATGCCGGTGACGGCCACGCGCCGGTTCACTCGATGGCCCCGCTTCGCTCGGACACCTGTCCCGGGTCGTGCACGGTCAGGTGGGGGCCCGCGGCGGCGAGCTCGGCCTCGTCGGTGACCTCGGTGTCGACGTGGCCGAGGCTCGGCCGGGGGGCGAGCGGGCCCAGGTGGAAGACCATCCGGGCCTCCACGTCGCTGACGTTGCGGAAGCGGTGCCGCACGTCGATCGGGATCAGGAGCCCCTGATCGGACCGGAGCGCGTACGTGTCGCCGTCCAGGTCCACTTCCAGCTCGCCCGAGACGACGTACACGAACTCCTCGGAGTACGGGTGGTAGTGCTCGCCGATGCGCTCGCCCGGCTGAACGATGGCCAGGCCCATGAAGCCGCTGGTGGAACCCACCGTGGCCGGCGTGAGCATGGCCCGCAGGTCACCTCCGCGCCTGCGGTTGGGCTCCGTCTCGCTCAGGTTCACGATGCGTGGACGCTGCTTGAGCATGGTTGATACCTCCGGTCATGGCAGTGACGTGTGGGGGAGCGACGCCGGCGGGGGCCGCGACGGGCCGTCAGGAATCCGCCGTGCGGTCGGTGACGGGCAGCATGTCGGCGTGCGACAGGAGCCGGTTGATGTTGCGCTCCGTCTTCAGGGAGCCCTCGACGCCGATCGCGGGGCCGTCGAGGAGGCGTTCCAGCTCCGCGGCCTTCCCGGCGCCCTTGAGCCCGAGGGAGGCGACGGGGTCGAGGTCGAGGTCGCCCGTGATGTCGACGAGGCGCACCACGATGTCGTCGCGCTGGAACACGGTGCTGCCGTACACCGGGCTGTCCGGGGCGTCCGCCGCGGCCCGGTCCTGCTGGGCGAGCAGCCGGGCCAGCTCCATCCCGCCGCCCTCCTTGGCCGGGTAGTACAGCGCGTGCCGCCGCAGGTCGGCCGGTGCCGGCCGGCCGGACACCACGTGGTGGACGGCGGGGAGCGCGGCCCGGGTGAAGAACACCCGTGCCGACTCGGGGTCGGTCAGGTCCCGGTCCTGCTCCAGGTACGGGTTGATGGCCTCCTCGACCGCCCGTACCTCGGGCTGCCGGGCGACGTGCCGCAGGGCCGCGAGGAGGTCGCCCTCCACCTCCACGGCACGGACGACGCGGTTGCCGTGCATGAAGAGGGAGGTACGGCGCAGCCGTGTGGTCTCGTCGACCTGGGCGCGGGGCGGCTCGTACCCGGCCAGGATCTCCGCCACCTTCGACTCGGAGCCCGGCTTGACGGTGAAGGTGAGGGCGTGGCGTGCCACACCGTCGCCCACGCGGGCCTCCACCTGCACGCCCGCCGACGCCGCGGCCCGCGAGGCCGGCTGACCCGGAGTGGTCTCCCGGAGGATGCTGTAGCGCATCGAACGGGTGTCCCGGACGCAGCTGTGCATCGGCTTGACGGTTTCGACGTGCTCCTCGCTGTTCACCCACGCGAGGAACGGCGGCGCGCTCTCCCACTCGCTGGTGATGAGCCACTGCGAGGGGTTCTCGATGGACTGGCAGAGCTGGTCACTGATGTGACCGGGAACGGAGGCGACCTGCTTGCGCATGAGTTCGTACGCGTCGAGGAACTGCTGCTGAGCTCCTTCGTACAGGTCGAGCAGGAGGATCACCCGCAGCCTGGAGCCGTCGAACACGGATTGCGAGATACGTCCCGAGGGGGCCATCCGGCACACCTCTCTCTTCTTGGTGGGGGGTGGGAACGACCTGCGTGTCCGAAACGCCGGGGTCGTCGTGTGTCGATGGTTGACAGGAGCGCCGACAGCGCGCGAGTCCGATAAAGCGGATGAGTGAACCGCGTGTCATCCGGGTGCCTCCGGCACGCGGACCCGTCCCCGAAGGACTTGAATCTGCATCCCATCCCCGACTCGCGTCGCAGGTGACGCCGGAGACGAACCATGAACCGATTCGACGTGGCCGGCGAAGCAGCCGGTCACCGCACGTCCGTACTGATCGTCGGCGGCTCGCTGGTGGGCCTGTCCACCGCGCTGTTCCTGGGGCGGCTCGGGGTGCCGCACACACTGGTCGAGCGCCATGCGGGCACGTCGATCCACCCGCGCGGCCGCGGCAACAACGTGCGCACGATGGAGCTGTTCCGCAGCGCCGGGGTCGCGCAGCCCGTCCAGGAGGCCGCCTCGGTCCTGGCGCTCAACAACGGCGTGCTGCAGACGCCGAGCCTCGTCGGCGATGCCGGCGAGTGGCTGTTCAAGGAGATCGACCCCGGCGGCGGCCTCGCCCGCTTCAGCCCTGCCGGGTGGTGCCTGTGCAGCCAGAACGACGTCGAACCGGTGCTGCTCGAGCGCGCCAGGGAGCTGGGCGGAGACCTGCGGTTCGCGACGGAGATGATGTCCTTCGAGCAGGACGCCGAAGGAGTGACCGCGCAGGTCAAGAGCCGCGAAACCGGCGAGCACACCACCATCCGCGCGGACTACCTCGTCGCGGCGGACGGCCCGCGCAGCCCGGTCCGCGAGCGGCTCGGCATCGGGCAGAGCGGTCAGGGCGACCTGTTCCACAACGTGAGCATCACCTTCGTGTCCCGCGGCCTCGCGGACGTCGTCGGCGACCGGCACTTCATCGTCTGCTACCTGACGAACCCGGAGGCCGACGGAGCCCTGCTGCCGGTCGACAACCGGGAGCGCTGGGTGTTCCACGCCCCGTGGCACCCCGAACACGGCGAGACGCTCGAGGAGTTCACCGACGAGCGGTGCAGGGAACACATCCGGCGCGCCGTGGGAGTGCCGGACCTCGACGTGGAGATCACGGGCAGAGCCCCCTGGCACGCGGCCGAGAGGATCGCCGAACGGTACGCGGACGAAAGGGTGTTCCTCGTCGGCGACTCCGCCCACGAGATGCCGCCCACCGGGGCCTTCGGCTCCAACACCGGTATCCAGGACGCGCACAACCTCGCCTGGAAGCTCGCCGCCGTCCTGGGCGGCTGGGCGGGCCCCGGCCTGCTCGCGTCCTACGACGCGGAGCGCCGGCCGGTGGCGGAGGCCACGAGCGCCCGGGCTTCGGCGCGGTCGGTCGAGCACAGCCACCCCGGGTACACCCCCGAGCCCGGAGCCGGCGGCCCCCAGGGAAGGAAGGGCGGCATCCTCAACGTGGTGCTCGGCTACCGCTATCCGCAGGGCGCCGTCCTGGGCGCCGACCGGACGGCGCCGGTCGTGCCCGACGGACTGCGGCTGACGGGCGAACCCGGGAGCCGGGCACCCCACGTCTGGCTGAACCGCGCCGGCACCCGGGTCTCCACCCTCGACCTGTACGAGCGGTCCCTGGTGCTCCTGAGTTCCGGGGACGGCGCCGGCGGGTGGCACACCGCGGCGACCCGCGTCGGGCAGGAGCTGTCGGTGCCGCTCGACGCGTACCGGATCGGCGACGGGCCCGACGCGGAGCTCTCCCCCGCGAGTGACACGGACTGGGCGGAGGCCCACGGCGTCACCCCGGACGGCGCGGTGCTGGTCCGCCCCGACGGGTTCGTCGCGTGGCGGTCCGAAGGGGCGTCCGCCGACCCCGAAGCGGCGTTGCGGCAGGCCCTCGCGGCGATCCTGGGCCGGGGGGCGTGATCCCGGGGGCGTGATTCCGGGAGGGGGCGAGTCCGCGGTGGGATTCCGGGGCGTGATTCCGGGCGTCGGCCGACCGGCTCATCGAGGAGGCGCACCCTAGCCCGTTCGCGCGCAGGGCGCACGTCGTTCCCGAACGCCGCACGGCCCGCCGTGACCTGCGGCGATGATCGGCGGCAAGGGCGATCAAGACCCGACCGGGGGACACCGCTCGCGTTCCTCCCGTTGCGGTGCCCACCGGTCGGGGATCTTCTCGTGCACGGAGCACAGCACAGGTGCCGCGCGGTTCCGCCGGCCGGGAAAGCTCCCCCGAAGGAGAGAAGAAGCATGCGTCTCGCACGTACGGGTACCCAGCTCGCCCTGGTCCTGGGCGCCCTCGCCCTGTCCGCACCCTCCGCCGTCGCGGCGCCCGCCGGTGGCGCCTGGGTCAATCCGGGGAAGGCGGCCCCCGGCACCGTCGTCACCGTCACCACCACCGCCTGCGGCAACGAGACCTACGGCAAGGGCGAGTCGGTGGCGGGCGGGAAGTTCCACCTCCTGCCCGGCGACCGGAAGGGCGTCCTGGTGGGCGAGTTCACGCTCCCGCTGGACGCCGTCTCCGGCACGGACACCGTGACCCTCAAGTGCCCGCCCCGCATCAAGCAGACCGTCACCTACCAGATCTCCGGCCGGCCGAACGGCGCCGTGGAAGCGGGCTTCGGCTGGGCCGCCGCCGCGGCGGACGAGGGGGACGGCGCCAGCCCGTACACCCTCGGCGCGCTGCTCCTCGGCAGCGCCGCCGCGAGCGTCCTGATCAGGAGGCGCCGCCGCACCGTCGCCGCCCGGAACGCCGCCTGAACCCACGCCCCACACCCCACGGCCCACGGCACCTGCTCCGGCCCCGGCTCCGCGAGGAGATCCGGGGCCGAGCTGCGGCCGATCACCCGCGGCAGCCGTGAGATGAGACCCGACGGTGTGCGGGACCGCGAGAGATGAGAGGGTCTTGCGGGTGAGTGAGACACCGACGAACATCCTGCAATACCGCGTCGACGGGCGAGACGACGCTCCGGTCCTGGTCATCGGGCCCTCTCTGGGGACCACCTGGCACAGGTCGTAGGGCCCTTCCACGGCAGTCCGCGCAGTCCATACAGAGCGAATACTGCACGGTATGCGGCGCTCGGTCTGCCTCACTCCGCAGAGACTGTGACACCTCGTGACACGACGAAGCCCCGGCCGGGAGGCCCCCGATCCGGGGCTTCGTCGTGTTTGTGCGCTACGGAGGCTTTGCCAAGTCGTGCCAGTCGCGGGGTGCTCCCGGGCCACTGCCGGCACAACCACACGGCGCCGTCCTGATCAAGGCCGCCAAGCATCCTCGGTGGAGGCGCTGACCGGCCCGGTGCTGTACTCGGGCTCCCCGCTTTCGGGCACACGAAGCAGGAGCACTACGCCTACTGCCCCCCGCCAATTGGCATGTCCGGGTAGGAGGCCCGCCCCGATCGCGTGCGCAGCCTTCCCCTGCACATGTCGTGCGGGTGCGTCGATCCCTCTCAAGTGGGACCGCGTATCCGGTCAATGTGCCCGCAGCCGGCTGGCCCTTTCATCAGGCAGGCTGGGAAAGATCAGCCACAAACGTCTATTTCCAGATCATTTTATTTGAACAATCCCAGTATTGGGCTATTTGACGGACCTAGTCTCGGGCCGGGCCCTGAAGACAGGGCACGAGCGAGGGGAACAAGGTCGACATGGCTCATTGGAAGAAGATCGCGGGCGGTCTGACGGGGATCTCGACGGGGTCGCGGTCCAACGTGTGGGGCGTGAACGCGGACGCGAGGATCTACCGGTTCACCAACGACGACGCCACCCCGTGGCACAACGTCCCCGGCGGACTCACCGACATCAGCGCAGCAGCCGACGGCACCGTCTGGGGC
>NZ_JBVJEH010000012.1:0-185427 GCF_055581845.1 Streptomyces sp. NPDC042346 | reverse complement strand
GTCCCCGGCGGACTCACCGACATCAGCGCAGCAGCCGACGGCACCGTCTGGGGCGTCAACGCCAACGCCGAGATCTACCGCTACACCGGCGACCAGCCCTAACCAAGTGAGCCAGCGCCCCGCCGCCCCATGGCGGCGGGGCGTTCCTGGCTCCTGCTCCCCCAGCCCAGACAGCTGATGACCCGATTCCCGGCAATGGAACACCGAGGACCGAGGCGCTGCGTCTGCTCCGGTTCCGCCGGCGGGATGCGGGGCGGGTCAGGCGAGGTTGATGTTCTCCGCCTGGGGGCCCTTCTGGCCCTGGGTGACGTCGAACGTCACCATCTGGCCCTCCTGGAGCTCACGGAAGCCCGTCGAGTTGATCGCCGAGTAGTGAGCGAAGACGTCCGGGCCGCCGCCGTCCTGGGCGATGAAGCCGAAGCCCTTCTCCGCGTTGAACCACTTCACAGTTCCCGTAGCCATGTCTCATGCCTTCCAGTCGATGAACGCCGCCCACACGGTGTGGGAGGCGGAGGTGATCGCCCTGGTTCCTGCGGCACAGCACAGCAAAAAAGCCCACGCCGAAGGCATGGGCAAAGGGGAAGATCCGAAGCACGACAGCTAACGGGGACGGTACACGCCCGCACCCGCTGTGACCACAGGAAACGCCCCCTCGCCCAGGGCAGATGACCGTCAGGACGCAGGAGGTACGGCGCGGGCCAGAGGCTCGAGGCCGCCCTAGAAGGCGGCGTGCAGGACGGCAGCCAGGCCGCGGGCCCGCAGTTCGCCGTCCCCGTCGTACAGTGCGACGCAGACCGGGCCGGCGAAGGCGGGCTGTCGCTCGACGGCGGCGAACACGACCGCTGCTCCTTGGCCTCGCTGTACGCGGTGGTGAAGGCGACCATGCCCGTCGCACCCGGGATCCTGTCGGCGGGGCTGGTGACCGCGCCGTGCACGCGGACGGCGGTGAGCAAGCACAGGGCGCGGGCGGCGAGGTTCAGGCCGCTTCGGCCCGGTCCATCCGATCTCTGTGAGACGTCCGGTCAGGGCGGTCTCGTCAAAGTGGGGGAGTGGTGTGACGTGGGCCTGCGCTGGGTGAGGGGTCGCCGGCGCGTACGGCCTCGGTGCGGGCGGTCAGCGGGTCCAGGGCCGCTCGGGGGCCTGCGGCCAAGTGGGTGGGCCAGGAGATTGAACGGGACCGGATCACGTCGGGCTTGGTGTGCGGTACGAGCGAGGCGTCGTCAATTGTGCAGTCGAGGGCGCTGCCGGGCCGTAGTTCTGGCCTGTTCCTGGAGCGTCTGTCGGCGTGGCTCCAGCTCACGCCCGACAAGAGGCAAACCGTCAGTGGGGCACCCGGCCACTCCTACCGTGGAGCGGCGGCCCCCGGAGCCGCCGGGGCGTAGCCGGTCAGGCGGACTCGCGGATCACGAGCTTCGGGCGGGCGGCCGGCAGGTTCGCGTCCGGGGCCTCTCCGTGCAGGAGGTTGTCGATCGCTGTGGCTGTGGCGGCTGCGGCGGGGGAGAGGTCGAGGTAGGTCGTGGTGAGGTGGGGGCGGAGTGCGGTTCCGAGGGGGAGGTTGTCGGAGCCGATGACGGCGATGTCGTGGGGGACGCGGAGTCCGGCGTCCTTGAGCGCCTGGATGAGGGCGAGGGCGTATTCGTCGTTGTACGCGTAGACGGCGTCGGGCCGTCTGTGCGGATCGCGCCAGGCGCCGACTGTCGCGGTCAGGCTTTCGGTGCCGAACTCGCAGTCGACGCGCTGGACGGGTACGCCCTCCTGGCCGGCGACGGTGGTGACGACCTCGAAGCGTGCGCGTGCGAGTGCGGCGACGTCCCCTCCGGGAACGAGGCAGGCGAGCCGTCGGTGGCCGCGGGCCAGGAGGTGCCGTGTGGCGAGGTCGGCGACCTCGGCGCTGTTCATCACGAGTGTGGGCGCGTGCGCTTGGGGCTGTGGGCCGTGGAGGAGGACAGCGTCGACGCCCGCTTTGCGCAGGAGCTCGGCGGCTTCCGGTGGGCACCGGTCCGCCTCGGTGAAGACGGCGGCGGGCCGTAGCTCGGCCCAGGCGCGAGCGCCCTCGATTCCAGTGGAGGTGCGGTCGCCGTGGATCAGCAGGTTCAGTCCACGGTCCGTGAGCTCACGGCCGAGTTCTTCGAGGAAGCGGTGGCGCGTCGGGGCGAGGGGAAGCTGCGGCATCGGGACCAGGACGATGTTGCTCCGGCCGGAGCGCAGCGTCCGGGCGGTGCTGTGCGGCGCGTATCCCAGTTCACGGACGGCGGCCATCACACGGCGGCGGGTGTCCTCGTTGATCGGCCGGTCCCCCGGGGTGTTCAGCACGTACGAGACCGTGGTGCGCGAGACGCCCGCGAGACGGGCCACGTCGGCACTGGTGGGTCGGGCCTTGCGCGGGCCGGTGGGCATCAAGGCTCCTGGGGCTACGGGACTTGGGGACAGCCAGACGCCGAGCATAGCCCGCGCGGTGGACACGTGTCCCATGGCGAGGTGCTCCTCCCACTCGCCCGCGTCAACCGTGAATGTGTCAGGCAGGTTACTGGGGGGTTGTGCTGCGCGCACGTGCGTGTCACGGTGTCCGCAGTCGCCGATGTGACACGTGTGCACCTCGCAGTTGGTTGAGGTTTGCGATGCGGTGACCTCCCTCTGTTCCGCCACCCCATGGCGGTCTTCCATGCCGAGAATCGGAGGTGCCTCGATGGGCACGATCGGTCCCCTTTCGCCCGCCACCGGGCGTTCCGCGAAGGACGGCGGGAGCGACAGCGGCGCGGCGGTGACGTCCACGCCGGTGAGCGCGGGGTTCATCAGCGCGCTCACCGGTGCCTTCTTCTGCACCTGGCTCGCCTTGCTGCCGCCCACTCAGGTGACGCTGGCGCTGCGGGTGCAGCAGATCGCCCCGCACGACAAGGCCGCCGTGCTCTCCCTCGTACTGACCGTGGGAGCCGCTGTGGCGCTGGTGGCCCAGAACGTCTTCGGGATGCTGTCGGACCGCACAACGAGCAGGTTCGGCATGCGGCGGCCGTGGATCGTCGTGGGCGCGCTGCTCGGGGTGGCGAGTCTCGGATTCCTGGCCACGGCCCAGAGCGTGGGTGGGCTGGTCGCCGCGTGGGCGCTCACCCAGCTGACGTTCAACATCCTGCTCGCCGGGCTGAGCCCGGTGGTCGCCGACCAGGTGCCGTCCGCCCAACTCGGCAAGGTGTCGGCACTCACCGGCATGACCACCCAGCTGGGAGTGTTCGGCGGAGTCGTCCTCGCTCAGCTGTTCCTGCCGAACCTGGCCCTTGCGATCCTCGTCCCCGGCCTATTCTGCCTGGTGGGCACAGGGGTGCTCGTCGCCGTGCTGCCCGACCGGCGGCTGGCTGCCGCCGAGCGACGGCCGCTGCGTCCCTCGACCTGGCTGCGGGCGTACTGGGTGAGCCCCCGCAAGCACCCCGACTTCGCCTGGGCCTGGCTGTCGCGGTTCCTCGTCCAGTGCGGGAACGTCACCCTGGTCAGCTACCAGACCTTCTTCCTGATGAGCCGGTTCGGCTACACCGACGACACCGTCGGCCCGGTGCTGACGCAGGTCCTGCTGGTCAACATCGTCGGCATCGTCGCGGCCGCGGTGGTGTTCGGCCCGCTCTCGGACCGGACCCAGCGGCGCAAGCCCTTCGTGCTCGCCTCGGCCCTCGTGCTCGCCCTGGCCCACATCCTTGCCGCGTTCGCCCCGTCCCTCGGCCTCTACATCGCGGCCACCGCCGTCGCGGGCATCGCGGCCGGCTGCTTCCTCGCCGTCGACCTGGCGCTCGTGACCGAGGTGCTGCCCTCGCGGGCCGACGCGGCCAAGGACATGGGCGTCTTCCACCTCGCGAACGCCCTGCCGCAGATGCTGATGCCCGCCGTCGCGCCGGTCTTCCTCGCCATCGGCGGCGGCGACAACTACCCGGTCTTCTTCCTCGCCGGCGGCGTCCTCGGACTCGCCGGCGCCTTCTGTAACCAGCGCATCCGCTCCGTGCGCTGACCGAGCCCCCCAAGACCGAGCCTTCGAAATACGCGAAAGGTACGCACGTGTCCCGCCCCAACTTCGTGATCTTCATGCCCGACCAGCTCCGCGCGGACGCGCTCGGCGCCTTCGGCAACCCGCACGTGAGCACCCCTCACATCGACGCCCTCGCCGCGCGCGGCACGACCTTCCACAACGCCTACGTCCAGCACCCCGTCTGCTCGCCCAGCCGGGCCTCCCTGCTCACCGGCTGGTACCCGCACACCGCCGGCCACCGCACCCTGACTCACCTGCTCAAGCCGTACGAACCGAACCTGCTGCGCATCCTCAAGGACGCCGGTTACCACCTCACCTGGGCCGGGATGCGCGGTGACACCTTCGCCCCGGGCGCGACCGAGGAGAGCCTGCACGAGTACGGCTTCGCCACCTGGCCGACCGTCGCCTACGGCGGCGACTACCCGGACGGCGTGTGGTCCCGGCTCTTCTACCGCGGCCTGGTTCCGGACGACGGCCGGATCGACCCCGACGAGGCCGCGATCCGCACGGCCGAGACGTGGCTCCAGGCCCCGCCCGAGGAGCCGTGGGTGCTGTTCGTGCCCCTCGTGGCCCCGCACTGTCCCTTCCAGGTCGAGGAACCCTGGTTCTCCCAGTACGGCCGCGATGCCCTGCCCGACCCGGCCGCACCCGGCGACCGTGCGCGTGAGCCCCGCTACATGCAGGCCATTCGCGAGGCGTACGAGATCGAGGGCGTCACCGGCGAGGAGTGGCGGGAGGTGATCGCCACGTACTACGGGATGATCTCCCGCCTCGACGACCAGCTCGGCCGCGTGATGAAGGCGGTGGACGCCGCCGGGGCCGCGGACTCGACCGTCACGCTGTTCTTCGCCGACCACGGCGAGTACCTCGGAGACTTCGGCCTGATCGAGAAGTGGCCGTCCGCCCTGCACGACTGCATCACCCGCGACCCGCTCATCATCAGCGGCCCCGGCCTCGGCGAAGGACGCAACGTCGAGGCGATGGTCGAGATGGTGGACCTCCTGCCCACCGTCCTCGAACTGGCCGGAGCGAAAGCCCCGCACCGCCACTTCGGCCGCAGCCTCGTCCCCCTCCTGCACGACCCGGACGTCCCGCACCGGACGTACGCCTTCACCGAAGGCGGCTTCACGGTCGAGGAGGAGGACCGGCTGGAACGGCCGGACTTCCCCTACGACCGCAAGGGCGCCCTTCAGCACAGCGACCCCGCCCTTGTCGGCAAGGCGATCGCCGTACGCGACGCGGAGTGGACCTACGTGTGGCGCCTCTACGAGGAGCCCGAGCTCTACCACCGCGCCACCGACCCCGACGAACGCCACAACCTCGCCGGCGCCGAGGAGCACGCGGCCGTCCAGGAGCGCATGCGGGAGGCGATGCTGCGCTGGCTGGTGGAGACCGCCGACGTCCTGCCCGCCGAGAACGATCCGCGCCTGCCCGACGTCGCCCTCCCCGCACCAGGCGCCGCGCCGAAGCCCTGACCGGGCCGAAGCCCCGACCGTGCCGAAGCCTTGAACGAGACACCGACCCCAGGAAGTCACCCCGTGGAACATCTCCCCACCCGTGCGGCCGATCCGGCCACCGTCGTCGAGAGCGCGCTCGCTCGCCTCGACCTGGACGCCAAGGCCCGGCTCCTGGCCGGCCAGGACCTGTGGTCCCTGCCCGCCCTGCCCGAGATCGGTCTGGGCTCCCTGGTCATGTCCGACGGTCCGATCGGGGTGCGCGGAACCGCCTGGACGGCGGCCGACCCCGCGCTCGCGCTCCCCAGCCCGACGGCTCTGGCCGCCACCTGGGACCCGGACCGGGCCCGGCGGGCCGGACGCGTCCTCGCCCAGGAGGCCCGGAGGAAGGGCGTGCACCTGCTGCTCGCCCCCACCGTCAACCTGCACCGCTCCCCGCTCGCCGGCCGCCACTTCGAGGGGTACTCCGAAGACCCCTTCCTGACCGGCCGGATCGGAGCCGCGTACGTGACGGGCGTCCAGGACGGCGGGGTGGGCGCCACCGTGAAGCACTTCGTCGCCAACGACGCCGAGACCGACCGGTTCACCGTCGACAACCGCGTCTCCGAGCGGGCGCTGCGCGAGCTGTACCTCGCCCCCTTCGAGGAGATCGTCACCACGGCCCGTCCCTGGGCGGTGATGTCCGCGTACAACCAGGTCAACGGCACCACCATGACCGAGCACCGCCGCCTCCAGGTCGACGTCCTGCGCGACGAGTGGGGCTTCGACGGCGTGGTGGTCTCCGACTGGCTGGCCGCCCGGGACACCGTGAGGGCGATCGTCGGCGGCCTGGACATCGCCATGCCAGGACCGGTGACCGTCTTCGGCCCGGCGCTCGCCGACGCCGTACGGGCAGGCCACGTCCCCGAGACCATGGTGGACGACGCCGTACGACGGGTGCTGCGGCTCGCGGCGCGCGCCGGCCTCCTCGACGGAGCCGAACCCGCCGTACCCGCCGACGCGTTGCCCACCACCATCGACGGCGGTCGGCTGGCTAAGGAGATCGCCACCCGCTCGTTCGTCCTGCTGCGCAACAAGGACAGTGTGCTGCCGCTCGCCCCGTCGTCGGCCGGCGGCCGGATCGCGCTCATCGGCGGCGCGGCCCGGGACGCGCGCGTCCAGGGCGGCGGCTCGGCCACCGTCTTCCCCGGCCGTGTCGTCACCCTCGCCGACGCTCTCGCCACCGCACTTCCCGAAGCGGCGGAGCTGACGTACGCGGTCGGCGCGGACCCCCACGAGGGCCTGACGCTCGCCGGCGACGGCTTCGAGCTGCGCGCCGTGCTGCGTGACGAGGACCGTGCCGTGCTCGCCGAGACGCCGCTGGAGGACGGGCGGATCCGGTGGATGGCCTCGGCGCTGCCCGGCGGCACCGACTTTCGGGCGCTGGCCTCCGTGGAGCTCACCGGCACGTACACCCCTGGCGTGAGCGGCACGCACCACTTCGGTACCAAGGGGATCGGCGCCTTCGGGCTGCGCGTCGGGGGCGATGTCCTGTTCGACGGCGTCCACCGCCCGGAGGGCGCCGACCCGCTGGAGGCGCTGACCGGCCGCCCGATCGAGCGCGGCTCGGTCCGGCTGGAGGCGGGCCAGCCCGTCACCGTGAGCCTGTGGGCGGGAGAGCCGAAGCTCGTGTACGGCCCCGTCGAAGGCGTCACGTTCGCTCTCGCCCACCGGCCGCCCGCCGGGCACGGCGACGCCCTGATCGACGAGGCCGTCGCCGCGGCACGCGCGGCCGACACCGCGATCGTGGTCGTGTCGACGACGGAGGCTGTGGAGAGCGAGGGCTTCGACCGCACGAGCCTGCGGCTGCCGGGCCGTCAGGACGAACTCGTGCGACGCGTCGCCGCCGTCAACCCGCGCACCGTCGTCGTAGTCAACTCCGGTGCCCCGGTGGAGATGCCCTGGCGCGACGAGGTCGCGGCCGTCCTGCTGGCCTGGTTCCCCGGCCAGGAAGGCGGAGCCGCCCTCGCCGACGTCCTCCTGGGGCAGGAGGAGCCGGGCGGCCGACTGCCCACCACCTGGCCGGAGGCCCTCGCGGACGCACCAGTCACCACGGTGACACCCACCAACGGCACCCTCCACTACGAGGAGGACGTCCTCATCGGCTACCCCGCGTGGGAGCGGCACGACACCGCCCCCGCCTACCCCTTCGGCCACGGCCTGGGATACACCACCTGGGAGTACGCGGAGATGGCGGCCACCACCGAGCACGTCCGCGTACGGCTGCGCAACACCGGGACCCGGGCGGGCCGCGAGACCGTCCAGATCTACGCCACCCCCGTCGACGCCCCCGCTGACCGCCCCGCCCGCCGGCTCGCCGGATTCGCCACCGTCGCGGCCGGCCCCGGTCAGACGGCCGAGGCCGAGATCACCCTCGCCGGCCGGGCCTTCCAGCTCTGGGACGAGGAGAAGCAACGCTGGGCCGCGGCCCCCGGCCCGTACCTCCTGCACGCTTCCCGCAGCGCGAGCCACGACCTGCTGACGACCCCGCTGACCGTCCCCGGGCGGCCCTGAGACCGCCCCGGGGGCCGGAACCTGACAACCGGCCCCCGGGGCCCCACCCCTTCATCCACACAGGAGGAACACTCACGTGCAGGCCGATGTCATCGTCGTCGGAGCCGGGCTCGCCGGCCTGGTGGCGGCCCACGAACTCACCAGCCGCGGCCGGAGGGTCGCCCTCGTCGACCAGGAAGGGCCCGCGAACATCGGCGGCCAGGCGTACTGGTCCTTCGGCGGCCTCTTCCTCGTCGACTCACCTGAGCAACGGCGCATGCGGGTCAAGGACTCCTTCGAGCTCGCCTGGAACGACTGGCAGGGCAGCGCGCGCTTCGACCGCCTCGACGACCAGGACTCCTGGGCCGTGCGCTGGGCCCGCGCCTACGTGGAGTTCGCGGCCGGCGAGAAGCGGTCCTGGCTCGCGGGCCACGGCATCCGGTTCCTGCCCACCGTGGGCTGGGCCGAGCGCGGCGACCTGCGCGCCGACGGCCACGGCAACTCAGTCCCCCGCTTCCACGTCACCTGGGGCACCGGCACCGGAGTCGTCGAACCCTTCGCCCGCTACGCCCACGAGGCCGCCGCGGCCGGCCTCCTCACCTTCCACCACCGCCACCGCGTCGACGAACTCATCGTGAAGGCGGGCACGGCGTGCGGAGTGCGCGGGCAGCGCCTAGCGGACGGCGACGCCCCGCGCGGCGTCGCCACCAACCGGGAAGAGACAGGCCCGTTCGAGCTCACCGCCCAGGCGGTCATCGTCACGACCGGTGGCATCGGCGGCGACCACGACCTCGTACGCCGCCACTGGCCCGAGCGCCTGGGGACACCACCCGCCCGCATGGTCACCGGAGTCCCGGCGTACGTGGACGGACGGATGCTCGACATCAGCGCGCGGGCGGGCGTCCGGCTCGTCAACCGGGACCGCATGTGGCACTACACCGAGGGCCTGCGCAACTGGGACCCGATCTGGCCGCACCACGGCATCCGCATCCTGCCCGGCCCCTCCCCGATGTGGTTCGACGCCCTCGGCCGCCGCCTGCCCGACCCCTGCCTGCCCGGCTACGACACCCTCGGCACCCTGCGCCACCTGCGGACCACCCCGGACATCGCCGCGTACGACCACTCCTGGTTCATCCTCACCCAGAAGATCATCGAGAAGGAGTTCGCCCTCTCGGGCTCCGAACAGAACCCCGACATCACCGCCAAGGACCGAACGGCCTTCCTCCGCACCCGACTTCTGGGAAGCGGAGCTCCCGGTCCCGTCGAGGCGTTCAAGCGCCATGGAGCCGACTTCGTCGTGGCCGACACCCTGGACGAACTCGTCGCCGGAATGAACAAGCTCACCGACCGGCCCCTGCTCGACACGGACGGCCTCCGGCGGCAGATCGAGGCGCGCGACCTACAGATCACCAACCCGTACAGCAAGGACGCCCAGATCCAGGGCATCCTCAACGCCCGCCGCTACCTCGGCGACCGCCTCGGCCGCACCACCGCCCCCCACCGCATCCTCGACCCGAAGACTGGACCTCTGATCGGGGTGAAACTGCACGTCCTGACCCGAAAGAGCCTCGGCGGGATCCAGACCGACCTCGACTCCCGCGCGCTCGGGCCGAACGGCCTGCCCATCAGTGGCCTCTACGCGGCGGGCGAGGTCGCCGGCTTCGGCGGCGGAGGCGTCCACGGCTACAACGCCCTCGAAGGAACCTTCCTCGGCGGCTGCCTCTTCAGCGGCCGCCGGGCCGGCCGCGCCGCCGCCGACGCTGTCGCCTGACGGGCACGTTTCACCCCGTCACGACTCACCCCGTCACGACTCACGCCGTCACGGTCAGGACGCTCCCTCCGGCTCGTCGCGCGGCCGGGAGACGGCCTCGATCAGCTGGGGGAGGTAGGTGGCGGGCAGCTCTTCGGGAGGCAGACGGTCCGGTTCGACGAGGCTCTGGGCCAGCGCTCCTTTATGGAGGGCGGTCGTGAGTCGTGCCAGCGACTCCAGGTCGATGGTGGGGGCGGCGGTGTAGCCGAACACCTCATCGGCCTGCGGGCTCCAGAAGACGATCCGGCCGCGACCGTCCAGGACGACCGCGGCGACGCTGAACACGTCGAGCAGCCCTCCCGGTGGCACCGGCCCAGCCCGATGGTCGCGATCATCGCCCGGGTGCGGCTCCTGTGTACCCATCCGTGAAGGCTCCCTCCTCAGCTGAGCCCGCTCGCGTCGCGGGCCGGTCGAGGACTTCTCCTCCATGCTGCTCCCCGAGCCCGCGTTGCACGATTCGGACGCCGGCGGCGCGCGGCGCCGGAGAACCGTGTACCGGGCGGCGGGTCAGTCGCTCACGATTCCGTCGGCGGCGGAGAGTGTCCCTGCGGTCTCAGGACGGGCGGCGGCCATGATGAGGCATGACGTACGACGGTCACCGCCGTCCGGCACGAGGACGGTGGGCATCGGCCCGGATACCGCCGTGACTCTGCTGATCACGATGGGGGACAACCCCGAGCGTCTGGGCAGTGAGGCATCTTTTGCCGCGCTGTGCGGGGTCAGCCCCGTCGAGCGATCCTCAGGCGCGCGGCAGTACCGTCGCCTCAACCGCGGCGGCGACCGGCAGGCCAACGCCGCCCTGCACCGGATCGTGCAGACCCGCCTGCGCTTCGACCCCCGCACCCAGGAGTACTACGAGCGCCGTACCCGACAGGGCAAGACCCGACGCGAAATCGTCCGATGCCTCAAACGCTACGCTGCCCGTGAGGTGTTCCACCTGGTCAGGACCACCCATTCGTACCCGACGCTATAGGGGCTGTCGTGACAGATGAAGGTGTGAACCGGTGAGCGAGACCAAGATCGATACCCTGCAGTACCGCTCTGACGGGCCAGAAGACGCCCCAGTGCTGGTCATCGGGCCGTCTCTCGGTACCACATGGCACAGGTCGTAGAAACCGTCTTCAGCCGTCCACGTGGTCCGAAACGATGGCGTTTGCACCCGTTTTGGGTGCCGTGATCCCGGTGCGTCGATGGTGTTGGTGACTTTCCTGTGACTCGTGGGGCGCTTTTGGCGCCTCGTAGTCGGGGCTGCGACGAGCCGCGCCGAACAACGTCCGGCGCGGCCCGTCCTGCCGCATCCGACCGGTCTCGGATGCCTGTGTTGCGGCCGAGGTCGTAGATGCATCGCGGCGCCGGAGGCGAGGGAGGGGAAGCCGTGGCAGCCAGGCGCTGAGCGAGGTGCCGCAGGTGCGTGCTGGACAGGTCGATCACCGATGGGTAAACAAGCACACGAAGCTCCTGGTCGGCACGGGTGATCTTGGTTGTGAACCCGTCTAGCAGGAGCTTCATCAGTTCGTACAGCCCGCCAACGACCCCTCCACATCGTCAGGTTGGAAATGGCTCAGCACATCCTCGACCAGCTCGAACGGCATGTACTGCGTCAGCTCTCCCAGGTGCCCGGGGGCGTAGATGCCCGACGCGGTCATGATGGCGCGAGTCGTCGTGGTGGTGGCGCACTGATCGGGCAACGGGACCCCCGGAGCAGGAATTCTTGGTCGTTTTCTCTGCTTCTACCAGGGTCCCGTTCGCCTGTCAGGACGAGACGAGTCCCTGGCTCGCCGTTGACGTGATCCGGTTGGTGATCGACAGTCTTTCCCGGAAGGTTGACCTTCCTGGACCCGAGACCTTCCTGCCGATGGGCCGCTCGACCAACGAGTTGACCAGCCCTGATTCCGCTTAACTGCGGGGCATTGGGCCGTGGGCCACGGCGTTCACCACCGGCTGGCAACGGCTCTCCGCCCTCCCTGCGATTACCTGACCACCGGACCCCACCCCGACGAAGACCAGGAAGGAGCCACCCGCACCATCCGGGAGCCGTGGAACCCCGGCGCAGCCGCAGCGACACGCGAAGATCCCGCCCGGCACCCGCCGGGACAAACAGGGATGAACCAATCAGCTCGGCGAGCAGCGATCCCCGTTGAAGGATCGAGGTTGAGCGCACCTTCGCCTGGCTCCACCAGTTCAAACGACTCCGCATCCGCTACGAGATACGCGCCGATCTCCACCTGGGACTCCTCCAACTCGCCTGCAGCATCATCTGCTTGAGACGACTCAAAACCTCATTCTGAAACGATCAGTAAGGGAGCCTGTCAACCAGGTCAGGTCGCCGCAGCGGCCCCGCCGGAAGCAAATCCGGCGGGGCCGCTGCGGCATTATCTAGGAGCCGAACAGGACCGAATTAAATGCCACCGACGGGGAACCTTCTCCCTCGTATCCAAGGCGAGACCAATTCGATCCCACTTCTCCGAGAATCCTCACGAGGACTTCGCGATCCCGCGGGCTTTCGCTCAGTACGTCCGACCAGTGATGAATCACCAGCAGGAAGCGCTTCGTCTCATCGAACCACAGCATGTCTTCGAGGCAATCCGACAATGCTGGCCAATTTCGGCCAAAGTAGTCCGGGAATTCGCAAACCCGCGAGAACTCGGAGAACAAGCCGTCATGTGACGTCATCCTCCGCCCATCCAGGTGGAACAGGAGTGATTCCTTCGGGTGGATTAGGCCCGAAGGGGCCTTCTGCTCCGAAACCTCATGGACCCAGGGGGGGGCACTGCTCCACCATCGCTCCATGTCCGTCATCGTATTTTGCTCCAGTTGAAGTAATGGTCTGCAGTGTAGTAGGCGGATCCATCTGTTCCGACCACCAATCGCTCCCCGCCTCTATTGGCTCCCTTGACATATGGATTGACGTCATATTCCGAAAAGGTGACGCCATCTCCGGCAGGAAGGACGGTCGTATTGTCTCGACCGTCATTACCAAACGGGCGGGCCTTCCCCTGCCACTTGGGCAATCCGTGGCCGGCGGGGCCGATGCCGTCATTTTGGTCTACGTGATTGAGCGTATTCAAGGCGTTTTCCGGCGCCGGGCCGGAACCGATCACATTCGGGCCACAGTTGCTGTTGTGAACGAGTACCGGTGTGGCGCCTGCGAGCACATAGTACGTGTGGAGGTTGGATACGGTGAGGTTGTAGACCTTGGCATTCAGGGCTGTTTTCCGCTGAATGGCGTCGATCCGGAGGTACGTCCCGATGTTGGTCTGAAGCATCTGGTCGGGGCGAAGGTCTGTGGCGTCGATCCACTGTCGCTCTGCTGCGACCCAGAAGGGGTGGCCGGCAGTAGCCGAGATTCGGGCGCTCTTGGTGCCGCCGGGTCCGTCGACGTCGATGGTGAGGTTGACGAGGCGCTTGGTGCCTTGGCCCCGGATTTCGGCTGTGACGGTTTCCGGCCTGACCGTACCCGTCTTGGGATCGGCAGCGAGAACCTTGTCGCCGACCCTGACCTTCTCGATCGGCTTGGTCGTGCCGTCGGCCATGAGCACCTTGGTGCCGGGGACGAAGCTGTTGCACTTGGTAGCTGCGGTGGCTGCCTTATTCCGTCCCGCACGGGCAACCGCCGTTGCGCCGAGCGCGCCGCCTACTGCGACACCACTACCTGCCGCGTCGCCTGCCGCTACTTCCGCGATGCCTTCGGCGCAGGCGACCCAGGCTGCCAGGCAGGCCGGTCCCGCGACGGCCGCTACTGGTGCGACCGCGACTGCGAGGGCGACGACTACCGCACCTCCAAGAAGCACCTTCTGCCATGTGGCGAGTGGGCCGCGATCGACGCCCAGGCTCTGCGTGGGGTTGTAGTTGGAGTTGCTTCCCATCGCGTATCCGGTGAAGGGTGCGGCTTCCTTCTTGACCGGGATCGGATCGGGCCCCTTCGTGAAGTGCTCGACCTTGATGGTCTTGCCGATGGTCACCGTCGTCCGCAGAGTGACCGACGAGCCATCCTTGAAGGTGACTTTACGGTCATTGTTCTGCGTGTAGACAAAGTTGCCGGGGCCGCCGCTATAGGTGGCCTTGTGGGTGCTGAGGTAGATGCTGTCGGACGGTCCGCCGCGCTCGGTGATGATCTCCTTGAGGCCCGTGGGGTCGGAGAACGTCGTGGGTGCGTTCCTGGAGTACGTGTAGCCGTTGACGGATTCGTGGGTGCCGGGCGAGAGGATCGGGTCCACGGAGATGAACCTGCCGATGGCGGGGTCGTACTCGCGGGCGCCGATGTGTGTCAGGCCGGTTTCCTCGTCCTGGGGTTTGCCGAGGAACCCCTTGTCGTCCACCCAGGTCGGGGTGGTGCCGCGGGTCTCGCCGAACGGCTTCGTGTAGCGGCGGGTGACGGCCTGGGTGGTGGCGTCCACGCTCATGGACGCGGTGCCGTGGTGGTCGTCCACGATCCAGCTCAGCCCTGTTTCCGTACGCAGGGCCTTGCCGCTTCCCGCGCCGTAGTAGCGCTGGCCGGAGAACTTCTTGGTGACCGTGTCGTAGCGGAGTTCCTGGCCGCTGGGAAGGTAGAGCACCGTCTCCGTCGGGCCTCGGCGGATGAGGAGATCGCCACCGGCGTCGTGCAGATAGGTGGTGGTCTTGGTGCCTTCGGTCAGCGTGGCCGGCTTGCCCTCGATGTTCCAGGTGAGGGTCTGGTCGCCGGTGGTGCCCGGGCGCTTGGTCGTGTTGCCGAGGGAGTCGTAGGTGTAGTTCGCGGTCGTGGCTCCCGTGACCGCGCTCGTCAGGGTGTGAGGCTGTCCCGAACCGGACGCGTTCACGGGCGGGTAGTTGTAGTCGGTCTTGGTGTCGCCGGCCTCGGTATGGATGGTCTGGGTCTCGCGCAGGCCGCCCGGCTTGTACGTCCAGCTGTGCCAGTACGGAGCCGGTCCTCCCAGGACCGCGGTGGAACGTGCCGTGGTGCAGTCACCCGAGGCAGGGGTCCACGCCTCGGTCAGACGGCGGTAGCCGTCGTAGGCGAAGCACTGGTTGTCCGGCACGTCGGCCTTGTTCTTGATGGACGTGACGTTGCCACTGGCGTCGTAGCTGTAGTCGACGTCGCTGAGGTAGCCGACGCTCGTCTCGTCCACGACATGGCTGTTGGTGAGTCGCCGGGTGCCGTCCTCGTACCGGTTGACCACCTGCAAGTGCTTGGCGGTGGTGGAGGTGCCCAGACGGGTGTCCTCGGCTTCACCGTACTGCGAGTAGCCGATGGACCGGACGTAGTCCGTCATGCCCTCGACGGACGTCGGCATGCCGAGGTCGTTGTACTTGTAGGCGACGGTTTCGATGGGGAGTCCGCCGACGGCGGGGAGGATGGTGTTCTGGACCGTGCCGTCCAGGTTGTACGCGGCGGATGTGGTGAAGGTCTGCGGCGCTCCCGCGACGACCAGCGGGTCGGTGGCCGCCAGGACCGTCTTGGTCCCCGCGGGCTGCCCCATCGTGTCGTAGCCGGTGACCACGTTGGAGTAGATCTGGCCCGTCGTGCCCCCGACATAGCGGATGGCAGCCGTCAGCTTGCCCTTCGCTACCGTGTCGTAGAGATTCTTGGTGAGCTGATGGGCGTTGTCCTTGAGGTCTTCCCACGTACCGACCTGGCGGCCCAGGACGTCGTAGTCGCGGATGAGGGTCTTGTCCGTGCCGTCCACGGTGGCCGTGGACGTCAGGACCTGGTCCGCGTCGTTGTACGTGCTGGTGCTCTTGCCCTTGTCCGGGTCGGTGGACTCGATGAGCCTGCCGCGCAGGTCATAGGTGTAGGTCCACTTGGCGCCGTCGGGACCGGTCATGGTCTCGGTCTGGCCGCCCGGCGTGTACGTGTACTTCGTCGCGGTGTAGTCGCTCCCGGTCGGTGTGGGGCCCGGGTACTCGCGGCGCTCGGTGGTCTTGCCGTAGACGTCCGTGAAGGTGAGGGTTCCGGTGCCGCCGGAGGCCGCGGTGTAGGCGGTCCGATCACCTTCGTAGGCGGTGGAGGTCGTCCACTTCAGCTGGTCGTACACGCGGAAGCGGGACTCGGTCGCGCGGCCGGCGCCGTCGAAGACGGTTTCGGTGGCAGCGGGCGTCGAGCCGGGGAAGGTGTTCGCGAGGCTGCCGCTGGGCGCGATGTTGTCGTGGATGCCGCTGTTGGCGATCGTGGCCAGGCCCCGGTCGTCGTAGAGAGTCTCGGAGATGACTCGTCCGCCGTTGGGTGCGGGGACCTGCGTCTGGCGAGGGCGGAGCAGGGAGTCGTAGATCTGGTAGGAGCTGTTGTACGTCGTGCCGTCGTTCTTCAGGACGTCCGTGCGGATCCAGGTCGCGGCCGTGTTGCTGACGTTGTAGGTGTAGACGATGCTCGCGGCGTCCTGCATGGCCCGGATGCGGTTGGGCTGCCAGACGGAGGTGAGCCGGCCGAGAGCGTCGAATGCCCACTCGGTCGTGTTGCTGTTGGCGTCGGTGACCTTGGTGGCCTTGCCCCATGCCGGGTCGAGCTTCGTGGTGGCGGTGTAGAGCTTGGGGTCGGTGACGGTCTGCTGGGTCAGCGGGCCGTAGACGGCGGGTACGTAGCTGGTCTTGGTCGTGCGGCTGAGCGAGTCGGTCACCGACGTGGGTCGGCCGAGCACGTCATAGGTCGACGTCGAGACGGTCTGGTAGGTGGGAGTCCCGGAGGTGTAGCCGGACAGACGGTAGGAGCTGGTGATGTCGCCCTTGGTGGGAGCGACGCCGGCGGCCTGGCCGTCATATGCGGTCTTCAGGTCGGAGATGGTGTCCCCGGGCAGCGAGGGTGTGACCGAACAGCCCACCCCGTACGTCTCGATGCGCGACGCGAACTGGACCAGCCAGGCCGTCGTGTTACGGACGTAGGTGCTGCGGGTGCACGTCTCGTCGCCGGACTTCGCGATGTCTCCGGCCGCGTCCACCTTGGTGACCATGCCGTAGGTGGTGTCGTAGGTCGTGGTGGTGGAAACGGTACGAGTGCCGGTCGAGGTCTTCTGCCGGGTTCGTACCGTGCCCGGCTTGACGAACCAGGATTCGGGCGTGCCCCAGGTGTACTGGTGGCTGGAGGTTCTGAACGACCACGGATCGGTGATGCTGCCGCTTACCTCTTCGGTGCCGTCGTAGCCGATGCTTTCCCGGACGAAACCGCTGTACTGGCGTGAGTCCTCGATCGTCTGGCCGGTCGAGTCGGTGACCTTCTCGTCACGGAAGGTGCCGTCCTTCTTCTTGTCTCCGTCGAGACCCCGCATGTACAGGGTGAAGGATTTGCCCTGCGGGCCGGTGGTGTTGCCGGTGACGGTCGTGACCTTCGGGTAGCCGCGCCACTGCGACCAGGTGCGGTACTTGTCCTTGGTGATGCCGTCGTCGTCGGCGTAGGCCCATCCGGCTCCGCCGGCATAGGTGTAGTGCGTCTCCTGGGCGTCGGCGTAGCCGGTGGGGTCATCGACGACGACGGAGTCCACGACGTACTTGTGGAACCAGTCCAGCTCGGGTGTTCCGCCGGCCTGGGACCAGTAGACGGGGAAACAGCGCAGGCTGTTGTTGTCCTCACTCGCGGGCATCGTGGTACCGCGGACGCACTGCGGATCGGAATAGTTGACCGTGGTGTTGCTGCCGGTGTCGGAGGAGAGCCTGCGTACGCGCCACTTGTAGTAGCGCAGGGTGTTGTCGCCGCCTTCGACGTGGTTGGGCATCTGGATGCCGCCGAACGTCGTCTTCGGCATGCTGAGGGTGGTGCCGTCGGCCTTGCCGTGGGCCTGGATGGACTTCAGCCACAGGCTCGGGGACGAGGAATCGCCGGTGGCGGGGAAGTCGTGCTCCATCGTCCAGGAGTCGACGAGCCGCATGGTGGTGCCGGTGCCCGACCAGACGTAGGAGCTGATGAGCGTCAGGCGGTATCGCGTGAAGAACGCGGGACCGATGATGTTGGTGCAGGCCTTGCCCGTGTCGCAGATCATGTCGAACGGGACGTCGGGCCAGTTCGCCTTGGTCGTACCGGTGAGGCTGCTGCAGTCCGTGGCGGTGCAGCGCTGCGAGTAGACGAAGGCCACCGACTGGGAGGCTGGCTTGGAGAAGATGCTGTCCAGACGCTGACCGTAGTTGATGCGCTTGAGGTAGCCGCCGGCGACGTACGGGGTGCCCGGGTTGTCCACGCCGGACTTGGCGTAGTTGTTGGTTTCCTTGCCGTACCAGTAGGTCATGACGTTGTCGTGGGGGTCGACGACGTAGTCGAGGTTCCAGCGCCATGCCTGGGTACAGGCGGAGGTGTCGAACGAGCTTGCGTGACACGGTTCGCTGGCGTCGTCGCCGAAGACGGGCGCGGTCCAGGTGGAGTGGGTCACAGGGTCGTCCGCCTCTGTGCCGTTGTCGCTCCAGCCTTCGAGCTTGTGCTTCCCGAAGAAGTACTGGACGCCGTCGGGCGTGGTGACCTTCCAGTACTCGCCGTTGTTGTCGCCGTTGGCGGCGCCGGTGAGGTGCTCGACCTTGCTCGCGTCGTCATCCGCCAGACGCCACGATCCACCGGCCGCCTCGGAGCGTTCCGCAGTGGTGCAGGCTGCCGCGTCGGCACAGTTGTTGACGAGCTGGGAAGCCTTGCCGTTCAGGACGAGAGTCGCGTTGGCGTACTTCCAGCACAGGTCGCCCTTGCCGGCCTGGCCGTCGTCCTTGCAGGATCCGTACTTGCGCTCGATGTAGGAGTCCGTGAGGGAGAAGCCTTCGCCGATCACGGACGTCTGGTTGTTCTCGCTCGCGGTACGGCCGTCGACGCTGCCGGAGTTGTAGCTGATGGCGAGCGAGGGCGCAGGGCCGGCCGTGGTCGGCGGCATCCGCAGCGGGTAGCTCCAGTTGAAGTCACCCGTGCTGCCGCCGGCGGACCAGGTTGCCGAGGACGACAGCGGAGTCGCGCCGTAGTCACCCTGCGTCGAGGAGGCACCCGCGGTGGCGGCCAGGAGCATGGGCTGGGCCGTACGGAGCGTGCCGCCCGACAGGTCGGCGCTGAGGGTCTGCTCGACGGTGTCGTTCTTCGAGTCGACGGAGGTCTGGGTACGGCAGGAGGCCTTGTCTGGCGTGGTCAGCGCACAGGCGGGGATCCGGACCAGGTGGAGACGGGCGCCGAAGTCGCCGCCGTAGACGTCGGCGAAGGACGAGTAGTCCAGCGAGAAGCGAAACGGGTCCGCCGACTTACCGGGGACGACGGAGACGACGACGCCTTTGATGCCCGCCTTGCGGGCGGTTCCCTGGTCGAGGACCTTGATCTCGGCCTGACCGGCCGAGGCCGCGCCGTTTCCGGCCGACCGCTTCCCGCTCTTCCCGACCGGCGCCAGCGAGACGGGCAGGCCGCCGACCTCTGCTTGAGTCATGCTGTCGGTGGGCAGCGGGAGGGTCGCCTTACCGGCCGTCGGCCACTGCGCCTTGGCCAGTCGCTCCTTCGTCGCCTTGGCAGCGAGGGCCGTGGCGTCGACGGGCTTGAACGCCTTCCGGTCGTAGTCCTCGACACGGTCGATCTTGGGCTTCGCTGGCGTCTCGAACTCTTGGGCTGAGGCGGCGGCACTGGTGGTGAGATCGAAACCGTCGGGAACCGCGATCTGCGGGACCAAGGCTATCGAGATCGCGAGTGCGCCTCGGCCGAACCACCTGTGCAGGGAGGCTCGGCGTCGTCTGCCCTTCGGGGCAGGTGACATGGGCTTTTCCTTCTTCTAGGGGAGGAAAGCCGGCAACGGATACGGTGCCGACCAATGGGGAAGCCGGTGGCTCGCCGCAAACGCGCGGCGAGCCACCGGCATGGTGTTGCTAGTCCTGCTCGGCGTTGTAGAAGTCGCCGACCGCGGACGGTGACATGGCACCCGCCCACACCCGGACGTTCCTCACATGCCCGGGGAAGTAGCGCCCGACGGCGCCGTCGACGATGCCCCGGCCGACCTCGAACTTCGCGAGGCCCTGCCACGGGGTCGTGAACGCCACTCCATTGTCACTGCCGTACTTCGTCGCATTGACGTAGAGGAACAGGCTGCCGCGGCTGACTTCGTCGCCGTCGCCGGAGGTGGTCGCGTCCTGCGCGTCGTAGACGACGGACAGTCGGACCCACTGGTCCTTCACCGCCGGCGCGGACGAGACATAGGACCACGCGGAACCCGAGGCGTCCCTACTGGAACGTCCGAGCTTCCACTTGCCGGCAGAGGACCCGGCGGCCTGCTCGTACCAGATGCCCCACGAGAAGTTCGACGTGCCTTGCTGGCCCAGGACCTGCAGGAGGTACCCCTTGGACGTGTCCGTGACCTTCGAGGAGTCCAGACGCACCCAGGCGGAGGCGGTGAAGGAGCCCGTGTCGTCCACGAGGGGACCGGAGGCACTGGCATAGCCGGACGATCCGTTGAGCGCCATCGCGTTCGTCGTGGGCAGACGCGATGCCTCGTTGACGGCGGTGGCCGGGTCGATGCCGATGGTGGCGCCGTTGAGCGTCATCGCACGGCCGTACCCGGAGGCGTCCTGGATGGTGTTGCCGGTCGCCGTGGTGGCGTCCCAGGACGCGACGTTGGCGGTGGTGGGGTCGCCCGCGTAACCGTCGCTGGCGTCCTCGTCCTCCTGGGTCGCGATCTGGGCGACCTCGTCACCGGAGAGCGCCCGAGACCAGGTGTTCACCTCGTCGATGGATCCGGCGAAATATCCGTGGTACTCGGAATTCCACAGAGCGCGGCCGATCTGCAGGCCACCCGTGGCCTTCCATGAGGCCGCCATCGCGTGCGTTCCCTGGAGGCGCCCGTTCACGTAGAGGCGCATCTCCTTCTCGACGGAGTCGTACACACCCGTCAGATGCGTCCACACGCCAGTGGTGGCCGGCTGATCGGACGCTACTACCTGTTCGGTGATGTTCCCGCTCGTGGTGTCGAGGGGAGAGGTCATCATTTTCCAGCGTCCCTCGTCGAAGGCGAGGTAGAAACCGCTGTAGACCTCGCCGTCGATGCCGACGACGGTTCCGCCCGTCTCACCAGGGTTGATCCTCGCCCACGCGGAGACGCTGTACGAGTACAGCGTGTTCACCGGCGGCGTGGACGTGGCCGCGTACGAGGTGGTGCCGTTCGTCTGCAGGCCGTGAGAACCCGCGCGGCTCTTGGTGCCGTACACGGCGGAGCCGCCGAGTGTGAGGGGATGCTTCGTGGCGGAGGTCGAGTCGGCGCCGCTGTTGTCGAGGGACCACTTCCCCACAGGGGCTTCGGCTCGATTGACCTTGAAGCTGTAGAAGGCCGTCACCGAGCTGTGCATGGCCGCGTCGTAGGCCCACACCTGGAGGGTGTTCTCCATGTCCTGGTTCGGAGTCACCCACAACGTCGTCGACGCACCGGTGGACACGTTGATCGGCGCCGAGAGGGGACCGCTGTTCAGCCGCCACTTGTAGGAGGTGACATCCGACTGAATGCCCGACAGGCTCGCGTTCGTGTCCGCCGGCGTGAAGCGGAACTTGCCCGCCTTGCCGACCGCACCGGAAAGCACGCTGCTCGCTGCGGGCGGGTACAGGCCGTCGTCGCTCGTGATGATCGGCGGCGGGGGGCTGGTCTTGTCGACACGGAAATAGCACCAGGTCGACCACGGCGACTGCAGGTTCCCGGAAGCGCCGCGGTCGTTCGCCCAGTACGCCTCCGTCAGGACGCGCATCCGGTAGTTCGTGTTGTCGGCGAGCGTGGGCGAGGTGGTGTCGGCCGCATCGTTGTCCGCTACGCGGGCTCCGCCTGTGGGCGACACAGCCCAGAACATCTTCTGCGAACCGTCCGCCTTCCACACCTCGTACAGGGCCCTGAGCTGGGCCTGCGCACCGTCGGGGGACTGGACGACAGAAGTGAGGTACGGCGTGTCGTCACTCGTCACGAGCGGCGTGCTCGACGCGTTGCACGCCCTGCCCGTCGTGCCGTTGCGCACGCCTACCGAGGTGGGCGCGGTGGGCTTGGAGACGTACGTGACGGACAGCTTGGCGTCGTTACGGAATCGTGCCCACGCAGCGGTCGTCGACTCGTCCTGGGCGCGCAGCTCCAGAGTGAGCTGGGACTTCTGGTTGTCCACGAAGGACTGCAGCGTGGGGGTGAGGTTCTCGTCGGTCTCGCCGCCGGTCGCGTTGTCGCTGTAACGCAGCCAGTTCGCCGGCTGTGCGGGGTCGCACAGCGCTCCGCGGCCCTGCGCCGCCCACCGGTCGCCCATCATGTCGACATACGCGGGCTTGGACCCCCACGTCGTGGAGCTGGAGATGCCCTTGTTCTCGTCGACCCGGATGAGCATGTAGTTGTGCTGGGTGCAGGTGAAGCTCCAGGTCTGGTAGACCTCCCAGGTGGCGTCCAGGATCTTCTTCCCGTACAGCGACGCCATCGGGTACTCGAAGTACATGCGCTGCGTGTACGGCGTCGAGGCGCACAGGTAGCCGGCGTAATTGGCGCAGTAGCCCACGCCCTTGTCCCCGGTGAACTCCCAGAACCTGTCCCCGTCCGACGACAGAGCCGTCCAGTCGGTGAGCACCAACCCCTTCACCGGAGGATCGATGTACACCGGGTATACCGTTGCCTCGCTCCGCAGAAGACCCAGGTCCGGCTTCACCTCCAGAGTCGCTCCGTCGATCTCTACGGCAACGCCCGCTGTCTTGTCGCCGGTGCTGGGTGCGGCGAACGGCTCTTCTGCGCCGCCGTCATGAATTTCACCAGGTGGTGCCGAGGGACTCGGCTCTTCGGCAACCATGCTCCGCGCCTGGCTGCTGACGGTCTGTGCCGGTGCCTCTGTAGATGTCTGGACGTCTCCGGAGGAGTCCCACATCTGACCACCCGGGCTTTCGAAGACGGTCCTGCCGTCGGCATCGACGAAACGCATCCCGCCGTCGCGCCCGGGCGTGTACCGCACGCCGCTGCTCTCCATGCCCAGTTGCACGGATTCCAGGGCCGGATTCTGAGCCGCCTCGGCGGTCTTGACCACGAGGGTTTGCGTGAACCCGCTTTCGACCGCCGTCAGTTTGAGGTCAACGCCAGGGAAGACCTCTCGATACGTGGCAGTACTACCGTCCAGGTCGGGCTCGGGCAGAGCCCCGGGCCACGCGAGAGACAGTTCCTTACCTGTCTTCGAAACGGTCGCCATCGGCTGATCGGACCCGCCACCCGAGAACTCCACCCGGTTCACGGTGGCCTTGGTCTCGACGCGTCCGTCCCCCGTGCGGAACAGCGTGGTGTCGATGGCTGCCCACGATCCGTCGTCCTTTTGGGCGCGAACGGGCGCAGCGCTCATCTCCTTGGTGAAGGTGCCGTCCGGGTTGGCGAAGACCTGCGATGTCTCCGTGGTCCGGGCAAGCACCTCCGTCCTCTGACCTGTCTCAGCCGCTGCCTCCGAGGCGGCCGACTCTGGAGTGGCAGCTTCCTCATCCAGCAACTCAGAGGAAGCCGCCAGAGCGGCATCCGGATGGCTGTACAGCGGCGAGAAGACAGACAAAACGGCTGTCGCGGCCAACACGGCACTTAGTCTTCGGCGTCCACGACGCCACGCCCCACCTTGCATATTTCACCCACATCGTTCACCTGATCCACACAAAGATCCACCTCAATATGAGGGTGCGGATTGGTCTAGTCAAGGGAAGGTCGGGACGCTTGGGCTGCCTCCTGATCTGGCGGTATGTTGAGGGTCAAAGGTGGTTACCAACTCCCTTTCGAGTGCTGGAGGTTGGAGGTCCTATCGGTGCCTTGAGTTCGAAAGGTGACGTCTGCTCTCTTCGCGCAATTCATGGACGTTTGCGGTCGACCGTGAACGTGTTCCGCATTTATCCCTAATGGTTTTTTTGGGCATCTTGCGAAAGCTGCCGTACCGCTCTCGCCGTCACCTTCCGGATTGGAGCGCTGACCTTGCCGAGTGCGCCATTCCGGTGGCGGAGCCGTCACCTCGAGCTGTCCGACTCGGACGCCGACCTGATGTTCCCTAGGCGCGGAGTTGACGGCACCTCGATGTTCAGGCGTTCGCGGGTGGTTCTGGGGAAGTGTGCGAATGCGCGGCCGAGCTGTGGTTGACGCGGACCGACGACTTCGTCGTCCTGCGGGAGTCGGACAAGGTCACGCAGCACAACCTGGGCGCGAACGCAGCCTGGAGGTCGCGATAGGGGAGGCCACGGATGAGCCGCAGTGCGCCGGCTCGGCAGCCGACGCAGTCTTTGCCGCCCTCGTGTCCAAGTCGGTCATGGTGCCGTGTAAGCCCTCCGCAGAAGATGCCGGAGGCGCCACCCCGGCTGGGCTTGCCGCAGGGGCGACCCCTTCGAAGCGATGGCGCCGGCAACTTCGCCAGCCGGATCAAGGCTGGCGGCTGGCGGGCATACGACAAGATCACTGCTGGCGGCGATGTCACTGGTGATGAGCGCGCCGATGTCTCGCCACCGATGGGCCGGTGATCTGTGGGTCTATCCCCTGGCTGGAAGCGCCAAGGCCCTGCTCATCACTCCTGCAGCGGCATCATCGTCGTCGGCGACTTCGCAGGCGGACCGGCCGGAGACCTCCTCGCCAGCGATCGCGTAGGAGGCGGCTGGAATGCTTTCGGCTCCTTCGCGGGGCCGGTGATGCCGACGCCGAGGGAGTGCGGGCACCAGTCGCCACCGGCCCGCGCCACTGGGAGTGAAGCGGGAGGCGGAGGGGCCTGGGATGGAACCGTGGCGGCAGAAGGTGCGGCGCCTCTGAGCTGCAGGGATGTGCTTTGCGTTCCGCAGGGGCCGGGGAAGCGTTTCGGCAGCTTCTGTGAGCGGGCTCTGACCTGCGGCGATGGGGTTTTCTGCAAGCCCCGGGCTGCTCTGCTTCACCGCGCTCACCGGCGACCACGACATCGCGCGTCTGACCGTCGTCCTCCACGACGCACTGACCTGCGGCCGGCGGCTCGGTGAGCACTGGCTCGCAGCTCTGCATGACCTCGCTCCTCAACCGCCCTCTGCTGCACCGAGGACAGCGCAGACGTCCACCTCACGAACCACTGTCCTCCCTGCGCCGCCCCATTCCTGAAGGAGCCTGCGGCGCGGCGGACGAGCCTCCGCGGAGCCTGGCGCGCGTCGCGAGGGTGCGGCCGGCACCGGGCTCGGCCGCACCTACCGATCACCTACCGCTTTGCTGCGGATCGCGCCGCGCTCTGGCGGCCGGTGCCGCGGGTGAGGCGGAGCGGGTTCCGGCGACGCGAGGTGACCGCATCCTGCAGCGCCAGCGGGGTGTTCTCGGGTAGCCATTGGGGCACGTACGCCGACTCCCAGGTACCGTCCGATCGCTCGAAGGAAATGGTGCTTCCCACCGGCGCCGGCTGCATGGTGGCGGGGGCGTAGGCGACCGGGGCCTTGAGCGTCTGACGGAACGTGTCGTGTCGGCCGATCAGGTAGGGCGAGGACTGGGGGGCGAAGACCGTGCTCGGGCGGACGTGTTGGCTTGCCTGCTCGGCGTCGAAGCCGCGCAGGCGGGGATCGGCGCGGAGATAGCGGTCCAGCATGTGGAGGAACTGGCCCGAGTGGGCAAGGTCCCCCATCAGCAGCCGCAGGTCGCGGATCTCCCGGTCCTGGAGTCAGCTGAACTGGCTGGACAGCGAAGATGCGACGGGGGAGACATACCGCTACGGCGTGGTCGGCCACGGCGCCGGACGTTCTGCTGCCCGTCCCCTGCTGCTGAACGTGAACTTCTACGAGCAGGTGAACGAGCTTAACAAGCTGGCGCACCTGCTGTGGGGCGGCTACCCGGCTCATCTCGGTGAGTACGAGCACTGGCAGATGGAGTACCTGGAGGCCATGGGCGCGGCCGACTGCTGACGGGTGTCGCCGCTACGGTGCCGGCTTGTGGCGGGTGAGGAGCTCGGTGAAGAAGTCGGAGATGATCTGGGGACTGTCGGGACGCGTGAGTTCCCAGCCTCCGAAGCGGTAAATCTCGTAGCCGGCCAGCCGCAGGCGGCGGTCCTCGGCGACCATCTCCGAGTACAGCCGGGGCGAGGCGGTGTAGGTGGCGCGACCGTCCGCATCGGCGGGGTTCTTGGTGCCGTAGTGGTGGGCCCCGTCGACCTCGATCACTATGCGGGAGCGGTCGGGGGCCAGCAGCAGGAAGTCCATGCGCTGGCGATGCAGGGCACCGCTGTATCCGCCGCTCTTGCGGGTGTAGGGGTCGTAGTGCAGATAGACCTGCGGGATGAGGGCGGGCAGGTCGAATCCGTCGGGTTCGGCGTAGCGGGCGCAGTAGGTACGCAGGACCGTCTGTTCCGGCAGGGAATCCAGAGAGCGATACAGCCGCCGGTGCAGGGCATCGGCGGCCTGCGGCTCATCGGCGTCGGGCAGGTGGTTGGTCCGCCACCAGGTCACCATCTGGCGCCAGGTCAGGCCCTGCGTGGGCAGCGGGTCGGTGTAGATGAGGCAGTTCTCGGCGTTCTGGACGATCTCCACGTCGTTGTTGACCGCATCCCGCATCCCGCATCCCGCATCCCGCATCCCGCATCCCGCATCCCGATCTTCGGCTTCGGGCCGATGGCGCCGAAGATCAGGTTCTTGAAGGTGCCGCGGGGGCCGTTCTTGAAGCGTTGCTCGTACTCGGCCTCCTGCAGGTCCTCCAAGTCCTGCAGGGTCGGCCCGAGCAGCTCTGCGATGCACTCGCGGCGCGCCTGCCATCCGCCGCCCCCGGACATGTCGTTTTTGCGCCAGTAGTCGCAGAAGCCGCTGTGATGGCGAAACGGCAGCTTCGGCGGCTTGAGGCCCAGGCGTTCGAGGACCGTCCGGTGCGCTTTGACCGCGAGGACGACTTCCTCGTCATTCATGCGTTCGTCGTGGCGGGTGCCTCGAGCGACGAAGTCCTCGTGCAACAGGTGGGTCAGGGCCACAGCGACGTCCAGGTGCGAGTGGGTGGGCAGGGGGCCGAACCGCAGGGACTCCATTAGCTCGACATCCAGCTCCCAGTGCCCGCTGTCCGTCCAGTCCACGCGCTCATCGGGCCTGCTGCGGAAGAAGTCGTCTGTCTTCATACTCGCGCGTCCCCTGTCCCACAGCACTGTCGGATAGGAATTGTCGCTGCTGACACTGGCAAGGGGGAGCTGTACCCATCGCGTGAACCGAGCGGTGACGGCGGCGCGGCGGCTTCGGCGCCTCCCCCAGCAGGTCGACAACCTCCCGGGTGGTGCGACCGACGCCCGAACTATGGGTGGCCGGTGCCGTGGTCACTCACGAGGACGCTCGCGGACACACCGCTGTTGACCGTCCAGCGCCTGCTTGGCGTGGCGACCGGCCGTGCACAGGCCAGGGCGGTCTTGCCAGCCCGGCGGGCTGACGGCAGGTCAGAAGCTGGTCCCGGGAGCCCGCTTCAGCTGGCGTCAGTGTTCCAGCCCGGAACTTTCTGATTCGTCCCCGCTCGGCTGTCTGCTGCTGCCGGCCACGGTCTGAACCCTGAGGTCCCGGCCGGAGTTACGTCGTCCACTGGGCCAGGGTCAGCCAGTGCGCTTGAGAGTGGTGGACGGCGGGGAGGCCCCTGCCGTCATCTGTTCGCGCGTACCGGAAGGGAGCGTCTGGCGTCAGACCCCCTTTTGCGCGTTGGAGACCGTCGAATTGCAGGCAGCGTACGGTGCCCGAGGCGGGTTCCCTGTGGGCCAGCAGCCACGGCGCCAAGGGCAGCAGGGTGCCGTCGCGGGACGTGAGGATGGGTTGTCCTGTGATCACCGGTGTAGGCGTCGACACCGTGCTGGGGGCCGGCTTTCCGACCCCGTGAAGAGTGAGTACCTCAAGGGTGTACTGGGTGCCGTCGTAGGTCATGGAGGTGGGCACCGCGAGATCTGCGCACCAGGAGGATGTCGCGCGGTGCGCGAACCGGCGTAGCAGCTGGTCGAGTTGGTCAGCCTGGTCCGCTGTGGGGGTCTCCCGGCCGTGTGCGAGGGCGTTGCGTACGGAGATGAGGCTCTGGATCGGCTGGTGATCAGCTCGCTCCGGGGTGATCCAGGAATGCACTCGCCGGAAGTCGCTGCCCGCATCGGGCCGATTCGCGAGTGCGGTGCACAGGTCGAACCAGGTGCCCATGCTCGGGGCTGCCAGCCGGTCCGGCGTGATTCCCCGTAGTGGTGCGGGCGGGGTGCTGCTGAGCCCCAGAACGGCGGCGAAGCGCAGGATCGACTCCAGCGCGTGCAGGCCCTCGTGGATCTTCTTGTCGGGATCGGTGGCGCGGACATATCTGGCCAAGCGATGGGCTAGGGGAGTCGGCAGGCGGTGGGTGGCGACCTCCAGGGATGCGCCCAGGCGGTCGGTGAGGGTCGCTTCGCATCGGTCCAGCAGTTCTTCTCCGGCGGTGTCCTTGACGACCCAGTCGACTGCATCGAGGCGGAGCGCCTCGATGACCTGCGGCTTGGAGCCTTCGCCGGACAAGACGAGGCTGGGAATACGGCATTTCCGCTCTTTGAGCTGCCGCAGAAGCCACAGACCACCCCATTCCTCGGGCGGCATCTTCATGTCGATCAGCAGGAGGTCGAACGGGTGGGTGTCGATCTCCTGCAGAGCGGTGTGGCCGTCCGCGGCGAAGCGCAGGCGGGCGCCTTCCTTGTGCAGCGGCCGGCACAGCGTGCGGGCCACGTCCATCTGGTCGTCGGCAACCAGGATGCGCAGGTTGGCCAGTCGCTGGGTCATCCAGACTCCGGTGGCGTAGAGGGAGCGAGTGGCAGGGTGGTGAGCCACGCGGTGCCGGAGGGCGTGGCGATGAGGCTGAGTTGTCCCCCGACCTTGGCCAGCAGCGAGCGGACTCCCAGGAGGCCGAGGCCGTTGCCTCCGCGCTTCGTGCTGCGGATTCGCTTGCCCGAGTTCAGGGCGGCGGCGATGTCTGAGGGGAGTCCGGGGCCGTCGTCGGAGATTTCGACGGCAGCTTCGTAGTCATCGGCGGTCCAGTCCAGGGTGATGGCCCCGCCGTTGCCCAGCGCTTCGATCGCGTTGCCGACCAGGTTGTCGAGGATGGCGGTCAGGGAGCGTGCGCCCAGTGCGACGTGGACGGTGCTCTTGGCCGTCGGGATCGACAGCGAGATGTTGGCGGGGAGCCGGGTGAGGACTGCTCCGGCATACTGACGGAGGAAGGCTCCGAGCTCGACGCTCTCGGTGTCGCCCGAGGCGAGCATCGACGTTGCTGCGCGCAGGCGCAGCGCGAGGGTGTGTGCCTCGTCGAGGTGCCGGCTCGCGGCGAGTTGTTGTTGCAGCCGGGCTGTGCGGCTCTCGGCGGGCTGGAAGTTGGCGAGGCGGGCGGCGACAAGTTGGTTCTTAAGATCGTGCAGGAGGTCCGCCACGGCTGCGCGGTAGGGCTCCGGGCTGGGTTGGAGTGCAGCGAGGACTGCCTGGGTGATCGGTCCCGGTCGGGGCGGGGCCTCTGTCATGGCGACGATCACGTCGATGCCCTGTTCGGCCGTCTCTACGGTGATTGCTTTGCTGGCTGTGGACCAGAGCGAGCACACCTCCTCCAGGACGCTCGGGGAGGGTGGTTGAGTCGACCGGAATTCCAGCCGTAGCGGCTGCTCGGCGAGAACTTCGACGGAGGTTTCTCCTCCGTCGGAGGCGAGGGCGGACAGCGCGGCGTCGAGGACGGCTCGTGCCCGCCCGGAGATCCGGACCGGGGGAAGCGCCGGCAGGGCCTTCAGCCGGCCTCGGTGAAGGATCCGCCAGTCGTCGGCGAGATCGGGAAGCAGGATGTCGGGATCGTCGGAACCGAGGCACCGGTAGACGTCGCACAACTGCACCAGGTGACGTACATGTGCCGTGGTGATGGCTTCGGGGGTCTCGATCCGCTCCAGGGTGTCTATCGCCCGCGCCAGGACGGTGTTGATGGGGTCTGGGACAGCGGGTTCCTCGACGGCCTTACGGAACGCGTCCCGCAGATGGCTGTCGGGTTGCAGGGGAAGATCGAGGTTCAGCAGTTCATCCACGCCAACGGCCCACTTGAGCAGCGCCGGAGCGTCCGAGGCGAGATGCAGCCCGAAGAGGCGTGCGGTGATCCATCGTTGCGTGGGAACCGGGGCGGCGTTGAGCAGATAAGCCTGCTGGGCGAGGAGGAACCGGGCGAGGGAGCGGGCCTCTTCCTTGGCCCCGTCAAAGGACCGGGCCGGGGACCCGTCGGCGAGGCGTTCGAGGACACTGAGCACAGCCAAGGAAGCACTGTGCTTCGCGGGTACCTTGCCCGCAACGGCAGCGCCTTGCATTCTGAGCGTGACGCCCAGCGCCTTGCTGTCCAGGACGGCGGTCGCCGTATACCGCCGCAGGTGGTCAGGCCCGGTGACCGTGTGCTTGTAGGTCACGGGGAGCTTCATGAGGCTGGCCGCGCGGGCCAGGCGCGTGGTGGGTTCGACCGGTGGTGGTGCGCTCGGTGCCACCAACTGCCATGTGGAGGCCCATTCTTGCGGCCAGCGGTCGGCCAGCGATCCCTGGAAGTCCCCCGCTTCGGAGACTGCGCCGATCACGGCTTGGAAGGAGTCGGCCCCAATCTCCAAAGGTATGCCGAGGGATCGCTGACCTGCTCCGAGGAGTAACCCTGATGCCAACCCGACCTCGTGGAAGGCGGTGTTGTACACGCTGTTGGGGAGAGTGGTGAAAGCGAATTCGGCGGGGGGCGCCACGACGATGTGTCGTGCAGTGGCGAGCAGATGCTCGTAGCCGAGTATCTGGGCTCCCAGGCAGGCCAGGGCCTGGTAGTCCTGCTGATGGTATCTCTCCATCTGGTGGCCGTTTTCGTACGCCCATGAGGCGTGGACGAGTGCCTGGGAGAGCAAGGGGCGTGACGCCTCCGGAAGGGAGAAGAGCGTCTCCAAGCGCCGCACGGTGTCTACATGGGCACGCGATGCGTGGATCTCCTGGGCGGGCGGCGGCGGTGAGACCGCGGAATCCCGCGCCGTAAGGACCTGAGGCAAGTGCCGTTGCAGGAAGTCGAGCGCGGCCAGCTGCGCGGCGGTCTTCTTGTTGCTGCCACTTCCCTCGCCGGCCCGCCGACGCGTGTCGGTGACGACGGCCCGGAACACCGGGGCATGATCGGGACCACCGCGCTCATAACCCCAGGTCAACGCTGTGTGGCCCAGGACCTCATACAGGGCGGTCTTCGGGTCGTTGATGCTGGATGCGATCTCGCGCTGCTGCGTGGCCAGGTGCCCATCGAGCAGTCGTCTGGCTACTTCCTCCTCGCCTTCCAGGCACAGCACACCGATGACTTGGTGGCATAAAAGAGTGGTCACCTTCGGCGGAAGCGCATTTCTGTCGAGTCCCACGCTCAGGGCCGCGGACTTTCGCAGCCACTCCTGACATGCGGCCCAGGCCGGGAAGGTAGCGACAATCCGGGCAACATCTGCGCTCATCGTCCCGGACGTGGGATTCGCGATCCTGCGGTACCGCTCTACTGCGGCCGTCTTCCACAGGAACGCGCTGCCCAGCCGACCAATTGCGTCCAAGGAGGTCTGTGTGACGCCTGGTAGCGCGCCCCGGCTCTCGAAGAGGTACGACCGGTGAACCAGCGCCGTGGCGATCGCGCTCCGTGCACCGTCTCGCGGAGCGGGAAGCCCCAGAGCGTCCAGGTGCGCGAACGCCGGCGCGGCCTCGCGGACTCGCGCCTCAACGGAATGTTCAAGCACGCCAAGGCGCGCCCTGCTCCGATCATCCTCAACGGCCGTCATGCACGCACCCCACCCCGCTGGACCGTCAACTCCCGACGAAACAGTATGGCCGGGGCGCAGAGGGAGGAGATCAAACTTCGCGTGATATAGGCGATGTTGGTCAGTCGGCACGGCCCGAATCCGTGCACTGCCTCCGCCGCCTGGGGCTCCATCGACGACGTTGCCGCGTCCATCAGGTGCTGGAACCGCTGTACTCCGGCCCACCGCTTTCGAGGACCCGGACCAAGGACGCGGTGACGACCCGCGTGCTGCGGCCGATGCGGAGCACGCGGCACGGGAACTGGCCTTGGCGCACCAGGGTGTAGCCCTTGGCCCGGGAGAATCCGAACGCCTTGGATGCTTCCGTCGTTGCCGGTCACAAGTGGGTGGGGAATCAACCGATTACCTGTCTTCTCCAGCCAGGTTGAGCACCGGTTCGGGCGAAGTCCCCCGGCCGTGGTCGGGTCATGCGGGTGTGCGGGATCGGTGGGACGGTTGTGCGGTGCCATCCCGGACGGGGTCTGACTCATGACATTTCTGACCGAGGTGTCCTGGTGTCACAGTGTCGGCTCTTGGGTGGGGATGGTGTGTTGTCGGTACCGGGCCGGCGGGGTGTGTCCCGATAGGGGCCTGCCGATCGTTGTGGCGTCCTCACGATTCTGACCGCCCGACGCGGCCCGGTGCCGGCAACGCGACACGCCATCGGACCGGAAGGGGAACGGGCATGTCCAGTACGTCGCCTGCTCCGAAGACCCGCCGCCGCCCCGCTGCGGGGGAGGCGGTGCTGGGAGTGGACACGCACCGAGATACGCATGTGGCTGCGGTGCTCTCCCTGACGGGGGCAGTGCTTGCCACCGACGAGTTCCCGGCCACTGCGGTTGGATACCGCGATCTGCTGCGGTGGGCCATGAAGTGGGGAACCGTGAGGCAGGCCGGGGTGGAGGGGACCGGCTCTTACGGGGCTTCGCTGTCGCGTTATCTGCTGGCCCAGGGCATCGACGTGATTGATGTGAATCGGATGGACCGGGCCGATCGCCGTCGGCGCGGCAAATCGGATCCGTTCGATGCCGAGAACGCGGCGCGAGCCGTACTGAGCGGGCGGGCCCGCGCCCGGGCCAAGTCGGGCGACGGACCGGTACAGATCGCGAGAATGTACAAACTCACGAAGGCGTCGGCGGTCAAAGCCCGCACGCAGGCCATCAACCAGCTCAAGGCCGTCCTCATCACTGCTGATCCCGCCCTGCGGGAAGAGTTGGCCGGACTGGGTAATGCCGAACTCTTCCGTACCTGTGCGCGGTTCACCGACGCGAGCAGTCACGAAGAGGGCGGCGAGGAGTCGGTGCCACAGGCCACCCGCATCACCCTGCGCCTGCTGGCCCACCGGATCGGCCAGCTCTCCGAGCAGATCCGGGACGTGGACGCCCGTCTGGCCCGGCTCGTGGAACGCCATGCCCCGCAACTCCTCGACGTGATGGGCATCGGCCCGGATACCGCCGTGACCCTGCTGATCACGATGGGGGACAACCCCGAGCGTCTGGGCAGTGAGGCATCTTTTGCCGCGCTGTGCGGGGTCAGCCCCGTCGAGCGATCCTCAGGCGCGCGGCAGTACCGTCGCCTCAACCGCGGCGGCGACCGGCAGGCCAACGCCGCCCTGCACCGGATCGTGCAGACCCGCCTGCGCTTCGACCCCCGCACCCAGGAGTACTACGAGCGCCGTACCCGACAGGGCAAGACCCGACGCGAAATCGTCCGATGCCTCAAACGCTACGCTGCCCGTGAGGTGTTCCACCTGGTCAGGACCACCCATTCGTACCCGACGCTATAGGGGCTGTCGTGACAGATGAAGGTGTGAACCGGTGAGCGAGACCAAGATCGATACCCTGCAGTACCGCTCTGACGGGCCAGAAGACGCCCCAGTGCTGGTCATCGGGCCGTCTCTCGGTACCACATGGCACATGTGGGACCGGCAGATACCCGAGCTCACCCGTGAGTGGCGGGTCGTCCGTTTCGACCTTCCCGGGCACGGCGGTGCTCCGGCCGAGCCCTTCACCTCCGTCGCCGAACTCGGCGACCGGCTCCTCGCCACCCTCGACGCGATCGGCGTCCAGCGCTTCGGCTACGCGGGCTGCTCCCTCGGCGGCGCCGTCGGCCTCGACCTCGCGCTGCGGGCACCCCAGCGGGTCGCCTCGCTCGCCCTGGTCGCCACCTCGCCGCGGTTCGGCAGCGCCGACGAGTTCCGGCAGCGCGGGGTCATCGTGCGGGCCAACGGTCTGGAGCCGATGGCCCGGGCCGCCCCCGAGCAGTGGTTCACCCCGCTCTTCGCGGGCGCGCAGCCGGCGATCGTCGAGTGGGCCGTCCAGATGGTCCGCACGACGGACCCGGCCTGCTACGTCGCCGCCTGCGAGGCCCTCGCGGTCTTCGACGTCCGCGAGTCGCTCGACCGCATCGGCGTCCCCGCCCTCGTCCTCGTCGGCTCCGAGGACCAGGTCACCGGCCCCGCCGAGGCCCGCACCCTGGTCGCCGGCATCGCCGACGCCCGGCTCGCCGTCGTCCCCGGCGCCTCGCACCTCGCCCCCGTCGAGCAGCCAGCCGCCGTCACCGACCTGCTCATCGAGCACTTCGCGGGCACCGCCCAGGAGGCCAGCGGCACCCTGACCGTGCCGCCGCTCCCCGCGGTCCCGGTGCCCGCCGCCGAGCCCGCCCCCGCGGCCCCGGCCGCCGAGCCCGCCGTCGCCGGGCGGCCCGACCCGTACGAGACGGGGCTCGGCCTGCGCCGCGAGGTCCTCGGCGACGCGCACGTGGACCAGGCCCTCGCCGACGACCCCGACAGCGCCCTCCAGGACCTCGTCACCCGGTACGCCTGGGGCGAGGTCTGGGGCCGCGAGGGCCTCGACCGGCGCACCCGCAGCGTCGTCACCCTCACGGCGCTCATCGCCGGAGGCCACCACGAGGCGCTCGCCGACCACACCAGGGCCGCCCTCCGCAACGGCCTGTCGCCCGACGAGCTCCGCGAGATCGTGCTCCACACCGCCGTGTACTGCGGCCTCCCGGCCGCCGAGACCGCGCAGCGCGCGGTCGCCCGCGCCATCCGGGAGGAGACGACGCCCCCGGCGTGACCCGGCCGCTAACCTGGCCGCGTGAAGCTGACCAAGAAGTCCCACGCCTGTGTCCGGCTGGAGAAGGACGGGCGGACGCTCGTCCTCGACCCGGGGATGTTCACCGAGGAGGACGCGGTCGTCGGAGCCGACGTCCTGCTCGTCACCCACGAGCACCCGGACCACTTCGACGAGGGCCGGCTGCGCGCCGCCCTCGAGGCCAACCCGGCCGCCGAGATCTGGACGCTGCGGAGCGTCGCCGACCAGCTCTCGGCGGCCTTCCCCGGCCGCGTGCACACCGTCGGGCACGGCGACGCCTTCACCGCCGCCGGATTCGACGTCCAGGTCCACGGCGAGCTGCACGCGGTGATCCACCCCGACATCCCGCGCGTCACCAACGTGGGCTACCTCGTCGACGGCGGCGCCGTCTTCCACCCCGGCGACGCGCTCACCGTCCCGGACCGGCCGGTCGACACCCTGCTGCTGCCGGTCATGGCCCCCTGGAACAAGATCTCCGAGGTCATCGACTACGTGCGCGAGGTGAAGCCGCGCCGGGCGTACGACATCCACGACGCCCTCCTCACCGACCTCGCCCGGCCGATCTACGACCGGCAGATCGGCGCCCTCGGCGGCACCGACCACTCCCGACTCGCCCCGGGCGCCTCCGCCGAGCTCTGAATCCGGCGACTGTCACACCCCGCCAGTAGGCTTGCGCCCATGCGCATCGCCACCTGGAACGTCAATTCGATCACCGCCCGGCTGCCCCGTCTCCTGGCCTGGCTGGAGAGCACCGGCACCGACGTGCTGTGCATCCAGGAGACCAAGTGCACCGCCGAGCAGTTCCCCACCGAGGAGCTGCGCGCGCTGGGGTACGACTCGGTGGTCAACGCCACCGGACGGTGGAACGGCGTGGCCCTGGTCTCCCGCGTCGGCCTCGCGGACGTGGTCACGGGCCTGCCCGGCGGCCCCGAGTACGACGGCGCGCAGGAGCCCCGGGCCATCTCCGCGACCTGCGGCCCGGTCCGCGTCTGGTCGGTGTACGTGCCGAACGGCCGCGAGGTCGTCCACGAGCACTACGCGTACAAGCTGCGCTGGCTGGAGGCGCTCAAGGCGGCCGTCGGGGAGGACGCGGCGGGCGAGCGGCCCTTCGCCGTCCTCGGCGACTACAACATCGCCCCGGCCGACGAGGACGTCTGGGACATCGCGGAGTTCGAGGGCGCCACGCACGTCACGGAGGCGGAGCGGGCCGCCCTCGCCGGCCTGCGCGAGACCGGTCTGACCGACGTGGTCCCCCGCCCCCTCAAGTACGACCACCCGTACACGTACTGGGACTACCGCCAGCTCCGCTTCCCGAAGAACAAGGGCATGCGCATCGACCTGGTCTACGGCAACAAGCCCTTCGCCGAGGCGGTCTCGGACAGTTACGTGGACCGCGAGGAGCGCAAGGGCAAGGGCGCCTCGGACCACGCGCCCGTCGTGGTCGACCTCGACGTCTAGAGTCTCCGGGGAGGCCTGTCCCGCACGCTCCCCGCAGGTGGGGACGGTCGGCACGCCGAGATGATCTCCGCGCGCCGGGTGGTCGACCCGTGGGTGACGGTGCGAGGCTGTTCGGATGAACATTCCGTTTCTGGACAGCTGGCGCAAGCGCCACGAGACCGAGGGCGACGCCGAATCGCCGCTGACCGCGGCCTTCGACCGTGACCCCGAGGGAGTGGGGGAGCTGCTCGCCGAGTGCGAGCTGCTCCGCGCCCGCGTCGAGGAGGCCGGGGTGGCGCTCGACGACAGCCCGCGCTCCCTCCAGGAGCTGGACCAGCTGCCGCCCCGCTGGCGGGACGACCCGGAGGAGCTCCCCTGGATCGGCAACGACGCCGGTCTCTATCTCGGCACCGTGATCGTCCGGAACGTCCCCGGGGCCCGGTGGCAGGTGTGGCCCGGCGGCGGCCCCGTGGTGCGGCTCGCCTCCGGCCGGGAGGTCCAGGTCGTCGAGGCCGGTCTGGACTGGGCGATGACGGGGGCGCCGGAGCTCTACCAGGTGTACGCGGAGGCCTCCGAGCAGTGAGCGGGCGCCCGCCCGGACCCCGCCGAGTACACGATGCGCGCCCGCCCGGACCCCGTCTCGGCCCTGCCGATCTCCACCCTTTTGCAGTAAATACGGCTTATTTCGGTTTCATGCGTGTCGGCCGTGAAGTCCCTTTTTCTGGTGGATAGTTTGCGCTGACCGCGACACCGCTGAGAAATGGGGCAGGGCAGCGCATGGCCGTCGTCGATCCGCTGATCGAACTGCGTGGCGTCAACAAGCACTACGGCGCGCTGCACGTCCTTCAGGACGTCGACCTCACCGTCGGTCGCGGCGAGGTGGTCGTCGTCATCGGCCCCTCGGGCTCGGGCAAGTCCACCCTCTGCCGGGCCATGAACCGGCTGGAGCGCGTCGAGTCGGGCGAGATCGTCATCGACGGACAGCCCCTCCCCGACGAGGGCAAGGCGCTCGCCCGGCTGCGGGCCGAGGTCGGCATGGTCTTCCAGTCCTTCAACCTCTTCGCGCACAAGACCGTCCTGGCCAACGTCTCCCTCGCGCAGATCAAGGTCCGCAAGCGCAAGAAGGAGGAGGCCGACCGGCGTTCGCGCGAACTCCTCGACCGGGTCGGCCTCGCCGCGCACGCCGAGAAGTACCCGGCCCAGCTCTCCGGCGGCCAGCAGCAGCGCGTCGCCATCGCCCGCGCCCTCGCCATGGACCCCAAGGCCCTCCTCTTCGACGAGCCGACCTCCGCGCTCGACCCCGAGATGATCAACGAGGTCCTGGAGGTCATGCAGCAACTCGCCCGGGACGGCATGACGATGGTCGTCGTCACCCACGAGATGGGCTTCGCCCGCTCCGCCGCCAACCGCGTCGTCTTCATGGCCGACGGACGCATCGTCGAGGACCGCACGCCCGAGGAGTTCTTCACGAGTCCGCGCAGCGAGCGCGCCAAGGACTTCCTCTCCAAGATCCTCAAGCACTGAGCGGGCCGGTGACCATGCAGCGTACGCATCGGAACCCCCTGGCCGCGATCGCCCTGCTGCTCGCGGTGGCGGCGGCCCTCGGCGGCTGCGGCCGGGAGGGCAGCCCGCCCGTCAAGGGCCCGCAGCCCGACCGACTCCCCGTCTACCAGGTCCGGTCGGGCTTCACCCTGCCCGACTCCGGCACCTGGAACCGGGCGAAGAAGCGCGGTCACCTCGTCGTCGGGGCCAAGGAGGACCAGCCCTACATGGGCGAGAAGGACCCCGCCACCGGCCGCTACTCCGGCTTCGACATCGAGATCGCCAAGATGATGGCGGCCTCCCTCGGCTTCGAACCGGCCGGCATCGACTTCCGTACGATCGCCTCGGCCAACCGCGAAACCGCCCTGCAGAACGGCCAGATCGACTACTACGTCGGCACCTACACCATCAACGACAACCGCAAGAAGCTCGTCGGCTTCGCAGGCCCCTACTACCTGGCGGGCCAGTCCCTCCTCGTCCGGACCGACGAGAACGACATCGCCGGACCGCAGGACCTGGCCGGCAAGCGGGTCTGCTCGGCCGCCGGATCCACCCCGTACCAGCGGATCGAGAAGGACTATCCGAAGGCCGAACTCGTCGCCTACGACACGTACTCCGTCTGCGTGGACAACCTGCTGACCTACCAGGTCGACGCGGTCACCACCGACGACACCATCCTCATGGGGTACGCCGCAAAGGTCCCCGACGAACTCAAGGTCGTCGGCAAGCCCTTCTCCGAGGAGCCGTACGGCATCGGCGTCCCGCACGGGGACGACGCGCTGCGGTTCGCCCTCGACGACGCCATCGCCGCCCACGAGAAGAACGGTGACTGGAAGAAGGCCTACGACGCCACCCTCGGCCTCTCCGGGGTCCCCGCCCCCACGCCGCCCGCCATCGACCGCTACCCGGCGAGCTGACCGGAGGAGCCACCCGACATGGACGTCCTGACCGACAACTTCTCCCTCTACGTCGACGGCTTCCTCGGCACCGTCGAACTGACCGTCTACGCGTCGGCGTTGGCCCTCGTCCTGGGCTTCGTCATGGCCGCCTTCCGAGTCGCGCCCGTGGGCTCCTTCCGGGTCTTCGGCACGGTCTGGGTCACCGTCCTGCGCAACACCCCGCTGACCCTGCTCTTCTTCGCGGTCATGCTGGGCCTGCCCCGCTTCGGAATCGTCCTGCCCTTCGAGGTGTTCGCCGTCCTCGCGCTCGGCTGCTACACCTCGGCCTTCATCTGCGAGGTGCTGCGCTCCGGCATCAACACCGTGCCGCGCGGCCAGGGAGAGGCGGCCCGCAGCCTGGGCATGACCTTCTCCCAGACCCTCGGCACGGTGGTCCTGCCACAGGCCTTCCGCACGGTCATCCCGCCCATCGGCTCCACCCTGATCGCCCTCGCCAAGAACTCGGCGATCGCCGGGGCCTTCAGCGTCACCGAACTCCTCGGCACCTACAAGACGTTGAGCGAGCTCGGCTACAACATCGTCTGGACCTTCGTCTGGATCGCCGTCGGATACCTGATCATCACCCTCACCATCAGCGCCCTCTTCCACGTCCTGGAGAAGCGCTGGGGAGTCGCCCGATGACCGAGTCCACCGCCCTCTACGACGTCCCCGGGCCGCACGCCCGGCGGCGCCATCTCCTCTACGGCATCGCGTCCACCGTCGTGATCCTCGCGCTGGCCGGCTGGTTCCTCCATCTCCTCTTCGACACCGAGCAGTTCACCTCCACCAAGTGGTCGCCCTTCCTCTACGAGGGCATCCAGAGGCTCCTGCTCGAAGGCCTCGGCAACACCCTCAAGGCCTTCGCTTACGCCTCGGTGCTCTCGCTCGCGTTCGGCGGGGTCCTCGCCGCCGGGCGGCTCTCCGAGCACCGCGTGCTGCGCTGGACCTCGACGCTGCTCGTCGAGTTCTTCCGCGCGATGCCCGTCCTCGTGATGATCTTCTTCATCTTCGTGGCGCTGAAGGTGCAGCCGCTGCCCGCGCTCGTCGCGGGACTGACCCTCTACAACGGCTCGGTGCTCGCCGAGGTCTTCCGCACCGGCATCCACGCGGTCGCGCGCGGCCAGGGCGAGGCCGCGTACGCGCTCGGCATGCGCAAGACGCAGGTCATGACGTACGTCCTCGCGCCGCAGGCCGTCCGGGCGATGCTGCCGGCCATCATCAGCCAGCTCGTGGTGGCCCTCAAGGACACCTCGCTCGGCTTCCTCATCACCTACGAGGAGTTCCTCCACGCGGGCAAGCTGATCGCGTCGAACCTCGACTACGACCTGCCGTTCATCCCCGTCGTGCTGGTCATCTCACCGATCTACATCGGGATGTGCATGCTGCTCTCCTGGTTCGCCACCTGGGTGGCCCGCCGAGAGCGCCGCAGCCCGAAGACGAAGGCCGTGGACGTCCCACCGGCCGAACCCGGAACGCTGCTGCCGGGAGCGCAGTAGCTGCTGTGAAGCCCTGCCCGCCCGGCAGCAGCCGGTGATCACTTCTTCCGCAGCGGTACCGACACGTACGACGGGTCGGCCGAGGGGGAGGAGAAGGTCAGCTGCGCGCCGGTCGGGTTGTGCTCGATGTAGAGCGGGTCGACGGTGTCGACGACCAGGGCGAGCCGGTGTCCGGCGGGTACGTCGTACGCCGTGGAGAACAGCTCCAGATCGACGGCGAACGGCTGCCCCGGCGTCCTGCCGTGGAAGGTGTACGGGGCGTTGCTGACCAGCTTGCCCACCCCGAGCGGGCCCACGTCGTAGAGGTACGCGACGAGGGTGCCGCTCTCCTTCGTCGACGTGACCGTGGTGTGCACCTTGGCCGTGCCGCGCACCCGCTGCGGCGTGTCGTACCGCTCGGACTGCCAGACGCCGGCGAAGGCGCGGGGGAGCAGCGGGACGGAGACGGTGGGCGGGGTGCGGAGGAACTGGTCCAGGAGGTTGGTCAGCAGGGTGATGCCGCCGTTGGCGCCGGAGTCGACGTTCGCCCAGACCCGCTGCGTACCGTCGAGGTCGAACTTCCGCTGGTCGGCGTTGACCGACTTCCAGTCGGCGTAGCCCTCGTAGCCGTCGGTGGAACGGGACTTGAGCTGGACCGGCTGCTCACGGTCGATGCCGTTGTCGACGCCCTTGAGGTGGTGGTCGAACCAGCGGTGGGCGTTGGTCCAGGTGTCGTTGGGGAGTCCGAGGATGCCGGTGGCCTCGGCGGTGGCGTGGTCGCCGGGGCGGAACTCCAGCCGCTTGGGGCCGGTGAGCTTCTCGTAGAAGCTCGCGTACTGGTTGGGCGGGAAGATCGTGTCGCCCCAGGCGTTGCCCATCATGATCGCGGCGCCGTTGGCGTTGATCCGGTCCAGGTAGGTGACCGGGGACCGCTCGCGGCCCCAGGCGATCATCTCGTCCTCCTTGTCGAGGTTCGACGAGAGGAAGTCGCCCAGGATCTCCTGGAGTTCGGGACCGGGACGCCCGGTGAGGTAGCCGGCTCCGCCGAGCAGGGCGGCGGCCTGGAGGTGCTGGGTGCGGCCGCTGTAGATGGAGTCGATGAGGTCGGCCCAGCCGCTGAGCGCGGCGACGGCCTTGACCCGGGGGTCGTGCGCGGCGGCGAGCAGGCTGATCCCCGCGCCGTAGGAGACGCCGGCCATGCCCACGTGGTCGGCGTCGGCCGGGGTGTTCGCGAGGGCCCAGTCGATGACCTTCGAGGCGTCGGCGACGTCCTTCGGGCCCGCGGTCTCGATCTCGCCGCCGGACTGCCAGAAGCCGCGCGAGTTGTAACTCACCACGATGTAACCGGAGTCGGCGAGCTTCTGCGCCTGGGCGAGGTACTCGATCTGGGGCATGGCCCAGCTCGTGGGCAGCACGATCAGGGGGAGGCGGGCCGAGGCGCCGGCGCCTTCCGGGGTGACGACGTTCGCCTTGAGGACGGTGCCGCCCTCCCCGGCGATGTCGACGAAGCGGATGCCGGTCCGGCCGGACTCGACGGCCTGGGCGGCGGGAGCCAGGCCGAGGGCCGTCCCGGCCGCGAGAGCGGCCGAGACGGCGAGCGCCAGGGATGTGCGCACGGGTCACTCCTCACTGGGGTACTGCTGGGGACGGCAGTACGGGCTGGGGGGGCAGTGAAAGTGACCCGACGGTAACCGGGGGCGCGTACCCGGGGTAACCGGTCGGTAAGTTACGTGCGGGTAACGATTGGGGGCGGGGTGCCGCCGTCGAGGAGCGCGTCGGCCTCCGCGAAGTCGGCGTGCGCCTCCGCGTACCGTTCGACGGCGGCGAGGAACATGGACCGGTCGGTCAGGGCTCGGACGAGCGTCCCCGGCGAGGCCGGAAGGCGCCGGGCGAGCGCGACGCCTTCGTCGAAGACGGGACGCAGCGCCTCCTCGTCCCGGAAGCCGCGGGTCTCCCGGTGGAGCGCCCGGCGGAGGGTCAGCCGGCGGTGGGCGGTGACGAGTCCCGGGAGATCGCCGGACTCGCGCAGGGTGACGGCCTCCCGTTCGAGTGCGGGGACGGAGTCGAAGTAGGCCTCCCGCGTATCGGGCGACCAGCCGTGGAAGGGGTAGGCCCCGAACGGGGGCAGCGGGCCTTCGGGGGTGGCGACCGGTTCGGCCGGGCGGCCCGAGAGGACGAGGAGAGTGACCCACGTGGCCCGGATGTTGCCCCAGCTCGCCGGCTCGCCGCCCTGGGCGAGACGGGCGAGCAGGGCGAGCGCCTCGCGGCGTGCGGCGGCTTCCTCGCGCCGGTGTCCGGCGTCCCGGAGCATCCCGGTGTAGTGGTTCAGTTTCCACACCGAGGAGGCCAGTGGCGTACGGTCCTCGGCCACTCTGTGACGCGTGTCGTCCACGAGGCGTCCGAAGACCCCCAGAGCCTCCTCGCGCCGTCCGGCCGCGTCGAGTTCGGCCGCCCACTCGATCAGCGTCCAGTCGGACACGTCCGCGTCCCCGGGCGTGACGTGGCGGCTGTACAGCTCGGCCGCCTCCGCGTGGCGCCCCTCCTCTGCCAGGACCAGCGTGAGGCGACCGTACGGCGCGGTCCGCGCGAGTTCCTCGCACACCGCGCGCCCCTCCGCCCGCCGGCCGACCGCGAACAGCGCGCGCTCGTGGCTCTCCAAGGCGCGGCGCAGCCACTCGTCCCGGTCCGGCACCTCCGCGTCGAACCGCCGTGCCGCTGCCACCGCTTCCGCGTAGAGAGCCGGCCGAAGCTCCGGATTCCCGAGGCTGTAGCCGTGGTTGACGAGGACCTGTACCAGCTTCGGCAGATAGGTCCGCGGACTCACCTCCGCGAGTACGCGGTACGCCTCCACTTCTTCCCGGGGCGTCAGCCGCCCGGACCCCAGCAGCGCGACCCGCGCCCGCAACACCGCGTCCTCATCGAACTTCCGCGTGTTCCCCATGTGCCCCCTGTTCTCCGTGTGATGCACGACGGAGATTCTGGGAGTCGGGGGACCGGTCGGACAAGGCTCACGAACTGTGCGTTCCGTCCTACGAAAACCGCCTCTGACCTGTCATGATGGAAACGTCTTCACCCCTGACTGGGAGGCGCGGTGCAGGAGTCGAGCGGCGTGCCGGACGTCTTCGACCCGCGGATCTACGCCGCCGGGATCCCGCACGACCGCTTCCGCGCGCTGCGCGACCGCGCGCCCGTCGCCCGGCAGGCGGAGCCGGAGATCCTCGGATGGCCCGCCGGACCCGGCTTCTGGGCCGTCACGCGGCACGCCGACGTCGTCCGGGTCCTCAAGGACTCCGGTACGTACTCCTCGGCGCTCGGCGCCACGCAGATCCGCGACCCCGACCCCGCCGACCTGCCCTTCATCCGGCGCATGATGCTCAACCAGGACCCACCCGACCACGGCGGGCTCAGGCGGCTCGTCAGCCGGGCCTTCACCCCCGGGCGGATCGAGCGGTTCGCCGTCACCGCACGGGAGCGGGCCCGCGGCCTCCTCGCGGACGCGGTGGCCGCCGCGGACGGCGGCGAGGTGGACCTCGTCCGGGCCGTCACCGACGACTACGCCCTGCTCAACCTCACCGACCTGCTCGGCGTACCCGCGAGCGACCGGGGACTGCTCCACGCCTGGACCGAACGGGTCATCGCCTACCAGGACCCCGACGAGCCACCCGTCCTCGACGGCGAGGGGCGGCCGGTCAACCCCCGCTCACCCGCGATGCTCGCCGAGATGTTCGGCTATGCGCAGGAGCTCGCCGCGTACAAGCGCGCGCACCCCGCAGACGACGTGATGACCTCGCTGGCCACCTCCGAACTCGCCGACGCCGAGCTGGAGATGTTCTTCTTCCTGCTCACCGTCGCCGGGAACGACACCGTGCGCAGCGCCGCCCCGGGCGGACTCCTCGCCCTCGCCGAACACCCGGACGAGCAACGGAGGCTGTGGAACGGGAGCGTGTCGACCGACACGGCCGTCGACGAACTCCTGCGCGTGCACCCGCCCGTGCTGTCCTTCCGGCGCACGGCCGCCCATGACACCGAGCTGGCCGGACAGGCGATCCGGGCGGGCGACAAGGTCGTGGTCTTCCACGCCTCCGCCAACCACGACGAGCGCGTCTTCCCCGACCCGCACCGCCTCGACCTCGGCCGCACCCCGAACCCGCACGTGTCCTTCGGCGACGGCCCGCACGTCTGCCTCGGCGCCCACTTCGCCCGGCTTCAGCTCCGCGTGCTGTACGAGGAGGTGCGCGCGGCCTGCGGCGGCCTCACGCCCGCCGCCCCGCCCCGCCGCCTCGTCTCCAACTTCATCAACGGCGTCAAGTCGCTGCCGGTGCGGCTGCGGGAGCCGTCCGCGCCTCCCGCGTGACGTCGGCCACCAGCTCCACCACATCGGGGCCGTACGCCTGCGAGTTGACCACCTTGAGGAGCAGGACGAAGGATCCCGAGCGGTGGGTGCGCGCCAGCGACTCGTGGTGGCGCGCCAGATAGCGGGTCGCCGCCTGGTTGGTGATGGCCCGCTGGCCGCAGAAGAGGAACACGGGCCGGCCGCCCTCGCCGGCCGTGAGCCGGGCCAGGATCACGTACTCGGACACGCCCACCTCCGAGAGGTAGCGCTCCGAGCCGATCCGGAACATGCCCCGGACCGGGCTCGGTTCCACCTCGACGTTCACCTCGACGCCCGGCAGGAGAGTGGCCAGATGGGCGTCCATCCGCCGGTTCGAATAGGGGCCGCCGACACAGAACTCGGTCCGGTCCCCGAACCCCTGGTGCGCCTGGTCGTGGGTGAGGATCCGGGCCTGTGCCCCGCAGTCCTTGATGAGCGCGGAGAGTTCGAGGAGCGCGAACACGTCGAACCGGTGCACCGATCGCTCGCCGCCCGACTCCCTGTTCACCACGAGCAGGCACTCCGCGTTCCCCGGCAGCCCGAAGAACGCCTGCTTGCGCCGGAGCCTGCGCCGCCACAGGTACGTGCGGCCCAGCCACCCGAGGGAGGCGCTGACCCCGGTGGCCAGCACCCCGAGCACGATGTTGCGCACGTCTTCGTCCATGGGCGCGCATGCTAGCGGCGATCCGGACTTCGTTCGAGGCGGTCCTGACGGGAGGCGCGCGCGGAAGTTACGCTGCGCGGAAGGTTGTTGACTGGAGGTTGCGCATGCGTCGATCCGCCGCTCGGAAGGTCTCCGCCCTCGCTGTCGCGGTGACGGTCCTCTCGGTGGGCGCGGCAGCGCCACCCGCGGCCCCGCCCGGCGCCCCGCCGGGGCCGGTCAAGGAGCCCGTCGCCGTCGGTTACGGCGGAGCGGTCGCCAGCGTCGACGCCGACGCCTCGGCCGCCGGCATCGAGGTGCTCCGCAAGGGCGGCAACGCCGTGGACGCCGCCGTCGCCGTCGCGGCGGCCCTCGGCGTCACCGAGCCCTACTCCGCGGGGATCGGGGGCGGCGGCTACTTCGTGTACTACGACGCCAAGAGCCGTACGGTCCACACCGTCGACGGGCGGGAGACCGCACCCCGCTCCGCCGACGCGAACCTCTTCGTGGAGAACGGCAAGCCGATCCCCTTCGAGGAGGGCATGACCAGCGGCCTGGGCGTCGGCACCCCCGGCACCCCGGCGACCTGGAAGACCGCCCTCGACGCCTGGGGCAGCAAGCGCCTCTCGACCCTCCTCGAACCCGCGGAGCGGCTCGCCCGCGACGGATTCGCCGTCGACCCCACCTTCCGCGCGCAGACCGCCGCCAACGAGGCCCGGTTCCGCGACTTCCCCGACACCTCCGCGCTCTTCCTGCCGGGCGGGCAACTGCCCGTGGTCGGCACGGTCTTCAAGAACCCCGACCTGGCCCGTACGTACGAGACGCTCGGCCGCGAGGGCATCGGCGCCCTCTACCGGGGGCCGCTCGCCCGGGACATCGTCGACACCGTCCGCACGCCCCCGGTCCGCGAGGGCGCCACCCGGACCGTCCGGGCCGGCGACCTGACGGAGCGTGACCTCGCCGCGTACCGCACCGAGTTCCGCAAGCCGACGAAGGTCGCGTACCGCGGGCTCGACGTCTACGGCATGGCCCCGTCCTCCTCCGGCGGCACGAGCGTCGGCGAGGCGCTCAACATCCTGGAGGGCACCGACCTCGCCGCCGCCACCCCGGCCGGCTATCTGCACCGGTACATCGAGGCCAGCCGGATCGCGTTCGCCGACCGGGGCCGCTGGGTCGGCGACCCCGCCTTCGAGGCCGTGCCGACCCGGGGACTGCTCTCCCAGCGGTACGCCGACTCCCGCGCCTGCCTGATCCGCGACGACGCCGTCCTGACCAGCCCGCTCGCGCCCGGCGACCCGAACGACCCGGCGCCCTGCGCGAGCGGCGGGACCGCGGCCCCGACCACGTACGAGGGCGAGAACACCACCCACCTGACGGCCGCCGACAAGTGGGGCAACGTCGTCGCCTACACCCTGACCATCGAGTCCACCGGCGGCAGCGGGATCACCGTGCCCGGCCGGGGCTTCCTGCTCAACAACGAGCTGACCGACTTCTCCTTCGCCCCCGCGAACCCGGCCGTGCACGACCCGAACCTGCCCGGCCCCGGCAAGCGCCCGCGCTCCTCGATCTCCCCGACGATCGTCCTCGACCGGCACGACCGGCCCGTCCTCGCCCTCGGCTCGCCGGGCGGCGCGACCATCATCACGACGGTCCTCCAGACCCTCACCGGGGTCGTCGACCGGGGCCTGCCGCTCGTCGACGCGATCGCCGCACCGCGCGCCAGCCAGCGGAACCAGGCCACCACCGAACTCGAACCGGGCCTGTGGAACAGCCCGCTGAGGGCGGAGCTGGAGGGCATCGGGCACGGCTTCCGGCAGAACCCGGAGATCGGCGCGGCCACGGGCGTGCAGCGGCTGCCGGACGGCCGCTGGGTGGCCGCAGCGGAGACGGTCCGCCGGGGCGGCGGCTCGGCGATGGTCGTCCGGCCGACGGGCCGGTAGCGGGCGCCCCGGGGCTTCTGGAGCCCTGGAGCTTTGCAAGGGCCCCGGAGCCCTGGAGTTCTGGGGTTCTGGAGCCCGGCAGGGCCCAGGAGCCCTACAGGGCCGTGAGCACCCGCGGGCCGTCGTCCGTGATCGCGACCGTGTGCTCGGCGTGGGACGCGCGCGAGCCGTCGAGCGTGCGGATGGTCCAGCCGTCCCGCGCCGTGTAGTGGTCGTCCGTCCCGCCGCCGATCAGCATCGGCTCGATCGCGAGCACCATCCCGTGCCGCAGCTTCATGCCCCGGCCCGGGCGTCCCTCGTTGGGGACGCCCGGGTCCTCGTGCATGGTGCGGCCGATGCCGTGGCCGCCGAAGCCGTCCGGGATGCCGTAGCCCGCGGCGCGGCAGACCCGGCCGATCGCGTGCGCGATGTCGCCGATGCGGTTGCCGACGACGGCCGCCGCGATGCCCGCCTCCAGGGCCTCCTCCGCCGCGGCGATCAGCCGGGTGTCCTCCGGCCGGGCCCGGCCGACCGTGAAGCTGACGGCCGCGTCGCCCGCCCAGCCGTCCAGGAGCGCCCCGCAGTCGACGGAGACCAGGTCGCCGTCGGCCAGCCGGGTCCCGTCCGGGATGCCGTGCACGATTGCGTCGTTCACGGAGAGGCACACGACCGCCGGGAACGGCACCGGCGCCCACTCCGGGCGGTAGCCGAGGAAGGGCGAACCGGCGCCCGCCTCCGCCAGGACCTCGCGGGCGGCCCGGTCCAGCTCGGTCAGCGCGACACCCGGCGCGGCGGTCTCCCGCGCCGCCGCGAGGGCGCGGGCCACCACCCGTCCCGCCTCGCGCATCGCCGCCAGGGATTCGTTCGTCTTGATCTCCACCATGCCAATTACTATACCGGTATTAGAATGGCGGCATGGTACGCACACCCCTGACCCCCGAAGAGCGCGAGCGCGGCGAGCGCCTGGGCCTCCTCCTGCGCTCGGCGCGCGGCGAGCGGTCCATGGTCGAGATCGCGGCCGCGGCCGGCCTGTCCGCCGAGACCCTCCGCAAGATCGAGACGGGACGGGCCCCGACGCCCGCCTTCTTCACCGTCGCGGCCCTCGCCGGCGTCCTCGACCTCTCCATGGACCAACTCGTGGTGCTCTGCGCACCGGCCCCGGTCTGACGGCCCCGGTCTGACGGGGCCGTCGCTCACAGCGACACGGCCAGCTGCACCCGGCGGTGGCGCGGGCGCTCGATCTCGTCGAGGAGCGCGAGCGCCAGATCGGCGTGCCCGATGCGGCCGGGTCCCTCGATCACGGTGCCCACGGCCGTCCGGTACGCGCCGGTCCGCTCCGCCTCCGCGTTCAGGTCCAGCGGCGGGACGACCATCAGCCAGTCGAGCCCCGGCCCCGCCTCGGCCGTGAGCAGGGCGAACTCGGCCACGTGGCCCTGAGCGAAGGCGCGCCACGCCGCCGGGAACTCGGGCGCGTCCATGATCCGCACCCCGGGCGCGGTCTCCAGCGTCGTGGCGATCCCGAGAGTGAGCAGCCGCCGCACCCCCGCTTCCGTGAGGCCCGCGACCAGCGCCTTCGCCGCCGCCGTGAAGTACTCCTCCGAGGGCAGGTCCAGGCGGACCGCCGCGTTCACCGCGGCGTCGTGGCCGGCCGCCACCGCCGCCACGGAGGCCGCGTCCGTCGCGTCTCCCCGTACGAGCGTGACTCTCGCGCCCTCCAGGTCGCGGTACGCGGCCGGATCGCGGACCACGGCCGTCACCCGGTGGCCCCGGGCCACCGCCTCCGCCACGGCCGCCCGGCCGACCCGCCCACCGGCACCGAAGACCACGATCCGCAGTTCGGCGCTGTTGCTGTTGCTGTTGCTGTTGCTGTTGCCCGTGTCGATGTCCATGACCGGACCGTAGGACGAGGGTCCCTGGTTACTTCAACGGTACTGGGCTAGCGTCGGCGGCATGATCGAACCGCCGTCCCCGCAGCCGCTCGGCCCGACGTTCTTCCACGACCCCGGCTGCGGCGGAGGCCCCGCCCAGCCCATTCGCGTCGGCGGCAAGTGGACGGCGATGGTGCTGCGTTGCCTGGAGGACGGGACGCCCCGGCGCTTCACCGAACTGCGCGTCCCCCTGCACTGGATCACCCCCAAGGTCCTCACCGAGACCCTCCGCGCCATGGAGCGCGACGGCTTCCTCACCCGTACCGTCCACGACGAGAACCCGCCCCGCGTCGAGTACGCCCTCACCGCCCTCGGCCGCTCCCTCATCGAGCCGCTCGACACGGCCTGCGACTGGGCCCGCGCCCACGCTCCCGCCATCACCGAGGCCCGCGCCTCGTACGAGCAGGCCGGCCCCGTGGCGTAGTACCGGATGCGGGTCCGGACGGCCTGGGCGACCGTGGACCCGTGCACTCTCGTCAGAAGCGCTTCCTCGCCGCCCTCCTGGGCCCGGCGCTGCTCCTCGGCGCGGCGGCCTGCGGCACCGACGACGCGGTCACCGGGGCCGTCGACCCGCCCCGGTCCGTCGCACCGGAGAAGTTCCGGCACCCCGGGGTCCTCGTCGGCGGCGCCCAGCTGGCGGCGGTGCGCAGCCGGGTCGCCGCGGGGGAGGAGCCCTGGGCCTCCGCGTACGAGGCGATGGGCGAGAGCGCGTACGCGGCCCTCGACTACACCCCCCATCCCGCGAGGACCGTCGCCTGCGCGTCCAACGCCGGGACGGACGCCTGCGTCGCCGAGCGCGAGGACGCCATCGCCGCCTATACCCACGCCCTCATGTGGTCGGTGTCCGGCAAGGCCGCGCACGCCGAGAAGGCCGTCGAGATCATGGACGCCTGGTCGGAGACCGTGAAGGAGCACACCCGCGACGACGCCGACCTCCAGACCGCCTGGTCCGGCTCGTCCTGGGCGCGCGCCGCCGAGATCGTGCACGCCGGATATCCGGCGTGGCGGGCGCCCGCCGTGCAGCGGTTCAAGTGGATGCTGCGCAAGGCGTACCTGCCCGCCGTCACCTCCAAGGTGCCCGACTACAACGGCAATTGGGAGCTGTCGATGACCGACGCCGCCATCGGCATGGCGGTCTTCCTGGAGGACCGGACGGTCTTCGAGGAGGCGGTACGGCGCTACCGGGCCCGGGTCCCCGCCTACTTCTACCTCTCCTCCGACGGCGCCCTGCCCAAGGCCCCGCCCGGCGGCACCATCGACACCGCCGACGAGCTCGCCACGTACTGGTTCGGGCAGCGCACCTACGCCGACGGGCTCGGCCAGGAGACCTGCCGCAACTTCATGCACATCGGGTACTCGCTCGCCGCCACCGCCCACATCGCCGAGACCGCCTGGCACCAGGGCCTCGACCTGTACGGCGAGGAGGCCGAACGGCTGGGCGCCGCACTGGAGTTCCACGCCCGCTACCAGCTCGGCGAGACCCCGCCGAAGTGGCTCTGCGGCGGGAAGGTCGAGCGGACCATGGGCCCGGACGTCGAGGTCGCCCTCAACCACCTCGAAGGCCGGATGGGCATGAAGCTCCCGCAGACCGAGAAGCTCGCCCGGAGCCAGCGGCCGGGCGGCACCGACGACCTCTTCGTCGCCTGGGAGACCCTCACCCACGCCGCCAACCCGACCCCGGCCTGATCGACAGGACACCCTCTAGGCTCCGGAGCATGATTCCCGAGGAACTGCGGCGCGGCCGCTACGTCAGCCTGACCACCTTCCGCAAGAACGGCACAGGGGTCGCCACGCCCGTCTGGTACGCGGTGGAGGGCGACGAGCTGTACGCCTGGACCCGCAGCGACTCCTGGAAGGTCAAGCGGCTGCGGAACGACCCGCGCGTCGAGGTCGCCGTCTGCGACGTGCGCGGCAACGTCGCCGAGGGCGCCACGCGCTTCCCCGGCGAGGGCCGGCTGGTCGAGGGGGAGGAGCTGCGCCGGATCCGGGGCCTGCTCTCGCGCAAGTACACCTGGCAGTACTGGCTCACCGACGTACCGGCCATGATCGTCCGGCTCGGCAAGCGCCCCCACACCGGAATCGTCGTCCGCATCGGTGAATCCGCCGGGTGAGGCACCCACCCGAAAACGGACCGTAGTCGTCCCGTAACACGACTGCGGTCCAATACCCGCGGACCGAAAGGTCCCAGTCGACGGCGGGGCAGGTGCGGATCGCATGACGGTGTATCAACTCCCGGTGGAAGTCGCGGCGTTCACTCGCTGGCTGACGGAGCTCGCGGCCCGCATCCGGCCGGACACCGGCTGGTACGGGGTCTTCGCCGCCCGCGACCCGGAGGGGCTGCGCGCCTGCTTCGACGGTGCGGAGATCCTGCCCTGGGACGTCGTCGAGTCGCTGCTCCAGGACGCGGGGGAGCCCGCCGACGGACCGCTCGCCGCCCGGGCCGGGGCGCTGTACGCGGCGGCGGCCACCGCCCACGACCGCCGCCCCGGAGGGGCCGCCGCGCTCGCCGAACGCCGGGACCTGATGGACCGCGAACGCCGGTACGCCGAGTCCCGCGCCCGCGAGCTGGGGGAACGGCTCCGCGCCGCCACGGGGGCGGCGGAGGCGGCCGGCCTGGAGAGCGACCTCGCCTGGATCCGGGACGACCGCGCCCGGGCCGTCGCCCGCGTCACCGAACTGACCACACGCCTGGCCCGCCTCGGAGAGGCCGGGCATGCGGCCCCGGCCCGGGCCCCGGTCGCAGCGCCCGCCCCGGCTCCAGCCCCGGCCCCGGCCCCAGCGCCGGCCCCGGTCGCGGCTCCGCCTTCGGCCCCGGCCCCGGCGCGGGCCCGGACCCCCGCGAAGTCCCGCCCCCGTGGCGCCCGGTACGCCTGGCTGGAGGAGAGCGCCGAGGAGCGCGAGGCCGTGGCCGTACCCGTGCTGCCGACCGGGGGAGCGGCCCCCCGGGGCGCCAGGTTCGGCGGCGGCGGCGAGAGTGCCGCGACGAGCGACCGGGCCCGGGCCGCCGAAGCGCGGGATCCCGCGGAGGCCGCCCGCGCCGCGGCCAACGCGGTCTACGCCCTCCAGCGGCTGCGGGCCCAGGGTCGCAGCGGCGAGGCGCACGTCCTGCTCTGCGAGGCGCTCAGCGGCCCGCCGGACCGGCTGCCCGCCCTCGCCGCCGAGCTGCACCGCGCCGGCCTCGGCGCCGACTGGTCCACCCTGCTCTGGGAGGCGGCCTCGCTGCCGCCCGGCCGGCTCGCCGCCGTCGCCGGGGTCCTCGCCGACGCGGGCCGGGCCGCCGACTGCGACCGGCTTCTCCGCCAGGGCGTGGCCCGCCCGGTGGAGGAGCTCGCCGGCGCGTGCGCAGCCCTGCACGCCGAGGACCACCACCGCGAGGCGCACGCCCTGCTCACCGCCTTCGTCCGGGTCAGGCCCCCCGAGGACGCCGCCCGTCTCGCGGGCGCGGACCCGCGCGGACTCGTCCCCCAGCTCCTCGACGCGGCCCGCGCGGTCTCCGTCGCCCGCGAGCGCGACCTGCTCCACGCCCTGCGCGTGGCGGGCCTCGCGGGAGCCTGATCCGGGGCGCCGGCACCCCCTCCGCGGGCACGAGTCGTTACTTGCGGGTACGTGTCGGTACGTGTCCGACGTGGACCACTCGGGTATGAAACATGATCGACGCCGCCGCTTCACGGCGGTGGTCTTGCTCCGGGGTGTGACGGGGCTTACGTTCTCCTCCTACGCCCCGCGTCTACGGGCGTAGAGGCTCTCTGACGCCGTGCCGAAGGAGCAGCTCATGACCGACGTCGTACGCGCCGCGCTCGTCCAGGCGACCTGGACCGGCGACACCGAATCCATGATCGCCAAACACGAGGAGCACGCCCGGGAGGCCGCCCGGCAGGGCGCCAAGGTGATCGGGTTCCAGGAGGTGTTCAACGCCCCCTACTTCTGCCAGGTCCAGGAGCCCGAGCACTACCGCTGGGCCGAGCCCGTCCCCGACGGCCCCACCGTCACGCGGATGCGGGAGCTCGCCCGGGAGACCGGGATGGTGATCGTCGTCCCCGTCTTCGAGGTCGAGGCCGAGGGCTTCTACTACAACACCGCGGCCGTCATCGACGCCGACGGCACCTACCTCGGCAAGTACCGCAAGCACCACATCCCGCAGGTCAAGGGCTTCTGGGAGAAGTACTACTTCCGCCCGGGCAACGCCGGCTGGCCGGTCTTCGACACCGCCGTCGGCCGGGTCGGCGTCTACATCTGCTACGACCGCCACTTCCCCGAGGGTTGGCGTCAACTTGGCCTCAACGGCGCACAGTTGGTCTACAATCCCTCGGCCACCTCGCGCGGCCTCTCGTCCTACCTCTGGCAGCTGGAGCAGCCCGCGGCCGCCGTCGCCAACGAGTACTTCGTCGCCGCGATCAACCGCGTCGGCCAGGAGGAGTACGGCGACAACGACTTCTACGGCACCAGCTACTTCGTCGACCCGCGCGGCCAGTTCGTCGGCGAGGTCGCCTCCGACAAGAGCGAGGAACTCGTCGTCCGCGACCTCGACTTCGGCCTCATCGAACAGGTGCGGCAGCAGTGGGCCTTCTACCGCGACCGCCGCCCCGACGCCTACGACGGGCTGGTGCAGCCGTGAGCAGTCTGTACGACCGGCACAAGGCCGTCATCCCCGACTGGGTCGCCCTCTACTACCGCGACCCCATCGAGATCACCCACGGCGAGGGCCGTCACGTCTGGGACGCCGACGGACGCAAGTACCTCGACTTCTTCGGCGGCATCCTCACCACCATGACCGCCCACGCCCTGCCCGAGGTCACCAAGGCCGTCGCCGAGCAGGCCGGGCGGATCGTCCACTCCTCGACGCTCTACCTCAACCGGCCCATGGTGGAACTCGCCGAGCGGATCGCCGGTCTCTCCGGCATCCCCGACGCCCGCGTCTTCTTCACCACCTCCGGCACCGAGGCCAACGACACGGCCCTGCTCCTGGCCACCGCGTACCGCCGCTCGAACCAGATCCTGGCGATGCGCAACAGCTACCACGGCCGCTCCTTCACCACCGTCGGCGTCACCGGCAACCGCTCCTGGTCGCCCACCGGCCTCTCCCCGCTCCAGACCCTGTACGTGCACGGCGGCGTCCGCAACCGCGGCCCCTACGCCCAGTACACCGACGATCGGTTCATCGAGGCCTGTGTCGCCGACCTCGAAGACCTCCTCGGCCACACCCGGGACGTCGCCGCCCTCATCGCCGAGCCCGTCCAGGGCGTCGGGGGATTCACCTCCCCGCCGGACGGCCTGTACGCCGCCTTCCGGCGCGTCCTCGACCGGCACGGCATCCTCTGGATCGCCGACGAGGTGCAGACCGGCTGGGGCCGCACCGGCGACCACTTCTGGGGCTGGCAGGCCCACGGCCAGGCCGGACCGCCCGACATCCTCACCTTCGCCAAGGGCATCGGGAACGGCATGTCCGTCGGCGGGGTCGTCGCCCGCGCCGAGATCATGAACTGCCTCGACGCCAACTCCATCTCCACCTTCGGCGGTTCGCCGATCACCATGGCCGCGGGCCTCGCCAACCTCTCCTACCTCCTGGAACACGACCTCCAGGGCAACGCCCGCCGCGTCGGCGGCCTCCTCATCGAACGCGTACGGGCCGCCGCCGCCGGGGTCGACGCCGTACGGGAGGTGCGCGGCCGCGGTCTGATGATCGGCATCGAACTCACCGAGCCGGGCACCGACCGCGCCGACCCGGCCGCGGCCGCCGCCGTCCTGGAGGCGGCCCGGGAGAACGGCCTGCTCATCGGCAAGGGCGGCGGACACGACACCAGCGCCCTGCGGGTCGCCCCGCCGCTCTCCCTCACCGTCGCCGAGGCCGAGGAAGGCGCCGCGATCCTCGAAGAGGCGCTCAGATCCCTGTAGTTCGCGCCCCGCCTCCGATCCCCGTACCCGCGCACCGCGCACCGCGCCCCGCGTTCCGTCGTGCGCGCCCCGTACCTCACCCTCACTCACGCAGGAGAGTCCCGTGAGCACCCGTACCCTCATCCGGGGCGGTCTCGTCGTCACCGCCGCCGACGAACTCCACGCCGACGTGCTGATCGAGGACGGCCGGATCGCCGCCCTCGCCGCCCACGGCTCGGACGCGGCCGCCGGCTGGACCGCCGACCGGACCGTCGACGCCACCGACCGCTACGTGCTGCCCGGCGGCGTCGACGCCCACACCCACATGGAGCTGCCCTTCGGCGGCACCGCCGCCTCCGACACCTTCGAGACCGGCACCCGCGCCGCCGCCTGGGGCGGCACCACCACGATCGTCGACTTCGCCGTCCAGACCGTCGGACAGAGCCTGCGCGAGGGACTCGACACCTGGTACGCCAAGGCCGACGGCAACTGCGCCGTCGACTACGGCTTCCACATGATCCTCTCCGACGTGAACGAGCACACGCTCAAGGAGATGGACCGGCTGGTCCAGGAGGGCGTGAGCTCGTTCAAGCTCTTCATGGCGTATCCGGGGGTCTTCTACTCGGACGACGGCCGGATCCTCCGCGCCATGCAGCGCTCCGCCGACAACGGCGGGCTGATCATGATGCACGCCGAGAACGGCATCGCCATCGACGTCCTCGTCGAACAGGCGCTCGCCCGCGGGGAGACCGACCCCCGCTACCACGGGGAGGTCCGCAAGGTCCTCCTGGAGGCCGAGGCCACCCACCGCGCGATCCAGCTCGCCCGGGTCGCCGGGGCGCCCCTCTACGTCGTCCACGTCTCCGCCGAGGAGGCCGTCGCCGAGATCGCCGCCGCCCGCGACAAGGGGCTGCCCGTCTTCGGCGAGACCTGCCCCCAGTACCTCTTCCTCTCCACCGACAACCTCGCGGAGCCCGGCTTCGAGGGCGCCAAGTACGTCTGCTCCACGCCGCTCCGCCCCAGGGAGCACCAGGCGGCGCTCTGGCGCGGGCTGCGGACCAACGACCTCCAGGTGGTCTCCACCGACCACTGCCCCTTCTGCTTCACGGGACAGAAGGACCTCGGCCGCGGGGACTTCTCCAAGATCCCCAACGGCCTGCCGGGGGTGGAGAACCGCATGGACCTCCTCCACCAGGCGGTCGTCGAGGGGCACATCTCCCGGCGCCGCTGGATCGAGATCGCCTGCGCCACGCCCGCCCGGATGTTCGGCCTCTACCCGCAGAAGGGCACGATCGCGCCCGGCGCGGACGCCGATGTCGTCATCTACGACCCGAACGCCCGCCAGACCCTCTCCGCGGCCACCCACCACATGAACGTCGACTACTCCGCGTACGAGGGGAAGGCGATCACCGGACAGGTCGAGACCGTCCTCTCGCGCGGCGAATTCGTCATCGACCAGCGGAAGTTCACCGGCCGCGCCGGACACGGCGCCTTCACCCCCCGCTCCACCTGTCAGTACCTGAACTGAACCCCGAACCAGGAGGTCCCGCGTGGACTTCGGACTCGTCCTGCAGACCGACCCGCCCGCCTCGGAGGTCGTCGGCCTGATGCGCCGGGCGGAGCGGAACGGCTTCCGCTACGGCTGGACCTTCGACTCCGCCGTGCTGTGGCAGGAACCCTTCGTCATCTACAGCCGCATCCTCGAACACACCACGAAACTGCACGTCGGCACCATGGTCACCAACCCGGGCACACGAACCTGGGAGGTCACCGCCTCCACCTTCGCCACCCTCAACGACATGTACGGCAACCGGACCGTCTGCGGCATCGGCCGCGGCGACTCCGCCATGCGCGTCGCCGGCCGCAAACCGAACACCCTGGCCCGCCTCGGCGAGGCCATCGACGTCATCCGCGACTTGGCGGAGGGCCGCGAGGCGGAGGTCGACGGCAACCCGATCCGCATCCCGTGGATCAAGGACGGGAAACTGCCCGTCTGGATGGCCGCGTACGGCCCCAAGGCCCTCGCCCTCGCGGGACAGAAGGCCGACGGCTTCATCCTCCAGCTCGCCGACCCCTTCCTCACGGAATGGATGGTCAAGGCGGTCCGGCAGGCCGCCACCGACGCCGGCCGCGACCCCGACGCGCTCACCGTCTGCGTCGCCGCGCCCGCGTACGTCACCGCCGACGACTCTCCCGAGGCCCTGGCTCACGCTCGGGACCAGTGCCGCTGGTTCGGCGGGATGGTCGGCAACCACGTCGCGGACCTGGTGGCCAAGTACGGCGAGCACTCCGGAATGGTGCCGGAGGAGCTCACCGCGTACATCAAGGACCGGCAGGGCTACGACTACAGCCACCACGGCCGCGCCGACAACCCCGACACCGCCTTCGTCCCCGACGAGATCGTCGACCGCTTCTGCCTCCTCGGCCCCGCCGAGGCCCACCTCCAGAAGCTCCGCCGCCTCCGGGACATGGGCGTGGACCAGTTCGCCGTGTACGCCATGCACGACGCCAGGGAGGCCGCCATCGACGCCTACGGCAGCGAGATCATCCCCGCGCTCCGCACCTGACCCCGCGCCGCCGAACCCCCCACGCCCGCACGGCCTCGTTCCGTCCCCGCCGAACGAACGAAGGGTTCCGCCGCCATGACCGCCACCGTCCCCTCCGGAAGACCCGGCATATCCGACGGCCGTGCCGAGCTCGCGCCCGGCACGGCCCCCGCCGACCCCCGCTTCGTCAACGACGATCTGCTTCCCGTCCCCGTCGCGGAGCGCCGCTGGACCACCTACAACTTCGCCGCCCTCTGGGTCGGCATGGCCCACAACATCCCCTCCTGGATGCTCGCCTCCGGTCTCGTCGCGCTCGGTATGGACTGGAAGCAGGCCGTCCTCACCATCGCCCTCGCCAACGTCGTCGTCCTGCTGCCGATGCTCCTCACCGGGCACGCAGGACCCAAGTACGGCATCCCCTTCCCGGTCCTCGCCCGCGCCTCCTTCGGACTGCGCGGCGCCAACCTGCCCGCCCTCATCCGCGCCGGCGTCGCCTGCGCCTGGTTCGGCATCCAGACCTGGATCGGCGGGCAGGGCGTCTTCATCCTTCTCGACAAGGTCTTCGGCGGGAGCTGGGCGGAGGCGTCGAGGATCGGCGGCCAGCCGTGGACCCTCTGGCTCTGCTTCGTCCTCTTCTGGGCCCTCGAACTCGCCCTCATCTACCGGGGCATGGACGCCCTGCGCCGCTTCGAGAACTGGGCCGCGCCCTTCGTCATCGTCGGCGCGCTCGCCCTCCTCGTCTGGATCACGGCCAAGGCGGGCGGCCTCGGCCCGCTCCTCGACCAGCGCTCCCGGCTCGGCTGGGGCGCGGACTTCTGGCCGGTGTTCTTCCCCGCCCTCATGGGCATGATCGCCTTCTGGGCGACGCTCAGCCTCAACATCCCCGACTTCACCCGCTTCGGCGCGGGCCAGCGCGCCCAGGTGTGGGGCCAGACCCTCGGCCTGCCCACCACCATGACCCTGTTCGCGCTGCTCTCGGTGCTCGTCACCTCCGGCTCGCAGGCCGTCTACGGAGCGCCCGTCTGGGACCCGGTGGCGCTCGCCGCCAAGGCCGACAACGTCTTCGGCCTGCTCTTCGCCCTGGTGACCGTCCTCGTCGCCACGCTCTCGGTCAACATCGCGGCGAACGTCGTCTCCCCGGCGTACGACCTCGCCAACCTGGCACCGAAGCTCGTCAACTTCCGGACGGGCGCGCTGATCACGGGTGTCGTCGGCGTCCTCATCATGCCGTGGAAGCTCACCGCCACCCCCGAGCTGTACATCTTCACCTGGCTCGGCCTGGTCGGCGGCCTCCTCGGCACCGTGGCCGGCATTCTCATCGCCGACTACTGGCTCGTCCGCCGTACCGCCCTCGACCTCGAAGGGCTCTACCGGGCCGACGGGCCCTACTGGTACCGGGGCGGCTGGAACCCGGCGGCCGTCCTCGCGTTCGCGGTCGGCGGCGTCCTCGCCGTCGGCGGCTCCCACTCGGCGCCGGGCACCGGCCCCTTCCCCGAGGACGGCATCGTCCCCTTCCTCAAGCCCCTCGCCGACTACGGCTGGGCCGTGGGACTCGCCGCCTCCCTGCTCCTCTACACCGCCCTCATGAAGCGGCGGCGCGCTTCCCCGTCGTCCGCCCGATCCAGCTGAGATAGGACCAGACGCGGGTGTTCACGGCCGGGGTGTCCGTCGCGCACCCCTTCCCGTAGGAGACCAGGCCGACCAGGTACGGCTTCCGGCCGACCCGGTGGACCAGGGGGCCGCCGGAGTCGTACAGGCAGGTGTCCCGCCCGGGGGAGTACGTGCAGATCTGCGGGGAGGCGACCTGGGACATGCCCCGGTCCACGCAGGTCGGGTTGCTCATCGTGCCGAGGACCACGGTGCGCAGGACGTCGGAGGTCCCGCCGCCGTACGAGGTGGCGCCCCAGCCGGGGACCTCGACCTGGGTGTGGTCGAAGGTGCTGTGGGAGTACGCGGCGGGCAGCCCGACCGGGCCCACGCCGCGGTTGTACGCGACCGGTTCGGCCAGCCGGACGAGCGCGATGTCGTTCCGCTGGGTCTCCGGGTCGTAGTCGGGGTGCACGACGAACCGTTCCGGCGTCACCAGGACGGAGTACGGGCTGTCGTCCCCGGTCGTCAGGTCGTGGTCGCCGAGGAGGACGCCCACCCGGGCGGGGCTGCTGTAGGAGCCGGTCAGGCAGTGGGCGGCGGTGAGCACGTACCGGTCGGTGACGAGCGCCCCGCCGCACATCACCCGCTGCTCGGCGAGGTCCACGAGCCCCGCCATGAACGGGTACTGGTGCGGCTTCGCCTCCTGGCCTCCGACGATGGCGTGCGCCGTCGGGGCGGGTCCGAGCGGGCTCACGGCCAGCGCCGCCCCCGTGACCGCGGCCATGAGCCTGAGCCTTGTCATCCGTCTCATCCGTCCCATCCGTCCCATCCGTCCCACGGCATCTCCGAACTGTCGGCGGCGTCTCCCGGGGCCGGCGGTGGCATGCGGAGACGTTTCCTCTGCCCGTCACCACGGCCGTTCCGGCCCGTCCGGACTTCAACGATCAAGGTGGGGCGCGGTCACCGGTCCGCGTCGGGGGCCCATCCGGGGACGTGCGCGGCCGCCGCCGCGGCCCAGGCCGCGGCCCCGCCCGGGTAGGGCCAGGCGCGGGTGGGGGCGGGGGCGCGGTCGACGGCCTGGAGCTGCGCGGCCAGGCCGCGGCTCAGGTGGGCGGCCCGGGCCGGGGCGAGCGGCCCCTCCAGAGCGGCGACCCGCTTCTCGTACTCCATGACGGGCCGCTCCGCCCAGAGCGCGATCCGGGCGGCGTCCATGGCCCGGGAGAGGAGCAGGACCCGCGGCCGGCCGCCCTCCGCGAGCGCCGCCGTCAGCCGGTCGTGCCCGTCGAGCACCACGGGGGAGTTGAGCCCGCTGATCCACCACACGAACACCGGCGGGAGGACCCCCTCCCGGTACTGGCGGCGGTACGCCCTCACCCGGGGCGCCTCCGGGAGCGACAGGGCCCGCAGCGGCAGCAGGTCCCGGGCGTCCTCGACCGGGTCGCCGTACCCGAACCAGGTCAGATGGCCCCGGTCCGGGTCGTGGGCGAGCAGTTTCGGCCAATTGCCGTCCACGAACCAGCGGCTCGCGTCCGGGGCGAGATGCCACTCGCCCTCGTGCAGAGGACCGTCGGCCGCCGCGCGCAGCGCCGCCGCTCCGTGCGCGGCCCAGCGCTCCGTCCACTCCGCCGAGCCGGGCGCCGCGAACTCCGCCACCGCACGGGCCCGTTCCGCGCGCAGCGGCGCCAGCGGCGAGACGTACCGGCCCGTCCGCGCGTAGTGCAGCCCCCGGTGGGTGGCCCGCTGCCGGGCGAACAGCACCGGAACCCCGCCCTGCGTCAGCACCAGCCGCCGCCCGTCGGCGCTCTCCATCCGCAGACCGGGCGTCACCGGTCCCTCGACACGCATCCGCATCCCGACAGCCTAGGCAGCCCGGACACCCCTCCCTGGGGACTCTCCCTTCGGCTAAGGGGTGAACTCGGCCATGGGGTACTCCTGGGGGAAACAGCAGGTGACAAGTGCGGCATTCCGGATGTCAGCGCCCCGTGCTTAGCTGGAGGCATGATCGAAGACTTCCTTGAGCACGTCCTCGGCGGCCGTACGACCGAGGTGGAGGAGGCGGTCCGCAAGGCGGCCGCCGCCGAGATCATGCCGCGCTTCCGGCAGCTCGCCGCGCACGAGATCGTGGAGAAGAACGGGCCGCACGACCTGGTCACCGTCGCCGACCGGGCCGCCGAGGCCCACCTCACCACCGCGCTGACCGCGCTGCTGCCCGGCTCGGTCGTCGTCGGCGAGGAGGCCGTCCACGCCGACCCCGCCGTGTACGAGGCGCTGCGCGGCGACGCCCCCGTCTGGATCGTCGACCCCGTCGACGGCACGCGCCAGTTCGTCCACGGCGACCCCGGCTTCTGCACCCTCGTCGCCCTCGCCGTCCGCGGCGAGCTCCTCGCCTCCTGGACCTTCGCCCCGGCCCTGGACCAGATGGCGATCGCCGTGCGCGGCCGCGGCGCCACGCTCAACGGGCAGCCGATACGATCCGGCGCGCCGGCTCCCGGCACGGTCCTGGAGGTCGCCACCTCCCACCCCGACTACACCACCCCGGACCAGAAGCGCGCCCTGGACGGCCTGCGCGTGGAGGGCATCGCCCCGCGCCCGTGCGGATCGGCCGGTCTCGAGTACCTGTCCGTGGCCCGCGGCGACCTCTCCGGAACCGCCTTCTCCTGGGAGTACGCCTGGGACCACGCGGCCGGACTGCTCCTCGTCGCCGAGGCGGGCGGCGCGCAGACGACGATCGCCGGGGAGCCCTTCCGCATCACCGGAGGGAACGCGCTGCCGTTCACGGCCGCCCGGGACGCGGCGACCGCCGAGCGGATCCGGACGCTCCTCGGGGGTGCGTGAGGCGCGGGCGGCCACCGGCCTATCCTGGGAGCCTTGGCCATCGGCTGACGAAGGAGTCCGAAGGTGACGAACGAGACGTCGATGCTCGATGCCGTCGTCGTGGGTGCGGGCCCCAACGGACTGACCGCGGCCGTGGAGTTGGCCCGGCGGGGCTTCTCCGTCGCCGTCTTCGAGGCCAAGTCGACCGTCGGCGGCGGAGCCAGGACCGAGGAGCTCACCCTCCCCGGCTTCCACCACGACCCCTGCTCCGCCGTGCATCCGCTCGGCGTCGGCTCGCCCGTCTTCAGGACGATGCCGCTGGACCGGTACGGGCTTGAGTGGCTCCACCCCGAACTGCCCATGGCCCACCCCTGGGACGACGGCACCGCCGCCGTCCTCGCCCGCTCCGTCGCCGAGACCGCGGCCTCCTTCGGCCCGCGCGACGCCGGGGCGTACCGCCGCCTCGTCGCCCCCTACCTCGGCAAGTGGGACACCCTCGCACGGGACTTCATGCAGCTGCCGCTCACCGCGCTGCCCCGCGACCCGCTCACCCTCGCCCGCTTCGGACTCGACGGCCTCCCGCCCTCCACCTGGCTGATGCGAAGGTTCCGGGACGAGAAGGCCCGCGCGCTCTTCGCCGGGCTCGTCGGCCATGTCATCGCCCCGCTCGGCGGCTTCGCCACCGGAGCCGTCGGCCTCGTCTTCGCGCTCGCCGCGCACGCGGGCGGCTGGCCGATGCCCCGGGGCGGCTCGCAGTCGATCTCCGACGCCCTCACCGCGTACCTCAAGGACCTCGGCGGCGCCGTCCACACCGACTACGAGGTCAAGCGGCTCGACGACCTGCCGCCCGCCCGCGCCTACGTCTTCGACACCTCGCCCACGGCCCTCGCCCGGATCGCCGGCTTCGGCGGGCACTACGACCACTACAAGTACGGCGCGAGCGTCTTCAAGATCGACTACGCCCTGGACGGCCCCGTGCCCTGGACCGCCGAGGAGCCCCGGCGCGCCGGCACCGTCCAGATCGGCCCCACCGCCGGCGAGATCGACACCGCCCTGCGCCAGGCCTCCTCCGGCACCGCCCCCGACGCCCCCTTCCTCATCACCGCCCAGCCGAGCCTCGTCGACCCCTCCCGCGCCCCCGAGGGCAAGCACGTCTTCTGGGCGTACGGACACGTCCCGAACGGCTGGCGCGGCGACCTCACCGACGCCGTCGAGCGCCAGATCGAGCGCTTCGCCCCCGGCTTCCGCGACCGCGTCCTCGCCCGCGCCACCGCCGGACCGCCCGAACTGGCCGCCCGCAACGCCAACTACGTCGGCGGCGACATCGCCTGCGGAGCCGCCCGCGGCCTCCAGCTCCTGCTCCGCCCCACCCTCTCGCTCCGCCCCTACGCGACCCCGCACCCGGCGGTCTTCCTCTGCTCCTCCGCGACCCCGCCCGGCCCCGGCGTCCACGGCATGTCCGGCCACAACGCGGCGAAGGCGGTCTGGCGCCGGCTGCGAAAATAGACTGCCCCCATGGCCAAGTACTTCGACGTGCACCCCGACAACCCTCAGCCGCGCACCATCGGCTCGGTGGCGGACAGCATCCGGAACGGGGCGCTCGTCGCGTACCCGACCGACTCCTGTTACGCCCTCGGCAGCCGACTGGGCAGCCGCGACGGCATCAGCCGCATCCGCGCGATCCGCGACCTCGACGACCGGCACCACTTCACGCTCATGTGCCAGAACTTCGCCCAGCTGGGCCAGCTCGTGCAGATCGACAACGACGTCTTCCGCGCGGTCAAGGCCGCGACCCCGGGGCCGTACACCTTCATCCTCCCCGCCACCAAGGAGGTGCCGCGCCAGCTGCTGCACCCCAAGAAGAAGACCGTCGGCGTCCGCATCCCCGACCACGTCGTCACCCAGGCACTCCTCGCCGAGCTCGGCGAACCGCTGCTCTCCAGCACCCTGCTCCTGCCCGACGAGGCCGAACCGCTCACCCAGGGCTGGGAGATCAAGGAGCGCCTCGACCACCAGGTGGACCTGGTCCTCGACTCCGGCGAGTGCGGCACCGAACCGACCACCGTCGTCGACTTCTCCAGCGGCGAGCCCGAGATCGTCCGGCGCGGGGCGGGAGACACCACGCGGTTCGAGTAGATCGCCCGCCGCGAGCAGGCCACCGCCCGCGAACCGGCCCTTACGGTCAGGACCGTGACCGCCGTACGGTCGTGCGAGCACCCGCCCGCCACAGCCTACGGAGGACCGTCCCGTGATCGTCATCGCCCAGGTCAGCGATATCCACGTCGACGGGGAACCGCGCAGTGTCGACCGCACCCGCGCGGTCCTGCGGTACCTGGAGGAGCTGCCGTACGACCTGGCGGCCGTCCTCGTCACCGGGGACATCGCCGACCACGGGACGGCGGACGAGTACGCGGTCGTCCGGGAGCTGCTGAACTCCCGTCACCCGCTGCTCGTCTGCCCCGGCAACCACGACGACCGCGCCGCCTTCCGAGCGGGCCTCCTGGGCGGGACGGAGGCGACCGCCGCCCGCCAGGACGCACCCGTCAACCAGGTCCTCCGCGGCGAGGGCTTCGTCGTGGCCCTCTGCGACTCCTCGGTGCCGGGCAAGGACGAGGGATTCCTGGAGGACGAGACCCTGGAGTGGCTGGCCGCGGTCCTCGACTCCACCCCGCGCGAGGTGCCCGTCCTCGTCGCCTTCCACCACCCGCCGGTCCCGCTCCACACCCCGTACGTGGACGGGATCCGGCAGTTCGGCGAGGAACGGCTCGCCGCCCTCGCCGAGCGCCACCCCCACCTCACGGCCTTCCTCGCGGGCCACGCCCACACGGCGGCCGCCACCACCTTCGCCGGGCGCCCGCTGCTCGTGGCCCCCGGGGTCGTCTCCGCCCTCCGCCTCCCCTGGGAGAACCCGGGCCCGGACTCCCCGCACGTCCACCGCGACCTGCCGCCCGCACTGGCCTTCCACATCCTCGACGAGGACGGCAGGCTCACCACCCACTTCCGTACGGTCACCGTCTGACCCTCCGGGCAGGGGACGGGGCGCGGACGTCCATGTCGTTTTCTCGCCAGCCCACGTGCCGCCCGTCCCCGATCCTTGAACCATGCACACCGACACCGAGCGCTGCGTGCGGGCCGTCCAGTCGAAGGACGCCCGCTTCGACGGCGTGTTCTTCACCGCCGTCCGCACCACCCGGATCTACTGCCGGCCCAGCTGCCCGGTCGTCCCGCCCAAGCCCGAGAACATGGAGTTCCACCCCAGCGCCGCGTCCTGCCAGCGCGCCGGATTCCGGGCCTGCAAGCGCTGCCGGCCCGACACCAGCCCCGGCTCGCCCGAGTGGCACGTCCGGGCCGACGCCGTCGCCCGCGCCATGCGGCTCATCCAGGACGGCGTCGTCGACCGCGAGGGCGTCCCCGGTCTTGCCCGGCGGCTCGGCTGGTCCACCCGCCAGATCGAGCGCCAGCTCCTCGCCGAGCTCGGCGCCGGCCCCCTCGCCCTGGCCCGCGCCCAGCGCGCCCAGACCGCCCGGGTGCTCATCGAGACCACCCCGCTGCCCATGGCCGAGATCGCCTTCGCGGCCGGCTTCTCCTCCATCCGGACGTTCAACGACACCGTCCGCGAGGTCTTCGCCCTCACCCCCGGCGAGCTCCGCGCCCGCGCGGCCCGCGCCCGCCCCGAGCGGCCCACCGCCACCCCCGGGGCGATCAGCCTCCGGCTGCCGTTCCGCGCGCCCCTCGAACCGTCCAACCTCTTCGGCCACCTCGCCGCGACCGCCGTCCCCGGCGTGGAGGAGTGGCGCGACGGCGCCTACCGGCGGACGCTGAGCCTCCCGTACGGACACGGCATCGTCGCCCTCGCGCCCCGCGCCGACCACATCGCCTGCCGTCTCTCCCTCACCGACCCGCGCGACCTCACCCACGCCATCAGCCGCTGCCGCAGACTCCTCGACCTGGACGCCGACCCCGTCGCCGTCGACGACCGGCTGCGCACCGACCCGCTCCTCGCGCCGCTCGTCGACGCGGCGCCCGGCCGCCGGGTGCCCGGGACCGTCGACCCCGCCGAGTTCGCCGTCCGGGCCGTGCTCGGCCAGCAGGTCTCCACCGCCGCCGCCCGCACCCACGCGGCCCGCCTCGTCACCGCGTACGGCACCCCCGTCGACGACCCCGAGGGCGGTCTCACCCACCTCTTCCCCGGCCCCGAGGCCCTCGCCGCGCTCGACCCGGAGAGCCTCGCCCTGCCCCGCAGCCGCCGCACCACCCTGCTCACCCTCGTCGGGGCCCTCGCGGACGGCACGCTCACCCTCGGCCCCGCCGACGACCGCGAGGAATCCCGCGCCAAGCTCCTCGCCCTGCCAGGCTTCGGCCCCTGGACCACCGAGATCATCGCGATGCGGGCGCTCGGCGACCCCGACGCCTTCCTCCCCGGCGACCTCGGCGTCCGCCGCGCCGCCGAGGGCCTCGGCCTGCCCGGCACCCCCGCCGCGCTCACGGCCCGCGCCGCCGACTGGCGGCCCTGGCGCGCCTACGCCGTCCAGTACCTGTGGGCCACCGACGACCACCCGATCAACCACCTGCCCGGCGAAGAGAGCTGAACGCCATGCCCGCCACCGTCCGCCACACCGTCGTGGACAGCCCGTACGAGCCGCTGACCCTCGTCGCCGTCGACGGCGTCCTCAGCCGCATCCACATGACGGGCCAGCGCCACCGCCCGCCCGAGGAGACCTTCGGCGAGCCCGACCCGCGCCCCTTCGACGAGGCGATCCGCCAGCTCGACGCCTACTTCGCGGGCGAGCTCACCACGTTCGACCTCCCGCTCCACCTGGTCGGCACCCCGTTCCAGCTGCGGGTCTGGGAGGAGCTGCGCCGCATCCCGTACGGGGAGACCCGGACGTACGGCGAACTGGCCGAGGCCCTCGGCAACCCCACCGCCTCCCGGGCCGTCGGCCTCGCCAACGGCAAGAACCCGGTCGGCATCGTCGTCCCCTGCCACCGCGTGATCGGCGCGAGCGGCAGCCTCACCGGCTACGGCGGCGGCCTCGACCGCAAGCAGCGCCTGCTCGCCTTCGAATCGGGGGCGGGGGAACCCGAGGGCCTCTTCTAGGAGCGCTTACCGGAGCCGGTCGAGCAGCGCGGGCAGCGCCGTCCCGATCGGCTCGCGGACGACCTCGTCGGCGACGGGGTCGTACGGGGTGGGCTCCGCGTTCACGATGATCAGCCGGGCGCCGTGCTCGGCCGCGATCCCCGCGAGGGAGGCCGCCGGCTGGACCTGGAGGCTGCTGCCGACCGCGACGAACACCTGGGTGGCCTTGGCGATCGACATGGCCTCGCCGAGCACCACCGGATCGAGGTTCTGCCCGAACATCACCGTCGCCGACTTCAGGATCCCGCCGCACGCCCGGCACGCCGGATCGTCCTCACCGGCCCGCACCCGGTCCAGGGCCTCCGCCATCGACGAGCGGGCGTGGCAGGCCGTGCACACCACCGACCGCGCCGAGCCGTGGAGTTCGAGGACCTTCCGCCCGGGCACCCCGGCGGCCTGGTGCAGTCCGTCCACGTTCTGCGTGAGCACCCGCAGCGCGTTCCCGCTCGTCCGCTCGTAGGCGGCGATGGCGTGGTGCGCCACGTTCGGCTCGGCCTTCAGGACGGGTCCGTCGAGCCGCATCCGCCACGAGCGGCGGCGGATCTCCGGGTCGGCCATGTACGGCCCGTACGTGACGAGCCGCTCGGCCTCGGGGTCCCGCCGCCAGACGCCGTTCGGGCCCCGATAGTCCGGGATGCCCGAGTCCGTGGAGATACCGGCTCCGCTGAGAATCGCGACCATGGTCATACACCGACCCTAGGCGAACCGCTCCCGCGAGCGGGTTTTCGGGTGTTACGTTCGCGGCATGGCCAAGGTGAACATCGCGCTCGACGCCGAACTCGTCGTGGAAGTCATGGTCCTGGCAGGGGTCGGGAGCCCGCAGGACGCCGTGGAGGCCGTCGTCCGCGATTAGGGCCTGTCCGGCGGATCATGGCCGGGGTCGCGGCGTCCGGCACGGCACCTCGCCGCGTTGCCAAACCGCCCACATAGCTCCGCTATGAGGGCGCTCCGGCGCCTTGCGATGAACCGCACCGGACGCCGCGACCTATCCGACCCTGATCCGCCGGACAGGCCCATCGCGCGCGGACACCGCACCGAGGCGCGCGTCGCCACCCGCGACGAACCGCACCGCACCGGCGAACTCCTGCCGCCCGAGCCCCCGCAGGGCTGAGGGCGGGCGGGCCGGGGCTGTGCCCGGGCCCGGTCCCGGGTCATCCGTGCGCGGGGTGTCCGTTCTCCAGCTCCACCGGCCCGCCGCCGGTCTCCAGGACGTCCAGCGCGGCGAGGACCCGCCGGCCCAGGCTGCCCGGCAGGTGGGCGGTGACCTCCCCGCGGTCGATCAGCTTCCAGGAGAGCAGTTCCTCCTCCTGGAGCCGGATCTCCGCGAACCGCTCCTCGGTCAGCACCCCGCCGTCGTACACGTACGCCACGATCGGCGGCCGCTCCGTGCCGTGCGACCAGTCGACGGCGAGCAGCGGGCCGAGCCCCACGTCCAGGCCGATCTCCTCCGCCGTCTCCCGGCGGGCGGCCTGCCGGGGCGTCTCGCCGCCGTCGGACTCGATCGTGCCACCGGGCAGCGTCCAGCCGTCGCGGTAGTCGGGCTCCACGACCAGGACCCGGCCCGCGGAGTCCCGGAAGAGCGCGGCGGCGGCGGCCAGGACGCGGGGGAGACCGGCGATGTACGTGGCGTAGTCGGTGGTGGTCATGACGTCAGCGTAGCCAGCCGCAGCGTCCGCTCCGCCAGCTCCGTGATGCGTACGCCGTCGTAGCCGAAGACCGCGCTGCTCACCCGGTCCCGCAGCGGCTCCGACCACTGCGGCGGGATCGCGGCCGCCCCGCACATCACCCCCGCCACCGAGCCCGCCGTCGCGCCGTTGGAGTCCGTGTCGAGGCCGCCCCGCACGGTCAGCGCGATCGTGCGGGTGAAGTCCCCCTCGCCGTACAGGAGTCCGGCGGTGAGGACGGCCGCGTTCGGGACGGTGTGGATCCAGCCGAGCCCCGCCGTCCGCTCCGCCAGCTCGTCGAGCGCCTCGGACCAGCCGAGCCCCGACTCGTGGAGCGCCATCGTGCCCCGTACGGTCCGGGCGAGACGGCTGCTCTCCGGGACCCGCTCCAGGCCGGCCTCCAGGGCGGACCGGACGTCGGGCGCGGTGAAGGCGGCGGCGATCAGCGCCGCCGCCCACATCGCCCCGTACACGCCGTTCCCGCTGTGCGACAGGACCGCGTCCCGGCGGGCGAGCGCGGCGGCCCGGCGCGGATCCCCCGGGCAGGTCCAGCCGTAGACGTCGGCCCTGATCAGCGCGCCGATCCACTCCTGGTACGGGTTGTCGTACGTCGCCGTCAGCGGCGGCCGCAGCCCGTTCGCGAGGTTGCGGTAGGCGACCCGCTCGGCCGTGAACGTCTGGAGGTACGGCAGCCGCGACAGCCACTCCTCGCCGACCTGCTCGGTCGTGAACGCGAAACCGCGGGTCTCCAGGAGGTGCAGCCCGAGGACCGACCAGTCGACGTCGTCGTCCCGGCAGCTCCCGTCGATCCCGCCGCGCACGCACCGGGGCCACTCGGGACGCAGCTCGAAGCCGGTCGCCCCGGGCGGAGGGGGCGGCAGGTAGTCGGTCAGCGGGAGCGCGTCCGTCAGCCGCAGGTACGCGTCGATGTGCTCCCGCGTCCAGTGGTCGCCGCGCTCCACGGGCTTGCCGAGCATGTTCCCGGCGATGCGGCCGGTCCAGCCGCCCAGGATCCGGTCGGCGAGCTCCGCGCGGTCGAGTTCCGTGGGGGCGAGGGTCATGTCGGGTCGGCTTTCGTGGGGGCGAGGGCCATGACGGGTCGGCCCCCGCTGGGGCCGGGGCTCATGTCGGGTCGGCTTTCCTGGGGAGGAGGGGGCATGGCGGGTCAGTTGTCCTCTTCCTCCGCTTCGGTACGGGCCTTCGCCGCCCGGCGCAGCCGGTGGTGGCGGGCCCCGCCGCCCTGCTCGGTCATCGCCTCGCCGACCAGCGTCCGCACCGCGTCCCCCATCCCGTGCAGGGCGTGGTGCCGGACAGGGCCCGCGCCCGGGTCCTCCCGCAGCTCCTTCAGGAGCGCCCAGCACAGCGCCAGCATGACGATCACGAACGGCAGGGCCACCAGGATCGTCGCCGTCTGGAGCGAGCTCAGCCCGCCCACCACGAGCAGGACCGCGGCCACGGCCGCCATGAGGACGCCCCAGGTCACCACGAGCCAGGTCGGCGGGTTGAGCGAGCCCCGGCTCGTCAGCGAGCCCATGACCAGCGAGGCCGAGTCTGCGCTCGTGACGAAGTACGTCATCACCAGGATCATCGCGATGACCGAGGTGACCGTGCCGATCGGCAGCGCCTCCAGCATCGCGAACAGTGAGGCCTCCGGCCCGTCCTTGACCGCCGTCGCCAGGTCCGCGGCGCCCGTCGACTCCAGCCGGATCGCCGTGCCGCCCATCACGCAGAACCACACCACGGTCGCGCCCGAGGGCACGAGCAGCACGCCCATCAGGAACTCGCGGATCGTCCGGCCGCGCGAGATCCGGGCGATGAAGGTGCCGACGAACGGCGCCCAGGACAGCCACCACGCCCAGTAGAAGATCGTCCACACGCCCAGCCAGTCGGGGTCGGTGAAGGCACCGGTCCGGCTCGCCATCGGCAGCAGCTGGTGCAGGTAGCCGCCGACCGAGGCCGGGATGGTGTCGAGGATGTAGACGGTCGGGCCGAGGAGGAAGACGAAGAGCATCAGACAGCCGGCGAGGACGATGTTCAGCGTGGAGAGCCACTTCACGCCCTTGTGGAGCCCCGAGAAGGCCGACAGGACGAAGGCCGCCGACAGCGACACGATGATGATCAGCTGGGTGGAGGTGGTGTTCTCCAGGCCCATCGTCAGGTTCAGTCCCTCGGCCACCTGGAGGGCGCCGAGCCCCAGGCTCGTCGCCGTGCCGAAGACCGTCGCGAACACCGCGAGCAGGTCGATCGCCTTGCCGGGCCAGGAATTCGCCCGGCGCTCGCCCATCAGCGGCACGAAGGCGGAGCTGAGCCGGTTGCCGCGGCCCTTGCGGAAGCCCGCGTACGCGAGGGCGAGACCGGCGATGCCGTAGATCGCCCAGGGGGTGAGCGTCCAGTGGAAGAACGAGTACTCCATGGCGGTACGGGCCGCCGCGCCGGTCCCCGCCGGGACCCCGCTCGCCGGCGGCGGGCTCAGGAAGTGCTGGAGCGGCTCCCCGACCCCGTAGAACATCAGACCGATGCCCATGCCGGCGCTGAACATCATCGCGATCCACGCCAGATTGGTGAACTCGGGTTCCGAGTCGTCCGCGCCCAGCCTGATCCGGCCGAACCGGCTCAGCGCGATCACCACGCACAGCACGAGGAACGTGTCCGCGGCGACCACGAAGAGCCAGGCGAAATTGGACAGCACCCACTGGAGGGCCGTGGACGAGGCGCTGTCGAAGGAGTCCTCGCCCAGGGCGGCCCAGGCGACGACCGCCACGACGGCCGCGATCCCGATCCCGATGACCTTGCCATCGGGCGCGTACCGGTCACGCGGGGTCTGTTCGATCGGTTCCGTACTCATGTGACCCCACTATGGTGCGGAATATCGCCCTATCAGGGGGTGGCACGCCGTCTGGCCCTACGGATAGGGTCAGCCCTGGCGCGACTGCACGTTCGAAAGCAAGGGATGCAAGGTGACGGACGGAGCAGCAACTCACGTCGCTCACGTACTCGTGGCGGCTGACAAGTTCAAGGGTTCGCTCACGGCCGTACAGGTCGCGGAGCGGGTCACCGCGGGACTGCGACGGATCGTCCCGGAGCTCACGGTGGAGACTCTGCCCGTGGCCGACGGCGGCGACGGCACCGTCGCGGCGGCCGTCGCGGCCGGATTCGAACGCCGCGAGGTCCAGGTGACCGGCCCGCTCGGCGAGCCCGTCACCGCGGCCTACGCGCTGCGCGACACCACCGCGGTCGTCGAGATGGCCGAGGCCTCCGGCCTCCAGCTCCTCCCGGCCGGGGTCTTCGCCCCGCTGACGGCGACCACGTACGGCTCCGGGGAGCTGCTCCGCGCGGCCCTGGACGCGGGGGCGACGACCATCGTCTTCGGCGTCGGCGGCAGCGCCACCACCGACGGCGGCGCCGGCATGCTCGCCGCGCTCGGCGCCCGCTTCCTCGACGAGGCCGGCGAGCCCGTCGGCCCCGGCGGCGCGCCCCTCGCCGAGCTGGCCACGGCCGACCTCACCGGCCTCGACGCCCGCTTCGCGACGGTCGACCTGATCCTGGCCAGCGACGTCGACAACCCGCTCACCGGCCCCAAGGGCGCCCCGGCCGTCTACGGCCCCCAGAAGGGCGCCACCCCGGACGACGTCCGCACCCTGGACGCGGCCCTCGCCCACTTCGCCACCGTCCTGGAGAAGGCCATCGGCCCCAAGGCGGCCGAAGCGGCCGTGGCGCCCGGCGCGGGCGGCGCGGGCGGCATCGGCTACGGCGCCCTCATCCTGGGCGCGAGCTTCCGCCCCGGCATCGAGCTGATGCTGGAGGTCCTCGGCTTCGCCCCGGCCCTGGAGCGCGCCACCCTCGTCATCACCGGCGAGGGCTCCCTCGACGAGCAGACCCTCCACGGCAAGGCCCCGGCGGGCGTCGCCGCGGCGGCCCGCGCGGCCGGCAAGGAGGTCGTCGCGGTCTGCGGCCGCCTGGCCCTGCCCCCGGAGGCCCTCGGCACGGCCGGCATCCGCCGCGCCTACCCGCTCACGGCCATCGAGCCCGACACGGCGAAGTGCATCGCGAACGCCGGCCCGCTCCTGGAGGACGTGGCGGCGGACATCGCCCGGGACTTCCTGGCGTAGCCGTACGCAGGCTTACGGGTCGGGTACGGGTACGGGCGTCGCCCCGTACCCGTACCCGACCCGCGTACCCCCCCGTACCTCACCCCTGTGCCGTCAGCCGGAACGCGTCCAGCGCCAGCGTCATCTCCGTCAGGTCCCGCGGCCGGGACAGCGACCGTGACGTCAGCTGTTCCAGCCGCCGCAGGCGGTTGAAGACCGTGTTCCGGTGGCAGTACAGGCGGCCCGCCGCCCGCCCCGCCGAGCCCTCGCAGTCGAGCCACACGTCCAGCGTCTCCAGGAGGACCGCCCGGTCCGCCGGGTCCAGTTCGAGCAGACCGCCCAGGACGTCCGAGACCAGCAGGCTCGCCATCTCCGGCTGGCCCACCACCAGCGCCCCCGCCATCCGGCGGTCCAGCCGCACGATCTGCCGGCTGCCCGGCGGGCACGTCCGCAGGGCCAGCTCCGCGAGGCGGCGCGCCCGGCCCAGCTCGGTCAGCCCCACCACGACCGGGCTGATCCCCCCGGGCCCCGGGCACCGCCCGTCGAGGAGCTCCGACAACGCGTCCAGACCGGTCTCCTCGGCCAGCGCCACCACCCCGATCTCGCAGTCCGCGCCCATCCGCCACAGGAACCGCACGCCCTCGCCCTGCACCTGCCGGTGGAACGGCTCCCGCTCCTCCCGCCGGTCGTAGCGCAGCACCACCACCGCGTACCGCCCCTGCTCCGGCAGGTCCAGGCCCGCCGCCGCCCGCGCCACCAGCTCGGGCGACCGCTGCCCCTGGAGCAGCGCGTCCAGGAGCGCCTGGAGCTGCTCGTCGGTCCGGCGGCGCAGCTCCGCCTCCGTCGACCGGTACGCCTCCGACGCCGTGTCCGCCTGCGCGTCCACCGCCGACCACACCGTCGTCGCCGACTGCATCAGCGCCGCCAGCTGCGCCGTGTCCTCCCCGGCGCCCTCGATCAGCGCGTCCCACACGAGATGCCCGGCATGCCGGTACGCGTGCACGACCAGCTCCAGGGGCATGCCCTGTCCGGCCCTGCGGCGGCCCATCGACTCCGCCTGCTCCAGATCCCGCCGGGGCGAGTTGCGGGGCGCCGAGATCATCTCGATCCCGATCCGCATCGCCTCGTGGGCCTCCTGCCAGTGCTGGTCGTACGGCAGGATCCGCCCGTAGGCGGGCTCGTACGCGTGGAGCTCCCTCAGATGCTCGTCCACCAGCTCCGGCACCCGCTCCAGAAGCGCCGTGCACGCCTGCGCGAGCACCTTCCAGTCGTCACCGGTCCGCCGTCTGCGCCGTCCCATGCCCGGAGGATCCACCGCCCCGGGCCCCTCGGCACACCCCTGACGCGCAGCGTTGTGCGCATGCACAGCCCATCGCCGTCCCCGCTGGTCACCGGCAGCGATTCGGCCGCGGGACGTGGACGGGCGGTCCGGCGCGGTGCTGGGGTGAGCGCCATCGAATCGGCCGGGAAACGCCAGGTGACAGCGCGGCCGGGAAAGGGGATCCATGGGAGGAACCGCACCCGCCCTCGAGGTCAAGGACCTCACGGCGGGATACGGACCGGTGCGCGCGCTGCGCCAGGTGTCGCTGACCGTACCGGCGGGCGCCGTCGTCACCGTCCTGGGCGGCAACGGCGCCGGCAAGTCGACCCTGCTGCGGGCCGTCTCGCGCACCCTGCGGTTCCACGGCGGGTCCGTGGTCTCCGGCACGGTGAGCCGCGACGGCCGGCCGCTCGACGGGCTGCCGCCCGACCGGGTCGTCGCCGCCGGCGTCTCCCAGGTACCGGAGGGCCGCCAGGTCTTCGCCCGGATGACGGTCGAGGACAACCTGCGCGCGGGCGCCCTCGGCCGCCGCGGCGACCGCGCCGCGAAGGCCGCCGCGCTGCGCCGCGTCCACGAGCTCTTCCCGGTCCTCGCCGACCGCGCCCGCCAGCAGGCCGGGCTGCTCTCCGGCGGCGAACAGCAGATGCTCGCCGTCGGCCGCGCCCTCATGGCCGCACCGGGCCTGCTCCTCCTCGACGAGCCCTCCCTGGGGCTCGCCCCGCTGATGGCCGCCCGGATCGCGGACGCCGTCCGCGAGATCAACGCCCAAGGCACGGCCGTGCTCCTGGTCGAGCAGAACGCGGCGCTCGCGCTGCGCCTCGCCTCCCGCGCGTACGTCCTGGAGGTCGGCGAGGTCACCCTCTCCGGTCCTGCGGCCGAGCTCGCGGCCTCCGACGAGGTGCGCCGCCGGTACCTGGGCGTGGTCGACGAGGACGCCGCCGCCGACGCGGCCCGCGCCCGGGCCGCGCACCCGGTCCTGTCCCGCTGGGAGGAGACCCGATGACCGACGCACCGCCCTCTCCCGAGAACACGGCCGACGTCCCCGCCCTCGTCGTCGAGGACCTGACCGTACGGTTCGCCGGACTCACCGCCCTCGACGGCATCGGCTTCACCGTCCGGCCCGGCACCGTCCACGCCCTCATCGGCCCCAACGGCGCCGGCAAGTCCACGTGCTTCAACGTGCTCTCCGGCGTCTACCGGGCCACGGCCGGCTCCGTCCGCCTCGGCCCGCACGAGCTGACCGCCCTGCCCCCGCACCGGATCGCGGACCTCGGCGTCGGCCGGATCTTCCAGAACCTGGCCCTGCCGCCCCGCGCCACCGTCGAGGACAGCCTGATGCTCGGCCGGCACCGGCTCACCCGCACCGGCTTCCTCGCCGCCGGGCTCCGGCTCCCCTCCGCCGCCCGCGAGGAGGCCCGCCACCGGGCCAGGGTCCGGGAGATCGCCGCCTTCGTCGGCCTGGAGCGTCAGCTGGCCCAGCCCGCCGGCTCCCTCCCGTACGGGCAGCAGAAGCTCGCCGAACTCGCCCGCGCCCTCTGCATGGAGCCGAAGCTGCTGCTCCTCGACGAACCCGTCGCCGGCATGACCGCCGACGAGCGGCGCCGTACCGCCTCGGTCATCGCGGGCGTCCGCGACGGCCTCGGCATCTCGGTCCTCCTCGTCGAGCACGACATGGGCCTGGTGATGCGGCTCGCCGACTCCGTCACCGTCCTCGACTTCGGCCGCCGCATCGCCGACGGAGCCCCCGGCGACGTCCAGAACGACCCGGCGGTCGTCCGCGCCTACCTCGGAGAGGAGACCGCCGCGTGAGCACCTTCGCCGAGTTCCTGATCAACGGCGTCTCACTGGGCTCGATCTACGCCCTCATCGCCCTCGGCTTCGTGGTCATCTTCCGCGCCACCGAGGTCGTCAACTTCGCCCACGCCTCGCTCCTCCTGGCCGGCGGCTACGTCACCGCCGTCCTCCACGACACGATCGGCTTCTGGCCCGCGCTGCTCGCCGGGATCACGGGCGCCGCCGTCGTCGGCGCCGCCGTCGAGTTCTTCGTCATGCGCCGCCACCGGGGCGGCGACCACAGCGTCCTCGCGATCGTCACCATCGGCGTCGACATCCTGCTCGCCACCGAGCTGACCCGCCGCATCGGCACCGACATCCTCGCCCTCGGCGACCCGTGGGGCGACGCGGTCCTCACCGTCGGCCCCGTCACCATCGCCCAGACCCGGATCGCGGCCCTCCTCGTCGCGGCCCTCCTCATCACCGCCTTCCTGCTCGCCTTCCGGTACACCTCCTGGGGCGTCGCCATGCGGGCCGCCGCCGAGAACCAGGAGACCGCCGCCCTCATGGGCATCCGGCTCGGCCGCGTCTCGCTCGGGGCCTGGGCGGTCGCCGGCGCCCTCGCCGCCGTCGCGGCGCTCTTCCTCACCGTCTTCCCGACCCCCGGCCTGGAACGGGCGACCTCGCTCGCCGCCCTCAAGGCCTTCCCCGCCGCGATCCTCGGCGGCCTCGACTCCACCACGGGCGCCCTCGTCGGCGGACTCCTCGTCGGCATCACCGAGTCCCTCGCCACCGGCTACCAGAGCGATCTGGCCTTCCTCGGCCGGGGCATCGGCGACCTCGCCCCCTACCTCGTCATGGTCGCGGTCCTGCTGATCCGCCCGGCCGGACTCTTCGGCACGAAGGAGCTCGCCCGTGTCTGAGACCCTCGCCCGCCCCGGCGTGCGCATCCGTGCCGGGGTGTACGGGTGGGCCGCCGCCGGACTCCTCCTCGTCGCGCTCCCGTTCTACCTGGACCGATTCTGGCTCCAGGCGGGCCTGTTCGCCATGGCCGCCGCCCTCGGCGCCCTCGGCATCAACCTGTTGACCGGTGCCACCGGCCAACTCTCCATGGGACACGCCTTCTTCCTGGCCGTCGGCGCCTACGGCTACTGCCTCTTCGCCGGCGACGGCGCGGACGGACTCGCCGGTCTCGGCCTGCCCGGCTGGCTCGCCGCCGTCCTCGCGGTGGCCCTCGCGGGCCTGGCGGGCGGGGTGTTCAGCCCCATCGCGGGCCGGCTGCGCGGCGCGTACCTCGGCATCGCGACCCTCGCGCTGATCTTCATCGGGCAGCACGTGCTCTTCAACGCCCATGACCTCACCGGCGGTTACAACGGCCGCGCCGTCCCCCCGCTCAGCCTCTTCGGCCTCACCTTCGACGACACCGAACTCCTCGTCGCCCAGGTGCCGTTCGGCGCCGTCGAGAAGCTCTGGTACCTCGGTCTCGTCCTGCTCCTCGGCGGGGCGCTGTTCGCCAGGGGAGTGCTCAGGGGCCGCCCGGGACGCGCGATGAACGCGATCCGGGACCACCGGATCGCCGCCGGGGTCATGGGCATCCCCGTCGCCCGCTACCGCGCCGCCGTCTTCGTCCTCTCCTCCATGTACGCGGGCCTGGCGGGCGTCCTGCTCGCCCTGGTCTTCCAGCGGACCGTGCCGGAGTACTTCGGCATGGCGCTCTCCCTCGAATACCTGGCCATGATCGTCATCGGCGGTCTCGGCTCGGTCGCCGGCGCGGTGGCCGGAGGCGTCTTCGTCACCCTCCTGCCGCAGCTCCTCACCCGGTACAGCGACGCGCTGCCCCTGGTCTCCGCGCCGGGGACGGGCGGCATCGCCCCGGGGGAGGCCTCCCGCTACCTCTACGGCGCCGCCGTCGTCGCGGTGGTGCTGTTCCTGCCCGGCGGCCTGGTCCGCCTCGCCGCCCGGAAATCCAAGAGCCCCACACCCACCGACACCCCGTCCACCGAACCCTCTGGGGAGACACGATGACCCACCGCAGACAGGCCGTGCGGGGCCTGGCCGCCGCGCTCGCCGCGCTGGTCGCCCTCACCGCCGCCGGATGCAGCTCCAAGGCCAAGACCGACGACGGCAAGCAGACCGGCGCGGGCGGGGTGAAGACCGGCGAGGGCGTCACCGACAAGACGATCGCGCTCGGCGCCCTCACCGACATGACCGGCGTGTACGCGACCCTCGGCAAGAGCGTCACCCAGGCCCAGCAGCTGTACGTGAAGCAGGTCAACGCCGCCGGCGGGATCTGCGGCCGGCAGCTGGAGCTCACGGTCCGCGACCACGGCTACGACCCGCAGAAGGCGCTCGCCGCCTACACCGAGCTGGAGCCGAAGGTCGTCGGCTACACCCAGTTCATCGGCTCCCCGTTCGTCGCCGCGGTCAAGCCCCAGGTCGACGGCAAGGACAAGGGGCTCGTCCTGCCCCAGGCCTGGTCGGCCTCGCTGCTCGGCTCCCCGTACATCCGCGTCCTCGGCGCCACGTACGACGTCGAGACGATCAACGCCGTCGACTTCCTGCTCAAGGAGAAGGGCTTGAAGTCCGGCGACAAGCTCGGCCACGTCTACTTCGAGGGCGACTACGGCGAGAACGCCCTGAAGGGCTCGAAGTACGCGGCGGAGAAAGCCGGCCTGACCGTCGTCGAGCAGAAGATCAAGCCCACCGACAACGACATGTCGGCGCAGGTCTCGGCGCTGAAGCAGGCCGGGGTCAAGGCCGTCGTCATCAGCGCCGGCCCCCGCCAGGCCGCCTCCCTCGTCGGCGTCGCCGCCGCCACCGGCCTCAAGATCCCGGTCGTCGGCAACAACTCGGCCTTCGCGCCGCAGCTCCTCGGCACCCAGGCCGGACCCGCCCTGGAGAAGATGTACTGGTTCGCCTCCCCGAGCCTGCCCATCGGCGCGGACACCCCGACGGCGAAGAAGCTCGTCGCCGACTACCGGGCTGCCTACCCCGGCGACAGCCTCGACAACGGCATCGTCGCGGGCTGGACCGCGGCGAGCGTCTTCGGCGAGGCCCTGAAGAAGGCCTGCACGGAGAAGGACCTCACGCGCGAGGGCGTCGACAAGGCGCTCCTGACCATGAAGGCCCACGACGCCGGCTTCGGCATGACCCACGACCTCGGCGACCCGAAGGCGCCGTCGTCCCGCCAGTCCGTCATCATCCAGCCGGACAAGTCGGTCCCCGGCGGCATGCGCACCGTCCGCCAGCCGTTCGTCGCCGACGCGGCGAAGTCCTACACGCCGTAACCCGGCTCGCCCTGGTCCGCGAAGCCCGTCCGCCAGGACGGGCGGACCGGGGCCCAGCCCAGCGCACGGGCCCGGGCGTTCACCGCGCCCCGGGCCCAGGGCGCCCGGCCCGCGCTCCGCTCCGGGGCGGGGGCGCCCAGGGCCTCCGCCAGGACCGGCAGCCAGTCGTGCCCGGGCGCGGGCTCGTCGTCCACCACGTTGTACGCGCCCGGGGGCCACGTCAGGGCCCGTACGGCCGCCTCGGCGGCATCGGCGACGTGCACGAAGGAGCTCACCGAACCGTCGGCCGCCGTGCTCCCCAGGAACCGGGCCGCCGGGTCCCCGGCGAGCGCGGCGGCCACCGCGCCCCCGGGCGCGTACCAGGTGCCGGGGCCGTAGAGGATCCCGTACCGCAGGACGACCGCCTCCGGGAGCTCCGCCACCGCGGACTCCAGCGCGCGGACCCCCGCGACGATCCGCGCCCGCGGCAGCTCCTCCGTCGCGTCGAGCGGTACGGACTCGTCGGCGGGCGCGTCCCCGGGGCCGTACGCCCAGGAGATCGACTGCGCGACGATCCGCCCGACCCCCGCCGCCCGCGCCGCGTCCACGAGGTTCCGGGTGCCCTCGATCCGTACCCGGTTGTTCGCGGCACCGTCCGCCCCGCCCAGGTCCGTCAGCTGGTGCACCACGGCGTCCGGCGCGGCCTCGGCCACCGCCCCGCGCACCGCCCCGGCGTCCAGGACGTCCACCGGACGCGGACCGCGCCGGGAGATCCCCACGACCTCGTGCCCCGCCGCTTCGAGACGGGGGACGAGCTGACGACCCACGGCGCCCGTGGCGCCCGCGACCAGTACACGCATGCGCCCCAGCGTAGAAGATCTTCACATCGCCGAAACATCGCGGTGTGAAGCTCTGGCCCATGACAGTACGAATCGAGGAGAACCGCTCGCACCCGCACCTTCCTCACCTGCTGGGCGCCTACCACCTGGTCAACCAGGCCGAGAAAGGGGTGACCGTGACGACGGTCGCCGAGCTCCCGGCCGTATACCGGGGCGAGGCCGAGGACCCGGCCGCCGCCTTCGCCGCCGACACCGTCCTGCTCGTCACCGCGCCCGGGGACGACGCCCCCTCGGGCTGCGTCGTCCTCAAGGCACCCCGCGACGGCCGCCCGCCCGAGATCAAGCGCCTCTGGGTCGCGCCCGAGGCCCGGCGGAAGGGCCTCGCGAAGGCCCTCATGGCCGAGGCCCTGCGCCGGGCCGCCGCCTCGGGAGCACCCGCCGTACGCCTCACGGTCTGGGGCTGGCGTGAGGAGCCGCTCGCCCTCTACCGGAGCCTCGGCTTCGCGACCGTCGAGTCCTGGGACGAGCGGCCGGACCTGGTCTGCCTGGAGAAGCCGCTCCCCGCCCCGGACGCGATCGAGCGCCTCACCCCCGACGCCGTACGGACCCACGCCCCCGCCGGTCTCGCCGCGCTCCTCGTGGACGCCGTGGACGGCGGGGCCTCCGTCGGCTTCCTGGCGCCCCTGGAGACGACCGACGCGGCCTCCTGGTGGTCGGGCGCCGCCGAGGAGGCCGCGGCGGGCGTACGGGACGTCTGGGCCGCCCACGCCCCGGACGGGAGCCTGACCGGCGTCGTCACCCTCGTCCGTACCGGCACGGCCAACGGCCGCCACCGCGGGGAGATCGCCCGGCTCCTCGTGCACAGCTCCGCCCGGGGCGGCGGCCTCGGCCGCCGGCTGCTCGCCGCGGCCGAGGCCCACGCCGCCGCCACCGGCCTCCGCCTGCTCGTCCTGGACACCCGGACCGACAGCCCGGCCGAGCGCCTCTACCGGGGAGCGGGCTGGACGGCCGCCGGAACGATCCCGGACTTCGCCGCCGACCCGGCCGGCACCCTCCGCCCCACCACGCTGTACTACAAGCACGTGGGGTAGACGGAGCCGGGCACGCGAAAGGGCCCCGGGAGGCTTTCGCCTCCCGGGGCCCTTCACGTACCACTCGATCCGCTACCGCAGCTGCGCCGCGCGAGCCTCCCGGCTCTCCCGGCGGTTGCCGCGGAAGGTGTTCACCCGGCGGGCCGTCGCGAAGAGGGGGATCACGGCGCCCATCACCACCTGGAGCGCGCAGCCGGTCTGCAGCAGGAACGCGCCGCCCGGGGCGTCGAACGCCCAGGCCGCCAGCATGCCCATCGCGCCCACGATCCAGGCGAGCATCGCCACCGCGAGGACACCCCGCGGCTTGGGGTACTCGACCCGGCTCACCATCAGCCAGGCCACCCCGATGATCGCGAGGAGCGTCGGGACGAACGGCAGCTCAAGGAGCACGATCGAGACGACCGTCAGCGCGCCGAAGGGGCTCGGCATGCCCTGGAACATGCCGTCCTTCATCGTCACGCACGAGAATCTCGCCAGGCGCAGCACCACGGCGAGGAGCACCGCGACCGCGGCCACCGCCGAGACCTTCTGCTGGGCACCGTCCGGGACCGCGACCATTCCGTACACGAGCACGAAGTAGGCCGGGGCCAGACCGAAGCTGATCAGGTCCGAGAGGTTGTCGAGCTCGGCGCCCATCGGCGAGCTGCGGAGCTTGCGCGCCACGATGCCGTCGAAGAGGTCGAAGATCGCCGCGCACAGCATCAGGATCACGGCGGTGGCGGCGCTGTTGCGCGCCATGCCGGTCTCCGTGCTGCCGGTGAGGTGCGGGATCAGGATGCCGGTCGTCGTGAAGTAGACCGCCATGAAGCCGCACGTGGCGTTACCGAGCGTGAGGGCGTCCGCTATGGACAGCCTCAACGACAGCGGCATCTCCTCGGCCTCGTCGGCCGCGTCCGCCTCGGCGTCGGCAACCCATTCGGCAGCCCGTGTGTCGGGATCAATCACGGTCAATGCGAGTCACCCCCGCGGTCGTGGCCTGGCCGACCTCGACGGCGACCTCGACACCCTCCGGGAGGTAGATGTCGACCCGCGAGCCGAAGCGGATCAGGCCGATCCGGTCACCCTGCTCGACCTTCGTCCCCTGCGGGATGTACGGCACGATGCGTCGTGCGACGGCACCCGCGATCTGCACCATCTCGATGTCGCCGAGCTCGGTGTCGAAGTGCCAGACAACGCGCTCGTTGTTCTCGCTCTCCTTGTTGAACGCCGGGACGAACCCACCGGGGACGTGCTCCACGGACGTCACCGTGCCGGCCAGCGGCGCGCGGTTGACGTGGACGTTCAGCGGGCTCATGAAGATGGCGACCCGGGTGCGTCCGTCCTTCCACGGCATGATGCTCTGCACCACACCGTCGGCGGGGGAGATGACCCGGCCCTGAGCGATCTCGCGCTCGGGGTCGCGGAAGAACCACAGCATGCCGGCCGCGAGAGCGGTGGTCGGCACGGCGATGGCCGCGGCTCGCCGCGACTTGCGCGCGCGCAAGAGGGAGAGCGCCGCGGTGGCGACGGTCGGCAGAAGCCACGGCGATGCTCCGCGCGCGAGGCGTACGCCCGAGAGGCTGTCGCGGTGTGCAGAGGTTTGGCTGTGGGGCATGGATGACCTTCGTAGCGGATGATGCCGCACTGGCAACGGGGGACGGCGGCTTTCCGGCGATGCTATCGGTTGCGGGGCGCAACTGGGCAAGCCAGGAACCGAGTCGACGGCCGGAAGACGAACACAGGGTGTGATCTTCTTCGCGGCCGAACCGACTCAAACGCGACAATCAACCCTGGAATCGGTACTCCTCGAGCAGCCGACGACCAATGATCATTTTCTGGATCTCGGCGGTACCTTCACCGATGAGCAGCATCGGCGCCTCGCGGTAGAGACGCTCGATCTCGTACTCCTTCGAGAACCCGTAGCCGCCGTGAATGCGGAAGGCATCCTCCACGACCTCCTTGCAGTATTCGGACGCGAGGTACTTCGCCATCCCTGCTTCGAGGTCGTTTCGTTCCCCGGAGTCCTTTTTGCGTGCTGCGTTCACCATCATGGCATGAGCGGCCTCGACCTTGGTAGCCATCTCGGCAAGCTTGAACTGAATCGCCTGGTGTTCGGCGATCGCCTTGCCGAAAGTGTGACGTTGCTGGGCATATGAGACACCCAGTTCGAAAGCACGCTGCGCGACGCCACAGCCACGGGCCGCCACGTTCACGCGGCCCACCTCGACGCCGTCCATCATTTGGTAAAACCCTCGGCCCGTCGTGCCGCCGAGAACCCGATTGGCCGGAATGCGCAGTCCGTCCATGATGAGCTCGGTCGTGTCGACGCCCTTGTAACCCATCTTGTCGATCTTGCCGGGGATGGTGAGGCCGGGGCGGACCTCTCCGAAGCCGGGCTCCTTCTCGACGAGGAAGGTCGTCATCGACTTGTGGGGGGCGGTGCCCTCCGGGTGTCCTTCGTCACTTCGGACGAGAACGGCGACCAGCGTTGACGTTCCGCCGTTCGTCAGCCACATCTTCTGACCGTTGAGGACGTACTCGTCGCCGTCCTTGACCGCCTTGGACGTGATGGCGGACACGTCCGAGCCGAGGCCCGGCTCCGACATCGAGAACGCGCCACGCGTCTCGCCGGCCGCCATCCGCGGAAGGAAGTACTCCTTCTGCTCCTGCGTGCCGTGCTGCTTCAGCATGTACGCGACGATGAAGTGCGTGTTGATGATGCCGGAGACCGACATCCAGCCACGGGCGATCTCCTCCACGCACAGCGCGTAGGTGAGCAGCGACTCGCCCAGGCCCCCGTACTCCTCGGGGATCATCAGACCGAAGAGGCCGAGCTCCTTGAGCCCGTCGACGATCTGCTGGGGGTACTCGTCGCGGTGCTCCAGCTCGGTGGCGACCGGGATGATCTCCTTGTCGACGAACTCCCGGACGGTCTTGAGGATCTCCTGCTGGACGTCCGTGAGCCCGGCGGTCTGGGCGAGTCGGGCCATGGCTACTTCTCCGTCTTCTTGGCGGGCTCGATCAGCTCGGGGCGGCCGGGCTGCTCGCCGCCGCGCTCCTTGATGTACGTCTCGGTGGGCACCATGACCTTGCGGCGGAAGACGCACACGAGCGTGCCGTCCTGCTTGTAGCCCTTGGTCTCGACGTAGACGATGCCGCGGTCGTTCTTCGACCTCGACGGGGTCTTGTCGAGGACCGTCGTCTCGCCGTAGATCGTGTCGCCGTGGAAGGTCGGCGCCACGTGCCGCAGCGACTCGATCTCCAGGTTGGCGATGGCCTTGCCGGAGACGTCCGGCACGGACATGCCGAGCAGCAGCGAGTAGATGTAATTGCCCACGACGACGTTCTTGCCGAAGTCCGTCGTGTTCTCGGCGTAATTCACATCCATGTGCAGCGGATGGTGGTTCATCGTCAGCAGACAGAAGAGATGGTCGTCGTACTCGGTGACCGTCTTTCCGGGCCAGTGCTTGTAGACGGCACCGACTTCGAACTCTTCGTAGGTACGGCCGAACTGCATGGGGCTCAGGCCTCCGGGATCTCGAACTTGGTGGTGCGCTGCATGCCGGCGGCGCGGCCCTTGCCCGAGATGACCAGGGCCATCTTGCGGGAGGCCTCGTCGATCATCTCGTCGCCGAGCATCGCGGAGCCCTTCTTCCCGCCGGCCTCGGACGTGTAGTAGTCGTACGCGTCCAGGATCAGCTCGGCGTGGTCGAAGTCCTCCTGCGCGGGCGAGAAGATCTCGTTCGCGGCGGCGACCTGGTCCGGGTGCAGCACCCACTTGCCGTCGAAGCCCAGGGCGGCGGCGCGCTGCGCGACGGCCTTGTAGCCCTCCGGGTTGCGGATCTGGAGGTAGGGGCCGTCGATCGCCTGGAGGTTGTTGGCGCGGGCGGCCATCAGGATGCTCATCAGGATGTGGTGGTAGGCGTCGGCCGGGTAGCCCGGCGGCTGCTCGCCCACGACCAGCGACTTCATGTTGATCGAGGCCATGAAGTCGGCCGGGCCGAAGATGATCGTCTCGACGCGCTGGGAGGCCTGCGCGATCGCGTTGACGTTGGTGAGGCCCTGGGCGTTCTCGATCTGCGCCTCGATGCCGATCTTGCCGACCTCGAAGCCCATCGTCTTCTCGATCTGCGTGAGCAGCAGGTCGAGCGCGACGATCTGCTGGGCGTCCTGGACCTTCGGCAGCATGATGCAGTCGAGGTTCTGGCCGGCGCCCTCGACGACCGTGACGACGTCGCGGTACGTCCAGTGGGTCGTCCAGTCGTTGACCCGCACGACCCGGGTCTTGCCGGTCCAGTCGCCCTCGTTGAGGAACTTCACGATGGTGTGCCGGGCCTCGGGCTTGGCCAGCGGCGCGCAGGCGTCCTCCAGGTCCAGGAAGACCTGGTCCGCGGCGAGGCCCTGGGCCTTCTCGAGGAACCGCGGGTTGGAGCCGGGTACCGCGAGGCAGGAGCGGCGCGGACGCAGACGGTTCACGGGGCTGGTCATGCGGGGACCTCCGTACTTTCCAGGGGGCTGAGCTTGTGTGCTTTCCGGATCTCGTCGACGATACGGCCGATGATCTCCGTGATACCGAAGTCCTTCGGTGTGAAGACGGCGGCCACGCCCGCGCGCTTCAGGTCTGCGGCGTCGGCGTTCGGGATGATCCCGCCGACGATGACCGGGATGTCGGTGGCGCCGGCCTCCCGGAGGCGGGCGAGGACGTCCGGGACCAGCTCGGCGTGCGAGCCGGAGAGGATCGACAGACCCACGCAGTGCACGTCCTCGGCGAGGGCCGCGTTGACGATCTGCTCGGGGGTCAGCCGGATGCCCTGGTAGACCACCTCGAAACCGGCGTCGCGCGCGCGGACGGCGATCTGCTCGGCCCCGTTGGAGTGCCCGTCCAGGCCCGGCTTGCCCACGAGCAGCCGCAGCCGCCCGGAGCCGAGCTCGTCGGCGGTCCGCGCCACCTTCTCCCGTACGAGAGCCAGCGGCGTGCCCTCCTCGGCCGTCACCGCGACCGGGGCCGAGGAGACGCCGGTGGGGGCCCGGAACTCGCCGAAGACCTCGCGCAGGGCCTCGGTCCACTCGCCGGTCGTGACCCCGGCGCGGGCGCACTCGAGCGTGGCCTCCATGAGGTTGCCGGTGCCCTTGGCGGCCTCCTTGAGGCGTTCGAGGGCCTTGCAGGGGCGCGGGTGGTTGAACGGCGGCTGGTAGCGGTTGTCCCGCCAGGTCTTCAGCGAGCCGACCACGCGCGCCTCGACCGCCGGGTCGACCGTCATGATCGCGGTGTCCAGGTCGGCGGTGAGGGGGTTCTCCTCGGTCGACTGGAAGATGTTGACGCCGATGATCTTCTCGTCGCCGGCCTCGATCCGGGCGCGCCGCTCGGCGTGCGAGGAGACGAGCTGGGACTTGAGGTAGCCGGACTCGACGGCGGCCATCGCGCCGCCCATCTCCTGGATCCGGTCGATCTCGGCCAGGCATTCCGCGACGAGCGAATCGACCTTGGCCTCGATGACGTGCGAGCCGGCGAAGATGTCCTCGTACTCCAGCAGGTCGGACTCGTGGGCGAGCACCTGCTGGATGCGGAGCGACCACTGCTGGTCCCAGGGCCGGGGGAGGCCGAGGGCCTCGTTCCAGGCGGGGAGCTGGACGGCGCGGGCGCGGGCGTCCTTGGAGAGCGTGACGGCCAGCATCTCCAGGACGATCCGCTGGACGTTGTTCTCCGGCTGGGCCTCGGTCAGGCCGAGCGAGTTGACCTGCACGCCGTAGCGGAACCGGCGCTGCTTCTCGTTCTCGATGCCGTACCGCTCGCGGGTGATCTTGTCCCAGATGCGGCCGAAGGCGCGCATCTTGCACATCTCCTCGATGAAGCGGACGCCCGCGTTCACGAAGAAGGAGATGCGGGCGACGACATCGCCGAACCGGTCCTCGGGGATCTGGCCGGAGTCGCGGACCGAGTCGAGCACCGCGATCGCGGTGGCCATCGCGTACGAGATCTCCTGGACCGGAGTGGCCCCCGCCTCCTGCAGGTGGTAGCTGCAGATGTTGATCGGGTTCCACTTCGGGATGTTGTTGACCGTGTAGCAGATCATGTCCGTCGTGAGACGGAGGGAGGGGCCGGGCGGGAAGACGTGCGTCCCGCGCGACAGGTACTCCTTCACGATGTCGTTCTGGGTGGTGCCCTGGAGCTTGGTGATGTCCGCACCCTGCTCCTCGGCGGCCACCTGGTAGAGCGCCAGGAGCCACATTGCCGTGGCGTTGATGGTCATCGAGGTGTTCATCTGCTCCAGGGGGATGTCCTGGAACAGCCGCCGCATGTCACCGAGGTGCGAGACGGGGACACCGACCCGGCCGACCTCGCCGCGGGCGAGGATGTGGTCGGGGTCGTAGCCCGTCTGCGTCGGCAGGTCGAACGCGACCGAGAGGCCGGTCTGACCCTTGGCGAGGTTGCGCCGGTACAGCTCGTTGGACGCCTCGGCGGTCGAGTGACCGGCGTAGGTCCGCATGAGCCACGGCCGGTCCTTCTGGCGCTCAGTCATCTATGGTCCCCGGCTCAGATGTTACGGAAACGGTTGATGGCGTCGATGTGCTTCTCGCGCAGCTCCGGGTTGCTGACGCCCAGGCCCTCCTGCGGAGCGAGCGCGAGGACGCCGACCTTGCCCTGGTGCAGGTTGCGGTGGACGTCGTAGGCGGCCTGGCCGGTCTCCTCCAGGGAGTAGACCTTCGACAGGGTCGGGTGGATCTTGCCCTTGGCGATCAGGCGGTTCGCCTCCCACGCCTCGCGGTAGTTCGCGAAGTGCGAGCCGATGATCCGCTTCAGCGACATCCACAGGTAGCGGTTGTCGTACTCGTGCATGTAGCCCGAGGTGGAGGCGCAGGTGGTGATGGTGCCGCCCTTGCGCGTGACGTACACGGAGGCGCCGAAGGTCTCGCGGCCCGGGTGCTCGAAGACGATGTCGATGTCCTCGCCGCCCGTGAGCTCGCGGATGCGCTTGCCGAAGCGCTTCCACTCCTTCGGGTCCTGGGTGTGCTCGTCCTTCCAGAACTTGTAGCCCTCGGCGTTGCGGTCGATGACCGCCTCGGCGCCCATCGCGCGGCAGATGTCGGCCTTCTCCGGGGAGGAGACGACACAGATCGGGTTGGCGCCGCCGGCGAGGGCGAACTGCGTGGCGTACGAGCCGAGGCCGCCGCTCGCGCCCCAGATGAGGACGTTGTCGCCCTGCTTCATGCCGGCGCCGTTGCGGGAGACCAGCTGGCGGTAGGCGGTGGAGTTGACGAGGCCGGGGGAGGCCGCCTCCTCCCAGCTGAGGTGGCCGGGCTTCGGCATCAGCTGGTTGGACTTGACGAGGGCGATCTCCGCGAGGCCGCCGAAGTTGGTCTCGAAGCCCCAGATGCGCTGCTCGGGGTCGAGCATCGTGTCGTTGTGGCCGTCGGAGGACTCCAGCTCGACCGAGAGGCAGTGGGCGACGACCTCGTCGCCGGGCTTCCACGAGTTCACGCCGGGGCCGGTGCGCAGCACGACGCCGGCGAGGTCGGAGCCGATGACGTGGTACGGGAGGTCGTGGCGCTTGCTGAGGTCGCTGAGACGGCCGTAGCGCTCCAGGAAGCCGAAGGTCGACACCGGCTCGAAGATCGAGGTCCAGACCGAGTTGTAGTTGACCGAGCTGGCCATGACGGCGACCAGGGCCTCGCCCGGGCCGAGCTCGGGCAGGGCCACGTCGTCGAGGTGCAGCGACTTGCGCGGGTCCTTGTCGCGGCTGGCGAGTCCGGCGAACATCTCGGCCTCGTCCTTGTGGACGGTGATGCCCCGGTACGACTCGGGGAGCGGGATGTTCGCGAAGTCGGCGGACGTGGCGTCCTGCGACTGGATCGCGGCCAGGATTTCCTTCACGGGTTGCCTCCGGCGGTGAGCGTCCGGGGGAGGACGCCTGAGGGTTACGGCGGGGAGTGCTGTTGCTGTGGAGGTGTGCCGTCGGTTCGGCTCGGGTGGTGCGGTGGCGCGGCGCTGGTGGCGCGAGGGTGCCTGTGACGCAGGCGTCCGGGCGCACGAGCCGTCGGCTTGTGGGGACAGCCGGCGAACGAGGTGTTCTCTGCTCGCCGGCCGCCCGGACACCTTCAACGTATGGCACGCCGTGTCACCGCACAAGGCACTGCGTGCCAACAATTTCACTCAGATGCAATCTGTCGGTCACGGATGAGCGATGATCGATCGAAAACTGCTCTGAACTGGGACGATACGACGATGGCCGCCCCCGGAAACCGGGGGCGGCCATCGTCGTGAAGCGGTCTTGAGGGGTCCTCAAGGGCTCCTCAGGGGTTCTGGAGTGCCTGCTGGATCGTGCGCATGACCTCGTCGAGCGGGGCGTCCGTACGGGCCACGGCGACCACCACGTCGCCGGTGGTGGAGGCGCGTACGGCGGGCGCCTGCTCGGCCTGGGGGGACGGGGCCGGCCGGCCCGCGCCTATGCCGGTGCCGAAGGTGTCCCGGACGATCGCGAAGGCGTGGTCGAGCTGGGCCTCCACGTCGCCCTGACCGCCGGCCCGCAGCCAGCGGCGCAGGACGTGGTTGTGGGCGGTGACGACCGCCGAGGCGGCCACCTCCGCGAGCAGCGGGTCGTCGTTGCCGTCGTGGTGGTCGCGCTCGTCGAAGTGGCCGAGGAGATAGCGGGTGAAGAGCCGCTCGTAGCGGGCCACCGAGGCGATCTCGCGCTCCCGCAGGGTCGGCACCTCACGGGTCAGCCGGTAGCGCTCCACGGAGACCGCGGGGGAGCCCGCGTACATCTTCATGACTTCCTTGATGCCCCGGCACACGGTGTCGAGCGGGTGCTCGTGCGGCGGAGCGGCGTTCAGCACCGCCTCCGCCCGCACCAGCGTGTCGTCGTGGTCCGGGAAGATCGCCTCTTCCTTGGAGCGGAAGTGGCGGAAGAAGGTCCGCCGGGCGACCCCGGCCGTGGCCGCGATCTCGTCGACCGTGGTCGCCTCGTACCCCTTGGTGGCGAAGAGCTCCATCGCCGCCGTCGCCAGCTCCCGGCGCATCTTGAGCCGCTGGGCGGCGGCACGGGTGCCCGCCGCGCTCTCCGGAGCATCGGACGTGGACGTGGCACGGGGTGTCTTCGCGGCCTTGGGCATGGTCCGAACGTACTGCATCGGAGTGGGCGTGTGCCCAGGTGGGGGCGGGGAGCTCCCCGGGGCACCGGAGGTGCCCGGGGAGCTCAGCAGGCCGCCCCAGCCCGCGGTGGGCGGCTCAGCGGCGGGCATATTCGCGGAAGCCGCGTCCCGTCTTGCGGCCGAGGCAGCCGGCCGCCACCAGGTGCTCGAGGAGCGGGGCCGGGGCGAGGCCCGGGTCACGGAACTCGCGGTGCAGCACCTGCTCGATCGCGAGCGAGACGTCCAGACCGACCACGTCGAGCAGCTCGAACGGGCCCATCGGGTAGCCGCCGCCCAGCTTCATCGCGGCGTCGATGTCGTCGAGGGTCGCGTAGTGCTCCTGGACCATCTTGATCGCGTTGTTCAGGTACGGGAAGAGCAGCGCGTTCACGATGAATCCGGCGCGGTCGCCGCAGTCCACCGGGTGCTTGCGGATCTTCGCCGTGACCTCGCGGACGGTGGCGTGGACGTCGTCGGCCGTCAGGACCGTACGGACGATCTCGACCAGCTTCATCGCCGGCGCCGGGTTGAAGAAGTGCATCCCGATGACGTCCTGCGGGCGCGAGGTGGCCCGGGCGCAGGCCACGACCGGCAGCGAGGAGGTCGTGGTGGCGAGCACCGCGCCCGGCTTGCAGATCTTGTCGAGACGCGCGAACAGCTCCTGCTTGATCCCCAGGTCCTCGGCGACCGCCTCGACGGCCAGGTCGACCTCGGCGAACGCGTCGAGCGTGCCCGCCGCGGTGATCAGGGCCAGCGTCGTGTCGCGCGCCTCGGCGGTCATCCGGCCCTTGTCGACCGAGCGGGCCAGCGACTTGGCGATCCGCGCCTTGGCCGTGTCCGCCTTCTCCTGGGAACGGGCGGCGAGGACGACCTCGTACCCGGCCTTGGCGAAGACCTCGGCGATGCCGGAGGCCATGGTGCCCGAGCCGGCGACGCCGACCGAGCGGACCTCGCGGCCGCCGGCGGCGTCGGCGGAGGTCAGCGGGGTGAGCGCGTCCCGGACGACCTCGGCGGAGCCCGGCGCCTCGTACGTGTAGAAGCCGCGGCCCGCCTTGCGGCCGGTCAGACCGGCCTCGCTGAGCTGCTTGAGGATCGGGGCGGGGGCGTGCAGCCGGTCGTGCGAGGACGCGTACATGGCCTCCAGGACCGTACGGGCCGTGTCGACGCCGATCAGGTCGAGCAGCGCCAGCGGCCCCATCGGCAGGCCGCAGCCCAGCTTCATCGCCGCGTCGATGTCCTCGCGGGAGGCGTACTTGGCCTCGTACATGGCGGCGGCCTGGTTCAGGTAGCCGAAGAGCAGCCCGTCCGCGATGAATCCGGCCCGGTCGCCGACCGCCACGGGCTCCTTGCCGAGCTCCTCCGCGAGCCGGGTGACGGCGTCGACGGCCCGCGGGTCGGTCAGCACGGACGAGACCACCTCGACCAGCTTCATCGCCTGCACGGGGGCGAAGAAGTGCAGGCCGAGCACCCGCTCGGGGTGGGCCGAGTCGGCGGCGAGCCGGGTGACGGAGAGCGCGTTGGTGCCGGTGGCCAGGATCGCGTCGGTCCGGACGATCCCGTCCAGCGCCCGGAAGACCTCCTGCTTCGCCTCGTACGACTCGGGCACGACCTCGATCACGAGGTCGGCCTCGGCGGCCGCCTGGAGGTCGGAGAAGGTGCGGAAGCGGGCCAGGACGTCCTGCCGCTCCTCCTCGGTGATCCGCTCACGGGCCACCGCGCGGGCGGTGGACGCCTCCAGGGCGGCGACGGCCCGGGCGGCGGCGGTGTCGTCGATGTCGATGCCGATGACCTCGCGGCCGGCCCGGGCGAGGACGTCGGCGATGCCGGTGCCCATGGTGCCGAGACCGACGACGGCGATGGTGGAGAGAGGGGTGTCCATCAGGGGACTCCAGGGAGGAAGAGTGACGACTGAGGGCAGTGCGCGCGCGACAGGGAAAGGGCGCGGGAAAGAACGAGGGCGAGGCCCTGGAAGGAAGGGCGATGCCCTGAAGAAAAGAAGGCGACGGACTCTGTCCCGGAGTCGCATCGAAACTGCCGAACCGACGAGGCACTCACAACGGCTGCGTCACCAGGCCGTTGTGAGGAGTGCGGGTGGTGACCCGCTCACCTGAGACTAACCGGCCGGTAACGAGCGCGCCAGTCCCGGCAAGTTGAGAAAGTGTGATCTGGATCGCGGATAGGCTCGGAATCATGGAAAGCGCCGAGGATCCGGAATTCTGCTCGATGATCGATCGATTGCGGGACGAGATCGAGAATGACTCCGGAGAAGTCCCGGCGGCATTCGGAGAACTCGCCGGAACCGACGATCCGGAAGAACTCCACCGGGTCCTCACCGCACCCGGACAGCCCCTCTGGGCCCGGGAGATCGCCGCCTACAAGCTCGGACTCGCGGGCGACCCGCGCTCCTTCGAGGCGCTCGTCCTCCTCCTCAACCACCGCGACCCCGAGCGCTGCGTCACCGCCGCCCACGCCCTGGTCCGGCTCGGCGACCCGCGGACCGCCCGCGCGGCCGCCGCCCTCGCCACCAACGAACTCCGGGTCGCCTACGCCCTCCTGCCGGTCCGGCTGCTCGCCGAACTCCGCGCCCCCGAATCCGTACCGGCCCTGATCACCGTCCTCCGGCGACGCCTTCCGGCCGACGACCCCCACTGGCGGGTCGGACTCGCCTGTGTCGAGGGCCTCGGTGCCCTGGGCGACCCCCAAGCCCGCCCCGCCCTGGAGGCCGCGCTTCCGCACCCCCGGCTCGGACGTGCGGCCGAGGACTCACTGACGCGGCTCCGTCCGCACGGCTGACGGCTGACGGCGGTCACGCGGGCGTCAACGCACCAACCGGAGCTCCGCCTCGGCATCGCCGGCCCCGCGCTCGGGGACGAGTGCGAAGGCCTCGATCTCCACGAGGAGTTCCGGCCGGACCAGCGCCGACACCTGCACCGCCGAGCTCGCCGGGAGCGGCGCCCCCGCGAAGTAGGCGTCCCGGGCGTCCCGCACCGCCGGGAGGTGGGCCACGTCCGTGACGAAGTAGGTCAGCTTCACCACGTCCCCGAAGCCCGCGCCGGCGGCGGCGAGGCAGCGCTCCAGATTGGCGAAGACCTGGTGGGCCTGGGCGACCGCGTCGCCGGCGCCGACCACCGCGCCGGCGGCGTCCAGCGCGCACTGCCCGGATATCGCGACGAACCGGCCCGTCCCCCAGACGACGTGGCTGTACTGGGGACTGGGCGCGAGGCCGTCGGGTGCGGGAACGTGGGTCAGGTGGCTCGTCATGCCCCACATCCTCGCGCACGCCACTGACAGTGCCCGCACCCCTGGGGGCGCGGGCCTCGTCAGCGGCGTGCGGTCGTCGTCAGCGGACGTGGCCGAGGAGCCCGTGGAGCGTGATGCCGGTCGCCTCCGTCCGGAGCGCGCCGACCCGGTTGCCCGACTTCCCGGGTGCCGTCCCGGCCGGCTTCTCCGGCGCCTGCTCGGGTGCCGTCCCCGTCGACTTCTCCGTCGCCTTCTTCTCGGCCGGGGCCATCGGCTCGGGCTCCGGCTCCGGGAGCGCCTCGCAGACCGCGTCGACCTCGGCCCCGTCCTTGCCGCGCGGCACCGTGCCGGTGGCGAGGTAGGCGGCGAGGTGGTCGTCCAGGCAGTCGTTGCCGCCGAGGGTCACCCCGTGGTTCCCGCCGCCCTCCTCGACGACCAGGCTGGAGCCGCGCACCAGCCGGTGCAGCGCCACGCCGCCCTCGTACGGGGTCGCCGCGTCCTCCGTCGCCTGGAGGATGAGCACCGGCGGCAGCTGGTCGTTGGTGACGTCCGGCGGGGTCAGGGCCGGCACGGGCCAGAAGGCGCAGGGAGCGTTGTACCAGGCGTTGTTCCAGGTCGAGAAGGGCGCCTTGGCGTGGATGTCCCAGCTGTCCTTGCGCCAGACGTTCCAGTCCCGGGGCCAGGCCGCGTCCCGGCACTGCACGCTCGTGTAGACCGAGTAGCCGTTGTCGGCGGAGGCGTCGGCCTCCCCGTACTTCTCGTACGCCGCCGTCAGGGGGGCCGCGTCGCCGTCGTTCACGTAGGACGAGAACGCGCTCGCGAGGCGGGGCCAGTAGCCGTTGTAGTACCCGCCGGGCAGGAAGGTGTCCTCCAGCTCGCCCGGACCGACCTTCCCGCCGGCCGGGGCCTCGCGCACCGCGTCGCGCATCCGGTACCAGGCGGCCTCGACCGCCGCCGGGTCCGTGCCCAGCTTGTACACCGCGTTCTGCCGGGCCACCCAGGCCATGAAGTCCTTGTGGCGGGTGTCGAAGGCGTAGTCCTGAGCGATGTTGTCCTCGTACCAGACCCCGTGCGGATTGACGACGGAGTCGAGCGCCATGCGCCGCACCCGGTCCGGATACAGCCGGGCGTACACCGCGCCCAGGTAGGTGCCGTACGAGTAGCCGAGGTAGTTGACCTTCGGCGCGCCGAGTGCGTCACGGATCGCGTCGAGGTCCCGGGCGGTGCTCACGGTGTCGATGTACGGCAGCACGTCGGCGTACTTCTCGCCGCAGGCCTCGGCGAAGGCCTGGGCCCGCTCGACCGCCGCCTTCTCGGCGTCGGCGCCGCGCGGCACCGAGTCGGGGCGCACCGGCGCGAAGTGGCCCGGCCGGCAGTCGAGCGCGGGTTCGCTCCGGCCCACCCCGCGCGGGTCGAAGCCGATCACGTCGTACTCGGCGGCCACCTTCGGGGGCAGCGAGGCCGCCACGTACCCGGCCATCGTGCGTCCGCTGCCGCCGGGTCCGCCCGGGTTCACGAGCAGCGGGCCCTGGAAGGTCTTCGCGGTGTGCGGGACCCGGGTGAGCGCGAGCGTGATGCTCCGCCCGGCCGGGTCGTCGTGGTTGAGCGGCACCTTCAGGGTGCCGCACTGGAGCTTCGGGTACGCCTGGGTGGCGCAGCCGGTCCAGGCGAGCCTGGGGAACGGCCGGGGGGTCGGTTCACCGGCGCCTGCGGGGGTGGCGGGCAGGACGGTGACCGTCCCGGCGACCAGCGCTCCTGCGGCGATCAGCATTCCTGCGCGTGGGGTCATAGGTCCGTCCGTGCCCCGAACGGACCGTGGAAGGACCTGTTTCGCCGAGAGTTGACCCGAACAGAGGAGGATCCGACGGCGTGTCAGGTGAACCGGTCCGATGATCGGAGAAAGATGATCAAGGGGGCGGGTCAGAGGAGCGTGAGCTGTTCGGGGGCGGCCGCGAGCGCCGGTTCCTCCGGTACGGGTGTCCGGCGTGCCGCTCGCCGGTCGGCGGGGCCGATGCCGAACTCGGCGGCCAGCTCGTGGACCTGACGGGTGATCCGGCGCTGGTACCAGGTCGGCGCGTAGGCCCCGTCCGCGTACATCCGCTCGTACCGCCCCACCAGGCCGGGGTGGTGCTGCCGCAGCCACTGCATGAACCACTCGCGGGCGCCCGGCCGCAGGTGCAGGACGAGCGGGGTGACCGAACTCGCCCCGGCCTCGGCGATCGCGCGGACCGTCGCGCGCAGCTGCTCGGGCCGGTCGCCCAGGAAGGGTACGACGGGGGCCATCAGGACCCCGCAGTCGATGCCGTGCTCGCCGAGGGTGCGGACCACGTCGAGGCGGCGCTCCGGGGACGGGGTGCCGGGCTCGATCGTCCGCCACAGCTCCCGGTCGGTGAAGCCGACGGAGACGGAGATGCCGACCTCGGTGACCCGGGCGGCCTGGGTGAGGAGCTCCAGGTCGCGCAGGATCAGGGTGCCCTTGGTGAGGATCGAGAAGGGGTTGGCCCGGTCGCGCAGGGCGGTGAGGATGCCCGGCATGAGGCGGTAGCGGCCTTCCGCCCGCTGGTAACAGTCGACGTTGGTGCCCATGGCGACGTGGGCGCCCTGCCAGCGGGCGGAGGTGAGCTGGCGGGCCAGCACCTCCGGGGCGTTGATCTTGACGACGATCTGGGAGTCGAAGCCGAGCCCGGTGTCGAGGTCCAGATAGCTGTGGGTCTTGCGGGCGAAGCAGTACACGCACGCGTGCGTGCAGCCCCGGTACGGGTTGACCGTCCACTCGAACGGCATCCGGGAGGCGCCGGGGACCCGGTTGAGGATCGAGCGGGCCCGCACCTCGTGGAAGGTGATGCCCCGGAACTCCGGGGTGTCGAAGGTCCGCGTGGTCACCGCGTCCGCATCGAACAGGCCGATGCCGGCGGGCGCGGTCGGACCGTCGCCCAGATTGTCCCAGCGCACGGACGCCTCCTCGGTAGCTCTGCCTCGCCTCTGACTCCACCCTGCGCCCAGAATAGAACACCTGTTCCCTTGATCACCGCAACCCGGATTTCGCGCCCCGGAGCCCGCGTGGTTCGCTTGGCCCACACCCCCGAGGAACCACAAGCTGGAGGCAGTCAATGGCGCAGGTCGAGGCCACGACGGAACGGATCATCGCCGCGGACGCCGAGACGGTGTTCGACGCGCTGGCGGACTACAGCGGCACGCGCGCGAAGGTGCTCCCTGAGCACTTCAGCGAGTACGAGGTGCGGGAGGGCGGCGACGGCGAGGGCACCCTCGTCCACTGGAAGCTCCAGGCCACCAGCAAGCGCGTCCGCGACTGCCTCCTGGAGGTCACCGAGCCCACCGACGGGCAGCTCGTCGAGAAGGACCGCAACTCGTCCATGGTCACCACCTGGACCGTGACCCCCGCCGGCGAGGGCAAGTCGCGCGCCGTCGTCACCTCCGTCTGGAACGGCGCCGGCGGCGTCGGAGGCTTCTTCGAGAGGACCTTCGCGCCCAAGGGTCTCGCCCGGATCTACGACGCCGTGCTCGCCAAGCTGGCCGACGAGGTCGAGAAGTAACGCCCTGGGCGTTCACCGATTCGAGTGGTTCGCCCGCGCCCCCGTACCGGAGCCCCCGCGCACCGAGGGGGCGCGGGCTTCCTTGTAAACGCGCTGATGAGCGCCCCAAGTGCGCCGTACCGCAGGGCTGTTCGCCGCCCGGGGCGCCCCTGATCGTCACCGGCCCTCCGTACCGCCCGACTTGCTCCCGCTTCGCACCCAATGCGAAGAATGGCGCGACGCAGACGCCGTGTCGAGGGGAGCAGGTACGTGGGTGCGATCGCGATGGTGAAGTCCGCAGAGGGCACGGCGGACACGGAGAGCGCGGAGGGCGGCGCGGCCGCCGCGGCCACCGCCGGCGCGGCACCCCTCGACGCGGGCGGACCGCCCCCCGGCCTCGCCCCACCGCCCGACCCCGGACCGGCCCCCCTCGACCCCCGCCGCGTCCGGCTCGTCTTCTGCGGCCTCATGCTCGCGCTGCTCCTCGCCGCGCTGGAGCAGATGATCGTGGCCACCGCCCTGCCGAAGATCGTCGGCGAACTCCAGGGCCTGGACCGGATGTCCTGGGCCATCACCGCCTACCTGCTGACCTCCACCATCGGCCTGCCGATCTACGGGAAGCTCGGCGACCTCCTCGGCCGCAAGAGCGTCTTCCTCTTCGCCATCGTCGTCTTCGTCATCGGCTCCGGCCTGGCCGGCTGGTCCCGGAGCATGGACGAGCTGATCGCCTTCCGCGCGATCCAGGGCGCCGGCGCCGGAGGCCTGATGATCGGCGTCCAGGCGATCATCGCCGACATCGTCCCCGCCCGGGAACGCGGCCGGTACATGGGCCTGATCGGCGCCGCGTTCGGCCTCGCCTCCGTCGCCGGGCCCCTGCTCGGCGGCTTCTTCACCGACCACGTCTCCTGGCGCTGGTGCTTCTACTTCAACGTGCCCTTCGGGCTCGTCACCCTCGCCGTCGTCGCCGTCGTCCTCGATCTCCCCAAGCCCACGGCACGCGCGCGCTTCGACGTCCTCGGGGCGCTGCTCCTCGCCGCCGCCTCCACCTGCCTGGTCCTGCTGACCAGTTGGGGCGGCACCGAGTACGCCTGGGACTCCCGCGTCGTCCTCGCCCTCGCCTGCGGCGCCGCCGGAACGACCCTGCTCTTCCTGGTCGTCGAGCACTTCGCGCCCGAACCCCTCATCCCGCTCCGGCTCTTCCGCGACTCCGTCTTCACCGTCACCGCCCTCGTCGGGGCCGTCGTCGGCATCGCGCTCTTCGGCGCCGCCAGCTACCTCCCCAGCTTCCTCCAGATGGTCGAGGGCGCCACCGCCACCGAGTCCGGCCTCCTGATGCTGCCGCTCATGGGCGGGATCGTCATCGCCTCCGTCGTCTCCGGCCAGCTCATCAGCCGCACCGGCCACTACAAGATCTACCCGGTGGTCGGCGGGGCCGTCTCCGTCCTCGGCATGTGGCTGCTCTCCCGCATGGACGCCGAGACCCCGCGCCTCCAGCACAGCCTCTGGCAGGCCGTCCTCGGCACCGGCATCGGCCTCGTCATGCCGGTCCTCGTGCTCGCCGTGCAGAACTCCGTACGCCCCGCCGACCTCGGCACCGCCACCAGCGCCCACAACTACTTCCGCCAGATCGGCGGCAGCGTCGGCGCCGCGATCTTCGGCACCCTCTTCGCCTCCCGGCTCGACGACGCCCTCGGCGACCGGCTCGCGGCCGTCAGCCAGGGAGCCGCCACGGTGTCCCTGCCACCGGCCGAGTCGATCACCCCGCAGTCGGTGCACACCCTGCCGCCCGCCCTGCGCGACGCCTACATCCAGGCGTACGCGGACGCGATGCCGCGCATCTTCCTCTACCTCGTGCCGGTCCTCGTGCTCGGCCTCGTGCTCGCCTTCTTCCTCAAGGAGAAACCGCTGGTGTCCCACCACAGCCCGCTCACCGAGGCCACCGAGGCCACCGACTTCGGCGGCACCCAGGGGGTCCCGCAGGCCCGGCACGCGGCCCCGGCCCCTTCCTACGAGGCACCCGCCCACTCCGGGGTCCCCACCCACTCGGGGGTCCCCGCCCACTCCGGTGTACCCGTCTGCGGCACCGTCCAGCACCACGACGGCAGCCGCGTGCCCCGGGCCGCCCTCACCCTCATCGACGTCCAGGGCCGGCAGGTCGGGCGCGGCGCGAGCGGCGAGGACGGGCGGTACGCGCTGAGCGTGCCCGACCGGGGCGCCTACGTCCTCATCGCGGCGGCCGGCGGACACCAGCCGCAGGCCGTCTCCGTCACCGTCGGCGACCGGCCCGTGGAGCTCGACGTCGTCCTCGGCGGCGCCGGGCGGCTCGCGGGCAGCGTCGTCACCGCCGACGGGACGCCCGTCCGGGACGCCGCCGTCACCCTCACCGACGTACGCGGGGAGGTCGTCGCCTCCACCCGCAGCGGACGCGAGGGCGGGTACGTCATCACCGAGCTGGTCGCCGGCGAGTACACGCTCGCGGCCAGCGCCCCCGCCTTCCGGCCCGCCGCGCTCCCGGTGAGCGTCCAGTCGTCCCGCGAGACCCGCCAGGACATCGAGCTGGCCGGCGGGGCGGTGCTGCGCGGCACGGTGCGGGCCGGTGGCGGGCGCCCCGTCGAGGACGCCCGCGTCACCCTCCTCGACGCCGCGGGCAACGTCATGGACACCCTCACCACCGGGGCCGACGGCACCTTCCGCTTCGTGGACCTGTCCTCCGGCGAGTACACGGTCATCGCGGCCGGCTACCCGCCCGTCGCCACCGTCCTCCAGATGGCCGGCGGGGGCCGCACCGAGCGGGACCTCCAGCTCGGCCACCAGGACTGACCGGCTCGTGGAGGCGTAGGGCCGCGGAACGGCCGAGCCCCGGTCGCCTGCTGCGAGGCAGGCGACCGGGGCTCGGGATCAGCGGACGGGGCGGGGTCAGCCCAAGGCGCGGATGGCCCGCCAGTCGACGCCCAGGACGGTCCTGACGGGCGCGTTGGTGTTGGTGGTGGAGGGGTAGTACAGCTTCATGTTGCCGGTGTCACCGAAGCGGGCCCAGATGTCGGGCACGCCGTCGTTGTTGACATCGGGGATGCCGATCGCGGTCGTGACGTTGGTCTCGGTCCAGGTCGTGCCGAACGCGACGTCACCATTGAGCGAGTTGACCGCCACCTTGATCGACTCCAGGTCGACGCCGCCGCCCGTACCGGGCTTGCCGTGGCGGACGTACATGTTGCCGTTGTCGAGGTTGCGCCACAGCAGGTCGGGCGTGCTGTCCTTGTTCATGTCCGCGATGTTGACGATGTCGCGTCGGGCCCAGGCGGTGCCCTCCATCAGCGTCGCGGTCTGGAAGGTGGCGCCGGTGTAGCCGGACAGCACCCAGAACGCCGGTCCGGCCCGCAGGGTCAGATCGGGCAGCTTGTCGCCGGTGATGTCGCCGATCGCCTTCAGCTGCGTCCAGGTGGACGGCGCGGGGGCGTTGGCCGGCAGGCGGATCTCGATCCGCTCGTCGACGTTGAAGCTGCCGTAGCCGTCGCCCGGGTAGAGCCAGAACTTCTTGTCCGGGGTGACCGCGAACATGTCGGTCGAGCCGTCGCCCGGGTACGTGTCGTTGTAGTGCGCGATCAGCGAGGCGGTGCCCGCCGCGTCGATCCAGTGGTTCGGCGGGTCGACCTGCTTGTCCTTGGTCACGTACGACGCGGCGAGGCAGCTGTACAGCTCACCGCCGGTGCCGGGGACCGCCGGGTCGGCGGGGGCGCCCACGCAGTTCTTCAGCTTGCCGTCCGGGTAGAGCACCAGCAGGTCGGCGATGTCGTCGCCACCGGTGTCCATCGGACCGTCGGCCCGGTCGCGGGGCGGCAGGTAGAAGGAGTAGTCGCCCTTGAGGCTCTGATTGCCGTTGACGTCGTAGGCGTAGACGTACAGGGCGGTCGGACCCGCGTGCCTGGGCGAGACGTTGGGGAGGGTGATCTTGCCGTTCACGGGAGGCGGGGTCTCGATGAGAGCCTCGCCTTCGAAGGCGTACTTGAACTTGGTCGCGCCGGCGGCGCTGAAGGTGAAGTCACCGGGGGTGCCGTACTTGACCTTGGCCCAGGTCTTGCCGTCGGGCGTGGCCTCGGTGAACACGGTGCTGGTGATGTCCGGCTGCGGAGGAGCGGTCGGGTCCACGGTGAGCCGGCACGGCTCCGTGCCGTTCGGGAAGAACGAGGAGACCTCACCGGCCGCGTCCTCGGAGCGCACGTCCCACGAGAAGAGGGTGTTGCCCGTGAGGCCCGTCAGCAGCGGGTTGTCGGCCTGGATGACCATCTGGCCGTAGCCGGTGGAGTCCGCGGTGGCGACGTACTCGGTCTTGGTGGTCGCGCCGGACTTCCAGAAACGGAACCGCAGCTTGGGAATGGTGTTGTCCGCGTCGTAGCCCTTGGCCTTCAGCGTGATGGTCGTCCGGCCGATGGTGGCGCTGGCGGTCGGTCCGGGAACACACGCGCCGCCCGGGGAGGACGTGCCGTTGGTCGGCTGGGACGGGGCACGGTTGAAGTCGCCCTCCACCACGGCGGAGGTCGCGAGGAACTTGCGCCAGGTCTGGGTGTCGCCCTCGCTGGTGGCACGCATGCCGAAGGTGAGGGTCTCGGCGCCGGCGTCCGCGCTCTTCTGGACTCCGGCCAGCACGTTGAACGCCTCGTACGCGTCCGGGCAGCCGGTCGAGGACCAGCCGTGGGCGAAGGACTGCCAGTCCAGCTTCGTGGACCAGCTCGGCTGCGCGTTCCAGGTCGTACCGGACGAGATGGACCCCGTCTGCCAGAACTGGAACTCCCGCGCGGTGCAGGACCAGGAGTGGTTGTTCTTGACCTTGAAGGTGGCCCGGGTGAACTTCGCGCCCTTGTAGCCGGTCGAGAACTTCATCCGCCAGAAGGAGCGGCCGAGGCCGCCGGTGTCGCTCTCGTAGCCGACGCGGGCGTCCGAGGTGCCGGAGGAGAAGTTCGTGCCGTTCCAGAAGCTGGAGCTCGGGTACTTCTTGTACGCGGTCGTCCAGGCCGCCCAGCCGCTGTTGAGCGGCGGGTCGATGAAGACCGGGTACTTCGTGTCCGGGTGGGCGAGGAGGCCGGTCCGGCCCAGGCCCAGGTTCAGGGTGGCCGTACCGGTGTCGTCGCCGTCGAGCGCGATCGGGAGCTGCGCGGAGCGCGCGCCCGGCTCGATGCCCGTCAGACCCGACAGCTTCAGCACGTCGGCGGGGGCGGCGACCGAGGTGCGCCGGGGGGTGCCCGGCTTGAGCTCGGGGTCCCGGCCGCTGGAGTCCCAGGCGAAGGGGGTCGGGATCGTGCCGACCTCCGTGCCGCTCTTGTCCAGGACCTGGATCCGGTTGGCCTTCGCGTCCTGCCGGAAGACCGCGGTCGTCGACCGCAGACCGTACGAGACGGTCGCGAGGTCCTTGTTCTGTGCGGCCTCGCGGTTCTTGACGATCAGGAGCTGGCCGAAGCCGCCCTCCTCACGCACCACGAGGAGCAGGTCGACGCCGGGAAGCACCTCGGGGTAGAGGGCGCGCGGGCCGTCGAGCACCGGCTTCGGCAGGGCGCCGGGCCAGGTGTAGGCGATGGTGTGGCCGTTGAGGTCGACCTCGGCGAGGACGGACGCGTCGCCGACGCCCTCGGCGAGCGGCACCCGGGCGTACGAGCGGCCTGCGCGGTCTTCGCCGGAGGTGCCCCCGGAGAAGCGGACCGGCACGGCCGGGTTGGCCGGGCGGACCGTCAGGTCGCCGGCGCTCTCCGTCCGGTGCAGGGTGTTGTCGATGGGCGCCCACTTGCCCCGGGCGTTCTTCGCCCGCTGGGGCAGCGCGTGGATCTGGGCGCGCATCTGCCCGTTCGGCAGCGCCCAGATCAGCTCGGTGGCGGTGGTCGCCGTGTCGACGAGCACCTTCTTGCCGGTGCGCTTGGCCTCGGCCGACGCGGCGGCCTCGTCCTTCGGCCCGGTCGACGCCTGCTTGGCGTCCGTGCGGGGGGCGTTGGGCGAGCTGGGGGAGCTGGCGGTCGAAGGCGTGCTCGGCTGCCACCAGGGCAGGAGCGCGGCGGTGAGTGCGGCCAGGACGAGGCCGAGGGTGAGTGTCAGCCGTGTGCGCGTGCGCACGAACGGGCTGAGAAGACGAGGCGGCGCGGGCACGGCGGTCTACTCCCGTGGGACCAGAGGGATTTTCGGACAGCGCAGACGGCCCCGACGGACCGTCCACGGGGCACAAGGCGCGCACACGATCACACGTCCCGCACGTGACGTCCATTTCTGAAGACTTTATGAAGATGTTACAGATTCCTGGTGTCAGCTTGACAGAGTGTCATTCAGGTCTGGTTCGAACCGTTCTGATGGCGCCTTAGGTCGCAATTGCGCCCAGTGTCCGATTTATCGCGAACATCGACAGTGTGAGCTTCTGTTTGCGACTGCACCGTGGCGAATCTCACTGTCGATGCGCTTCGACCGCTTGGCCGATCTTGAATATGGAGCGCGCATGACACAGAGTGCGCACGCACGCGCCTGATCCAGGCGCGTGCTCTTTGGTGTTTCCGCACCTCCTCCGTTGTCTTGTTCGTTTGGGTGGGAGTCGACGCGTGATGCGTGCTTCAGAACCACTGTCATGGGTGGGGCGGAATCGCCTAGCCATGACAGAGTCACAACGACGGCGCCGTCGGCGAAGCCGCACGGCGACCGTCCTTCTTTTGTCATCGGTATTGACGGTGACGAGTCTCGGCGGGCAGGCCCTGGCCGTTCCCGGCGACGGCATGAGCCGTGAGCAGACGACCTCTCAGGTCGATCTGCCGGACATCCCCGAGAGCACCGCGCTCGCCGACGACGCCAGCGCCGACAAGGCGCTGAGCCTCGGGGACGAGCAGCAGGTCGTCCCCTACGCGCCGAAGAAAGTCGACCCGTGGGCGGAGGACGCCGGCAAGGCGCCGCTGACGGCGCAGACCCAGCCCGGCACCACGGTCCCCGTGGTGAACGAGACCACGTCGGTCGGACTGCCGGTCGCGGTCGGCGTACCGGTCGGTCAGGACCCGACGAAGGTCGACGGTGACTGGCAGGTCGCGGTCAAGTCGACCACCACCTCGGAGGACACCGGCGTCCCCGGCATGATCCTCGAGGTCATTCCGCCGGCGGACGCCGATCCGGCCGCGCAGGTCACGCTCGAGGTCGACACCACCGGCTTCGCCGACCGCTACGGCCCCCAGGCCGCCCAGCGCTTCGGCCTGGTCCTGCTGCCGAACTGCGTCATCGACTCCCCGGACTCCGGTGACTGCGCCCCGGACACCGGCGTGGAGACCATGTCCGGCAGGACCGAGGTCGCCGACGAGATCGAGCGGCTGCGGTCCACGGTCAAGGAGGTGCCGGCCGCCAAGGCCCCCACCAAGGTCAAGCTCAAGAAGAACGCGCCCATCCGCACGATCCTCTCCGGATCGGTGCCGGTCGCGAACCTGCTCGAGGACGGTGCCGCCCGCTCGTCCGTCTCCGGCGTCTCGGCCCGGCAGGTCGCCCTCCCGGCCGTCGACACCTCCGGCCGCCAGGTCGTCGGTGCGATGGACACCGGCGCCTCGGCGAACGGCGACTTCACCGCCTCGCCGCTGCTGTCCGCCGGCTCCTGGGCCGCGGGCTCGTCGAACGGTGCCTTCACCTACGGCTACCAGGTGCAGGTCCCGGAGGCCGCCGGCGGTCTGACCCCGAAGGTCAGCCTGGGCTACTCGTCGCAGACGGTCGACGGCCGTACCTCGGCGTCGAACAACCAGGCCTCCTGGATCGGTGACGGCTGGGACTACAACCCGGGCTCCATCAGCCGGACGTACGTCAACTGCCGTCAGGACTCCAAGAAGGCCGGGTCGAACAACGCGACCCACAAGACCGCCGACCTGTGCTGGGGCTCGGAGAACGCCACCCTCTCCCTGGGCGGCATGACCACCGAGCTGGTGTGGGACGAGGCCAAGCAGAAGTGGTTCAGCGCCAACGGTGACGGCTCGAAGATCGAGCGGTTCAAGGACACGTCCAAGGACCCGCGTTCGGGCATGAAGGACGCCGACGGCGAGTACTGGGTCGTCACCACCAGGGACGGCACGAAGTACCACTTCGGCCTGAACAAGCTCCCGGGCTGGTCGGACAACGGCACCGCCGCCGACGACCCGTACACCGACTCCGTGCTCGCGGTGCCGGTCTACGGCAACCACGCGGACGAGCCCTGCTACAAGGGCTCGACGACCACCGACTGGAAGTCCTCCGCCTGCAACCAGGCCTGGCAGTGGAACCTCGACTACGTCGAGGACGTCCACGGCAACGCCATGTCGCTGTGGTGGGAGCGCGAGAAGAACTACTACGCGAAGAACTTCTACTTCAAGGGCCCGGTCGAGTACCACCGCGGCGGCTACCTGAAGCGCATCGACTACGGCCAGCGCAAGGACACCGTCTTCAGCGCCACGGCCCCGGCCCGCGTGCGCTTCGACGTCGCCGAGCGCTGCTTCACCGAGGGTACGCTGACCTGCAGCGACGAGAACTTCACGTCGAGCGACCCTGGCAAGTACCGCATCTGGTACGACACCCCCGCCGACCTGCGGTGCCAGGCGGTCACCTCGACGGACAAGAAGAAGTGCTGGAACGCCGGCCCGACCTTCTGGTCCACCAAGCGCCTGGACAAGATCACCACCTCGGCCCAGCGCCGCACCGACACCACCGCGCGCCAGGACGTCGACCAGTACCAGCTCAAGCAGAACTTCCCCGTCCTCAAGACCGGCCCGAACACGGCCCTGTGGCTGGAGTCCATCCAGCGCACCGGCTACGCCCGCAAGGGCTCGACGGACGCCGCGGTCACGCTCAACCCGATCCGGTTCGAGTCCAACGAGGAGGAGATGCCGAACCGCGTCCTCCTGCGGAAGACGTCCGGGACGGACATGGGCGCGCCGATCGACCCGCGCCCCGGCTTCGCCAGGCTGCGCATCGGCCGCGTCATCAACGAGTACGGCGGCGAGACCGTCGTCTCCTACAAGATGCCGACCTGGGGTGACGCCGCGGACGGCTGCGCCAGCAGGACGGGCCTGCCCGGCAAGACGGACACGGCCGCTCTGAAGGCCAACACGCGTCTGTGCTACCCGATGTTCTGGCACCCGGACGCCGAGGTCGAGGACATCGACTGGTTCCACAAGTACGTGGTCGACTCGATCGAGGAGCTGCCGAACGTCGACGGCTCGTACTCCACGCGGACGGCGTACGACTACAAGAACGCCGGCTGGAAGCTCGCCGAGGCGGAGTTCAGCAAGAAGTCCACGCGCACGTACTCGCAGTTCGCGGGCTTCGAGCAGACGTCCGTCGTCACGGGCGAGCGGAAGGTCGTCGCCGACAACGGCGAGGGTTCCACCCCGGGCGAGGACACGCCGGGCACAGAGGGACCGAAGACCAAGGCGGTCACCCGCTTCTACCGGGGCATGGGCGACACCGTCCCGATGAAGACCATCACGGGTGCCACGCTCACCCACGAGGGCGCGACGGTCTACGACCGTGAGGCCTTCGCCGGCCGAATAGCCGAGGAGTTCAGCTACTCCGACGCGAACGACGCCGACACCGACTGGCTCACCCGCAGCCTCACCGTCCCCGAGGCCACCGAGCTCGCCAGCCGCGTCCGCGGCGACGGCCTCGACCCGCTCAAGGCGTGGCGGGTCACCGAGCCCGAGGAGATCGCGTACACGAAGTCGTCGGGCACGGGTGACGACGCCCGCACCCTGCGGAGCGTCCGCACCAGGACGACGTACGAGTCCACCCACGGTCTGCCCACGCAGGTGGAGTCGTTCGGCGACGCCGACCCCGGCAAGACCGGTGACGAGTCCTGCACCAAGCTCGAGTACCTGCACAACACGACCAAGAACATCATCGGTCTGACCAAGCAGGTCCTCATCTCGCCCACGGCGTGTGCCGACGCCGACTGGGCTGATCTCAAGACGCTGACTGCCGGGGCACGGACCTCGTACGACAACACGGTGTACGGCACGGCGCTCGCCGACACCACCCGTGGCCTGGCCACCGAGACGTGGTCCCTGAAGGCGGACGGCACCGGCTTCCAGACCGGCGGCACCGTCGTCTTCGACGCCCTCGGCCGTGTCACCAAGCAGATCGACCCGGACAAGAAGGAGTCCTCGATCGCCTTCGACCCGCCGACGGGTCAGGTGTTCAAGATCACCCAGACGAATCCGCTGGGCCACACCCAGGTCCAGGAGGTGGAGCCGGGCCGCGCGGTCACGCTGAAGACGACCGATGCCAACGGCCACGTCAGCGAGGCGACGTTCGACCCGCTGGGCCGTCTCGCCGAGGCCTGGGCCCCCGGCCGGGTACCGGCTGCGGGCAAGGTTCCGGACTTCAAGGCCGAGTACGTGATCCCGGTCGAGGAGCCGGACCCGAACGACCCGAACGGCGGCACGCTCCGCAAGCCCCCCTACGTCACGACCTCCACCCGTGGCTACGAGGACCGGATCGAAAAGTCCGTCACGATCTACGACGGTCTCGGCCGCGAGCGCCAGTCGCAGGAGGAGGCGGACGGCGGTGGCCGTCTGATCACCGACACGCTGTACAACAGCGCCGGTGAGGTCTACCAGACCAACAACGCCTACCTCAACGAGGACACCCCGAACGGCGAGCTGTTCACCCCGCGCGCCGACACCACGGTCCCGAACATCACCCGGTACAAGTACGACGGCCTCGGCCGCGTGCTCGAGGAGATGCCGGTCCTGAAGGTGAAGGCCCCCGGGACCACCGAGGCCATCTCGCAGGAGGTGCCCGAGAAGGCCACCCGCTACGAGTACGGACCCGACTGGTCGAAGGTGATCCACCCGCAGGGCGCCTCGGCCTACAAGGTCTACACCGACGCCCTCGGCCGCACCGTCCGCACGGACACCACCAACCCGGCGGCGCCCGGCGGCTACACGTCGACGCGCTACACGTACGACAGCCGCGGTCAGCTGACCAAGGCGACGAGCTCTGCCGACCCGACCCACCCGTGGTCGTGGACGTTCGACATGCGTGGCCGGATGGAGACCGCGACCGACCCGGACACGGGCACCACGCGGACGACGTACGACGACCGTGACCGTCCGCTGACCACGACCGACGCGCGTGGCGTGACGATCTGGAACGGATACGACGAGCTGTCCCGGCCCAAGGAGCAGCGCCTCAACAGCTCCACGGGCACGCTGATCGCCGGGTTCTCGTACGACTCCGTCGTCGGCGGCAAGGGCATGCCCGCCTCCGCCACCCGGTACACCGACGGCCTGGCGTACACGCAGAAGGTCAACGCCTACACGGCGGACTACCAGCCGACCTCGACGACGCTGTCGCTGCCCTCGTCGCTGGCCGCCACGTGGGGCATCCCCGCGGACTACCAGTACGACTACAAGTTCTCCGACAACGGCATGCTGGAGGAGGCGCAGCTTCCCAAGGCCGGAAAGTTCGACCCCGAGAAGCTGGTCATCCGTTACAACAAGGACGGCAACCCGCTCTCGATCTCCGGCAAGGACTGGTACGGCTCGGAGACGGTCTACTCGCCCTACGGCCAGGTCATGCGCTCGACCATGGGCGCGGTGCCGTACCGGGTGTGGGCCCAGAACTCGTACGACGAGTCCACCGGTGAGCTCCAGAACCAGATGGTCTACCGGGAGCAGACCGTCGGTGCCGGTCCGGTCGAGGGCACCCTGGTCTCGAAGCGCGAGTACGCCTACGACCCCGCCGGCAACGTCACGGGCATCCGTGAGCACGCCACCGGGATCGAGGAGCGGCAGTGCTTCACGTACGACCCGCTGGGTCAGCTGAAGACCGCCTGGACCTCCAAGGACCAGGAGAACTGCACCGCCCCGAAGAACACGGACGGCACGCTCAACGTCGCCCCGGGCAAGGACACCTCCGGCTACTGGCAGGAGTACGAGTACGACCTCCTCGGCAACCGCACCAAGCTGGTCGAGAAGGACCTGACCGGCGCCACGGCCAAGGACGCGACCACCACGTACCAGTACGGTGTGGGCGCGGCCAAGAGCCAGCCGCACACGCTCGCCAAGGTCTCGAAGACCTACTCCACCCCCGCGGGTGCGCAGGTCAAGGCCGAGGCCGAGCGCCTGTACGAGCTCACGGGTCAGACGAAGTCCGTCACCTCACTCGACAACGGTGACAAGCAGACGCTGACCTGGACGCCGGACGGCAAGGTCGACCGGATCACCGGCGCGGGCACCGGCGGCAAGACCCCCTACGTGGGTCTGACCGACAAGTGCTTCGACCTCAAGAGCGGCATCCCGGCCGCGGGCCAGGCGGTCCAGCTGTACAGCTGCAACGCCTCCGCGGCGCAGAGCTGGAAGTTCACGCCCACCCCGAGCACACCGACGACTCCGCAGATCGACTCCAACCGGGGCGCGCTGTCGGTGCTCGACGACTGGTGTGTCCAGCCGGCGGCCAACACCCTCGGGTCCGCGGTCCAGGTCCAGAAGTGCGCTGCCACCGCCGCGGCGGCGGCAGCGCAGGAGCTGAAGCGCAACGCCGCCGGCCAGCTGACGCACATGGCGTCCAACCTGTGCCTGGCGGTGCAGGGTGCCAACTCGGCCAGCGGCACGGCGATCGTCCTGGCCGCGTGCGACGGAGCCTCCGCCGCGCAGCTCTGGGCGCCGCAGAACGACACCCGTCACATCTACGGCCCCGGTGGCGAGCGTCTGCTCACCATCAACGGCAAGACGGCCACCCTGAACCTGGGTGACGCGGAGATCACCGTCCAGCAGGGCGGCGTCCTGGTCAGCTCGCAGCGCACCTACACCACTCCCAGTGGCTCGGTCATGCGCTACGCCTACGGCACGGGTGCGGACCGGCTGGTCGCTCTGACCACGGATCACCAGGGTTCCACCTACGCCGAGGTCGCGTTGGGCGCCTCGATGGACGTGCGGATCCGCAAGCAGGACGCGTTCGGCAATCAGCGCGGTGCCGGCACGGTCGGCGCCAACCTGCAGGCGCACACCGGGTTCCTCAACAAGACCCGGGACGACGCCTCCGGCTACACCCTGCTGGGTGCCCGTCTCTACGACCCGGTGGTCGGACGGTTCCTGTCCGCCGACCCGCAGATGGACCTGAACGACCCACTGCAGGCCAACGGGTACGTCTACGCGCACAACAACCCGGTCACCCACGCGGACCCGACCGGTGAGGCGATCACCCTGACCGCTTCGGAGAAGGCGGCGGCCCTCGTGGGCGCGGGCCTGTCCGCGGCGCAGGTCGCGCAGGCGCAGGCCACCTCGGGCAAGTCCCTCACCTCGGTGATCCTCGCCGCCGCATGGAGCGTCCTGAGCGACTTCATCGGACTCAGTGACGCCATGGCCTGCTTCGGCGGTGACATGTGGTCCTGCGGCAGCCTGATCATCGGGGCGATCCCGTGGACCAAGCTCGGCAAGATCCCGTCCGTCCTGAGGGCGGTCGACCGCACGATCAACGCCATCCAGGCGTTCAAGAAGGCGAAGGCGGCCGCGGAAGCGGTCCTCAAGGCGGCCAAGGCGGCCGAGGCGGCGGCTCTGAGAGCCAAGAAGGCCGCCATCGAGAAGGCGAAGAAGGAGGCCGCGCAACGGGCCAAGAAGAAGGCAGCCGAGGCCGCGAAACGGAAGGCCGAAGCGGCGGCGGCCGCCAAGAAGAAGACCGGTAACCCGGCCCAGAAGAGCTCCCAGGCCAAGGCCGCTCCCAAGTCCTCCTCGCAGGCGGGCGGAGGCAGGGGCGGCAAGTCCGGCGCGTCCAAGCCGGGCGGAAGCTCCGGCGGTTCCTCCCGCAGCAAGGGCGGATCCAGCGGTGGCGGCGGCTCCGGCAAGTCCAACTGCAACAGCTTCACGCCCGGCACGAAGGTGCTGATGGCCGACGGCTCCACCAAGCCGATCGAGCAGGTCAAGACCGGCGACAAGGTCCTCGCGACCGACCCCGAGTCCGGTGAGAGCCGGGTCGAGACGGTCACCGCGGAGATCAAGGGCCAGGGCCTCAAGCACCTCGTCACGATCACCGTCGACACCGACGGCAAGGCTGGATCGAAGACGGCCGAGGTCACCGCGACCGAAGGCCACCCGTTCTGGGTGCCCCAGCTCCGCGCCTGGCTCAAGGCCACCGACCTGACGTCGGGCCAGTGGCTGCAGACCAGCGCCGGCACCCGGGTCCAGATCACCGCGATCGAGCGCAGGACCGCCCGGGCGGCGACGGTTCACAACCTGACGGTCTCCGACCTCCACACGTACTACGTGATGGCGTCGGGCACCTCGCTCCTCAACCACAACGAGAGCTGCCCGACGGGTGGCGAGGAAGTCGACCCGTACTCGGAGGAGCTCACCAAGAAGCGCCAGGAGGAGAACGCGCAGAACTGGTCGGAGATCCCGCGTGAGGTTCACGAGACCGTGAACCGCGTGGAGGACGGCCGGATCACTCAGCGGGTCAACAACAACGGTCTCGACTGGTACGACGCCCGCAGGGTGCGGAACGGCCAGATCACCGGCTACAACACCAACAACCCGTGGTACGACGCGACGGTGTACACAGGTGTCAACGGTGGGCTGACCCGTATTCTCGTCCGCTCCGACGGAGTCGTCGGATACGTCCTGGGCCACAATTACAATACGGTCCACGAATACGGATATGCCGGGCGCCTGCCAGGCAGGTGGAACCAGCCACCGTCCAGCTGGTACCAGAATCATGGAGGTGGGTCTCCCCGGTGACGTCACCATCCGTAGCGAAGTCCCTGGCCGCAGCGGGTCTGCTGGTCGTCGACGAGTGGACCGAGCCCGAAGGGCTCATCCCGGCCATCGTCGCCGGCCAGGGCCCGAGCTGTCCGTCCTCGGACGGACGCGTGGAAGCCATGCTGGACTTCCTGGAGCCTCAGCTGCACGAGAGGGCGAACGGCGACTGGTACCGGCTGGCGGTCGAAGGAGGGCTCTTCTCCGAGACCGATCGCAGGTTCCTGCTCGCACTGCCGTCGGAGTACGAACGCCCGCAGTGGTTCTGCGTCGAGCTGCAGAGCACATGGGACCTCATGGGTGAGGGAGCTGCCGGACTGCTCGGCAGCGCCCCCTGCCGTCCCGAGTTCCGCATGGTCTCGCTCGACGGGAACGTGCTGGTCTTCGCTACGACGTGGGAGCACGCGATCAGCACCTCGGTGCTGAAGGCGCCGCATCGTTCGCAGGTCCTCCGTCGGTGGGCCGAGGACGTGGCGTCCGGATCGCTGGACTATCCGGACGAGCCCCCACTGAGCCCGGCGGCACGCCGCTGGCTCGACACCCACTAGGAGTGTGGCCAGGCCGGTCACCCTGGCCCGGCCACCCTCGAAGCAGTACGGGAGCCCCGACCGAGACATCGGTCGGGGCTCCTCCCGTTCTCCGTGTCGGAGGCGGTCCTCAGGAGGTGGTCGACGCCTTGCGCAGCGCGCTGATGCAGGTGCCGATCGCCTCCTGGAGGGCTTCCAGGCGCTGGAGCATGTCGGCCTCGTAGATGTCCTCCTCCATCACCTCGTCCAGGGTCAGCTCCTCGAAGACCTTCGTCGCCTTCTGCAGGCTGTTGTAGAACTTCGTCCGCCGCTCCTGGACGCGCAGCGTCGGGTCCTCCTCGACCGCCCTGGCGACCAGGCCCTTCACCGCGTCGTACGCCTCACCGGCCCACTCGCCCGCCTCCTCGGAGTCGTCGAGCTCGTCGATCAGCGACAGGTGGCGCTCGGCCTCGGCACGCAGCTCGGCGGGCGCTTCCACGGTCTGCCCGGCCGGGGTCTTGATCTGGCCGTTCTCGACGATCTGCCGCACGTACCCGATGCGGTCGGCCGCCTTCGCCTCGCTCGCCACCGCCTTCTTCAGGTCGTCGGTGCGGGCGAAGGCGCGGGCCATCTCCGTCTGGAGGGCCGGGTCCTCCTTCATGCGGTCGAGCAGCGCGCCGCGCGCCGCCTCCGCCGTCCCGGGGTCGGCGAGGATCGCGGCCCGCAGCGCCGTCGGGTTCTCGGCGACCTCCAGGGCCTTCGTCGGACGGATGCCCTCCGCCTCGGCCGCCGCGCTGATCGCCTGGCCGCGCACGGAGGACGCGCTGTTGCGGGAGGTGTAGTACGAGAGCCAGACGTCCGCGTCGGGCAGCTCGACGTCCTCGCCGGGCACCAGGACCTCGAACTGCGGGACCAGGCCGTCGTCGGCCGCCATGTCCCAGGCCTTGTAGTACCGCATGACCCGGTCGGGCGAGCACCCCGCGAGCGCGGCGAAGGCCTTCGCCGAGACCTTCGCGGCGGCCGTGCCCTCGGCGGGCTGACCGCCGGGGCGCACGCTCCGCGCGACCTTCAGCGCGAAGGCCCAGCCACCGGTCCGCGCGTAGATCCCGAAGTCCTGGGCGTCGCGGACGACGACGGGGTCGTGCGCGTCGGGCGACACCGGCTCGTCCGCCTCGGGCTCGTCCGCCTGGGGCTCGTCCGCCTCGGGACGGTCCGCCTCGGACTCGAGCGCGGTCTCGTCGGGGGTGTTCTGCTCCGAGGCCTGCGGCTCAGGGGCCGAGGGCACCCAGAACTCCGGCTCCGAGATCGCCGCGGGGGCGGCCTCGCGCTCTTCGGCGGACATGTCGGACGGGGTGATGGCGATGGTCACCGAGAGCTCTCCGGAGGGTCGGGTGCGACAACTGCGGCCGACAGCCTATACGCACACCTTGGCGATATTTCGCCCTATTCGAGCCATCGTGGCGACGAGAACGATCCCCGGCGGATCCCCGGCGGATCCGCAAGGGACCCGCCGGGGATCCGGAACCGCGCCGGTGATCGTACCGCCGTCCCGGTGACCCTTGGGGGACCGCCAGTGGTCCACTCCAACGGCGGTTATCCACAGGGGTGGTAGGGCCGCCGGGCGGCGCGTACGGTGCCAGACATGAAGATCCTCATCAGCGCCGACATGGAGGGCGCGACCGGTGTGACCTGGCCCGCCGACGTGCTGCCCGGTACGCCCCAGTGGGAGCGCTGCCGCTCGATGTTTACGTCCGATGTGAACGCGGCCGTGCTGGGCTTCTTCGACGGCGGCGCCGACGAGGTCCTGATCAACGAGGCGCACTGGAGCATGCGGAACCTGCTCCTGGAGCGGCTCGACGAGCGCGCCGAGATGCTCACCGGCCGGCACAAGTCGCTGTCGATGGTCGAGGGCGTGCAGCACGGGGACGTCGACGGCATCGCCTTCGTCGGCTACCACACGGGCGCGGGCACCGAAGGCGTCCTCGCCCACACCTACCTGGCCAACTCGATCACGGGCGTCTGGCTCAACGGCGAGCGGGCCGGCGAGGGCCTGCTCAACGCCCATGTGGTCGCGGAGTACGGCGTCCCGGTCGTCCTCGTCACCGGCGACGACCTGACCTGCGAGGACGCCCTCGGATACGCGCCGGAGGCCCGCAAGGTCGCCGTCAAGGACCACGTCTCGCGGTACGCGGCGGTGTGCCGCACCCCGGCCAGGACCGCCGCCGACATCAGAGCGGCGGCGAAGGACGCGACCGCGCTCGCCGTCCGGCACGAACCGGTCCGCGGAGGCCCGTTCACGGTGGAGCTGGAGTTCGACGCCGACCACCTGGGCGCCGCCGCCACGGTGGTTCCCGGCGTGGCGCGGAGCGGCGAGCGGCGCGTCTCCTACACGGGGGAGACGATGTACGAGGCAATTCGCACGTTCAAGGCGGTCACGACCATCGTCTCGGCCGCAGTGGAGGAGCAGTATGGCTGAGGAGGTCCGGGGCCCGGACACGACGGCGCTCGACGAGGTGGTCACCTTCACCTCCGAGCTCATCCGCATCGACACCACCAACCGGGGCGACGGCGACTGCCGCGAGCGCCCCGCCGCCGAGTACGTCGCCGAGCGGCTCGCAGCCGCCGGGATCGCGCCCACCCTCCTGGAGCGGACCCCGGGCCGCACCAACGTCGTGGCGCGCATCCCCGGCACCGACCCCTCGGCCGACGCGCTCCTCGTCCACGGCCACCTCGACGTCGTCCCCGCCGACCCCGCCGAATGGACCGTGGACCCGTTCTCCGGGGAGGTCCGCGACGGGGTCGTGTGGGGGCGCGGCGCCGTCGACATGAAGAACATGGACGCGATGGTCCTGGCCGTCGTCCGCTCCTGGGCCCGGCAGGGCATCCGGCCGCGCCGCGACATCGTCCTCGCGTACACCGCCGACGAGGAGGCCAGCGCCGACGACGGCTCCGGCTTCCTGGCCGACCGGCACGCCGCACTCTTCGAGGGCTGCACGGAAGGCATCAGCGAGTCCGGGGCCTTCAGCTTCCACCCGAACCCCGGCACGACCCTCTACCCGATCGCGGCGGGGGAGCGGGGCACCGCCTGGCTCAAGCTGACCGCCCACGGCCGGGCGGGCCACGGCTCCAAGGTGAACACGGCCAACGCCGTCACCCGCCTCGCCTCCGCCGTCGCCCGGATCGGCGCGCACACCTGGCCCGTCCGCCTCACCACCACCGTCCGCGCCGCCCTCGCCGAACTCGCCGCGCTGTACGGCATCGACGTCGACACCAGCGCACCCGACCTCGACGTCGACCTCCTCCTCGACAAGCTCGGACCCGCCGCCGCGCTCGTCGCGCCGACCGTCCGCAACAGCGCCAACCCGACGATGCTGAAGGCCGGTTACAAGGTCAACGTCATCCCGGGCCAGGCCGTCGCGTACATCGACGGCCGGACGCTGCCCGGCGGCGAGGAGGAGTTCGCCACGACCATGGACGCGCTCACCGGGCCCGACGTGGAGTGGGAGTTCCACCACCGCGAAGTGTCCCTGGAGGCCCCGGTCGACTCGCCGACCTTCGCGAAGCTGCGGGCCGCCGTCGAGCGCTTCGACCCGGCAGGACACGTCGTGCCGTTCACCATGTCCGGCGGCACCGACGCCAAGCAGTTCTCCCGGCTCGGCATCACCGGCTACGGCTTCTCTCCGCTCCGGCTGCCCCCGGAGCTCGACTACGGGGCGCTCTTCCACGGCGTCGACGAACGCGTCCCGGTCGACGCCCTGCACTTCGGTGTCCGGGTGCTCGACCACTATCTGAAGTCCGCGTAGGACAGCGACAGGGGGAGTCGAGATGGCCACCACCGAGACGACGACCACGACCACGGCCGCCCACGGCACCTGGCCGTCGCCCGTCGGCGCCGCGCTCGCCGCCGCCCACGACGGGCGGCCCGAGTACGCGGGCACCGTCGGCGACGAGCTGTGGTGGACCGCGCCGCGCCCCGCCGAGGGCGGCCGGCGCGCCCTCGTCCGGCGGCGCGCCGACGGCACCGAGGAGAGCGTCCTCCCCGCTCCGTGGAACGTCCGCAGCCGCGTCATCGAGTACGGCGGACAGCCCTGGGCCGCGCTCGCGCGCCCCACCGGCGGACCGCTCGTCGTCTTCAGCCACTTCCCCGACCAGCGGCTGTACGCGTACGAGCCGGAGGCCGGACCCGACGCCGCGCCCCGGCCGCTCACCCCCCTCGCCGACGCCGGCGAGGGACCGCGCTGGGTGGACCCGGTGCTCCACCCGGAGCGCGGCGAGGTGTGGTGCGTCCTTGAGGAGTCCACCGGGCCCGCGCCGACCGACGTACGCCGGGTCCTCGCCGCCGTCCCGCTGGACGGATCGGCCGCCGGGGACCGGAGCGCCGTGCGCGAACTCTCCGACGGGCGCCACCGGTTCGTGACGGGCCCCCGGCTCTCCCCGGACGGGCGCCGGGCGGCCTGGATCGCCTGGGACCACCCCCGCATGCCCTGGGACGGCACCGAGCTCCAGCTCGCCGAGGTCGCCCCCGACGGCACCTTCCGCGGCGCCCGGACCGTCGCCGGCGGCCCCGCCGAGTCGATCCCCCAGGTCGCCTGGGACGCGGCCGGGCGACTGCTCTTCGCGAGCGACCGCACCGGCTGGTGGAACCTCTACCGGGCGGAGATCGCCGCGGACGGCGGCCTCCGCGCACCGGTCGCGCTCTGCCCCCGCGACGAGGAGTTCGCCGGACCGCTCTGGAAGATCGGGCTGACCTGGTTCACGCCCCTGGAGAACGGCCTGATCGCCGTGGTCCACGGCAAGGGGACCACCGCCCTCGGGATACTGGACCCCGACACCGGCACCCTCGCCGACGCCGCCGGCCCCTGGACCGAATGGGCCGCCACCCTCGCCCCGCACGGTACCCGCGTCGTCGGTGTCGCCGCGGGACCGCGCAGCGCCTACGAGCTCGTCGAGCTCGACACCCGCACCGGCCGCACCCGCGTCGTCGGCGCCGCGCACACGGACGCCGTCGACCCCGCGTACTACCCCGATCCGCTGATCCGCACCTTCACCGGCCCCGGCGGACGCGAGATCCACGCCCAGGTGTACCCGCCGCACCACCCCGGATTCACCGGCCCCGCCGGCGAACTGCCGCCCTACGTGATCTGGGCCCACGGCGGGCCCACCGGTCACGCTCCGCTCGTCCTCGACCTGGAGATCGCCTACTTCACCTCCCGCGGGATCGGCGTCGCCGAGGTCAACTACGGCGGATCGACCGGCTACGGCCGGGAGTACCGGGAGCGGCTGCGCGAGCAGTGGGGCGTCGTCGACGTCGAGGACTGCGCGGCCGTCGCCACCGCGCTCGCCGCCGAGGGCACCGCCGACCCCGACCGGCTCGCGGTACGCGGCGGCAGCGCGGGCGGCTGGACGACCGCGGCCTCCCTCGTCGCCACCGACGTGTACGCCTGCGGCACGATCATCTATCCCATCCTCGACCTGCGGGGCTGGGCCACCGACGAGACCCACGACTTCGAGTCCCGGTACCTCGACGGCCTCATCGGACCGCTCGACGAGGTCCCCGCCCGCTACGAGGAACGCTCGCCGATCGAGCACGTCGACCGGGTCACGACCCCCTTCCTGCTGCTCCAGGGCCTCGACGACGTCATCTGCCCGCCCGCGCAGGCCGAGCGCTTCCTCGCCCGGATGGCCGGCCGGGGCGTCCCCCACGCCTACCTCGCCTTCGAGGGAGAAGGGCACGGCTTCCGCAGAGCCGACACGATGGTCCGCGCCCTGGAGGCCGAACTCGCCCTGTACGCGGGGACCTTCGGCCTCACCCGTACCGACGTTCCCGACCTGGAGCTCCGCTCGTGACCCCGAAGGCCCCGCACCCCGCCGTCGCACCCCTGACCCGGGCCGCGCGCCTCCGGCCCGGGGCGCGGGTCGCCGTCGTCGCCCCCAGCGGACCCGTACCCGAGGAGCGGCTCCGGGCCGGGCTCGACATCCTGCGCGGCTGGGACCTGGAGCCGGTGGTCGCCCCGCACGTCCTCGACACCCACCCCACGCTCGGCTACCTCGCGGGCGCGGACCGGGCGAGAGCCCGCGACCTGACCGAGGCCTGGTGCGACCCCTCCGTCTCCGCCGTGATCTGCGCACGCGGCGGCTACGGGGTGCAGCGCATGGTGGACCTCGTCGACTGGGCGGCGATCCGGGCCGCCGGACCCAAGGCGTTCGTCGGCTACAGCGACGTCACCGCCCTGCACGAGGCCGTCGCCGTCCGGCTGGGCCTGGCCACGCTGCACGGACCGATGGTCGCCGCGGCCACGTTCCTGTCGGACCCGGACACCCAGGAGTCCCTGCGGGCCACGCTGTTCGAGCCGGAGACGGTGCGGACGCTCGGCCTGGCGACGGCGCGGCCGCTGGTCCCCGGCCGCGCCCGCGGGGTCACGCTCGGCGGCTGCGTCAGCCTGCTCGCCGCCGACCTCGGCACCCCGCACGGCAGGCCCTCGGCGCGCGGCGGGCTGCTGCTCCTGGAGGACGTGGGGGAGGAGCCGTACCGGCTCGACCGGATCCTCACCCAACTGCTGCGCTCCGGCTGGCTGGACGGCGTCGCGGGCGTCGGCCTGGGCTCGTGGGAGGAGTGCGGCCCGTACGAGGAGGTGCGGGCCGTCCTCGTCGACCGGCTCGGCGGTCTCGGCATACCCGTGGTGGAGGAGCTGGGCTTCGGCCACAGCGGCACGGCGCTGACGGTCCCCCTGGGAGTGCCCGGGGTGCTGGACGCCGAGACGTGCGCGCTGACGCTGGACGTGCCCGCGCTGATCTGACGGCCGGACTCCTTCACCGAATCTTCGTCAGCAAGCCTTGTCGCCCGTATTGACGCTGCGCTTACACGTGTCACAACATGGGCGCGGCCCCCCTTACTTACCGGTAGGTAAGCGGTTGGTGGGGCTCATCATGCGTCCCTGTCGTGGAGGCCCCCCGTGTCCCGTGCTCTGCCCGGATCCCGCAAGATGCTCGCCCTGTTGGCCGGTACGGCGATGGCGGCACCGCTCGCCCTCGCCGGCCCGGTGAGCGCCGCCGAACCCGGCGCGTACACCGTCACCCCGCTCACGTTCACCGTCGACGCCGGCGGTCGCACCTGCACCGTCGAGGCCGATCTCTACCGGCCGGCCGGGGTCGACGCCACGCGTCCGGCACCCGCCGTCATGGCCACCAACGGCTTCGGCGGCAGCAAGGCGGACGGCCAGACCGACGTCCTCGGCAAGGCCTTCGCCGCCCGCGGCTACGTCGGACTCGTCTACTCCGGGCTCGGCTTCGGCAAGTCGGGCTGCCTGATCTCCCTCGACGACCCGGCCGTCGACGGCCAGGCCGCGGCCCGGCTCGTCGACTTCCTCGCGGGCACCCGCGCCGCCGACGACGGCACCCGCGTCGACTACGTCACCAAGGACGGGGCGGGCGACCCCCGGGTCGGCATGATCGGCGGCTCCTACGGCGGGGCCGTCCAGCTCGCCGCCGCCTCCGTCGACCCCCGGCTCGACGCCCTCGTCCCCCTCATCACCTGGAACGACCTCGCCTACGCCCTGGCCCCCAACGGGGCCGACCGCGCCACCCCCGGCGTCTTCAAGTGGCAGTGGTCCAACGGCTTCTACCTGATGGGGGAGGGGCAGATGCTGCTCTCGCCCTCGCTCGACCCGAGCCGGATCAACTCGCTCCGCTGCCTGCACTTCGTCACGGACGCCTGTGACACCGTCCGACTGCTGAACTCCGGCGACTTCCCGGCGGCCGGCACGAAGAAGATGCTCGACTACGCCCGGAGCGTCTCCCCGGCCTCGTACCTGGACCGGGTCAAGGCGCCGACCCTGCTCATCCAGGGGCAGACCGACAGCCTCTTCAACCTCAACGAAGCCCAGGACACCTACGAGAAGCTCGAGTCCCACGGGGTCGAGACCAAGATGATCTGGCAGTCCTGGGGCCACAGCGGCGGCCTCATGAACCCCGGCGAGGGCGAACTGAACCTCGCGCAGGGCAATCTGGAGACGAGCTACGTCGGACAGCGCATCCTCGCCTGGTTCGACCGCTACCTGCTCGGCAACCGGAACGCGGACACGGGCGCCGAGTTCGCCTACTACCGCTCCTGGCAGAGCGGCTACGGCACCGCCACCGCCGTCCCCGCGCTCAGCCAGAAGCTCTACCTCTCCGGCGACGGCAAGCTCGTCGACAACCGGTCCAAGGTCACCCTCGGCGCACGCGCCTACAGCAACTGGCTCGTCCCGACGAGCCACTCCGAGGTCTCGCTGGCCGGTCTGATCGGACTCCCCGACGCCCCGCTCTCCGACACCGAAGGCACCTACCTCGGCTGGACCAGCGCCCCGCTGAGCGCCCCGGTCGACGTCGTCGGCTCCCCGAAGGCCACCCTCAAGGTCGTCTCGCCGAGCACCGAGCTCGTCCAGGGCTCCGGCGACGCGGCCGACAAGCTGGTGCTCTTCGCCAAGGTCTACGACATCGCGCCGGACGGCAAGAAGACCCTGGTCAACAAGCTCGTCGCGCCGGTCCGGGTGCCGGACGTGCGGCGCCCGTTCACCGTGGAGCTGCCGGGCATCGTGCACCGCTACGAGACCGGCCACCGGATGGAGTTCGTGATCGCGGCCAGCGACTCGGCCTACTTCGGCAACCGGGGCATCAAGCCCGTGATCGTCACCAGCGCCCCCGAGGACACGGGGACGCTGGAGCTGCCCATCGTCGGCGGAAGGGTCGGCTAGCACCCTCCCAAGGCTCGCGCTAGAGCGCGGCGTACCCGGGACGGACGACCTCGTCGATCAGCCGCTGCCGCTCCGGCAGCGGCAGGAAGGCGGCGTCCAGGGCGGCGACCGTGAACTCCTCGAACACCTCAGGGCCGTAGCCGAAGGCGTCCACCATGTGCTGGAACTCCTCGCTCATGGTGGTGCCGGAGACCAGCCGGTTGTCGGTGTTGAGCGTGATGCGGAAGCCGAGGCGGCGCAGCTCGTCGATCGGGTGCGAGGCGTAGTCCTTGGCGGCACCGGTCTGGAGGTTCGAGGTGGGGCAGACCTCCAGGGCGATGCGGTTGTCCCGGACGTACGCGGCGAGCCGGCCCAGGGTGCCGTCCTCGGCGATGTCGTCCGTGATCCGCACGCCGTGGCCGATCCGCTCGGTGCCGCAGACCTGCACGGCCTCGTGGATCGACTCCGCGCCGACGGCCTCGCCCGCGTGGATCGTGAAGTGGCAGTTCTCCCGCTTCAGGTGCTGGAAGGCGGGGAGGTGGCGGGCCGGCGGGTTGCCGATCTCGCCGCCGGCTATGTCGAAGCCCGCCACGCCGTTCTCCCGGTGGGCGACCGTCAGCCGCGCGATCTCCAGGGAGCGGTCCGTGTGCCGCATGCCGGTGAGGAGCGTACGGACGGTGATCCGCCCGCCGGAGCGGCGCTCGCCCTCGCGGAAGCCGTCGTTGACCGCCTCGACGACCTCGTCGAGGGTCAGCCCGCCCTCCAGGTGCTGCTCGGGGGCGTATCGGATCTCGGCGTAGACGACACCGTCCGCCGCCAGGTCCTCGGCGCACTCGGCCGCGATGCGGGTCAGCGCCTCGCGGGTCTGCATCACCGCGCAGGTGTGGGCGAAGGTCTCCAGGTACCGCTCCAGCGAGCCGGAGTCGGCGGCGTCCCGGAACCAGACCGCGAGCTCGGCCGGGTCCTCGGTCGGCAGCGCGGTGTAGCCGTGCTCTCGCGCCAGCTCGACGATCGTCGCGGGGCGCAGCCCGCCGTCGAGGTGGTCGTGGAGAACGGCCTTGGGGGCCCGGCGGATCCACTCGGAGACGGTGGCGGCGGCAGGCGTGGCAGGGTTGTCAGACAAGTGCATGGCGGGGAAGTGTACGCCACGGCCGAGGGGCGTGCGGCGACGGCCGTGAAGGGGTGGCGTTCGAGGGGGTACCGACGGGGTGAGGGCGGGCCTCCGGCGGCGTGCCGGTGGGTGGACTGTGGGCGGCCCGACGGGGGTGTGGGCCCGTTCGGTGCGGGGCGCGGACCCGTCTCCGTACCGCTCAGTGCGACTGGAGCACCGGCAGTGCGGGGGCGCCCGTCGGCAGCATGTGCTTGGCGGCCAGGACCGGGGTCTCCCCGACCCGTACGACCTGCGTCACGAGGACGGCCGGGGTGTCCGCCGCGCGGCCCAGCTGGTCACCGCGCCGCCGCCCGAGCAGCGTCGCCGTGATGCCGCTGTGCGCGCTCAGGGCCGTCTCGCGCGAGGCGGTGACGAGGACCGCGAGCATCGAGGCGGCCGGGGCGGGACCGCCGCTCGCGGGGGCGTCCGGATCCGTGGCCCGCAGGGCGCGGGCGAACTCCGGGTGCACCCGGTCCAGCACGTCGTCGGCCGCCGCCCACTCGTGGCTCAGCGCCGCCGCCGTGCCCTCCCCGGTGAGCACGGACTCCCAGAACCGCAGCTCGGCGCGGGCCGGGGCGAGCAGGTGCTGCGTCGTGAAGTCGGTGGGCTCCTCCACCGTCCGCAGCAGCGCCCGCACGCGCAGCGGACCCCCCGCGCCGATCAGCTCCTCCAGCGGCTGGATGTGCTCGAAGCCCCGGCGCGGCGGACGGTCGTTGACGGTCCGGCCGACCCCGCGGCGCACGGTGAGCAGCCCGTCCTCCTGGAGCAGCAGCAGCGCCTCGCGCAGGGCGGGCCGGCTCACGCCCAGTTCGGTGGCGAGCTTCGGCTCGGAGGGGAGTGTCGAGCCAGGCGGGTAGGTGCCGTCGTGGACGGCGTCCGCGATCCGTTCGTACAGCGCCACGACCGGCCGCCGCCGCTGTCCGCTGACCGCCACGGCCGCCTCCTCGTCTGGTCCCCGCCGGTGTCCGGCACCACCGTAGTCGGCCCACGTTGTCTGACAAGTCACCCGTACGGCTCTTCCCACCGTCACGGTGAGGCTCGACTCGCCCCATTCTGGACCCACGGCCTGCCCGCGGCGCGGGCCGGGTACGGCCGACGGGCACCACCGGCGGCACGACCGACGGCACGACGGAGGAGAGGGCCGGGCATGAGTCCCAAGGAGACGTCGGGGGCGCCCCGCGCGGGCGGCACGTCCCGGTTCAGCGGAGCCTTCACCCCGGGCCGGATCGCGATGACGGCGGTCGCGGTCCTCACTCTGGTCTTCATCTTCGAGAACACCCGCGAGGTCAGGATCCGGATCCTGATCCCGGAGGTGTCCATGCCGCTCTACCTGGCGCTCCTCTCGACCGCCCTCCTCGGCGCGGCCTGCGGCTACTACGCCGCGGCCCGGAGGCAGAAGTGAGGCGGGCCGCCGTCGTGGGCGCGACCGCCGTCCTCGCACTCGCGGCCGTCGCCGTCTCTTCGGCCGAGGAACCCGCCCTGCCGGGCGAAGGCGCCGGGACCCGGCCCATGCCGGACCTCCTGGGCGTACCGCTGTGGCGGGTCTTCACCCGGCTCGACCGCCGGACCCGGCTCGACGTCCACGACGCGAGCGGACGGGACCGGCGGGTGCTGTGGCCGCCGAACTGGCGGGTGTGCACGCAGTACCCCGCGGCGGAGGCGGACCTCGACCGGCGGACGGCGGTCACGATCGGGGTCGTACGCAAGGGCGAGACCTGCCCGCCCCGCGTCCGCACCGCCCGTCGCTGACCGCCCGTCCCTCGCTGACCGCGCGCCCGCCGCTGACCGGCGGGCGCGTCGTATGCCTCGTACGCCCCGCAAGCCTCGTACGCCCCGCAAGCCCCGCAAGCCTCGTACGTCCCGCAAGCCTCGTGCGCGCCGTAAGCCTCGTGCGCGTCGGGCGAGAGGCCTCCGTCCCGGGCGGGTCCTACCCTGGGTCCATGCCCGACGATCTTGGACGCTTTCTCGCCGCCGGACCCCGTGTGGGCCTGCGCCCCTTCTCCCCGGACGACGCGGACGAGTTCACCGCCCGCGCCCGCGAGAGCCGCGAGCTCCACCGGCCCTGGCTGTTCCCGCCGTGCACGCCCGAGGCGTACGCCGGCTACGCGAGCGTGCTCGTCGAGGACCCCGCGCGCGCCGGATTCCTCGTGTGCGAACACGCCGAGCGCGCGGAGGACGACCGGATCGCCGGCTTCGTCAACATCAACAACATCGTCCGCGGCGCCTTCCGCAGCGGCGCCCTCGGCTACGGAGCCTTCGCGCACGCCGCCGGACGCGGACTGCTCGGCGAGGCCCTCGGCCTGCTCCTGGCGTACGCCTTCGGGCCGCTGGAGCTGCACCGCCTGGAGGCGAACATCCAGCCCGGCAACACCGCCTCCCGCGCGCTCGTCCGCCGCGCGGGCTTCCGCCTGGAGGGCTTCTCGCCCGCGATGCTGTTCATCGACGGAGCCTGGCGGGACCACGAGCGCTGGGCGATCACCGCCCCGGTGAGCCCTGAGAGCCCGTAGCCGCGGCCGTCGGGTCCGGGTGTCAGCGCTTGTAGTTGATCTTCATGGTGTCGAGGTCCGTCACGGTCGAGCGCAGCCCCTTGTACCCGTGGCCGAGCTCCTTGAGCGCGGTCTCCACCCGGTCCTCCGCCAGCGCGCCCGCCATCTCGTCGCCGTCCGCCGCGTCGGAGACGACGACCACACGGTACGAGAAGTGCTTCAGCGTCCGGTCGTACGAGAGCGAGCCCTCCTCCGTGAACCGCATCGCGGTCAGCCCGTGCGCGTCCACCTCGGCGAGAAGCCGGGTCCGGCTCTCCTCCGACAGACCGTCGAACGTGCCGCGCACGATGACCCGGTAGGTGTGCTGCGTACCCATGCCCATTCCTCGTCCTCCCCGTCCCGCTGTTCGCTGCCGCCTGCCGCCTGCCGCCTGCCGCCTGCCGCCTGCCGCCTGCCGCCTGCCGCCGACGACGGCACCGGCACCGGCCTTCCACAGTACGGCGCGAGAGCCCCTGGTCAGGACGGGCCCCGGCGTGTTCCATGGGTGGATGACGACCGTACGACGTGCCGTACTGACGCTGCCCGCGGCCCCGTTGGGCCCGGACAACCCCCTGCCCGCCCTGCGCACCCATCACGGGACGCACGCGGTCGACGAACAGACCCTCGCGGAACTCCCGCGCGACATGGCCCGGGGCATCGGACACGCGCCCCTGCGCAGCCTGCTGCCCGCGCCCGTACGGGACGGCTACGGGCGCGCACGCACACCCACCGACCTCGACGCGGTCGTGATCGAGAACGACCTGCTCCGGGCGACCGTGCTCCCCGGCCTCGGCGGCCGCGTCCACTCCCTGCACCACAAGCCCACCGGACGCGAACTCCTCTACCGCAACCCGGTGTTCCAGCCGGCGGCCTTCGCCCTCAACGGCGCCTGGTTCTCCGGCGGCATCGAGTGGAACATCGGAGCCACCGGCCACACCACCCTCTCCTGCTCGCCCCTGCACGCGGCGGTCGTCCGCGCGCCCGACGGCGGCCCGATGCTCCGCCTGTGGGAATGGGAGCGCCTGCGGGACCTGCCCTTCCAGGTCGACCTCTGGCTCCCGGAAGGCTCCGAGTTCCTCCACGTCGGCGTCCGCGTCCGCAACCCCCACGAGCGGCCCGCCCCCGTCTACTGGTGGTCCAACACCGCCGTACCCGAGGACCGGCGCGTCATCGCCCCCGCCGACGCGGCCTGGCACCACGGCTACGAGCGCGGGCTGCGCCGCGTCCCCGTCCCCGTCGCCGAGGGCGGCGTCGACCGCTCGTACCCGCTCGGCTCCGACCACGCCGCCGACTGGTTCTACGACCTGCCCGACGGGCAGCGCCGCTGGATCGCCTCCCTCGACGCGGACGGCACCGGCCTCGTCCAGACCTCCACCGACACGCTGCGCGGCCGCAAACTCTTCGTGTGGGGCCGGGAGCGCGGCGGCCGGCGCTGGCAGGAGTGGCTCACCGAACCCGGCACCCCCGGCTACGCCGAGATCCAGGCCGGCCTCGCCCGCACCCAGCTGGAGCACCTGGAGCTGCCGGGCGGCGGGGAGTTCAGCTGGCTGGAGGCGTACGGACCGCTCACCGCCGACCCTGCCGCGGCCCTCGGCGATGACTGGGACGCGGCCCGCGCCGCAGTCGAGAGCGGCCTGGCGTCGGCGCTGCCGCCCGCCGGGGTCGAGGAGGCGTACACGGCCTGGCGGGAGCGGTCCGCGGACGCCGCACCGGAGACCGTCCTCGCCGTCGGCTCCGGCTGGGGCGCCCTCGAAGTCCTGCGCGGAAACTACGAGTTGCCCGGGACTCCGTTCCCCGAGTCGACGCTCGGGCCGGAGCAGGAACCCTGGCGCGCGCTCCTGCACACCGGAGTCCTGCCGGCCCCCGAGAAGGGCACCCCGCCCGGCGCGCCGCTGGTCTCGGCGCCCTGGCGGGACATGCTGGAGACCGCCCCGGCGGACCCCTCCACCGAGTACCACCTCGGCATCGCCCAGTGGCACGCCGGAGACCGCGCCCAGGCGGTACGGAGCTGGGAACGCGGCCTGCGCGAGGCCGCCGTGCGCTGGCCGCTGCTCCACTGCCTCGCCGTCGCCGACCGGGAGGACGGACACCCGGCCCGCGCCGCCGAACGGTTCGCCGAGGCCTTCGCCGACCACGCCGACCGCGCGGCCGAGGACGAGGCGGTGGCCGCCGCCCTCGGTCGCGGGGCCGTCGTCGCCCTGCTCGCCGCCGGACGGACCTGCCGCGCCCGGGAGTTGTGGGAGCGGCTGCCCGAAGAGGCCCGGGGGAGAGGGGCCTTCCGGCTCCTGGAGGCCCGGCTGCTGCTCGCCGAGGGCAGGACGGACGAGGCCCGCGCCGTCTTCGACGCGGGCTTCGAGGTCGCGGACCTGCGCGAGGGCGCCGAGATCCTCGGCGAGATCTGGTCGGAGCTCACCGACGAACCACTGCCGTACGCCTACGAGTTCAGGATGCGGCCGAGCTGACGGGAGGGTCCGGCCGGGGCGTCCTCGTCCAAGGGCGCGTCGCCTCCGGCCGGGGCGGCCCCGTTCAGGGGCGCGTCGCGGTCAGGACACCCGGCACAGGATCTCGCCGTGCGGGACCATGAACCAGGCGTCCTCCTGCTCGCCCCACTCCCGCCAGGCCTCCCCGATCGCCGTCAGCTCGGCGGCGGTCGCGTGGCCGCCCCGCACGGCCAGCTCCGCGTAGACCGAGGCGGTCGTCCGGTCCGCCCACAGGCCGCTCCACCAGGCCCGCTCCTCCGGAGTGGCGAAACACCAGGTGCCGGCGGTCGTCGTGACGTCGGTGAAGCTGGCCTGTCGCGCCCAGGAGAACAGGCGCCGCCCGGCGTCGGGTTCGCCGCCGTTGGCCCGCGCGACCCGGTGGTACAGGTCCAGCCAGCCGTCCAGCGCGGGGCGTTCGGGGAACCAGGCGAAGGCCCCGTAGTCGCTGTCGCGGACCGCGACGACCCCGCCGGGGCGGCACACCCGCCGCATCTCGCGCAGTGCCTGGACCGGGTCGCCGACGTGCTGCAGCACCTGGTGGGCGTGGACGACGTCGAAGGAGTCGTCGGGGAAGTCCAGGGCGTGGACGTCGGCGACGGCGAACTCGACGTTGTCCAGACCTCGTTCGGCGGCCACCGCCCGGCCCTTCTCCAGGACGTCCTCGGCGGCGTCGACCGCGGTCACCCGGCCGGGCGCCACCAGCGCGGCCAGATCGGCGGTGATCGTGCCGGGGCCGCAGCCCACGTCCAGGACGTCCAGTCCCGCGCGCAGCTCGGGCAGCAGGTAGGCCGCGGAGTTGGCGGCGGTCCGCCAGCTGTGGGAGCGCAGGACGGACTCGTGGTGGCCGTGGGTGTAGACGGCGGTCTCGTGGGCCGCGGACGGGGCGGGGGCATGCGTCATGGAAGCGACTCCCTCGGTGTGGGTGCGTTCCCTCACCGTACGCATTCCCGCCGCATGGTGAGACCGGCGTCTTGGGATGTGGACGCAAGGTCAGTCGAACAGCTCCCGCCGGTAACGGAGTTCCTCCAGCTCCCGACCGCCCGTGACGTCCCGGACGGTCGCGCCGTCGGGCCGCCAGCCCGCCGCCTCGTAGAACCGCCGGCCCCGCGCGTTCCCCGCGAAGACCCACAGGGCGGCGGTACGGAACCCGGCTGCCACGAGGGCCTCGGTGGACGCGGCGAGCAGAGCCCGCCCCACACCGGCGCCCCACACCTCAGGCAGGGCGTACAGCGCGGCCAGTTCGGCCATGGTGGCGGGGTCGAGCGCGCCGGAATCCCCGTCGGCGTCCTCGGAATCCCCGGCGGAATCCCCGGCGGAATTCGTGTCGGTCCAGGCCCGGAAGCAGGAGAAGGCCACCACCCGCCCGTCGGCCTCCGTCGCCAGGAGCACCGAGGGCCGGTCCGGCGCCGCCAGGCGGTCGCGCCACACGGCGGCCCGCTCCTCCGGGTCCAGGGCGTCCAGGTACGGCCCCGGAAGCAGGTCGCGGTAGGCGGACCGCCAGGACAGGACGTGCACGGCGGCGAGCGCCGCCGCGTCCTCGGGAATCGCTTCACGTATCGACATGCCGCATTCTCGGCCCGGAGGGCCGTGGGCCGCTCCTGTATTACGCGGTAATACCCGGCCCGTTCCGACCTGACGGATTCGTGTGTGACAGCACCGTGAACGGACCGTCCGGGCCGCCTCCCCGCCCCTAGGATCGGCCCGCCGCCGCCCGGTGGCGCGCTCGCATCCCTTGCCGAGGAGTCCCGTGCCGTACTCGCCCGCGCCCGACCGCCGCTCCCTCCTGAAGCTGCTCGCGGCGGCCCCCGCGGTCTCCGCCCTCGGTGGGCTCGCCGCCGCCGCACCCGCGCTCGCGGCACCCGCGGGCGGGGCCGCGACCACGGCCGGGGCCGCCGCGCCCGGGATCGTCAAGGCACTCCCGCCCGAGTGGTTCACCGTCCGGGGCACCAACGCCGAGGCCCGGTTCGACTCCTTCGCGGACACCGGTCTCCTCACCCCCAACGACCGCTTCTTCGTCCGCAACCACACCTCCACCCCCGTCCTCGACGCCGCCGACTGGCGCCTCACGCTCTGGGGCGACGGACTCCACGGCCGCAGCCCCGTCCACTTCACCTACGGACAGCTGCGCGACCTGCCCTCCGTCACCCGAACGGCCCTGATCGAGTGCGCCGGAAACGGCCGCAGCCTCTACACGAGCCAGCAGGGCGAGCCGGTCACGGGCACCTCCTGGACGCTCGGCGCCGTCGGCGCCGCCCGCTGGCGCGGCGTCCGCCTCTCCGACGTGCTGCGACGCGCCGGGATCGCCCACGACGCCGTCGACCTCCAGCCGCGCGGCCTCGACGACCCGTACGTCTCCGGCGGCGTCGACTACGGCCGGGTCCGCCGCCCGCTGCCGGTCGCCAAGGCCTTCGACGACGTGATCCTCGCGTACGAGATGAACGGCGAGCCGCTCCCGTACGACCACGGTCACCCCGTCCGGCTCGTGGTGCCCAACTGGGTCGGCATCGCGTCCATCAAGTGGCTCGGCGACATCGAGGTCTCCACCCGCCCGCTGAGTTCGCCCTGGTCCACCGACTGGTACCGCCTCTTCGGCGCCGCGCACCCGGCCGGCGGCAGCGAGCCGATCAGCCGCCAGACCATCAAGTCCGCCTACCAACTGCCCTTCGGCGCCACCCTGGAGTCCGGCCGCGTCCACCGGCTCACCGGACGCGCCTGGTCCGCCCTCGCGCCCGTGCGGACCGTCGAGGTCTCCACCGACGGCGGCGCGCACTGGCGGCACGCCCGGCTCCTCGACGCCCCGAAGCGGGGCGGCTGGGTCCGCTGGACCGTGCCGTGGCGCCCGCACACCACCGGCCCCGTCACCCTGCTCTCCCGTACCACCGACGCCGCCGGGAACACCCAGCCCGACCGGGCCGTCCACAACACCCAGGGGTACCTCTTCAACGCGGTCGTACGTCACCCGATCACCGTCGCCTGAAGCGGCGGAACCGCCCGAACCTTCGTATAAAGGGCACGGGGGTGCCTGCCCGGCGCCCCCGTGCGCTCAGGAGGTACGGGACATGCGCCACACGGCTCCGGAAGGCCGAGGCCCGGTGCGCTACGGCCCTCCCGCGCCCGACGCGGGACTGCCCGTCCTCCCCGGGCTCGCCGCCCTCCTCGCCGCCGCGGCTGGAAGGGCCGCCCCCGAGCCCCCCGGCGGCGGCCCCGTCCTGCGGGAGGCGGCGGCCGGCTACTGGTGGCGCCGCGGCCTGCGGACGCACGCCGAGGACGTCGTCGCGGCCCCCGGCGCCCCCACCCTCCTCCTCGCCCTGATCGCCGCGCACGGCGGCGACCTCCTGCTGCCCCGCCCGTGCCCCGCCTGGTGGACCCCGCAGGCCCGTCTCCTCGGCCGCCCCGCCTACCACGTGCCCACCCCCGCCGAATGCGGCGGCGTCCCCGACCCGTACGCCCTCCTGGAGACCGTCCGGCGGGTCCGCGCCGAGGGCGGCGACCCCCGGGTCCTGCTGCTCTCCGTCGCCGACGACCCCACCGCCACCGTCGCCCCGCCCGAGATCGTCCGGGAGGCCTGCGAGGCCGCCGTCGCCGAGGGGCTCCACATCGTCAGCGACGAGACCTGGCGCGACACCCTCCACCACTCGCACGACACCGTGCTCCTCAGCCCCGCCGAGATGTGCCCGGACGACGTCACCGTCATCGGCGACCTCGGCGGCGCCCTCCTCACCCCGGCCGCCTGGCCCTGCGCCGTCGCCCGCTTCCCGCCCACCGATCCGTCCCGCGCCGACCGCTGGACCGACCGCAGGGCCCGCGTCCTCGACGTCCTCACCGCCCTCGGCGCCGTGATCCCGGGACCCCTCGCCCCCGCCGCCGCCCACGCCCTCGACGAACCCGAGGACATGACCGTACGGGCCCGGCGCGCGGCCACCGTCCACGGCCGGCTCGCCGCCGCCGCGCACCGCACCGCCCTCGCCGCCGGGGCCCTCTCCCGGCCGCCGCAGGCGGGGCGTCATCTGTACGTGGATCTGGGCCGGTTGAGGTCGGGACTCGCCGCCCGCGGCGTCACCGACTCCCTGGAGCTGGAGAGCCATCTGACCGCCCGGCTCGGCGCCCCCGTCCCCGGCGGCCACCGCTTCGGCGACGAACTCGGCGCCCTGCGCGTGCGGTTCGGCACCGAGATGTTCCTGGGTGTCACCGAGGAGGAGCGCGCCGCGACCCTCGGGTCCCGCAACCCCGAGGAACTCCCGCATGTGACAAGCGCGTTGACGGACTTCGGAGGAGCCCTGGAGGAACTCCGGTGAACGATCCCTCCCCTCCTTCCCGCCCGCCCCGCCCCGTCCACCCCGCCCACCCCGGCCGAGCCGCGCAGAACGGAGCCCGCAGATGACCGAACGGACGGCACACCCCGCCCGGGCCGGACAGGCCCCGTACTCCTCCGATCCCACCGCGGCCCCCGCTCCCGCCCCGCATCCCGCACAGACGCCCGCCCCGCCTCCCCCCTCCGTGCTCCAGCCGATCGGCCGGCTGCGCGCGGACTGGCCCCGGACCTTCGTCGACCGGCTCACCGCCCCGCTCCCCGGTGTCCGTGCCATGGCGAGACTGGCCCGTGAGGGCGCCGTCCGCCCGCGCCCCGAAGGCCTCCGTGACATCCCCCTGCTCCCCTTCGAGCCGGGGCCGCTGCCGCCCGCCGGGCCCGACACGTTCGCCGTCACCTGGGCGGGACACGCCAGTTGGATCCTGCGCCTCGGCGGACTCACCGTCCTCACCGACCCCGTCTGGTCCCGCCGCATCTTCGGCACCCCGGCCCGGCTCACCCCGGTCGGGGTCCGCTGGGAGGACCTGCCGCCCGTCGATGCCGTCGTCATCAGCCACAACCACTTCGACCACCTCGACGCCCCCACACTGAGACGACTGCCCCGGCACACCCCGGTGTTCGTCCCGGCCGGGCTCGGACGCTGGTTCGCCCGCCGCGGGTTCGGCCGCGTGACCGAGCTCGACTGGTGGGAGGCGGCCGAACTGGACGGCGTGCGCTTCGACTTCGTCCCGGCCCATCACTGGTCCAAGCGCACGCTCCTGGACACCTGCCGCTCCCTGTGGGGCGGTTGGGTGCTCACCGACCCGGCGGGGCGCCGCGTCCACTTCGCGGGAGACACGGGGTACGGCCACTGGTTCGCCGAGATCGGCCGCCGCTTCCCCGGCATCGACCTGTCGCTGCTGCCGATCGGGGCCTACGACCCGCGCTGGTGGCTCAGCGACGTCCACACGGACCCGGAGGAGGCCGTCCGCGCCCACCAGGACCTGGGCGCACGACGGATGGCCCCCATGCACTGGGCGACCTTCGTCCTGTCCTCCGAACCCGTCCTGGAACCGCTCACCCGGGTCAGAGCCGCCTGGGACAAGGCCGGGCTGCCCCGCGAGGACCTGTGGGACCTCCCGGTCGGCGCCTCACGGGTGCTCGCGCCCTGAGGCACCCGAAGCACCTGAGGCACCCGTGGCGCCCGGCGTACCCGAAGCACCAGAGGCGCCCGACGTACCCGAAGCTCCCGACGTACCCGACGTACCCGACGTACCCGACGTGCCCGAGGTGTCCTGCGGCCCCGCCGTCCGCCCGGAAGATCCCCGCATCCGCCGCCACAGCGCCGGGATCGCGCTGAGCAGCAGCGTGAGACCCACCGCCGCCACGACCCCCTGCCACGGTTCCGGGAAGAGCGAACCGCCCAGGATCCCGATCAGCTGGTACGTCGCCGCCCACGCGAGGCACGCCGCCGCGTCCCCCCGCGCGAAGCGCCGCAGCGGCATCTGCGCGAGCAGACACGCCAGCATCACCGGGATCCGCCCCGCAGGCACCAGCCGGGACAGCACGAGCACCGACACCTGATGGCTGTCGAGCCGCTCCTGCGCCTGCGCGAGCCGCTCCGGCGTCACCCGGCCCCGCAGCGCGGCCAGCCACCGCGAGCCGTTGCGCGACCGGACCCCGCGCTGCCCGAGCCAGTACAGCGCGATGTCCCCGAGGAACGCGGCGAACGCCGCCACCAGGAAGACGTAGAGCAGCGACAGCGGTGACGTCTGGTGGAAGGCGACCACCGCCGCCGAACTGACGATGGCGCCCGTCGGCACGATCGGCACCAGCGCGCCCAGCGCCACGAGCAGGAACAGCGAGGGGTAGCCGACCGCCTGCTGCGTCGACTCGGGCGGCAGCTCGCGCACGGCCCCGGCGAGCCGGACGAGACCGTCCATCACCGCGCGACCTCCGGCCGCACCCGCTCGCCGTGGGCGAGCAGGTGCACCGCCACCTTCGGCGCGAGCCGCGCCGCGTGCCGGACGAACTCGTCCCCCGGCGCGTGGAACTCGTGCGGCCGGACCCCGTCGAGCCCGATCGGCCAGTACGTGCCGAAGTGCACGGGCACCGCGGCGGCGGGCGAGAGCGCGGCGAGCGCCTGGGCGGCCCGGCCCGCGTCGAGGTGCCCGTGCCCGAGGTACGGCCCCCAGCCGCCGACCGGCAGCAGCGCCACGTCCACCGGACCCACCGCCTCCGCCATCCCGTCGAAGAGACCCGTGTCCCCGGCGAAGTACGTCCGCGCCTCGCCCTCGACGACGTACCCGAGCGCGGGGGAGCGGTGCGGCCCGACCGGCAGCCGCCGCCCGTCGTGGAGCGCCGGCACGACCCGTACCGTCACGCCCTCGACCGTCACCGTGTCGCCCGGCTCGACCTCGGTCAGCCGCAGCCCGTTCCCGTCGAGCTTGCGCAGCCCCGGTACGGCGGCGGGCGCCCCGCGGGGCACGACGACCCGGGTCCCCGGCGCGAGCCGGGCCAGCGAGGGCAGGTGCAGATGGTCGGCGTGCAGGTGCGAGACGAGGACGGCCTCGGCGCGTACGGCCTCGGGCGGGGGCAGGGCGCCGCGCCTCCGTCGCAGGTGCGCGAACCGCCGCGCGAACAGCGGGTCGGTGAGGAAGCGGACCCCGGAGTCCTCGACCGTGCAGGTCGCGTGACCCCACCAGGTGACCTCCACCGGCATGCCGCCTTCCGTTCTCCGCCTACCGTCCTTCGGGGCTCCGGCCGCCGCGCCCTGATGTCCGCGACCGTTCCGTAACTCCGTAACGAGGGTAAATGTCCGGAGCGTGCTCCGGAGGATGTTCGGCCGTCCCGTTCCCCAGTAGGGTCGGTCCATGGACGACGTTCGGGTGGCGGCGATCGCCAGCCTCACCCCGCTCGAAGAGCTGGACAGCGACCCTTTCCTGGTGGACACGCGCGGCCAGCACGAGCTGTGCGCGCGCTGGGCCGTCGACAAGGGGTACGTGCTCGCCCGCCGGCTCCTCTTCTACGGCATCCGTCCCGACCACGCGGCCCTGTGGGAGGACGTGGAGGCGGGTGAGGTCGACCTGTTCGTCGCCGCCAACGAACGGGTCCTCGCCCGCGCGCTGACCTCGGTGCCGGGCTTCCGCGCCGAGTGCGAGCGCCGCGGGGTGCGGGTCGAGACGGTCGGCCTCGACGAACCGGCGTACGACACGGCGGCCAAGGCCGGCGTGCACCGCCGGCTCTCCATGCCCACCGCCGGCTACGACGGCTCGTGACCGTCGCCGGCTACGACGACTCGGCTCGTGACCACCGCGGGCTACGACGACTCGCTCGTGACCGCCGCCGCGTACGACGGCTCCTGACCCTTCCGTACCGTGCGGCGCGCGAGGGTGCGACCTGACACACCCGGGCCGTCCGCCGTCACCCGTTTTCCGTCTTGACCGTGGGCGTTGTGCCACGCTTGAGGCAGGAAACGGGCGAAAGGTGAATCGGGCGTGGGAGACGGGCGATGGGGTGGCGCCGGCCGCTGGCGGACCGCGAGTGCCACGGTGATGCGGATGATCGTGGTCTGGGCGGTGTCCACCCTCACCATGCTCGTCCTCGCCGGACTGCTGCCCGACTTCGAGCTCCAGTCCGCCGACGGCGACAGCATGACGAGAACGGCCGTCACCGCGGCCACCGCCGCGGGCGCCTTCGGTCTGCTCGGCGCGCTCGTGTGGCCGGTGATCGTCCGCGCCCTCCTCCTCGTCCCGGCGCTCGTCCTCGGCCTGCTCGTCTTCTTCCTCAACGGCTCGCTGCTGCTCGTCGCGCTCTGGCTGATCCCCGACGGGCGCGGCGCCGCCGACCCCGAGACGGCCGTCGTGGTCGCCGCCGTCATGTCCGCCGTCGCCTCCGCGACCTCCACGGCCCTCGCCGTCCGCGACGACGACGCCTACCGCCGCCGCCTCTACCGGCTCACCGGCCGCACCCGGCCCCGCGACCCCGACGACGCGTCGGAGGCCGTCCCCGGCACCGTCTTCCTCCAGCTCGACGGCGTCGGCCACCACGTGCTGCGCGCCGCCGTCGCCGACGGGCTCATGCCGACCGTCGCCGGCTGGCTCGACACCGGCCACCGGCTCACCCCCTGGCGCACCGACTGGTCCAGCCAGACCGGCGCCAGCCAGCTCGGCATCCTGCACGGCTCCAACGAGGACGTGCCCGCCTTCCGCTGGTACGAGAAGGACACCGGCCGGCTCATGGTGTCCAACCGCCCCGCGAGCGCCGTGGAGCTCCAGCGGCGGGCCGTGCGCCGCACCGGCGACGGCGGGCTGCTCACCTTCGACGGAGCCTCCCGCGGCAACCTCTTCAGCGGCGGCGCCGACCAGCTCGCCCTGGTCCTGTCGATGGCCGCCCGGCGCGGCCGCCGCAACCGCTCCCGCGCCGGCTACTTCGCGTACTTCTCCGACCCGGCCAACGCCGTCCGCACCGCCGGCTCGCTCGTCACCGAGTGCGTCCGCGAGATGTGCCAGTCCACCCGGGCGCTGCTGCGCAGCGAGACCCCGAGGGTCTCGCGCGGCGGCACGTACCCCTTCGTCCGCGCCTTCGCGACGGTCGTCGAGCGGGACGTGGTGGTCTCCGCCGTGATGGGGGACATGCTGGCCGGGCGGACCGCGGTCTACGCCGACCTCGTCGCGTACGACGAGGTGGCCCACCACTCCGGACCGCACGGCCGGGACACCGACCAGGTCCTGCGCCGCCTCGACCGTGCGATCGCGCTGATCGAGACCGTCGCCGAGCACGCTCCGCGCCCGTACCGGATCGTGCTCCTCTCCGACCACGGGCAGAGCCCGGGCGAGACCTTCGAGTCGGCGTACGGCCTCTCGCTCAAGGAGCTCGTACGGGCCGGGTGCGGGCTGCCGGTGCCGCGCCGCGTCCGCCGCACCCGCAGCGGTTCGGAGGCGCGCGACGCGGCCAGGGACGCGCTGCGCAGCGCCCTGCACCGGCCGCTGGACGAGAGCGGCGAGACGGCGCGCGAGCTGCCCGCCAAGCCCTCCGAGCCGGTCGTCCTCGCCTCCGGAAACCTCGGTCTGATCTCCTTCCCCGACGTGCCGCACCGGATGACCCGCGAGGAGATCGACCGGCGCCACCCGGCGCTCCTGCGGACCCTCGCCCATCACCCGGGCGTCGGCTTCGTGCTCGTGGCGAGTGCCGAGCACGGCTCGCTCGTCCTCGCCCGCGACGGGGTGGAGGTGCCGGTCGCCGAGCTCGCCGACGAGGGGCCGCTGGCCGTCTTCGGGCGGGGCGCGGCGGACGCCGTGCGCCGTACGGACGGCTTCCCGCACGTCGCGGACATCATGGTCAACTCGATGTACGACCCGGCGACCGGCACCGTGCACGCCTTCGAGGAGCAGATCGGCTCGCACGGCGGGCTCGGCGGCGAGCAGTCGCACCCCTTCCTGCTGTCCCCGCCGGAGCTGTCGGCGCCGGTCGGCGCGGGGGAGGAGCTGGTCGGCGCGGAGCGGATCCACCGGGTGCTGCGGCGCTGGCTGCGTGAGTCGGCGGGCCCGCAGGTGCCGCTGGGGCCGGTGGGACCGCTGGGACCGGCGCTGGAGATTTCCCCGCCCCCGCATCGATCGGAATCAGATCTTCCGGTTGATGACGGGGTCGTACAGGACAAAAACCGCTGATTTGGACGCTTGTTCGTCGTTACCGGACGATGTCCGCGCTTGTACGACGGAAGGCGCACCACCCCATGAGCACGGCCACAACTCCACAGACCGGACCCGGCACGGACACCGCTCCCCCCGCGAACAGACACGCCCGCCGCTTCGGACTCCCCGTCGCGACCGCGCTCGTCATGGGGAACATCATCGGCGGCGGCATCTTCCTGCTCCCCGCCTCCGTCGCCCCCTACGGCACGATCAGCCTCGTCGCCTTCGGCGTCCTCACCCTCGGCGCGATCGCCCTCGCCCTCGTCTTCGGCCGCCTCGCCCGGCGCCTCCCGATGACCGGCGGACCCTACGTGTACGCCCGCGAGGCCTTCGGCGACTTCGCCGGATTCCTGGCGGCCTGGTCGTACTGGATCACCACCTGGGTCTCCAACGCCGCCCTCGCCGTCGCCGCCGTCGGCTACCTCGACGTCCTGATCCCCGTCCACGAGTCGAAGGCCGCCACCATTGCCGCCGCCCTCGCCCTCCAGTGGCTCCCGGCCCTCGCCAACCTCGCCGGCACCCGGTACGTCGGCGCCGTGCAGCTCGTCGCGACCGTCCTCAAGTTCGTGCCGCTGCTGCTCGTCGCCGTCGGCGGACTCTTCTTCTTCGACAGCGCCAACCTCGGCCCCTTCCGGGCGAGCGAGGGCAGCGCCCTCGGCGCGGTCTCCGCCTCCGCCGCGATCCTGCTCTTCAGCTACCTCGGCGTCGAGTCCGCCGCCGTCAGCGCGGGCGAGGTCCGCGACCCCCGGCGCAACGTCGGCCGCGCCACCATCCTCGGCACGCTCGGCGCCGCCACGATCTACCTCCTCGGCACCCTCTCCGTCTTCGGCACCGTCCCCCACGACCGGCTCGTCGACTCCTCCGCCCCCTTCTCGGACACCGTGAACGTCATGTTCGGCGGCTCCTGGGGCGGCACCGCCATCGCCTGCATGGCGCTCGTCTCGATGGTCGGCGCGCTCAACGGCTGGACGCTGCTCAGCGCCCAGACCCCGTACGCGGCGGCCCGCGACGGACTCTTCCCGAAGGCCTTCGCCCACAAGCGGCGCGGCGTCCCGACGGTCGGCGTCGCCGTGACCGTCGTCCTCGCCTCCCTGCTCACCGTCTACAACTACACGGCCGGCACGCAGGGCGTCTTCGAGACCCTCGTCCTCGTCACGACCTTCACCGCCACCGTCCCGTACCTCCTCTCCACCGCCGCGCAGATCCACTTCCTGCTCTCCGGCCAGGCCGACCGCGTCCACCGCCCCCGGCTCGTCCGCGACGCCGTCCTCGCCCTCGCCGCCTTCGGTTTCTCCCTCTGGCTCGTCGCCGGCTCCGGCTACGCCGCCGTCTACCAGGGCGTCCTGTTCCTCTTCGCCGGCGTGCTCGTGTACGCGTGGATGTCGGCCCGCAAGCAGCGCGCGGCGGCAGGGGAGGCCGAGGCCCGGCCGTGACCGCCCGCGCGGCCGGTGCGGTGAATCAGGGGCCCCGGACGTAGGCCGCCCGGGCGGATCTCGGCCCCGGACCGCCGCGCGCCCACCCCGGCGGGGCATGACGGATCTCCGTGAGCCCCGTGCCCGAGCCGACCGCGGAACCCGCCACCCCGGCGGGCCGCCGGACGCGCCCCGCGCAGGGCGCGCGCCGGTGGATCGCGCTCCTCCTCGTCCTCACCGCCCTCTTCGGCGCGGGCGCCGCCCACGCCCTTCCCGGCGGCGCCGAACTCCGCGCCGCCGCCGCGGGCCCGACCCCCGACACGGGCGGCGAGACGTGCGAACCGGCCGCCGCCGAGGCCGGGCTCCCCGGCCGGACCCGGCGGCACCGCACGCGCCTCCGGCCCGCCCCGGCGCGCCGCCGCCCCCGTACCGCCCGGCGCTCCCGTACCACCGGCCCCGCTCCCGTACCCGCCCCGCGTGGCGACGCGCCCCGGCGCGAGGTGATGCGCTGCTGAGAGGCCCGCACCTCCCGGCAGCACGCCCCTACATCACACCCCCCCGCGAGGAGTTCCGCCATGCCCGTCGACCCGTACGCCGTCCTCCAGGCCCTGCTGCGCGCCGAGGCCTCCCGCGCCCAGCGCGCCGACCGCCGCTCCGCCGAGCCCGCCGAACCGGCGCCCGCCCCGGTGACCGAGCCTCCCGTCCCCCGGGAGGACCCCGCCCGCTGACCGCGCGGACCCGGCCACGGGCCGCGCTGACCCCGGCCACGGGCCGACGCGGACCCCGGGCACGGCTGGGCGCTGACCCCGGCCACCGGCCGGCGCGGACCCCGGCGGGAATTCGATTTGCGGACCGGTGTACGGACGTACGAGGCTGATCCGATGACCTCGACCGACCGGAACACCAGCCCCGATCGGTCCGCCGGACCCGCGTCCGGCCCGGGCCCCGACACCACGACGGCCACGGACCCCCGCACCACCGGCGCCACGAACCGGGCCGCCGCCCGGCTCCTCGCCTTCGCGCGGCGCCCCTACTGGGACCGCCCCGACCCCTCGTACCGCATCCGCCGCTGGCCCGACCTCACCGCGCTCTGCTTAGCCACCGTCTTCTTCTGGTCGAGCCTCACCCCCTCCCTCGTGCCCCGCCCCTGGTTCCTCCAGGGGATCGTCGGCGGCATCACCGCCGCCATCGGCTACGCCCTCGGCTCCACCCTCGCCTGGCTCTTCCGCGTCCTCGTGCGCCGCCGCCCCGGCGAGCGGATCCGCACCCGCTGCTGGCAGGCGTACTGGCTGCTCAGCCCGGTCCTCGCCGTCTGGCTCATCTCCGAGAGCGCCCGGATGCAGCGTCAGCTCCGGGTCCTCCAGGACCTCCCGCCGACCCTCACCTGGCACACGCCGATGATCGCGCTGATCGCCCTCGGCCTCCTCATCGCCGCGCTCCTCGTCGCCCGCTCCGTACGCCTCGGGGCCGTCACCCTGATCCGGTTCCTCGGCCGGCTCCTGCCGCGCCCCGTCGCCTTCGCCGTCGGCGCGGCCCTCTCCGCCCTCGTCGTCCTCGTCGGCGTCCGCGACGTCGTCTTCGACCGGGGCGTCGTCGACCTCGCCGACCGCATCGCAGAGGCCACCAACGGCGGCACCAAGGACGGCATCCGGCGCCCCGCGTCCCGCCACGTCTCCGGCGGCCCCGGCTCGCTCATCCCCTGGCGGGACCTCGGCTACCAGGGCCGCAACTTCACCGGCTCCACGCCCACCCGCTCCGCCCTCACCGCCTGGACCGGCCGGCCCGCCCGCGAACCGGTCCGCGTCTACATACCCTCCGCGCTGCCCGCCGCCTTCGCGGACGACCGCCCCTTCGCCGCCCAGGCCCGCCTCGCCGTCCGCGAACTCGAACGGACCGGCGCCTTCGACCGGGCCGTCCTCGCCGTCGCCGGGACCACCGGGACCGGCTGGATAGACCCGAACGTCGCCGAGGCCCTGGAGTACATGTACGGCGGCGACACCGCGATCGTCGCCGTCCAGTACTCGTACCTCCCGAGCTGGGTCTCCTTCCTCGTCGACAAGGAGAAGGCCGGACAGGCCACCCGGGCCCTCCTCGACGCCGTCCGCGCCCGCCTCGACGCCCTCCCCGCCGACCGGCGCCCGAAGCTCGTCGTCACCGGGGAGAGCCTCGGCGCCTACGCCGTCGAAGCCTCCTTCGGCACCGCCGACGCACTCCTCGCCGGAACCGACGGCGCCCTCCTGATGGGCGCCCCGCACTTCTCCCCGATCTCCCGCGAGATCCGCCGCGACCGCGACCCCGGCAGCCCCGTCTGGCGCCCCGAGTACCGCGGCGGCGCCCACATCCGCTTCGCGCAGTTCCCCGGCACCGACCTCGAACGCCCCGCCGCCGCCTGGGAACGGCCGCGCGCGGTCTACCTCCAGAACGCCTCCGACCCCGTCGTCTGGTGGTCGCCCGAACTGCTCCTCGACCGCCCCGAGTGGCTCGACGAGCCGCTCGGCCCCGACGTCACGCCCGAGATCGGCTGGTTCCCCTTCGTCGCCTTCTGGCAGACCTCCGTGGACATGACCGTCTCCTACGGCGTCGACGCCCCGCACGGCCACCGGTACGGGGCCGGCGCCGTCGACGGCTGGGCGGCGGTCCTGCCGCCGCCCGACTGGACCGCCGCCGACACGACCCGCCTGCGCGCCTTCATCCGCCACCGCAAGGCCGCCTACTGAACGGCCCCGTCGGGACACCCCCGTGCGGCCCTGTCAGGTCAGCACCGTGCGGCCCCGTCAGGTCAGCACCGTGAACGCGTGCGTCGTCAGCGCCCGTTCGAGCCGCTCCCGCAGGCGCTCCGCCGTCGACTCCAGGCGCGCCCGCTCGCCCACCGGCAGCGAGAAGCCGACCGCCGAGTGGGCCCCGCCCACCGTGATCGGCACCGCCGCGCACACCGTGCCGAGGACGTACTCCTCCCGTTCGAGGACCGGCGCCCCCCGCCGTAACCCGGCGAGCCGGCTCAGGAGCCCCTCCTCGTCCCGGACCGTGCGCGGGGTCAGCCGGACCACCGGCCGCCGGGCCAGATAGGTGCGGCGGGCCTCCGGGGACAGCTGGGCGAGCAGGCACTGGCCGAGCGCGTGGGCGTGCGCGCTCGTCCGGAAGTCCGCCCACTCCTCGACCGCCCGGTGCTCCGGACTCTCCGCCGAGGCCACCACCCGCACCTCCCCGTCGGCCAAGTCCGCGTAGTACACGGGCGCGCCGAGCTCGTCCCGCAGCACCCCCAGCCACTCGGCGAGCCGCAGACCGGGCCCGGGCCCGGGACCGGGACCCGGCCCCGGCCCCCGGGCGGAGAGCCCGGGCACGGCGGGTCCGAGCCGGAACGTCCCGCGCTCGCGCCGCAGATAGCCGTCGTGCACCAGGGTCCGCAGGAGGTGGTACGTGGTCGGCAGCGGCATCCGCGTCTCGCGGGCGAGCCGCTTGGCGGTGATCTCGCCGTGCTCTGCGACCGTTTCGAGCAGAACGAGCGCACGGCGTACGGAACTTATGAGGGTGGGCGTGGAGGGGGCCATGGGCCCAGTCTGCCGAGCACCCCGCCCGTCCGGCCGCCGGTGGCCGGAGCCTTGTTCGATCGACTCGTACGGGTGCGGCGAACCGTCACTTTCCTCCAACAGGACGGACCCCGGGGGCGGTTACGCCTCCGCCGCCGTGAGGACCGCCGGGGCCCGCCGGCCGTGCAGCGCGACGAGGACCGCCGTCGTGGTGGCGAGGACCGCGAGCGCCGGCAGGGCCGGGACGAGCCCGACGAGCGGGCCCGCCGCGAGGCAGCCGACCCCGCCGACGGCCAGGGCGGTCGGCCGCCGGCCCGTCGTGCGCAGCACGATCGCGGCGGCGCCGAGCAGGAAGACGCCGACGCCTCCGGTCAGGGACCAGGCGACGACCCCGTGCAGGGGCTCGGCGAGGCCGTAGTGACCGGTGTCGGCGACCTGCGTGAGGACCTTCTTCATGCCGAGCGCGCAGAGCACGACGCCCGCGACCAGCGGCAGATGGAGGAAGGTGTAGACGTCCCGGGCGAAGCGGGTGCGGTCGTCGCCGTCGAGCCCGGCGAGCCGGTGCTCGGCGGCCTCGCCGAGCTGCCGGAAGTACAGCCGCCACAGCCCGGCCGCGAGCAGCAGCCCGGCGGCCGAGGCGCCGAGGACGGCGAAGGTCAGCGGGAAGCCGGAGACCCCGACGCCCATCGCCACGATGGACTCGCCGAGCGCGATGATCACGATCAGGCCGTGGCGTTCGGCGAAGTGCCCGGGGGAGTTGACCCGCCAGCCGGAGGACCCGGTGACCCAGATGGCGCCGTAGTCGACGGCCACCGCGCCGATCCACAGCAGGAGTTGGACGCGGCCGCTGTACGCGCTGCCGATCAGCAGCAGGACGAGGGGCGGCAGTACGGACACCAGAGCCGTACGGCGCAGCGTGGCGCGCAGCACCGGATCCCCGGGGCTGGAGACCCAGTACGAGGCCAGGTGCAGGACGCGCACCGCGCCGTAGCAGAGGACGAACACCAGCGGGGCCGAGAGCCCGCCGGGCGCGTCGGCGAAGACCTCGGGCACGGCGAGCGACACGATCAGGACGACGGCCATGACGGTGACGAGGACGGCGAACACGCCGCCGGAGTCGGCCCGTACGACGTTCCCCAGCCACGCGAAGCAGCACCAGCACCACCAGAGCAGCGCGAGCACGACCATCCCGCCGACCACCTGCACCGGGGTGGGACGCGCCGCCATCAGGGCGGTGACCTGCGTGATCGCGTACACGAACACCAGGTCGAAGAAGAGTTCCGCGGGTGTCACCTTGTGGTCGTCCCCGGTGGCCACCACGCGGGCCCGTTCCCTGTTCCATGCCATGAGTCGTCTCCCCCTCCGGGGGACCGGTCTCGGCCACCCCGGCGCGAAGACTACTCACGCCGGGGACACGGCGACACGCCTGTCCGAAGTCCGGCACGACGCCCGCCGTCACCCCCGCCGCACCGCCGGCATGACCCCGGGCATTACCTCGCGGGTAATCGACCCCTCCGCTGCCGCGCGGCATGCTCATGAACACCGGAACCCGGGCGGCGCACTCCGCTCGGGCTCCGGGCCCACCACCAGCACGAACGTCCCCCATGGAGGGTGATCCGCCATGTCCCAGGCCCTGCTGACCGGTCTCGCTCGCACCACCCGGCCCCAGACCGCCCTGCGCCGCTTCCTCGCCCTCGACGCCGTCGTCACCGGGGCCAACGGGCTCGCCTACCTCGCGGCCTCCGGTCCCCTCGGCGAGCTCCTCGGCATCGACGCGGCCCTGCTGCTCGAACTCGGCGTCTTCCTCACGGCGTACGCCGCCGGGGTCGCCTGGCTCGCGAGCCGCCAGCAGCCCCCGGCCCTCGGCATCAAGCTCGTCGTCGACCTCAACGTCCTCTGGGCCGTCCTGAGTGTCGTCGCCCTCTTCACCTGGCTGGAGCCGACCACCGCCGGGCTCCTGTGGACGCCGATGCAGGCGGTGACCGTCGCCGGGTTCGCCCTGCTCCAGTGGACCGCCCTGCGCGCCGGCACGGCTACTCGCTGAGCGCCGCCGCCAGGGATTGCTGGAGGTACGCGACCGTCTCCGCGTCGGCCGGGAGCAGCATCTCGATGGCCAGCTCGGCGACGGTCACGTCCATCGGCGTGTTGAACGTCGAGATCGACGACACGAACGACAGGATCCGCCCGTCGTGCTCGATCCGCATCGGCAGCGCGATGTACGGATACGGCTCCGCGTCGGGCTCGCTCTCCTCCTCCGCGCCCGGCGGCAGCGGATACGCCGCCACCTCCTCGTACAACTCGCGCAGCGCCTCCGACCGGGCCAGGGCGATCTGCCGCTCCATCTGGGCCAGCAGATGCCCCCGCCACTCCCGCAGGTTCCGGATCCGCGGAGCGAGGCCCTCGGGGTGGAGCGTCAGCCGCATCGCGTTCAGCGGCGCGGCCAGCAGATGCTCCGGCAGCCCGTCGAGGAGCAGCCCGATGCCCCGGTTGGCCGCCACCACCGTGTACGAGCCGTCCACCACGAACGCCGGATACGGCTCGTATCCCTGCAACAGCCGCTCGATGCCCTCCCGGAGCACCTCCAGGTGCGGGGCGCCGAGCGGCGTCTCCGTGTACCGGGGGGCGTACCCGGCGGCGAGCAGCAGCGCGTTCTGATCCCGTACCGGCACGTCCAGGTGCTCGGCGAGCCGGAGGATCATCTCCTCGCTCGGCCGGGAACGGCCCGTCTCCACGAAGGAGATGTGCCGCGCCGAGGAATCGGCCCGCAGCGCGAGCTCCAGCTGACTCAGCCGCCGCCGCTCACGCCAACCGCGCAGCAGCGGCCCTACCCCCGTGTCGCTCACGACAGTTGTCATGGCCAGACGGTATCCCAGAGGGGGACCCGGGTAGCTTCCCCGGGGGACCCTGTCCGTCACCGCGCACCACTGACCGGAGGGAGCACCACCGTGCCCACACAGCCGCTGTCGCAGAAGGAGATCGAGGACCGACTGCGGGAGCTCCCCGGGTGGTCCGTCGAAGGCGACCGTCTCTCCCGCACCTACCGGCTCGGCGACCACTTCGCCGCGACCGCCCTCGTCGTGCACGTGGCCCAGATCCAGCAGGAGCTCGGCCACCACTCCGACCTGACCCTCGGCTACAACACCGTGGCCCTGTCCGTGAACACCCACTCCGCCGGCGGGGCCGTCACCGAGAAGGACTTCGCGCTCGCGGAGCGGGTCGAGGTGATCGCCCCCGGCCACGGCGCCAACTGACCTGAGATCACCCGCTCTTCCGTCCGTATGATCATCGGCATGGCGGACACCGTGCTGGACTACGAGGCCGAGGCGGCGCACTACGACCGGACCCGTGGAGGCGTGCCCCGCGCCGAGGCCGCGGCCGGGGCCGTGCTGCGCCTCGTGCCGGCCGGTGCCCGCACGCTCCTCGACCTCGCCTGCGGCACCGGCCTGGTGACCGAGCGCCTCACCAGGACCGGGCTGCGCGTGTACGGGGCCGACGCCGCCCACGCGATGCTGCGGACGGCCGCCGGGCGCCTGCCGGGACGGACCGTCCGCGCCGACGCCCGGCGGCTTCCGCTGCCCGACGCCTCGCTGGACGCCGTCTCCGCCGTCTGGCTGCTGCACCTCGTCCCCTTCGCGCCGGAGATCGTCGCCGAGGCGGCCCGCGTCCTGCGCCCCGGCGGCGTCCTGATCGCCACCGTCGACAAGGACGCGGCCCACGACGTCGGCAGTGACATCGACGAGATCCTCCGCCCCCTCCGCTCGGCGGCCTCCGCCTCCGACCGCTCGGACCTGATCACCCCTCACGCCGCCGCCCACGGTCTCGACCCCGCCCCCGGCACCGACTTCACGGGCCACGGCCAGGGCGGCACCCCGCGCGACACCGTACGGAAGCTGCGCAGCGGCTACTTCGCGTCCTGGTTCGACGGCGACACGGCGTCCGCCGACTCGCTCGCCGCCGCCCTCGGGGCCCTCCCGGACCAGGACCGCCCGCGCGCCGACCCCCGCTACCGGCTGGCCCGCTTCGTCAGGCGCGGCTGAAGCCCAGCACCCGGTCGGTCACCCACGCGGGCTCGGAACCTCCGGTGGCCCGCCCTCGGACCCCGGACGCGCCTCAGGCTCTGGGAGCACCTCAGGCCTCCGGACCGCCCCAGGCCTCCGCCGCGAACGTCGCGAACGTGCGCGGCTCGCGGCCCAGGATCCGCTTCACCCCGTCCGTCGCCGACGCGTTGTGACCGTCGAGCAGCGTCGCGAACAGGGCCGCGAGCCACTCGGCCTCCGGCGCCGGGAGACCGAACCCCGTGAGGAGCCCCGCGTACTCCGCCTCCGGCACCGCCTCGTAGACCACCGGGCGACCCGAGACGCGCGAGATCTCCGCGGCCACCTCCGCGAAGGACACCGGCCGCGGCCCCGTCACCTCGTGCACCCGCCCCGCGTGCCCCTCCGCCGTCAGCGTCTCCACGACCACGTCCGCCAGGTCGTCCGCGTCGATGAACGGCTCCGCCGTGTCACCCGCGGGGAAGACCAGCGCCCCCGCCGCGACACCCTCCGCGAGCAGGCCCTCGGAGAAGTTCTGCGCGAAGAACGAGGCCCGTACGACGGTCAGTCCGACCCCGCCGGCCGCCTCCCGCAGCGCCTCCTCCGCCACGACCGCCTCGGGCTCCCCGCGCCCGGACAGCAGCGTCAGGTGCCGTACCCCGCTCTCGGCCGCGAGCCGGCCGAAGGTGCTCATCGCCTCGGTCGCGCCGGGGGCGGCGAGGTCCGGGTAGTAGGCCACGTACGCGGCGTCCGCGCCCCGCAGCGCCGGACCCCAGGTCTCCGGGGCCTCCCAGTCGAAGGGGGTCGTTCCGGTACGGGACCCGGCGCGGACCGTCGCCCCGAGCGCCCCGAGCCGCTCGGCCACGCGCCGCCCGGTCTTGCCGGAGGCGCTCGTCACGAGGACCGTCCGGGTGCTGCGGGCCTGGTCGTTCTGCGTGTTGTTCGTGTGCGTCGTCATGTCTCAAGACTCCCGCCCGCGGCCCCTGCCGCCCATGCTCCGCCGTCTCATCCGCCTACGCCTCCGTCTCACCCGCCCGGAAGCCCTGCCCGTACCCTTGCGAACCATGGACGCACTCGCCGGACTCCTCGACGGGCCCCGTGCCAAGGGCGCCTTCCTGCTCCGCATGATCATGGAGCCGCCGTGGTCCGTGCGCATCGAGGACGGCGCGCCCCTCTGCCTCATGTGCGTCACCGAGGGCGAGGCCTGGATCGTCCCCGACACCGGTGAACCCGTCCTCCTGCGGCCCGGGGACATCGCCATCGCCCGCGGCCCGGATCCGTACACCGTCGCCGACGCGCCCGACGCACCGCCCCGCGCCCGGATCGGCCCCGACGGCTGCTGCACCACCCTGACCGGGGAGCCGCTCGCCCAGACCATGCGCCTGGGCGTCCGGACCTGGGGCAACGCCCCGGACGGGGGCAACACCCTCCTCGTCGGCACCTACCGGATGGACGGCGAGGTCGGCCGTCGGCTGCTCGACGCCCTGCCCGCCCTCCTCCACATCCCCGCCGACGTGTGGACCTGTCCGCTGATGCCCTTCCTCGACGAGGAGATCGCCCGCGACGAACCCGGCCAGACCGTTGTCCTCGACCGGGTCCTCGACCTGCTGCTCATCGCCGTCGTCCGCGCCTGGTTCTCCCGGCCCGGAGCCGAGGCGCCCGCCTGGTACAAGGCCATGGGCGACCCGGTCGTCGGCCGGGCGCTCCGGCTCCTCCAGAACGACCCCGCCCACCCCTGGACCGTCGCCTCGCTCGCGGCGAAGTCGGGCGTGTCCCGGGCCGCGCTCGCCCGGCGCTTCGCCGAGCTCGTCGGCGAGACCCCGATGGCGTATCTGACGGGCTGGCGGCTCGCGCTCGCCGCCGACCTGCTGCGCGAGACGGACGCCACCGTCGAGGCGGTCGCCCGGCAGGTCGGCTACAGCGGCGCGTTCGCCCTGAGCGCCGCCTTCAAGCGGGTGCGCGGCCTCAGCCCGCAGGAACACCGCGCACGCGACTGAGCGACAGGGCCCCGGCTCTTCGCCAGGCCCCCGGTTCTTTGCCAGGGTCCCTGCTCTTCGCCAGGGCCCCGGCTCTTTGCCAGACCGGCAACATTTCTCGCGTTTTCCGCCGTCCCGTCGCACCCTGGGACCATGAGTCAGCACCGCGCATCCCACCAGGGCCACGACCACGGGCAGGACCACGGTCACGGGCACGGCCACCACCACGACGGTACGCACCAGGACGGCACCCACCTGGACTGGAACCAGATCGGTCCGCTCCTGGAACGGCAGGCCGAGGTCGCGAGCTCCGCCTACGCCGAGGCCGCCGCCTGGCTCGGCACCCTCGCCCCCGTCTGCGGCATCCGGCGCGTCCTCGACATCGGCAGCGGTCCCGGCGTCGTCACCGGCCTGCTCGCGGAGGCCTTCCCGGTCGCCGAGACCGTCGCCGTCGACGGCACCCCCGAACTCCTCGTACGGGCCCGCGACCGCGCCGAGTCCCGCGGCCTCGGCGCCCGGGTCTCCACCCTCCACGCCGAACTCCCCGAGGCCATCGGCACCCTCGGCGAGGCCGACCTCGTCTGGGCCGGCAACTCCCTGCACCACATCGGGGACCAGCGGGCCGCGCTCGCGGAGTTCGCCGGCATCCTGCGCCCCGGCGGCCTGATCGCGCTCGTCGAGGGCGGCCTGCCCACCCGTCACCTGCCCTGGCACATCGGCATCGGCCGACCGGGCCTCGAAGCCCGCCTCGACGCCGCCTACGCCGACCGGTTCGCCGAGATGCGCGCCGGAACGCCCGGCTCCGTCGACGAGCCCGACGACTGGCGGGCGCTCCTCGCCGCCGCGGGACTCACCCCCGCCGGCACCCGCACCTTCCTCACGGACGTCCCCGCGCCCGTCTCCCCGGTCGTCCGCGAACTGGCCGTCCTGCACTACCAGCGCGTGCGCGAGAGCTTCGGCGACCGGATCGACGCGGACGACCGCAAGACGCTCGACCGGCTTCTCGACCCGGCCGACGAGAGGTCCCTGCACCACCGCACGGACCTCTTCCACCTCACGGCCCGCACCGTCCACACCGCCCGCAAGGGCTGACGGCCCGGGCCGCGGCACGCGTCAGGACACCGGCTCCAACCGCCACCACTGGGACGGGGAGTCGGTGTCCTCCCACTGCCGTACGGACGCGCCGGTCTCCGGCGAGCCGTCCGCGACCTCCAGGTAGAGACCGCTGACGAAGCTCACCAGCGCCACCGTGCCCGGCGACTGGAGGTCCTGCTCGATGATCCACTCCTGCGCGCCGAAGTTGTTCGGCTTCCACTGCTGGATCAGCGCGCCGTTCTCCGTGGACGCGTTCATGACGTCGAGCCGCTTCCCGCTGGCCGCGTTGACCAGGTGGTAGAGCCCGCCGCCGTTCGGCACGGGCGTGATGTGCCACTGCTGCCCCGGGGTGCCGCTCTCGGAACCCTGCTGCACCTTGGCGCCGCTGCGGGCCGACCCCTCGAAGATCTCCATCAGCAGCCCGCTCGCCATGTTCCGTATCTGGTAGAGGCCCTGCTCGACCGGCGCCGGGGCACCACTCACTGTTCGTTCCCCTTCACTCACGCGCCGACGTGGAACTCCGCCGGGTCCGGCCCGATGCGGCGGTTCTCGTCGAGGGCGGCGATCGCCGCCAGGTCCTCCGGGTCGAGCACGAAGTCGAAGACGTCGATGTTCTCGCGGATGCGCGAGGGGGTCACCGACTTCGGGATCACCACGTTCCCCAGCTGGAGGTGCCAGCGCAGCACCACCTGGGCCGGCGTCCGCTCGTGCTTCCGCGCGATCGCCACGATCGCCGGAACCTCCAGGAGCCCCTTGCCCTGACCGAGCGGCGACCACGCCTCCGTCGCGATGCCGTGCCGGGCGTGCGCCTCGCGCGAGGCCGTCTGCTGGAGCTGCGGGTGGAGCTCGATCTGGTTGACGGCGGGCACGACCGACGTCTCGCCGATCAGCCGCTCCAGGTGCTCGGGCAGGAAGTTCGAGACGCCGATCGCCCGCGCCCGTCCGTCCGCGTGGATCTTCTCGAACGCGCGGTACGTGTCGACGTACGCGTCCTTCGACGGCAGCGGCCAGTGGATCAGGTACAGGTCGACGTGGTCGAGGCCCAGCTTGTCGAGCGAGGCGTCGAAGGCGCGCATCGTCGCGTCGTAACCCTGCTCGCTGTTCCACAGCTTCGTGGTGACGAACAGCTCCTCGCGCGGGATCCCCGAGGCGGCGACGGCCTGCCCGGTGCCCCGCTCGTTCTGGTAGATCGCGGCGGTGTCGATCGAGCGGTAGCCGGCCTCCAGGGCCGTGGCCACGGCCGTCGCGGCCTCGTCGTCCGGCACCTGCCACACGCCGAAGCCCAGCTGCGGCATCGGCACGCCGTTGTTCAGGGTGAGGGAGGGGACCTTGTTGTCCGTGCTCACGTGCGCTCGGTCCTAACGTCGTCGGGGATCATCCCCCGTATAACGATCTCCGTCCCCCTCGCATTCCGCGCCGCCCGGAGACGTGCCGAGATACGCCTCCCGTACGGCCGGGTCGGCCCGGACCTCGGCGGCCGTCCCCTCGGCCAGGACACGGCCGAGGTCCAGGACCACGACACGCGAGCACAGCTCCATCACGAAGGGCACGTTGTGCTCGACGAGCAGCACCGCGCAGTTCTCCTCGGCGGCCACGTGCCGGACGACGGCGGCGAGCCGGCGGCGCTCCTCGGCGGTCGTCCCGGAGGCGGGTTCGTCGAGGAGGAGCAGGCGTGGCGGGTCGGCGAGGGCCCGCGCCAGCTCGACCATGCGGGCCTGTCCGACCGGCAGCGCGCCGGCGTACGCGTCCGTGAGCCCGTCGAGCCCGCACGCGCGGAGCACGGTGGCGGCCCGCTCGCGGTGCCGGCGCGCACCGGGCCCCGGACCGCCCCGCCAGTCCTGCGCCACCATCAGGTTGTCGGACACCGTCAGCTGCCCGAACAGCTGCCGGCGCTGGAAGGTCCGGCGGATCCCGTGCCGGGCCCGCCACACGGGGGAGCGGCGGGTGATGTCCTCGCCCGCGAACGCGATGCTCCCGCCGTCGGGCCGCCGGATCCCGGACAGGACGTCGAACAGCGTGGTCTTGCCGGCGCCGTTCGGCCCGATGAGGCCGCAGACCTCTCCGGGGCGTACGGAGATCGACACGTCCCGCAGGGCGTGGACGCCGCCGAAGCGGACGTCGACCCCGGCGGCGTTGAGCAGCGCGCTCGTCATCGGCGGACTCCCGTCCCCAGATAGGCCTCGGCGAGCCGGTCCGTGTCCACCTCGGACCGCGGCCCGGACCAGGCGATCTCGCCCTGCGAGAGGTACGCGACGGTGTCGGCGACCCCGAGCACCTCGGCTGCCTTCTCCTCGACGAGGAGCAGCGCCGTGCCGCTCGCCCGCAGCTCGGCGAGGAGGCGGAACACCTCGTCCACGACCCGGGGCGCGAGGCCGAGGGAGGGCTCGTCGGCGACGAGGACGGCGGGCGGGTGCTGGAGGAGCGGTGCGAGCGCGAGAAGCTGCTGCTCGCCGCCGGAGAGGGAGCCGGCGGCGACGGAGCGGCGGGCTGCGAGCGCGGGGAAACGCGTGTACACGGCGTCGAGGTCCTCGGGCGCGGGCAGTTGGAGGGCCAGGTTCTCCTCGATGGAGAGCCCGGCGAAGATCCCCCGCCCCTCGGGCGCGAGCCGTATCCCGCGCCGGGCCCGCAGGACGGGGCCGTCCCGGGTGGCGTCCCGGCCGTGCACCCGTACGTGCCCGGCGGACGGCCGGAGCAGACCCGCGGCCACCCTGCACAGCGTCGACTTCCCCGCCCCGTTGGGCCCGAGGAGCACGAGCACCTCCCCGCCCCGGACCTCCAGGTCGACCCCGTGCACGACGGCCGCGCCCCCGTACCCGGCATGCACGCCGTGCAGCGCGAGCGCGGGCGGGGGCGTGGGCTCGGGTGCGGACGAGGGTTCCGGCGTGGGCGTGGGCGTAGGCGCGGGCGTGGGCTTGGGCGGATGCTCGGACGCCGACAACGCCGACACCCGCCCTCGTACAGGCGCCTGCGTGTTCTCCGGCACCGGCACGTCCTCCGGCACCGGAGAGCGCGCCTCCCGTGCCTTCCGTGCCGCCCGTCGCGAGGGCAGCGCCGCGCAGTACCCGTCCGGGTCGTTCGCGAGGGCCAGGCCCGCCAGACCGAACAGGATGACCGGCAGGTGCGCGGACTCCGTCACGTACGTCGCCAGCAGATGCGGGACGACCGCGAAGGCCAGCCCCGCCACCACCGCGAACTGCGGGCGCCGCACCCCCGCCGCGACCACGACCGCCAGCCACACCAGGCCCGTCATCGCCGTGAAGTCCGTCGCCGTGATCCGCGTGTTGTACGAGGCGTACAGCACGCCCCCGAAGCCCGCGAGGCCGGCCGACACCGTGAAGACCAGGAGCTTCGTGCGGACGACCGACACCCCCGAGGCGGCGGCGGCCTCCGGCGCCGAGCGGACCGCGAGCACGGCCCGGCCCCACCGGGAGCCGCGCAGCCAGGTCAGCAGCCACACGACCACCCCGGACAGCAGTACCAGCGCGACCCCGAGCGCCCGGTCGTCGCCGAGGTCCACCGGGCCGAGGACGGGGCGCGGGATCTCCCACCCCGTGTCCCCGTTGCGCAACCACCCCACCTGGAACAGCACCTGGTCCGCCAGGAACGCGAGGGCCAGGGTGGCGAGCGCGAGGGACCGGCCGCCGAGCCGCAGCGCGGGCAGCGCGACCACCGCGCCGAGCAGCGCCGCCGTGGCCGTGCCGACCGCCGCGGCGGCCACGAAGGGCCAGCCGTGGCTCATGAGCAGCCCGGCCACCAGCGCCGCCCCCGTCACGAACGTGGCCTGGGCGAGCGACACCATCGCACCGAGGCCCGTGACCACGGTGAACGACATGAGGACGAGCCCGATCGCGAGCCCCTGCGCGAGGATCCCGGACCAGAACGGCGTCGTCACCGTGTAGAAGGCGGTGGCGAGGAGCGCGCCCGCGACGACCCACGCGCCCCATCTGCGGCCCGCGCTCTTCCCGGCGAGATAGTCGACCGGCGGCGGGTCCGCGGCCGCCGTGCCCGCCGCGCGCCGGCGCCGCGCCAGGACGACGAGGCCGCCGAAGAGGATCAGGAACGGCACCGCCGTACGGAAGCCGGTGATGTCCTCGGCGAACGACGCGTACCCCGCCACCAGGTTCTGCAGCACGCCGAGTCCGAGGCCGCCCGCGAACGCGAGCGGCACCGAGAGGAAGCGCCCGAGGACCGCCGCGGTCGCCGAAACGAACAGGAACAGCGTGTAGTCGTGGGCGGAGAGGCCGAGGAGCGGGGTCGCGAGGACCCCGGCGAGGCCCGCGAGACCCGACGACAGCATCCACGCGATCGACGACAGCCGGTCCGCGCTGATGCCCCGCAGCTCCGTCAGCGAGCGGTTGTCCACGGCCGCCCGCAGCCGGAGCCCGAGCCGGGTGTGCCGCATCAGCACCCAGAGCCCGGCGGCCACGAGCGCCGTGGCGACCCAGGTGATCAGCTGGTCGGAGTCGATGCCGACGCCGTCGAGGGGCTGCCAGGACACCGCCGGGCTCGGGCCGACACCGGGGAGCCCGAACTGGTTCTCGGCGGGCTGGACCGGGGCGCCGGCCCGCTCCAGGAGCTCGACCACCCACAGCCCCGCCGCGGGCAGCGCGACGAGCAGGCCGATCGTGGCCACGATCTGGGCCGTCTCCCCGACCCGGGCCAGCTTGCGGAACATCAGCCGGTCCAGACCCCAGCCGAGCGCGGGCGCGACGACGCACACGAGGAGGAGCGCCGTCGGCACGGCGGGCCAGCCGAAGCCGGAGTGGAGCTCGTAGAAGGCGAGCGCGCAGAGATAGGCGGTGGCGCCGTGCGCGAAGTTGAAGAGTCCGGAGGCGGAGTACGAAAGCACGAGCCCGGTCGCGAGCAGCGCGTACAGCGCGCCCGAGACCAGACCGCTCAGTACGAAGCCCAGCAGGTCACCCACGGGGCGCGCCCCTCAGCCGAAGGGGATCGGCGGGTAGCACTTGAACGGCACCGCGACCTCGTAGCGTCCGTTCTTCAGCCGGACGAGCGCCCCGCAGCCGAAGCTCTCCTTCTGCCCCTTGGGCTCGGCGCGGTCCCCGACGAGCGTGCCGGTGTCGGAGAAGCCGGCCGCGGCCCGCTGGAAGGAGTCGACGGTCAGCTCCTTGCCGGCCTTCGCGGCGATCGACAGGAAGAGGTCGGCCGACATGTATCCGGTCAGCATGTGCATGTTGAGCGGCACGTCCTTCCCGCCCGCCGCCTTTCTGATGTCCGCCTTGAACTGCGTCATCGCGGGGGTCTCCGCCTCGAACGGCTGGAACTGCAGCAGCACGTGCACCCCGTCGAGCGCCTGCCGCGTGGCGTCCTTCGCGAGCAGGCCGGGGTCGTAGTCGGTCGGGTCGGAGATGACACCCTTGTACCCGGACCGCTTGAGCGCGGTGAACAGGCCGATGTTGTACGGGGTCTGCATCACGGAGACGACGGCGTCGGGCGCGCCGCCGCCCGGGCCCGAGCGGAGGATCTCCTTCGTGTAGGCCGACCAGTCGCTGGGCATCGAGGTCGCGGGCACCGCGGCCTTGGCGTACGCGACCTGGAAGCCCGCCGCCTTGAAGCCCTGGGTGAAGGTACGGATGCCGAACTTGCCCGCGTCGTTGTCGCCGGCGATCAGCGCGACCGACTTGCCCCGCGCGCCGCCGAGGACGGTGGCGAGCCCCTCGGGCCAGGTCTGGTTGAGGGTGCCGCCCGGGGTCGGGACGAGGCAGCCGTTGAAGCCGTAGATGTGCTTCGGACCGCAGAACGAGGGGAGCGTGCCCCAGCCGACGGTGGGCACCTTCTGGCCGTCGAGGAAGTCGGCTCCGGCGAAGGTGACCGAGCTCATGGGGGAGACGGCGAAGACCTTGTCCTGCTGGACGAGTTTGCGGGCCGCCGCCAGGTTCCTGGCCGGGTCCTGGCCGTCGTCCTCGGCGCCCAGGTAGTCGATCCTGCGCCCGTTGACACCGCCCTCGGCGTTGGCCCGGTCGTAGCGCGCCTTGGCGCCGAGATCGGTGTCCTTCTTGGAGTAGCCGCTCGCGGTGGTCATGGAGACGATGCCGCCGACCTTGATCGTGTCGGCGGTGACTCCGCGTGCGGAGCCACCGGGGGAGCCGGGCTCGTCCGACGTCCCCCCGGTCGAGGCGGAGTTGCAGGCGGTGGCGAGGAGCAGGGCCGCTGCTGCGGCGGCGAGGGTGCGGATCGGTCGCAGGGTGCGGGTCGGTCGCAACACGGTCGGTCGTCCCTCCGTCGGGTGACCGCATTCTGTGACCGAGCTGATGAACCGTCAATAACTGACGCAACGTCAATTGATGGTCCGTCAGAAACCCTTGATCTTCGCCCCGGTCACCCGTACAGCGCCTCGACCTCCGCCCCGTACGCCCGCTCGATCGCCTTCCGCTTCAGCTTCAGCGACGGGGTCAGCAGCCCGTGCTCCTCGCTGAACGGATGCGCCAGGATCCGGAACGTACGGATCGACTCCGCCTGCGAGACCAGGGTGTTGGCCGCCACCACACCCCGCCGGATCTCCGTCTCCAGCGACGGGTCGCGCACCAGCTCAGCCGGCGAGAGCGGCGCCCGCCCCTGCATCGCCAGCCAGTGCTCCACCGCCTCCTGGTCGATCGTCACCAGAGCCGCGATGTACGGCCGGTCGTTGCCGACGACGATGCACTGGGCGATCAGCGGATGCGCCCGCACCCGCTCCTCCAGACCCGAAGGGGCGACGCTCTTGCCGCCCGAGGTCACCAGGATCTCCTTCTTCCGCCCGGTGATCGTCAGATAGCCGTCCTCGTCCAGCGAGCCCAGGTCGCCGGTGGCGAGCCAGCCGTCGTTGAGGACGGCCGCGGTCGACCGCGGATCGTTGAGGTAGCCGGAGAAGATCTGCCCGCCGTGCAGCCACACCTCGCCGTCCTCCGCGATGTGCACCGTCGTCCCCGGCACCGGCTGCCCCACCGTGCCGTACCGGGTCCGCTCCGGCGGGTTCGCGGTGGCGGCGGCGGACGACTCGGTCAGCCCGTACCCCTCGAAGACCGTGATCCCCGCGCCCGCGAAGAACAGGCCCTGCCGCCGGTCCATCGCCGAACCGCCCGACATCGCGTGCCGCATCCGCCCGCCCAGCGCGGCGCGGACCTTCCCGTACACCGTCTTCTCGAAGAACTGGTGCTGCACGCGCAGCGCCGCCGACGGCCCCGGACCGGTGCCGAACGCCTTCTGCTCCAGCGCCTCCGCGTACGCGACCGCCACCTCCACGGCCTTGTCGAAGGGCGCCGCCCGCCCCTCGCTCTCCGCCTTGCGCCGGGCCGCGTGGAAGACCTTCTCGAACACGTACGGAACGGCGAGGACGAAACTCGGCCGGAACGCCAACAGGTCCGGCAGCAGCTCCGAGGCCGCCATCACGGGCTGGTGGCCGAGCTTCACCCCGGCCCGGACCGCCGCCACCTCCACCATCCGCCCGAAGACGTGCGCCAGCGGCAGGAACAGCAGCGTCGACGCCTGCTCCCCGGGCCGGGACCGGAACACCGGGTCCCAGCGGCCCGTCAGCATGTCCGACTCGAACATGAAATTGGCGTGGGTGATCACACAGCCCTTCGGGCGGCCGGTCGTCCCCGACGTGTAGATGACCGTCGCCACCGACTCGGGCGTCACCGCCCGCCGGTGCCGCTGCACGACGTCCTCGTCGATCTCCGCACCCGCCGCCGTCAGCTCGGCCACGGCCCCCGCCCCCGAGTCCAGCTGCCACAGCCGCTGGAGCCGGGGGAGCCGGTCGATCACCGACCCGATCGTCATCGCGTGGTCCTCGTGCTCCACCACGCACGCCGTGACCTCGGCGTCGTGCAGCATCCAGAAGACCTGCTCGGCCGAGGACGTCGGATAGACCGGCACGGGCTGCGCGCCCAGCGTCCACAGCGCGAAGTCGAAGAGCGTCCACTCGTAGCGCGTACGGGACATGATCGCGACCCGGTCGCCGAACCGCACGCCCTGCGCGATCAGCCCCTTCGCGAGCGCGAGGACCTCGTCCCGGAACCGCGCGGCCGTCACGTCCCGCCACACCCCGTCGCGGCCCTTGCGGCCGAGCGTCACCCGCTCCGGATCGGCGAGGGCGTGATCGAACACGGCGTCCGCCAGACCGCCGACCTGAGGCGCCGCCGCGACGGGCGGCACGGTGAACTCGCGCACTGGCCTGCTCCTCCCTCGACGGCTCGACGACCCGGACGGCCCGACACTTCGACGGCCCGACGGCTCAACGGCTCGGTGGCTGAAAGGGACCGCTGTCGCGCTCCGTACGGCGCGGGTGACGGTACCCCACCCGCCAGCCCGGTGGGAGGGCCTTCACCAAGCCGGGACATTCCGTGTTCCTCCAGGTCAGGGCGGGTGAGCGGGCCAAGTCGGCGATGCGGTGCGCGCGTTGCCGACCGCTCGGTACGTCCGCCCCGCGCGAATCTCCACGGAATCTGTACCCCCTGCTCACGGGAGGGCGGCACGAACACGGCGTGGCCGGTCCGCACGGGCTCCCCGAGCGCTCGCTCGGCGCGGCCCGGGCAGGCGGTCGCCGTCCGCTCGGCGCGGCCGGTGGAGACGGTCGCGGTCCGCTCAGCGAGGCCGGTGGAGACGGTCGCGGTCCGCTCAGCGCGGCCGGTGCAGACGGTCGCCGCCCGCCAGGATCGCCTCCGCCAGCGCGTCCGCCGCCTCCTGCGCCGCCCCGCCCCGCCGCCCCCGCAGCAGGACGAAGCCGACCTCGCCGAGCTCCGGAAGCCCCGCGCGGGCCGGCACCGGGACCAGTCCCTCCGGCACCAGGCCCCGCGTGTGCGCCATCACCCCGAGACCCGCCCGGGCCGCCGCGACGTTCGCGCTCAGGCTGGAACTCGTACACGCGATCCGCCACGCCCGGCCCTGCGCCTGGAGCGCCTCCAGCGCCCGCGCCCGCGTGATGCCCGGCGGCGGGAACAGGATGAGCGGCACCGGCCGGTCCGGCTCGACCCGCAGCCCCGGCGCCCCGATCCAGATCAGCGCGTCCTGCCAGACGAGCCGCCCCTCACTGGCCTCACCCGCCTCGCCGCGCCGCTTCGCCAGGATCAGATCCAGCCGGCCCGCCGCCAGCCGGGCCTGGAGCGTCCCCGAAAGCTCGACCGTCAACTCCAGGTCGACCTCGGGGTGCTCCCGCCGGAAGGACTCCAGGATCTCCGGCAGCCGGGTCGTCACGAAGTCCTCCGACGCCCCGAACCGCAGCCGCCCCCGCAGCCGCGTCCCGCCGAACCAGGCCGCCGCCCGCTCGTGCGCCTGGAGGATCGCGCGCGCGAAACCGAGCATCGCCTCGCCGTCCTCCGTCAGCTCCACACTGTGCGTGTCCCGCAGGAACAGCGGCCGCCCCGTCGCCTCCTCGAGCCGCCGGACGTGCTGGCTGACCGTCGACTGCCGCACGCCGAGACGGCGGGCCGCCTGCGTGAAGCTCAGCGTCTGGGCCACGGCGAGGAAGGTGCGCAGCTGCGTCGGTTCGTACACGAGACGACCGTAGCCCCTGTCATCACGGTTCGCGATGACAGTCAGAGCGCTGTACGGGATTCCCGATCACCATCCGCTGGACCAGGATGGAAGCACAGAGGGAAGCCCCAAGAACATCAAGGGAAACACCCCTCCCGCACTCCACAGAGCTGAAGCCCATGACCCCCCGTACCACCCGCCGCATCCCCCGCCTGCCGTCCTGGTTCCCCTTCGACGCGTTCGTCCTGGGGCTCCTCGGGACCGTCGGCCTCGCCGCGCTGTTCCCCGCCTCCGGGGCCGCCGCCACCGTCGCGAAGGGCGCGTCGACCGCGGCCGTGGCGCTGCTCTTCTTCCTCTACGGGGCCCGGCTCTCCACCCGCGAGGCCCTGGACGGCCTCCGGCACTGGCGGCTGCACGTCACCGTCCTCGCCTGCACCTTCCTGCTCTTCCCGCTCCTCGGACTCGCCGCCCGCGGGCTCGTCCCCGCCGTCCTCACCCCACAGCTCTACGGCGGACTGCTCTTCCTCTGCCTCGTGCCCTCGACCATCCAGTCCTCCATCGCCTTCACCTCGATCGCCCGCGGAAACGTTCCCGCCGCGATCTGCGCCGGCTCCTTCTCCTCCCTCGCCGGCATCGTCCTCACCCCGCTCCTCGCGGCCCTCCTCCTCGGCGGCACCGCCGGCGGCCTCTCCGCCGACTCCCTCCTGAAGATCGTGCTCCAGCTCCTCGTGCCCTTCGTGGCCGGGCAGCTCCTGCGCCGCTGGGTCGGCGGCTTCCTCGTCCGCCACAAGAAGGTCCTCGGCTACGTGGACCGCGGCTCGATCCTCCTCGTCGTCTACACCGCCTTCAGCCTCGGCATGGTCACCGGCGTCTGGCAGCTCGTGACCCCGGCCCGCCTCGGACTCCTCCTCGCCGTCGAGGCCGTCCTCCTCGCCGTCATGCTCGCGCTGACCTGGTTCGGGGCGAAGCGGCTCGGCTTCGACCGGGCCGACCGCGTCGCCATCCAGTTCGCCGGATCGAAGAAGAGCCTGGCGGCCGGACTGCCGATGGCCAGCGTCCTCTTCGGCGCCCACGCCTCGCTCGCCGTCCTCCCGCTGATGCTCTTCCACCAGATGCAGCTCATGGTCTGCGCGGTCATCGCCAGGCGCCGGTCCCACGACCCGCAGGAGCCGCATCCGGCCGCCCCCGCCCACAGCCCCGCACCCGTCGGCCGGATCACACCCCCAGCCGCCCCACGGTGATCATCCGGGCCGCTACGGTGCTCCCATGCCCTCACTCGATCCCGGCCGCACCGCGCTCGTCCTCGTCGACCTGATGGAGCGCATCGTCGCCCTGCCCCTCGCCCCGCGCCCCGGCACCGACGTCCTCGCCGCAGCGGCCCGGCTCGCCGACACCTTCCGGGCCGCCGGAGCGCCCGTCGTCCACATCCGGGTCGAGCGACCGAACGTCGCCACCCAGCCCGCCGGCAGCGAACTCGTCCCCGACCTCGTCGAGGACGGCGACCCCGTCGTCGTCAAGCGCACCATCGGCGGCTTCCACGACACCGGACTCCACGAACTGCTCACCGCGGCCGGCGCCACGACCCTCGTCCTCGGCGGCATCGCCACCAACCTCGGCGTCGAGTCCACCGCCCGCGCCGCCTGCGACCTCGGCTACGACCTCGTCTTCGCCGAGGACGCCATGACCGCCCTCACCGCCGACGAGCACCGCGCCTCCGTCGAGCTCGACTTCCCCCGCCTCGGCACCGTCGCCCCAGTCGCCGGGATCACCCTGGACGGCCCCGCGTGACACCCGTCCCGATACGGTACGGGGCCCGCCCCTGCTCCCTCGTCGTCTGCCGCGGCTGCTGCTGCGGCGACGCCCGCAAGAACCCCGGCACCGACCACGACGCCCAGCTCGCCCGCCTCCGCGAGGCCGCCGCGGCCTCCGGCGGCCGGCTGGCCGTCCGTACGAGCGACTGCCTCGGCCCCTGCGCCCAGGCCAACATCGTCGTCGTCCAGCCCTCCACCGAGGGCCGTCGGCGGGGCGGCCGCGCCGCCTGGATCGGCTTCACCCTCGACGAGGACTGCCTCGACGACATCCTCGCCTGGACGGCGGCCGGCGGCCCCGGCATCGCGAAGCCCCCGGCCACCCTCACCCTCCAGATGATCGACCCGCCGAAGAACTGAGCACCTGCCCTCCTGCCGCCGCCAGTGCGGGGTCAGCGGGCGATCGGGGTGGCACCGGTCGCGGCGACGGACAGGTCCCACAGCCGTGCGGCCGAATCCGGGGCGACGGCGTATGCGCGGACCCCGCCGTCGTCCATGGGAGCGTCGGGAGCGGAGACGCCGGCGACGTCGCAGTCCTCCAGATAGAGGCCGCCGAGGCCGTCGAGGAGGGGGGACACAGCGGCCCACAGGCCGGTGGCGGCGCCCTGAGCCGGGGTCTTGAAGTCGGCGCCGATCACCGTGCCGTGCTCGTCCACCCACCCGCGGTCGATCTGCTCCTGGAGCGCCATCTCCCGCTGCAGCCCGGTGATGATCTTGCCCGGGTGGAGTGCGAACGAGCGGACGCCGTCGCCGCGGCCGAGGGCGTCGAGGTGCACCGCGAAGAGGGCGTTGGCGGTCTTGGCCTGGCCGTAGGCCAGCCACTTGTCGTAGCCGGTACGGAAGTGCGGGTCGTGCCAGCGCATGTCGGTCAGGGCGTGACCGGCGGAGCTGTTGACCACGACGCGGGCACCTCCGCCGGCGGCGGACAGGAGCGGGTAGAGCTCGCAGACGAGGGCGAAGTGCCCGAAGTGGTTGGCCGTGAGCTGGCTCTCCCAGCCGGGCCCCACGTGCCGTTCGGGCGTCGCCATGACTCCGGCGACGGCCATGAGCAGATCGATCCTGGTCAGGGAGCCGCCGATCCGCGCGGCTGCGGCGCGCACACTGCCGAGGTCCGCCAGGTCCATGGGAACGACCTCGCAGCCCTCCACGTCCGCGAGGGCGGCGCGGGCGACGTCGGGTCGGCGTGCGGGAACGACGACCCGGGCTCCGGCGGTTGTCAGGGCGCGGGTGGTCTGCAGGCCGAGTCCGGAGTAGCCCCCGGTCACGACGGCGCTCGTGCCGGAGAGGTCGAGGCCCGCGGTGATGTCCTGGGCGGTGCTGGCGGCGGAGAAGGGCGAGCCGAGCGGCTGCTGATCAGTGCTGGTCATGCCGGCGACGCTACGATCTAGAGTGAGGTCTAGATCAAGTCCTCACCTGTGACGCACGGCAGGCCCCAGGGCCTGTCCGGCGGACCAGGGTCGGACAGGCCCTAGACGGCGATCCGGTGCTCGCCCGCGTACACGTTCATGTTCGCCCCGCGCAGGAAGCCGACCAGCGTCAGACCCGTCTCGGCCGCCAGGTCCACCGCGAGCGAGGACGGCGCGGACACCGCCGCGAGCACCGGAATCCCCGCCATCACCGCCTTCTGCGCCAGCTCGAACGAAGCCCGCCCCGACACCAGGAGCACCACCCGGCCCAGCGGCAGCAGCCCCTCCCGCAGCGCCCGCCCGACCAGCTTGTCCACGGCGTTGTGCCGGCCCACGTCCTCCCGTACGTCGAGCAGCTCGCCGTCCTCCGTGAACAGCGCCGCCGCGTGCAGCCCGCCCGTCGAGTCGAAGACCCGCTGCGCCGCCCGCAGCCGCTCCGGCAGCACGGACAGCAGGGCCGGCGCGATCCGCACCGGGGGAGTGTCGGCGATCGGGAAACGCGCCGTCGTGCGCACCGCGTCCAGGCTGGCCTTCCCGCACAGCCCGCACGACGACGTCGTGTAGACGTTCCGCTCCAGGCTGATGTCGGGGACGACCACATCCGGCGCCAGCTGCACGTCCACCACGTTGTACGTGTTCCGGCCGTCGTCCGTGGCCCCGGCGCAGTACACGATGTTCCGCACGTCCGAGGCGGCGGCGAGGACGCCCTCGCTGACGAGGAAGCCCGCCGCGAGCGCGAAGTCGTCCCCAGGGGTACGCATGGTGATGGCGATCGGCTTGCCGTTCAGCCGGATCTCCAGCGGCTCCTCGGCCACCAGGGTGTCGGGCCGCGTGTTCACCACCCCGTCACGGATCCGCATGACTCGCCGCCGCTCGGTGACCCGTCCCATCGTGATCGCACTCGATTCTCTCGCGTGGAAGGCCCCGAGGCCGCGAAATCGCGACGGAAACGGCCCTGACGGGGCTATTCTCCGTCACTCGGGGCCCTTACCCCACAGCGGTCCTTGTCATGGTCGGCCAAGCGGTACGGGTGAATGTTGGTGGTTTACGTCACCTGTTACCGATCAGTCGCTGGCAAGACTGGGGGGTCCTGCCGGACGAACGAACCACCGAGGGGGTCCCGGTATGACGGGCACTCGCATTGCCGCGCTCGGGCACTACCAGCCTGCCAAGGTGCTCACCAACCACGACCTCGCGAAGCTGGTCGACACCGACGACGCGTGGATCACCAGCCGGGTCGGCATCCGCACCCGGCACGTCGCCGGACCGGACGAGCCCGTGGACGAGCTGGCCGCCCACGCCGCGGGCAAGGCCCTGGCGTCCGCCGGGCTCACCCCCGCGGACATCGACCTCGTCCTCGTCGCCACCTCCACGGCGATCGACCGCTCGCCCAACACGGCCGCCCGCGTCGCCGCCCGCCTCGGCATGGCCTCGCCCGCGACCATGGACCTGAACGTGGTCTGCGCGGGCTTCACCCACGCCCTGGCCACCGCCGACCACGCCGTACGCGCCGGGGGAGCCCAGCGGGTCCTGGTGATCGGCGCCGACAAGATGACCGAGGTCTGCGACTGGACGGACCGCACCACCTGCGTCCTCGTCGGCGACGGCGCGGGCGCCGCGATCGTCGAGGCCGTGGAGGACGCGGACGCGGGCGACGTGCCCGGCATCGGTCCCGTCCTGTGGGGATCGGTCCCGGAGATGGGCAACGCCGTCCGGATCGAGGGCACCCCGCCGCGCTTCGCCCAGGAGGGCCAGTCGGTCTACCGCTGGGCCACCCAGCAGCTGCCCGCGCTCGCCCGCAAGACCTGCGAGCGGTCCGGCATCGCCCCCGAGGAACTCGCGGGCGTGGTCCTGCACCAGGCCAACCTGCGGATCATCGAGCCGCTCGCGGCGAAGATCGGCGCCGTCAACGCGATCGTCGCCCGCGACGTCATCGAGTCCGGCAACACCTCCGCCGCCTCGATCCCGCTGGCCCTCGCCAAGCTCGTCGAGCGCGGTGAGCTGCCCTCCGGCGCCCCGGTCCTCCTCTTCGGCTTCGGCGGCAACCTCTCGTACGCGGGGCAGGTCATCCGGGTCCCGTAGCCGGAACAGGGGAGCGGGGCAGGCGCCTCCGGGCCGGCCGTGCCCCGTTCGGCGGAGCCCGGTGGCGGCGCGCCGGGGGCGCACCTAGCTTCGATCGCGGTGAGGGTCTTCCGTTACCGGGCGCGGAATCGCTCCGCCTCCGCACCCTCGCGTGATCGGGAGGACCGTCATGCGCGCGATACGTCTCGCTTCCGCCGCCCTGCTCTCCGCCGCGGCCCTGGGGCTCGCCGCGACGCCGGCGGCCTGGGCGGCGCCGGCGGCCCTGGCGGCTCCGACAGCTCCGGCGGCCCTGGCGGCTCCGGCGGAGGAGAACGAACCGAACATCACGTCGTTCGGGTTCTCCATCACCCCCGCGACGGTCGCCCCCGGCGGCACCGTCACCCTCACCTCCGACGGCTGCGAAGTGCCGTCCGTGACCGTCACCTCCGGTGTGTTCGACACGGTGACCCTGAACGAGGGCCGCTCGGGCACCGCCACCGTCGACTTCGACGCCAAGGCCGGCGCCCGCTACGAGATCACTTTCGACTGCAAGGGCGAGCGCGGCACCACGAACCTCACCATCGCCCCGCACCCCGGCCCGGACCACGGCACGGGCGACGTCACGGTGCCCGACACGTCCCCCGGTGCCCACAAGGGCGTGAAGGCCGGGTTCGGCTCCGAGGCCGGTGCCGCCGACGAAGGACTCGGCGCCGTCGAACTCGGCACCGGTGCCCTGCTGATCGCCGGAGCGCTCGGCGCCGCCGTCGTCCTGACCCGCCGCCGCGGCGCCGGTGGCAGCGCCTGACGGCCGCCGGAACCAGGGGGGTCCGAGACCGCCCCTCCACCCCGGTGTGACGAGGACCGGGGCGGAGGGGCTTCCACACACCCACGCGGAATCGGAGGAGCGCCGGCGTGCAGGGGCCGAACGGAGCGGGGACGCGCGGAGCGGGGCCGAGCGGCACGGGGACACGTGACGCGGGTACGGGGACGCGCGGTGCAGATACGCGTGCTGCGGGTGCACGCGCTACGGGTACGCGTGCTGCGGGTACACGCGCTACGGGGACGCGCGGCGCGGGCACGCGCGGTGCCTGGGGCGTCGTAGCCGTCGTCCTCCTCGTCGGCGTGCACCTCGTACGCGGAGGCGCTGCGGAGCTCCGCGCCGAAGGCCCCCCGCAGCCCCTCGCCGTCGCCGCCCCCGACGGGACCCGGGCGGCCGACGCGCGGCCCGCCCCCGCCTCCGTACCGGATCCGCTGCCCGCCTCGCCGCCCGTACGGGTCCGCGTTCCGGCGGTCCGGGTCGACGCGCCCGTCACGGAGGTCGGCCTCGACGCGGACGGCTGGATCGACGCCCCGCCGCCCGAGGACGACCACCTCGCAGGCTGGTTCACCGGCGCCGTCACCCCCGGCGAGCGCGGCACCGCCGTCGTCGTCGGCCATGTCGACACCCCGAGCGGCCGGGCCGTCTTCTACGACCTCGGCGCCCTCGCCAAGGGCCACCGCGTGGAGATCGCCCGCCGCGACGGCCGGACCGCGGTCTTCTCCGTGTACGGCGTCGAGGTCGTCCCCAAGGAGAACTTCCCCGCCGCACGGGTCTACGGCGACTCCGGCCACCCCGAACTGCGGCTCATCACCTGCGGCGGCGCCTTCACCCGGGAGAGCGGCTACGCGGGCAACGTGGTGGTGTCGGCCCGCCTCGTCGAGGTCCGTTGACCCTCCTTCTCCCGACCGCACCCCTTCTTTGTCCCCATCCGGGAGAAAGTCGGCCCGGATTCCTGCGCAACTTCTTCCCACCCCGGAACCCCGCTGCTACGTTCCTGCCGAAAGCCCGAAGGAGCGCGTGCGACGAGAGGGAGGGGCGCGTGAGACGCATGACGGCACGACCCGCCAACCGGCATCAGGCACGACTCCTCCGCCTCCTGCGCGACGGGGGACCCAACTCCCGCGCACAGCTGGGCGATCAGATCGACCTCTCCCGCTCCAAGCTCGCCGTCGAGGTCGACCGCCTCCTGGAGACCGGACTCGTCGTCGCCGACGGCCTGGCCGCCTCCCGGGGCGGCCGCCGCTCCCACAACATCCGTCTCGCGCCCGAACTCCGCTTCCTCGGCATCGACATCGGCGCCACCTCGATCGATGTCGCCGTCACCAACGCCGAGTTGGAGGTGCTCGGGCACCTCAACCACCCCATGGACGTCCGCGAAGGACCCGTCGCCGTCTTCGAGCAGGCCCTGTCGATGGCGGCGAAACTCCGCGACACGGGAATCGCGGAAGGATTCGACGGCGCCGGGATCGGCGTCCCCGGACCCGTCCGCTTCCCCGAGGGCGTCCCGGTCGCCCCGCCGATCATGCCCGGCTGGGACGGCTTCCCCGTCAGGGAGGCCCTCAGCCAGGAACTCGGCTGCCCCGTCATGGTCGACAACGACGTGAACCTCATGGCCATGGGGGAGCAGCACGCCGGCGTCGCCCGCTCCGTCGCCGACTTCCTCTGCGTCAAGATCGGCACCGGCATCGGCTGCGGCATCGTCGTCGGCGGCGAGGTCTACCGCGGTACGACGGGCAGCGCCGGCGACATCGGCCACATCCAGGTCGACCCCGAAGGCCGCGCCTGCGCCTGCGGCAACACGGGCTGCCTGGAAGCCCACTTCAGCGGCGCCGCCCTGGCCCGCGACGCCGAGGACGCGGCGCGCGGCGGCAGGTCGGAGGAGCTCGCGGCCCGCCTCGCGGCGGCCGGCCGGCTCACCGCGGTCGACGTCGCGGCGGCCGCCGCCGCGGGCGACGCCACCTCCCTCGCCCTCATCCGCGAGGGCGGCAACAGGGTCGGGCAGGTCATCGCCGGACTCGTCAGCTTCTTCAACCCCGGTCTGGTGGTGATCGGGGGCGGTGTCACCGGCCTCGGCCACAACCTCCTCGCCAGTGTCCGCACCCAGGTCTACCGGCAGTCCCTGCCCCTGGCCACCGGCAACCTCCCCATCGTCCTCGGAGAGCTCGGCCAGACCGCCGGAGTGACCGGCGCGGCCCGCCTCATCAGCGACCACCTCTTCTCCCCGGCGTAGCCCGCCGTCCGTCAGCCCGCCGTCCGTCAGCCCGCCGGCCGGTGACGGACGGGCCCCAGGTGGCGTGTGGGCCTGCGTTCCGCTCGGGGCGGAACGCAGGGGCGCACACCACCCACCGGCCCGCACCGTCGGGCCGACCCCCGTCACCCACCGGCCCGCACCCTCAGGCCGTCCTCACCCACCGCTCCGGCGTCACCCGCACTCGCCGAGGGGAACTCCGCCATGACCCCAGAACCGCCCCCACCCGCGCCGCTGCTCACCATGTCCGGCATCACCAAGGCCTTCCCCGGCGTCCGCGCCCTCGACGGCGTCGACCTGGACGTCGCCCCCGGCGAGGTCCACTGCCTCCTCGGCCAGAACGGCGCCGGCAAATCCACCCTCATCAAGGTCCTCGCCGGCGCCCACCAGCCCGACGCCGGCCACATCACCTGGAACGGCGAACCCGTCCGGCTCCGCTCCCCGAGCGCCGCCGTCCGCCTCGGCATCGCCACCATCTACCAGGAGCTCGACCTCGTCGAAGGGCTCACCGTCGCCGAGAACGTCCACCTCGGCCACGAACCCACCACCGCCGGGTTCGTCCGCGGCCGGGCCGCCCGCACCGCCACCACCGCACTCCTCGCACGACTCGGCCACCCCGAGATCGACCCGGACCGGCACCTCCGCGAACTCTCCGCCGCCCAACGGCAGATCGTCTCCATGGCCCGCGCCCTCTCCCACGACGTCCGCCTCATCGTCATGGACGAACCCTCCGCCGCCCTCGACCCCGACGAGGTCGCCAACCTCTTCCGGATCGTCGCCGACCTCACCGCCGACGGCGTCGCCGTCGTCTACATCTCCCACCGCCTGGAGGAGATCCGCCGCATCGGCGACCGCGTCACCGTCCTCAAGGACGGCCGGGCCGTCGCCCGCGGACTGCCCGCCACCACACCCACCCGCGACGTCGTCGCCCTCATGACCGGCCGGGACGTCCCCTACGTCTTCCCCGAACGCCCCACCGCCCCGCCCACCGCCGAACCCGTCCTCCAGGTCCAAGGCCTCACCAGAAAAGGCGAGTTCGCGGCGGTCGACCTCGAACTCCGCCCCGGCGAGATCGTCGGCCTCGCCGGACTCGTCGGCTCGGGCCGCTCCGAGATCCTGGAGACGATCTACGGGGCACGCCGCCCCACCGCCGGCCGCGTCCTCGTCGACGGCCGGCCCCTGCGCCCCGGCAGCGTCCCCGCCGCCGTCCGCGCCGGACTCGGCCTCGCCCCCGAGGAACGCAAGGCACAGGGCCTGCTCCTCCTCGAATCCGTCACCCGCAACGTCTCCGTCTCCTCCCTCGCCCGCTACTCCCGGGCCGGCTGGATCGACCGCGCCGCCGAACGCGAAGCCGCCCGCGCCGCCACCCGTACGCTCTCCCTCCGCCCCGACCGCCCCGAGGCCCGCGTCCGCACCCTCTCCGGCGGGAACCAGCAGAAGGCCGTCCTCGCCCGCTGGCTCCTTCGCGGCTGTCGCGTCCTCCTCCTCGACGAACCCACCCGCGGCGTCGACGTCGGCGCCCGCGCCGAGCTGTACGCCGTCATCCGCCGCCTCGCCGACGACGGCCTCGCCGTCCTCCTCGTCTCCAGCGAGGTCCCCGAGGTCCTCGGCCTCGCCGACCGCGTCCTCGTGCTCCGCGAAGGCCGCGTCGTCCACACGGCGCCCGCCCGCGACCTCGACGAACACCGCGTACTCGACCTCGTGATGGAAGGGAGCCCGACCGCATGACCCTCACCACCCCGGCCAAGGCCCCGGCCGAGGAAGGCCGTTGGCGCGCCCTCGGCCTCAGGGCCGACGTCCGCAACCTGTCCCTGCTCGGCGTCCTCGCCGTCCTGGTCGCCGTCGGCGGCCTCACCCGGCCCGCCGAGTTCCTCGCCACCTCCAATCTCCAACTCGTCCTGACCCAGGCCTCCGTGATCGGCGTCGTCACCGTCGGCATGACCTTCGTCATCACGAGCGGCGGCATCGACCTGTCCGTCGGCGCGATCGTCGCCCTCGCCTCCGTCTGGGCCACCACCCTCGCCACCCAGGAGTTCGGCTTCGCCGGCATCCTCTTCACGGCCGTCGCCGTCGGCGTGGGCTGCGGCCTCGTGAACGGCGTCCTCGTCGCGTACGGCGGGATGGTCCCCTTCATCGCCACCCTGGCCATGCTCGCCTCGGCCCGCGGCCTCGCCCTCCAGATCACCGACGGCCGCACGCAGATCGTCACCGTCGACTCCGTCCTCGACCTCGGCGTCCCCGACGCGTACGTCCTCGGCATTCCCCCGCTGGTCCTCGTCTTCGCCGCCGTCACCGGCGCCGGATGGCTGTTGCTCAACCGCACCACCTTCGGCCGCCGCACGGTCGCCGTCGGCGGCAACCCCGAGGCCGCCCGCCTCGCCGGCATCGACGTCCGCCGCCAGCGACTCCTCCTCTACGTCCTTTCCGGACTGTGCTGCGGCATCGCCGCGTTCCTGCTGATCGTCCTCGCGGGATCCGGCCAGAACACCAACGGCAACCTGTACGAGCTCGACGCCATCGCCGCCGCCATCATCGGCGGCACCCTCCTCAGCGGCGGCCGCGGCACCATCGTCGGCTCCGTCCTCGGCGTCCTCGTCTTCACCACGATCACCAACATCTTCGCCCTGAACAACCTGCAGAGCGACGTCCAGCAGATCGCCAAGGGCGCCATCATCGTCGCCGCCGTCCTCGTCCAGCGCCGCTCGGCGCACGACGGCGACACCTGACGACCGGCCCCTCCCCCTCCCCTCCCGCCCGCGCGTTCCACCCCTCTCCCGAAGGGATCCACAGCCATGCCCGAAACCAGCCGCAGACACCTCCTCCTCGGCGGCGCGGCCGTCTCCGCCGGAGCCTTCCTCACCGCCTGCACGAGCAACGAACCCAAGAACCAGGCACCCGCGGCGAGTTCCGCCGCCGCCCCCGGCGCCGACGACAAGCCCGGCACCCCCGTCACCATCGGCTTCGCCGGCCCGCAGGCCGACCACGGCTGGCTCAACGCCATCAACGAGAACGCCCAGCAGCGCGCGAAGAAGTACGCCGACGTCACCCTGGAGATCACCGAGGGCTCCAACGAGACCGCCGTCCAGATCGGCCAGGTCCAGACCCTCATCAACAAGAAGGTCGACGTCCTCGTCATCCTCCCCGCCGACGGCAAGGCCCTCACCCAGGTCGGCCTCCAGGCCATGAAGGCCGGCATCCCCGTCATCAACCTCGACCGCGTCTTCGCCTCCCCGCAGGCCTACCGCTGCTGGATCGGCGGCGACAACTACGGCATGGGCCTCAACGCCGGCCGGTTCATCGGCGAACAGCTCAAGGACAAGCCCGACGCCAAGGTGATCGAACTCGCCGGCATGGACAGCCTGGAACTCACCAAGCAGCGCACCCAGGGCTTCGACGACGCCCTCAAGAACTACCCCAACATCCGCAAGGTCGCCCGCCAGGCCGCCGACTTCACCGTCGAGTCCGGCCAGGCCAAGATGGCCCAACTCCTCCAGGCCCAGCCGTCGTTCGACGCCCTCTGGAACCACGACGACGACCAGGGCGTCGGCGCGCTCCGCGCCATCGCCCAGGCCGGCCGCAAGGACTTCCTCATGGTCGGCGGCGCCGGAGCCAAGTCCGCCATGGACGCCATCAAGGCCGACGACGGCGTCCTCAAGGCCACCGTCCTCTACCCGCCGACCATGGCCGCCTCCGCGATCGACCTCGCCCGCACCCTCGGCCAGAAGAAGGGCATCGGCGGCATGGCCGAACTGGAGATCCCCGCCTCGATCACCCTCTACTCGGCCGTCGTCACCAAGGACAACGTCGACGAGTACCTGCCCACCGGCTTCAACTGACCGCACCCGTCGGCCGATCCAGCTGACCGCACCTTCTGGCGGATCCCGCCGACCGACCCCGTGGTTCGACCGCCCCGGGAGCAGTACCTGCCGCACCACGAAACGGAGGAACCGTATGGACACGACGGAGAGCGGGGCCGCACCGCCGACGCTCGGCGTCGGCATGGTCGGCTACGCCTTCATGGGCGCCGCCCACTCGCAGGGCTGGCGCACCGCCGGCCGCGCCTTCGAGCTGCCGCTGCGGCCCGTCCTCGCCGCCGTCGCCGGACGCGACCCCGACGCCGTCAGGGCCGCCGCCCGCCGCCACGGCTGGGCCGCAGCCGAGACCGACTGGCGCACCCTGATCGCCCGCGACGACGTCCAGCTCGTCGACATCTGCACCCCGGGCGACAGCCATGCGGAGATCGCCGTCGCCGCCCTGGAAGCCGGCAAACACGTCCTGTGCGAGAAACCCCTCGCCAACTCGGTCGCCGAGGCCGAGACCATGGCGGCGGCCGCCGAGGCCGCCGCCGCCCGGGGCCAGATCGCCATGGTCGGCTTCAACTACCGCCGGGTGCCCGCCCTTTCGTACGCACGACAGCTCGTCGCGGACGGCCGCCTCGGCGAACTGCGACACCTCCGCGTCACCTACCTCCAGGACTGGCTCGTCGACCGCGGCTTCCCGCTGAGCTGGCGCCTGGAACGCGAACACGCCGGCTCGGGAGCCCTCGGCGACCTCGGCGCGCACGCCGTCGACCTCGCCCAGTACCTGGCGGGGGAGCCGCTCACCGGGGTGTCGGCGCTCACCGAGACCTTCGTACGCGAACGGCCCCTCCTCACGGGCCTCGCCCCGGGCGGCCTCGCCGGGGGAGCGGGATCGGAGGCGTACGGGCAGGTCACGGTCGACGACGCGGCCCTCTTCACCGGCCGGCTCGCCTCCGGGGCACTGGCGTCCTTCGAGGCCACCCGCATGGCCGCCGGCCGCAAGAACGCGCTGCGCCTCGAACTCAACGGCGAGAAGGGCTCCCTCGCCTTCGACCTCGAACGGCTCAACGAACTCTCCTTCCACGACCACACCGAGCCCGCCGTCACCGCCGGATTCCGCCGCATCCTCGTGACCGAACCGGACCACCCGTACCTGGAGGGCTGGTGGCCACCCGGTCACGCACTCGGCTACGAGCACACCTTCGCCCACCAGGCCCGCGACCTCGTCCACGCCATCGCGAACGGCACCGCCCCCACCCCCTCCTTCGCCGACGGCCTCCAGGTCCAGCGGGTCCTGGCAGCCGTGGAGGACAGCGCGCGGAACAACGCCGTCTACACCCCCGTACCCGCCCCCCTGCCCACCCCCGTACCGCGCTAGGAGGCGCCCGACCGTGCCCCGACCCTTCACCCTCTTCACCGGCCAATGGGCCGACCTGCCCCTGGAAGAGGTCTGCCGCCTCGCCCGCGACTTCGGCTACGACGGACTCGAACTCGCCTGCTGGGGAGACCACTTCGAAGTCGACAAGGCCCTCGCCGACCCCACGTACGTCAAGGGCAGACGTGAACTCCTCGACGCCTACGGGCTGAAGTGCTGGGCGATCTCCAACCACCTCGTCGGACAGGCCGTCTGCGACCATCCGATCGACGAACGCCACCAGGCGATCGTGCCCGCCCGGATCTGGGGCGACGGCGACGCCGAAGGCGTACGACAGCGGGCCGCACGCGAGCTCGCGGACACCGCCCGGGCCGCCGCGGCCCTCGGCGTCGACACCGTCATCGGCTTCACCGGCTCCTCCATCTGGCACCTCGTGGCGATGTTCCCGCCCGTGCCCGAGCGCATGATCGAGCGCGGCTTCGAGGACTTCGCCGAGCGCTGGAACCCCATCCTCGACGTCTTCGACACCGAAGGCGTGCGCTTCGCCCACGAGGTCCACCCCAGCGAGATCGCCTACGACTACTGGACCACCCAGCGGGCCCTGGAAGCCGTCGACGGACGCCCGGCCTTCGGGCTCAACTTCGACCCGAGCCACTTCGTGTGGCAGGACCTCGACCCCGTCGGCTTCCTGTGGGACTTCCGCGACCGGATCTACCACGTCGACTGCAAGGAGGCCCGCAAACGCCTCGACGGCCGCAACGGACGCCTCGGCTCCCACCTGCCCTGGGGCGACCCGCGACGAGGCTGGGACTTCGTCTCCGCCGGACACGGCGACGTGCCCTGGGAGGACGTCTTCCGGATGCTCCGGTCGATCGGCTACGCGGGGCCCGTCTCCGTGGAATGGGAGGACGCCGGGATGGACCGGCTGACCGGCGCCCCCGAGGCGCTCTCCCACCTCAAGCGATACGACTTCGACCCGCCCGCCGCCTCCTTCGACGCGGCCTTCGGGAGCGGCGACTGAACCCCACGCACGGACACCCCACCTCCCCGCGCCCCGAACGGCACGGCGGATCCCGTACGACCGGCCCCCATCCCGGAGGACACTCGTGCACGGACAACGACGACCCCGCACCAGGACCGCGCCCGCCGGACAACCCCTCCCCGCAAGACCCCGCCCCGCCAAGCCCCTCCTCGCCAGGCCCCTGGTCAGAAAGCCCCTCGCCCTCCTCGCCGGCGGCCTCCTCGCCCTCGCCGGCCTCACCCTCGGCGCCCCCGCCGGCCACGCCGCCGACACCGACACCCCCACCGCACCCCAGGCCGCCGCCGAGGAATTCCAGCAGGTCACCCTCGCCAAGGGCGCCGCAGAAGTCGGCGAACCCATGTCCCTCGCCGTACTCCCCGACCGCAGCGTCCTGCACACCTCCCGCAACGGCGAACTCCGCCGCACCGACGCCGCCGGCAACACCACTGTCATCGGCACCGTCCCCGTCTACTCCCACGACGAGGAAGGCCTCCAAGGCATCGGTGTCGACCCCGACTTCACCCGCAACCACGCCATCTACCTCTACTACGCCCCACCCCTCACCACCCCCACAGGCGACGCCCCCAACGACGGCACCCCCGCCGAGCTCGCGAAGTACGACGGCGTCAACCGCCTCTCCCGCTTCACCCTGAAAGCCGACCTCACCCTCGACAACACCAGCGAGAAGAAGGTCATCGACGTCCCCGCCACCCGCGGCATCTGCTGCCACGTCGGCGGAGACATCGACTTCGACGCCCAGGGCAACCTCTACCTGTCGACCGGCGACGACTCCAACCCCTTCGCCTCCGACGGCTTCACCCCCATCGACGAACGCCCCGGCCGCAACCCCGCGTTCGACGCCCGCCGCACCTCCGGCAACACCAACGACCTCCGCGGCAAGATCCTCCGCATCAAGGTCGCCGACGACGGCACGTACACCGCCCCCACCGGCAACCTCTTCGCCCCGGGCACCGAGAAGACCAGGCCCGAGATCTACGCCATGGGCTTCCGCAACCCCTTCCGCTTCAGCGTCGACAAGGCCACCGGCATCCTCTACGTCGGCGACTACGGCCCCGACGCCGGCGCCGCCGACCCCGCCCGAGGCCCCGCGGGACAGGTCGAGTTCGCCCGCGTCACCCGACCCGGCAATTTCGGCTGGCCCTTCTGCACCGGCAGCAACCAGCCCTACGTCGACTACGACTTCGCCACCGGCACCTCCGGCGCCACCTTCGACTGCGCAGCACCGAAGAACGACTCGCCGCACAACACCGGCCTCGTCGACCTGCCCCCCGCCGAACCCGCCTGGATCCCCTACAACGACGGCTCCGTACCCGAGTTCGGCAGCGGGTCCGAATCACCCATGGGCGGCCCCGTCTACCGCTACGACCCCGCCAACACCTCCCCGGTGAAGTTCCCCGAGGCCTACGACGGTGACTTCTTCGCCGGCGAGTTCGGCCGCCGCTGGATCAAGCGCGTCGACCAGGACACCGACGGCACCGTCCAGTCCATCAACCCCGTCCCCTGGACCGGTACCCAGATCATGGACATGGCCTTCGGGCCCGACGGAGCCCTCTACGTCCTCGACTACGGCACCGCCTGGTTCGGCGGCGACCACAACTCCGGCCTCTACCGCATCGAGAACGCCACCGGAGGCCACTCACCCGTCGCCGAGGCGAGCGCCACCAAGACCTCCGGCACCGCCCCCCTCAAGGTCGCCTTCTCCTCCGCCGGCACCACCGACGCCGACGGCGACCCCCTCACCTACACCTGGGACTTCGGCGACGGCACCACCGCCACCACCGCCAACCCCACCCACACCTACCGCACCAACGGCACGTACACCGCGACCGTCACCGCCCGCGACACCACCGGCCGCACCGGATCCGCCTCCGCCCACATCGTCGTCGGCAACACCGCACCCAGGGTCGACCTCCAACTCCCCACCGAAGGAGCCCTCTTCTCCTTCGGCGACGAGATCCCCTTCAAGGTGACCGTCACCGACCCCGAAGACGCCGCCAACGGCCCCCTCGACTGCGCCAGGATCAAGGTCACCTACGTCCTCGGCCACGACAGCCACGGCCACCCCGTCACCTCCGCCAACGGCTGCACCGGCACCATCAAGACCTCCGCCGACGGCGGCCACGACGACGACGCCAACATCTTCGCCGTCTTCACCGCCGAGTACACCGACGGCGGAGGCGGCGGACAAGCCGCCCTCACCGGCCGCGACCAGGCCAAACTCCAGCCCCGCCACCGCCAGGCCGAACACTTCGACACCCAGCACGGCATCCGCACCTACGACAAGACCCAGGCCAACGGCGGCCGCACCGTCGGCGACATCAACGACGGCGACTGGATCGCCTTCACCCCGTACCACCTCACCGGCGCCACCAAGCTCACCGCCCGCGTCTCCTCCGGCGGCACCGGCGGCCACCTCGAAGTCCGCACCGGCTCACCCACCGGCACCCTCCTCGGCTCCGCCGCCGTCCCCGTCACCGGCAGCTGGGAGACCTTCCAGGACATCGACGTCCCCCTCCGTGCGGCACCCCGCAAGACCACCCAGCTCTACCTCGTCTTCAAGGGCGGCACAGGCGCCCTCTACGACCTCGACGACTTCACGATCTCCAGCACACCCATCGACCGCACCGCCAAACGCGTCCTCGTCTTCTCCAAGACCGCCGGCTTCCGCCACGACTCCATCCCCACCGGCATCACCGCCCTCAAGGAACTCGGCGCCGAACACGGCATCACCGTCGACACCACCGAAGAACCACGCCAGTTCACCACCAACAACCTCGCCCGCTACGACGCCGTCGTCTTCCTCTCCACCACAGGCGACGTCCTCGACACCGACCAACAGACCGCCTTCGAGAACTACATCTCCACCGGCGGCGGCTACATGGGCATCCATGCCGCAGCCGACACCGAATACGACTGGACCTTCTACGGCGGCCTCGTCGGCGCCCACTTCCAGTCCCACCCCCAGATCCAGCCCGCCACCGTCCGCGTCGAGGACCACACCCACCCCGCCACCGCCCACCTCGACGGCCCCTGGCAGCGCACCGACGAGTGGTACAACTACCGCACCAACCCCCGCGGTCAGGCCCGCATCCTCGCCACCCTCGACGAAACCACCTACCAGGGCGGCACCATGAAGGGCGACCACCCCATCGCCTGGTGCCAGACCTACGGCGGCGGCCGCTCCTTCTACACCGGCGGAGGCCACACCAAGGAGTCGTACACCGAACCCGCCTTCCGACAGCACCTGTCGGGCGGACTCCAGTACGCCACCGGCCAGGTCAAGGCCGACTGCCGGCCCCGGACCGGAACCCGCAGCCTCTTCAACGGCGAGACCACCGAAGGCTGGAAGCAGGCCGGACCCGGCGCCTTCGACGTCACCGACGGCGAACTCCGCTCCACCGGCGGCATGGGCCTCCTCTGGTACCAGGCCAAGGAATTCCGGTCGTACTCCCTCACCCTCGACTGGAAACTCACCGGCGACGACAACTCCGGCATCTTCGTCGGCTTCCCCGCCTCCGACGACCCCTGGTCCGCCGTGAACAACGGCTACGAGATCCAGATCGACGCCACCGACACCGCCGACCGCACCACCGGAGCCGTCTACGGCTTCAAGTCGGCCAACCTCACCGCCCGCGACCAGGTCCTCCGCCCGCCCGGCCAGTGGAACACGTACGAAATCCGCGTCCAGGGCGAACGCCTCCAGGTCTTCCTCAACGGCGTCAAGATCAACGACTTCACCAACACCGACCCCGCCCGCTCCCTCACCACCGGCCACATCGGCATCCAGAACCACGGAGCCGCGGACCGGGCCGCCTTCCGCGACATCCAGATCAGGGAGCTCTCCTCCTGACCACCCCCTGACACCCCCGAACGACGGTGGGCGGGGCACCGCCCTACCCCCGCCCACCGTCACCACCCACACCAGGGAGGCCGTCGACATGCCCACCGGACACCGCACGGGAATCTGGCTCATCGGCGCGCGAGGATCCGTCGCCACCACCACCGTGGCCGGCTGCGCCGCCCTCGTCGCAGGACTCCACCCACCCACCGGCATGGCCACCGAGACACCCGACCTCGCCGACGCCGGCCTCCCCCCGCTCGCCGGCCTCGTCTTCGGCGGACACGACACCACCGACTGCCCCCTCCCCAAGCGGGCCGAACAGCTCACCACCGCGGGAGTCCTCCCGTACGGCCTCGCCGGCGCCGTCACCGCCGACCTCGAAGCCGCCGACCGGGAGATCCGCCCCGGCGGCCCCCTCCCCGGCGACACCCGCACCGACGAACAGCTCGTCACCGCCTTCACCGCCGACCTGACGGACTTCCGGGATCGCATTGGCCTGGACCGCGTCGTGGTCGTCAATGTGGCCTCCACGGAGCCGGCGTCGGGGGGCGTCGGGCTCCCACCCAGCACCCTCTACGCCGCCGCAGCACTCCGCGCGGGCTGCCCGTACGTCAACTTCACCCCGTCCACCGGACTCCGCCACCCCGCCCTCGCCGCACCGCTCGCCGCGAGCGGACTGCCCCACGCCGGCCGCGACGGCAAGACCGGACAGACCCTCCTGCGGGCCGTCCTCGCCCCGATGTTCCGCCAGCGGGCCCTGACCGTACGCGCCTGGTCCGGCAGCAACCTCCTCGGCGGCGGCGACGGAGCCGCCCTCGCCGACCCCGCGGCCGCCGCCGCCAAGAACGCCGGCAAGGAACGCGTCCTCACCGACACCCTCGGCGGCGCCGTCGAAGGCCAGGTCCACATCGACGACGTCCCCGCCCTGGGGGAGTGGAAGACCGCCTGGGACCACATCGCCTTCGACGGCTTCCTCGGCACCCGCATGATCCTCCAGACCCTCTGGCAGGGCTGCGACTCCGCCCTCGCCGCCCCCCTCGTCCTGGACCTCGCCCGCCTCACCGCCCGCGCCCACGAAGCGGGCCTCACCGGCCCCCTCGACGACCTCGCCTTCTACTTCAAGGACCCCGAAGGCACCCCTCCGGCATCCCTCGCGGCCCAGTACACCCGCCTCGTCGCCTTCGGCCGGACCCTGGGCGCCGCGCGAAGCACCGCCCCCACCCCCGCCGGAGAAGAGCCGACGCCCGAGGAACACCGATGACCCGGGCCACCGGCAGCCCGGCCGCCTGGGCGGAACTGCTCCGCGTCTCCGCGCTGGCCTCCGTCCCCGGCGACGCCCTCGCCGGGGCCGCCGCCGCCGGGACCCGCCCCGGGCGCGGCACGCTCTGGGCGATCGGCGCGTCCCTCTGCCTGTACGAGGCGGGCATGGCCCTGAACGACTGGGCCGACCGCGACGAGGACGCCGCCGAACGCCCGCACCGCCCCCTGCCCTCCGGCCGCATCACCCCCGCCGCCGCCCTCGCGGCCTCGGCCGCCCTGACGGCCACGGGCCTCGGCCTCGCCTCCCGCGCGGGCCGCCCGGCCCTCGCCGTCGCCACCGCCCTCGCCGCCACCGTCTGGGCCTACGACCTCGGCCTCAAGCACACCCCGGCAGGCCCCGCCACCATGGCGACCGCCCGAGCCCTCGACCTCCTCCTCGGCGCCACGGCCACCACCCACCCACCCGCCGCCCCAGCCACAACACCCACCCCTACCCCGAAGCACCAACCCACCGCCCCAGCCACGGCACCGGTGCCCGCCCCGAAGCGCCCACCCGTCGTACCAGCCACAACACCCGCACGTGCCCCGAAGCGCCCACCCGCCGTCCCGCTCACGGCACTCGGGCCCGCCCCGAGACGACCGACCGCCGGGCCCGCCCCTTCCCGTCACCCCCGCCCGCTCCGCGCCCTCCCCGCCGCCGCCCTCCTCGGAGCCCACACCTACGCCGTCACCGCCGTCTCCCGTCACGAGACACACGGCGGCTCCACCCGCACCCCCCTCGCGGCCCTCGCCGTGACCCTGACGGTGGCCGCCGCCGCATCGAGCCGCCCGAACGCCTCCCTCCCCGCCCCGCCCTCCGCACCCTCACCCTCCGGACCCTCCGACTCTTCCGGGGGCCCCGCCCCCCGCCCCCGCCCCGCCCTCCCCCCTCCCGGCCTCGGACCCCTCCTCACCCCCCTCCTCGCCCTGGCCTATGCCCGCACCCCCGCCACCCACCTCCTGCACGCCGCGCTCAACCCCTCCGCGGAGCTCACCGAGCGGGCCGTCGGCGGTGGGATACGGGCGACGATCCCGCTCCAGGCGGCCCTGGCAGCCCGCGCCGGAGCCCCGGCCACGGCGCTCGGTCTGCTCGGCCTCGTCCCGCTCGCCCGCGCCCTCGCCCGGAAGGTGAGCCCCACATGAGCACCGCCCCCCACCCCGGGCCTCGCCCCACACCCCGCCTCCGGCTCGGCTACGGCACCAACGGCCTCACCGACCTGCGCCTCGACGAGGCCCTCGCCCTCCTCGCCGACCTCGGCTACGACGGGGTCGGTCTGACCCTCGACCACATGCACCTCGACCCGCTCGCGCCCGACCTGGCCGCCCGCACCGCCCGGGTCGGCCGGCGGCTGGCCGCCCTCGGACTCGGAGTCACCGTCGAGACCGGCGCCCGCTACGTCCTCGACCCGCGCCGCAAACACGGACCGTCCCTGCTCGATCCGGACCCCGAGGGCCGCGCCGCGCGCACCCGGCTGCTGCTCCGGGCCGTCAGGGTCGCGGCCGACCTCGGCGCGCACGCCGTGCACTGCTTCAGTGGCACCGTCCCCGCCGACACCTCGCCCGACGAGGCCTGGAAACGGCTCACCACCTCCCTCAGCCCCGTCCTGGAAGCCGCGGCCGCCGCCCGCGTCCCCCTCGCCGTCGAACCCGAACCGGGTCACCTCCTCGCCACCCTCGACGACTTCCACCACCTGCGCGGACTCCTCGGAGCACCCGCACCCGCCGTCCTGGGCCTCACCCTCGACATCGGCCACTGCCAGTGCCTCGAACCCCTCCTTCCCGCCGACTGCGTGCGGGCCGCCGCCCCTTGGGTGCACCACGTCCAGATCGAGGACATGCGGCGCGGCGTCCACGAACACCTGCCGTTCGGCGACGGAGAGATCGACTTCCCGCCCGTTCTCGCCGCTCTCGCCGACCTCACCGCCGCCGGCTACGCCGGGCTCACCGTCGTCGAACTGCCCCGGCACTCCCACGCCGGCCCCGAACTCGCCCGCACCTCCCTCTCGTTCCTGCGGCAGGAGGCCCCGGCATGCTGACCGACACCGCCCGCACCTGGCTCGACGCGGCCCTCGCCGAAGCCGCCGCCCGCACCCCCGCCTGGGAGTCCCGCTTCGTCGCCGCCGGACGCCACTGCGGCCCCGCCCACGCGGACTCCGCCCGCACCCTCCTCCTCCGCGCCGCCTCGCCCGGCCCCGACACCCTCACCCGCCTCTACCACCACGGCGCCGCGGCCGAACGCCGCGCAGTCCTCCTGGCCCTCCCCTCCCTCGTCCCCGGCCCCGAGGCCGTACCCCTCGTCGAGGACGCCCTGCGCACCCACGACACCACCCTCGTCGCCGCCGCCCTCGGCCCCTACGCCGCCACCCACCTCACCCCCCACGCCTGGCGCCACGCCCTCCTGAAATGCCTGTTCACCGGCGTCCCCCTCACCGCCGTCGCCGGCCTCTCCGAGCGCTCCGCCGGAGACACCGAACTCGCCCGGATGCTCGCCGACCACGCCGCCGAACTCACCGCCGCCGGCCGCCCCCTCCCCGCCGACCTGCCCCGCGTCCTCGCCCTCACCGCCACCCCACCCGCCGAGGAGTCCTGATGCGCGTCTTCGACCCCCACATCCACATGACCTCGCGCACCACCGACGACTACCAGGCGATGTACGACGCCGGCGTCCGCGCTCTCGTCGAGCCCTCCTTCTGGCTCGGGCAGCCCCGCACCTCGCCCGCCTCCTTCCTCGACTACTTCGACGCGCTCCTCGGCTGGGAGCCCTTCCGCGCCGCCCAGTACGGCATCGCCCACCACTGCGCCCTCGCCCTCAACCCCAAGGAGGCCAACGACCCCCGCTGCACCCCCGTCCTCGACGCCCTGCCCCGCTACCTCGCCAAGGACGGCGTCGTCGCCGTCGGCGAGATCGGCTACGACTCCCTGACCCCGGCCGAGGACACCGCGCTCGCCGCCCAGCTCCAGCTGGCCGCCGACCACGGCCTGCCCGCCCTCGTCCACACACCGCACCGGGACAAGCTCACCGGCCTGCGCCGGACCGTCGACGTCGTCCGCGAGTCCGCGCTCGCCCCCGACCGCGTGCTCCTCGACCACCTCAACGAGACCACCGTCAAGGAGGCCGCCGACAGCGGTGCCTGGCTCGGCTTCTCCGTCTACCCCGACACGAAGATGGACGTCGACCGCATGGTCGCGATCCTCCGGAGCCACGGGACCGCGCGCGTCCTCGTGAACTCGGCCGCCGACTGGGGCAGGAGCGACCCGCTCACGACCCGGGCGGTCGGCGATGCCATGCTCGCCGCCGGATTCACGGACGACGACGTCGACCGGGTCCTCTGGCGCAACCCCGTCGCCTTCTACGGCCTCAGCGGGCGCCTGCGGCTCGACGTCCCCGCCCCACAGGACCTGCACGAGGGCAACTCCCTCCTCCGCGGCGGGGAATGAGGCACCCCGCATGCGCTTCCGGCACCCCGACGGTTCCACCGTCCACCTCGCGTACTGCACGAACGTCCACCCGGCCGAGACCCTCGACGGTGTCCTCGCCCAGCTCCGCGACCACTGCGAGCCCGTCCGCCGCCGCCTCGGCCGCGACCGCCTCGGCATCGGCCTCTGGCTCGCCCGCGACGCCGCCCACTCCCTGACCACCGACCCGGCCTCGCTCCGCGCCCTGCGCGCCGAACTCGACCGCCGCGGCCTCGAAGTGGTCACCCTGAACGGCTTCCCCTACGAGGGGTTCGGCGCCGACGAGGTCAAGTACCGCGTCTACCAGCCCGACTGGACCCGCCCCGAACGCCTCGCCCACACCACCGACCTGGCCCGTCTGCTCGCCGCGCTCCTCCCCGAGGACGTCACCGAGGGCTCCGTCTCGACCCTGCCTCTCGCCTGGCGCACCCCCTTCGACCCCCGCTCCGCCGCCATCGCCCGCACCGCCCTGACCACGCTCGCCGCACGCCTCGACGCACTGGAGGAGCTCACCGGGAGAAGCATCCGGATCGGCCTCGAACCGGAGCCCGGCTGCACCGTCGAAACGGTCGCCGACGCCGTCACCGCGCTCAGCGGCGTACCGAGTCCCCGCATCGGCGTCTGTCTCGACACCTGCCACCTCGCGACCTCCTTCGAAGACCCGCGCACCGCCCTGGCCGCGCTCGCCACCGCCGGCATCACCGTCCCCAAGGCGCAGCTCTCCGCCGCGCTCCACGCCGAACACCCGCACCTGCCCGAGGTCAGGGCCGCGCTCGGCGCCTTCGCCGAACCCCGTTTCCTCCACCAGACCCGTACGAGGACCGCCGCCGGTCTGCGGGGGACCGACGACCTTCCCGAAGCCCTCGCCGTCCCCGACGGCAGCCACGCCCCCGGCTCCGGTGCGGGCCTTCCCGACGCGACGCCCTGGCGCGCCCACTTCCACGTCCCCCTCCACGCCCCGCCCGCCCCTCCGCTCGGCTCCACGCTTCCCGTCCTCCAGGAGACCCTCGCCCTCCTCGTCGGCGGCCCCCACCCGCTCACCCGCCACCTGGAGGTCGAGACCTACACCTGGCAGGCCCTTCCTCCCGACCGCCGCCCCCGCACCCGGGCCCGGCTCGCGGACGGCATCGCCGCCGAACTGACCCTGGCCCGCGACCTGCTGACCGACCTCGGCCTCAAGGAACTGCCGTGAAGGAAGCGCCATGAGCGAATCCACGAACCCCACACCCCTCCTGGTCCTCGACGTCGTCGGCCTCACCCCGCGACTCCTCCCGCACATGCCCCATCTCGCCGCCCTCGCCCGCGCGGGATCCCAGGCCCCGCTCTCCGCCGTCCTGCCCGCCGTCACCTGCACCGCCCAGACCACCTTCCTCACCGGCACCCTCCCCGCCGAACACGGCATCGTCGGCAACGGCTGGTACTTCCGCGAACTCGGCGACGTCCTGCTCTGGCGCCAGCACAACGGCCTCGTCTCCGGAGACCGGCTCTGGGACGCCGCCCGCCGCGCCCACCCCGGCTACACCGTCGCCAACATCTGCTGGTGGTACGCCATGGGCGCCGACACCGACATCACCGTCACCCCCCGCCCCGTCTACTACGCCGACGGCCGCAAGGAACCCGACTGTTACACCCGACCCCCCGCCCTCCACGACGAACTCACGGAGGAACTGGGCACCTTCCCCCTCTTCCACTTCTGGGGTCCGGGCGCCGACCTCGTCTCCAGCCGGTGGATCATCGACGCCACCCGCCACATCCTCCGCACCCGCCGCCCCGACCTCGCCCTCTGCTACGTCCCGCACCTCGACTACGACCTCCAGCGCTACGGCCCCGACGACCCGCGCTCCTTCCGGGCCGCCGCCGCCCTCGACACGGCCCTCGCCCCGCTCCTCGCCGACGCCCGCGCCGAAGGGCGCACGGTCGTCGCCCTCTCGGAGTACGGCATCACCCGCGTGAACCGGCCCGTCGACATCAACCGGACCCTGCGCCGCGCCGGACTCCTGGAGGTCCACACCCAGGACGGCATGGAGTACCTGGACCCCATGACCTCCCGGGCCTTCGCCGTCGCCGACCACCAGATCGCGCACGTCTACGTCCGCCGCCCCGAGGACCTGCCGGCCGTCCGGGAGGCCCTCACGGAGCTCCCCGGTGTCGAACGCCTCCTCGACGACGAGGGAAAGAAGGAACACGGCCTCGACCACCCGCGCTCCGGCGAGCTCGTCGCCCTCGCCGAGCCCGACAGCTGGTTCACGTACTACTACTGGCTCGACGACGCCCGCGCGCCCGACTTCGCCCGGCTCGTCGAGATCCACCGCAAGCCCGGCTACGACCCCGCCGAACTCTTCATGGACCCGCTCGATCCGTACGTAAGGCTCAAGGCGGCCAGGGAGATCGCCCGCAAGAAGCTCGGCATGCGCTACCGGCTCGCGGTCGTACCCCTCGACCCCTCACCTCTTCGCGGCAGCCATGGCCGCCTCCCCACGAGCGATGACGAAGGTCCGCTCATTCTGTGCTCCACCCCCCGCGCCGTAAGCGGCCGTGTCGCGGCCACCGATGTGAAGTCCCTGCTGCTGCGTCTGGCCGGACTCGCCTGAGGCGCCGACCTGACTCCAGTGAAGCAGTCCCGAACGACACCAGAGGAGTTGTCCACAGATGAATCGCACCCGCCGTACGGAATCCGTCGACCCGGAGCTCTCCCAGCGGCTCAGCCGGCGCGGCATGCTCGGCGTCGCCGCCGGCGCGACCGCCGCAGCCCTGCTGGGCACGGCCGCCACCCCCGCGGCCGCCACCCCTGCCGCCGCTCCGGGCGCCGACCGGGAGAACGACCGAGGGAACGGCCACGGCCGCCCCGTGCTGCCGCCCGGCCGCCTCGGCATCCAGCTCTACTCCCTGCGCGACAAGATCGCCGCCCTCGGATTCGCCCCCGTCTTCGCCGAACTCCAGAGGTACGGCTACGACGAGGTCGAGTACGCCGGCTACACCCAGGGCACCGGCGGCCCCCTCACCCTCGCCGAACTCAAGCGCCTCACCCGCGACCACGGCCTGCGCGGCATCGGCAGCCACGTCGGCTACTACGCGAGCGACCCCGCGGCCTACACCTTCGCCCAGAACCTCGACCGGGTCCTCGACGACGCCGCGGCCCTCGGCCTGCCCCACATCGGCACCGCCTCCGGACCCTGGCGCTACGGCGACACCGTCGACGGCTGGAAGCGCTGCGCCGAGGAGTTCAACCGCTTCGGCGCCGAGGCGCGGAAGCGCGGCATGAAGTTCTACCAGCACAACCACTCGGAGGAGTTCTCCTTCGCGAGCGACCGCCCCGACGTGCGCCTCTACGACGTCCTCCTCGCCGAGACCGACCCCGACCTGGTGCACCTGGAGATGGACATCTTCTGGGCGTACGTCGGCCAGTACCGCTACTCCACCCGCCCGGACGGCACCCCCGCCCCCTTCGACCCTCTCGACTACGTCCTCGCCCAGCCCCACCGCTACCCGCTCTTCCACGTCAAGGACGGCGACCGCGACGACTCCGCCGTCCCCTACGGCTACCGCATGACGGACGTCGGGGACGGGGACATCGACTACCGGCGCTTCATCTCGGCGGTCAACCGCACCCATCACGGCCGGCACGCCCACCACTGGCAGGCCGAGCGCGACAACCCGGTCGACTCGCTCGACTTCGCCCGCAGGTCCAGCGCCCACCTCCACTCCCTGCGCGAGAAGGGCCGCTGACCCCCAGCCTCGGGCCCCTCGACCAGGGGCCCGAGGCCACCCCGACACTCTGTGTCGACCATCGATAACGCACTGCGCGCGTGATCGGGCAATCCGGACTGGATCAAGGGGAATCGGGTCGCTCCACCCCACTGACCACGGAAAACGCTGGTGAAGGGCACCTCAAACCCCTGGTAGAGTTATCTCTGTCGCCGCGAGGGAAACCACGAAGCGACAGACACCTTGTCCGGGTGGCGGAATGGCAGACGCGCTAGCTTGAGGTGCTAGTGCCCTTTATCGGGCGTGGGGGTTCAAGTCCCCCCTCGGACAC
>NZ_JBVJEH010000011.1:0-379801 GCF_055581845.1 Streptomyces sp. NPDC042346 | reverse complement strand
CCCGGCCTGCCGCGCGGGGGGGGGGGGTCCCACGTTTCGGGTTCCGGCCGCCCCGTCTGGGTGGCGGGGTTGTTGGGGGGGGGGGGGGGGGGGGCGGGGGGGGGGGCCCCCCCCCCCCCCACCCCCGTGTCGCCGGCCGGACCCGCCCCTTCAGCGCGTTCCGACCGCCGCGCGCACGGCCCGCCGTGCCATGGCGCAGTCGTCGTGCAGCCGCCTCAGGAGCAGCCGCTGTTCCTCACCGGCGGAGAGCGCACCGGAGGGCACCGGGACGGTACCGGCCGGCGGAGCCTCCTTGATGGTGCGCTGCACCGCCGTCTCGTAGGTACGGATCTCCCGCGTCAGCACGATCATCAGGTTCACCAGGAAGGCGTCCCGGGAGGCCGGGCCCGCCTGCTGGGCGAGCTGACTGATCTGGCGCCGGGCCAGCGGCGCGTCACCGAGCACCGCCCACAGCGTCGCCAGGTCGTAACCGGGCAGGTACCAGCCCGCGTGCTCCCAGTCGACGAGGACCGGACCGGCGGGGGAGAGCAGGATGTTGGAGAGCAGGGCGTCACCGTGACAGAACTGGCCCATGCCCTGCCGGCCGCCCGCGTGCGCCAGACCGTGCAGCAGCTTCTGCAGGTCGTCCCGGTCCCGGTCCGTGAAGAGACCGAGCTCGTGGTAGCGCGCGATCCGCGTCCCGTAGTCCAGCGGGGCGTCGAAGGTCCCGGCCGGCGGCCGCCAGGCGTTGAGCCGGGCGATCGCACCGAGCGCCGCCCGCACGTCGGCGCGGGGCGGGGCCTCGACGGGGTGGCGCGAGAGCGCCGCCGCCCGTCCGGGCATCCGCTCGATCACCAGCGTGCAGTTCTCCGGGTCCGCGGCGATGAGCCGGGGCGCCCGCACCGGCGGCCGGTGCCGGACGAAGGAGCGGTAGGAAGCTATCTCGTGACGGAACCGCTCGACCCACGCGGGGGAGTGGTCCAGTAAACACTTCGCGACCGCCGTCGTCCGCCCGGTCGTCCCGACGATCAGCACGGAGCGACCGCTGCGGCGCAGCACCTGGACCGGATTGAACTCCGGGCAGATGCGGTGCACCGAGGCGATCGCCATCTTGAGCTGCGCCCCCTGCGGGCCGGACAGGTCGAGTCTTCCGCTCACCGGCTGTGTGCCGGTGCCGCCCGTCCAGCGCCGGGGCCGTACGGCCTGGGGCGCGGGGGCGAGGTACGGCCCGGCACCCGCCGGGACGATGCGGTGCTGCGGCCGGGGCGGGGCGGACACGGAGGACGATGCTGTGTACATGGAGGTGACAGATCCCTTCGTGGTCCGACGAGTTGCGTGCGTCGCCCCGCCCGCCCCCGGGTCCGCACCCTGGGGAATGAGGGCCGGTCGGCGGGGCGGGGTGGCGCGTTCCTACCTGACACCCGGGCGCGGGTGGCGGAACATCGGGCGCACCCTGGCGAACCCTGGCGAATAGTCGCCAGCCCTATGACAGGGGGTTACTGTCAACTCAGCCGAGAACCTGGGGGCTTAGACGTGACCGGACAAACCAACACCCGCCTGGCAGACCTGTTCGGCCTGGCCGGCTGGTCCAAGGGCGAACTCGCGAGACTCGTCAACCGGCAGGCGGCGGCCATGGGCCACCCCCAGCTGGCGACCGACACCTCGCGGGTGCGGCGGTGGATCGACCGGGGCGAGACCCCGCGCGATCCCGTCCCCCGGGTGCTGGCAGCACTGTTCACCGAGCGACTCGGCCGTGTCGTGACCATCGAGGACCTCGGGTTCGAACGACACGGGCGCGCCGGAAAGCGGCAGGCCGTCAGGAACGACGACAACCCTGACAACCTGCCCTGGCCACCCGATCGTACGGCTGCGGTCCTCACCGAATTCACGGGAATGGACCTCATGCTCAACCGACGCGGCCTGGTGGGCGCGGGTGCCGCGCTCGCCGCCGGCTCCGCACTCAGCAGCAGCATGTACGACTGGCTGCAGACCGACCCCGCACGAAAGGCCACCGCCCAGCGCGCCACCGATCCCCTCCACGCCGACCCCGCCGGGTTCGACCGCTATGAGGCCGCCCCCGTCGGGTCGGAGGAGATCGAGGCGCTGGAGTACTCGGTGAACGTGTTCCGCGCGTGGGACGCCTCACGAGGCGGCGGCCTCCAGCGCAAGGCCGTCGTGGGCCAGCTCAACGAGGTGGGCGGCATGCTCGCCTACCGCCACGCCGACCACCTCCAGCGGCGCCTCTGGGGCGTCGCCGCCAACCTGGCCGTCCTGGCCGGCTGGATGTCCCACGACGTGGGTCTTGAACCCACCGCGCAGAAGTACTTCGTCATCGCCGCCCACGCGGCCCGCGAGGGCGGCGACCGTCCCCGGGCAGGCGAGGCGCTGTCCCGGGCCGCCCGCCAGATGGTGCACCTGGGCAGGCCCGACGACGCCCTCGACCTGATGAAGCTGGCTAAGGCCGGCGGGGGCGAGGAGATGCTGCCGCGGACGCAGGCCATGCTGCACACGATCGAGGCCTGGGCGCAGGCCTCGATGGGGCGTGGCCAGGCCATGAAGCGGACGCTGGGCGAGGCGGAGGAGCTCTTCGTCTCCGACCGGGCGGACGTGGAACCGCCCAGCTGGATGCAGAACTTCGACGAGGCCGACATGCACGGCATGCAGGCCCTCGCCTACCGCACCCTCGCCGATCACGACGCCTCCGCCGCGGTCCCCGCGCAGCGGCACGCCAGGCTCGCCCTGGAGCTGCGCAGTCAGGGGCACAACCGCTCGAAGCTCTTCGACTTCATCTCGATGGCCTCGGCGTGCTTCATCGCGGACGACCCGGAGCAGGCCGACCGGTACGCCAGGCTCGCTCTCGTCTCCATGGGGGAGACCTCGTCCCACCGGACGTGGCACCGGCTGCGGGAGATGTACCGGCTCACCGGGCAGTACGCGGGTCACTCGAAGATCGAGGACCTGCGCGAGGAGATCGAGCTCGCCCTGCCCAAGTCGCCGGTCAACCGGCCGAGAACGGGTGAGGCGTGAGCCCCGCCTGAGGACATCGCGGGGCCCTGGTCCTCTCATGGGGGCGGGGTGCGAAGGGGGCGACCCGGAAGCCGGACACGTCGGCGACCCGGAACCGGTCAGTGATCCCGGGCTGCTCGACGACTCCTGGCTCCGTCAGTGGCCGACGCGTACCACCATCACGCAGGCGTCGTCCTCGCGCGGCTCCTCGCCGAACTCCTCGATCACCGCGCGCACGCATTCCTGGGCGTCCCGCGCCTCGGTGAGCCGGGGGCCGAGGGTGAGCAGCCGTCGCGTGCCGGTGTCGTCGTGCACGCCGCTGCCACGGGTCAGTCCGTCCGTGTGCAGCACCAGCAGGTCACCGGGGAGCAGGCGGGTCTCGGTCTCGCCGTACCTCCCGCCGCTCGTCGCCCCGAGGAGCACGCCCTCGGGCCGGCGGAGGGCGAGCCCCGTCCCGTCGCGGAAGAGCAGCGGGGCGGGGTGCCCGGCCTGCGACCAGGTCAGTGTCTGGGCGACCGGGTCGTACCGGCAGCACATCGCGCTGCCGAGCGCGGGCTGTACGGAGGTCTCCAGGAGCTGGTTGAGGTGGCCCATCAGGGCGCCGGGGCGGATTCCGGCCACGGCCATGCCGCGCAGCGCGCCGAGGAGCATGGCCATCGAGGAGGTCGCGGCGACCCCGTGGCCCGTCAGATCGCCGACGGTGAGGAGGGCGTCGCCGCCCGGCAGCGCCAGCGCGTCGTACCAGTCGCCGCCGATGAGGCCGGTGCTGGCGGCCGGCAGGTAGTGGGCCGCCACGTCGAGCGGGGCGGGGCCGTCGTGGGCGAAGCGGAGCGAGCCGCGCCACGGCGGGAGCACCGCTTCCTGGAGCTCGACGGCGACGCGTCGCTCGGTGCGCTCCATGTGACGGCTGCGCTCCAGGCTGTCCCGGCTCTCGCGGACCGCCCGCTGGCTGCGCCGCAGTTCGCTGACGTCGCGGAGAACGGCCCACATGGAGGCGGTGCAGCCGTCGGCGTCGAGGACGGGCTCACCCGTCATGTGGACGGTACGTACACGGCCGTCCGTCCGGATGATCCGGAACTCGCCGTCGATCGGCTTTCCGTCGATGAGGCAGTCCGTCACCATTCCCTGGAGGACGGACTGGTCCTCGGCGAAGACCATGGAGGGCAGCTCGTCCAGCGACATCGGGCCGCTCTCGCGGGGGCGGCCGAAGATCTGGAACAGCTCCTCGGACCAACTCACCTCGTCGGTGAGGAGGTTCCACTCGGCACTGCCGACGCGGGAGAGCAGCGAGCCGGTACGGGCCGGGGGGGCCTCGCCGTAGGCGGTACCGGGGGCGGCGTCGGCGGTGAGTGCCGTGCCGAGGACGGCCTCGGGATCGGCGTCGGCCTTGGCGTCGGTCCCGGGTGCGGCCCCCTCCGGGACGCCGACCCGGAGCTGCCCCAAGTGGGCGCCCAAGTCGTCGAGTTGGTGCACCGCGAGGTCGCACAGGGCACGCTGCCACCGCTGCTGGGGATCGTCGTCGTCCGTCACTGAGTCCCGGCGGACGGCGTCCACCTCGCCGCGCAGGCGACGGGTCTGCGAGATCAGCGCGTCCACCGCATCCGGTTCCGGCGGCTGGGCGGGACGGTCCGCGAACAGATGGGACGGCATGTCGTACTCCGATACAGGCGCGGCGCGGCCAGGTGGGAAAAGGAGGCCCGTCCTCGACTGTTGCACAGCCCGAGACAGCTCGTAAGGGATTTGGCAACACTCGATCCGGTGGTGCTTCTGACATATGCCAACGGCCCGACGATTATCGGACAGGCCGCGACGCGTTACGGTGCGGGGGTGGTGATCGACGACGGAAACGGCACGGTGAGCACGCACGCGGCAGGTACGCGGATGCGGGGAACGAGCGCGCGTACGGGCGCGCCGGCCGACGCGCGGCCGCGCGTGAATCCGGGTGCGGACATACATCCGGGCGGGGGTGCGGACGAGGGTGTGCGTACGGTCACGGGCGCGGCGGGTACGGGTGGGGCGGGTGTGAACGATGTGGGTACGGCGGTGCTGCTCGCCGCCGCGCCCGCCGGACGGGGCCGCGCGATGGACGCCGCGTCCGTACTGCCGGCTCTCGCCGCCGTACCGCCCGCCGTCCTCACCGGCACGGCCACCGCCACCGTCGTCGAACTCGCCGACCCGCTGGACCCCCAGACCGTCCTCACCCGCCTGCGCGCGGCGGCGGCGAGCCCCGGCCCCCTCGTCCTCTTCCTCGCGGGCCAACTCCATCTCGACAAACGGCAGTTCCTGCCCCATCTCGCCCTTGCCCGCACCACCACGGCGACCCTGCGCTACACGGCACTGCCCTGGCACTGGCTGGCCGGCGAACTCGGCGGACGGCCCCCCGGCACCACGACCGTGGTCGCCGACCTCGCGGCGGACCCCGAGGTCTGGCAGCGCCTCGCGGCCGCACCGGACCTGCTCCACCTGGGCCCCGGGCCGTACCTGTACGGACGGGTGACGCCGGCCCCGCGCCGGGGCGAGCCCACGACCCCCGACTACCTCCGCGCCTGGGCGGAGCTCTGGCGCGCCGGCGCCCGTCCGCCGCACCCCGCGATGCACGCCGAGGCGGCCATCCGTGCGGCGGCTCACACGCCCGCCCCGGAGGCGCTCCTCCTGGCCCCCGGGAACCTGGCCCCTGCCCCGAACCCGGCTCCCGCCTCGAACCCGGCCCCCGCTCCGTACGCGGCCCCCGTGACGAACCATGCTCCTGCTCCGTACGCGGCTCCCGTACCGCACCAGGCTCCTGCTGGGCACCCGGCTCCTCCTCCGTACCAAGCTCCTCCCGCACGCGCACCCGCACCGGCACCCGCCGTCGCCCAGGATCCGCATCCCGCGATCCTCGAAGCCGCGAGGGCCGGCCGGCACGGCGAGGCGGCCGCGGTGGCCGCCGCCTGGGAGAGCGATGCCCTGCGCCGTCACGGACCCCGGTCCGCGGAGGCCGTGCACTGGACGGAGGTGCGGGCCGACCTCGCCCGCCTCGCCGGCGAACCGGCCCGCAGCTGCGAACTGTGGCTGTCGGCAGCCGAGTTCAGACTCGCCCTGCGGCAACAGGCGGACGACCCCGACGTCGAGGCGGCCGTCGACCGGGCCCACCACCAGTGGGAGCAGATCGGTGACCGTGCCAGGGCCGACTCCCTCGGCCCCGCCCTGGTCGCGCTGCGGGAGAAGGTCCCCGGCCGCCGGCCGGGCGCCCTCGCCGCGCTGCGCCGCCGCATGGGCTGAACCGGACCGCCCCTCGAACCGGAGAGTCGACGGCACCACCACCCGAAAGGCCATCGTGTGAACCAGCCCGCCACGGCACACCGCTCGCTCGCCACCGCCCAGCGTTCGCTCGCCGATCCCTCCGTGCGCCACCCGCTGTGGCCGCCGCTCACGGCGGGCTGCCCCGTCACCTCCACCGACGAGGTCGCGTATCCCCTCGACATCGACTACGCGTACGACCAGGTCCCGGCCGACCTGTTCACGCGCCCGGCCGCCCATGGCCTCGAACGGTGGGCCCCGCTGCTCCCGCCGCTCGCGGCGCCCGGCCTCGGCGAGGGCAACACCCCGATGGTCGCGCTCTCCGACGGCGTCTGGGTCAAGGACGAGTCGCGCAACCCCACATGGAGCCACAAGGACCGCCTCAACCGGGTCGCCGTCAGTGCCGCCGTCGCCTCGGGCGCGCGCGGGATCGTCGTCTCCTCCTCCGGCAACCACGGCGCTGCGGCCGCCGCCTACGCGGCCCGCGCCGGACTGCCCTGCGCCGTCTTCACCTCCCCGCACGCCCCGCCCGCCGTGGCCTCCCACCTCCGCGCCTACGGGGCGACGGTCCTGACCGTCCCGTACGCGTCGGTCCGCCCCCTGATGCGCCGGATCGTCGACGAACTCGACTTCCAGGCCGTCAGCAGCGTCACGGACACCGCCCACACCGGGCACCCCTTCGGCCCCGAGGGCTACAAGACCCTCGCGTACGAGATCGCCCTCGACCTCGGAAGGGCTCCCGCGGCGGTCCACCTCCCCACCGGATACGGCGAGTTGCTCTTCGGAGTCGCCAAGGGGTTCCAGGAGCTCGCCCGACTCGGGGTGACCGACTCCGTCCCCCGGATGTACGCGACCGAGCCCGCCGCCGCCGGCGCGCTCACCGAGGCCCTCCGCACCGGCCGCCCCACCGCCCGCGTCCCCGTCGGGCCCACCCTCGCCTACGCCATCGACTGCGAGATCAACAGCTACCGCGGCGTCCTCGCCGTCCGGACGACCGGGGGAGCGGCGCGGACGGTGACGGACGATCAGATGATCGCAGCCCGTGTGGAGTTGGCCTCCCAGGGGCTCTGGTGCGAGACCTCGTCGGCGGCCGGCCTCGCCGGTCTGCGGGCCCACGGGCCACGCGAGAACGACGGCCCGGTGGTGTGCGTGGTCACGTCCAGCGGCTACAAGGACGTCGCCACCGCGACGGAGACGTACGAGCCGACGGCCCCGGACTGGCCGGCGATCAAGGCCGCCCTGACGGCTGCCGTGGCGGACTGAGGCACCGGGGAGCGGGGAGCGGGGAGCGGGGAGCGGGGCCGAACGGCGTTCGCCCTCAGCTCTGTTCGTCGTGGGCGGCCGGAGGCACGACCCGGATGTTGAACGCGAAGGTGCCCGTCGACAGGGCGATCCCGACGAAGAGCAGCGCGAAATGCTCCTGTCCCCGGGCGGTGGCGATGCCGCCCAGGTCGAGCAGCGAATCGGCGGGCCAGCCGAGGTCGGTCACGAGCCCGCCCACGACCCGCTTGGCCTCCGCGTCCTCCCCGGAGAGGAAGAGCGTGCTGGGCCCCGCCAGGGAGTCCGGTGCGACCATCACCTCGCGGTCGATCGTGCAGAGGGTCTTCACCACGCGGGTCTCCGGGAACGCCCGCTGGATCTCCTCGCCGAGGCTGACGACCGGGTGCGAGAGCGACTCGTCCTCCAGGAAGCCGACCGCGACGTCGAGGAGGACCTTCCCGGCGAGGGCCGGGGCGCCGATCGACGCGAGCAGCGCCACGGAGGCCGTGCCCGGGGTCGCGTTCACGAGGACCTCCGCGTGCGCGGCGGTCCCGGCGGGGTCGTCGACCCGTAACCCCGCCCGGTGGAGCTCCTTGAGCCCGGTGAGGAGCTCTTCGTCACCGGGCCGCCGTGACCCGAGGACGACGTCGTGGCCCGCCCGCAGCCAGCCGGCAGCGAGAGCCCGTCCTACATTGCCTGTTCCGAGGATTCCGATCTTCATGACGCTCATCCTGGTGTCACCGGCGCCCACCCCGCCTCGGCCGGGGGACCGGACCCGCGTCGGCCGCTCGGACTAGGCCGAGCGCTTGGCTGTCTCCTGGGCCGTAGCGTCGGCCGGGTCCTGGGCCGAAGCGGGTGCGGCGGGTGGGACGGCCCCCGGACGCCACAGGCAGAGGACGATCAACAAGACGAACGCGGCGAGCGCCGTGAGCGTGCGCAGGTTGTTGAACAGCTCCCAGCGCCGCAGGATCTCCGCGTGGTCGGCGGGGGCCGCGGTGAGCGCCCACTCCTTGATGCGACCGTTGATCGGCACGTTGCCGAGGCGGGTGATGAGGAAGGACGCGAGCGTCAGCAGAGCCGCCGCGCCCGCCATCAGCCGGGCGCGGCCGCGGGTGAGGACGGCGAGGGTCAGGGCACTCAGCGTCGACACCGCCATGGCCGCCTGCATCGTGATGCCGTTCATCTTCATCAGCTCGGCGTGGAAGGAGAGCCGCATGTCGAGCGGTACGGCGTTGAACGTGGGGACGAGGTTGGCCGCGCCGTACCCGAAGGCACCCGTGAGGAGGCCGGTGGCGAGGAGGGCGAGTCCCTGGAGGACACGGATGGGCATGGTGGAGGGCTCCGGTGGTCGGGTCAGGCGAGCGAGGGGTCGGCGAGGTCGAGGCGCAGCTCGTTTCCCCAGTCGTTGGTGAAGACGGCCGCCGTTCCTTCGTAGCGCACCCCCACGAACGGGTTCGAGCAGTACATGAAGGCCACCCAGCGCAAGGAGCCGTCGGGGTTCAGACGGGCGAGGTGGCCGGTGTTGCCCATGCCGGCGCCGCCGCCGCACATCCGTCCCGATCCGTCCGGCAGCGCGCTCTCGAAGAAGTGGTCCACCTCCGCGGTGCCGTCCTCCTCGACGGCCCGGTCCACGTCGATCGGATCGCCGAGACGGAACGGGATCGGTTGCCGGGCGTCCGGGTGGTACGCCCCGGGGCCCTCCACGTGCACCTCCGTGCCGGTGTCGTCCGGGCGGTACAGCCCGTCGCGGTACGGCAATTCCCCGGCCGCCCACAGCCGTACGACTGTCCCCACGTCCCCCGCCACCTCCACACCGTCGTCGATCCGAGGACCGTAACGTGCGGGACCACCGGTGTCGTTCCCGGGGGCGGGCTGAGAGGATCGGAACCATGCCCGTCTCCCCGACTCCGACATCGACCCCCACCACGGCGCCGCCCGCGCCGCCGGCCACCGACCGGCTGCTCCTGCGGAGCGTGCGCCGTGGCGACCTCGCGGCCGTGACCCGGCTGTGGACCGACCCCCAGGTGCGGCATCACCTCGGCGGCCCCGTCACGGAGCCCGTCGTCCGGATCCGGCAGCGGCGGATCGTCGGGGCGGCCGGGTTCCACGCCGTGATCCGGGCCGAGGACGACGTCCTGCTGGGGCTCGTCACCGTGGAGCCCGGCGCGCGGAACGGGGAGACGGAGGTGTCGTACCAGTTCCTGCCCGAGCACTGGGGGAGGGGCTACGCCCGGGAGGCCGTCGGCGCGGTCGTCGCACGGATCCTGGAGAGCACGCCGAGCGTGGTCGCGGTCACCCAGGAGGCCAACGACCGCTCGCGCCGCCTCCTGGAGGCCGTCGGCATGGAGCACGCGGAGTCCTTCGTGGAGTGGGACGCCCACCAGGTCCTGTACCGGCAGCGCCGAGACTGACCGGCTGCGCCGCGACCGACCTGCCGCGCCGTGACTGACCTGCCGCGCCGTGACCGGCCGGCCCGCGCTCAGCGGGGCCGGCCGCCCGCCGCGAGCGCCGCCACGGCCCGCTCCAGGCGGGCCGCCCGCGTCTTCGCCGTACGCGCCTGCCAGAGGCTCAGGATCACCAGGTAGCGGTCCGTCTTCCCCAGGGCGTCGAAGGCCGCCGAGGCCCGCGGATCCGCCGCGAGCGCGACCGCCAGGTAGTCCGGGACGGTCGCGTCCTTCTGGGAGGGGTACGCGGACTCCCACCGCCCGTCCGCCTGTGCCGCCCGCACCTCGGCGAGGCCCGGCTCGCGCATCCGGCCGGCGGCGTCGAGCGCCTCGACCTGGCGGACGTTGACCTGGGACCAGAGGCTCCGCGGCCGGCGCGGGGTGATCTTCTGGAGGTACGTGTGCTCGTCGCGCGCGATGCGCTTGCCGGTGATCCAGCCGTAGACGAGCGTGCCGTCGAGGATCTCGTCCGCCGTCGGCGAGGGGAGGTCGCTGCCCTTCTTGGCGAGCAGCAGCCAGATACCGGGGTGTCCCCGTGGTGCTTCTCCAACCAGGCCTCCAGCTCCTTCCCGTCGCCGAACGCGATGACCGCGAGCCCCTCGACCGTCTCCACCGTCGCCACCGGAAAGTCCTTCCCCCGCACCGCCGCCGACACCGCCGGCGAGTCACGCCGCCATCCTTCGTGCACACGATAGTGACAGCGGCCCGATGACGGCCGGAGCCCGCGGCGACGTACCATCTCCGGGTCGTCCACCAGGGCACCCGCGTCCGGGACACCTACGCCGAGGAGCGCCGACCCATGTCCTTCCTGGTGATCGGCGAGTGCGTCGCCGACATCGTCCGCGCCCCCGCGGGCTCCGGCGCCGCCGACCGCGTCCACCCGGGCGGCAGCCCCGCCAACGTCGCCTACGGTCTCGCCCGCCTCGGCCGGGACGTCACCCTGCTCACCCAGCTCGCCGACGACCCCGCCGGCCGGCTGATCGCCGGCCATCTGACGGGCGCGGGCGTCCGGATCGCCCTCGGCGGCACACCCGCGCGCACCCCTTCGGCGGTCGTCGGCCTCGACGAGCGGGGCCGGGCCACGTACACCTTCGACATCGCCTGGACCCTGGAGGCCGGAGCGGCTGCGGAGGCCGACGCGTCTCCCTCCCATCTGCACATCGGCTCGATCGCCGCCGTCACCGCGCCCGGCGCGGACACCGTGCTCGCCGAGACCGGGCGGCTCCGCGACCGGGTCACGGTCAGCTACGACCCCAACGTCCGCCCGGAGCTGATGGGGGAGCACGCCGAAGCCGTCGCCCGGGTCGAGCGCTGCGTCGCCCTCAGCGACCTCGTCAAGGCGAGCGACGAGGACCTGGCCTGGCTCCACCCCGGCGAGGACCCGCTCGCGGTCGCGGCCCGCTGGCTCACCCTCGGACCGGCCGTCGTCCTGGTCACCCGGGGCGCGGACGGCTCGTTCGCCCTGACCCGGCACCACGCCGTCGCCGCCGGGGCGCCGCCGGTCTCCGTCGTCGACACCGTCGGCGCGGGCGACTCCTTCATGTCCGCCGTCCTCGACACCCTCGCCGGGCAGGACAGGGCGGCGCTCGGCGAGCTCTCCGCCGAGGAGCTCGCGCGGCTGCTCGACCGGGCCGGCAGCGCGGCGGCAGTCACCGTCTCCCGCGCCGGCGCCCAGCCGCCCGACCGAGCCGAACTGGACGCCGCGCACGAGGAGTTCGCCCTCAGGTCCGGGCGTGCGTCGTGATGTCCGAGGCGAACTGCTCGACCATCTCGGGGGTGACCGTCGGGCGGCACTGCCCGATGGCCTCCAGATAGTCCGCCGTGCTCGCCCCCGGCGTAGGGTCGTCCGCGCCCCGGCCGCCGACCGCGACCAGGTCCCGCTCGAAGGAGGCCTGAGCGGCGATCCGGGCCGCGTGTTCGATGTCGGCAGGGGTGAACAGATCGCTCGCCAGGACGAGTTCGTCGATGTCGACGTCCGTCCGGCCGTCCGTGTAGCGGGCCCAGATCGCGGCCCGCGCCACCTTGTCCGGCGTACCGATCGGGATGAGGTAGTCGAAGCGGCCGGGGCGCAGGAACGCCGGGTCGAGGGAGCGGATCGAGTTGGTGGCACAGACGAGGAGGCGCTCGTCCCGCTCCCGGAAACCCGGTATCAGCTTCAGGAGTTCGTTGGTGACGCCGTGCATGCCGCCGGGCTGCGCGGGCTCCGAGCGGACCGGGGCGATCTCCTCGACCTCGTCGATGAAGACGAGGACCCGCTCCAGTTCGGCGATCCGCGCGAACGCGGAGCGCAGCGCGGCGGCGAGGTTCCCCTCGTCGGCGAGCCGGGACGGCAGGATCTCCACGAAGGGCCAGCCGAGCCGGGAGGCGATGCCCCGCGCGAACGTGGTCTTGCCGGTGCCGGGAGGGCCGAAGAGACAGACCGCGCGCGGCGGCCGCACCCCGTGCCGGGTGGCCCGCTCCGGCTCGGCGAGCGGCAGGACCACCCGGCGCTCGATGAGGTCCTTCTCCCGCTCCATCCCGGCGACCTTCGCCCACAGGTCGCCGGGGAGCAGCCGTCCGCCGAGGTCGTCGAGGAGTCCGGCGGCGGGCCCGTGCAGCGGCTCCACCTTCTCGAAGTACGCGACGGCCGGCTGCCGCGTGTACCCGGCGTTCAGCAGACCCTCGCCGAGGAGCTCCTCCTCCGGGAGGACGTACGCGATCCGCCCGACCCGGGCCGCCACGAGCCGCCGCTCCAGCTCCACGAGGAGGGCACTGGCCAGGCCGCGGCCGCGCCACGCCGAGGAGATCGCGATCCGCATCACCCAGGCCCGCTCGCCGGAGACGCAGGCGAGCGCGGCGCCGATGGGCGCGCCCTGGTGGACGGCGACCACGGCCGGCTGCCGGGAGGTGAGGGCCCCGATGCACTCGGCGAGCGAGAACACGGACTCCTGCCCGAGCTCGGCCGTGGTGTCGATCAGATGGACGACGGCCGCGAGATCGCTCTCGCGATAGTCATGGATGTGCCAGTTCACCGCTGGTACCGCCCCTCGTTGGTGCCGATGGGGCGAGGCTAGGCGCGGCCGCGGACACCGGTCGTGCGCCACCGTGCACAAGGCGGCACGGGCAAACGCTCCGTACCGGCTCTATGCCGCTCGCGGTCGCCGGACGGACGCGGTGAACGGCGGCGCCTCCGCGTAGGGGAGGCGCCGCCGTTCCGGGAGAGGTCAGTAGGTCACGTCCTTCTCTTGGTCATGAGCAGCCCGCCGGCCGTGAGGGAGAACAGGCAGACGCACGCACCGGTGATCACGTTGCTCAGGATCGTGCCGGTGTCGGGGTTCTGCCCGACCAGCCACGGAGCGACGATCAGCCAGACGCCCAGGATCAGTACGACGAAGTTCAGGTCCTGCGACCGCTCGGGGGCCATCGACATGCAGAGGCCGAGCGCCGCGATGCCGATGCCGACGACCAGGTTGCTGATGGCGAGTTCCGGCTGGGCGGCGGAGAAATGAACCGTCCACGCGGAGACCGCCGCGTAGATTCCGGCGAGGACCACGAGTTCCTCGACCGCCGCGACACCTCGGGTCTGGAGCATGCGGGCGTAACGATCCCGCATTTCCGACGCATCGGGGTGTCCCGCGATATCACCGGGACGGTGAGAGACGTCGGCCATACGACTCGCCTCCTTATGGCGTCATGCGCGTCTGACCGTTTGTGTGGCAATCATGCCGCGGCTCCATTGTGCGCTTATCTGTCCTTTATGTGTAGGTTTACCCGCTAGGGGAAGCGCACAGAATTCGCCCCGTGAATATGCCCGGAACCACCAAACGAAGGTGGGCCCGGCCGGCCCGGCGTAGCCTGGAAGTGGACTCGGGGCCAGGCCTTTCCACCGCCGGGAGAGCGTGATGGCCGGGATCGTACAGAAGAGCTTCGATTCAGCGGACGAGACCCGTCCCTTCGAGGACGGCAAGGGCAGGCTCGACCTGATCAACGGCGATCGCGGAGCGGTCGGCCGTGCGGTGTTCGAGCCGGGCTGGCAGTGGTCCAAGCACGTGAAGCCGATCGCCGGCACCGACAGCTGTCAGGCGTCGCACGTCGGATACATCGTCAGCGGCAAGATGAAGGTCGTCATGGACGACGGGGAGTCGGTGGAGTTCGGCGCCGGCGACTTCATGGAGGTCAAGCCCGGACACGACGCATGGGTCCTCGGCGACGAGGCCTGCGTCGCCCTCGACTGGGTCGGCTTCGGCGACTACGCCCAGTCGTCCGGTTCCTGACGCACCCCGTCCCGGCCTCCGTCCCGACTTCCGTCCTGACGCACCCACCGTCCTGACGAACTCCCCGACCTGACGTATCCCTCCCGTCCTGGGGCGCGCCCCAGGACGGGAGGAACGCCGCGCCGTCGGCCCTTCCGGGCGCCCCCGGTCAGACAGCGACGGGCTCCTTCGTGGACGCGCCGGAGGCGATGCCGAACGCCGGGTCCGGGACGGACTCGGGCGCGAGGAGGACCGAGGCGGCGCCGTCCACGCCGACCGGCACGTCGCCGTCGATGGTCACCCGGCGCAGCTTGCGCTCGTGGTCGTCGGAGTCGTCGACGCCGTAGTGCTGGGTGGCGCGGTTGTCCCAGATGGCGACGTCGCCGACCTGCCACTGCCAGCGCACCGTGTTCTCCGGGCGCTCGATGTGCGACTGGAAGAGCGCGAGCAGGGCACGGGAGTCGGCGCCCGTGAGGCCGTTGATCCGCTGCACGAAGTTGCCGAGGAGGAGCGTGCGCTCGCCGGTCTCCGGGTGGACCCGCACGACCGGGTGCTCGGTCAGGTACTTCGTCGAGGCGAAGACCTCACGGAAGCGCGCGAGCTGCTCGGGCAGCACGCCCGGGCGCAGGGCCGCGTAGTCGTAGTCGTTGGAGTGCACGGCGCGCAGGCTGTCGGCGAGCGCGCGGAGCGGCTCGGGCAGCTTGGCGTACGCGGTCGCGGTGTTGGCCCAGAGGGTGTTGCCGCCGTACGGCGGAATGGTCACCGCGCGCAGGATCGAGAAGGCCGGGTACGCCGGCACGAAGGTGACGTCCGTGTGCCACTGGTTGGCCCGGGCGCCGTGGTCCGAGTCGATGGGGAAGGAGTAACGGCCGTCGACGGAGGGGACGGTGGGGTGCGCGACGGGGGTGCCGAGGAGCTTGCCGAAGGCCTCGTGGGCCTCCTCGTCCAGGTGGTCCTGGCCACGGAAGAAGACGACCTTGTGCGCGAGGAGCGCGGCACGGATCTCGGCCACGGTCTCGGCTGAGAGGTCGCCGCCGAGGCGGACGCCGGAGATGACGGCGCCGAGGCGGCCGCCGACCTTCTGAACGGTGACGGTGGTGGTCGTGGTCGACATGGTGGAGTGGTCCTTTCGGAGGTGTGTGTGAACGCGCTCAGGAATTAATTCCGGAGCGGAAGCAATGACGTGACGACGAGGAACCGGCCGACCGGGGGAGGCGCACCGGAGTACGGGACTACCGGTGTGCGGGACCACGGGAGTACGGGAGTACGTCGCACGAGAGCGGTGTACGGAGGCGGCGCAGCGCGCCGGAGTGGTGCGGGTACGGGCGGCCAGCCCGTCACGCGAAGGGGTCGCGAGAATCAGGCGCCGGAGCCGGCGGGACACGAGGAGGTCGCGAACATGTCCCGGAGACTGGCAGCGGCCGTCGCGGGACGTCAAGCGACCGTCCGGGCCCCGAACAGCGCCCCGTGATGGTTGAATCGGCGCCTGCCCGGCGCCGTCCTCCTCGGTCTCCGCAGCCCAGTTCGCCCGCAGCACCCCTGCTGACCAGCGGCGATGCGTCACCACTCCGAGGGATCGGCCCGCACGGGCGGAGCCTCGACGGCCCCGCCGCCGACGGCCCCGCGAATTCACACCGCCGCAACAGTGACGCAGAGAGGCACCCATGACGACCCCCTCCCACGCTTCCCGGATGGCGGGCGACGGCCGGCGCGAGGCCAACGCCGCCACCGTGCTGCGGACCGTCCTCGACCACGGCCCGGTCGCCCGCGGCGCGGTCGCCCGGCTCTCCGGTCTCAGCCCGGCCGCCGTCTCGCGCCAGGCCACCGACCTCACCCGGCTCGGTCTCCTGCGCGAGCTGCCGGAACTGACCGGAGGCGGCGGTGTGGGACGACCGCAGATCCCCGTCGACCTGCACATCGGAGCATCGGGCGGGCCGGTCGTCGGCGGCGTCCATCTCGGCGTGCCCAGCTCGACGTTCGGCCTGGTCGACCTGCGCGGCCGGGTCCTGGCCCGCCGTACCCACCCGCACGGCGGCACCGCGCCGGACGGCCTGCCCGCCGCCGTCGCCCGCGCCCTGCGGGGCTTCCTCGACGAGCACACCCAGGGGCGCCCGCTGCTCGGCGTCGGCGCCGCCGTCGGCGGCTGGGTGGACCCCGCGGCGGGAGTCGTCGTCCGCCACGACGCCCTCGGCTGGCGTCGCCGCCCGCTGGCCGCGGAGCTCGCCCGGGGCCTCGGCGGGCACACCGTACGACTCGACAACCACGCCCGTTCCATCGCCCAGTCGGAGATCCTCTTCGGGCGTCCCGCCGCCCGGCGCAGCCTCGTCCACCTCTTCATCGGCAACGTCGTCGACGCGGCCGTCGGTCTCGCCGGGATCGTGCACCAGGGCCCCGGTTCGGCGGCCGGCGACGTGGCGCACCTGCCGGTACCGGACTCCACCGTCCCCTGCCCGTGCGGGCGTTCGGGCTGCCTGGAGGCGACCGCCTCGAACACCGCGCTCGGTCTCACCGCCGTGCGCAGGGGGATCGTCCCCGAGCCCGACACCTTCCTCGTCGTGGACGCGGCGGCGGCGGGGGACCGGCGCGCCGATCGCCTGCTGCGCGAGCGGGCGCGGGCGGTGGGGCGCGCCATCGCGCTGCTCATCGACGTCCTCAACCCCGACCTGGTCGTCGTGACCGAGCACGCCAGCGTCCTCGAACCGGACTATCTGGAGGAGATCCGCGGGGCGGCGATCGACCTCTCGCACGTCTGCGACGACCCCGAACGCATCGTCAGTCCACATGCCGGACCGGCCACGCTGCCCGTCGCGGCGGGCACGGTTCTGCTGAATCCCCTGTTCAGAAGGCCTCTTCGGACGGTCGACGAGCTGCTCGGCGAGGGCCGGGAAGGGTGATGTCGTCTCAGAATGCGGGCATGACCGGTTGACCGCCTCGCGGAGCCGCTGTCATATTGCTCCCGTGAATCCGGACATGCGCCTCATCTCCCGCAGGCACGTCGACCTCTGTCGACAGGCCAGTGCGGTCTGTGCCGTCCGCATCTGATCCTTCACGGCTGACCCCTCTGCTCCGGTTGCTCGGCCGATCGCCCCGGCGGGTGCGCTGACTCCGTCCCTTCGGGTGCGTTGACTCCGCCCCGGCCGCGCCGAACACCCCCGGACCCACAGCCTTCCGGCCCCCTTTCGCGCCCTGTCGTCCCGGCCACCGACGGCCGGCGACGACTCCTGGCAACCACTGGGAACCACCGGCAATCACTGGGAACCACCGGCAACCACTGACGGCCGCCGGACCGGCCGTCTCGCCGTACGTACACCGTCACACCCCGTCCCGTACCGCGCATCCCGCGTCCCCCGCGTGCCCGGTGCGCGCATTTCTCCCGCAGCGGAAGGAATGCGCGCACCCCGCGCCCTCCGACCTCTTTCACAGGCAGGCAACGATGACCGAGTCGTACCCCACCACGCCCACCGCTCCCACCCGGCGCACCACCCTGCGCGCCGCGGGCGGCGGCGCCCTGCTCCTCGGGCTCGGTCTCGCGGGCTGCCGTTCAGCGGTCTCCGAGACCGAAGCCCCCTCGGGCCAGGCCGGCGAGGCGGGCAAGGCGGGCGCGCAGCCCCGGCGCGGCGGCACCCTCAGCGTCGCCGTCAACGCGGACTTCACGCCCAGCCTGCTCTTCGCCCAGAGCGCCCAGTCGCTCCAGCAGCGGCTGATCTACAACACCCTCACCCGCTACGACGACGGGCTGAAGCCGCAGCCGGAACTCGCCACCTCCTGGGAGTACGCCAAGGACGGCCGCAGCATCACCCTCGCCCTGCGCACCGGCGTCACCTTCCACGACGGCCGGCCCTTCACCGCCGACGACGTGATCTTCGCGGTGAAGAACCTTCAGAACCCGCTCCGCGCAGCCCAGTTGAGGGCCACGGCCGCAGCCGTCACCGGTTTCGAGAAGCGCGGTGACCACGAGCTCGTCCTGAAGCTCGCCCACCCGGTGAACAACCTCTTCGACCTCTTCGAGTTCATGATCATCACCGATCGGCACAGCGTCGAGGACGCCGTCACCGGCAAGAAGCTCATCGGTACGGGACCCTTCCGGCTGACCAAGTGGAGCCCCGGCTCCGGGGTCAGCCTCACCCGCAACGAGACGTACTGGCAGCCCGGCCGGCCCTACCTCGACGGCGTCGAACTCCGTGTCGTGCCCCAGGCCGACGCGCTCCTCTCCTCGCTCAGGACCGGCCAGTCCCAGCTCTCCTTCAGCGTCCCCGGGAAGAACCTCGCCGTCGTCGCCGCCACCCCCGAACTCGCCATCAACGAGTACGCCACCGGCGGGGGAGCCGTGTACCTCGGCGTCAACACCACCGTCGCCCCGCTGAACGACAAGACCGTCCGGCAGGCCCTCGCCTGGGGCATCGACCGCGAGCGGATCCTCCAGCAGGTCCTCGGCGGCTACGGACTCGCCTCCGCCACCCCCTGGCCCAAGTCCTCGCCCGCCTTCACCGAAGCAGGCCGCACCCACTACACCCACAACCCCGGAAAGGCCCGCGAGCTCCTCAAGTCCGCCGGCCACACCCGCCTCGACCTGCCCCTCCTCCACGTCAACCTGCCCGGCGAGACCGCGGTCGCCGAGGCCGTCCAGTACGACCTCCGGCAGATCGGCGTCCACGTCACCCTCCAGCCGACCGACTCCGCCGCCGCCCAGAAGAACCTCATCTCCCAGAACATGCCCGGCCTCTGGACGATGAGCCACGGCTTCGCGCAGGTCCAGCCGTCCACCCTCGCCGTCAGCGCCTACCCCTTCAACGAGGCCAAGAACACCTCCAAGTTCCGCTCCGCCGCCTACACGAAGGTCGTCCGCGAGGCCTGGACCACCCCCGCCGACGGCGCCCGCGCCAACACCCTCCGGCAGCAGATCACCGACACGCTCCTCGACGAGGCGTTCATCATCGACCTGGCCATCCGCGGCGCCGTCCAGGTCTCCGCCAAGAAGCTCCACGGCGTCACGCTCAACAAGTTCTCCTACCTCAACCTCGACGACGCCTACCTGGCGGGCTGAGATGCGCGGCTATCTGCTGCGGAGACTCCCCTCCGCCCTCCTCGCCTCCTTCCTCGTCTTCGCCGTCCTCCGGCTGGTCCCCGGCGACCCCGCGGCCGTCCTCGCGGGACCCGACGCGAGCGCCGAGGCCGAGGCCGCCATCCGGGCCCGCCTCGGCCTCGACGACCCCCTGCCCGCCCAGTACGCGCGGTGGATCGGCGGCCTCCTCACCGGCGACCTCGGACCCTCCTACGCGATCGGCGGCCAGACCGCCGACCTGATCGGCGACGGCATCGGCGCCACCGTCGAACTCACCCTCGGCGCCCTGCTGTTCGTCGTCGTCCTCGGCACCGCCTTCGGCATCGTCGGCGCGACCTCCCACAACCGCTGGCTCCGCGGCACCGTACGGATCCTCACCACCGGAGCACTGGCCGTCCCGCCCTTCGTCACCGGCGTCCTCCTCGTCCTCCTCTTCGCCGTCCTCCTCGGCGTCCTGCCCCCGGGCGGCCGCGTCCCGCTCCTCACCGCACCCGACCTCGGCGTCCAGTACCTCCTGCTGCCCGCCCTCTGCCTCGCTCTGCCCAGCGCCGCAGTCCTCGGCCGCTACCTGGAGGACAGCATCGGGCGCGCCCTCGCCGAGGACTACGTCCGCACCGCCACCGCGGCCGGCATCGCCCCCCGGCGCCTCCTCTGGCGCCACGCCCTGCCGAACGCCCTCCCGCCCGTCGTCACGCTCCTCGGCATGCAGACCGGCCACCTCCTCGGCGGCGCCGTCCTCGTCGAGGCGATCTTCGCCTGGCCGGGCCTCGGCCAGCTCGCCGAACAGGCCCTGGTCCGCCGCGACTACCCCGTCGTCCAGGACCTCCTGCTCCTCCTCGTCACCGTCTTCGTCCTCGTCCAGCTCCTGACCGACCTCGCCCATGCCTGGCTCGACCCCCGGATCAGGTGGGAGTGACCATGACAACCCGCGCTGTCAAACCGTCCCCAGCCACCGTCGAAACGGCCCGAGCCCGCAGGCCCCTTCACCCCTACCGGGCCGCCCTCGCCACCGCCCGCGGCCGGACCGGCCTCGCCCTCGTCGGCCTGGTCGTCCTCGCCGGGCTCCTCGCCCCGCTCCTCTCCGGCCACGGCCCCACCGACCAGAGCGCCCTCGCGCTCGCCGGACCCGGCACCCCCGGCCACCCCCTCGGCACCGACGACCTCGGCCGCGACCTTCTCTCCCGCCTGCTCCACGGCATCCGCGCGGACCTCGGCATCATCGCCGTCGCCGTCCCGCTCGGCGCCGCCCTCGGCTGCCTCCTCGCCCTCGGGGCGGCCGCCCACCCGGTCGCGGACACCGTCGTCCAGCGCGCCTTCGACCTGGTCCTCGCCTTCCCCGGACTGATCCTGGCGCTCGCAGTCACCGCGATCCTCGGCCCCGGCCGGACCCCCGTGATCCTCGTCATCGCCCTCGCGGAGATCCCCGTCTTCGGGCGGCTCCTCCGCACGGGCATCCTCGTCCAGCGCGGCCGGGAGTACGTGACGGCCGCCCGCGTCGGCGGCACCTCCGGCGGCCGGATCCTCACCCGCCACATCCTGCCCAACGCCGCCGACCCGCTCGTCGTCCAGCTTGCCGTCTCGCTCACCGTCGCCGTCTTCATCGAGGGCGCCATGAGCTTCCTCGGCGTGGGGGTACGGCCCCCCGAACCCACCCTGGGCGCCGTACTCAGCCAGTCCATGCCCTACCTCGCCCAGGCCCCGCACTTCGCGGCGGGACCGCTCGTGACCGTGACCGCGCTCGTCCTCGGCCTCTCCCTGACCGCCGAGGCACTGAACCGGGAGATACGCCGATGACCACCCCGCCGCTCCTCGAAGTCCAGGGCCTGGACGTGGAGTTCACGACCCCGGACGGCGGGGCGCTGCACGCCGTCCGGGACGTGTCCTTCACGCTCCGCCGCGGCGAGACGCTCGCCGTCGTGGGCGAGTCGGGCTCCGGCAAGTCCACCACTGCCCTCGCCCTCCTCCGGATGCTCCCCGGCACCGGCCGGATCAGCGGCGGCTCCGTCCGCCTCGACGGGCAGGACCTCGCCACCGCCGACGAGCCCGCCCTGCGGGCCGTGCGCGGAGCCCGTATCGGCATGGTCTTCCAGGACCCGATGACGGCCCTCAACCCCGTCCTCACCGTCGGCCGCCACCTGGACGAGGTGCTGCGCGCCCACGACGGACACACCAAGCGCGGAGGCCGCCGCGACAAGGCCGCCCGGCGCGCCCGCTCCGTCGAACTCCTCCGGCTCGTCGGCATCCCCGACGCCGAACGCCGCCTCGACGACCATCCGCACCAGTTCTCCGGCGGCCAGCGCCAACGCGTCCTCATCGCCATGGCCCTCGCCGGCGAACCCGACATCCTCCTCGCCGACGAACCCACCACCGCCCTCGACGCCACCGTCCAGGACCAGATCCTCACCCTCCTCGGCGACCTCACCCGCACCTCCGGCACCGCGCTCGTCCTCATCACCCACAACATGGGCGTCGTCGCCCGCGCCTGCGACCGGGTCCTCGTCATGTACGGCGGCACCGTCGTCGAGGCCGGCCCCACCGCCGAGGTCCTGTCCCACCCCCGCCACCCCTACACCGCCGGCCTCCTCGCCGCCGTGCCCCGGCTCTCCGCCCCCTCGGGCACCCGGCTCACCGGCATCCCCGGCACCCCGCCCAACCTCTCCCTGCCGCTCGCCGGCTGCGCCTTCGCCGCCCGCTGCTCCCTCGTCGAGGACCGCTGCCACACGACCGTCCCGCCGCTCACCGCCGTGACCGGAGCGGGCACCGGGACGGGCATCGCGACGGGCACGGGCCCGGCCACCGGCACAGGGACCGACGCGGGTACCGACACACGTACCGACACAGGTACCGGCACCGTCCGCGCCGCCTGCCTGCCCGCCGCCGAACGCACCACACCCCTGCCGCCGCCGCCCCCGCCGCCCCTCCGGATCGACCGGCCCGCACCCGGCGCCGTCGTCCTCAGCGCCGAGGGGATCCGCAAGACCTACAAGGACCGCGGCCGCCGCTCCTTCACCGCGCTCGACGGCGTCTCGCTCACCCTCGCCGCGGGCGAGACCCTCGGCATCGTCGGCGAATCCGGCTCCGGCAAGTCCACCCTCGCGCGGGTCCTCGCCCACGCCCACCCCGCCGACGGCGGCCGGATCGTCCTCGACGGCCGGGACGTCACGCGCCCCCGCCGGGCCGAACTGCACGCCGTGCGCCGCCGCGTCCAGATGGTCTTCCAGGACCCGTACGCCTCGCTCAACCCCCGCATGACCGTCGGGGAGATCATCGCCGAACCGCTGCGCGCCTTCGGGACCGTCGCCCCGGGGGAGCGCACCGAGCGCGTCGCGGAACTCCTGCGGCTCGTCGGCCTCGACCCGGCCGCCGCCGACCGCCACCCGCGCTCCTTCTCCGGCGGCCAGCGCCAGCGCGTCGGCATCGCCCGGGCCCTCGCCCCCGAGCCCGCCGTCCTCATCTGCGACGAACCCGTCTCGGCGCTCGACGTCTCCGTCCAGGCCCAGATCGTCGGCCTCCTCACCGACCTCCAGCGCGACCTCGGCCTCGCCCTCGTCTTCATCGCCCACGACCTGGCCGTAGTCCGCCAGGTCAGCCACCGCATCGCCGTCATGCACGAGGGCCGGATCGTCGAGACCGGCGGCGCCGACGAGGTGTGCGAGCGCCCCCGCGACCCGTACACCCGCGCGCTCCTCGCCGCCGCGCCCGAACCCGTACCGGCAGCCGTTCCCGCCCGCGTACCCGTCCCCGTTCCCGTACCCGCCGGGGTGGTGGCCGAGTGAGCGCCTGCTGCACCCCCGGACGCGGCTGTACGGCAGCGGCCGGCGCCGCCGGGACCGTGGACCTCCTTCCCCTGCCGACCGTACGGACCGCCCCGCCGCCCCGCCCCATGGTGGAGCTGCCGGGCGGGACCTTCCGCATGGGCGACGCCTTCGACGAGGGCTACCCGGCCGACCGCGAGGGACCCGTGCGGGAGGTCACCGTCGCCGCCTTCGTGATCGACGCCACCGCCGTCACCAACGCCCAGTACGCGGAGTTCGTCCGGGCCACCGGGTACCGCACCGACGCCGAACGCTTCGGCTCCTCCTTCGTCTTCCACCTCCTGCTCCACCCCGCCGCCGCCCGCCACGTCCTCGGCCGGGTGGAGCAGGCCCCTTGGTGGCTGGGGGTCGAAGGCGCCGCCTGGTACAGCCCCGAGGGCCCCGGCTCCGGCATCCGGGACCGCGCCGACCATCCCGTCGTCCACGTCTCGTACGACGACGCCCTCGCCTACTGCGCCTGGGCGGACGTCCGGCTGCCCACCGAGGCCGAGTGGGAGTACGCGGCCCGCGGCGGCCTCGACGGCGCCCGCTACCCGTGGGGCGACGACTTCACCCCCGGCGGCGAGGAGCGGTGCAACACCTGGACCGGCGACTTCCCGTACCGCTCCGACCGCCCCGGCGGACACATCGGCACCGTGCCCGTCACGGCGTACGCACCCAACGGCCACGGCCTGTACAACACCTCAGGCAACGTCTGGGAATGGTGCCAGGACGCCTTCGCCCCGCCATCCGATGCCGCCCGCCCCGCCGAGCGCGTCATCCGAGGCGGCTCCTACCTCTGCCACACCTCCTACTGCAACCGCTACCGGGTCGCCGCCCGCTCCCACAACACCCCGGACTCCTCGACCGGCCACGGCGGATTCCGCACCGCCCGCTCACTTCCCCCGAATCCGGAAGGACCCGCCCCCGCATGAGCACCGCACCCCGCCGCGACCCCTACGAAGGCTTCCCCGGCCGCGTCGGCCGCACCTTCGCCGAGTCCGAGCCCGCCTGGCCCAGCCGCACGACCCCGCCGGCCAAGGCCCCCAACATCGTCGTCGTCCTCGTCGACGACATGGGCTTCAGCGACATCGGACCCTTCGGCTCCGAGATCCCCACACCGGTCCTGGACGGCCTCGCCGACGACGGCGTGCGGCTCACCAACTACCACACCATGCCGCTGTGCTCGCCGGCCCGCGCCGCCCTGCTCACCGGCCTCAACCCGCACCGCGTCGGCTACGCCATGGTCGCCAACTCCGACCCGGGATTCCCCGGCTACGGCATGGAGGTCGCCGACGACATCCCCACCCTCGCCGAACTCCTCCACGACACCGGCTACGCCACCTACGCCGTCGGCAAATGGCACCTCGTCCGCGACTCCGCCTCCAACGCGGCCGACGACCGCGCCAACTGGCCGCTGCAGAAGGGCTTCGACCAGTACTACGGCGTCCTGGAGGGCCTCACCAGCCTCTTCCACCCGCACCAGCTCGTCCGGGACAACAGCCCCCTCGACATCGACGAGTTCCCCGACGACTACTACTACACCGACGACATCACCGACCAGGCGATCTCCATGGTGAAGTCCCTGCGCGCCCACGACCCCGACAAGCCCTTCTTCCTCTACCTCGCCCACAACGCCGTCCACGGCCCCCTCCAGGCCAAGGCCGAGGACATCGCCCGCCACCGAGGCCGCTACGACGAGGGCTGGGACACCCTGCGCGAGCGCCGCTTCGCCGCCCAGATCGCCGCCGGCCTCTTCCCGCCCGGCACCGAACTCCCCGACCGCAACAGCGAGGCCGGACTCGACGTCCCCGCCTGGGAGTTCCTGACGGTCGATCAGCAGCGGCTCTACGCTCGCTACATGGAGGTGTACGCGGCGCTCGTCGACAACATCGACCAGAACCTCGGCCGGCTCACCGACACCCTCGCCGCCCTCGGCGAACTCGACAACACCGTCATCGTCTTCACTTCCGACAACGGCGGCACCGGCGAAGGCGGCGCGGAAGGCACCCGCTCCTACTTCAGCCGCTTCGTCCACCACCCCCGCCTCCCCGGAGACTGGGACCCCGACGTCGACCGCGACCCCGAACTCATCGGCGGCCCCCGCAGCCTCGTCCACTACCCCCGCGGCTGGGGCATGGCCTCCAACACCCCCTTCCGCCTCTACAAGGGCCACACCTACGCGGGCGGCGTCCGCGTCCCCTTCGTCCTCTCCTGGCCCGAAGGGGTACGCGACGGCAGGCTCGCGACCGGGCTGCGCTCCCAGTACCAGTACGTCACCGACATCGCCCCCACCCTCCTCGAACTCGCCGGTCTCGCCCGGCCCGAGAGCCGCCGCGGCATCCCGCTCCAGGAGCCCGACGGCATCAGCTTCACCCCCGTCCTCGCCGACCCCGCCCACGCGTCGACCCACCCCGAGCAGTACTGCGAGATGACCGGCAACCGCAGCCACTACCGCGACGGCCGCAAACTCGTCACCCTCCACTGGCCCGGCACGCCCTACGACGACTCCGAATGGGCCCTGTACGACATCCGCACCGACCCCACCGAGATCCACGACCTGGCGGCCGAACAGCCCGAGCTGGTCAAGGAGTTGTCAGCGGCCTGGGAGGAGGCCGCCTGGCGCAACGGCGTCTTCCCGCTGCCCGACCACAGCGGCGCCCTCGCCCGCCGCAACCCCGCGGAACAGCGCCTCAGCCGCCCCGTCACCCTGCTGCCCGGCACCCCCGAGCTGGAGCGCTACCGCTCGTCCAGGCTCGTCTCCCTGCGCTCCTTCGACATCACCGTGGCGGTCGAGGAGACCGGCGACGGCGTCCTCGTCTCCCACGGCGACCAGGGCGGCGGCTACAGCCTCTACGTCGAGAACGGCCGGCTGGCCTTCGCGTACAACGAGTACGGCCGCCTCCACGAGACCGACGCGGGCCCGCTCGCCCCCGGCCCCCACGAGATCGTCCTCGTCGCCACCGCCGAGGAGGGCCTGCGCTGGCGGTTCACCGTGCTCGTCGACGGCGAGCACCGGGCCGCGCCCGACAGCGTCCACCAGCTCGTCGGCATGGCACCCTTCCAGGGCATCAGCGTGGGCGTCGACCGCAAGTCCCCCGTCTCGTGGCCCCTCTTCGAACGCCACCGCTCCTTCCGCTTCACCGGCAGGCTCCGCTCCGTCACCTACCGCCCCGGAGCACCCGGCCCCGACGCACCCGAGGCCGTCGCGGCGGCCCTCAAGGAGGCGGCGGCCGCCTTCGAGTAACGGAACGCGGGCACGAACACGGACGGGTCGGGCCCGGGCGAAAAATCCCGGGCCCGACCCCACCCGACCAGCCATAATGCCCCCATGACCACCCAGGATCCCGAGATCACCGAGGCCATCGAGGGCGAACTGCGTCTGCTGGACCCGACCGTCCGCGGCTCCCGCGCCCTCGCCACCGAACTCCTCGACCCCGAGTTCGTCGAGGTCGGTGCCTCCGGCCGCCGCTGGACGTACGAGGAGATGCTCGCCGCGCTCCCCGAGCTGACCGGCAGCAGCGAGAGCGGCCCGCGCCACGAACCCGGTGCCTTCACGGGCGCGGTACTCGCCCCGGGAATCGTCCACCTCACGTACGAGTGTGTGCACGACGGCCGTCGAGTCCGCCGCAGTTCGGTGTGGCGGCGCACCCCCGGAGCGCCGGGCGACACCCCCCTGCGGATGTACTACCACCAGGGCACGCCCGCACCCGAAGAACGCGCGTGACGATCCGCCCCGAGCCCCCTGTCGCACCGCTGCTCGCCGCCGCCCGGCGGCTGTGGGAGGACCTGGCGGGCGTGCCCGCGTCGTTCCCGCCGGCGGCGGGTGCGGTGAACGTGGTCGTGTCCCCGGAGTCGGACCTGTGTCCCACGGGCTGGGTCGGAATCGTGACCCTCGGCGGATCGGCGCTCGTGACCGCTCCGGACGAGCACACCGCGGCGACGGTACTCCAGGCGCTGCGGGGGCTGCCGGTGGAGGCCCTGGCGGACGCCGCAGCGGTCCGCGACGTCCTGCCCGTGACGGCCCTGCTGGGCCCGGCCGCACTGGCGTACGTCTCTCCGGAGAACTTCCGCCCGGCAGAGGCGTCCTCGCAGGTGGAGCGAGCCGATGGCCACCACCCGGCCGTGCGCGCCCTGGAGCGGACGGCGGGCCCCGAGGACGCGGCGGAAGCCGCCCTGGACGAGATCACGTCCCCGGCGTTCGTACTCCGCGAACACGGCGATCCCGGCGATCACGGCGATGCGGTGGCCGCCGCCGGCTACCGGTCATGGCCCCGGCGGACCGCCCACCTCAGCGTGCTGACCGCGCCGGCCGCGCGGGGACGCGGATGTGCACGGACCGTGGCATCGGCGGCGGTCGCCCACGCGCTCGCCGCCGGACTGCTGCCCCAGTGGCGCGCCCGTCCCCCGGCCTCGCGGCGGGTCGCCGCCGCACTGGGCTTCGAGGAACTGGGCGCACAACTCTCGGTCGAGCTCGTTCAGGACCGGCGCGGGGTGACGTTGCCGCCGTCGTAGACGTTGTCCGGGGTGATGATCCGGGTGACCGCCTGGGCGAGCAGCGTGGACGGTTCCTGATCGGCGACGCGGCGGATGTCCGTGTTGAGCATGAGGACCAGGGTGGCCTTCTGCGAGGGCAGGTAGACGGTCACCGTCTCGTACCCCGGCAGGGAGCCGTTGTGCCCGATCCAGCCCTCGGTCTCGAAGATGCCGAGGCCGTACGTGGTGCTGGGGAAGCCCGTCGGCAGCGTCTTGAGACGCTGTGCCTGGGTCTCCGGGCTGAGCAGCTTCCCGGTGGCGACGACCTCGGCCCAGTGGCGCAGGTCGTGCAGGTTCGAGATCATCGCCCCGGCCGCCCAGCCCCAGCTCGGGTTCCAGTCCGTGGCGTCCTCGACCTTGCCGCTCAGCGTCTGGTCGGTGTAGCCGTGCGAGTGCGGCTCGGGGAACTCGGCGCCCTCCGGGAACAGCGTGTGGAACAGGCCGGACGGGCGGAGCACCCGGTTGCGGATGACGTCCTGGAGCGGCTGACCGGTCACCTTCTCGACGACCAGGCCGAGCAGGACGAGGTTGGTGTTGGAGTACTGGAACTGCGTGCCCGGCTTGAAGGTGTTCTTGTGCTTCATGCCGTACGGGAGCAGCTCCTCCGGGGTGAAGGGGCGCTGAGGGTCGCTCAGCAGGTCGTGGACGAAGTCCGCGTCGGACGTGTACGGGAACAGGCCGCTGCGCATCTCCGCGAGGTGACGGAGCGTGATCCGGTGCCCGTTGCGCACGTGGGGGACGTACTTCGAGATCGGGTCGTCGAGACCGACCCGGCCGTCGTCGACGAGCTGGAGCAGCGCGGTCACGGTGAAGGTCTTGGTCTCGCTGCCGATCCGGATGTACGAGCCGGCGGACATCGGCTCGCGGGTCACGGTGTCGGCGACGCCGGTCGCGCGGACGTAGCTCCCCTTGCCCGGCATCCACACGCCGACGACGACCCCGGGGATGCCGGCCTTCTTGCGTACGTCCTCGATGGCCTTGTCCAGCCGGGCGTTCACCTCGGGGCCGAGTCCGCCCGGCGGGCAGTCGTCCTTGTCGTGCCGGTCGATGCCCGCGGCGTGGGCGACCGGGGCCGGGGCCACGGCCATCGGGGCCAGCACGGACGCCACGAGCAGCGCTGCGGCGAACAGACGTCGGGTGGGGGTGCGTCGCATCTCGGAGGCGCCTCTTCCAGGTCGGGGGAGCAGGCAGCCACATCACCATCCGAACCCCGGGCGGAGGCCGCCCTCCGAGGAGCGTCCCGCCGAGTCCACTCGTTCGGCGCCGCACGGATCGCTGAGGCGGCCCTGACCCTTCAGGCCCCGCTCACCAGTCCCGGCCGCCGATCAGCTCCTCGACGTCCGCGTCCGCGAACCCGTACGCCGACGCGACGGCCCAGAAGTCCTCGGCGATCGCCTCACGCGCGACGGTCTCGATCTCACTCCCCGCCGCCTCGAACTCCGCCTCCAGAAGGTTGAACTCCTCCGTCGCGGCACGGGTGAGCACGTACAGCGCCGCCAGCTCCGAGGGCCGCTCCGCCTCGATCCGCTCGCACAGCCGCAACAGGATCGCCCTGCCCCGGTCGACGACGTGATCGGGGAAGTACGAGTCCGCGTAGAGCGGCCGCAGAAACGCGTGCCCTGCTACCTGCTGGTTGGTGATCGGCATGGCACTTCCCCGCCTCCGTAGAAGAACTGACGAGCCGATCATGCACGAGCACACTGACAACGAGCCGACCGCGGACGCCGGACCGCAGGTGACCGCACCTCGCGCCGTCTCACCTGATCAGGAACTTCACCGAACCGAAGTGATCGGGCGCGTTCTGACCCGACTCGAGGAAGGTCACGATCGCACCGTCGTGGCAGTCCGTACCCCGGAACAGAACGGCGAGGCGGTCGGTGTGGTTGGCCGGCCCGTGTGCTTCGGCCATCGTGTTGTAGCAGCGCCCGTCCTCGGGATCGGTGAACTCGAATCCCCCGAACCAGCCTTCCACGCTGTAGGCGAAACTCCCTCGCCCTGCCTGAGCGGGCGTCGCGAACACCGTGCTCAGGGCCGCGGCGGCAACGGCGACGGCCAGCGCCTTGCGGAGGGTCTTCATGGAGTGCTCCTTCAGGTGACGTCTTCGCGGGCAGCCAGTGTGTCCGCCCGGATACGCCGCCAGGACGGCCGTCACCCGAATGGCTGTGGAGGAAACGATCCCCCCTCACCCAAGGGAGCTATCACTCGCTCCGTAAACCCTGCCCCGGCAGCGCAAGCACACGGGCTGAAGAAGCAGTGGACCGACACCGGGCACGACAAGCGGTCCGGACCTGCCCTCGGACCGGACCGCTCACCGCGTGCTGTTCCTCGCTAGGAGGCTCGGCCCGCCGGGTGGAAGTTGATGCGTTCACTGGTGACGGGGAAGCCGGCCTTGGCGAAGTTCGCGGCCATGGGGAAATTGCCCCGGTCCGTCGCCGCGCTGACGAACTCCGCGCCCTGCTCGACGAGGAAGTGGGTGCACTCCGCGAGGAGGTCGTAGGCGTAGCCGCGACCGCGCTGTTCCGGGACGACTCCGATGAAGCCGATGGTCGGTCCGGAGGGGTTGTGCGCCGGGATGTGGATGCCGGCGAGGTCGCCCTCCGGCGTGTGGGCGACCTGCCACCACTCCCGTGGGGACGGGCACCAGTGGAAGAAGTCGAGCTCCTCTTGCGCGGCCTGGTCGAGGCCGCCCTCCTCGATGGCCCTGAGCGCGTGGGCGTCCAGGGTGACGGAGTGGATGCGGCGCAACGCGTCGAGGAACACGGCGTCGTCGGGTTCGGCGCCGAAGCGCAGGCGTCCGGGCCGCTCGGGCAGACCCCGCTCCGGAGTCCAGCGGTACAGGAAGCGTTCCACCAGGAGTTCGTACCCCGCGGCTCGTGCGGCGGCGAAGCGCGCCTCGGCGGCGGCGCGCAGGTCGGTCTTCTCCCGCCAGCCACCGGGCAGGTTGATCTCGAGTTCGACCTGCCAGGGAGCGGAGCGCAGGAGTTCGGCCCCGGCCTCCTCCTGGCCCTCGGCCACGTCGAACCAGTTGATGTTGACGGGCTCCGAGTCGTCGGGCCCGCCCCACCAGGCGCCGCGTGCGACGACCTCGCCGTCGCGCAGGGCGACGCGCTTCCAGTCGGGGCGGAACCGGGTACGCCGATGCTTCTCACGGGCGCCCAGGGGGTCGGGGAGTGCGTCGAAGAGATGAGCGTCGCTCGCGGAGAGCGAGCGGATGACCGGATCGGTCATGGATTCCTCCGGGAAACAGGCTGCTTGGAGCGCTCCCGGTCAGAATTGACGAACCACGCCGGGATGGTGGAAAAGGGAGCGCTGGAATGTGGTGAACTGCACGGCACTCGCCTCCTTCCATCCGTCTCAGGGCGTGAAGCCACACCGTACGTGATCTTCCCCGGGCCCGTCCACGGATTTCCGCGCCCCGTGAACCGCAGCGGTGGGGAAAGGCGATCACGATCTAGTGCCGCATCAGGCAGCGTTCGCCCCGACGTGACGCATCGTCCGGTTGCCGTGTTTGGGCGGCATCGACCTGGTGACCGGACTATGCCGAATCACACCGTGATGAGGGGTGTCCCGCCCTGATGGTGCAACGGCGGAGTGGTCAGTTCGCATTGCCAAGAACATCACCGGCTGCCGTGCGGAAGCCCTTCACGGCCTGGTAGAGGGTGTGCTGTCGCTCGGCGGCGAGAGCGGTGTCCACCACCTTCTGGGAGGAGTCTCCTGAATGGGCGTTCTCCACCATCCGCCGCATCACGTTGGAGAGGTCGCGGGATGCGTGAGCCACACGGTCGGCTGCTTCCACTGTCGAAGGCGGACCTTCAAGGCTGACAACTTCAACGGCACGATGGACGTCCCGAGCCAGTGCGACGAAACGGTGGACCTTCTCGTCCACATCCCGCAGGTCAGGAGTCTCTGGCTGGAGTGCTCCCAACACCGCGTCCATGGCGACGTCTCGGTCGTGAAGAGCGCCGAGGTAGTTCGCGTAGGCGTCCCTGCGGTGCTGCCTACGCCACTGGCCGGACTGCGAGCGTGCGGTAGCACGCCCGTTCACCATCGCCGCGCCGATGGTGGCGAAAGAACCTACTGCGGCGCCGAGCAGCGCGGCGAGTCCAGCATCCATGATTCCATTTTGCCTTTCCCTCTGATCCGTCAGCAGTCAGGTCTGCGGCCCGCCATGGTCTGGAAGCGGGCAGCCAGAATGATCACGTGGCTGAACGTGTGAGGGTTCGTGAGATCGACGACGACGAGGGGCGACGACTGCTGCGGATCGAGGGCGAACGTTGCCTGATGCGGCGCTAGAGGAGCCGTCGGACGAACGGTGCCGTGCCCAGGACGAGGGCGGTGAACACGACCAGTCGTTGCAGGCCGGGCTGAGCGGCGAGGCTGCTGTGCTGGATGCCGTAGGTGGCGTACCAGTTGGCGGCGAGGTCGGTCGCCACGATGACGCAGGCGAGGTCCGTCCCTCGACGCTTGCCGCTGATCAGAAGCGCAGCTGCGAGCGGGTCGAGGAGCGCCAGCGAGGACCAATAGAGGTTGAGCCACCTCGGAGCCCAGTCGTACGGCTGAAGGCCATGGCGCAGCAGGTCGGTGACGTGCGCGACGGTGCCGACGAGGAGCAGACCGGCCGCTATGGCGCACACCACTGTCACCACCCAGAGCGGGGTGCGGTACATCCACGTGATCACGCCGTTGATGGTCTCAGCCGCTGGTGTTCCCCGTCAGGCACTCTGCCCGGGTGCGGGCCGACCTCGCCGCAAATCGGTTTGCCTCGCCGTGCGGCAAGGGCGAAACTCGCCGCCATGACCACCGATGCGATCGTGCGTCCGGCCCGGCCCTCCGACGCCCGGGTCCTGGCCGAACTGCGGTGGACGTTCAAGCAGGAGGACGACGACGGGCAACCGCCCACCCCTGCCCGGCCCGTGGAAGAGGCCGAGCGTTGGATCCGCGACCGGCTCGGCGATGGCCACTGGTCGGCCTGGGTCGCGGAGACCGACGGCGAGATCTGCGGTCACGTCTTCCTCTGCCTGGTGGAGCGGATGCCGGAGCCGTACGCGGACAACAACCCGTTTGGCTATGTCACGAACTTCTTCGTCCTGCCGTCACAACGGAACAAGGGAGCCGGTGCAGCGCTCCTGGAGGCCCTGAAGCAGCACGCACGCAGCGCCGGCCTGGAAGGCCTGATCGTCTGGCCCTCAGAGCGCAGCACCCCGCTCTACCAACGCTCCGGCTTCCAACCTCCGGAGGAGCTGTTGGAACTCCCGCTCGACACCTGATGAGAGCGGTTGCGAAGGAACGCGGAGACCTCGCGAGCCTCTCCGGTGTTCCACGCTGCGACGTCCGCATCGGCGCGATGCCGAGCATCTCCCGTGAACTGTTCGATGAGGCGACTCGGATGCCGGAGCAGATCCGTGAAGGACTGTGTCCCCGCAGCCCGTCGTGCTTTTCGATCCACCCCTGCACCCTCCTGCATCGCCGTTTTGGAGCTGTCGTATCAGGCTACGTTCGCCCTGTGTTCAGTGTGGGATAGGGTCCTTCGCCATGGGTGAGCTGGTGGTGGTCAGGCACGGCGAGACCGTATGGAGCCGGACCGGTCAGCATGCCGGGCGTACCGACCTGCCGCTGACCGAGGCGGGGGAGGGCGCGGCGCGTGCGCTGGCGCCTCGGCTGGCTGGACGGGAGTTCGCCGCCGGCTACAGCAGCCCGCTGACTCGCGCCGTGCGGACCGCCCAACTGGCGGGGCTGAGCGGCGCGGAGCCCGACGCCGACCTGATCGAGTGGGACTACGGTCGCTACGAGGGGCTGACCGCCGAGCAGATTCAGGAGCTCAGGCCCGGCTGGGAGCTGTGGCGCGACGGCGTCGATGCCGGCGAGGACCTCGGGCACGTGACGGCGCGGGTCGACGCCTTCCTCGGCCGGGTCCGGCCGCTGCTGGACAAGGGCGACGTGGCCGTCGTCGCCCACGGCCACCTGTCACGCATTCTCGCCGCGCGCTGGCTCGGGCTCGACGCGTCGGCCGCGCGGCAGTTCGGGCATCCGCATCCGGGGACGATCAACACGCTGGGTTACGAGCATGGCCTGCCGGTCGTGCTCGGGTGGAACGTGCCGTAGTGGCGGGGCTGTCCCTTTCCCTCTGTCCAAGGTGTGGTTACTGGCGTGCAGGGGACGTTCGCTCGGGCGATGCGGCGACGTGCCGCCGTCGGGGATCTGCGGGGAACCCTCAGGCTCCGTGCTCGCGGGCCGACGCGATTCCCGCCCGTACCGCTTCCAGCAGGGCTTCCAGGCCCTGCGCCCGCTGCCATTCCTCGGCCGAGTGGTGCCAAGTGTGGCGCGTCGCCGGGGTTTCGGGCGGGCCGGCGATGACCTCGACGGTCCGCCTCCCCTTCCGGTCGGGGCCCGTGACCCGCAGGTCCATGTTCCGGATGTGGAACCGCGTCGGATAGTTGCCGAAGATCTCCAGGATCCGGCCGTCGAACGTGTAGAACTCTCTACCTGCCCTGGCCGTGATCTCGTCGGTCATGGGGCGACGCTACACGCGGGGACTCGCGGCTGTCAGGCCGCCGTCCGCAGGCAGCTACGGGACGGCCCCTACGTGTACGCGTCCGTGACGCAGTCGACGGCGCATCGCCAGTGTTCGAAGCGTCGGCGCAGTGCCGCCGCCGCGTGGCATCGTTCCACCGCCGCGTAGCCGTAGCGGTCTCGCGTCACCCGCACCACGGCCTCGACCGTGACGATGGCCGGTTCGCCGTCGCCTGCGGAGCGGCGGGCCGTGGCGATCACATGGTCGGCCGCCCGCTGGAGATCGCGTGCGTACTCCCGTTGGGCGACGGACCGTGCCCGGGAAGCGGCGAACGGTCGTACGGCGCGGCCCTTCCAGACGATGCCCGCCGCGATGAGTCCCACCCCGACGAGGCCGACGAGCACGCCGATCACGGTATCGAGGTTCCATCTCATCGCGCACCGCCTTCCCCCAGGACCGCCGTCCTGCTGCCGGTTGATCCGATTCTAGAGCGCGGGACGCCGCGTGCGCGGGCGTGCCCAGGAGGGTGTCCAGATGTCGGCCTCCGAGCGCTCGGCGGCGGGAGCGGACAGGTGGTCGCGGAGGGCCAGGAGCGCGGGGTGCGGATTGTCCACGGACCAGAGCAGCGAGTGCGGATAGACCGGCGTCGGGTCGTGTACGGGGATGCGCCGCAGGTCGTGGGCCTCGGGCCAGACGAGGCGCGTTCCCTCGCCGACGAAGGTCGCGAGCTCGGGGGAGTCGGCCACGGTGTCGAGGAGCGGCTCGGTCCCGAAGTCGGGGCCCGTCACCTCGATCGTGAGCCCGAACGCCGCGGCGAGGTCGGCGTAGTAGGCCGCCCACTCGGTTCCGCTGACGATCCCGGGCACCCAGATCCGGTGCCCGGCGAGCCGCGCCGGCGTGACGGAACGGGCGGACGCCAGCGCGTGGGCCGGTCCGGTGAGGAGCTGGATCGGCTCGTCCAGGACCGGCAGGGCCCCGATGCCCTCGGGGAGGTGCATGCCGGGCATGGTGACCGCGCGGAAGGACGCGTCGATCGTGCCGGACCGCAGGGCGGCGACCGCCGCTTCGGCGTCGAACAGCGTCACGACGTCGAGCTCGATCTCCGGGTGCGCCCCGTGGAACGCGCGCAGCAGCGCCGCCGGTGCCAGCCGCCTGCCGATCACGTCCACGCGCAGCGCGCGGCTGCCCGGCCGCACGGACGCGATCGCCCGCGCCTCGGCGTGGAGGAGGGCGCGGGCGTGCGGGAGGAAGGCCTGGCCGTCGATCGTGGCCTCGGCGCCGTGCGCGGTACGGGTGAGGAGCCGTACGCCCAGCTCCTTCTCCAGGGCGGCGACGCGCTTGGAGACGGCCTGCTGGGTGATCGACAGTTCGTCGGCGGCCTGCCGGAACCGCCCCGAGTCCAGAACGGCGAGGAAGGTGCGTACGGCTTCGAGATCCACGACGCGAGCCTACAACCCTGGGTTGTCCGCTGTTGCTGATCGAGTTGTTTGCTCCCGGTATCGGGGAGTCGCTTGGATGGTGGCCGGCGACGCGCGGTTGTTCGCGGTGGTTCGACGCGTCGCGGAGAGGGGTACGGGCATGGCGGGCGGACGGGTGGCGCCGGGGCGCGATTTCGGGTGGTTGTGGGCGGCGTACGGGGCGAGCGCACTCGGCACCGGGCTCGCGTTCAGCGCCTTCCCCCTGTTGGCGATCACGGTGCTCCACAAGGGCGCCGCCGAGGTCGCCTCGCTCGCCGCCGTGGGGGCGGCCGTGGGCGCGGCCGTCGCGATCCCGCTCGGACCGTGGGTGGAGTTCCGCCGCAAGCGGTCGGTGATGATCGCGATGGACCTCGTCCGGTGCGCGGCGCTGCTGAGCGTCCCCGTCGCGTACGCCCTCGGCCGGCTCGGCCTCGCCCAGCTCCTGCTCGTCTCGGTCGTCGTCGCCGCGGCCGACATCACCTTCGGCGCGGCCGCCGGTGCCTGCCTGAAGGCGCTGGTCCGACCGGAGGCCATGGTCACCGCCCAGGCCCGTCTGGAGTCCACGACCTGGACCGCCACCGTCGTCGGGCCGCCGCTCGGCGGCGCCCTCATCGCCCTCCTCGGCCCCGTCGCCACTGTGGCAGCCGACGCCGTCAGCTATCTGCTCTCGGCGGCGGGCATCCGGGCGATCCGCGGCCGGGAGCCCCGCCCCCGAAGGGCCGAGCGGTCCGGAGCACGCTTCGGCGACCTCGTCGAAGGCTGGCGTCACATCCTCGCCCACCCCCTGCTGCGTCCGCTGTTCTTCCACACCGTCCTGGTCAACGGCCTCATCATGGCCACCGCGCCCCTGCTCGCCGTCCTGATGCTCGGGCCGCTGGGGTTCACCCCCTGGCAGTACGGCCTCGCGTTCGCCGTCCCCTGCCTCGGCGGCCTCGTCGGCGCCCGGCTGGCGCCCGGGCTCGTCGAACGGTTCGGCCGCCACCGGGTCCTCCTCGTGTCGGGCACGCTGCGCGTGTGCTGGCCGGTCGGCCTGGTCTTCATCCACCCCGGAGTCACCGGACTCCTGCTCGTGATGGCCGTCGAGCTGGCGCTGATCACCTGCATCGGCGTCTTCAATCCGGTGTTCGCCGCCCACCGGCTCCGCGTGACGGAGACCGACCGGGTGGTCCGGACCCTCACCGCCTGGTCGGTCACCGGCAAGGCGGTGACCGCGACCCTGACCGCCCTCTGGGGCCTGCTTGCGGGCCTCGCCGGGCCCCGGGAGGCGATCGCCCTCGCGGGCGTCCTCCTCCTGGCGACGCCGCTGCTGCTTCCTCGGCGCGAGGCCGGTGGCGAGGCCGGCAGCGAGGCCGGTGGCCAGGCCAGTGGCGAAGCCCGTAGCGAAGCCGGTAGCGAGGCCGGTCGTGAGGGCGGTAGCGAGGCCGGTCGTGAGGGCGGGGCCGAGGGCGGGACGGATACCAAGGGCGCCACCGTCCACACGGGCTGAGGGGCCGCCTCGGAACGGCGGCGCCGACATCAGGATTGACACGTGTAAGTCGACGGTGACACGCTCCTGGTCCGGCACCCGTGTCGCCCCCGCGCAGAAGGAGCAGGACCGCATGAGCACGACCGTCACCACCACCCGAGGACCCGTCCGCGGCGAACGCCGTGCCGACGGCAGCCTCCGCTTCCTGGGCATCCCGTACGCGCAGCCTCCCGTGGGCGACCTGCGGTTCGCCGCGCCCGTCCCGCCGGAGCCGTGGACGGAGCCGCTCGACGCCACCGCGTACGGCCCGACGGCCCAGCGCCGCCCCTTCGGTGAGATCGTGATCATCCCCGAGCCCACCATCCCGGGCGAGGGCGTCCTCAACCTCAACGTCTTCACCCCCGGCGCCGACCCGGAGGCCGGGCTTCCCGTCCTCGTCTGGATCCACGGCGGCGGCTATGTCGCCGGTTCCGCCGCCAGCCCCTGGTACGACGGGGCCGCCTTCAACCGCGACGGCGTCATCGTCGTCTCGCTCGGCTACCGGCTCGGCATCGAGGGCTTCCTGCACCTGGAGGACGCCCCCGACAACCGCGGCGTACGGGACTGGATAGCCGCCCTGGAATGGGTCCGCGACAACATCGCGGCCTTCGGCGGCGACCCGGCCAAGGTCACCATCGCGGGACAGAGCGCCGGCGGCGGAGCCGTCCAGACCCTGCTCGCCGTCCCGTCCGCCCGGGACCTCTTCCGTGGCGTGATCTCCGTCTCCGGCGCGGTCCTGCGCCCCGACGGCCCCGAGGTCGCCCGCGCCGCCGCCCGGCTCCTCACCTCCCGCACCGGCGTCCCCGCCACCGCGGCGGCGCTGCGGGACCTCGGCGACGACGAGATGCTCGCGCTCCAGGACCGGCTGGCCGAGGACGGCCCCGACCGCGAGGGCCTGCCGCCGATGCTGGCCCTCGCCCCCTTCGCGGACGGCGAGCTGATCCCCGTACCCGCGCAGGAGGCCCTGACGACGGGCGGCGCGGGCGACGGCGTCCCGCTGATGCTCGGCTTCACCGAGCACGAGTTCTCGATGGTCCCCGCGCCCGAGGGCGTTCCGGTGCCGCTCCTGCTCGGCGGCGTCGGCCTCGACGCCGCCCGTACCGACGCCTTCACCGAGGCGTACGCGGCGGGTGGCGAGGCCTCCTTCTTCGGCCAAGCGATGACCGACGTGGTCTTCCGCGCCCCGAACCTCGCCGTCGCGGACGCCCGCGCCGCGCGGGAACAGCCCACCTGGCTCTACGAGTTCGCCTGGCGCTCGCCGGTCATGGGCATCGCCTTCCACTGCCTCGACCTGCCCTTCGCCTTCGACGTCCTCGACTCCGAAGGCGTCGCCCCCGTCGCCGGGGACACCCCGCCGCGCGCACTCGCCGACGCCGTCCACCGGGCCTGGGTCGCCTTCGTGACCGACCAGGACCCGGGTGCCGACTGGCCGCGCTACACCTCCGACAAGCGCGCCACGATGATCTGGGACGCCGAGCCCCGGATCGCCGACGACCCGCTGAGCGCTGTCCGCGCGATCTGGCTGGACTGAGCGGGAATACTCCCGCGGAGCTCCCCGCGGACCGTGTCACACGTTCTTCATGCGCTGTGCATGGTCCGTGGGGGAGGGCGCGCGGATGATCGGCTGTGGCCCCGGGAGCCGCACGACAGTGCCCCGGGACGCCTCCTGAAGCGCCGTCAGCCGCGCCCGCCGCCCTGCCCGAGGAGCCCCGTCATGTCCAGCCGCCGCCGTTTCCTCGCCGGGTCCGCCGCCACGCTCGGCCTCGGCGGGCTCCCCGCGACCGGCGCCGGCGGGGCCGGCGGGGCCGTCGGTGCCGGTGGGGCCGTCGGCGCCGTCGGGCTCCTCGGGGCCGTCGCGGGACCGGCCGGGGCCGCCGTGCCCGAGGACACCACCCGCCCGCCGAACCTGATCGTGGTGCTCGCCGACGACCTCGGATACGGCGAGCTCGGCGCGTACGGGCAGAAGCTCATCTCCACCCCGCGCATCGACGCGCTCGCCGCCGACGGACTCCGGTTCACGGACGCCTACTCGACGGCGGCCGTCTGCGCCCCCTCCCGCTGCTCCCTCCTCACCGGACTGCACACCGGGCACGCGACCGTACGCGCCAACCCGTCCGGCGCCCAGGGCTCCCTCACCGCCGCCGACACCACCTTCGCCCAGGTACTCAGGGCCCGCGGCTACCGCACCGGCGTGATCGGCAAATGGGGCTTCGGGCCCGAGAGCGCCGGCCAGGACAGCCACCCCAACGCCCGCGGCTTCGAGGAGTTCCACGGCTACATCGACCACGGCCACGCGCACCAGTACTACCCCGAGTACCTCTGGCACAACGGCGCCAAGGAGCCCGTGCCCGGGAACGCGGGCGGCGCCAAGGGCACCTACGCGCCCGACCTGCTGCGGCAGCGTGCCCTCGACTTCCTCGACCGCCACGCCGCCGAACCGTTCCTCCTCCTGCTGACGCCGACCGTGCCGCACGCACCCAGCGACATCCCCGACACCGGCGCGTACGCCTCCCGGACCTGGACCGCCGCCAACAAGGGCCACGCCGCGCAGGTCAGCCTCTTCGACGCCCTCGTCGGCGACGTCGTCGACCGGCTGGGCGCCCTCGGACTCGCGGACGACACCGTCCTCCTCGTCACGAGCGACAACGGCCCCCACGAGGAGGGCGGGGTCAATCCCGACCTGTTCGACGCCAACGGACCGCTGCGCGGCTACAAGCGCAACCTGTACGAAGGCGGTGTACGCGTCCCCCTCGTCGCCTGGGGCCCCGGCCGCGTCCTGCCCGGCACGAGCGACCGCCCCACCCCGCTCACCGACCTCCTCCCCACCCTCGCCGAACTCGGCGGCGCACCCGCACCGTCCGACGTGGACGGCCTGTCGGCCGCGCCCCTCCTCGCGGGCGGCGGCAGCGCCGCCCACCACGACCACCTCTACTGGTTCCGCGACGAGCGGGGCGTCACCGCCCGCGCCGACGCGCAGGACAAGAAGCGGGCGACCTGGCTCGCGGAGGCGCTCCGCAAGGACCGGTGGAAGGCGGTGCGCTTCGCCCCCGTCCGCGACCACGCCCTGCCCGACGACCAGTGGCAGGTCGAGCTGTACGACCTCGCCACCGACCTCGGCGAGACCTCCGACCTCGCGGCCCGGTACCCCGCGCGGGTCGCCGAACTCGTCGCGCTCATGCGCTCCTCCTGGCAGGACGAGTACCCGCGAGCCGCGTTCGGCGCGACCCTGACGATCCCTCAGCTCGCCGTGCCAGGACAGCCGTTCGCCGTCACCGCCACCCTCGCCAACGGCTCGGCACGGGCCTGGAACCAGGCCGCCGTCGCCCTGCGCGCCCCCGCGGGCTGGACCGTACGGGCCACCACGGCCACCGCCGCCGCACAGCTCGCCCCCGGCGCCCGCATCTCCGCCGCCTGGCAGGTCACCCCGCCCGCCGGCGCCCCGGCCGCCACCCCGTGGACGCTGACCGCCGAGGGCACCGCCCTCGCGCCCGGCGGCCCCGTGCGGTACGCCGCGGACGGCGTCGTCACCACCCCGCCCCCGGCACCCACCCGCGACGGCTACCTCTCCGACCTGCCCTGGATCAGCGCCGTCAACGGCTGGGGCCCGGTCGAGCGCGACAGCTCCAACGGCAAGAACGGGGCCGGCGACGGCACCCCCATCGCCTTCGGCGGCACCACGTACCCCAAGGGCCTCGGAGTCCACGCGTACAGCGACGTGTCCTACCACCTCGGCGGCGCGGGGAAGCGGTTCACCGCCCTCGTCGGCATCGACGACTTCTCGGCGCGCCAGAGCTCCACGGGCGCCACCCGCGCCACCGTGTACGGCGACGACCGCGTGCTCCTCACCACCCCCACCCTGACGGCCGCCACCGGCCCCGTACCGGTGGACGTGGACGTACGCGGTGTCCGCGTCCTGCGCCTGGAGGTGACGGACGCCAACGCCAGGACGTCCTTCGACCACACCTCCTGGGCCCTCGCCCACGTCACGGTCGGCTAGGGGGTGTCTTCCGTCGAACTCCCGCAGGCGTGCGCTAGGTTGCCGACCATGACCGGACACCAAACCCTTGCCTGGCCGCCCGCCCCGATACGGACCGAACGACTCGTCATCCGCGCGTCCGAGCACCGGGACCGTGCCGCGTTCATCGAGCTGTTCGCCTCGCCGGAGGTGGGCACCTACGTCGGTGGCGCCCGCCCGCGCGATGAGCTCGAACGGGCGGTCCCCGAGGTGCCCGGGCGGCGCCCCGGCCTCTTCGTGATCGACCTCGACGGAGCGATGATCGGAATGATCACGCTCGACCGGCGCGACGCGGACCGTCCGGGTCACGTCCGTCCCGAAGCCGGAGAGGCCGAACTCGGCTACATGGTCCTGCCGCAGGCGTGGGGACACGGGTACGCAACCGAGGCGTGCGCGGCGGCACTCGCCTGGTTCGCCGACGCGCGGCGCGGCGAGCCGGTGGTGCTCACCACCCGGACCGCCAACGACCGCGCGATGCGCCTCGCGGCGAAGCTGGGATTCACCGAGGTGGAGCGGTTCGAGGAGTACGGCGCCGAGCAGTGGTTCGGCGTGTGGTCCCCGGCCACGCCGAACGGTTGAGCGGGAGCGGTCGGGTGACAGGGGCGATGCGGGAGTATCCGCTGGTGGGCGGGCCGGTGGAGGTACGGGGTGCGCTGGACCTGGAGAGGACGCCGGCGGGGGTGATGCCGCGCCGATTGCCGGCGTGGACCAAGGAGCAGTACCAGGACCCGTCGGTCTACGGGGGAACGGTGATGCCTTCGGGGGTGCGGCTGGTGTTCCGCACCGACGCGCGGGTGCTCGAGTTCGAGGTCCTCACCTCCACGGGGCAGCTCGACGGCGACCCCCGGCCCCGGCCGACCGGGATGCTGGAACTGACGGTGGACGGTGCGCTTTCCGGCCGCCGACGAGCTCCGTTGGGTCATGTGGTGCGGATGGCGGGCCCCGGGGCCGCGAAGCGGCTGATCCCGGGGAAGCCGGGAACGGCACGGTTCGCCGGTCTGCCGAGCGGCATGAAGAACGTCGAGCTGTGGCTGCCGCAGCAGACCCCCACGGAACTGGTGGCGCTCCGCGCCGACGGCGAGGTCCTGGCGCCCCTGCCCCACGGTCGGCCCCTGTGGGTGCACCACGGAAGCTCCATCAGCCACTGCCTCGAAGCCGACGGCCCCACCGGCACCTGGCCCGTGGTGGCGGCGTCGCTCGGGGGCGTGGAGGTGACCAACCTCAGCCAGCCGGGCAACGACATGCTGGACCCCTATGTCGCCCGGACGATCCGCGACCTGCCCGCCGACCTGATCAGCCTCAAGACGGGCGTCAACATCGTGGGCCTGGCCACCTTCCGACTGCGGACGTTCGGCCCGGCGGTGCACGGATTCCTGGACACGATCCGGGACGGCCACCCGGACACCCCGCTGCTGGTGATCTCCCCGGTGAGCTGCCCGGCACTCGACGAGCGTCCCGGCCCGACCGCGATGGGCGGGGACGGGAGGATCACCGCGCTGGGCGACCCGGCCGAGCTGGCCCGTGGGGCGTTGTCGCTGCAGGTGGTCCGTGACGAGCTGGCGAGAATCGTGGCGGCCCGGCAAGCACACGACCCTCACCTGCACCACCTCGACGGACGCGAACTGCTCGGCCCGGCCGACGTGGACGACCTACCCGATGGCCTGCACCCCTCTCCCGCCGCGTACCGCCGGATGGGCGAACGCTTCGCCGCCCACGCCTTCGCCGCCGAGGGCCCGTTCCGTGCCCGCGCATAGGCGAGATCCGTTGTCGGAAAACGCCTAGGAGGCGTCCTTCGGGTTCCGATCCCGGAGCGTCACGTGCCAGTCCGCGCTGGAGCGTACGTGGATCAGCGCGGGCCCGTTCACCGCACCAGCTCGAACCGGCTGTCTCCCGTGCTCGCCGGCCCCGGCTTTCGGTCAGCCCTCGAAGCCGACCGTGCCGTCCGGCAGGATCGCCTCGACGTGTGCGCCGTGCTCGACGGTTCGGCTCACCGTGCAGAACTTCTCGTGCGTCAGACGCACCGCCCGGGCGAACACCTCTTCCGCCTTCGGGTTGTTGTCCGGCAGCTCGAACTCGTAGCTGACCCTGATCCGGCCCACCCGGCCGTCGTCCTCGGGGCCCGAGACCGACTCCACCACGATCCGCAGGTCGTCGTGGTCCACGGCGCGCGCGGTCCGGTCGACGACCAGGCCGCCGCACCCGCCCATCGCCGCGAGCAGCAACTCGACCGGAGTGAACGAGGGCTGCGCGTCCGCGTCGTCGGCGGCGGCCATCCGGACCTCCGCGCCCCGGTCGTTGCGGGCGGTCCAGTTCCGGTACCCGGTGCGGACGGTTTCGATCCGATAGTCGGCCATGGCGGTGCGGCTCCTTCGTCGTGGTGCGGTGGTGGTGGCGGTACGTCGACCGCCACACAATCCCACGGTCACCGCCCCGCCAAGCGGACGCGCCCGTCGCGCAGCCACCCCGGGACGTAAGTATCCGCACTCATGACTCAGTACTCATGAGTCATGACTCATGGCTCATGACGCATGCGGTGCGTGCGACGGGCATGGGCCTGTACGACCGCGCCCCACGCCTCGGACACCGCGCCCCAGACGGTGCGGAGTTCCGGGTCCGCCTCCCGTACCGACGCCACCACGGCCGCCGGGTCGCCGCCGTCCGCGCGGACCTGCGCGTCGTCGGCCTCCGCCCACCGGGCGACCGTGCCGGACTCCGCCTCCGGATGGAACTGGAGCCCCCAGCCCACGGGCCCCACCCGGAACGCCTGGTACGGGCAGTCGTCACCGGTGAGCAGCGGTACGGCGCCCGCCGGCAGCCGGTCCATCTCGTCCCAGTGCCACTGCGCGGCCCGAGCCCCCTCCGGCACCCCGCCGAGTACGGCATCGCCGTCGGCGGCGGCCAGCCGCCGCAGCGGCACGGCGCCCAGCTCGGGCCCCCGCGTCCGGGTCACGACAGAACCGCCCAGGGCGTCCGCGACGATCTGCCCGCCCAGGCATATCCCGAGGAGCGGCACCTCACCGGCGACCGCCTCCCGGACGAGCGTACGGACCCGGGGCAGCCACGGGGCGGCCCCGTCGTCCCGGCAGTTGACGGACCCGCCGAGGACGAGGAGCCCCGCGTGGCCGCGCAGGTCCTCCGGAAGGGGCTCGCCCTGCCAGGCCCGCACCACGTCGAGGCGGAGACCGGCCCGTACGAGGTGGTCACCGACGAGACCGGGACCGGCGTCCTCCTCGTGCTGCACGACGAGAACGGCCCGGCTCGGGGTCGGGGCCGACGCCGTGCCGTCAGCCGCCTCGCGGGTCTCACTCGTCTCACTCGTCACGGCGGTCGCGCCTCCACACTCCGGCCCGGGATGCCCCGGGATGTTCGATTCCCCCGAGGATCTCCGAAGAAGCCCGCCGGCGGGAGTCCCTTGGGCTGCTGGCCTGTGACAACGAACGGTGAGCGTTGTCACCGTAGATTGATCGTCAGTTCGTTCGTCCATCGAAGTCCGAGCAGGTGGCGGTTGTGGGGGGTGCTGGGGTGGGGGTGCTCACGCTGACGGAGATTGCCGACGATCCGCTGGTGCTGACGCGCCGGCTGGTGCTGGAAGGCGGGTCGGAGGTGGTGTTCCGTCCACTCGTCCGGGCCGACGCGGGGCGTCTGGCCGGCTTTCTCGAGGGACTGTCCCCCGAGTCCAGGCGGTTCAGCACGTACGACGGATACGACCTCGTGGCCGCCGGCGAACTGTGTGACGCGATCGCACGCTACGACAAGCTCAGGCTGGTGCTCGAAGAGGCACCGGCCGGCAGGATCGTCGGCCTCCTCGAATTCAGTCTCGATCTCCACCCCGACGACATCGCGCGCTACCAGGAGGCCGGCATCCGCCTCGCAGTGACCGACTGCCGCTTCGGCCCCACCCTGGCCGACGACTACCAGGGGAAAGGAGTGGGAACGCGCGTCTTCCCGCTCATCGCGGATGTCGCACGGCGTCTGGGCAGGAAGAGGATCATCCTGTGGGGCGGCGTCCTCGCCGACAACCCGCGCGCCATCCGTTACTACGAGAAGAACGGTTTCCGTCCGGTCGGCTCCTTCACCGGGGCGGACGGCGCACGGTCGCTCGACATGCTTCTGGACCTCGATCCGCTGCCGGACGTGTGAAGGCCGCCACGCGGACTTCGGTGGTACAGGCCCCGTCTTCTCCGCGAGCAGGTGAGTAGGTCGCGCCGCCCCGGCTGAGTACGTCGACCGATACGCGGGCCGCCGCCGGCCGCTGGAATAGAGGCATGACCTCCGACGCCCGGCCCACGACCCGGCCCGCCACCCGGCCCACCGCCCGGCCTCTCCAGCACGTCACCGCCACCGGTACGGCCCTCGCGGTGGCCCTCGGTCCTGTGCTGCTGGGCGCGCTGCTCGTCCGGTCGGCGGGTGGCGACCCCATGGCCTCCGTCAACGCCCTCATCGCGGGCGGCGGCCAGCGCGCCCGGGTCTCCCGGGCACAGCTCCGCTCCTGCGGCGGCCGGGTTCAGTCGCGCGGCCTGCGAGCCAGCAGGAAGGCCTGGGGCGTGCTGTCGTCGGGGCCCGGCTCCCGCACCAGGCGGGCCGTCTCGACCAGGCCGGCGCCGGCCAGGAGCTCCGCGACGCGGTCCGGCGACCAGCGGTACACGTCGAGCGCGACCTCGTGACCGTACGCCCGCTCAAGCCGTACCTTCTCGTTCCCCACCTTGAAGGCGACCAGGGCGAACCCGCCCGGCGCGAGGACGCGGTGGAACTCCGCGAAGGAGGCGGCGAGTTCACTCTCCGGCATGTGCACCGTGGAGTACCAGGAGAGCGCCCCGCCGAGTGAGGCGTCGGGCAGGCCGAGCGCGGTCATCGACCCCACCTCGAAGCGCACGCCCGGGTACGTGTCGCGCGCCACCGCGACCATCCCCGGCGACAGGTCCACGCCGAAGACCTCCGCGCCCAGCTCCCGCAGATGCGACGCCACCCGCCCCGTACCGCATCCGAGATCGGCCACCGTGCGCGGTCCGTCGAGGGTGTTCACCTGCTCGACGAAGGCGGCGAGCATCGCCCGGTCCAGCGGCGTCGTCGCCAACTGGCCGCCGAGCAGCCGCTCGTAGTCGACGGCGACGGTGTCGTAGGAACGGCGGGTGGCGGTGAGGTGCGCGGCTTCGGTCATCGCGGCACCCTACCGGCGGCATCCCTCCGAACGGTTCCCGGAGGTCCCCCGCATGAGCGATGATCGTCGCATCGGAAGATACCCGGCGGTAGCAAGACCGGTAGCAAGACCGGTAGCAAGACCGGGAACACGACCGGGAGCACGACCGGGGCCAAGACCGGGACCCAGGCCGGGACCATGACGAAAGGGCACACCGCATGCCGAGGCGGCACCCCGCGCGGGACAAGGACGACATGAGCGGTACCGGGGACGGGGGCGCGCCCTCCGCGCCGCCCGCCGGGAGCGAACCCGGCATCGGCCGGCGGCGGTTCCTCGGGTACGTCCTGGCCGCGCCCACCCTCACCGTCGCCGCCCAGCTCGGCGCCGAGGCCCTCGCGCCCCGGCAGGCCGCCGCCGCGGCCCCGGCGCTCATCCCGTCCCTGCCCGGCCCGGCCGAGCTCCTGGACCTCAACGAGCTGTTGACCCTCGCGGCCCTGCCCACCAGCAACCTCATCACCATCCGCGTCGACGCCGACGGCACGGCCCACTTCGCCCTGCCCCGTGCCGAGGTCGGCCAGGGCGTCACCACCTCCAGCGCCATGATCGTCGCGGAGGAACTCGACCTGCCCCTGGACAAGGTCAAGGTCACCCTCGCCGACGCCCGGCCCGAGCTCCTCTTCAACCAGCTGACCGGCGGCTCCAACACCACCTACTCCACCTACACCCCCATCCGGGTCGCCGCCGCCGTCGCCCGCGGCCGCCTGCTGCACGCCGCCGCCCTCGTCCTCGGCGACGCCGTCGAGACCCTCACGACGAAGGCCGGCGCCGTCGTCTCCCCGGCCGGCACGCTCCTCGGCTACGGCGAACTCGCCGCGAAGGCGGCGGCCCTCGCCGACACGGCGGTGGAGGTGGAGCTCAAGGACCGCGCCGACTTCCGCGTCATCGGCACCGCGCAGCGCAGGCTGGACGCCCTCGACGCCGTCACCGGCCGCAAGAAGTTCGCGATGGACCTCCAGGTCCCGGACGCGCTGCCCACGATGATCTGCCGCCCGCCCACCATCAACGGCACCGTCCGCTCCGTGGCCAACCTCGCCGAGGTCCGCGCCATGCCCGGCATCACCGACGTCGTCACCGTCTCCACCGGCGTCGCCGTCCGCGGCCGCACCTTCGGCCAGTGCGTCGACGCCGTCCGGGCACTCAGCGTCGACTGGGGCCCCGGCACCGCCGAGGGAGCCTCCGACGCCACCGTCCTGGCGAAGCTCCGCCGGGCCGAACTCCCGCTGGTGGTCCCGCCGCTGCCGCTCCTCACCAAGGCGGTCGACGCCCGCTTCACCTTCCACTTCGCCAGCAACGCCGCCCTGGAGACGAACTGCGCCATCGCGGACGTACGGGAGGACTCCGCGGAGATCTGGGCCTCGGTCAAGGCCCCGATCGTCGCCCAGGAGCAGATCGCCCTCAAGCTCGGTCTGCCGCCCACCGCCGTCCGCGTCCACGTCACCGAGGGCGGCGGCTCCTTCGGCCGCAAGCTCTTCCACGACGCCGCCCACGAGGCCGCCGAGGTCTCCCGCGCCCTCGGCAAGCCCGTCAAGCTCATGTGGCACCGCACCGACGACTTCCGCCAGGGCCGTACGCACCCGATGTCCACCTCCCGGGTCCGTGCCACGTACTCGCTCGGCGAGGTCCTCACGTACGAGCAGCGGCACACCTCCGTGGCCACCGACTTCGGGCACGGCATCGGCGAGCTGCTCACCGCCGAGGTGGCCCGGCTGCCCGTCGCCGATCTCGCCTTCTCCGAGACGATGTTCCAGCTCACCCAGGTCAGCCCCTACCACCTCGGCGTCACCACCCAGCTGCTCTCCGAGACCGACAAGGGCTTCAACACCGGGTCCATGCGCGGCATCTACTCGCCCAACGTGCGCTGTGCCCAGGAGCTCGTCATGGACGAGCTGGCCCGCCGCATGGGCAAGGACCCGTACGCGCTGCGACGCGGGCTCATGAAGGACCCGCGGGCCCGCGCCGTCCTCGACAAGGTCGCCCAAGCGGGGGAGTGGGGGCGGACGATGGCGCCCGGCACCGCCCAGGGCATCGCCGTCCACGCCGAGTACCACTCCTTCGTCGCCGTCCTCGCCGAGATCGACTGCCGTCCCGAGACCACCGGGCGGACGGTCCCGAACGCGTACACCGGGCCGCGCGTGACCAAGGTCGTGTGCGCCGTCGACGTCGGGCTCGCCGTCAACCCGCGCGGTCTGGAGGCCCAAATGATGGGCGGCATCGCCGACGGCATCGCCGTCACCCTCACGTCCGGACTCCACCTGCGCGACGGACACTTCCTCGAAGGCAGCTGGGACCAGTACTTCTACACGCGGCAGTGGAACACCCCGCCCGAGCTGGAGATCATCGTGATGCCGTCGAACGGCGAGAAGCCGGGCGGCGCGGGGGAGCTGGCGGTCGCCGGCGCCATGGCCTCCGTCGCCTGCGCCTACGGGCGGGCCACCGGCACGATGCCGACGGTCTTCCCCGTCAATCACGCCGAACCGCTCGCCTTCACCCCCCTGCCGACCGTCCCGCCCGTCCCGGCGTCGCCCACCGACGGCCGCGACCGCACCATCTGAGAGCTGGAGTCCCCGTGCCGCAGCACACCTTCATCCTGAACGGCAAGGCCGTCACCGCCGACGTCGAGGGCGACGTCCGGCTCCTCTGGGTGCTCAGGGACGTCCTCGGCGTCACCGGACCCAAGTACGGCTGCGGGGTCGGCGTCTGCCGGGCCTGTACGAGCCACCTCAACGGCAAGGCGTTCACGCCCTGCGCCGTGCCCGTCGACGACCTCGCCCCGACCGACGAGGTCACCACGATCGAGGGGCTCCCCGACACCGTGGGCAGCGACCTCCATCCGATGCAGGAGGCCTGGCTCGACCTCGACGTCGCCCAGTGTGGCTTCTGCCAGCCGGGCCAGATCATGGCGGCGGTGGCGACGGTCCGCCGGGCGCGGGAGGCCGGGCGGGAGATCACCGAGGCCGACCTCGACACGATCCGCAACATCTGCCGGTGCGGCACCTACCACCGCATCCGGCAGGCCGTCCTCGAAGGGTCCCGGCGCATGGAATGACCAGGAGTGTGCTCGGCCGGGTCAGCCGGGCCATCCGGGTCAGCCGGGTCGTCCGCGGCAACGAGGTACCCGTCCGTCTGCGTCGACCCGGCCCGAACCCCGCGCGCCCGGCCAGATCGACAGGACACCCCCTACGCCGAGCCGGCCGCCAACTTCTCCCGTACGGCGTGCAGATACTCGGCCACCGCGTCCCGGTTCCGGGTCAGGCACCGGATCCGCTCGGACATCCGGTCCCGCTCGCCCTCAAGGGTGGCCAGCATCTCCGGTGTCGCGTCCGGGAAGTGGATGACCCTCGGCTTGTTCAGGCACGGCAGGATCTGCTTGATGATCCGGGTCGGCAGACCGGCGTCGAGGAGCCCCCGGATCTGCACGACCCGGTCCAGATTCGACTCGTCGTAGACGCGGTAGCCGTTCGGCAGCCGATCGGCGACGATGAGGCCCTGCTCCTCGTAGTAGCGCAGCAGCCTGCGCGGTGTGCCGGTGCGCTCCGACAGCTCCCCGATGCGCATGGGACGCCCCCTCCCGGGACTCGCTTGACCCTCACATCAATGTGAGGGTTCGAGCATAGGTCCATGAGCAACCACGCGACAGTGGCGGCCGGTTCCGCCACGACGACCCCCGGCCACCCCAAGCACTCCGACCGACTTCCCCTCCCCGCCCTGCTCGCCCTCGCCACCGCCGTCTTCGTCACCAGCCTCACCGAGACCCTCCCCGCCGGCGTCCTGCCCGGCATGAGCGCCGACCTGGGCGTCGGCGAGGCCGCCGCCGGCCAGTCCGTCACCGTCTACGCCCTCGGCACCGCCCTCACCGCCGTTCCCCTCGCCGCCCGCACCGCCGACTGGCGCCGCAAGCGCCTGCTGCTCGCCTCGGTCGCGGGATTCGCCGCCGCCAACACGGTCACCGCCGTCTCCTCCTCGTACGCCCTCACCATGGGCGCCCGCTTCCTCGCCGGCGTCGCCGCGGGGGTGGCCTGGGCCCTGCTCGCCGGATACGCGCGCCGCCTCGCCCCGCCGCACCTCCAGGGCCGGGCCGTCGCCGTCGCCATGACCGGCATCCCGCTCGCGCTCTCGCTCGGCGTCCCGGCGGGCACCTTCCTCGGCGCCGCCATCGGCTGGCGGGCCGCCTTCACCGCCATGACCGTCATCGCCGCCGGACTCCTCGCCTGGATCGCGCTCGCCGTGCCCGACCTGCCGGGCGAGGGCCGCGGCGGACGCGCCCCCGTCCTTCGGACGCTGAAGGTCCCCGGCGTCCTGCCGGTCCTCGCCGTCACCTTCGCCCTCGTCCTGGCGCACACCGTCCTCTACACCTACGTCGCCGCCTACCTCGGCCACCTCGGCCTGGGCGGCTCCACCGGGCTCGTCCTGCTCGTGTTCGGCGTGGCCTCGCTCGCCGGGATCTGGATCACCGGCCGGTACATCGACCGCAGGCTGCGGGCCCTGACGCTCGCCGGGACCCTCCTCGTCGCCGTCGGGGCCGCAGCCCTCGCCGTACCGGCCGGGAGCACCGCGCTCGTCCTGGTGGCCGCCGGGCTGTGGGGCCTGGGCTGGGGCGGGGCGCCGACACTGCTCCAGACGGCCGTCGCCGACGCGGGCGGGGACGCCGCCGACACCGCCCAGACGATGCTGGTCAGCCTCTGGAACGCGGCCATGGCGGCCGGCGGTCTCGCGGGCGGCCTGCTCCTCGGCGCCCTCGGCGCGGGCGCCCTCCCCTGGAGCGTCCTGCTCCTCCTGGTCCCCGTCGTCGCCGTCGTCGCGGGAGCCCGCGCCCACGGCTTCCCCGCTCACCGGACCTCCTCCTGAGTGCGGCCGGAGTGTGCGAAGGCCCCCACCGCGCCAGGGCGGTGGGGGCCTTCGTACGGACGGAAGGGTCGGCTCAGACGGCCGGCGGGACCCGGGACGGGCGGCCCGAGCCGCGCGTCAGGACGAAACCGCCGACGCCTGCGATCGCCGCGAGGACGCCGCCCGCCACGGTCCAGATCCAGCGGTCCGACCACCAGCCCGAGGACCAGCCGTCCTCCGGGGCCGCGGCCTCCACGGCGGAGGGCCGGCCCGCGTCGGCGTCCGCCTCCGCCTGGTCGGCGGTGGTCGCCCCCGGCACGAGCGGCGCGGCGAGCGAGCCGTCCGTGGCGTAGGCGCCGCCCTTGTCGAGGGTGGTCACCCCGACCCTGGCCGTGAACGGCTGGCCGAGGTCCTCGTCCGACAGGCCGGTGACGGTCAGCCGGACGTAGTAGCTGCCGGGCAGCGGGTCGTTCGCCCAGGCGTCGGCCGAGGCGCGGACCGGCCGCAGCACACAGGCGAGCGCCACCGACGCGGTCTCCTTGCCGGCCGTACGGGACTGGGTCCCGTACATGCACGGCTGACGTCGCCGCAGCCCGTCGTAGACGTCGACCCGCCAGGTGGTGGGGCCGTGCCGCAGCGCCGCGTCGGGCAGCGTGACCGTGGCGTTCACCGTCGGCCGCTGCCCCGTGTCCGCCGGGAACACCCAGTACAGGTAGTCACCCGTGGCGGCCTGCGCGGTGGCCTGCTGCCCCGGGAGGAACCTCGCGGCGGTACGGAACGTGGTCCCGGCCTCCGTCGGCCCGGCGCTCGCGCTCGGGTCCGCGGTCGGGGTGGTGTCGGCCGAGGCGCCCGGCGCCGCGAGACCGAGGAGCGCGGCGCCCGCGAGGGCGGCCGTGGCGAGCATGCGTACCGTACGCATCAGTTGGTCCTCCAGACAGCGACGCGCCAGCGGGACACCCAGCCCCAGAGCAGACCGGCCAGGAACCCGGCGAGCACGAGCACGCCGAGCAGCCACCAGCCCCGGCCGAGACCGAAGGCGGCCACGTCCGAGGCGGCCGACGGGCCGTCGACGACGTCCACCGTCAGCTCGATCGGCATGCCGGGCGTCGTCTTGACCGACGGGGGAGCGGAGAAGGAGTTGCTGACCTGGAGACAGACGGTCTCGGCGGCCGGCTTGGCGTCCCCGGGAGCGTCGTCGAGGTCCGGCTTCGGGTAGCGCAGGCCGGTCGAGATGACGTCCGTACGCCCGTCACCCGCCTCGGAGCCGCGGACGATCTCCCGGCCGTGGAGGGTGACCGCGCGCAGCAGCACCCCGTAGTCGTTGTTGACGGCCCGGTCGGCCGACACGCTGACGGAGGCGCGCAGCTCCTGGCCGGGCAGCAGGTCGACCCGGTACCAGCGGTGCTCGCCGAAGGTCTCGCGGTCGGTGTACAGGCCGGCCTTGAGCTGCGGGGCGTCGACGCACCGCGCCGCACCCTTCGTGCCCACGGGGGTGACGACCGGGTCGGCGGCGCGGTCGACCAGCTGTTTCACGCGGCGCGAGAGTTCGTCGGTGCGGTGGACCGAGGTGTACGTGCCTCCGGTCGCCTCCGCGATGCAGGTGAGCTGCTGCCGGGTCTTGGCGTCCGGCACGAGGCCCAGCGTGTCGATGACGAGGTGGATGCCCTTCGCCGCGATCTCCCGCGCGACCTGGCAGGGGTCGAGGGGGGCGCAGGTGTCCTCGCCGTCCGTGATGAGCACGATCCTGCGGGTGGCGTCGCCGCCCTCCAGGTCCTCGGCCGCGCCGAGCAGCGCCGGACCGATCGGCGTCCAGCCGGTCGGGGCGAGGGTGGCCACGGCCGTCTTCGCCTCGGTCCGGTCGAGCGGGCCGACCGGGTAGAGCTGCCGGGTGTCCTTGCAGCCCCGCTTGCGGTCGGGCCCGGGGTAGTCGGCGCCGAGCGTACGGATGCCGAGCCGGACCTCCTCGGGCACCGCGTCGAGGACCTCGTTGAAGGCCTGTTTGGCCGCGGCCATGCGGGACTTGCCGTCGATGTCCTTGGCCCGCATGGACCCACTGACGTCGAGGACCAGCTCGACCTTGGGGGATTCCTTCGCCACCGGCTCGTCGGCGGCCGCGCTCGTCGGCAGGAGCGCGGCGGTCAGGACGGCGAGCAGCGCGACCGCCCCGGTCGCCAGCCGTTTTCTCGTGATCATCGCCGGATCGTATTGATGATCCTCCGACAATCCAAAACGAGGGTGGCCTGTTCGCCCTCCAGAGCCCTTGACGTCCGGTCAGCGGTGCTCGGGGTTCGGGAACTCGGGCTTGCAGCCGGGGTCCCGCACCGAGCGCATCGGCATGTGAAGACGGCGAGAGAGGCAAGAGCGGGAAGAACGGTGGAGGCGGTGGGGTCTCGGACCCTCACCGCCCCCTGTCCTGCGGTCAGACGCCGCGGTGGCTCAGGACGGCGATGGCGAGATCGGCCAGCAGGCCGACGCCTTCGGGGCCGATTCCGTCGACCGCCTCGTCCAGGATTCCCAGGCAGCGTTCACGCCGGCGGGCGATCGCCCGCCGGGTCGCGGTGAGCGCACCCGAGGCACGGACCCGGTGTGCCGCCTCGCCGGCCGGCCCGGTGCGTGGCCCTTCGCACCGGGCGAGTTCCTCCAGGAGCCGCCGCAGCCCGGGGTCGCGGCGCAGCGCCCAGAGCGTGGGGTAGGTGTAGACGCCGTTGGCGATGTCGTGCCCCACCGGCTTGCCCGTGGAGGCTTGACTCGCCGTCAGGTCAAGCATGTCGTCGAGGAGTTGGAACCCCACGCCGAGATGGTGGCCGAAGCGCCCCAGGGCCCGGGTCGTGGTGGCGTCCAGTCCTGCGGCGAGCGCGCCCGTGCGGCACGCCGCGTCGATCAGGGCACCGGTCTTCCCGCCGATCGCCCTGAAGTACGACTGTTCACCGCGGTCGGCGTCGAAGAGTGTGGAGGCTTCCTCGGCCTGGCCCTCGCACAGCCGCACCAGGGTGTGGCCCAGGAGGGTTCCGGCCTCGGCGCCGAGGCCGGAAGCGGCGGCGTGCGCGTGGCCGATGAGGTAGTCGCCGGTGAGCAGGGCGCGGCTGTTGCCGGCCCGTGCGCTGATGGTCGCGACCCCGTGCCGGGTCACCGCCTCGTCCATGATGTCGTCGTGGACGAGACTTGCCAGATGCAGCAGTTCCACGGCGCGGGCACCGCTGACGGCGCGGCCGCGCGTGCTCGCCGACGGCGGGCCGGCGGCGTGCGCGACGGCCAGGACCAGCAGCGGACGCAGCCGTTTGCCGCCCGAGAAGACGTCGGCCATCGCCGGCGGGATGACCAGCGGCGCGGCGCGGACGACGGTGTCGATGCCCTCCAGGCAGGCCCGCAGGTCCGCGTGCACGGTGGCGGCTCCCAGCCGCCCGGCCAGCACACCGTACGCCGCGGTGGGCCGCATGCCCTCGACGGGCGGGCGCAGGGGGGCGTCCACGAGACGGGCCGGCAGTGTCGTCTGGGTCATGACGCCACCGCCCGGGACCCGACCGACGCGCCGCCGGTGGCCGCGCCGCGGGGGGTACGTGCTTCGACTCTCAGCACAACGTGCTCGGCACCGAGCGAAGCACGGACCAGGGGCCGTGCCGTCGTACCGGGAACGGCCCGCAGGCTGAACCGGGACGCCACGGCGGCGACCGCGAGGCACAGTTCCGTCAGGGCCACCTCGTCGCCGATGCACTTGCGGTTGCCGGCCCCGAAGGGCAGCAGTGCGGCGCGGGCGGCGGGGGAGGGGGAGCGCCAGCGGCCCGGGTCGAAGCGCGAAGGATGCGGGAACACGTCCGGGTCATGGTGGAGTTGGTACGGGCTGAACAGCACCGTGGCACCCTTGGGCACCGGATGGCCCAGAAGGTCGGTGTCCTTGGTGGCGACGCGGCTGAGCAGCCACGCCGGCGGGTAGAGCCGCAGTGCCTCGAGCACGATGTGCCGCGTGTGTTCCAGGCGCGCCAGGTCCGCCGCGCTCAGGGCGCGGGCCGGCCTGCCGCGCAGCACGTCGTCGGCCTCGGCCTGCAGGGCGCGCTCGGCCTCGGGATGCTCCGACAGCAGCTGGAACACCCAGGTCAGCGCGGAGCCCGGCGGCTCGGTCGCCCCGATGAGCAGCGTCATGACCTGGTCGTGGATCTCGGCGTCGCTCAGTGACGAACCGTGCTCGTCGCGGGAGCTCACCAGGATCGACAGGACGTCGCCGTGGTCCTTCCCGGCGTCACGGTAGGAGCGGACGGTGTCGGCGATGACGCGGTGCATCGTGGCCCGGGCCTGGTCGAAGCGGCGGTTGGCGGGCAGCGGCAGGCGGTGCACCCAGTCGGCCGGGACGAGCATGCGCCGGTAGACGCCCCGCATGACCAGCGGCATGCTCGCGACGACCTCGGTGACGGCCCGCTCGCCCAGCTGGGCACCGAACATCGTCCGTGCCGCGACCTCGAGGGCCAGCGTGTGCATCTCCCGGCCCACGTCCAGTGTCCGGCCGTGCTGCCACCGGTTCAGCGCCGTGTCGATCCGCTCGGCCATCAGCCCGGTGTAGCCGGGAAGCCGCGAGGTGCCGAACGCGGGCTGCATCAGCAGGCGCTGCCTGCGGTGCGTGGCGAAGTCCGAACTGACCAGACCGTCACCCACCAGCAGCCGGGCCTTCTCGAACAGCGGGCCGCCCTTGTCGAACGTCCGCGGATCGTGCAGCACGGTGCGCACCGCGTCGATGCCGCACGCCAGATAGGCGCGGTGGCGGCCCAGGCGCAGCGTCACGAGGTCGCCGCGCCCGTTCAGCTCACGCAGGAAGGGCAGCGGGCGCCGCCACAACTGCACGGCATGGCCCACGACCGGCAGCCCGTGCGGGGCCTGGGCCGGTGCCGCAGCGGCCCAGCTCATGAACGCCCGCCCTGGTAGGGGCATTCGCCCGGTCGGGCCGAGGGCGCCGGGGTGTCATGCGCGGCAGCGCGGCGGTGCAGCACCATCGGCATCGGGCCGGGGCCGAGCGTCGCCTCGGGCAGCGAGACCCGCTTGGCGTCCGGGATCATCCGCAGCGACCAGCCCGACAGGATCGTCGCGATGACGATCATCGCCTCGTTCAGCGCGAACTTGTCACCGATGCACTTGCGGTTGCCCATGATGAAGGGCTGCATGGCAGCCTCGGTGATGTCGTCGACGCGCTCCGGCAGCCACCGGTCCGGGTCGAACGTCTCGGGCCGCGCGAACAGGTCCGGGTTGTGGTGCAGCAGATAGGGGCTGAGCAGCACGATGGTGTCCCGGCCGATGCGGTGGCCGCCCAGCTCGGTGTCGCATGTCGTCATCCGGGTCAGCAGCCACACCGGCGGACGGATCCGCAGGGTCTCGTACAGCACCCGGTACAGATACGGCAGGCGGGGCAGGTCCTCGAACTCCGGCGGCCTGCCGGCCAGCACCTCGTCGAGCTCCGCGCACAGCCGCCGTTCGACCTCGGGGTGCTCGGTGATCAGGTGCAGGGCCGAGCAGATCGCGTTCGCCGTCGTCTCCATGCCGCCGGCCAGCAGCGTCATGACCTGCTTGTGGATCTCCGTCTCGGACATGTTCTGCCCGGAGCCCTCGTCGACCGCGCCGATCAGGATCGACATCAGGTCGCCATGGTCGACGCCCGCACTGCGGTACTGCTCGATCGTCTCGTCGACGACCTGCTCCATCCGCTCGTGCGCGAGCTGGAACTCACGGTTCTCCCGGGTGGGCAGCTTCTCCAGCAGCGAGGTCGGCGCGACCATCCGCTTGTAGACGCCGCGGTTGATGATCGGCATGCACTCCTGCACCTCGGCCGCGGCGCGCCCGCTCATCGGGTTGGTGAACATGGTGCGCGAGGCGATGCGGAGCGTCACCGTGTGCATCTCGTCGCGTACGTCGCGTTCCTGGCCGTCGGCCCAGCCGTCGAGCAGCGCCGCGATCTCTTGCCGCATCACCGCCACGTACCCGGGCATCCGCGACTTGTGGAAGCCCGGCTGCATCATCCGCCGCTGCCTGCGGTGCGGCTCCCAGGTCGCCGCGAACAGCCCGCTGCCGACGAGTTGCTCGGCCTTCTCGAACAGCGGCCCGCCCTTGTCGAAGGTTCGCGGCTCCAGCAGCACACGCTTGATCAACTCGGGGTGGCAGACCATGACGGCCTGGCGGCGCCCCAGCCGGACCTCCACCAGATCCCCGTGCCGGGGCAACCCGGTCAGGAACTCCAGCGGTCGGCGGGCAAGCGGCACGGCGTGGCCGAGCAGGGGCAGGGCCCCGGGCGCGAGCGCGTAGGACATCGTGCGGGGCGGTGGCGGGACGGTGGTCACGGCGCTCCTCAAACCAGCGATCGGGTGGGTCGGGTGCTCGGCGGGGCAGCGGGTGCGTCACGGAAGCGGGCCACCGACGCGGTGAGACTGATCCAGCCGGAGGTCGAGCCGTCCCACACCGAGCCGTCGCCGAAGTAGCGCGGTGTCAGATACTCGAACTCCTGGCTTCCGCCGATCAGATGGTCGAGCCCCGACAGATAGGCGCGGACGTCCTCGCCGTGCCCGTGGGGGCCGGCCAGCACCGCGTCGCGTGCCGCGATGTAGGCGCGTTCGTGGTGCTCCACGAGGGCGCACAGCCGGTCGACGGCGTCCTGCAGCTCAAGCCCTTCGACCTCGCACAGCACGCGGACGGTCGTCATGGTGTCCTGCTGGGCGTACTCCTTGCGCCACGAGAGCAGGTCGTTGACGAGGATCAGCTGCCGCATGCCGTGGTGGTGGACCTCGTCGAACAGGCCCTCTGCGGCGGCCCGGCTCATGTCGACCTCGGCCGCGTACTCGGTGAGCAGTTCCAAGAACTCGCACCCGAAGCTGTCGACCCGCACCCGCATGCACGCCTCGAACTGCGGTACCCGCTTGTCGAGTTTGCTGCGGATCTCCTCCGCGCACCCGCGCAGGAACGCCTCGAGGGCCGCGACGAGCCGATCGACCTGCCCTGCGCTCATCCCGGCCGCGATACGCCGCCACAGGTCCTGGGCGGCGCGGCCGTACAGGCTCGCGGCCGGGCCGCCGACCCCGCCCTCGCGCAGGTCGGCGACGACGGCGGCGAAGGTCTCGGCGGCCGCCGCGTGGTCGGCGCCCAGTGCCGCCTCGTCGGAGACGAAGCTGTCGATCACCGTGACGAACTGGTACCAGTCGGCGATGTTCTGGGCCCTGCCCGTCTCGGCGTACGGCACCGTCAGCGGCCCGTAGATCCCGTTGCGCTGACGCAGGAAGAACAGCAGCGACTCCTCGGAGTCGAAGCAGTCCGCCAGCATCCGCCGCACCCAGCCGTTGGAGGCGATCTCGATGCGGGCGGCGTCGGGGTGGTAGCCCGCGGGCAGCAGCCGCGGCAGCGGCGGCAGGAAGAACTCTCCCGGCCCGTCACCGGGCAGGAGGCGACGGGTGAGGTCGGTGTCGGTGATCACCTTGGGGCTCCAGATCGGCGGAAGCGGGCTGAGGCGTTGCTGACTCCCCACAGTGGGACCGCCCGCTAAAGATTCACTTGAGCGTCGACGGCGCGTGTGCGCCCAAGGCCGGGACAAGGCCCGCTCCATGCGGCTTGAGCACGCGGTCGAGGTGCATGGCAAGCGGGACCGAGGCCGTGAGGCGTGGCGCACCCCGACCTGTTTGATGAGTGATCTTCACCACCAGGGGAGGGTTGTCATGGGGTTGTTTGTCGAGGTATACGGGCAATCGGAGTTCGGTTCGGCACACCCGGGACCGTGCATGGTGCGTCAAATTCCGGCCGAATGTTGTGAGTTCGCTGTGAAAGTAGATAGGACAACCCCACTGATCATCTACATGGGGGACATCCGTGCGCACAGCGCGACCACTGGTACTCCTGGTGGCCTTCGTCATGGCCACTCTGGCGGGTACGGAACAGGCCGCACTAGCGGTGAACCGATGGGACATCGCACAACCCGGCTCCAGTCCCGGTGAACTGCCGGAACAGCAATGGGGATCGGCGCGTTGGCGCGGCCACAGCGCCGCCGGCGACGCCACCGACGCGGCGGCGGGAGGGGGACGGAGCGGCCCGCTGAAGGCGCCGGGCGAACTCCCGCCGGACGGCGGCACCGCGCCGCCCGGGCGGGGAGGCGCCGCGAAGCCTCCGTCGAGGATTCCGTTCGCGAAGGTCCCGGCGCCCACCATGGCGCCGCCGAAGGGCTTCGACGCGAAGACCAGCACCGAAGTGCCGGCCAAGCGCACCGAGCGCGCCCGCACCTTCGCCAACCCGGACGGCACCTTCACCACCCGCTACTACAACGAGCCGGTCAACTTCCGCTCCTCCGACGGGACATGGAAGGGCATCGACACCGCTCTGGCCCGCACGTCGCAGACCGGGACGCGCGCCGTGACCGGCTCCGGCGCCGACTGGGAACCGCGCTCCACCGAGGAACGGCTGCGCTTTGCCGAGTACGCCGACGCGCGGACCCTGGTCCGGCTCGGCGTGAACGACTCCGCCGCCATCGGATGGGGGATCGAGGGCGTCGCGCACACGCGGGGCAAGGTGGCCGGAAGTGTCATCACCTACCCCGAGGCCCGTCCCTCCGCGGACGTGGAACTCATCGCCGGCAGCAGCTCGGTCAAGGAGACGCTCATCCTCAAGAGCGCCGACGCCCCCACCCGGTGGCGGTTCCCGCTGGCCCTCGAAGGGCTGACGGCGCAGCTCGACGGCCACGGCGGCGTCGCCTTCGTCGACGGCTCGGGCCGCCGGCAGGGCTGGATGCCCGCCGGCTGGATGGAGGACTCCCGCCAGGCCCCGAACTCCCACGAGGGCGTCATCTCCTCAGGGGTCGGCTACGACCTCGTGCGGGAGGGCGGCCGCCAGGTCCTGGTCGTCTCCCTGGACAAGAAGTGGCTCTCGGCCCCGGAACGGGTCTTCCCCGTCAAGGTGGACCCCTCCGCCACGCGTGAGGGCGCGTCGTCCGGCACGTACGTCCAGGCCTCGTACAACCAGAACTTCTCCTCCGACACGGTGCTCAAGGTGGGCACGTCCAACGGTGGAGGGAACCGGGCCGCGTCCTTCCTGCGCTTCGACGGCGTCAGCAGCTCGCTGAGCAACGCGTGGGTGCTGGGCGCACAGCTCAACCTCTTCAACACCTGGTCCTACTCGTGCACCGCGCGTCCGGTGACCGTGCATCCCATCACCTCGAACTGGTCGGAGACCTCGACCTCCGCGTGGCCGGGCCCGGCCACCGGTGACGCCCTGGCCTCGAAGAGCTTCGCTCACGGGTGGAGCAACGACGGCCAGGTGTTCCCCTGCGGGAAGCCCGCCTGGGAAGGCATCGACCTGGGCGCCGGTGGACGTCAGCTCATCGACGACTGGACCCACGGACGCAAGCCGAACTACGGCCTCGCGCTTCGGGCCTCCACCTCGGATTCCTCCGCGTGGAAGCAGTTCGGCTCCGACGACTACCCGAACGGCAACCCCCGGCTCGACGTCACCTGGACCAAGTACGGCGCCACCTACCAGCTGGGCCAGTGGGTCCAGCCGATGACGGCCACGACCGAGGGCGCCTTCAAGATCACCGTCACCAACCGGGGCCGGGAGACCTGGGGCAAGGGCAGCAACTACAAGCTGCGCTACGACCTGTACGACGGAAACGGCAACATGGTGGGCGGTGACTACTGGAGCAAGATCCGGTGGACGCCGATGCCCTACGACGTGGCACCCGGCGCCTCCGCGACCGTCGACGCCAAGATCGCCCCGCTCGCCCCCGGCCGCTACACGCTGGTGTGGACGATGGACGAGTACGGCGTGTCGAGCTTCGCGGCCGACGGCGTCCCCGGAGTGGCCATCACCTTCGACGCCGTCAACACACCGCCCTACCTCACCGGGGCGGCGCCGCCGAGCGGCACCCTCGTCGACACCCTGACGCCGACGCTGTGGCTCTCGGCCACCGACATGGACAAGTCCCCCGGCTCCCTCACGTACCAGTTCGAGGTGTGTGAGGTCGAAGGCAGGGACACCCGGAAGAACTGCCGTGGCAACACGCACGCGGCCTCGCAGAGCTGGACCGTTCCGTCCGGCTGGCTGAACTGGGCCAAGACCTACGCCTGGTACGGCTACGCCAACGACGGCAAGGACCAGTCCGCCCGGACCACGCCCTCGATCCTGACCACGCAGGTCCCGCAGCCCCTCATCACCTCCCACCTGGGCGGTGCCGCCCCGGGACGGCGCTTCGACGAGCGGTCCGGCAACTACGCCACGGCCGCGACGGACGCCGCCGTGCCCTCGGTCGGCCCGGAGCTCGCGGTCACCCGTACGTACAACTCGCAGGACCCGCGCAGGACCAGCGCCTTCGGCGCCGGCTGGGCGACCCGCTGGGACATGCGGGCCGCCCCGGAGCCCGACGGCAGCGTCGTGATCACCCTCGCCAACGGCGCCCAGGTCCGCTTCGGCAAGAACGCCGACAACAGCTACAGCGCACCCTCCGGCTCGCAGGGCGTTCTGACCGCCGTCTCCGGCGGGGGCTGGACGCTCCGCGACGCGTCCGCGGCGCTGTACACCTTCGACGCGACCGGCCTGCTGACCAAGGTCAAGGACGCTCACGCCCGCGAGCAACTCCTCACCTACACCGGCGGCAAGCTCACCAAGGCGACCGACGCGCCGTCCAAGCGGTCGCTGACGTTCACCTGGAGCGGCGCGCACGTCGCGTCCGTCTCCACCGACGCGGTCGGCCCGTCCGCCCCGGCCCTCGTCTGGTCGTACACCTACCAGGGCGACCAGCTCGTCAAGGTCTGCCCGCCCACGTCGACGACGGCGTGCACGGTGTACGAGTACACCGCGGGTTCCCAGTACCGGGGCATGGTGCAGGACGCCAATCCGGTGGCCTACTGGCGTCTCGGCGAGAGCGAGGGCGAGACCGCCCGGAGCGACGCCGTCTCCCGTACCGGCATGAACGCGGCGCACTACCGTGACGCGGGCCTCGGCAGCGCAGGCGCCCTGACGGGCACCGGCAACAAGGCGGCGTCCTTCGACGGCACGAGCTCCTTCGTGGAGCTGCCGGAGTCGACCCTGGCCCCGTCCACCGTGCTGTCGGTCGAACTGTGGTTCAAGACCGACAAGCCCGGCGGGGCGCTCGTCGGCTTCCAGGACGCTCCGGTGGGCCCGACACCCCCCGTCCGCTACAACCCGGTGCTCGCCATCGACGCCGCCGGCAAGCTCCGCGGCGCCTTCGAGAAGGCGGACGGCGGACTGGTACCCATCACCTCCACCGCCCCGGTCACCGACAACGCCTGGCACCACGCGGTGCTCACGAGCAGCGGAACCAACCAGACGCTGTATCTGGACGGCACCGCCGTGGGGACCCTCGCGGGTCCGGTCGACCACGCCGGCAAGACGTACGCCTACCTCGGCACGGGCTACTCCAACAGCGGCTGGGACGGGATCGCGGCCACGGGCAACCGCTACTTCAAGGGCCTCATCGACGAGGTCGCGGTCTACCACCGCGCTCTCGACGCCGGCTCGGTCCGGGCGCACCACGCGGCCCGCACCGGCGCGGCCAAGCTGTCGAAGGTGACCCTGCCCTCGGGCCGGACCGGCGGCACGGCGGAGTACGACAGCGACACCGAGCGGGCCACCAAGGTCACCGACGAGAACGGCGGCGTGTGGCAGATATCCGCACCCCGCTACGCGTCGGGTTCCGAGGCGTACGCGAACGCGGTACGGGGCGCGGGCCCGGTCGACTACTGGCGTCTCGGTGAGAGCAGCGGCGCCGCGGCCCTGGACGACATCTCGACCGGCGGCAACGGCTCCTACCGTGACGGCGTCACCCTCGGTGGCTTCGGCGCCTTCCTCGACGGCGACGACGGCGCGGTGACCCTTGACGGGGCCAAGGGCGCGATCTCCGTTCCGGCCGAGTCCATCAGCGACGCCACCTCGCTCTCCGTCGAGCTGTGGTTCAAGACGGACAAGCCCAGTGGCGTCCTGCTCGGTCTGCAGAACGCCGAGCTCGGCGCCACCCCGACCATGTGGAACGCGAGCCTGCTCGTCGACGGCGAGGGCAAGCTGCGCGGCCATCTGTGGGACGGTCCTTCGGCCGGCTGGCCTGTCATGGGTGGCGTCGCCGTCGCCGACGGCACGTGGCACCACACCGTGATCACCGGCGGTCCGGCAGGACAGTCGCTGTACCTCGACGGCGTGAAGATCGGCTCGAAGACCGGTGTGGTCAAGCCGGAGACCCTTGCCCACGCCTACCTCGGCGCCGGTTACTCCAGCGAGGAGTGGGACGGGCAGGCACGCGCGACGCGCTACTTCGACGGCCGGCTCGACGAGGCCGCCTTCTACACCAAGGAGCTGAGCGCCCAGACCGTCGCGGAACACTACAAGGCCCGCACCCGCCTGGTCTCCGGCAGCGGAACCCAGTACCGGGGCACGGTCATGGCGGACGCTCCCTCCGGGTACTGGCAGCTCGACGAGACCGGCGGCACCACTGCCGTGAACAGGGTCGCCGTCACCGGAGGCACCAGCACCTACACCAAGGCCACGCTCGGCGCCTCCGGCGCGTTCGGTCCGGGTGACGGATCGGCGGCGCAGTTCGCCGGCGACGGCTACGCCGAACTCGCCGGCGGTCACCTTCCGCAGACCGACCTCTCGGTCGAGCTCTGGTTCAAGACCACCAAGCCGGGCGTGCTCTTCAGTGACCAGGAGAAACCGCTCCCGGACGCCGTCGCGTACGCGCCCGTCCTGTACGTCGGCTCCGACAACAAGCTCCACGGCCAGTACTTCACCCGCGGTGTCGGCGCGACCAACACCTCGCCGAACACGGTGACGGACGACGAGTGGCACCACGCCGTGGTGACCGCCCTGGGCGGAACCCAGACGCTGTACCTGGACGGCGCCCAGGTCGCCCAGGCCACCGACGTGCCGGTCACGCACGAGACGAACAAGCTCGCCTACATCGGCGCCGGCTACACCAAGTACTGGCCCGCGTCCCCGGGCGACGGGGTCAACTACTTCACCGGCCGGATCGACGAGGTCGCCGTCTACCCGCGGGCGCTCACGGCCGACCAGGTCGCCAGGCACCACAGCGCCCGTACGAACGCCTCGGGTTCCTCCCTCTCCTCGACGGTGACGGTCACCGACCCCGGCGGCGCGCAGACGAGCAGCACCTTCGACGCGGTGCGCGGCCAGCGCCGGGTCGCCACGACGGACGCGGAGGGCGGCACCACGACCTTCGCGTACGACACCGGCGGCTTCCTGCACACGGTCACCGACCCGAACGGTCACGCGACCACCACGGGGCACGACGAGCGCGGCAACACCGTCTCGACGACGACGTGCCGGGACGCGAACTCCTGCTGGACCTCGTTCGCGGAGTACCACCACAACGCGGCGGACCCGCTGGACCCGCGCAACGGCAAGCCCACGGCCGTCCGTGACGCCCGGTCCAGCGGCCCCGCCGACGACCGCTACCGCACGTCGACCTCGTACACGGCCCTCGGCCTGATCGACAGCGTCACCCTGGCGGACGGCCGGACGAAGTCGACCACCTACACCACGGGCACCGAGCCCGCGGTCGGTGGCGGCACCACACCGGCCGGTCTGGTCGCCACGACCAGGACCACCGGCGGCGCCACGGCCTCGTACGCGTACTTCGCGAGCGGTGACCTGGCGAAGGCGACGGCACCCTCCGGGCTCGTCACCACGTTCACCTACGACGGCGTCGGCCGGAAGCTGACGGAGACCCAGGTCTCCGACGCGACGCCCGGCGGTGTCACGGCGTCGTACACGTACGACGCGATGTCCCGGGTCGTCTCCGAGACGGGCCCCGGCATCCAGAACGAGATCACCGGAGTCACGCACACGGCGAAGACCACCCGCACCTACGACGCGGACGGGCACCTGCTCACCGAGTCGACGCAGGACACCACCGGCGGCGACGCCACCCGCACCACGACGTACCGCTACGACGCCTTCGGACTGAACGAAAGCGTCACGGACGCGGCGGGCAACGAGTCGACCTTCGGGCACGACACGCTGGGCCGGGTCATCCGCGAGACGGACCCGGAGGGCAACGTCGTCACGCACGCGTTCACCAAGCGCGGGCAGCTGGCCGAGTCGGTCCTCAAGAACTGGACCGGCGACCCGTCCGGCCTGACGCGCGATCTGGTCCTCGTCTCCCACGCCTACGACCCGGCGGGCCGGCCGGCCTCGACGACGGACGCGATGGGCGCCACCACCGCCTTCACCTACTACGACGACGGTCTCAAGGCCACGTCGACGGCGAAGCAGGTCACCCAGGCCAACGGCGCCAAGAAGGACGTCGTCCTGGAGTCGGCGCTCTACGACGGCGCGGGCAACACGGTGTCCCGGACCGAGAGCGGCGGACGCACGACGGTCAGCACGATCGACGCCACCGGACGGGTCACCCGCTCGGTGTTCGACCCGAACGGCCTGAACCGCGTCACGACCGCGGCCTACGACGGTGACGACAGGATCACCGAGGAGACCCGGTCGATCGACAGCTCGGGCCGGAAGCTCACGTCGACCACCGAGTACGACGCGCTGGGCAACCCGAAGAAGGCGACCGTCACCGACGGCACCGGGACCCGGGTCACCTCCGCGACCTTCGACCAGCGGGGACTCCCGCTGACCGAGGTCTCCCCGCGGGGCAACACCTCCACCAGCCGCCACGACGTCCTCGGCCGCCTGGTCGAGACGACGCAGCCGCAGGTGCAGGCCGAAGAGAACGGCGGTACGGCCGCGGCCGTCACGCCCAGGACCCTCACCGGCTACAACACCTTCGGCGAGGCCACCGAGACCCGCGACGCCCGCGGCCTGGTGACCCGGGTGGAGCACGACAAGCTGGGCCGCTCCGTCGCCGTCACGCTGCCCGACTACACGGCGCCCGGTGCCACGACGCCGATCACGGCCGTGGCCCGCACGACGTACGACAAGCTCGGGAACACGGTCTCCACCACCGACCCGCTCGGCCGCACCCGGTCCTACCGGTACGACCAGATGAGCAACCTGGTCGGCGCCACGGACCCGGAGGTCGGCGGCGCCCAGGGGCTCCAGGCTCCGGGGGGCACCACCCTCGGCGGCACCACCACCGGCCTTTCCGCCGGCGGCGTCTCCACCTACAGCTGGACCCCGACCGGTCTGGCGCTGTCCGCGACCGACCCGACAGGAGCACGCACCGAGTCCACCTACGACGAGCTGGGCCGCAGGCTCACCGCCACCACGATCGAGCGCAGGCCCACCCCGGCCAACCTCGTCTCCCGCTTCGTCTGGGACGACGCGGGCAACCAGACCGAGTCCACGACGCCGGGCGGGCGCCGCTCATCGGCGACCTACGACAAGGCCGGCCGGCTCCTGACCGTCACGGACCCGCTCGCCGGCATCACCCGGTTCACCTATGACGGCCTCGGCCGCCGGACCGAGTCGAAGGACGCCACCGGGCGCAAGACCGTCACGGCGTACGACGTCACGGGCCGACCGGTCGCGGTCTCCGACTACGGCACCGGAACGACGGTCCTGCGGTCGGTCGCGACCGAGTACGACAACGACGGGAACATCACCGCGGCGGTCTCGGCCACCGGCGCCCGGCGCACCTACACCTACGACGCCCTCGGCCGGATGACCAAGGAGATCGAACCGGTCACCGCGACCGACTCGATCACGACGGCCTTCGGCTACGACGCGGCGGGGCACCGCACCCGCCTGACCGACGGTCGCGGAAAGGCGACGTACTACACCTTCACCGCGTGGGGCCTGCCGGAATCGACCATCGAGCCCAGCACCACGCTCCACCCCGCCCTGGCCAACCGCACGTGGACGAACGTCTACGACGCGGCCGGCCAGATCGTCACCGCGCTGCTGCCCGGCAACGTCAAGCGCAACAAGACGTACGACGCCCTGGGCCGGCTGACCGGCGAGACCGGCTCCGGCACCGCGGTGGCGACCCGGCCGCGCACCCTGTCGTACGACCTCGCCGGCCGGCTGACCGGAGTGGGCGGCGACGGAGTCCTCGCGGGCAATACCTACGAGTTCGACGACCGCGGGCAACTCCTCCGCAGCGACGGCCCGTCGGGCACGTCCGCCTACGCGTACGACGCGGACGGCAACATGACGTCCCGCACGGACGCGACGGGCACGACGGCCTTCACCTACGACCCGGCCGGCCGTCTCGACACCACGAGCGACCCGCTGACCGGTACTCAGGTGCGCAGCGACTTCGACGCGGCCGGGCGACCGACCGCGCAGGAGTACGCCCGCCCCGCGGCCGGCGGCACGTTCACGATCGGCGCGAAGCGCTCGTACACGTACGACGCCCTGGGCCGGCTCGCGGACGACAGCGTCAAGAAGACCGGGACGGGCGCCGTGGTCCAGGGCTCGGCCTACGAGTACGACCTCGACGACCGGCTGACCAGGAAGACGACCACCGGCACGGCCGGAGCAGCGCCGGAGACGTACGCCTACGACCTTGCCGGGCGCATGACCTCGGAGACCGGCGGAGGAACCACCACCGCCTTCGAGTGGGACAAGTCCGGCAACCTCACCAAGAAGGGTGACACCACCGCCACCTACGACTCCCGCAACCGCGTCCAGACCTGGGGCACGCAGACCTTCGACTACTCCGCCCGCGGCACCATCAAGTCGGTCACCGACGGAGGGACGACCCGGGTCATCAACTCCGACGCCTTCGAGCGCACGGTCAACAACGGCACGAGCACCTTCACGTACGACTCGCTCGACCGGGTCATGACCAAGGGCGGGACCGCCTTCACGTACGACGGTGGCTCCAACGACCTGGTGGGGGACGGCACGTCGGCCTACAGTCGCGGGCCCGACGGCACGCTGCTCGCCACCGCCACGACCGGTACGCCGGGCTCGGCCCGGCTCGTGATCACCGACGGTCACACCGACGTGGTCGCCGGCCTCTCCGCGGACGGCACCACGGTCTCCTCGTCCCGCGCCTACGACGCCTTCGGCAACGTGACCGCGTCCACCGGCACCAACCCGTCCCTCGGCTACCAGTCGGGCTGGACGGACGGCTCCACCGGGGAGGTCAACATGGCCGCCCGCTGGTACCAGCCGGGGATCAGCGGCTTCACCAGCCGCGACACCTGGCGGCTCGACCCGGAGCCGTCCGTCCAGGCGAACCGTTACACCTACGCCAACGCGAGCCCGCTCAACGGCACCGACCCGACCGGGCACGCGATGATCATCTGGAACCAGGCCGAATACGAGCGTCAGCAGGCGATCGCGGGCGAGAGCTCCGCGTGGGGCTGGCAGATGCTCTGGGAGACCGAGGAATCCATCTGCGGCAGGCGCTGTGACTGGGGCGGTGGCGGTGGCGGCGGCGGTGGCGGTGGTGGTGGTGGCGGAAGCCACGGCGGCCGTGGCGGTGGCGACAAGCGGCCGCCGGTGACCCAGCCGGTCCCCGTGTACGACCCGCCCTGGAACGGCCCCAACCCCATTCCCGCCCCGGATCTGCCCCCGATCATCGCGCTCGTGGTGGCCGGGACGGCCACGGTGCTCACCGAGGCGACGGCCGCGGCAGCCACCGTCTTCACGGCCCAGGCCGTCCTCGACGCACTCGCCATCGCCATCTTCACGCCGGTCGTCGTCGGTTCCCCGGACCCGGCGCTGGAAAAGCAGGGGGACGGTGACAACAAGTGGCGGGACCGGACGGACGGCCAATGTGACGACGGCCCGGGCAGGAGCGAGAACGGGCATCAGGTGTACCTTCCGCGAGAGCGGTACTTGGACACGTTCTCCCATCGGGAGGAATGCCGTGCGACGGGCGTCTACGGGATCCTTGATTCCAAGGACCTGACGACGAAGGCGTTTCCCAACGGCCCGGGCACACACACGAACGACCGACTCCGTCCACCGGGCTACGATGAGATCAACAGCCAGCCCGGCCAGAAGGCGAACAACGGGCACCTGATCCCGAACCTCGGAGGAGGATCGGGCACCGACCTACGCAACCTCGTGCCGCAGTACTACTGGGTGAATTCGCCCTACATCCGCGACACGATCGAGAAGGACATTCGCGGAGCCCTGGAATCGGGCAAGAGAGTGACGCTCTCGGTCGTTCCGTACTACGACAGGTCCGGCAGCGGCATCCCCACGAGGATCGAGTACAACTACTCGGTCGTGGGCAGCGGTGAGTGGAAGCACTGCACCGTGTACAACAATCCGGACAAGACCGCCGTCACGGTCGGGACGTCGAACTGCCCGCAGAAGAAGAAGAGATAGGTGGCGAGATGGTCGACTATCACGAGGCCGTCACGGCGCTCCTCGGAGAACCACGGCACGTCTTCGCCGGGCATGACGCCTGGCGACCGTGCGAGGAGGCACTGGGCGCTCCGCTTCCCCCGGACTATCGGCGGCTGGTCGACGAGTACGCTCCGATCCAGCTGAACGGTCACCTGTACCTCGATCATCCGGCGAACGCCCACTCTCCGCTCGGTCAGTGGATGGCGGACGTCATCGAGGACTTCCAGGACGTCGAATGGGAACCGGAAGCGTCCTGCCCCGGATTCGAAATCGACGGACCGATCTTCGGCGGCGGTTCCGGAATGATCCCTCTCGCCTCCACGGACAGGAGTCAATACGTCTTCGTGGCTCCCGGGACCGAAGGCCATCGGTGGCGGATCCTCTCCTGCGGCAGGGATGAGCAGGATTTCCATGAACACCAAATGGATTTCTCGGAGTGGCTCTACCGGTATCTGATGGGGGAGGAGATGTTCGAACCAGGACAGTCCGACTTCTACCCCGGCCCGGTCCGTCTGGAAAGCCGTCCCACGTCCGGTGACGACGAGAAGTCGGACTGGTACGGGCCCGACAGGGGCGTGTAAGGAGCCGGACCGCTGAACTGAACAACCCGAAGGGCCGAACTCGTGACGTCGAGTTCGGCCCTTCGGCGCACCGGCCGTCCAGTTGACGATCCCGCCACATGCCGAGCGGGGCCCTGACGCATGTTTCGCCTGGTCAGATGCCCCAAGTCAGCGCACCGGAACCCAGCAACCCAACGGGATTCCTCATATGGCGGCGTGCGGCCCGACGACCCGTCGGGAGGCCACGTGCCCGCCCGGCGCCGGCCACGCCGTGGTCCAAGAACGGTCAGCCATCGCCACGGCTCTGCCAGGCCGCGCGCTGGCGCAGCGAGATCCGGTTGCCGTCGGGGTCCACAGCCTCGATGCGGACCCCGTAGCCGTAGTCCTCCGGCTCGGGCTGGTCGAACGTCACGCCGCGGTCGCGAAGCACCTTGAAGTCTGCGCGCAGGTCGTCCGATTCGAGGAAGACCGGGCCGGGTGTGGTGCCGGGCCGAAGCTCGGCCGGCTGGCTCACCACGGTGGTCGGCCGGATCAGCCTCGACGTCCTGCGCTCGCGCCAGGCACGTCCCGAGGCGTCCCTGGACGACCGGCTGCCCGACCTACCGGTGACGCTCGACGATGCCCCTGCCCCGGACGACGACGCGGTACTCGCCGACTCTGTCGGGCTCGCGCTCCTCGTCGTCCTCGATTCACTCCGGCCCAGCGAGCGCCTGGCGTTCGTGCTGCACGACCTGTTCGCGGTGCCCTTCGACGAGATCGGCCGCATCCTCGGCAAGTCCACCGACGCCACCAAGATGCTCGCCAGCCGCGCACGCCGAAAGGTCCGGGCAGCCGAGCAGACGACCGGCGCAGGCCGGGAACAGCGCCACGTGGTCTCCGCATTCCTGGCAGCAGCCCGCGATGGCGACTTCGAGGGTCTGCTGCGCGTGCTCGACCCCGAGGTGCGGCTCGCGGTCGACACCCCCGGCGGCGTGGTCGTCACCCTCGGCGCCACCAAGGTCGCCGCCGGCGCGCGGCTCGCCGGCGGCTCGACCACCCTGGGCCGGGCAGCCCTCGTGGGCGGCCGTCCCGGAGTCGTCTCCTGGCGCGAGGACGGCACCCCGCTCTCCGTCCTCGCGTTCACCGTCACCGACGGCCGTATCACCGCCATCACAGCCGTGGTCGACCCGGCCAAGCTTGCGCGGATGAACCTGCCGGACCTGGCCTGAGCAGCCGCGCTACAGGTCTTGATGATTGCCCTCTGAGTGTCCGGACCGGCTCAGACGTTCGGTCAGGAAGGCGAGGATCTCGTCCCTGGCCTTCAGCGTGGGATGTCCGTCCTCGTCGACGAGGTGGGCGGTGACAACGCTGTGGGGGGACCCGACCACGTTGCGGAAGAACGGGGGCGGGTTCGTGTTTGCGGAACTGCCCGGAAGGACGCGGCCGTCGAAGGCGTCGCCGAGGAGTGCCTGGTACGCGGCGAAGCGCTGCCCGGTGCACCAGCGGTCGTCGTCGAAGCGGTAGGCGAGGATCTTCAGTCCGTCGCGCGCGATGCGGTCTTGGACCGCGCGCGCGTCCTCTTCGCTCATCTCGAGTCCGGCGGGATCGTCCAGTGGCAGGGACGGGTGGTTGACCACTGGCGCGATGACAGCCGGCTCAATCGCCATGGTGAGTGCGAAGTTGCCGGTGAAGCACAGTCCGATCGCGCCGACTCCCGGACCGCCGCACTCGGCGTGGGCCTGGCGCGCCAGCCCGCGCAGCCACGCCGTGACGGGGCTGGTGCCGCCTCCCGCGAACGCACGGAACTCGGCACTGACACACGCGCGACGGACTACCTCCTCACCGCCCTCGACCGTGGGATAGGCACCGTCGACCCCGAAGAGTGAGGGGACGTAGACGGTGAAGCCCGCATCCCGCACCCACCGCGCCAGCCGAAGGACGTCAGGACTGATACCGGGCATCTCTGGCATCAACACGACGGCCGGCCCGGAACCCGCGGCATACACGGTCTTCACTACCCCTTCCACGTCCACCAGTCGGCGGGAGAAGTCCGTGATCGCGTCGTCAAGACGACCGTTGGGTGCACTCATGGCGACAGCGTGGACTGATGCACCGCACAAGGCGATAGGCTGGATCGCCATGTAAAGGGGCGATCTCGCCATAGGCATGATGCTCAGGAGGCGAGCGTGAGCGCGCTGCGGGTCGGTGTCCTGGCCTATCCAGGCTGCTTCGCGTCCGAGGTGTTCGGCGTCCCCGACCTGTTGACGATGGCCACGCACGTTGCCGGTCCGGACCGCGCCGGCTACGAGGTGTCGATTGTTTCGCCTCGTCGTCGCGTCGCCGCATCAGGTGGGGCGGCGTTGGCCGTCTCTCCGCTGCGTGAGGTCGACGTTCTTGTCGTGCCCGGGTTCGGGCTCGTGCCGGGCCTCGACGTGGACGCGAAGCTCGTAGCCCTCGCCCCTGAAATTGCGGCGATCCGCTCACACGCCGCTGCGGGCAATACCGTCGTCTCGATCTGCGTCGGTGCGTTCCTGCTCGCTGAGGCAGGGCTCCTCAACCGACGCCGGGCTACGACGGCGTGGTTCCTCGCCGACGAATTGGCTCGACGCTGTCCGGAGACCGATGTCCGACCCGAACGTCTCGTCGTCACCGACAAGGGGGTGACGACGACGGCGGCCTTCAGCGCCATGTACGACTTCGCACTGGAACTCATCCGCCGGCACAGCGGTGCCGACGTGGCACGGACAACCGCGCGGGTGGCGCTCCTCGACACTGCGCGGTCGTCCCAGACTCCATACGTCGACGCGCGACTTCTTCCGCAGCCCGGAAACGAGTTCTCCCGCAAGGTCATGCGGCACCTCGACCAGAACCTCGCCGCCCGATACGACCTCGCCGCGTTGGCGGACACACTCAGGGTCAGCACTCGGACTCTGCTGCGGCGCTTCGCAGACGCGACCGGCCAGAGTCCTCTCGAGTACCTACAGTCGTCGCGCGTCCGTCGCGCCCGCCACCTCCTTGAGACCACAGACCGAACCGTCGCCAGCATCTCCACCGCGGTCGGGTACAAGGACTCCGGAACCTTCGCTGCTCTCTTCGCCAAGCACACCGGACGACGCCCAAGGGACTACCGCGCAACCTTCCGGTCTGGTGCCAACTGATGGTGGCCTTCCCTGGTGCCAGCTCGCCGGACTCCAGCGCGAAGATCGTGTGCTGGGTGATGGCCATGCGCTCGGTGAGCTCCTTCTGGGGCATCACCTGTTCTCCGTGCCGACCACCGGGCATGGGCGGCTGCGCGGATCTTCAGCGCCGTGCACTTCCGCCGGACCTCCGACCGTTCCGGCCCGCACTCAACGGTGCTCGGGGTTCTCGAAGTCGAACCGGCAGCCGGCGTCCCACTCGGAACGCTGGTTTCCGTGGGCCGGGATGCCACCGGCATCCTTGAGCATCCTCGCCAGGTGGAGCTGGTTCCAGGTCATGAAGGTCGCGTTGCGGTTCGTGAAGTCGTTCTCCGGACCGCCCGAGCCGGGGTCGAGGTAGGACGGTCCCGGGCCGGCCGGGCCGACCCAGCCCGCGTCGGCCTGCGGCGGAATGACGTATCCGAGGTGCTGGAGGCTGTAGAGGACGTTCATCGCGCAGTGCTTGGCGCCGTCCTCGTTGCCGGTGATCAGACATCCTCCGACCCGGCCGTAGTAGGCGTACTGGCCGTGGTCGTTGAGGATCGACGAGCAGGCGTACAGACGCTCGATCACCTTCTTCATGACTGAGGAGTTGTCTCCCAGCCACACAGGCCCCGCCAGGGTCAGGATGTCGGCGGCCATCACCTGCGAGTAGATGACGGGCCACTCGTCCGTCTCCCACCCGTGCTCCGTCATGTCCGGCCAGACACCGGTCGCGATGTCGATGTCCACCGCCCTGAGCACCTCGACCTGCACGCCCTGGCGCTCCATGATCCCGGTGCTGATGTCGATCAGTCCCTGCGTGTGGCTGCGCTCTGGGGAACGTTTCAGGGTGCAGTTGATCACCAGGGCACGCAGGTCGGCGTACGACGTCGTTGAGTCCGGCACGGAATCCTCCTCCATACGCTCCGGGATTCCGGACGTGAGGCACCGGAGATCTCCCAGTACAGCTCACCAGGCCTTCGCCCCGGGCGCTCGTGGAGCTGGGCCGGTTGCCTGACAGCCCGCCCTCCGGTCCACCGGCCAGGGCCACACACCGGTCGCGATGCCGAGTCGCTCCTACGCCGTCGGGTGCGACGGCACGGCGTCGACGAGTGCCGCGAGCGCGGTGCCGAGGGCCCGCACTCCCGCTCCCGCCGCGCCGCCCGGCTCGCTCATGTAGACATCACGGCGGATCTCGATCATGAGCGCGCTCACCCTCGGATCCCTGCCGTAGTACGACAGGGGTACGTACGTCCCGGCGAAGGGCGTGTCCGTCGCGAGGCCCCCGAACCCGCCGAACGCCTCCCGTGCCGCGTCGAGCAGGGCCGGCGGCGTGTGGAAGGCGTCCGTGCCGAGGCAGACCGGGGGACGGGGCCCCTCGCCGTGCAGCTCGTACGGCAGCGGCTCGGTCGGGTACGAGTGGACGTCGACGATCACCGCTCGGCCCGTCGCGGCGAGCCGCCCGGCCACGGCGTCGGTCATGCCCTCGGCGTACGGCGTGAAGTACCGGTCGATGAGCGGCGTCGGATCGAAACCGGCAGGCCGGAGCGCGGTGCGGTGCGTCGTCCGGGTGTACACCGCGCCCATCCCGACGGCGAGCATCTCCTCGCGCTCGTCGGGGAAGCGCTCGGGGTCGACGACGAGCCGGGAGAGCCGGTTGACGAACCGCCAGGGGGCCTTGCCGGCGGTCGCGGAGGCCGCGGCGGCGATCTCCGCCGTGTGGGCGTCGGTGATGTGGTCCAGCTCGCGGTCCAGCTCCTCGTCGCCGAGCAGGATGCCGTCCCGCACGTCCGGGGGTATCACCCGGGAGGAGTGCGGCACATGGAGGAGGACGGGGGAGTCCGGGGCGCCGGCGAGGAGTTCGTACGAGGGTGAGGTCATCGGCTCACCCTTCCACGGTCGGACGTCATCGGTCGAACGCCACCGCCGCGTGGATCGTCTTGCCGTCCGCGCCCGTGTCCACGGTCACCTCGCAGCACAGCCGCAGCACGATCGGCCAGCCGAAGCCGCCGGGACGCAGCTCCTCGCGGAGCTCGTACAGCGGGGACTCCCTACTGGCGTCGGACACGGACACCGTCACCCGGTCGCGTCCGATCCCGATCCCGAAACCGGTGACGCCGCCCCCGTGGCGGTGCGCGTTGGTGACCAGCTCCGAGGTGACGAGCAGCAGGTCCTCGACCTGGGAGGGCCGCAGAGGGCCGAGACCCGTGAGCATGCGGCGTACGAGCTGCCGTGCCTCGGCCGGTGTCGTACGGACCGGGGGCCATCCGGCGTTCCGGGCGCCGAGCGGGTCCGCCCCGAGGGCCGGGGACCGGGTGTAGCTCCGGGTCGTCATGGCGGATCCCTTTCTTTCCGTTCTTGCCGGTTCCTCAACAGCTGACAGGTTTCGTCTGCCCGTTCGCACCGGGGTGATTCCTCCTTCCCATGAGGAAGGGGCCGGGCACGGGCGAGGAGTGCCTCCGGGAAGCCGGGGTACGAGAACCAGGACCGCTGAACGGACCGCGAGCCAGAGGAGGTTGTCCCCGTGCGGACCGATCCGGCCGAGGCGACGACGACGTACGCGACGAGCGGAACGGGCGAGGACCTGCCCTGTCCCGAGATCCCGCAGGCGGTTCCGCCCCGGGACGCGCGTGCCCTGTCCAAGGTGTTCTTCCGGGAACTGGCGGTGCGGGAGGAGGGCACCGAGGGACACCAGTACGTCCGGAACACCCTGATCGAGATGAACATGTCCCTGGTGGTGTACGCGGCGGGTCGGTTCCGCGCCCGCGGCGACGAGAGGGAGGACATCCTCCAGGTCGGCATGGTCGGTCTGATCAAGGCGATCGACCGCTTCGACCTGTCGCGCGAGGTGGAGTTCGCCACCTTCGCCGTGCCGTACATCGTGGGCGAGATCAAACGGTTCTTCCGCGACACCACCTGGGCTGTGCACGTCCCGCGCCGGCTCCAAGAGGCACGGGTCGAGCTGGCGAAGGCGACCGAGGAGCTGAGTTCACGGCTCGGCAGGGCCCCGCGGATCGCGGAGCTGGCGCCGGTCATGGACCTGTCCGAGGACCAGGTGATCGAGGCCCAGGTCGCGGCCAACGGCTACCACTCGACGTCCCTGGACGCCACGTTCGCCGCCGGTGACAGCGACGACGAGGACGCCGCCCTGGCCGACCTCATCGGCCAGGAGGACCCGGCGCTCGCCCTCTTCGAGGAGTTCCACACCCTCGCCCCGCTCCTGGAGGCCCTCGCCCCGCGCGACCGGCTGCTGCTGCACCTCCGCTTCGTCGAGGAACTCACCCAGACGCAGATCGGCGAGCGGCTCGGCGTCTCCCAGATGCATGTCTCGCGCCTGCTCGCCCGCAGCCTCGACCAGCTTCGGGAAGGCATGGCGGTCGAGCAGCAGGGCGACGCCTGAGAGGAAGGTGACGCCTGAGAGGAAGGTGACGGCCGGGAGGGTGACGGCCGAGAGGAAGGTGACGGCTGGGAGGAGGTGCGGCCAGGCCCGCGCCCGGCCGCACCTTCCCCTCAGCGGACCGAACTCAGGAAGGTACGCGTGCGCTCCTCGGCGGGCGCGTCCAGGAGTTCGTCGGCCGGCCCCGACTCGACGATCCGGCCACGGTCGAACATCATGATCCGGTCCGAGACGTCCCGGGCGAAACCCATCTCGTGCGTCACGCACAGCAGCGTGATGTCGGTCCCGCGGGCGATGTCCCGCAGCACGTCGAGCACCTCCGCCACCAGCTCCGGGTCCAGCGCGGACGTCACCTCGTCCAGGAGCAGGATCTCGGGCCGCATCGCCAGGGCGCGGGCGATGGCCACCCGCTGCTGCTGGCCCCCGGAGAGCCGGGTCGGCCGGGCGTCGACCTTGTCGGCGAGCCCGACCAGGTCGAGCAGCTCCCGGGCCCTGCGTCCCGCTTCCTCCCGGCTCTCGCCGAGGACGTGCACGGGCGCCTCGACGACGTTCTCGAGAACGCTCATGTGCGGGAAGAGGTTGAACTGCTGGAAGACCATGCCGATCTTCCGCCGCCGCTCGGCCAGATGACGCTCGCTCGCCGGCACCGGTTTCCCGCCCGCGCGGCCCGGCATGTGTGAGAAGGGCTCCCCGTCGACATGGATGACGCCGTCGGTCACCCGCTCCAGCGTCATGAGCAGCCGGAGGATGGTGGTCTTCCCGGAGCCGCTCGGACCGATCAGGGTCACCCGCTCCCCGCGGGCGACCTCCAGGTCGAGGCCGTCGAGCACGGTGTGGTCGCCGTACCGCTTCGTGACCAGGTCGAAGCGGACCGCCGGGTCCTCAGTGGGCAAGGCGTGCCTCCAGTCGTCGCAGCAGTACGGACGTCGGCCAGCTCGCGAGCAGGAACACCGCGGCGGCCAGGGTGAAGCTCTCCAGATAGGCGAAGTGGGTGCTCCCGAACGTGTTCGCCTCGTGGACCATCTCGTGCACCGTGATCACCGACAGCAGCGGCGTCTCCTTGAACATGGAGACCGCGTAGTTGCCCAGCGGCGGCAGCACGTTGCGGACGGCCTGCGGCAGCACCACCGCCCGCCACACCCGCCGGCTCGGCAGCGACAGCGCCGTGCACGCCTCCCACTGCCCCTTCGGTACGGCGTCGATGCCCGTCCGGTACACCTCGGAGAGGTACGTGGCGTAGTGCACGCCGAGGACCAGGACGCCCAGCGCCGGCGCGTCGAGCCCCGGGATCAGCACCCAGGCCGCGAACAGCTGCACCAGGAGCGGCGTCGAGCGGACGAACCCGGCCGCCCCGCGCAGCGGGAGGGCCAGCCACGCGGGAGCCGCGCGCCCGGCGAAGGCGAGCACGAGTCCCAGGACCGCCGCGACGGCGAAGGCCAGTACGGTCGCGACAAGCGTGACGCCGAACCCCTCCAGTACGGTCGGCAGCGCGGCCCGGGCCGCCTCCCCGTCCCACATCACACGCCTCCTTCCTGGCCCAGGCGGGCCTTCGCGGCCCGCTCCAGAGCGTTCATGAGGAGGCTCAGCACGACGGCCATGCCGAAGTAGAGCCCCAGGAGCAGCAGGTACGAGGCGGCCGTCGAGCCCGTCGCCGAGCGCAGCTGGTCGATCCGGAAGGTGAGGTCGGGGACCGTCACCAGGGAGAGCAGCGGCGTCGCCTTCAACAGCTGGACGAGCAGGTTCTTGAACGGCGCCACCATCAGCGCGTGCGCCTGCGGCAGTACCACTCGCCGCAGCCGCAGCGCCGGCCCCATGGACAGCGCGATCGCCGCCTCGGTCTGGGCGCGGGGCACCGCGGCCACCGCGCCCCGGACGACCTCGGAGCCGTACGCCCCGAAGTTGAGCCCCAGCGCGAGGACACCGCAGGCCAGCGGCTCCAGCCGGAAACCGAGCATCGGCAGCGCGAAGAACAGCCAGAAGAGCTGCACGTACAGCGAGGTCCCCCGGAAGAACTCCACGACGAGCCGCGCCGCCCCGCGCACCGGCAGCCGCGCCGACCGGGACAGCAGCCCCAGCGCGTACGCGAGGACCAGGGCGAGCGCGGCGCCCAGCACCGTGGCCTCGGCCGTGACCAGGAGCCCGTCGGCGAGCCCGGGCGCCGCCCGGCGGAGCTCGGGGAGGAAGTCAGCCACGTCGGCCGCCCCTCACCCGGCGCACAGGTCGGCGGTCCGCAGGGAACGGGGCGGCACCTCGCGCGAGGTGAAGCCGTAGCGCCCGATCAGCTCCACGAACCGGTCCGGAGCACCGGTGATCTTCCGGAGCTCGATGTCGAAGGCATCCCGCAGACCGGTCGCGCCCGGCCGGAACACGGCTCCGCCCGCGCCGAGCTGCCGTACGCCGTCGACCACCGGGACGAACGGCTCGGCCACCTCCACCGCCGCGCCCCGGTTCGTCCGCGCGAGCCAGCGCAGGGAGATGGCGGTCAGCGCGAAGGCGTCGATCCGGCCGGCCAGCAGGGCGTCGAGACCGTCCTGCTGCTTGGCCAGCGTCTTCACCGAACCGTCGGGGACACCCGCCGCCTTGGCGAAGGACGCCTCCACCGCGGCCGTCAGCACGCCGACCGTGGCGCCCTTCGCCGCGCAGGACGCCAGATCGCTCACCCCCTTCGGATTGCCCTCGCGGACCATCAGGGCGGTGGGGGAGACGAACTCCGGCTCGGAGAAGACCACCTTGGCGCAGCGCTCGGGCGTGATCGACATGCCCGCGCTCACGACGTCGAACCGGTCGGCGAGGAGCCCGGGGATCAGCGCCCCGAACTCGGTGAGCGTCGGGCGCAGTTCGCCCACGCCGAGCGCCGTGAAGATCTCGCGGTGCAGCGTCGGGGCCTCGCCCGCGAGCTCGGAGCCGTCCTGGAAGCCGTACGGCGCCTCGCCGGCGAAGCCGACCCGTACGAAGCCCTGCTTCCGCAGCTTCGCCAGGAGCGCGCCGTCGTCCTTGGGAGCCCCTGACCCGACCTGGGTGCGGGTGCAGGCCGCGAGCAGCCCGGGTGTGAGGGCGAGTCCGCCCAGGAGCGCCGTTCTGCCGAGGAAGCGGCGGCGGTCGAGGTGTGCGGGACCGGTCATGACCGGTCCGGGGCGGGCGCGGCGATGAAGGAGGGCCGCCGGACCGGGGCGGCGAAGGGTGCCTCCGGCTGGTTCTCGACGCTGTTGAAGACGAGGAACACATTGCTGCGGGGGTACGGGGTGATGTTGTCGCCCGACCCGTGCAGGGCGTTGCAGTCGAACCAGGTGGCGGAGCCGGCCGGACCGGTGAAGTGGCGGATGCCGCAGGCGTCGGCGAAGGTGGTCAGCGCCTCGTGGGAGGGGGTGCCGGCGTCCTGCATCCGGAGCGACTTCTTGTAGTTGTCCCGGGGGGTGGCCCCGGCGCAGCCCAGGAAGGTGCGGTGCGAACCCGGCATGATCATCAGGCTGCCGTTGGTGGTGTGGTTCGGGGTGAGGGCGATCGAGACCGAGACGGTCCGCATCCTCGGCAGGCCGTCCTCCGCGTGCCAGGTCTCGAAGTCGGAGTGCCAGTAGAAGCCGCTGGCGCCGAAGCCGGGCTTGACGTTGACCCGCGACTGGTGGACGTAGACGTCGGAGCCGAGGATCTGGCGGGCGCGCCCGAGGACCCGCGGATCCTGGGCCAGCCGGCCGAAGACCTCGCTCATCCGGTGCACCTCGAAGACGGACCGGATCTCCTGGGAACGGGGCTCGACGACCGCCCGCTCGTCCGCCCGTACGGCGGGGTCGGCGACGAGCCGGTCCAGCTCCGCCCGGAGTGCGTCGACCTCGTCGGGGGTGACGATCTCGTCCACCGTGACGAAGCCGTCGCGGTCGTACTCCTCCAGTTCACGGGCCCAGAACGGGCCCGCCGTGCCGGGCTCGGACCACACGACGGGGTCCTTGCGGCCGATCAGTTCCTCCTTGGGGCCACGGGTGGGGTAGAGGTCGACGGGACGGGTGGGTGCGGAGGGCATGGGGGAGCGTGCTTCCTTTCGCGTAGGGGTGTCGGTGTCGTGCCGGGCTCAGACGTCGTCGGATGCGGGCTCGGGTTCGGTCAGCAGCGGGTAGACGCCGTTCTCGTCGTGGTCCTCGCGCCCCGTGACGGGCGGGTTGAAGACGCACAGGCAGCGGAAGTCCGCCTTGACCTTGAGGGTGTGGCGCTCGTGCCCGTCGAGCAGGTACATCGTTCCGGGCACGATCGTGTACGTGCGGCCCGTCTCGTGGTCGGTGAGCTCGGCCTCGCCGGCCGTGCAGACCACGGCCTCGACGTGGTTCGCGTACCACATGGCGGTCTCGGTGCCGGCGTACAGCACCGTCTCGTGGAGGGAGAAGCCCACCCGCTCACGGGCCAGGACGATGCGCTTGCTCTCCCAGGTGCCCGAGGCGGCCCTCACGTGCCGCTCGGTGTTCTCCAGCTCGTCGAAGGAACGGACGATCATGGGGTGTTGCCTTTCCGGTCATCGGGTCAGGAGAGGGATCAGGCGGTGTGCCGGACGGAGCGGGCCAGGATGCCGAGGCCCTCGTCGAGTTCGTCGTCCGTCGCGGTCAGCGGCGGGAGCAGCTTCACGACCTCGCCGCGCGGCCCCGAGGTCTCCACGAGGAGGCCGGTCTCGAAGGCGCGCCGGCACACGGCCTCGGCGCGCTCTCCGTCGGCGAACTCCAGGCCCCACACCAGGCCGCGGCCGCGGACCGCCAGGCCCGTCCGCCCGTCGCCCGCGCACAGGTCCAGGAGGGCGCGTTCCACCCGGTCCGCGCGGCTCAGGGTCCGCTCGCGCAGGGCGCCGTCGCGCCAGTAGGCGTCGAGGGCAGCCGTGGCGGTGACGAAGGCGGGGTTGTTCCCGCGGAAGGTCCCGTTGTGCTCGCCGGGCTGCCACACGTCCAGCTCGGGCCGGAAGAGGCAGAGGGCCATGGGCAGGCCGTAGCCGCTGATGGACTTGGACAGGGTGACGATGTCGGGCGTGATGCCGGCCTCCTCGAAGGAGAAGAAGTCGCCGGTGCGTCCGCAGCCCATCTGGATGTCGTCCACGATGAGGAGCATGTCGTGCCGGCGGCAGAGCTCCGCGAGGCCGCGCAGCCACTCGGCGCGTGCGACGTTGATGCCGCCTTCTCCCTGGACGGTCTCGACGATCACGGCCGCCGGGTGGTCGAGGCCGGAGCCGGCGTCGTCCAGGAGTCGCTCGAACCAGAGGAAGTCGGGGAGGCGCCCGTCGAGGTAGTCGTCGAACGGCATCCGGATGGCGTGGTTGAGGGGCACGCCCGCCCCGGCGCGCTTGGCGGCGTTTCCGGTGACGGCGAGCGAGCCGAGCGACATCCCGTGGAAGGCGTTGGTGAAGGAGACGACCGTCTGCCGCCCGGTGACCTTCCGGGCCAGTTTCAGCGCGGCCTCCACGGCGTTGGTGCCGGTGGGGCCGGGGAACATCACCTTGTAGGGCAGGGCGCGGGGCTCCAGGACCGTCTCGTGGAAGGTCTCGAGGAAGGCGCGTTTGGCGGTCGTCGACATGTCGAGGCCGTGGGTGACGCCGTCGTCGGCGAGGTAGTCGAGGAGGGCACGCTTGAGGGCGGGGTTGTTGTGGCCGTAGTTCAGCGAGCCCGCGCCGGCGAAGAAGTCGAGGTACGGACGCCCCTGCTCGTCGTACAGCCGGCTGCCACTGGCGCGTTCGAAGACGACGGGCCAGGCGCGGCAGTAGCTGCGGACCTCCGATTCGACGGTCTCGAAGACGGAGGGGGCGGCGATGTCGGTCAGGGTCACGAAGTCTCTTCTCCAGAGTGGGGTTCGGGGTGCACGGGGGCGCGGACGGGGGCTCAGGACACCGGGGCACCGAGGGGGCCGATGCGGTACAGCACCTCGGAGTCGTGTCCCGCCGCGGGGAAGGCGGCCGACGGGAAGAGGACCTCCTGGGTCACGTCCGCGCCGTGCCGGCGCGCGTAGGACCGGAACAGCCGGTCGGACGCCAGGTTCCCCGGGGTGACGGTCGCCTCGACCCGGCTGATGCCGCGGTCGGCGGCCACGCGTGCGGACAGGTCGTCGAGCAGGGACCCGGCCACCCCGCTTCCGCGGTGCGCGTCCTCGACGGCGATCTGCCAGACGAAGAGCGTCTCGGGTGCGTCGGGCCGCAGATAGCCGGTCACGAAACCGATCGGGCGTCCGGAGGCGTCACGGGCGACGGAGGTCGTGTCGGCGAAGTCGCGGCACCACAGCAGATAGCTGTACGGCGAGTTGAGGTCCAGGTCCCCCGAGCCGCGGGCGATCCGCCAGAGCTCGGCGCCGTCCGCGATCGTCGGGGGTGTCGTGCGGGCAGTGGTCATGGGCGCCGAAGCTACCGAGTGGATCTCCGAACTTCCTGGCCCTGGGATCTTGTTCGGGTCCGGTGGAACGTGATAGGTGCACCGACGGTCGCCATGGCCGGAATGCGGGCTTCGGCGTACGGCAAACAGGGGCAGAAGCGGGCAAAATCACCGTTTATAACGAATGGGTAACGGCTCATGGGTGCCCCTCACGGTTGCGCGAAGAGCGTGAGAAGATCTGCGATTTCGCGTTTGAAGGCGCCGGGAGCGGTCAGGCGTAGAGGCCGGTCCCTCGGGACGCGAAGCAGCCGGGCCAGGGGCGATGCGCCCGGCCCGGCTGCGTACGTACGGTCGGTCGTGCTCGATCTACCAGATCGCCTCGACCCACTCGGGGTGGTCGATGAAGGGATTGCGGTTGCCCTGGTAGGTGCCGTAGATGACGTCGTTGCGGCGCTCCTCGAAGGCGCTCGGCGGGTCCTGCTCGTTCCACTGCTTCAGGATCGCGAGCCGGCCGTGGAAGGGGACGCTGCCGTTGGAGGTCGACTCGTTGGGCTCCAGGTCGGCCCAGGCGTCGTCGCCCTCGTAACGGACGGCCATGTAGAGGATCATGCGGGCGACATCGCCCTTGTCGGCGTTGCGCGGCTCGAAGGAGTTGGAGTCCGTGTAGCTGCCGGGGGCGCCGTTGACCGCGCTGCCACCGGTGTCCCAGTCCTTGTTCCCGCGCGTGCTGTTGACCTGGACGTCGCACGCCCGCAGGTGGTGCAGGTCCGTGCCGGGCCCGGCCGAGGTGCCGAAGTTGCCGTGGGACTGCGCCCACACGTGCTCGCGGTTCCAGTCGCCCACGTCGCCGCCGTTGAGGGACTTGCTGCGCGAGACGCCGCTGTAGAGCAGGACCACGTTGCTCGTGTTGTTGGGGTCCTGGTCGGTGACCTTCAGCGCGTTCCAGACGGCGTCGTACGAGATCTTGCTCTGGCTGCTGATGATCGTGTGCAGCGAGGACTTGAGGCTCGTGCCGGTCTTGCCGACCGCGTTCTTGTAGTACGTCGTGTCGTACGCGGTGGTCGTGGCGCTGGCGGGAGTCGCGGTGACCGCGGGGAGCGTGACGCTGAAGAGGGTGGCGGCGACGGCCGCTGCCCACGCCTTCCATCTGCCGATCCGCACAACGGACATGGGGGGCCCTTTCCCGGGGACGGTACGCGCGGGGCGGCGGGGACCGGCTCAAGGGCCCCGCTGTCTACGCGTGTTGACTTCGTGTCATCGGGAGGGTGACACACGTCAGGTACCTGTCATGTAACGAGGAAGAGGCTGTTCCGTGACGTTCTCGCATATGGAGCGACCGGAGGACCCGAAGGCTGCCTCCGTGCCGTGATGTGATGGGACGTGCCCGGTCGCGATCGGCGTACTCGGGCGTACTCGGGTGCGCTCAGGCGCCCCGGACGTCCACGGGCATGCCCTTCGGCTCCTTGATCCGCTTCATGATGATCTGCGAGTTGACCTCGGTGACCCCGGCCAGCGTCGTCAGCCGCTCGATCCACAGCCGCTCGTACGCCGCGAGATCGGCCACCGCGATCCGCAGCAGGCAGCCCGGACTGCCGAACAGGCGGTACGCCTCGATGACGTCCGGCACGTCCTGGAGCGCCTCCTCGAAGGCCTCCACCGTCTCGCGGTCCCGTCGCACCTCCACCGAGACGAGCACCTCGAAGCCCCGCCCGACCGCCTCCGGGTCGATGATCGCCCGGTAGCCCTGGATCACCCCGTCCTGCTCCAGCTGGCGCACCCGGCGCAGACAGGGGGAGGGGCTGAGCCCGACCCGCTGGGCCAGCTCCTGGTTGCTCAGCCGGCCGTCGTTCTGGAGCTCGCGCAAGATATGGAGATCGATTCGGTCCATGGCGCAATTATCTATCACGCACAGCCGCTGGCCGGGCTGAATTGGCAATCGTCTTGCGCGGCCCCTGTCCTATCGTTGCGGATGTAGGGCGCGTAGGTGTGACGCGCACGTCGGTATCGAGTGAGGGCGGGCAGGCATGAAGCGGACGAACGACGGAGGACCGCGCCGGATCGTCGTCATCAGCACCGGCGGCACGATCGCCAGCCGCTGGCAGGGCACGGGCTACGCGGCCGACGCCTCCGGTGACGACGTCCTGGCCACCGCCCCCCTCCCCGAGGGCGTCGGCGTCGAGGTCGTCGACCTCTTCAACGTCAACAGCTCGCGCATGACCTCCGCGCACCAGCTCGCCCTCCTGCGGACCGTCCACGAGACGTTCGCCGACCCCGGCGTCGACGGCATCGTGGTCACCCACGGCACCGACACCCTGGAGGAGACCGCCTTCCTCCTGGACCTCCACCACTCCGACGCCCGCCCGGTCGTCCTCACCGGCGCCCAGCGCCCCTTCGGCACGGGCGACGGCGACGGCCCCGGGAACCTGTACGACGCCCTCCAGGTCGCCGCCTCCGTCCGCGAGCTGGGCGTCCTCGTCGTGTTCGACGGACGGGTCCACGCGGCCCGCGGCACCGTCAAGACCCAGACCCTCGCCGCCGACGCCTTCTCCGACCCCTCCGCCGAGCGTCTCGGCCGCGTCGGCTTCTCCCGCGTCGACGTCGAGCGCCTCCCGGAGCGCCCCGCCCCGCTGCCGCTCCCCGACGCGGCCCTGACCGCGAACCCCGGCGCCACCGCCCCCGGCGTGGCTCCGCTGCCGCGGGTCGACATCGTCACGCACCACGCCGACGGCGACGCGCTCTTCCTCAAGGCGGCCGTGGCCGCCGGTGCCCGGGGCCTCGTCCTCGAAGCGACCGGCGCGGGCAACGCCACCCCCGAGATCGCCGCCGCCGTCGCGGACGCCGTCGCCCAGGGCGTCCTCGTCGCCGTGAGCACCCGCGTCCCCGCGGGACCGCTCGCCGAGATCTACACCGGCGGCGGAGCGGTCGACCTCGTCGCCGCCGGAGCGCTGCTCACCGGCACGCTCCGGGCCGCCCAGGCGCGGATCGCCGTCCTCGCCGCACTCCTCGCCGAGGGGGACGGCAGCCCGGACCCCGCGCGCCGCACCGCGCTCCTGCGCCGTCTCCTGGAGGGACCCGTCCGCGCGGAGCCCGCGCTCGCCACCGGCGGCTCCCGGTCGGCCTCGGCCGTCGCCACACGCGCCTGACCCGGACGGCGACCCGGGGGCCGGACCGCTCGACCGGCGCCCCCGTCCCACCGGCCCCTGACCCGGGCCCCTGAAACCCCGGTTCGCGGGCGGAGTGTTCCCCACCCTCCGCCCGCGAACCGGCGCCAACCTTCCCGCACCCCCTGCCGGCGTACGGCCCCGCGACCGCCCGTCGGGCCGCGGCGGAGCCGTGCCCGCGCGCCGGACCCACGCCACTGCCGGCGGCCGTCACGCCGGCGCGCGCACTCCGGGCAGCCCTCCCGTACTCCGGGCAGCGCTCCCGTACTCCGAGCGGCCCCTCCTCGTACTCAGCGCGGCCCCTCCCGCACGCCGAGCTGCCCGCACCCGTACCCCGTACTCCCAGCGGCCCGTACCCCATACCTCGTACGCCGCTTCCCCCTCCCCGCAAGGACGGCTCCCATGGTTTCCGCACCCGCCCCGCACACCCCTTCCGTCCGCAGCGAGCACGACCTGCTCGGCGACCGGGACGTTCCCGCCGACGCCTACTGGGGCGTGCACACCCTGCGCGCCACCGAGAACTTCGCGATCACCGGCACGCCGATCTCCGTCTACCCCCTGCTCATCGACGCGCTCGCCGCCGTCAAGGAGGCCGCGGCCCGCGCCAACGAGGAGCTCGGCCTGCTCCCCGCCGACAAGGCCGACGCCATCGCCGGTGCCTGCCGGGAGATCAGGTCCGGACACCTCCACGACCAGTTCGTCGTCGACGTGGTCCAGGGCGGCGCCGGCACGTCGACCAACATGAACGCCAACGAGGTCGTCGCCAACCGAGCCCTGGAGCTCCTCGGCCACGCCAAGGGCGACTACGCCCGCCTCCACCCCAACGAGGACGTCAACCTCGGCCAGTCCACCAACGACGTCTACCCGACCGCCATCCGCATCGCGGCGATCGGCGCGGCCCGTGAGCTCCTCGTCGCCATGGCCGTGCTCCAGGACGCCTTCGCCGCCAAGGCCCTGGAGTTCCGCGAGGTCGTCAAGATGGGCCGCACCCAGCTCCAGGACGCGGTGCCCATGACCCTGGGCCAGGAGTTCTCCACGTACGCCGTGATGCTGGAGGAGGACCGCGGGCGCCTCGCCGAGGCCGTCGAGCTCATCCACGAGATCAACCTCGGCGCCACCGCCATCGGCACCGGCCTCAACGCCGCCCCCGGCTACGCGGAGACCGCCCGCCGCAACCTCGCCGACCTGACCGGTCTGCCGCTCGTGACCTCCGCCAACCTCATCGAGGCCACCCAGGACTGCGGCGCCTTCGTCCAGCTCTCCGGGGTCCTCAAGCGCATCGCGGTCAAGCTCTCCAAGACCTGCAACGACCTGCGCCTGCTCTCCTCGGGGCCGCGCGCGGGCCTCGGCGAGATCAACCTGCCGGCGGTCCAGGCGGGTTCGAGCATCATGCCCGGCAAGGTCAACCCGGTGATCCCCGAGGTCGTCAACCAGGTCGCCTTCGAGGTGATCGGCAACGACATCACCATCACCATGGCCGCCGAGGGCGGACAGCTCCAGCTCAACGCCTTCGAGCCCGTCATCTTCCACGCCCTCTCGAAGAGCCTCCTCTCGCTCCGCGCCGCCTGCCTCACCCTCGCCGAGCGGTGCGTCAGCGGCATCACGGCCAACACCGAGGCCCTCCGTGCCGCCGTGGAGAACTCCATCGGCCTCGCCACCGCCCTCAACCCGCACCTCGGCTACACGGCCGCCACGGCCATCGCTCAGGAGGCGCTCGCCACCGGCCGGGGGGTAGCCGAACTCACCCTGGAGAAGGGCCTGCTGCCCGCACACCGGCTCGCCGAACTGCTCACTCCGGAGCGGCTCACCGGCGCCCCCGGTTCGTCACTCGCCTGACCGTCGGGCCGCTCCTCCTCCGGCCTTCCTTCCTCCGGCCGCTCCTGCTCCGGCCTTCCCTGCTCCGGCCTTCCCGTCTCAGGCCGCCCCGTCCTCGGTAGCCCCCCTCCGGCCGCGACGGTACGGTGACGGCCCCGCGCCCGTCGCCCGTCAGGAGCCGCCGCATGCCCGCTCACGCCCACGACGGCGCCGACCACGAGGCCGCCCGCCGTGTCGTGGGGATCGTCCGCGAGACCCTCGGCGGGGACACCGTCCTCGCGGCGTGCCTGCACGGCTCCGCCGTCCTCGGAGGTCTGCGCCCCACCAGCGACGTGGACGTGATCGTCGTCCTGACCCGGCGCACCACGGAGAGGGAGCGCCGCGCCCTCACGGACGCCCTGCTCGCCGTCTCGGGCGAGCGGGCGTACGGCGGGCCCGCCCGGCCCGTCGAACTGAGTCTGGTCGTCCACGCCGACGTGCGCCCCTGGCGCTACCCGCCCGTGTGCGAGTACCTGTACGGGGAATGGCTCCGCGACGACTTCGAGCGCGGTCTCACCCCCGCTCCCGCGCCCTGCCCCGACCTCGCCCCGCTCCTCGCCATGGCCCGAGCCGGGGACCTCTCCCTCCACGGCCCCCGCCCGTCCGTGCTCTTCGAGGCGGTGCCGCGGGCCGATCTGCGGGCCGCGGTCGCCGCGGGCGTACCCGAGCTGCTCGCCGACCTCGACGGCGACACCCGCAACGTGCTGCTGACCCTGGCCCGGATCCTCACCACGCTGCGCACCGGCCGGATCCGTTCGAAGGACGGGGCGGCGGCGTGGGTGCTGGGCGAGCTGCCGGAGGAGTACCGGCCGGTGCTCGCCGCCGCGCGGGACCAGTACCTGGCGGGGGAGTACGGGGACTGGGCGGAGCTGCTGCCCGCGGCGCGGGCCCACGCCGCGTACATGGCGGAGGCGATCAAGAAGGCGTATGCGGCCTGAAGTTACTCGGCAGTTTCTCGTGACTTCCTCGGCGGCCGGTCGTAGAACGTGTTCCCATTCACTCGCGAGTGAGGACGATCACATGAGTGAACACCCCCAGCCCGGCCAGGGAAATCGCCACGTCAGCCGCCGTGGCTTCCTCGCGGGAACAGGTTCTGTTCTCGGCGCCGCCGCCCTCGCCGGCACGATCACGACCCCCGCCCGAGCCGAGGTCCCCGGACTGAACTGCACCCCCATCCCCGACGGATCCCAGGTGCGCGCCATCGTCATCGGCACCGGCTACGGCGGCTCCGTCGCCGCCTTGCGGCTCGCCCGGGCGGGCGTGGACGTGCACATGATCGAGATGGGCATGGCCTGGGACACCCCGGGCCCCGACGGCAAGATCTTCGCCAACACCACCACCCCGGACTACCGTTCCTTCTGGCTGCGCACCCGCACGAAGCAGCCGCTGAACCAGTTCCTCGGCTTCCCGCTCGACAAGGACGTCCCCATCCACACGGGCATCCTCGACGCCGAGGACTTCGCCGGCATCACCGTCTACCAGGGGCGCGGGGTCGGCGGAGGTTCCCTCGTCAACGGCGGCATGGCCGTCACCCCGCTCCGGGAACGCTTCCCGGCGATCCTTCCGACGGTCGACCCGGCCGAGATGTACTCCACCTACTACCCGCGCGCCAACGCGGGCCTGGGCGTCACCTCGGTGGACGTCAACTGGTGGGAGAACGCGGACTGCTACCAGTACGCCCGGGTCGGCCGCAAGCACGCCCAGCGCTCCGGCTTCCCCTTCGTCTTCGTGCCCAACGTCTACGACTGGGACTACATGAAGCAGGAGGCCGCCGGGTCCGTCCAGAAGTCCGCCCTGGCGGGCGAGGTCATCTACGGCAACAACGTCGGCAAGAAGAGCCTCCAGAAGACGTACCTGGCCCAGGCCGCCGCCACCGGCAGGGTGAACGTCTCCCCGCTCCACCGGGTGACCTCCGTCAGCCCCGCCGCCGGAGGCGGCTACACCGTCGTCATCGACCAGATCGACACCACCGGCGCCACCCTCGTCACCAAGACCGTCCGTGCCGACCGGGTCTTCTTCGCCGCCGGCAGCGTCGGCACCAGCAAGCTCCTCACCCGACTCAAGGCGACCGGCGCCCTGCCGTCGCTCAACGAGCACATCGGCAAGGGCTGGGGCGACAACGGCAACGTCATGTGCGGCCGCGCCAACCACATGTGGGACCCGACCGGGAAACTCCAGTCCTCCATGCCCACCGCGGGCATCGACAACTGGGAGGCCGGAGGCGCCTTCGCCGAGGTCGCCCCGCTGCCCACCGGCATCGAGACCTACGCCTCCTTCTACCTCTCCATCACCCGCACCCCGCGCCGCGCCGAGTTCACCTGGAACCCGTCCACCGGCAAGGTCGACCTGAGCTGGGACCGGGCCTGGAAGCAGACGTCCATCGACATGGCCAAGTCCATCTTCGACAAGATCAACAGCAAGGAGGGGACGATCTACCGGACCGACCTCTTCGGCGCCTACAAGATCTGGGGCGACCACCTCACCTACCACCCGCTCGGCGGTGCCGTCCTCGACCGGGCCACGGACAACCACGGGCGCCTGCACGGCTACCAGGGGCTCTACGTGATGGACGGCTCCCTCATCCCCGGGAACACCAGCGTCAACCCGTTCGTCACCATCACCGCCCTCGCCGAGCGCAACATCGAGAACATCATCGCCGAGGACTTCTGACCCGGCGGGTACACGAAGGGGCCGGCCGGTTCGAGAACCGGCCGGCCCCTCCGTGCGCCGGGCCTCACCCCGTCGGCAGCACGCACACCGTGTCGAGACCGAGCACCCGGTTGAGCCGCCCGAAGGCCAGCCACGAGCCCAGGCTCATCGTCAGCTCCACGATCTCCTCCTGGCTGTACCGGGCCGTCATCCGCGCCCAGAACTCCTCGTCCAGGCCGTGGTGGTCCAGCGCGTACCGCTCCGCGTACTCGGCCGCCAGTCGCGTCCGCTCGTCGAAGGCCTCCGAGACCTCCGTCGTCCGCCAGGCCGCGACGACCTCGTCGAAGCCCTCCTCGACCTTCTCGCCGTCCCGGTCGGTACGCCAGTCCAGACAGAACCCGCAGCCGTTGATCTGCGCGATCCGCAGGCGCGCCGCCTCGAACTCGCGCAGCCCCAGGGTCGTATGGGCGTACACCGACAGCGAGAAGTTCGCCGCCGCCGTCCCGATCTCCGGGACCATGTCGCCCCACACGTACCCGATCGGCTCCTGGCCCTCGGGAATGTCGATGATCACCGCGGTCTCCTTCCGAGTTTGCCGACCGCCGGCCTCAGCGGTACGTCCAATGCGTCGTACAGTCCCGGCTCCGCCGCCACCAGCCAGTCGATCGCGCCGACGAGCCGGCCCACGGCGGTGGCGTTGCCGCCCGCCGAGCGGTTCTCGCCCTCGTCGGTCGCCGCCACCGTCACCTCGATCCGCGGGCTGCCCTCGACGATCACCCGGTGCGCGCCCGCCCCGTCCGGGGGCACCGGCCAGTCCGGCGCGCACGAGGGGTGGATGCGGGTGACGTGCTCGATGACGATCCGGGGCTCGCCGTCGACGATGCCCTGCACCTCGAAGCGGATCGCGCCCTGCGTCCCCGCCTCGAAGACGCCCATCGTCCGCGTCTTCACGGTGGTCTCCAGCGGCCGCCGCTCCATCGTCTCGCGGATCTCGTCGAGCTCGGCCCCCAGCGCGCGGGCCATCAGCCGCACCTGCCCGCCCCAGATCATGGTCGGGACCGAGGGCCACAGCATCGGCGGCTCGTACTCCATCGGCCGCCCCATCCCGACCAGCTCCCGGACCGACTCCTCCTGCTCGTACGTCGAGTAGTCGAAGATCTCCTGGCAGCGGATCGCGTCCACCGTGGCGCCGAGCCCGCTCACGAGCAGCGGCAGCACGTCGTTGCCCCAGCCCGGGTCCACGCCCGACACGAAGAGCGAACCGCCGCCCTCGGCGACCGCAGCGAGCACCGGATCGCGGAACTCCGGCGGCGCGTTGCGCTGGTCGTACAGCGGGTACAGCGCGGGCGTGACCACCACCGCGCCCGCCGCCACCGCCCGTGCCACGTCGGCGAGCGCCCCGTCGGGCCGGGTGTCGCCCGAGGCCGCGTACACCACCGCCCCCGGCCGCCCGCCGAGCACCGCGCCGACGTCGTCGTCGGCCACCACCCCGAGGTCGCACCCGAGCCCCGCGAGCCGGCCCGCGTCGCGGCCGACCTTCGCCGGGTCGGACACGAGGACGGCCGCGAGTTCGAGACCCGGGTGGGCGTCCACGGCACGGATGGCCGCGCGCCCGACATTTCCGGTACCCCACACCACTGTCCGAATCATGCGCGGAGGGTAGCGTCGGGCCGCGAAGGTTCCCATACCCGCGACGAGATGATCTGACGATTCGTCAGATAGCGGTCGGGGAGCGGGGACTTCAGGCCAGCCGGAGCGCCACGAACGGCACCGTGTCGCCCGGCAGGACGTACCGCTCCACCTCCACGAAGCCGCGCGCCAGGGCGAACCGCAGCCCCTCCTCGTTCGAGGCGAGGACCACCGTCTCGACCCCCTCGTCGCTCAGCGTCCGCGCGTGCGCGAGCCCCCGCTCGTACAGCGCCGTCCCGAACCCCCGCCCCCGGAAGGCGGGCAGGGTCCGCGCGATGACGGTCGCGGCCGTCGTCTCCTCGTCCGGCGGCCGGACCGTCGAACAGCCCACCACGACGTCCCCGAGGTACGCGACGTCCAGCCGGTTCCGGCCCGCCCGCTCCCGTACCTCGTCGAGGGAGAGGACGGCCGTGGGGATGATCGTGTTGTGGACGGCCCGCCAGTCCGCGAGCTGGGCCTCGCTCCCCGCCCGTTCGATGCGCAGACCGTCATGAAGATCGTTCATTCGGGCAGGAAACCGCGCCCGGCGCGACCGGTCAACGGTTTTCTCCTCGGGGCGGGGGAGTACTCCGTACGGGTGGGGGCGCGGGCCCGGCGACAGCCCCGACCGCCGAACGGGTACGGATCGCTGCATTGCCCCCGGCCAGGAGGATGCCCCCATGCCCGTCCGCAAGGGCGCCCCCGCGCTGCTGAGCGCCGCCACACTGTGCGCGGCCCTGCTGTCCACGGGCTGCGCGCCCGCCGCCCCGCCCGCCCCCGCGCCGTCCACTCCCAAGCCCCCGGCGGCAGCGCCCGCACCCACCGCCGGTGACGCCCGCCCCGACCGCGCGCCCGGGACCCCCGCACGCGCGCCCGGGATCCCCGGCCTCGGCCCGGACACCCTGGCCCGGATCCCCGACGGCACCTCGCAGGCCTTCGTGGTCAGCGGGGCCACCGTGGACAGCAGCACGGCGACGGCCGTGCTCTACGAGCGGAACGCGGCGGGCCGGTGGACCGAGGCCGCCGGTCCGTGGCCCGCCCACAACGGGCTCGCCGGCTGGACCGCCGACCACGACGCGGGGGACCTGCGCACCCCGATCGGCGTGTTCCGGCTCGGCGACGCGGGCGGGCGGCTTCCCGACCCGGGTGCCCGCCTCCCGTACGACCAGGACGAGGAGTTCGCCATCAGCGGCACCGGCTTCTCCGGCGAGTCCCTCGAAGGCTCCTTCGACCACGTCATCGCCATCGACTACAACCGCGTGCCCGGCCGCACCCCCCTCGACAAGGAGCGTCCGCTCGGCGCCGAGAAGGGGGGCGGCGTCTGGATCCACGTCGACCACGGCGGCCCCACCCAGGCGTGCATCGCCCTGGAGCGCGGCCCGCTCCGCGACCTCCTGGTCGCCCTCGACCCGGCCCGCGAACCCGTCGTCGTCATGGGCCCGGCCCCCGACCTCGCGCGCTGAGGGCGACCTCGGGCGCGCGAGGCGAGGGCCGGCCGGTCCGATGGCAGGCCGGGCCGGCGTGTCGGCCGGGCCGGGAGGCCCGGAGGGGGGCAGCCGGTCGGGCGCGTCAGCCGGCCCCGACCGCCCCGCCGCGGAACGAGGCCGTGTGGAGCCGTACCTGCTCCGGCGTCAGATAGACGTCCGCGTACTCGAAGTCCCGCAGCGTCCCCGCCTTCGACGCGAGGAACCCGGTCCGTACGAAGTCGTCCCCGGCGGCGGCGTTGAGGAGCCAGTTCGTCATGACCCGGGTCTTGGCCACGTTCGTCCGCAGCGCGGACCAGTGATAGGCGCGGGCCACGGCCTGCGCCGGCATCCCGTGCAGCTCCACGCCGAGCGGCTTCGACACCCCGTCCATCCCGCCGAGGTCGACCACGAGCCCCAGGTCCTTGTGGACGTACGGGTGGGTCTTCTCGCCGCGCAGCGTCGCCACCACGTTGTCGGCGAGCGCCTTGCCCTGCCGCATCGCGTGCTGCGCGGTCGGCGGGCAGACCGCCCCCTCCTCGCCCTTGGCGAGATCGGGCACCGCCGCCGCGTCGCCGAGCCCCCACACCCCGTCGAGGCCCGGTACGGCCATGTCGGGGGAGACGACGAGCCGCCCCCGGAGGGTGTCCACGCCCAGCGTGCCGATCAGCGGGCTCGCCGCCACCCCGGCCGTCCAGATCAGCGTCCGGCTGGGCAGGACGCGCCCGTCCGTGAGGGTCACCGCCTCCTCGTCGACCGAGGCCACCGACACGCCGAGCGACACCTCGATGCCCCGGCGGGTCAGGATGTCCATCGCGGCGCCGCCCAGCTTGTCGCCCAGCTCGGGCATGAGCTTCGGTGCGATGTCCACCAGATGCCACTTGATCAGCCGCGGATCGATCCGCGGATACCGCTTGACCGCGTTGTGGGTGAGGAGCTGGAGACAGGCCGCCGTCTCCGTCCCCGCGTAGCCGCCGCCGACCACCACGAACCGCAGCCGCGCGGCCCGCTCGGCCTCGTCGTTGCTCGCGTCCGCGAGGTCCAGCTGGGCGATGACGTGGTCCCGGATGTACACCGCCTCCGCGAGCGTCTTCATGCCGCGCGCGTGCTCGGCGAGCCCCGGGATGTCGAAGCTGCGGGTCACGCTGCCGGGCGCGAGGACGAGATGGTCGTACGGCTCCGTGACGTACTCGCCGGAGATCGTCCGCACCACGCAGACCTTCGCCGCCGTGTCCACGCCGACCGCCCCGCCCGGGACGATCCGTGTCCGGTGCCGCTCGCTGCGCCGCAACGACAGCGCGACCGACTGCGGGGTGAGCACACCCGAAGCCACCTGGGGGAGCAGCGGCAGGTACAGCTGGTACGAGAACGGCGACAGGAGCGTGATCAGCGCCTCCCGGTCCGTGAGCCGCCGTTCGAGCCGCCGCACGCAGGCCACTCCGGCGAATCCGGCGCCCACCACGAGAATCCTCGGTCGAGTCACGCTGTCCGCCCTTTCGTATGAGCGTGCAAAATGCCCTCGGATATGACTGGGTAAGCCCATGTGGCAATTTTTCGCTGACTATCCGTGGTTCACCCTTTTTATCGTCATTGCGGCTGGATCGCTCTTCGGCATGGTCCGCTTCGGTCCGGTCAAGCTGGGTGCCGCGGGTGTCCTCTTCGTCGGACTTCTGCTCGGCGCGCTCGACCCCGACATCGGCCCGGCCGTCCCCGCCGGCCTCTCCGTCCTCGGCCTCGCGCTGTACGTGTACACCGTCGGTCTCGAAGCGGGACCGGCCTTCTTCCGCGAACTCCGGCCCCAGTTGGCCGTGATGCTCGGCGCCGTCGCCGCGCTCGTCGTCACCGCCCTCGCCGTCGGCTTCCTCGGCAGCACCGTCTTCGGCATCGACGGTCCCTACCTGGCGGGCGGGTACGCGGGCATCGGCACCACCACCCCCGGCCTCGCCGCCGCCCAGGCCGCCTCCGCCGACCCGGCCCAGGCCGCCACCGGATACGCCATCGGCTACCCCCTCGCCGTCGTCCTCACGATCCTCTTCGTCGCGGCGATCGCCGCCGTCCGGAGCTGGTCCGCCCGCCGCGACCCCGGCGCCGGACTCCCCAGGGAGCTCGTCACCCGCACCGTCGACGTGACCCGCCCCGTCCGCTGGGCCGACGTCCCCGGTACCGCCGAAGGGCTGCTCCTCGCCAGCGTCCACCGGCCCGCGGAGGGCACGCCCCGGGTCGCCCGCGACCTCGACGCCCTCGCCCCCGGCGACCAGGTCGTCCTCGTCGGCGGCCCCGAGGCGGTCGCCGCCGGCGTCGCCGCGCTCGGCGTCCAGGCCCCCGCCCACCTCCTCGACCGGCGCGACGTCGTCGACTACCGCCGGATCCTCCTCACCAACCCCGACCTCGCCGCCCGCACCGTCGCCGAACTCGGCCTCGGCGACCGGTACGGGGCCAAGGCCACCCGCGTCCGCCGCGGCGACCAGGACCTCCTCGCCCACGACGACCTGCTGCTCCAGCTCGACGACCGGGTCCGCGTCGTCATGCCCCGCGAACGCACCGCGGAGGTGACGGGCTTCCTCGGCGACACCGAGGCGAAGGTCAGCGAGGTCAGCGCCGTCAGCATGGGCCTCGGACTCGCCGCCGGCTTCCTCATCGGCATCCCGAAACTCACGATCGGCTCCACCGTGCTGTCCCTCGGCACGGCCGCCGGGCCCCTCGTCATGGCCATGGTCCTCGGCAGGCTGCGGCGGACCGGCCCCCTGGTGTGGGTGCTGCCGACCCGCGCCAACCTGACGCTCCGGCAGATCGGCCTGCTGATCTTCCTCGCCTGCGTCGGCCTCACCTCCGGCTACGCCTTCCGCCGCGAGGCCTTCTCCCTCTTCGGCCTGAAGCTCCTCACCGTGCTGCTCGTCAGCGCGGTGCTGAGTTACGCCCTCATGGTCCTCGTCGCCCGGCTGCTCGGCCAGAGCCGGCCCCGCACGATGGGGCTCCTCGCCGGCTACGTCGGCAACCCCGCCATCACCGCGTACGCCAACAGCAGGGTCTCCGACAGCCGGGTCAACACCGGCTACGCGACGCTCTTCGCCCTCGCCATCCTCGTCAAGATCATCTGCATCCAGCTGATCGTGGGACTCTGACCCGCGTCGGGACCGGCCTCGGGACCCGCGGCGAGACCCGCGCCGGGACCGTCTCCGGGCGCCGGGACGGTCAGAGGACCACGATCCCCAGCGGCCGCGAGCCCGCGGGGAGACGCCGGGTGTCACCCGAGTCGAGGTCGACGACGGTCAGCCCGTCCCAGTAACCGTCCCGGGTGAACCCGCCGGTCACATAGGCTGTGCGCCCGTCCCGGGACACGGCCACACTCTCGTGCGGCCCCTCCAGCGGATAGACCCGCTCGGCCCCGCCGGGCGTCCGCACGGTGAGCGAGGGCCCCTCGTCCACGTCCGGGTCGATCGGCCCCGTGCCGACCGTCAGGAGCGTCCCGTCGGCGGTCACGGTGGCACCGTGCTGGTGCGTGTTCGCCGTCATCGGCTCGATCGTCGTCCGGCCCGTCCGGGGATCGACGACGGCGAGCCGCTCGCCCTCGAAGGGCAGCAGCAGCCTGCCGTCGGAGGGCCGCACGGCCGCGTAGTGCGGCTTGAGCCAGGAGCCCAGCCCGCCCTCCGTCCCGTACGGGGCGACCTCCACGCGCCGCGGGCTCAGCGAGCCCGCCGCGACGACCGTGACGTCGAAGGAGTCGTGGTTCGTCACGTACACCTCGGCGCCGTCCCGCGACACGTCCACGTCGAAGGGGCGCCGCCCCACCGGCACCGTGTCCGTGAACCGCAGGGTCGCCGTGTCGAGGACCTCCAGCGTCCCGTTCCCACCGGGCACGTTGACCCCGACATACACCCGCCGGCCCTCCGGCGCGAGCGCGATGCCCATGCCGCCGCCCCGGTACTCGCCCGTGGTCGCGGGCCCGCTGTCCGTCCGGTACGGGACGAGGGCCAGCCGCTCCCGGCGGACCGTGTCCACGACCGCCACCCCCTCGGCCGTCGCCACCCAGGCCCGCCCGTCGGCACCGAGGACGACGCCGTACGGCGCCGTGCCGACCTTCACGGAGCCCGTGGCACCGCGCTCGGGGTCCACGAAGGTGACGGTGTCGGAGCCGAAGTCGGTCACGAGCAGCGTGCCGGGGGCGGCCTTGGCGGAGGCGTCGGGAAGGGCCGAGGCGCCGGACGGAGTCGGTGTGCCGGTGACGGCCGGACCGGCGGAGGGCGAGGCGCTCTCTGTCGCGCCCGAGGCGTTCGCGGCCCCGTCCGCCCCCTGGCCGCAGCCAGCGAGCAGGGCGACGGCCACCGCGCCGGGCACGAGGACCCGGGCGGAACGGGACGCACGGCGGAACTTCGTCATGTCGGACTCCTCGGTACGGGACGCACGCGGACGGCACCGCCCGGAAGCGGTCTCCGCGCCTGCCCCGATCGTCCGCCCGCCCCGGGTCCGCTACGGTCCGCCGCCCGGCCCCGGGCCGACGGCCGATCGGTCGACCCCGGGGTCGACCGATCGGCTGACCCGATCTCGACCCCGACCCCGCCTTACGCGGTGAGACCGCCCAGGAACCCGAGGACCCGCTCGACACAAAGGCCGGTCGCCTCCGGTACGTACGACTCCGCACCGCGCTCCGCGAACAGGTGCGCGCTTCCGGGGTACAGGAACAGCTCGCGGTCCCCGGCGTCCGCGACCAGCTCGCGCGCCGCCTCCAGGTCCCCGTCCCCGACGAAGAACGGGTCCGCGTCCATCGCGTGCACCTGCGCGGGGACGCCGTCCGGCCAGGCCGGGCCGAACGCGCTCACCGGCACACAGGCGCTGAACAGCAGCGCGCCGCGAGCGCCCGGCCGGGTCTGCGCCAGCTTCTGTGCGGGCAGCACGCCGAGCGAGAACCCGGCGTACACCAGTCCCGCCGGAAGACCCTCGGCCGCCTTCTCGCCGCGCTCCGTGAGGGCGTCGAACCCGACCTCCTGGGCGTACGCGGCCCCGGCCTCCAGGTCGTCGAACGTCCGCCCTTCGTACAGGTCGGGCACGTGCACCGTGTGCCCGGCCCGTCGGAGCTCGCCGGCGAACGCGGCGACCCCCTCCGTCAGCCCGAGCACGTGGTGGAAGAGCAGAACCTCGGCCATGTCGTCATCCCCTGATCGCGGTACGAGGCCCGTCCGATCGCGGCACGGGACTGTTGGGAGACAGAGTGACGCACGGCACTGACAACGCCCCGATGACAGGGGCGGACACTCCCTAGCGCATCGGCCGGTGCGGAACGACGGCGCCGCTCGCCTGCACCATGGCGGCACCCTGAGCCATCGCGGCGCCCTGACCCATCGGACTCCCCGGCCCCATCGGACCGCCCTGGCCCATGGGACCGTTCTGCCCCATCGGGCCGCCCTGGCCCATAGGACCGCCCTGGCCCATCGGACCGTTCTGAGCCATCGCACCCGGGTGCCCGGCGACGGCCATCTGCGCCCCGACACCGGCGTGCGCGACGCCACCCTGCGGACCCGGAACGCCCTGCGGCGGCAGCTGGATCACCCGGCTGAGGTCCCGCAGCACCTCCTCGGCGACCTGTCGGACGTCGGCCGGAACATCCCCTCGCTCCCGTATGAGCTCGGCGTAGATCGGTGCCGTGCCGTCCGCGTGGTTCATGGGGCTCGCTTCCTTCGACTGCGCCGGTTCCGTCACCGGCGGGGCGACGGCGAGTCTACGGGGCACCACCGACACGCCCGGGCTCGGGGAGCCGCCCGCCCTGCCCGATCCCGGACCCCGCCGGGGATATTCGCTGTCCTTCGGGCCCGCCCGCCCCGAGAATGGATCATCAGACCAATGGGAGGGACCCCATGAGCCAGGAGACCCTGACTCTGCACGACCTGATGGCGCCCGAGGAGCTCGACGAAGCCCTCGCGGCCGGGCACATCGCCCGCAAGAGCCACCCCGAGCTGCCGCTGTCGATCTACACGTACACCCGTGCGTGCCAGTACGAACAGCGCTGGAACCGGGCCACCACCCGCTGCCGAGGTCTCGTCGCCGACGACACCACCGGGCGGATCGTCGCGCTGCCCCTCCCCAAGTTCTTCAACCTCTCCGAGCACGCCTCGGGCCGCCCCTACGCGCCGCCGCTGCCCGACGAGTCCTTCGAGGTGTACGACAAGGTCGACGGCAGCCTCGCCGTCGTCTTCCACTACGCCGGCCGCTGGCGCGCCGCCTCCAAGGGCTCCTTCACCAGCACCCAGGCCACCTGGGCGCAGCGCCGCCTGGACGCCGCCGACACCACGGGCCTGACGCCCGGTGTGACGTACCTCGCCGAGATCCTCTACCCGCAGAACCGCATCGTCGTGAACTACGGCGACCGGCGCGACCTCGTCCTGCTCGCCGCCTTCGGCCCGGACGGCACCGAGACGCCCCTGGCGGAGGCCGCGGGCCCCTGGGGCCCCATCGGGTCCGTCGTCCGCGTCTGGCCCGCGATGACCGTCGCCGAGCTGGTCGCCCTGACCGAGTCCAACACGCTCCCGGGCGGCGCCGCCGCCACCGGCACCGACGCCGAGGGCTTCGTGCTCCGCTTCGCCTCCGGCGTGCGCGCCAAGGCCAAGCTCGCCGAGTACGTACGCCTCCACAAGGTGCTCACCGGCGTCACCGAGCGGGACATCTGGCGCGGTCACGGCATCCAGCGCTTCGCCGCCGTGCCCGCGGACCGGCTGGCCAAGGGCCTCGGCTGCGCCGTCGCCGAGGTCGAGGCCTCCGGCGGCAAGCCGCTCGACGCCCTCCTGGAGCAGGTCCCCGACGAGTTCGACGCGTGGGTACACGAGGTGATCGCCGGCCTCGAAGCGGCCGCCGCCCGCCGCGAGCAGGCCCTCGACGAGGCGTACGCGCGCCTCGCCCACCTCGCGGGCGACCGCGCCGCCTTCGCCCGCGCCGCCGCCGACGAGCCCGACCGCGCCCTGCGCGCCCTGCTCTTCCTGCGCCTCGACGGGCGCCCCACCGACCTCCTCGTCTGGCGCCAGCTGCGCCCCGAGGCCTCCGACCCCTTCACGCACGACGAGGAGAACTGACCGTGCCTGTCGTCCACGTCATGACCGGCCTCCCGGCCTCCGGGAAGACGACGGCCGCCCGCGCCCTCCAGGCCGCCGCCGAGGGGCGCGTACGCCGCGTCAACCTCGACGACCTCCGGACCATGCTCGACGTGCCCGCCCCCGAGCGCGGCCGTTCGCACGCCCATGAGCGGACCGTCCTCGACATCCAGGACGCCGCCGTCCGGGCCGCCGTCGACGACGGGTTCGACGTCGTCGTCGACAACACCCACCTGACCCCGCACATCCCCAAGAGGCTCAAGGCCGCCGTCGTGGGCAGGCCCGTGACCTTCGTCGTCCACGACTTCACCGACGTACCCGCCGACGAGTGCGTCCGCCGGGACGCGGCCCGCGAGCGGCCCGTCGGCGAGGAGATCATCCGGATCCTCGCCGACAAGCACGCCAAGGCCACGCGCGGCGGCTGGCGCCTCACGCCGGAGTGGCTCGGCGGCGGGTCCGATCCGGGTACGCCGTACGTCCCCGACCCGGCCCTCCCGTCGGCCGTCATGTGCGACATCGACGGCACCCTCGCGCTGCGCGGCGACCGCGGCCCGTTCGATTTCAAGCGCTGCGACCTCGATCTGCTCAACGTCTCCGTACGCGACGCCCTGCGTGCCTTCCGGAAGGCGGAGAGCGACCGGATCGTCCTGCTGTCGGGCCGCAGCGAGGACGACCGGGTGATGACCGAGGAGTGGCTCGCGCGCCACGGCGTGCCCTACGACGAGCTGTGGATGCGGGCCTCCGGCGACGGCCGTGGCGACGACCTCGTGAAGGCGGAGCTGTTCGACGCCCACGTACGCCACCGCTACGCCGTCCGCGTCTCCCTGGACGACCGTGACCGCGTCGTCGCCCTGTGGCGCCGCATGGGCCTGCCCACCTGGCAGGTCAACTACGGCAACTTCTGACCGGCGGCGCCGACCGGCAACTTCCGACCGGCGGCGCTGAGCGGCAGCTCTGACCGGCTCGTCCTGACCGGCAGCTCCTGACCGCGGCGGGGGTGGGGCCGCCCACCCCCGCCGCCGTGTCAGGATCGTGGGATGGTGAAGAAGATCATCGCGGCGTGCGACGGCGCGTCCAAGGGAAACCCCGGCCCCGCGGCCTGGGCATGGGTCATCGGCCGAGCCGACGGATCGGTCGACCGCTGGGAGGCCGGCCCCCTCGGCAGGGCGACGAACAACGTCGCCGAACTCACGGCCCTGGAGAGACTGCTCGAAACCCTCGACCCGGCCGTGCCCGCCGAGGTCCGCATGGACTCGCAGTACGCCATGAAGGCCGTCACGACCTGGCTCCCCGGCTGGCGGCGCAAGGGCTGGAAGACGGCAGCGGGCACCCCCGTCGCCAACAAGGACCTCGTCGTCCGCATCGACGCCCTGCTCACCGGCCGGGACGTCGATTTCGTCTACGTCCCGGCGCACCAGGTCGACGGAGACCCCCTGAACGACGCTGCCGACCGCGCGGCCAGCCACAGCGCCCGCACGCAGGAGCCCCTCGGCTCCGACGCCGGCACCCCGCTGCCGCCGCCCGAACCCGCGACACGCGCCTCCGCGCCCCGTACGCGCTCCTCCGCGCCCTCCGGGTCGTCCCGGTCGACCGGATCGTCCCCGGCCCGATCCGCCTCGTCCTCCGCCGGCGGGAGTCGCCCGAACGGCGGCACGCTCAAGGCCCGATTCTCCGGCCGCTGCCGCTGCGGCAAGGCGTACGACAAGGGCGAGACCATCGCGAAGAACGCCGACGGCTGGGGCCATCCCACCTGCGTCTGAGCGCGATCGGCGTCCGGCTGGCGGGAGGCTCCGTCCGTCCTGTGAGACCGGCGAACCCGGGTGTCCGAGAGGCTTCACCCACGCGTGTATCCGGGTTCGTTCCGGGTTCTGTTCTCCGAGCGTTTGTGGCTGCATACTGTCCTCCTCGCACCGGTGACGAACCGTTTTACCTGCTCGTTTGTCGCTCTCTTGACGTGATCGGCACCCAGCGAGAACCTCCCTCCTGCTGCCGCCGCGGCCCACCCGCGGCGGGAGCTTTCCCTGCCCGTGAAAGACCCGAGGTTCCGTGCCAGTACCTGTTCTCCTGACCGGGCGCACCGTGCGCCTGGAGCCGCTGGCGATGCGGCACGCCGAAGCCCTCGCCCGGGCCGGCGGGGCGGACCGATCGGCCTACGCCTTCACCCCCGTACCCGACGGCCTGGAATCGGCCCTCGACTACATCGCCCGCGCCCTCGCGGATCAGGCGGCGGGCCGGTGCCTGCCCCTCGCCGTGGTCAGTACCGCCGACGAACGCGTCATCGGCTCGACCCGCTTCCTCGAACTCGACTACTGGCGGGGCCCTCTGATCTGGCCCCCCGTTCCCGGCCTGCCCCATGGCGATCCCCTGACCGCCATCCCGGACGCGGCCGAGATCGGGAACACCTGGATCGCCGGCGACGCCCGGGGTACCGGCATCAATACCGAGGCCAAGTACCTGATGCTGCGGCACGCCTTCGAAACCTGGGGCGTCCGCCGCATCACGATGCGTGCCGACGCCCGCAACACCCGCTCCCGGATCGCGATCGAACGGCTCGGCGCCACCTGTGAAGGTGTCCGCAGGGCCCACTCCCGCGGCCTCGACGGCGCGGTCCGCGACACGGCCTTCTACTCGATCCTGGACGAGGAGTGGCCCACGGTCCGCGACATCGTCGAGCTCCGCTTGGCGACCCCCCGCCAGGTGCGCGTCCCCCAGGACCTGCTCCCGGCCTGATTCCGCCCGGTCTCCGGAAGGACCCGCTCCGACGGGCGCTCGCGCCCTCACCGGAGCGGTGGTTCCATGGAAGGGACGGGAAGGACTCGCCATCGAGGACGCGGGGTAGCGGTCGATCGATGACCGTGCACCGTGCAATCAGGATCCGCGAGAAGCGGATGAGTCCTTCCCGCCCTCATTCCAGGCGTGCTCAGCCCGCCCCGACGGGCAGCGGCCCCAGCCGCGACTCCAGCCAGACCGGCAGGTCCAGGAGGCGTACCCCCTCCTGCTCGTCCGGGTCGGTCCGCGCGACCAGGCACACCATGTCCTGGTCGCCGCTGTTCACCGGCAGGTGCGGGGTGTCCGCCGGGATGTGGAGGTAGTCGCCCGCCGCGAGCACGACGTGCTCGGCCAGCCCCGGCCCGTGCCAGACCTCGACCTGCCCGGACTCGATGTAGATGGCCGATTCATGCCCCTCGTGCAGATGCGGCCGGCCCCGCGTCCCCGCCGCCATCACCAGCCGGTGCAGACACAGCCGCTCCGCCCCCGTCGACTGCGCGCTGACGCCGGCACCGAACACACCCCCCTGGACACCCTCGTACGATCCGGTCCGGACCACCGTGCACTGTCTCTGATCTGCCATGCCCGCAGTAGAACAGCCCGCCCCCGGTGTTCGATCAGATCGAGCCGAACCCCGCGCGGGACCGGTACGGTGACCGGGAAACGAGCAGCCGAGGGAAAGGGCCGAGTGATCGTGCCGACCGGAACGCCCGACGTACTCCTCCGGACGGAGGGCCGGGCCGGGTTCATCACCCTGAACCGCCCCCGCGCCATCAACGCGCTCACCCACACCATGGTCCTCGCCGTCGACCGGGCCCTCACCGCCTGGGAACACGACCCGGCCGTCACCACCGTCGTCATCGAAGGCGCGGGGGAGCGGGGCCTCTGCGCGGGCGGCGACATCCGCGCCATCCACGACGACGCCCGCGCGGGCGGCACGGCCTCCGAGGCCTTCTGGCGGGACGAGTACCGGCTCAACGCCCGCATCGCCCGCTACCCGAAGCCGTACGTCGCCTTCATGGACGGCATCGTCATGGGCGGCGGCGTGGGCGTCTCCGCGCACGGCTCCGTCCGGGTCGTCACCGAGCGCTCGCGGGTGGCCATGCCGGAGACCGGCATCGGCTTCGTCCCGGACGTCGGCGGTACGTACCTCCTCGGCCGCGCCCCCGGCGAACTCGGCACTCACCTCGCCCTCACCGGCGGCCACGTCGGCGCCGCCGACGCCCTCCTCGCCGGCCTCGCCGACCACGTCGTGCCCTCCGCCGAACTCCCCGCCCTGGCCCGGGACCTGACCCGCCTGCCCGCCGACGAGGCCGTGTCGCGGCACACGGTGACGCCCCCGCCGGGCGTCCTGGCCGAACAGCGGGAGTGGATCGACGCCTGCTACCGAGCCGAGACCGTCGAGGCGATCGTCGAGCGGCTCTTCGACACCGGCGTCCCGGCCGCCAAGGAGGCGGCCACCACCCTCCTCGCGAAGTCCCCGACCGCGCTCAAGGCCACCTTGGCCACGCTCCGCCGCTCCCGCGCGCTCACGACCCTCGAAGAGGTCCTGGACCTGGAGTTCCGTATCTCCTGCGCGGCGCTGACCACCCCCGACCTCGTCGAGGGCATCCGCGCCCAGGTCGTCGACAAGGACCGCGACCCCCACTGGACCCCGCCGACCCTCCCCGAGGTCACGGACGCGGACCTGGTGCGCTTCTTCGCACCCCCGCCCGGCGGCGACCTCGGCCTGCACCCGTAGGCTGAAGATCACGCGTCCGTCGAACGGACGCCTTCCGAACGGGGGTTGGGAACATGACCAAGGCCAAGGTGCTGCGAGGGCTCGTCCTGGTGATGGGCTACGCCTGCGTGGCGATCGGGATCCTCCACGTCCTCCTCGGCAACGCCTCGGTGCCGGGCGCCGAGTCGGCCGGCCCGACCATGGACAACCTGGGCCGCTTCCTCGGCGCGACCTTCGCCGGGTACGGCCTCGCCTGGCTGTGGGCGGCCCGGCAGCGGCCGATCCCCGCCACGATCGTCCGCTGGCTCACCGCCGTGTTCCTGCTGGGCGCTCTCGGACGCGTTCTCTCGCTCGTCACGGAGGGCCGGCCCCACGGGTTCCAACTGGTGCTCGCCGCGGTCGAATTCGTCCTCTCCCCGCTGCTTTTCTGGCTGGCGGACGCGGAGGAGAAGGCGAGCCCGGCGCCGCGCGCCCAGGCCGAGACCGCCTGACGCACGGCGCACGCGTCAGTCCCGGCGCAGGGCGGCCGGCTCGCCCAGCGCCCCGGCCGCCGTCCGCCAGGCCTCGGTGACGGCGCCGTGGGCCAGGGCGGTCGCCGCGGCCACGTCCTCCGGCAGCCGGAGCGGCGCACCGATGTGGACGTGCAGGCCGGGCCTGCGCACGGGCGCCGTGAGGACCCCGGCGAGCTGCTTCGTCCGCCCGCCGGAGGTGATCCGGCGGGCACCGGCCTGTCCGATCGGGACGACCGGCGCCCCCGTCGCCCGCGCCAGCCGCGCGAGCCCGGTCCGGAACAGCTCCGGCGGGTTCTCCGCGGCGTCCCTGCGGGGCGGGATGCGGCCCTCCGCGTACAGCATCACGTGCCGACCCGAGGCGAGCGCGACCGCCGCGTGGTCCAGGGCGGCGGCGGCCCGCGCCGAGTTCCGGTGGACGGGCACGTGACCCTCGCGGGCCAGCGCCCGGCCGAGCAACGGGACCCGCCACAGACCCGCGGCGGCCAGCAGGACGGGCTCGACGGCCAGCTGCCCGCGCAGCGCGGCGAGCACGAGCGCCGGGTCGGCCAGCGACGTGTGGTTGACGACGAGGATGCTGCCGGGTTCGAGACGCGCCCCGGGGTCGGTGGTGACGGTGAGCCGCCCGAAGAACGGGACGAGGTTGGCTGCGATACGGCTGAGCACGGGCGGGCCCCCTGGATCCGAGGACGAAGCGGTGACACGACCATCGTCCCGGGGCTCCGCGGCGCGGACATGAGCACGCGTACTCATCCGTCGTGCGCACGGGTACCCCGTGGCCGGAGCCGGTGGCCGGAGCGTCTCCCGCCCGGTCTACGCTGAGGCGCGAAGGAACTCAGGACACCGGGACGGCGTTTCAGGGAGAACGGGAAGAGGGGGGACACCAGTGGCACGCGCCGCGCGACAGCTCACGGCCCTCCTGCCCGCGATCCTCTGCGCGCTGTGGTCCCTGCTCCTGATCCCCGCGCCGAGCGCCCAGGCAGCGCCCGCCCCTCTGACCGCCACCTCCCCGGCCGCCACCGGCCCGGCGCCCGCCGTCGCGGCACCGCCCGCCGGCGCCGCGCACGCCACCGCGCACGCCACCGAGCACGCCGGATCCGGGCGCCTCACCACGTCGCCGGAGCCGCCCCACCTCGCGTCCGACGCCGTCGCCGAACTCCCGGCCGCCGTCGAGCACTCCGTACGGTTCCCGGCTCCGCCCGCCGCGCCCGCCGCCGCGGCGGTCGACCTCTCCGTACCCGCCCGTGGCGTCCTCGCGGGCGACCCCCGCCGTGAGCGTGCGCCGCCCGGCGACCGCCACGAGCCGCGCGACCCCCGCGCTCCTCCCACTCCCCGGCACAGCTGACGTTCTCCCGCGCCCGCCGTCCGGGCCATCGGCATGTCCCGGACCGGTCCGTCATCGGCGCGCATCCGACCGTTCGTCCGGCACGGACGGCAGGGCCCCGCCATGTGCGGAGGCCCGCCGCCGTGCGCCGCCCGTGGAGTCACCCATGTCACCCCTGTCCTCCCGTGCCGTCCTCTGGCGCGCGCTCCTCGCGCTCGCCGTCGTCGCGCTCTCCGTCTGGATCACCCTCACCACCCCGCCCCGTCTCGGACTCGATCTCCGGGGCGGGACCCGCATCGTCCTGGAGACCCAGGACACGCCCACGGTCCGCGCCGACGCCGCGGCCACCGACCGCGCCCTCGAAGTGCTCCGCAAGCGCGTCGACGGACTCGGCGTCGCCGAGCCCTCGCTCGCCCGCTCCGGAGAGCGGCGCATCGTCGTCGAGCTCCCCGGCCTCCGCGACCCGCACCAGGCCGCCGAGGTCATCGGCCGCACGGCGCAGCTCACCTTCCACGCCGTCACCGGCGCCGCCGAAGGACCGGCCGGTCCCGCGTCCGGCGACGGGACGCGCGTCCTCGCCGACCCGGACGCGCCGGGCCGCTTCCTCGCCCTGGCGGCACCCGCGCTCACCGGCGACGGCGTCGATGAGGCCGCGGCCACGCTCGACACCGTGAACGCCCGCGGCTGGACCGTCGACCTGTCCTTCCGCGACCGGGCCGCGGCCACCTGGGCGCGGCTCACCGGCGACGCCGCCTGCGCGGCACCCGGCGACCCGGCCCGCAGGGTCGCGATCGTGCTCGACGACCGGATCGTCTCCGCACCCGGCATGCAGTCCGGCGTGCCGTGCGGGGCGGGCATCGGCGGCGGCTCCGCGCAGATCACCGGCGGGTTCTCCGGGCAGGAGGCGCGCGACCTCGCGGCGCTCGTCCAGGGCGGCGCGCTGCCCGTCCCGGTGACGACCGTCGAACAGAGCACCGTGGGCCCGACGCTCGGCGCCGAAGCGATCCGGGCCAGCGCCCTCGCCGCCGTCATCGGCCTGGCCTGCACCGGCGTCTTCGTCATCGTCGTCTACCGGCTCCTCGGCCTCCTCGCCACCGTCGCCCTCCTGCTGTACGGGCTGATCTCGTACGCCGCCGTCGTCGCCCTCGGCGCCACGCTCACGCTCCCCGGACTCGCGGGCTTCGTCCTGGCCGTCGGCATCGCCGTGGACGCCAACGTCCTCGTCTTCGAACGGGCCAGGGAGGAGTACGCGGCCCTGGGCCGCCCCGCCGCGCGCGATCCGCGCCGTCCGGTGGCGACGGCCTTCGGCAAGGCGTGGAGCGCGGTCGCGGACTCCAACGTCACCACGCTCCTCGCGGCCGGCCTCCTCTTCGTCTTCGCCTCCGGCCCCGTCAAGGGCTTCGGCGTGACCCTCGCGATCGGCGTCGTCGCCTCCATGCTCACCGCGATGGTCATCACCCGGCTGCTGGCCGAGTGGGCACTGCGCCTGCCCGCCGTCCGAAAGCGGCCCGGGGTGACCGGCATCGCCGGCCTCGGCCGGCTGCGGAAGCGGCTGAACCGCCGTGTGCCCCGGCTGATGGCCCGTCGCCGGCGCTGGCTCACCGGCTGCGCCGCCCTCCTGATGGTGGCCCTGGCCGGGATCGGTGTCCGGGGCGTGGAACTCGGCGTCGAGTTCACCGGCGGCCGGGTCGTCCAGTACACGGCCGAACGCCCCGTGGACGCCGACACGGCGCGCGCGGCGGTCGTCGCCGCGGGCTTCTCCGACGCCGTCGTGCAGACCACAGGAGACAACGACGTCTCGGTCCGCACCCGCGAGACCGGCGACGGCGAGCAGCGGGAGATCCGCGAGGCGCTCACCCGGGTCGCGGGACCGGTGGCCGTGGAGCGCGACGACCTGATCGGCCCGAGCCTCGGCGGGGAGCTGCGCACCCACGCCCTCATCGCCCTCGGGCTGGCGGTGGCGGCACAACTCCTCTACCTGACCGTGCGGTTCCGCTGGACGTACGCGACGGCGACGGTCGCGGCGATGACCCAGGACGTGCTGCTGGTCGTCGGCCTGTTCGCCTGGCTGGGCAAGCCGGTCGACAGCGTGTTCCTGGCCGCGCTCCTGACCGTCGTCGGCTACTCCGTCAACGACTCCGTGGTCGTCCTCGACCGGCTGCGCGAACTGCGGCGCAGGGGCGGTGGCGTCCCGCTCGCCGACCTCGCCGACAGGGCCGTCGCCCAGACCCTTCCGCGCACGGTCAACACCGGGATGGGGGCGCTCTTCGTCCTGGTGGCGCTCGCCGTCCTGGGCGGGGACTCACTCACCGACTTCTCCGTCGCCGTCCTCGCCGGAGTGGTGTTCGGCATGGCGTCCACCGTCTTCACCGCGATGCCGCTGGCCGTCACCCTGGAGTCCCGCCACCCGGCCCCCGCGCCCCCGACACGGACCGCACCGCGTGCGCGGGCGGGCGCCGGCCGGGACCGCTCGGGCGCGGTGGTCTGACGACGGAGGCGGGTGCCCGTTCCCGGAGGAGGAACGGGCACCCGCCCGTGCGGCGGCCCGAGAAGACGACGATCCGGCCGTCGTGCGGGGTGAGGAGGAGTGGCACACGGGGTCAGGAGTCGTGGCGCACGGGGTCAGGACGCGCGCCGCACGGCCATTTCGAGCTCGGCCTCGATCAGGTCGGCCGCGCGACGCGTGCCTCCCTCCCTTGCCATGGCCTCCTGGATCCCGGCGGCCCGGCGCGCCACCTCGGGGTCGCCGACGAGACCGAGCACGGCCTCGCGGAGCCGCTCCGGGGTGACCTCCTCCATCGGCAGGTGCCGGGCGACCCCCAGGGCCTGGAGCATGTCGGCGTTCCCGAACTGGTCGACGGCCTGGGGGACGGCGACCATCGGCGTGGCGGTGGCAAGACCCTCCTGGCTGCCGCCCGCCCCCGCGTGCGTGACGAAGACGTCGGCCTCCCGCAGGATCGCCAACTGGGGCACCCAGGAGTGCACTTCGACGTTGTCCGGCAGCTCGCCGAGCTCGGCCGCGTCGACGAACCGGCCGATCTGCAGGACGACGTGCCAGTCCGGCAGCGCGCGGAACGCCTCCGCGCACGCCCGGTAGAACTCCGGCCGCTTGGTGAAGGAGGACCCCAGCGAGACCAGGACCACCTTCTCCGCGCCCGCCGGCCGCCGCCACTCGCCCTGCCCGGCCCGCGCTCCCCGGCAGGCGCCGACGAAGGTGTAGACGGACTCGTCGACCCGGTCGGCGTGCGGCTGGAGCGCCCGGGGAATGAGCACGAGCGCACGCCGCGGCGGCGCGATCAGCCGGTCCGGGTGGACGTCGACCCCGTGCTCGGCCAGCCACGCCTCGAACCGCGTGTAGTAGGCCTCGCCGCGCGGCGAGGCCTTGAGCTCGGCGGACCTCGGCGCGGCGACCTCCTCCTCGTACCCCTCCCACGGCACGAGGTTCGGCCACAGCGAGAGCGAGGGCACGCCCCACGTGTGGGCGAGGACGGGGGCCGGATAGGCCGTGATGTCGTGGAGGACCAGATCGGGCCGATCCTCCTCGAAGGCCTTCGCGAGCTGCGGTAACGCCTGCACGGCGTCGGTCAGGAACGGCTCGACGTGGTCGATCGGCGCGGTGCCCCAGGCGTCCGGGTCGTCGTCGGTCGGCAGCGTCGAGGCGTAGACGACGGGCGTGGCCCCGGTCTCCGCGACCTTCTCGGCGAAGGGGGCGGGGATGGCGTAACTGACGCGGTGGCCGCGCACGACGAGCTCGCGGATGACGTCCAGGCTCGGATTCACGTGCCCGTGGGCGGCGATGGAGAACATGGCGAGGTGGGCGGGGGGAGCGGTGGTCATGGCGGACACCCTAGATACGGCGATACGGGCCGATTGCCCCGCGAAGTGGCGTGCCGTTCCTCGGTGTACGCGCCCGGCGCCCGCCCTCGGGGGTGACTCGTACGAGAGGGCGGGCGCCGGGACTGCCGTTCGGTGGGCCACTCGGAAGCGGCGGACTGACGGGCGGCTACCGGGGCAGGCGGTCGAGCAGCGCCGCGAAGTCGGTGCCCGCCGGAAGGGTGCCGAAGGCGAGACCGCGGTCGCCGGCGAGCCGGGACGCGCAGAACGCGTCGGCGACGGCGGCCGGGGAATGGCGGACCAGCAGCGAGCCCTGGAGGACGAGGGCGGCCCGCTCGATGAGCCGCCGGGCGCGCAGCGGCGCGTCCTCGGTGAGGACGAGCTCCGCGCGCAGCTCGCGCCACGCGGCGTCGAGCCGCCGGTCCGCTCCGAGGGCGGCCCCGATCTCCGCGCCGAACGCCTCCAGGGACTCCGGCTCACGGGCCAGCGCGCGCAGCATGTCGAGGGCGTTGACGTTGCCGGAGCCCTCCCAGATGCCGTTGAGCGGGGCGTCGCGGTAGAGGCGGGGCAGGCCGGACGCCTCGTCGTAGCCATTGCCGCCGAGACACTCCAGGGCTTCCGCGACCGCGGCCGGCTGCCGCTTGCAGACCCAGTACTTGCCGACCGCGGTGGCCAGCCGAAGGAACGCGCTCTCCCTGGCGTCGCCGCGCTGGGCGCGGTCCGCCGCCCCGGCCAGGCGCAGCGCGAGCGCGGTGGCGGCCTCCGACTCCAGGCCGAGGTCGGCCAGGACGTTCCGCATCAGCGGCTGCTCGACGAGCCGCGCGCCGAAGACGGACCGGTGGCGCGCGTGGTGCGCGGCCTGGGCGAGCGCGGCGCGGGTGCCGGACGCGGAGCCGAGCACACAGTCAAGCCGGGTCATGGTCACCATGTCGATGATGGTGCGCACCCCCTTGCCCTCGTCGCCGACGAGCCAGGCGACGGTGTCGTCGAACTCGGGCTCGCTGCTGGCGTTGGAGCGGTTGCCGAGCTTGTCCTTGAGCCGCTGGATGCGGAACGTGTTGCGGCTGCCGTCGGGCAGCACGCGCGGCACGAGGAAACAGGAGAGGCCGCCGGGAGCCTGGGCGAGGACGAGGAAGAGGTCGTTCATCGGGGCGCTGGTGAACCACTTGTGCCCCCGCAGCCGCCAGGTCCCGTCCGGCTGCTCCTCGGCGGTGGTGGTGTTGGCCCGGACGTCGGTGCCGCCCTGCTTCTCCGTCATGCCCATCCCGGCGAGCAGACCGCGCTTCCCGCCGGGGGCGCGCAGCCCCGGGTCGTACACCCGACTCGTCAGCAACGGCTCGTACACGGCGGCGAGTTCGGGGGAGCGGCGCAGTGCCGGGACGACCGCGTACGTCATGGAGACCGGGCAGCCGTGCCCGGCCTCGGTGCTGCTCCACACCATGAAGCCGGCGGCGCGCGCCACATGGGCGCCGGGCCGCGGGTCGGCCCAGGCGCTGCCCGCGAGCCCCTCGCTGATCGCCACGTCCATCAGGGCGTGGTACGACGGGTGGAAGTCGACCTCGTCGACGCGGTGGCCGTAGCGGTCGTGGGTGCGCAGCACCGGCTCGTACCGATTGGCCTCGTCGGCCCAGCGCTGTGTCTCCTCGCTGCCGGCCAGCCGGCCGACCCGGTGCAGGTCGTCGAGGTACCACTCCGCGCCCTCGCGGCGCACCCCCTCGATCAGCACCGGGTCGTCGGCGACGTCGTGGCCCACGAGGGGCGGGGGCTGGTTGGTCACCTCGTGCGTCACGGCGCTCGGGGCGGTGCGGGGGACGGTGGCGGTCATCGGTCTCCTCCGGGTGACGAGGGGTGACGAGGGGTGACGAGAAGTGGAAGGGGGCGCTGGCGTCGAAATGGAAGGGGGCGCTGGCGTCACGGAGCCGGTGCGGCGCCCGCGCAGCGCAGGGCCATGGCGACGAGCTCGACGAGGAGTTCCTCGGTGCTGCCCTCGTCGGGAGTGGCGAGCGGGTCGACGAGGACCTCGCCGATCGCGCCGGTGAGGGCGGCGGCGGTGATCCGGCCGTCCTGGGGCGGCAGCAGCCCCGCCGCCATGCCCTGCTCGACCGTCTCGGCGAACAGGGCCCGGTAGCGCAGGCGGTAGGCGAGCCGCTCGGCGCCGACGGCCGGTTCGGCGGGCGCGGCGAGGAGCGCGTAGGCCAGACCGCGGTTCTCCAGGGCGCGCCGGGCGAAGGTCTCGACGCCGCGGGTGAGGCGCTCTACGGGGTCGCCGTCGCCGCGCAGCACCTCGCCGATGACCTCGACCTCGTGCCCGGACGCCCGCCGGAACACCTCGACGGCGAGGGCCGCCTTCGACGGGAAGTGCTGGTAGACCGAGCCGGCGGCGATTCCGGCCGCGTCGGCGACCGCCGTCACGGACGCCTGCGCCCAGCCGACCTCGGCGACGACCTCGGTCGCCCGGGCGACGAGATGGTCGCGGGCGGTTTCGAGGCGGCGCATTTCGGCGGGGGTCTTGCGGTAGGCCATGGAAGAAGTGAAGCATCATTCAGAGCTTCTGGCCATGGCCGTACACGGACGCACAGCATCGAGGCGCGTCAGGAGAACCTGACGCGCCTCGATGCTGTGCTGGACGACACCGTTCGCTCGGCTATTGCGCCTGCTGCTGCCGCCGTCGCCGTCAGAGACCGGTGACCTTGGCGCTCGCCGACAGTTCGTAGACGAGGGTGACCGTGCGGCGGCCGCCGGGCGGGAGAGCGACGTCCCAGCGGGCGATGCCCTCGGCGTCGACCTCGTCCGGCACCGGCGAGCTCGCGCCCTTGGCGAGACGCACCTCCACCGCCGACACCTCGGAGACGGGGATCCGCTCCCGGAGCGCGACCACCCGCTCCCCGCGCTCCCCGGGAGCGGAGAACCGGGACAGATGCAGCCGCACCGTGCGGGTGACCAGGGTCCGCTGGGTGATCCCGGTGGTGTCGCGCGTCTCCTCGGTCTCCCGGACGACCCGGTAGTCGTCGCAGCTGCCGAAGGCCAGCTCTACGGGGGCGCCGGGAGCGGTGAAGTCCAGCGTGCCGCGACCGCCGAAACCGCTGTCGCGGACCAGGTCCACGGGACCGGCGAGGAGCGCGTGGCCGGACAGGTTGTCGAACCGCACGACCTGGGTGACCAGGGGAGACAGCTCGGGCGAGCAGGCGTACTCCCGATGCGCTGCCGTCGTGAACGCGGAGAGCGGTACGCGGTGGGCGCGCCCGTCGCCGGGCACCGAGACCGGCACGGGGGCCCTCAGGACCCGCGCCTCGCCGCCGTCGTCGACGCCCGGCAGACCGAGCACCGGAGCCGGGCCGAGGCTCCCGATCTCCTCCTCGCGCAGCTCGACGTCGACCGTACGTCGCTCCGCCGCCGAGCGGTCCTTGAGCGTCAGCCGGTCCTCGCCGAGCAGCGGCGGATCGGTGGCCAGCGCCGACCGGGCCGTCGACAGGGTCAGCCGTACGTCCGACCAGTCCTCGCCCGTGCGCTGCCAGACCACCGCCTCGGTCTCCAGCGTCAGGGACTCCCCGTCGAGGACGGCCCGGTAGGCGGGCCGCCACAGCGCACACGGGGTGAGATGGCTCAGCCGCAGGGCGGCCGGCCCGGCGGCCGAGGCCTCCACGGTGAGCTCGACATGGCCGATCAGCTCGGCGGGCTTGTCCTCGGCGAGTTCCATTGCACGGTGGGAGTCGCCGAGTTCGGCGGATGCGGCCGACAACCGCGCTTCCACTGTGCGGAGTCGCTCACCGTGCTCGTCGCGCTCCTCGTCCACCCGGTCCAACTCGCGCTCCCAGCGGGACCGTTCGTTCTCGCCGTGACCACTGCCCTCGCCGATCTCCCGCAGCACGTCCGTGGCGAGTCTGCCCAGCAGGTCGAGACGGGCGCGGAGCCGCTCGCGCCGCTGTTCCAGGGTGACCCGCTCCTCTTCGAGGGCGTGGACGCGGCGGCGCAGGGCGGAGTCGTCGTCGGCCGACGGCAGCGGGCCGCGCGGCGTCCAGTCGCGGACGATCCGCACGTCGAGTACGGTCGCGGGCCCGTCGGCGGTCAGCTCGGCATGGAGCGTACGGCCGACGGCCAGCGCGCTGACCGGCCCGAGGCGCAGCCGCTGGACCCCGGCCCGCAGGTCGAGCACGGCGGAGCGTTCGACGTGGGCGCGGTCCTCAAGGCACGTGACGGCGGTGACGGGGAGGGCGATCGGCTTCGGGGCCGTGGACATGGCGGGTGTCAACTCCTGCGGTTGCCGCCGACCAGGGCCTTGCCGGTCGGGATGCGGATCTCGTAACCGCCGTCGAGGGCGGTGGTGGCACCTGCGGGCAGTTCCACCCGCCAGACGCGGGTGCCCGGCGCATGACGCTCGCCCCCCGCGTCCTCGGCGGGTGCCGTCCAGTCGGCGCGCTCCTCGATCCGGACGTCCGGATCGGAGGTGACCGGCACCCGCTCGCGGACCTCGACGGTGACGGGCCGCGCGAGCCCGTTCGCCAGCTCCACGTGGACGCGGTGGTCGAGGACGGTGGTGTTGTTGCGCAGGCCCGACGTCGACTCGTGGAGGTTCGTGCGCCGTGTGACCCGGATGCCCTCGGCGGCCCCGAGCCCGACGCGGCGGACCCCGCCGGGGGCGAGCGTCGGCAGCGCTGCGGTCAGCAGGAAGTCGTCGTCGACCGTGACCTCGACCGGCCCCGCGAGGAGCGCCTGACCGGTGGCGTTGTCGAGGACCAGCGTCGCGTACACCGTCTGCTCCAGGGACGGCACGCAGAGGTACTCGGTGCGCAGGCCGACCGGGATCTCACCGACGGCGACGGTGTGCCAGGTGCCGTCCGAGGGGATGTCGGCGCGGGCGGTGGCGTCGTAGCGGTGGTCGAAGGAACCGGCCGACACGCGGGGCCGCACGGCGTGTCCGGGCAGCGGCAGCGCGGCCACCGCCTCGGCCCGGCGACGGTGCTCGGCCGCCACGGCGTCGAACGGGGCGTCGGGAAACAGTCGGCCCCTGCGCGCACCCCGCTCGTCGGGGGCGGACAGGGCCAGGGCGGCGTAGTCGAGCTCGGCGTCGCTCGGCAGCGGCGGGCCGGGCACCGGCGCCGGGGGAGGCGGCGGTGCGGCGGCGCCGGGAGCGGACGGTGCCGACGGAGCCATGCGCGCCGGGGGAGCGGGGGCACCCGCGAAGGACCCGTCGACGGAACGCCGCCGGGCCTCCGGCGGCGGACCCGCCGGCCGGGCGCGTCCGGGCGGGAGCCCGGTGGCGGGGGGCATCCCGCCGCCGAAGGCCTCGGGGGCGCCGCCGTACCCCTGCGGCGCCGACGGAGCCGGGGGCGGCGGTGGAGGTGGCGGTGGCGGGGCGGAACCGGGCCCGGCGGCGGCCGCCCCGGCCCAGGCCGCTGCCCCGTGGACGGCAGGACGCGGCCCCGCCGCGTCGTAGCCGGAGAACAGGTCGGCGAGCCCCGCCGGGGGCTCGCGCCAGCCGGACGGTGCGGGGGCCGCCTGACGGCGTCCGACGCGGATCGAGCGGAGCCGCGGCAGGTCGGTACGGCGCCGGAGATCGGCGGTGGCCAGGGCGACGCGCACTCCGGTCCAGTCCTCGCCGGTGCGCTGGGCGACCGAGGCGCGCAGCACGAGCCGTCCGGTGCCGTCGCCCTGTCGGTGGTGGAGCCGGTACGCCGGTACCCAGACGGCACCGGGCACCCCGTACTCCACCTCGACCTCGACGTCACGGACTTCGGCGTCGACGCCGTCGAGAGTCAGGACCGCACTGACCGAGGTGTCCACGTGCGCCGCAGGGGCGTCGGTGGAGGCGCGGTCGAGCCGGTCGGTGGCGACGCTCAGCTCGTGCTCGGTGAGGCGCAGCGCCTCCTCCAGCTCGACGAGGCGCGTGTGCAGTCCCGTCAGCCGGTCGTCGACGAAGTCGGCGAGCTCCAGCCAGGCGTCGACCGGGGTACGGCGGTGGGGATCCTCGCGCTTGCGGGCGGGCGCGATCGGGCGGAGGGCCTGGACCTCCTTGACGCGCTCCTGCTGCCGGTCCCGGCGCCCCCGCGCCGCCGCGTACGCGTCGCGGAGCCGCTCGACCTCGCGCCGCAGCGCGTCGGGCACCTCGGGGCCGTGCGGCTCGGCCTCGACCTCCACCCGCGCCTCGGTGACCCGTACTCCGGCGCCGCCCCGGACGCGCGCCCGCAGCGAACCGGCGTCCAGTGAACGGGGCAGCCCCGTCACCCGTACCCGTCCGTCGGACGGCACGACGCCCCGCGCGAGCCGCGTGCAGACGGCACCCTGTGCGTACACGACGACCGCATCGAGGGTCGACCCCCACCGCTGTTCCACCCCAGCCGCCATGTGCTCCGCCCCCACCGCATCGATTCCGCCCGAAGCCTACGCCCAGCGGATCCCCCGGACCGCGTCTTTTATCGGCGGATCACGCCGCCGGCGGGCAAGGGGCCCGTCGACGTGCCGAAGGAAGGAAGGATGAGGACGCGAGAGCCGTCACGACGCGGGTGCTTGAGGATCCGAGCGCAGCCCCAGCACACTGTGCTGGATGGCTCCGGCGGGGACGTCGTCGGAGTTCGCCCCCCGGCGCGTCAACTCCACCAGTTTCGCCCGGAGATCCGGAGACGGCTCGCCCAGCACGATGGAGCCGAGGACCAGTTCGAGCATCACGGCGTCGTAGTCGTCGTCCGTCGCCCTGAGGCGCTCGGGGTCGCGTTCGACCACGGCGCCGGTGATACGCCGTCCGCCGCCGTCGACCGGCGCGAAGGTCGCCTCGTAGACCCCGAAGCCGGTCCAGCTCCGGTGCAGGAAGACGACGTCGCCCTCCGTGAAGACATTCCACTTCTCGTCCATGCCGTGTGCCGCGTAGCCCCGCTGGATGCGGTCCCAGTCGTCGTCCGACCAGATCCGTCGGGGCAGTAGGGGCATCGGCCGAGGATCCGATATCGGCTTCAGGCGACGGGAGAGGGAGGACCGGGTCACGCGGTCGTCAGCGGGCATGCCGGGATCCTACGAGCTCACGGCGCGGGCGCGGAGCCTCGGACGATCAACTCGGTCGGCAGGACGAGGGGTTCGTCGGGAATCGGGCCGCCCCCGAGACCGGCCAGCAGCATCCGGGCCGCGGCGCTGCCCATCTCCCGCATCGGCTGGCGGACCGTGGTCAGCGGCGGTTCGGTGTGCCGGGCCATCGGGAGGTCGTCGAAGCCGACGACGGCGACGTCGTCGGGGACGTGCAGGCCCGCCTCGCGCAGGGCGCGCAGCGCTCCCGCGGCGATCAGGTCGTTGTGCGCGAAGACGCAGTCGAAGGGCCGCCGCGCCGCGAGCGTCCGCTCGACGGCCTCCCGGCCGGTCGCCTCGGTGAACTCGCCCTCGACGACGAGGCCGGTGGGCAGGACGTCCACGAACCCGGCGAGCCTCTCCCGTACGCAGCCGAAGTCCCGGCGGCCGGTGACGACGAGCGGCCGGGAGCGGCCCGAGGCCAGGAGATGGCCCGCCGCCGACGCGCCGCCCGCGCGGTTCGTCGTCGCGACCGAGGGGAAGGCCGGGCGGTGCCCGCGGTCGTCGACGAGGACCACGGGCAGCCCGCGGCGGTGCAGGTCCGTGAGGGTGTCGAGGGTGTTCTCCGGCTCGACGACGAGCAGTCCGTCGAAGGCGCGGGCGGAGACCTGTCCGATGAAGTGGCGCACCGAGTCGGGCCCCCGGCGGCAGGTGTACAGGAGCAGGCCGTACCCGGCGGCCTCGACCGTGTCGGCGACGCCCTGGAGGACCTCGCCGATCCAGGGCCAGGTGAGCGACGGCGTCAGCATGCCGACCGTACGGCTCGCGCCACGGGCCAGACCGACGGCGCCGGAGCTCGGCACATAGGCCAGCCGACCGATCACTTCACGAACACGGGCGGCGGTGGCGGAGTCCACCTCGGCCCCGGTGTTGAGGACCCGGGACACGGTCGTCTTGCTGACCCCCGCCTCACGTGCGACGTCGGCGATCGTGACACGCATCGGGAGCCTCCGCGTCTGGGGACGACATCGCTGTCGGAACCGCTTCCGGAACCGGTTCCGGTGCCGTGCGCAGAGTCAACAGCCGGACGGGATCGGCGTCAAGACTTCACGACGGAACGGCGATGAGGGCAAGTCAGCCCAGTAGTAAGAGAGTTGTTCGTTCAGGAAGTGAATGCGGGGAGCCTTGACGGGACGGCCCATCGGCAGTTCACTCACGCCTCGGAACACCCACGACTCGGTCCGCGGACCCCCCACCCACACCCGCCGAGAAGGGCACCACCATGCTCCGTTCGACGCACAGGACACCGCTCGCCGACCACCCGACCCGAGGCCGATCGACCCGGAGCCGCCCGCCGGGCGGCCCGCTCACGGGATCGCACCGCACCGGATCGCTCCTCACCCGAGCACTCCTCGCGGGCGCCCTCGCCACCGTCGGCCTCACCGGACTCTCCGCCGCCCCCGCGCAGGCCTCCGGCGAGCAGGTGAACATCTGGCTCACCACCACGGACGACTCCGGCGGCCGGCACGTCACGCGAGGACTCCAGCAGCAGACCCCGCTCGCCTTCCAGGACGGGAACGGTGGTGGCGGCACGAACATCACCGTCGACGAGAACACCCGCTACCAGACCTTCACCGGCGGTGGCGCCTCCTTCACCGACACCGCCGCCTGGCTCATGAAGGGCTCCGGAGCCCTCACCCAGGCGACCAGGGACGCCACGATGAAGAAGCTCTTCTCGCCGACCGAGGGCATCGGCCTCTCCTTCGTCCGCAATCCCATGGGCGGCTCGGACCTGGCCCGGTTCGGCTACACGTACGACGACCTCCCGGCGGGCCAGTCCGACCCCGCGCTCGCGAAGTTCTCCCTCGCCCACGACCTCCAGGACGTGCTGCCCCTGACCCGGCAGGCCCGGCAGCTGAACCCCGGCCTCACCCTGGTCGCCTCGCCCTGGACCGCGCCCGCCTGGATGAAGGACAGCGGGCAGCTCAACGGCGGCTGGCTCAAGGCCGAGTACTACGGCGCTTACGCCGACTACTTCGTGAGGTACCTCCAGGGCTGGCGCGACCAGGGCGTCTCCGTCGACTACGTCACTGCCCAGAACGAGCCGACCTGCTGCTCCGGCTACCCGTCGATGAGCTGGAACGGCTCGGGGCTCGCGTACTTCACCAAGAACGAACTGCTCCCCAGGCTCCAGTCCGCCGGCCTGCCCACCAAGGTGCTGGCCCACGACTGGAACTGGGACACGTACGACGCCTACGCCGCCCCGACCGTGGACGACGCGGCGGTCCGCAGCCACCCGAACTTCGGCGGTGTCGCCTGGCACGGCTACGGCGGGAACATCGCCGAGCAGACCCAGGTCCACGAGCGGTACCCGCAGCTCGACGCCTTCCAGACGGAGCACTCCGGCGGCACCTGGATCGCCCACCAGCAGCGCGAGGACATGATGAACATCATCGACTACACCCGGAACTGGGCGAAGTCGGTGACCAAGTGGTCCCTCGCGGTCGACCAGAACCGCGGCCCGCACAACGGCGGCTGCGGTACCTGCGACGGCCTGATCACCGTCCACAATGGCGACTCCCGCCACGGCCAGGTCGACTACACCGTCGAGTACTACACGATGGGCCACCTCACGAAGTTCGTGAAGCCCGGGGCGCACCGGATCGCCTCCACGGCCAGTACGGCCGTGCCGAACGTGGCCTGGCGCAACCCCGACGGCTCCAAGGCCCTCCTCGCCTACAACGACTCGGCGAACGCGCAGACGATGACCGTCAACTGGGGCGGACAGCGCTACACGTACTCCCTGCCCGGCAGGACCTCCGCCACCTTCACCTGGGCGGGCGCCCCGACCGGGGGCCAGGACCGCACCGGCACCCTGCGGGGCCTCGACGGAAAGTGCCTCGACGTGGCCGGCGGCGCCACCGCCGACGGGACCCCCGTCCAGCTCTGGGAGTGCAACGGCTCCGCGGCGCAGCGCTGGACCCTCCGGGCCGACGGAACGGTCCAGGCGCTCGGCAAGTGCCTGGACGTGACCACGGGTGCGACGACCGACGGCGCCAAGGTCCAGCTCCACACCTGCAACGGCTCCGGCGCGCAGCTCTGGCGCCACGAGTCCGCCTCGGCCGACCTGGTCAACATCCCCGCGGACAAATGCCTCGACGCCACCGGCAACACGTCGGCCAACGGCACCAGGGCACAGATCTGGTCCTGCACGGGCGCGGCCAACCAGAAGTGGTCCCTTGGTAGTTGAGTCTCCGCGGCCTGCGGCCCGTGGCCCGTGTGCCGTGGGCCCGCGGGCTCAGGGGGTGGGCCGGGTCGCCGCGTGGCGCGTCTGCTGGGTCAGTACGGCGGTGGCGCGTTCCAGGAGTTCGCAGAGTGCGGTGTGTTCGGCGGGCGTGAACGCGTCGGTGAGGGCGCGCTCCAGGATGACCACCTCCTGGTAGGCGCGGTCCAGCAGCGTCCGGCCCGCGTCGGTCAGGGTGGCGATCTGCACCTTGGCGTGCACGGGGGACGTCTCGCGGCGGATCAGTTCCTTGGTCTCCATGTTGGCCAGCACGCTGCTCATGCTCTGCTGCGTGACGCCGCAGGACCGGGCCAGTTGGGCGCCGGACATGCCGCCCTCGCGCGCGAGGGTCAACAGCACGGTGTACTGCGTCATGGTCAGCCCGTAGGCACGCAGCACTGCTTCGTGGTGCGCCATCAGCGCCTGCTCCGACCGCCTGATCCGGGTGCAGAGGTCGTGTTCGATCGGGGCTTCCACCGCGTACTCTCCCAGGCCGTTAACAGGTTCATGGGTTGACTCAGGAACCTTAGATACCTACCGTTCTCGACTGTAAGGATACTGAGTCAACGCAGGGGGCTGTATTCATGAAGGCTGTCGTTCTCGACATCGACGACCACTACCGGGTGACCGAGCGGGAAGAGCCCGCCCCCGGCCCCGGTCAGGTGGCGATCCGCGTCGCGTACGCGGGGATCCAGTGGGGCGACACCATGGTCCGGGACGGCCACTTCGCCGTTCCCCGGCCCTTCGTCCCGGGGTTCGAGGCGTCCGGGCACATCGTCGCGGTCGGCGCGGGTGTCGACGTACGCCGTGTCGGTGAAGCCGTCACCGCGCTGACCACCGCGGGCGCCTACGCCGAGGTGGTCCTGGCACCCGCCACGCTCACGCTGGGCATCGGCGGCCTGCCGCTGAGGACGGCCGCGGGTCTCGGGTGGGGAGCGCCGACCGCCTACGACCTGATCAACACCGTCGCCCGCGTGCTGCCCGGCGACAGCGTGCTGATCCATGGCGCCGCCGGCTCGGTCGGCACGCTGGCCGCCCAGTTCGCCCGACTGGCCGGAGCGGGCCGCGTCGTCGGTGTCGTCGGCACTGCCGAAAGGGCCGAATACGCCGCACGGTTCGGGTACGACCGGCTCCTGCTCCGCGAGGAGTTCCCGGCCGGGCTCGGCGACGAGCAGCCCGACGTCATCCTCGACCCGGTCGGCGGCTCGACCCGCACCGCCGGCCTCGGGCGGCTCGCGGCACACGGCCGACTGGTCGCGTACGGCAACATCGCCACGCACGAACCCGTCTCCGCCGACGCCAACGACCTCCTCATGCAGGGCGCGTCACTTCTGACCTACAACAGCAACCTGCTCGCTCGGACCCACCCCGAGCGGCTCGCCGACAGTGCCCGCCGCGCACTCGGCCTCGTCGCCGACGGCAAGGTCCGCCTGGACATCACCGCCGAGTACGCCCTCGGGAGCCTGGACACGGCGGTGCGGCACCTCGCCGAGGGGACAACCTTGGGCAAGAGCGTCCTCCGCGTCGCCTGACAAGCCGCACCCCGCATCTCCGTGTCACCGAGGTCCGTCGCGGTCCGTCGCGGTCCGTCGCGGTCCGTCGCGGTCAGTCTCGGTCCTTCGAGATCAGCCGAGACGGGCGGCGATGGCCCGCGCGCAGTCCAGGGACTCGGTGTGCGACGTGTCCACCTCCAGGTCGTAGAACACGCCCCGGTGCACCGACTCCGCCTGCGACGCCGCCATTCCCTGGATCCGGTCTCCCCGGGCGACCTCACGGCCCGCGGCGATCACGCTCTCGCACCGCACGCCCACCCACAGCGCCGGTACGTCGCCGAGAGCCGTCCGCCACCGCTGCTGGGACGCCGCTCCGCCGAGGAAGACGTCGTCGATGACGATCCGCGCGCCCGCGCGGACCATCGTCGCGACGCCTTCCCGCCAGGCGGCCTCCAGCGCGAGGAAGTCCGCCCCGACGGTCACCTCGCCGTCCTCCGCGAACGCGATTCCTCCGTCCGCGGCCTGCATCCTCGCCGGCAGGGCGTCGACGAACGAGTCGCAGCCGAACGCCAGCCACGGATCGGGCAGCACGGCCTGGAGGCACCTCACGATCCCGGACTTACCGGAGCTGGAACCACCATTGAGAATGATCATCTGCGTCGTCACCGCGCCACATTAGGTCGTCGGACGCCCGGCGCGAAACGCGTTTTCGCCGGACTTCCCTCCGCCGCCACCCCTACCCTGCTTCGGGTACGACCCACGCCGTCGACCTGCGGAGCGGCCCTGATGACGATCACCTGGCGCCGCCTCGGTGCACCCGACTTCCCGCAACTGGGGCAGTGGCTGGCCCAGCCGCACGTCGCGCGCTGGTGGAACCACGAGACCTCGCCCGAGGCCGTCGCCCGCGACTTCGGCCCCGCCGCCCGGGGAGAGGACCCGTCGGAGGACCTGCTCGTCCTCCTCGACGGCCGGCCGATCGGCCTCGTCCAGCGCTGCCGCCTCGCCGACTTCCCGGACTACGAGGCCGAGCTGGCGGCGGAGGTCGACGTACCGGACGGTGCGATGTCCATCGACTACCTGATCGGCGAACCGGACCTGGTCGGCCGGGGCCACGGCACACGCCTGATCCGGGCGATCGTGGGAGCGACCTGGACCGACCATCCCGAGGCCACCGCGATCATCGTCCCCGTCCACACGGCGAACCGCCCGTCCTGGCGTGCCCTGGAAAAGGCGGGTCTCCACCGAATCGCCGAGGCCTCCCTCGAACCCGACAACCCGATCGACGACCGCGGCCACTACGTCTACCGGATCGACCGCCCGGACACCCCCTAGTCGTCGGCGGGCTCGTCGATCGGCCAGGCGATCTCCAGGCGGTTGTCCGGGTGGTCCGGTGCCCCGGTCCACCGGCGGTAGACCATCCGGGCCGGGCCCGCGAAGGCGAAGCCGTGCTCGGTGATCCAGTCGGCGACGGCGTCGTACGCGCCGAGGATCCGGGGGAACGCGGCGGCGGCGCCCTCGACCTCGGTGCAGGCGAGGGTGTTCTCGGGCAGCTCGCGCACGGTCATCCCGTCGGGCAGGTCCGAGGGCTGCGCGCCCTCCTCCCAGAACGGCAGGCACGCCTCGACGAGCGTCTCGTTCTCGTCGTCGCAGACCCCGTGGAAGCGGACGAAGGCGGGCCCGGTGAAGGTGAGCGGGCCACGCCCGGCGACCTCGTACATCTGCTGGTAGGCGTCGCGGAGGAAGGCGTCGAGCCCGGAGTTGTCCAGGGTCGCCCCGCGGACGAGGATCCGTTCGGCGGTGCCCTGGCGGACGGTGACGCGGTGGGTCATCTCTGCTCCCTCGGTGAGTCGGCTCAACAGGCTGTGGACCACGGAGCGCTGCACTTCCAGCCGTCGCTCGGCCGCCCGCAGGTGCGCCTCCAGGGCGGCGGTGAGCTCCTCCTCGCCGGCGCCGAGCAACCGGCGCACCTCCTCGACCGGGATGTCCAGCTGCCGCAGCACCCTGATCGACTGCGCCGTGCGCACCTGGTCACGCCGGAAGTACCGGTAGCCGCTCACCGGATCGACGAACGCCGGCACCAGCACGCCACTGGCGTCGTAGTGCCGAAGCGCGGTGACCGAGAGGCCGCTGGCCTGCGAGAACTGCCCGATCGGCAGCATGCTTCTTCTGTCCACGGCACTGACTGTGCCGTCTCGCGTCACCCGAGAGTCAAGCCCGTCCCTGGACGACCGCGTCACCGCCGTCGACAAGACACCCGCTAGCCGCGCTCTCGCGGCACGGTCCCCGACGCGGACCGCCGTGCCGCCTCCGCGAGGGCGTCAAGGAGTGTGGTGAGCGCGGGCTGGCCGGGTGCGCACTCTCGGACGGCGGCCTGTACGGCTCTGACCGGGCGCGGGTTCCGTACCCGGCGCAGGGCGACGTCCGTACGGCGGCCGCCTCCCGTGCCGAGGCGGGGGACGAGGCTGACGCCGAGACCGGCCGCGACGAACCCCAGCGCGGTCGCGTAGTCCTCGCTCCCCGCCACGAAGTCCGGGGTGAATCCCGCCTCCGCGCACGCCGCGAGCACCACGTCGAGGCACGGCCCCTGCGGCTCGCTCCCGACCCACGGCTCGGCGGCGAGCTCGGCCAGGTCGAGGACGCGCCGGGCGGCCAGCGGGTGCCCGGGCGGGAGCGCGGCGAGGTACTCGTCGTCGAGCAGGTGGACGAGCCGGAGGCCCGGGGCCGTGTCCTTGCGCGGCCGGATGACGATCGCGACGTCCGCGTCTCCCCGGGCGACCTCGGGGAGCGCCTCCCGGGCGTCGAGCAGCGTGAGGTCGAGGCGGATCCCGGGATGTTCCTGGCGGAGCCGGGCCAGTGCGGGGGCCACGAGCGCGGGACCGACCGAGCCGAAGTAGCGGACGGCGAGACTGCCGGTCCGCCCGGCCCGCAGATCGGCCAGTGCGGCCTCGGCCTCGGTGAGGGTCCGGCTGACGGTCGCCGTGTACTGGGTGAGGAGCAGGCCCGCCGCCGTCGGCCGTACCCCTCGCCCGACCCGTTCGAGCAGGGCGATCCCTGCCTCCTTCTCCAGGGCCGTGACCTGCTGGCTCACGGCGGACGGCGTGTATCCGAGCTCCGCCGCGGCGGCGGTCACCGATCCGCTGGTGACCACGGCCCGAAGGATCTGCATCCGCCTCACATCAAGCATGTAGCCGAGCTTAAGAGAGGTGAACCATTTTGTGATGGTGCTGAACGGTAGTGGGACGGCATCGTTGCTCTCCTCAGCAGAATTCCAGGGAGGAGACCGACCGTGAAGAGTGCCGAAGGCGGAGTGCGGGCCGGGGCCCGGATGGGGGTACTCGCCCTGCTGTGGGGGTCGACGTTCCTCTGGATCGAGCTGGCCCTGCGGGCGCTGTCCCCGCTCCAGGTCACCGTGGCCCGCTGCCTCCTCGGCGCGGGCACCCTGCTCGTCCTGTGTCTGGCGACCCGGCGGCGCCTGCCGCGCGGCCGGGCCGTCTGGGGCCATGTCTTCGTGGCGGCCTTCTGGTGCAACGCCCTGCCCTTCGCGCTGTTCAGCCTCGGCCAGCAGACCGTCGGCTCCGGACTGGCCGGAGTGCTGAACGCGACGACCCCGCTCTGGTCCCTGCTGCTCGGTCTGGCCCTCGGTACGGAGCGCGGACTCCGTCCCGTCCGCGCCGGCGGCCTGCTGCTCGGCTTCGCCGGGGTGGTGGTGATCTTCGCCCCCTGGCAGGGAGCGGGACAGGTCGGCTGGGGCGCCCTGGCGATCGTCGGGGCGGCGGCGAGTTACGCGGTCGGCTTCGCGTACATGGGACGCCACCTCGTGGGGCGGGGCCTCGCGACGCTCTCCCTGTCCTCGGCCCAGCTCGTCGCCGCGACGGTACTGACCGGCCTCGCCCTGCCGCTCGGCGGCCGGCCGCCGGTCGACATCGCCCCGTCGGGCCTGATCGCGGTCGTGATCCTGGGCATCTTCGCCACGGGCGTCACGTTCCACCTCACCTACCGGATCATCGCCGCCGAAGGCGCCACCAACGCCGCGACCGTCGGCTATCTGCTGCCCGTGGTGTCGCTGGTCCTGGGATTCCTGTTCCTCGACGAACCCTTCAGCCTGCGGGCAGCGGCGGGCATGGCGATCGTGCTGATGGGCGTGGGCATGACGCGTCGCGTGAAGCCGAAGGAGCAAGCGGTGCTCCCCACGCCGCCGGTCGCCGTGCGATGAGGCCCACGGCGGAGCCGTGACACGCCCCTACCGCTGCGCCGCACGCGGTGTCTCACCGGCCGGGGCTCGCGGCGCCTCACTCGGCGCAGGCCTCCAGGAGTGCGTGCCCGTGGGTGAGCAGGAGTTCGTCGGCGGCGCAGCGGTAGCGCATGCGGCCCGTTCCGCCCGAGTTGTTGTGGCGGCGGGCGGCGGTGAGTTCCTCGCGGACGAGCGGGACGGCGGACCGGGCCGCGGGCCCCATCCGGGCCCATATGCCCGCCACGTCCGGCCGGTTGTCCGCGTGCGCGGACCAGGCGTGGAGCAGGACGGGCAGGCACTCCTCCGTATCGCGGCCGGCCTCCCACAGGGCCGTCGCGAGGGCGCCCGCGACCCAGCCGCCGTTCTCCTCGGGCGAGGCGGCGAGCCGGCGCAGTTCGGGCAGCGCCGCCGCGGCCTCCGGCCCCATGCGGGCGAGTGCGCGCAGGGCGTCGTGCCGCCCCGACCAGTGGTCCGCGGTGAGCCCCGAGGACAGCACGGGCAGGACGGCCTCCGTCCCGCCCCCGACCGACCACAGCGCCGAGGCCGCGTCGACACGGAGGTGCGTCGCGCCGTCCCGGACCAGCCGTCGCAGCTCCGGCAGTGCCTCGCGCGCGGTCGGGCCGAGCGCGCCGAGCGCCCGCACGGCGTCGCCGAGCACCGGCCGGGTCACGTCCTCGGGAGCCCGCAGGATCCGCAGGGCGGGTCCGACCGCCCTCGCGTCCCCGGTGGCCGCCACGGCCTTCAGGAGGTGCTCCGTACGACGCGGCTGCTGGCCCGGAGCGATCCGCGCCAGCCTCGCGAGCAGCACGGGCACGAGCATCGCGGCCGCCTCCGGGGCCATCCTGCCGATCCAGGCGCCCAGGTCCTCCGGCACCTCGCCGTGCCGCAGGACCTCGACGAGTGCGGGGACGGCCCGCGCGTCTCCCTGCGCGGCGAGCGCGCACAGCGCCGCCCCGTAGGACGTCTCTCTCCATCGGTCCTGAGGGAGGAACTCCGGTCCCGCCGCCACCCGCGCGGCCAGCGCGTCAGCCGCCGGGCCCCCGAGCGCGTACAGCCACTCCAGCTCCTCGGACGCCCACCGGACGATCCGGTGGTCGGTCTCCTGGAGCTGCTCGCCCAGGAGTCGAACGGACTCCTCGTGCGGGCCCCGCCACCCCGTCAGGAGCAGGCCGCCCATGTCGATCGCCTCGCGCCGCTGCCCCCAGTCGGGGCTGCGCAACTGATCCTCCAGAAGCGCGAAACGCTCTGCGACCCGGTCGCCCAGGGCGCGGTGCAGGCCCCCGAGCAGCTCCGTCGCCCACGGGGCCTTCACGGAGCCGCGCTGGGACGCCTTGAGGCGGCGCAGGTACGAGATCATCGTCGGTGTCGGAGTCGCCGGGGCTCGTACGGGCTCAGGCTCGGCGCCCGTCGGATCCTCCTCCGCCTCCCGCGCCGTGCGCATCACGTCGAGGGCGATCCCGACCGCGCGCTCCGGCAGGGGACCGGGCGTGCAGCGCGCCAGTTGTACGAGCGCCGACAGCCGCACCCCCGGGTCATCCCGGCCGCCATCGGCTGCGAGCAGGGCGGTCAGCGCGGCCCCCGACTCCTCGGTGAACTCCTCGTGCCGGACGCCCACTTCTCCCACGGCCGCCGCCAGCGCCCGCAGGACGCTTCCGTCCCGCTCCACCGCCAGTCGCCGCCGCAGGGTCGTCAGCACCTCCGCGGGATCGCCGTGCAACTGCACCAGCGCAGCGGGCACGGCCCTCCGCAGCCCCGCGTCGGGATCCGCGAGAACGTCGAGGAGCACCCCGCTGCGTGCCCGGGTGTCCGACTCCGCCCGCGCGAGGGTCTCCGCCCAGGCGGCGTACTCGTCCTCGTCGTCGGACCAGAAGTCCATCTCCTCGGGGTCGCGGCCGTCGCCGTCGATGGAGCGCAGCAGCTCGACGATCTCGCCCCGTCCGGGCAGCCCGGCGGTCGCGACCAGCTCGAACAGGAACGGCACGCACGCGACCGTGCTGTCGTACACGTCCCCTTGGTGATGCACCGCGCCGTACATCCCGTCGAGCGCGACCTCCCGCTCGTCCCCGTCCGGCGAGACCAGCCCCCGCAGGAGCCCCGGCACGTCGGAGGCGTCGCCGTACGCATGACCCATGGACGCCCAGTCGACGTCGTCGATCCCCGTGAACATGATCGCCAGTCTGTCGCACGCCACTGACAACGCCCACGCGCTGTCCCCGGTGGGGCTCCCCGGCCGGCATATTCGCTCAGGTGTTCGAGAGTGCGTCTATGCTGGACTCATGACCGCCGCACCACGGCCCGATCTCCCGGGTCCACCCGACCTCCCCGGCTTCCAGGGATCCCTGTTCGACCAGGGGGTCGACATCGAGCCCGGCTCGCTGGACGGCGTGCGGCGGACGGTGCTCGCCGGCGGCGCCTGGGTGGACCACCTGCCCGGCTGGTTCCACGGCGCCGACGCCCTGTTCGAGGAGCTGGCCGGGTGCGTGCCGTGGCAGGCTGAGGAGCGGGAGATGTACGACCGTGTCGTCGCCGTGCCGCGCCTCCTCGCGTACTACCGCGAGGGCGCCCCCCTCCCGCACCCCGCGCTCCTCGTGGCGCGCGAGACACTCAGTGACCACTACGCGCCCGAGCTCGGCGAGCCCTTCGTCACCTCGGGTCTCTGCCTCTACCGCGACGGGCGCGACAGCGTCGCCTGGCACGGCGACCGGAGCGGCCGCTCCGCCACGCAGGACACGATGGTCGCCATCCTCTCCCTCGGGGACCCCCGCGACCTCGCGTTCCGCCCTCGCGGCGGCGGGCCCGTCGCGCTGCGCCTCCCGCTGGGGCACGGCGACCTCGTGGTGATGGGCGGCTCGTGCCAGCGCACCTGGGAGCATGCCGTCCCGAAGACGGCCCGCGCCGTCGGACCCCGCATCAGCGTCCAGTTCCGCCCGCGGGGCGTGGCCTGAGCCGTACGGCTCCGGAAGTCCCCGCCGATTCCCTCCGGTCGTTCATGATTCCCTGACGCTTGGAATGGGCATGTCACTCGCGCCCCCGCGCCGCGCACCACCGTGCCGCGCGCGCCGTCCAGTCCAGGTCAGGGAGTCGGAGTGAGGATCACGCGCCACCTCGTCAAGGGAGCACTCACCCTCGGCAGTTCACTCGCGTTGCTGATCGCCCTGCCGGGCAGCGCCTTCGCCGCCCCGCCCCCGGCCCTCCCCGCCAACGCGGACGGCCTGGAGCAGACGTTCCAGCCGGCGTTCGACTACGACACGGACGGCTGCTACCCCACCGCCGCCATCGGCGCCGACGGGACGGTCAACGGCGGACTCAACCCCTCCGGCGCCCTCAACGGCCAGTGCCGCGACTCGTGGGACCTCACCAACACCAACGGGTACGCCCGGTACAAGTGCAACAACGGCTGGTGCGCGATCATCTACGGCCTGTACTTCGAGAAGGACCAGGCCGTGGCCGGCAGCGGGCTCGGCGGACACCGGCACGACTGGGAGCACGTCGTGGTGTGGGTGCAGAACAACCAGGCGCAGTACGTGTCCACCTCCGCCCACGGGGGTTTCTCGGTGTACGGCCGCGACAAGATCCGCTGGGACGGCACCCACCCCAAGGTCGTCTACCACAAGGACGGCATCAGCACGCACTGCTTCCGTCCCGCGAACTCCAACGACGAGCCGCCCGAGAACCACCAGCACACCTGGCAGTTCCCGAGCCTCGTCGGCTGGAACGGCTACCCCGCGGGAGTGCGCGACAAGCTCACCCAGGCCGACTTCGGCAGCGCGGTGTTCGGACTCAAGGACGGCAACTTCGCCGCCCACCTGGCCAAGGCCAAACCGGCCGGCATCCCCTTCGACCCCTACGCCTGACGACACCCGCCACCGTGCCCCATCGGCCCCTGGATGCCGTCCTGGTGGCGACTCGCACACGGCCGATCGGAGCCCGCGAACGCGTTGTCAGTGCAGGTCGCTAACGTGATCGACATGAGTTCCTCCCTGAGCGTGTACCTGATCGACCCCAAGGCCGCGCGGGCCTTCGTCGGCTCGCGCGACGACCAGCTGCTCCAGGTCGTCCGCGACAGCTTCGGCGACGACCTGGAGTCCGACGACAGCTGGTTCTCCTCCCAGATAGCGGACGGCGCCCCCACCGCGTTCGAGGCACTGCGGACCGTGGTGTACGGCGGGCCCTTCCCCGAGGACGGCCAGTACGCCTTCCAGTACGGCTACGCCTACAAGCGCCTCGTCTCGCTCACCGGCTCCTTCCTCGACAACTCCTGCTTCAGCCCGTTCCGGGGCGACTGGCTGGAGATGGTCGACGAAGGGCTGCGCGCGCTGCGGATCACCGCCGTCTCGGTCGCCGAGTTCGGCTACGGCGGCGGCTTCCCCGCCGGCTTCCCGTACTCCGACCTGCCGCGCTCCGGCGAGTGGACGCACGACCAATGCCTGGCGGCACTGGCCCAGTTCGAAGAGACCAAGAAGGCGGGCCACGCCCCGCCGCTGGAGCCCGAGGTGGTCGATGCCGTCATGGACGTCATGGGCTGGCTCCGCCACGTGGAGTCCCGCCCGGGATTCGGCGTCGTGGGCTTCGTCTCCTAGGACACCAGGTCCATGACCGCCCCCGCCACCGCGCTCATCCGGCGCTTGCGGAGATCCAGGACGGATGTCGGGTTCGAGAGGCCCTGGGACGCCAGCAGGTTCATCAGGGCCCAGATCACCTCCGGGCGTCCCGCCAGGGGGAGTTCGCGACCATCGGGGGCGATGACCTTGGCCGCGGCGGTGCCGGCGAGGAGATTGGTACGGGCCCAGTCGACGACGTACGACGTGCCGTTCGGGCTGACGTAGAGGACGACCTCCCTGGTGCGGTGGAGGACTGCGAGGTAGTCCATCGGCACCGTCAGCCGCCGGGTGGCGTCGAACGGGGGTGTGCCGTCCGCGGGATGGATCCGCAGCACGGTGTCGAGGACCGGGCCGTGGTCCTGGAAGGTGTTCGTGGGGCTCATCTGCAGGAACCGGGCACGTACGAGGACACCACCGTCGCGCGCCCATCGTCGGCCGACGGAGCCGAACGCCGCCCGCTCACCCGGCAGGTCGTCCACGATCCACCGGGACTCCTCACCCGGTTCGGTCACCGGCGCGGGGCTCTCGGGTCGAGCACGGTCCCGCTCGGCCACGGCGGTGTAGCGCGCCGCCGTGGCCGCGTCCAGGCCGCGGAGGTCGATCAGGTCGCCGGCCATGTCGATCCCTCCGGCGTCCAGGGAGATCCGCATGTGCCGCAGCAGCCGACCGGGGTAGCGGGTCACATCGGTCAGCCGGCCGTCGAGGTCGACGATCCGACTGGTCCTCGTGCCCGCGAGCAGCGTGCTGCGCGGCCACAGGGGAGTGACCCTCCCCGGCGCGGACGGATCGGTGGGATCGGAGGAACCGTCCGGATCGACCAGGACGGCCAGGCGGCCCGCCGTGACCGCCGACAGGCAGAGGGACGGCACCCGCCACTCGTCCGTGACCTCGAACCCGGCGGAGCCGTCGGACCCGTGTGCACCGTCCGTCCCGTCCGTCCAGTCCGCCCCGTCGGTCTCCTCGGCGCCGTGCACCCGCAGCCTCAGCCGCACCAGTGGTGTGAACTCGTCGGGTGTGAAGGTGTCCCCGTACGTCGTGTACGTCGCCTCGCCCTCGGGGGCGTACCGCACGAGTGACGCCTCCAGGACGTCCGCCCGCGCCAGCCGCGCCCGCGGATGGCCCTGCGGGGACCGCGGCGCCCACAACACGAACGTGGCATCGCCGTAAGGGACGCCCGCCTGCTTCAGCCGGTCCCGGCGGGTGATCCGGGGGAACTGCTTCCGCGCGTACGAGACGGCCATGAAGGGGATGGGAACCGAGCAGGCCAGCCCGGCGACGAGCGCGATCCAGGCCCATTCCTCGCCCTGACTCCAGGCGACGTAGCCCAGGACGAGCCCGAAGGGGCCCGGACAGCACCACACGGTGGCGAGCAGCAGATGTCCGACCATCACTCCGGCATAGCTGCGCATGACCCCACCTCATGTTCGTCCGCCGGACGAAGATAACCCGGCGGTGATCACGGCGGGGAGGCCCAGGGAAGGGAGAGAAAAGAGGAGCAGAGGCGTCCGGACTCGCACCCGGGGTCAGGACCCGTCGAAGGCCCAGGCCTCGATGTCGCGGTAGCGGATCGGTGCCGGGCCGCGGCCGAAGTTGCTGCCGACGAGGTGGAGGCGTTCGGTCCGCCATCGGCGGCCGGTGAACCCGGCCAGCCGCGCGGCGGCCTCCACCACGCTGGCGGTGTCGTCGCGGCGCGCGCGGGCCAGCGTCAGATGGGGGCGCAGCGGCCGCTCCTGGAAGGTGATGCCGCACTCCCGGACCACGGCGCGCACCTCGGCGGCGAGCTGCTGCAGTCCTTCGACCTCCCCGTCGATCCCGCTCCACAGGACCCGCTCGTCGAAGTGCCCGCCGCCGAGCAGCCCCAGCTCCAGGGGCCGGCGGGTCGCGGCGAGGCGCGCGAGCGGGGGCCGCAGGAGCGGCACGGCCGAGACCGGGAGCTCCCCGAGGAACGCCAGCGTGATGTGCCAGTCCTCGATGCGGTTCCACCGCATGTGCGGGTACGCGTCGTACGCGGGGCGCAGGGCGTGGGCCAGCTCGTCCTTCGCGTCGTCGGGCGGGGCGAGGGCGATGAACACGCGCACGGTCGAGGGCTCGGGGTGTGCGTCCCCGGGCGCTGGCTCAGTCATGTTCCGTTCCCCGCCATGTTCCGTTCCCCGCTCGTGGTGCGGCCGGCACCACGTACCCCGCCGTCTCGTCGTCAGGTGAGGATATGTGGTCACGGTGACGTGAGGGGCACCAGGGGCGACCGCCGTTGCGGCTCGGTTCAGCTGTCCAGTGACAGGGCGTTCTTGGCGTGCGCGCCGGATTCCTCCGAGGCGGGTCCGCCGGGATTCTCGGTGGCCAGTGCCTGGTTGAGGGTGACGAAGGGGCGCATCCGCCGCTCGTAGCGGGCGTACGCGACGCGGTGGTCGCCCTCGGCCCGGGCCAGGCAGTCGGCCAGCACATGGGCGCCGACGAGGGCCAGGCTGGTGCCCTGCCCCGAGAGCGGAGAAGGGCAGTAGCCGGCGTCTCCGAGCAGGGTCACCCGGCCTCGCGACCACGTGTCCATCCGGATCTGGGCCATGGCGTCGCAGTAGAAGTCGGGCGCCTTCCGGGCGGCGTCGGCCAGCCGGGCCCCCTCCCACCGCATCGACGCGAGCTTGTCCACGACGAGCTCCCGCAGGGCGTCGCCCCGGCGAAGGTCGTGGGGGAGGGGCGCGGACTCGAACCCGAAGGCGATCCTGAGCTCGGTGTTGCCGCGTACGGGCATGATGCCGAAGCCCGTGTCGCCGTCCCGCAGCCACACCTGCCAGTCGTCCAGGGCGAGGAAGTTGTCGGCGCCGAACACGGAGAGGTAGCTGCCCAGGTGGTGGGCGAAACGCTCCTCCGGGCCGAAGGCCAGGCGTCGCACGGTGGAGTGGAGGCCGTCGGCCCCGACCACGAGGTCGAAGGTGCGGGACGGTGCGTGAGCGAAGTCGACGCGTACGCCGGTCTCGTCCTCGTCGAGTGCGGTGACGCTGTCGCCGAAGAGGTACTCGACGCCGGGGCGCGTGTGCTCGTACACCATCCGCACCAGGTCCTCGCGCAGCACCTCGATGTCCTCGCTGTCGAGCCGGCCGCTGCTGAAGGTCGCCTCGGTGGAGCGGTCGACCTCGTGGCCGTCCGGGTCGAGGATCGACATGCCGCGCATCCGGGTCCGGACGTGACGTGCCTGCTCCAGCAGGCCCATCCGCTCCATGACGGCGAGTGCGACGCCGCGGATGTCCACAGCCTGGCCGCCGGGGCGTGGGCCCGGGGCGCGTTCGACGACGGTGGGCGCGAAGCCGTGCCGGTGCAGCCAGTACGCGAGGACGGGCCCGGCGATGCCGCCCCCGGAGATGAGCACGGTCGTCTGCATGTGAGGTTCCTCCAGTGCTTCGTACGGTGTACGCGCACTGAACGTACGCCGTACGCACGCTCGCTCCAACTGGCCGGATTTCAGGGCTGTACTAGCTCAGCCACCCTCTGCTCGGCGTTGCCGCTGCTACCGTCTGTCCTAGTACAGGAAACGAGGGAGGCGGAACGTGACGAAGGCCACGGACGCGGGCGGCGACCCGCCCTATCTGCGCATCGTCGCCGCGATCCGGCGACGCATCGCGGACGGTGAACTCGCCCCCGGGGACCGGGTTCCCTCGACCCGGCAGATCGCGGGGGAGTGGGGCGTCGCGCTCGCCACCGCCACCAAGGCCCTGACCACGCTGCGGCTGGAGGGCCTCGTCGAGGCCCGCCCCCGGATCGGCACGGTCGTCGCGGGAACGGCCCCCGCGGCGCCCGCCCGTAGGCGACCGGCACCCGCCCCGGACCCCGAGCGGGAGCTGAGCCTCGACCGGATCGTCCGCACGGCCATCGACATCGCCGACACGGAAGGACTGCCGGCGCTCTCCATGCGCGGCGTCGCGGCACGGCTCGGTGTCGCCGCCATGTCGCCCTACCGGTACGTCCCCGGCAAGGACGACCTCATCCTGCTCATGGCCGACACCGCGTTCGGCGAGGCGTCCTACCCCTCCGACGCCCCCGAGGGCTGGCGCCCCCGCATCGAACTGGGCGCCCGGACCCTCTGGGCGCTCTATCGCAAGCACCCGTGGCTGGCCCAGCTCGGCTCTCTCACCCGCCCGCTTCTCGTGCCCAACCTGATGGTCCACGGCGAGTGGATGCTGCGAGCCCTCGACGGTCACGGACTCGATCCCGCCGAGCTGTTCGACATCCACGTCCTGCTCTACAGCCACGTCGAGGGCCTGGCCGTGCACCTGGAGAGGGAAGCGCACGCCGCGGCGGCAACGGGTCAGTCGGAGGACCAGTGGATGGACAGCCGCACCCCGGCCCTCCAAGAACTGGTGCAATCCGGCCGTTTCCCGACGTTCGCCAAGGTGGTCGGAGCCTTCGAGGGCGGCTATGACCTGAAGCTCGACGCTCTCTTCGCCTTCGGCCTCAAGGCGCTCCTCGACGGCCTGACTCCCCTCGTCGAAGGCCGGGGAACCGTCGGCCGGCCCGTCGACTAGTCGTCTATCAGCCCGTCGACCAGCCGTCGACCAGCCCCGTCGAACCACCCCATGTGCGGGTGTGCGGTGGGGTTTTGTGGCGGATTGTTGCGACCTGGGGGAGGGGTTCGAGGGGCCCGGGAGAACTGATGCTGCCGGAGGGGTTGTCAGTGCAATTTCACATTACTATGTTACAGCGCACACGGGGTGATGAACCGCTGTCATACACCGTGCGAACCAGTGCAGTTCTTGCTTGCGAATCCCCGCTCCATCCCCGCACCGAACCCGCACTTACCCCCCTCACCAGCAGGAGTTCTGTTGTCCCTCCACAGGCGTGTGCGCTCGTCCCTGCTTGCTTCCGCCATCGCGGTCACCCTCCTCGCCTCCGCCGGCCAGTCCGCGGTCTCCGCGGCGGACACCGAGAACCAGCCCGCCCCCGCGCCCCCGGTGGCCGGCCCGGCGGCGCCGCAGGCCCAGCCCTCGGCCAACCCCTTCGACGAGGTCGAGCACCTCGCGAACGCCGCCACCAAGAAGACCGGACCCGCCCCCGCCCCGGGCGGTCTCGCCGCCGGCCGCGTCCCCGGCAAGGCCAAGTCCGTCGCCACCGCGCCCACCGCGCGTACGTTCGCCGCGACCGCCGACACCACCGCGGCGGGCGTGCCCTGCACGCTCGACGGCATCACCGGGCTCTCCCCGGAGCAGTTCGCCGACTTCCTCGCCGACCCGGCCGTCACCTCCGAGGGCTGTCTCAACGGCCTCATCTGGAAGTGGGACGCCCGACTCGTCCCCGTGATGTCCGACGCCCACGTGCAGGCCGTCGCCCGTCGCATATCGAGCCTGGCCCCTTCTCACGACGGCAAGAACTCCTCGCACCTGGAGGAGATGTTCACGTACCTGCACGCCGTCGTGTACCACGACTTCTCCCGCACCGAGATCGACACCACCGACGCGCCCACCGTGAGCGCGATCACCCAGGCCGTCACCGCCTTCGGCAACGCCGCGCGCACCTTCGACGTCACCAAGACCAACGGCACCACCCTGCGCGAGGCCCTCAACGCCGCGAGCGGCCCGGGCCTGCGCCACCACCAGCTCGGTCTGGTCAAGCGGGTCCTCGCCACCATGGACCCGTCCCACACCGCCACCAACCTGGACCCGGCCTGGGCGGGGGCCGCGCTCGCCGCGCTCTCCGTCAACTACCTCGGCGTCTACCCGGGCAACCAGGACTCCGCCTTCCACGCGGCCGTCGTCGCCGACCCGTCGTACCGCGCCGCCTTCAAGGCCTTCGCGACCTACGGGCACCTGAAGGGCACCGCCAACGCCTGGGTGGCCCGCGACGCCCTCAGCGAGTACGGCCGCTTCGGCCAGGTCACGGCCCTCAAGACGGAGATCGTCGCCGGGCTCGGCACGGTGTTCGGCCAGACCGTGAGCACCTTCGGCAGCGGCAGCCAGCAGTGGGCCAAGGTCGTCTCGTGGCTCAACTTCTACGAGGCCTGCAAGCCGTACGGCGTGTGCAAGGCGGACATCGAGAAGCAGATCTTCCCGTACACCTACACCTACGACAACGGCGGCATCAAGGTCCGCACGGCCCTCGACCGGGCCACCGTCGACCAGCTCTACTACGCGAGCAAGCAGGTCAAGGCGCAGTTCCACCGCGTCATCGGCACCGAGCAGGCGCTCGCCGGCGACACCAACACCACCCTGAACATCGTCCTGTACGCCTCCCGCGCCGACTACGAGACCTACCACCCGATCATCACCGGGTACGACACGAACAACGGCGGCATCTACATCGAGAACGGCGCCACCTTCTACACGTACCAGCGCCGCGTCCCCCAGGACTCCAGCCTCACCCTGGAAGAGCTCTTCCGCCACGAGTACGTCCACTACCTCAACGGCCGCTTCGCCGTACCCGGCACCTTCGGCCAGGGCCCCTGGTACCAGGGCGACCGCACCACGGCCATGGACGAGGGCACGGCCGAGTTCTTCGACGGTGCCACCCGCGACAACGGCATCGCCGTCCGCAAGTCCCTGGTCCGGGGCATCATCAACGACACGGCCGGCGGCGGCCCGCGCATGAGCGTCGGCCAGCTCCTCTTCGCCACCTACAGCGGCGACGGCTTCCGCTTCTACAACTACGCGGGCACCTTCTTCGAGTTCCTGTGGACCGAGCGCCCCGGGCTGCTCCGCGAGATGTACACGCACCAGCGGAACAACGACGTGGCCGCGTACGACGCATGGCGCAGCCGGCTGAGCTCCGACGCCGGCCTCCAGCAGGCGTACGACCGCTTCCTGGACACCCAGATCGCCAAGGTCGACCAGCTGTACGTGCCGAACACCACGTACACGGCGAACAGCAGCCTCCGCGACAACGACGTCTCCGCCGTCAGGACCGCCTTCGCCAACGCCACCGCCAACACTCCCGACTGCGTGGAGGCGGGCGAGGCCGGCAAGCGCCGCTTCGTCTGTAAGGGCCGGATCACCGCCAACCTCTCGGACGCCAACAACTCGGACAAGGTCTTCAAGGACATGTCCGAGACCGTCGACTACTTCATCCTCGACCGCGCGGGCGCCGCCACCAACAACCTCGCCGACATGAACTGTTCCTTCGGCGCCGTCGACATCTGGCCCTCCCGGGTAGCCGGCACGTCGAGCTTCAACTGCGAGGGTCCCCTGCGCAGCTGATCCCCGTCTGTCCGGGCCGGCCTCACCCACGGGGGAGGGGCCGGGCCGGCTTCCGTTTCCCCGACGGCCTTCCTCAGAGGCCGTCGGGGAAAGCGTCACCGAACGTTCCCCCGAACCCGTTTACCGGAGGCCGTACCTCGTGAGCACCACCCCGCACTCCGTGCGCACCACCGACTACCACGCCGCAGGCGAACCCTTCCGGATCGTCGACCGGGACCTCCCAGCGATCCCCGGCGACACCGTCGCCGAGCGCCGCGCCACCGTCATCGGCGCCGGCGGGACCGCCACGGACCCGCGCCCGGGTCCGCTCGACGACGTACGCCGCCTCCTCGTCCAGGAACCCCGCGGACACGCCGGCATGTACGGCGGCTTCGTCGTCCCGGCCGACGACGACGGCGCCCACTTCGGCGTGCTGTTCTGGCACAAGGACGGATACTCCACCGCGTGCGGCCACGGCACCATGGCGCTCGGCGCCTGGGCCGTCGACACCGGACGCGTCGCGGCCCCCGACGACGGCGACGTCGCCGTCCGCATCGACGTGCCCTCGGGCCGCGTCACCGCGACCGTGCACCGCGAGGCCGGCCGCACCACGGGTGTCACCTTCCGCAACATCCCCACCTTCCTCACGGCCCGCAAGGTCGCCGTCACGACCTCCTTCGGGACCGTCGAGGTCGACCTCGCCCACTCCGGTGCCTGCTACGCCTCCGTCGCCGCCGCCGACCTGGGCCTCGACACCGGCAAGGCCGCCCTCCCCGCGCTCGTCCGCGCCGGCCAGGAGATCCGCGCCGCCCTCGCCGGCCACCCGGCCACCCGGCACGCGGACGACCCGCGCCTCTCCGGCGTGTACGGCGTCATCCTCTACGAGGACCTCCCGGAGGCCCCCGGGGCCGACGGCCCGCGCCAGCGCAACGTCACCGTCTTCGCCGACGGGCAGATCGACCGCTCGCCCTGTGGCTCCGGCACCTCCGCGCGGCTCGTCCTCCTCGCCGCCGACGGACGCCTCGCCCCGGGGGACACCCTGACGCACGAGTCCGCCGCCGGCACCGTGTTCACCGGCCGCCTGCTGCCCGGGGGCATCACCGAGGTCACCGGCACGGCGTACCTCACCGGCACCCACACCTTCCACCTCGACCCGCACGACGACCTGGGGACGGGGTTCCTGCTGTGACGCACCTGACCCAGATCGACGCCGCGACCACGGCCCGCCTGCTGGGCCCGGCCGCGGCGATCGACGTCCTGGCCGAGGTCCTGCGCTCCGGACTCGACCCGGAGGAAGGACCGGCCCGCACCGCCGTCCCCGTCCCCGCGGGCGAACTCCTCCTCATGCCCGCCGCCTTCGGCCCGTACGCCGGAGTGAAGATCGCCGGCGTGGCCCCCGGCAACGCCGCCCTGGGCCTGCCCCGCATCACCGGCTCCTACCTGCTCCTCGACGGCGCGAACCTGCGGCCGGTCGCCCTCCTCGACGGCGCCGCCCTCACCGAACTGCGCACACCTGCCGTCTCCGCGCTCGCCGTGCGCCATCTGACACCGAGCGGCAGCCCCCTGCGCCTGGTCCTCTTCGGAACCGGACCGCAGGCGTACGGGCACCTGGAGGCCGTCCTCGCCGTACGCCACGTCTCCGAGGCGATCGTCGTCGGCCGCAACCAGATCGCCGCGCGCGCCCTCGCCGGGTACGCGCGGACGCTCGGCGTCCTCGCCCGCACCGGCACGCCCGACGACGTGGCCAAGGCCGACCTCGTCGTCTGCTGCACCACCGCCCGCACCCCCCTCTTCGACGGATCCCTCGTGGCCCCCGGCGCCACCGTCGTCGCCGTCGGCTCGCACGAGCCGGACGCCCGCGAGACCGACACCGGGCTCGTGGCCCGCTCCGAGGTGTACGTCGAGGCGCGCGCCGCCGCGCTGCGCGAAGCCGGCGACCTGCTCGTCCCCACGGCCGAAGGGGCGATCGAGGAGGACCACATCGTGGGGAACCTCGCCGACCTGGTGACCGGCCGCCGCACCCCCACGACCGAGCGCCCGCGCTTCTTCAAGAGCGTCGGCATGGCCTGGGAGGACCTCGCCGTGGCAGGCGCCGTGTACGCGGCGGCACTCGCGGAGTCCTAGACCGCCCCGGCCTCGCGCACACCGAACGCTCCGGGCCCGCGCACACCGAACGCCCCGGCCCCGCACACGCGGGACCGGGGCGTTCGCCGTGCTCAGGCGGCCTCGGGGAAGTGGCAGGCGACCTGCCGCGCCTCGCCCGGTGAGGCGATCCGCAGCAGCGGCGCCTCCGTCCGGCAGATGTCCTGCGCCTTGGGGCAGCGCGGGTGGAAGGTGCAGCCCGGCGGGGGAGCGGCCGGGCTCGGCGGGTCCCCGAGCAGCGTGATCCGCTCCCGGGCCCGCTCGGCCGCCGGGTCGGGCAGCGGGACGGCGGAGAGCAGCGCCCGCGTGTACGGGTGCGCGGGGGCCGCGTACACCCGCTCCTTCACCCCGATCTCCACGATCCGGCCCAGGTACATCACGGCGACCCGGTCGCAGACCCGCTTGACGACCGAGAGGTCGTGCGCGATGAAGAGATAGGCGAGCCCCAGCTCGCGCTGGAGCCGCTCCATCAGATTGACGATCTGCGCCTGGACGGAGACGTCGAGCGCGGAGACGGGTTCGTCGGCGACGACCAGCCGCGGGCTGGTGGCCAGCGCGCGGGCGATCCCGATGCGCTGCGCCTGGCCGCCGGAGAACTCGTGCGGGTAGCGGTCGATGTGCTCCGGGATGAGCCCCACCAGATCCATCAGCTCCACGGTCCGCTTGCGGGCGTCGGCCGCCGAACTCCCCTGCACCATCAGCGGGTCGGAGATGATCCGGGCCACGGTCTGGCGGGGGTTGAGGGAGGAGTGCGGGTCCTGGAAGACCATCTGGAGATCGCGCCGGAGCGGCTTCAGTTCCCGCTGCGACAGGTGGCTGATGTCGCGGCCGTCGTACGAGACGGAGCCGGCGGTCGGCTCCAGGAGCCGCACGATCATGCGGCCGGTGGTCGACTTGCCGCAGCCGGACTCGCCGACGAGACCCAGGGTCTCGCCCGCCGCCACGTCGAAGCCGATGCCGTCGACGGCCCGGACGGGCGCCGAGCGGGACCGGCGGCCCGGGAAGGTCATCGTCAGGTCCCGCACGCTGAGCAGCGGCGTGGACGTCGTGCTCGTGTTCGTGCCCGCGCCCGAGGCCGCGGTGGTGGTCGTGGTCATGAGGCGACGCCTTCGTACGCGGGGAAGTGGCAGGCGGCCGGATGCCCCTCCGGGCCGACGAGCAGCGGGCGTTCGCCCGCGCAGCGCGCCCGTTCCTCGTCGGAGCCGGCTGCCGCGCGGGAGCAGCGGGGTGCGAACGCGCAGCCCGGAGCGGGTTCGAGGAGGGACGGCGGACTGCCGGGGATCGTCCGCAGCGGCGCGTCGTCCTCGTCGTCGAGCCGGGGCAGCGAGTCGAGCAGGCCGCGGGTGTAGGGGTGGGCGGGGGAGGCGAAGAGGGCGTCCACCGGGGCGTGTTCGGCGGCCCGGCCGCCGTACATCACGAGGACGTCGTGGGCCACCCGGGCGACCACGCCCAGATCGTGCGTGATCATGACGACGGCGAGCCCGCGGTCCTGCTGGATCCGGGCGATCAGCTCCAGGATCTGGGCTTGGACGGTGACGTCCAGGGCGGTCGTCGGTTCGTCGGCGATCAGAAGATCCGGCTCGCAGGACAGGGCCATCGCGATCATGACGCGCTGGCGCATGCCTCCCGAGAACTGATGGGGGTACTCGCCGGCCCGGCGGCGCGGTTCGGGGATGCCGACCTCGCCGAGGGCCTCGATCGCCCGCTCGCGGGCGGCCGCTCGGCGGGAGCCGAAGTGGACCCGGTGGTGCTCGGCGATCTGCTCCCCGACGGTGTAGTAGGGGTGCAGGCTGGAGAGCGGGTCCTGGAAGATCATGGCCATGCGCCGGCCGCGCAGCCCGTTGAGCTCGCGGTCGGAGAGGCCGATGAGCTCGCGCCCGTCCAGGGTGACGGAGCCGGTGACCTCGGCGCCCGTGTGCAGGCCCATGACGGCGAGCGAGGTCACGGACTTGCCGGAGCCGGACTCGCCGACGATGCCGAGGGTCCGGCCGGGCAGCACGTCGAAGGAGAGGGAGTCGACGGCCCGGACGGGGCCGCGCTTCGTCGGGAAGGTGACGGTGAGGTCCCGTACCGAGAGGAGGGAGGCGGGGCCGGGGGCAGGGGAGGCCATCAGTACCTCACTCGCGGGTCGACGACGGCGTACAGCAGGTCGACGGCCAGGTTGGCGACGACGATGAAGGTGGCGGCGAGCAGCGTCACCCCGAGGATGACCGGCTGGTCGCCGGTGGACAGCGCGCCGTAGAAGAGACGGCCGATGCCGGGCAGTCCGAAGATGGACTCGGTGATCACGGCGCCGGCGAGCAGTCCGCCGAGGTCCATCCCGAAGATGGTCAGGATGGGCGTCATGCCCGCGCGCAGGCCGTGCTTGACGACGACCGTGCGGCGCGGCAGACCCTTGGCGCGGGCGGTGCGGATGTACGGCTCCGCCATGGACTCGATCATCGCACTGCGGCTCTGGCGCGCGTACATCGCGGCGTAGAGGATCGCGAGCGCGAGCCAGGGGAGCAGCAGGTTGGTGGCCCAGGACAGCGGATCGTCGCCGAAGGCCACGTACTGCGGGTAGGGCAGCAGCCCGGAGACCCGGATCAGCCCGAAGATCAGCAGCACCGAGGTGAAGTAGACGGGCAGTGACGCGGCGGCGACCGCGCCGACCATCAGGGCCCGGTCGGTGAGGGTGTCCTTGTGGAGCGCGGCGGTGACGCCCGCGGAGAGCCCGAGGACCAGCCAGATCGCGGCGGCGCCGAGCGCGAGCGAGGCCGAGACGGGCAGCCGGTCGACGAGCAGGTCCCACACGCTCTGGCTGTTCTCGTACGAGTAGCCAAGACAGGGGAAGTCGCACTCCAGGGCGTACTGGCCGGTGCCCATCGTCCGGCCGGTGAAGATGCCGGTGACGAAGTCGGCGAACTGCTTCCACAGCGGGGCGTCGAGGCCCATGTTGGCGCGGATCGCCTCCAGCCGGTCGGTGCTGCACGACTTGCCGCAGGCCGCGGCGGCCGGGTCGGAGGGGAGGACGTAGAAGATGACGAAGGTGACGGCGGCGATGGCGACGAGGACGCCGAGCACGCCGAGGAGCCGGCGGCCGAGGTAGAGGATCACGTACGGCTGCCTCTCGGGTCGAGGATGTCCCGCAGCGCGTCGCCGAGCAGGGTGAACGCGAGCACGGTGAGGAAGAGGCAGAGGCTCGGCACGACGAAGTACATGGGATCCGTGTCGTAGTAGGCGACGCTCTCGGCGATCATCTGGCCCCAGGACGGGGTGGGCGGCCGGACGCCGACGCCCAGATAGCTGAGGGCCGCCTCGGTGGCGATCATGCCCGGGACGATCAGCGTGGTGTACGCGATGACCGGCCCGGCGACGCCCGGGAGGATGTCGCGGGAGAGGATCCGCCAGGGCCCGGAGCCGGCGACGCGGGCGGCGTCGACGTACTCGCGGTGCTTGAGCGACAGGGTCTGGCCGCGGACGATCCGGGCGATGCCGGGCCAGCCGAAGAGGCCGATGACGACGGTCATCAGGACCGTCCGGTTGACGTCCCTGGCCACCGACATCATGGCGATCATGAAGATGAGGGACGGGAAGGACATGGTGAGGTCCATCAGCCGGGACAGCACGGTGTCGGTGCGGCCGCCGAAGTAGCCCGCGGCGATGCCGGCCGCCGTCCCGGCGACGACGACGATCGCCGTCGCCGAGAAGGCGATGAGCAGGGAGACCTGGGCGCCGTACACGACCCGGGCGAACAGGTCGCGGCCGGTGACGGGTTCGACGCCGAGCCAGTGCTCGGCCGAGACGCCGCCGAGCGGGCCGATGGGCAGGCCGCCCAGGTACGGATCGACGGCGCTCTTGTCGAACTCCTCGGGGCCCCAGCCGCCCAGCGAACCGATCAGCGGGGCGGCGACGGTCAGGAGCGCGAAGAAGAGGACGACGGCGAGCGAGAGCTTCACGGACGTACGGCGGCGCAGCTCCGCACGGGCGAGCTGCCAGGGACCGTTGCCCGCCCGTACGGCGGGGGCGGCGGTGGTCGGAGGAGAGGTGCCAGTCGGTGGGGACGTGGCGGATGTGGTGGGCGTGGTGGTCATCGGGGCGACGTCCTTCAGTTCGCGCTCTTCGCGGGGTCCTTGAGGCCGACCGTCGCGTAGTCGATCTGTCCGCCGAAGGAGGTGTGGCCGTAGGCGCCGGCGATGTTGGTGCCGATCAGCAGGGGCTTGCGCTCGACGACGGCGGGCGCGGTCGGGGCCTTGGCGAGGATCTGCGCGTCGAGGTCCTGCCACGCCTTGTTCGCCTGCTGGGCGTCGGTCATCGCGGCGATCTCGTCCATGCGCTTCATCGTGGCGTCGTCACGGAAGAGGGAGTGGTTGCCGGAGTTGCCCTTCTCCTTGATGTAGCGGCCGTCGAAGACGAAGGGGAGGAAGGTCGAGCCGGAGGGGAAGTCCGGGCACCAGCCGGTGTAGGCGAGGTCCGTGCGGTTCTTGGTGTCGCCGATCGTGTCGTAGAAGGCGGACGGGTCGACGGTCTCGATGGTGACCTTGATGCCGGCGCGGCCCAGGGACTGCTGGATCGCCTCGCCGATGGCCTTGTCGCCGGTGGAGACGGTGACGCTGGTGGAGAAGCCGCCGCCCTTGCCCGCCTCCTTGAGGAGCTGCTTCGCCTTCTCGACGTCGCCGGTGAGCGGGATCTTCAGGGTGTCGGGCTGCTTGCCGCCGGGGTACAGCAGGCCGGGCATGAGGGCGGTGGCCGGGTCGTTGAGCGCGGGGCCGCCGGTGGCGGTGACGAGAGCCTCGCGGTCGAGGGCGTACTGCACGGCCTGGCGCACCTGGACGTTGTCGAACGGTGCGCGGCCGGTGTGCATCTGGACCATCTCGGTGCAGCTGGTCGACTCGGCGAGGAGCCGCGCCCGGACGTCCGGCTTGGTGAGCACCTTGGGCGTGGACTCGGGGCGGAGCGGGGCCCAGGCGACGGAGGAGGCGTCGCCGCCGGCGGAGGCGATGAGGCGGTCGTCGATCTGGTTGGCCTTGAGGCCCATCGTGACGACGATCCGGTCCGGGTACGCCTTGCGCACGGTGTCCGTGGCGGCGCTCCAGTGGGTGTTGCGCACGAGGACCATCTGCTTGTCCCGGGCGTACGACTCGATCTTGTACGGGCCGGAGGAGAAGGGCCGGTTGTCGTACTGCGGGCCCTTGTCCTGGGACTTGGGCACGGGGCTGAAGGTGGAGAGCACCGTCGCGTACGGGAACTCGGCGAAGGGCTTGCGGAGCTCGAAGACGATCGTGCGGTCGTCCGGGGTCTTCACGGAGGCGAGATGCTTGCCCTGCGCGGGGCCCTGATAGCCCTCGGCGCCGACGAGGTAGCGGGCCGCGTAGTCGGGGCCGCCGGGCAGGTCGGGGGAGAAGGACCGCTCGACGTTGTACTTGACGTCCTGGGCGGTGATCGGGGTGCCGTCCTCGTACTTCAGGCCGGGCTTCAGCTTGAAGGTCCAGGTCTTGGCGCCGTTGGAGGAGACACCGAGGTTCTCGGCGAGGTCCGTCGTGAGCTCCCCGCCCTTCGCGCCGGGCGCGGCCTTGTACGTGAGGAGGGTGCGGTAGAGCAGCCGCGAGCCGAAGTCCATTTCGCCCACCACCCAGTTGCGGGCCGGGTCGAGATGGGTGAAGTCCTGGTTGGACAGGATGTTCAGCGTCCCGCCCTTCTGCGGGGTGCCGCCGACGACCGCGCCGTTGTTGGAGATCGCGGGGTTCTTGCCGCGGTCCCGGGAGCCGTCGGACTTCTTGCCGTCGCCGGCACAGCCGGTCGTGCCGAGGGCGAGGGCCGTCACCAGAGCGGTGGCCAGGGTGTACGTGCGCTTGTTCATGAAGGTCACTCCGAGAGAGCGGTCGAACAGCCCGATGGCTGGAATGTGACCTGTAACATAGTAATGTGAAATTGCACTGACAAGGCATCGGGGAGTCCGTTACTCATCCGTGTCCGGGCGGTGCTCGGCGGAGCGCCCGACGAGTGGAATGCTCCGTTTCGGGGTCTTGGCAACCGCCAGTGCAATGTGAAATATTACTGACGTGCCCACGAGAAAACCCTCGGATGTCATCGTCGTCGGCGCCGGCGTCGTCGGCGCGGCCTGCGCCTACTACGCCGCCCTTGCCGGCCTGTCCGTCACCGTCGTCGACCGCGGTTCCGTCGCCGGCGGAACGACGGGGGCCGGGGAGGGAAACCTCCTGGTCTCCGACAAGGAGCCGGGACCGGAGCTCGAACTCGCCCTCCTCGCCAACACCCTCTGGCGGGAGCTGGCGGACGTGCTCCCGCCACACGTCGAGTACGAGGCCAAGGGAGGCCTCGTGGTCGCGTCCGACGAGTCGGGGATGCGCGCCCTGCGCGACTTCGCGGCCCGTCAGGAGAAGGCGGGCGTCACCGCCCAGGAGGTCCCCGGGGACCGGCTCCACGATCTGGAGCCCCACCTCGCTCCTGGCCTCGCCGGCGGCTTCCTCTATCCGCAGGACGCCCAGGTGATGCCCGCCCACGCCGCCGCCCAACTGCTGCGGGCGGCCGGCGACCGCGTCCGGCTGCACCTCGGTGAGGAGGTGACCGGCCTCCTCACCGGAGCAGCCGGAGAGATCCGCGGAGTGCGGACCGCGGCCGGCGAGCTCCACGCCCCGTACGTGGTGAACGCCGCCGGCACCTGGGGCGGCGCCCTCGCCGAACTCGCGGGCGTCCACCTGCCCGTGCTGCCCCGCAGGGGCTTCGTCCTCGTCACCGAACCCCTGCCGCGCGTGGTGCGCCACAAGGTGTACGCCGCCGACTACGTGGCCGACGTGGCCAGCGGCTCGGCGGCCCTCCAGACCTCGGCGGTCGTCGAGGGCACCCCGGCGGGCCCCGTCCTCATCGGCGCCAGCCGGGAACGGGTCGGCTTCGACCGGACGCTCTCCACCGAGGTCCTGCGCCGCCTCGCCGCCGGGGCCACCGGCCTGTTCCCGGTCCTCGGCACCGTCCGGGCCATGCGGACCTACCTGGGCTTCCGCCCCTACCTGCCGGACCACCTGCCCGCGATCGGACCCGACCCGCGCGTCCACGGGCTGCTGCACGCCTGCGGCCACGAAGGCGCCGGGATCGGCCTCGCGCCGGTCACCGGACTGATCGTCGCCGCCTGCCTGACCAACGGCGATGTGCCCCTCGACATCGACCCGTTCCGCCCGGACCGGTTCGGCACGGCCGCAGCCGGCTCCGCATCCGATCCCGTACCCGCCTCCGCGCCCTGATGCGCTCCCCTACCGTCACCCTCACGAGAGGAGGGCCCGTGGCCCGCACGCCCGCCGACCTGGTCGGGGCACAGCCCGACCCGCCGTTCGAGATCACCTTCGACGGCCGGAGCGTCACCGCCCTGCCCGGCCAGACCGTCGCCGCCGCCCTCTGGGGCGCCGGCATCCTGGCCTGGCGCACCACCCGGGAAGGGGGGCGGCCGCGCGGCGCGTTCTGCGGCATCGGCCAGTGCTACGACTGCCTCGCCACGATCAACGGTGCACCCAACCGCCGGGCCTGCCTGGTCCCCGCCACCCCGGGCGACGCGATCACCACCCAGGAAGGGCACGGTCATGACCGCCTCGCCGTCTGAGCCGGGCGGGACGCCCAGAGGACACAACGCACGCGAACCGTACGACCTCGTGGTCGTCGGCGCGGGCTCCGCAGGGCTCGCCGGCGCCGTCACCGCCTCCGAACTCGGCCTCACCGTCGCCCTCCTCGACTCCTCCACCCAGTCCGGCGGGCAGTTCTACCGGCACCCCGCACCCGCTCTCGGAGCGGTGCGCCCCGAGGCCCTGCACCACGACTGGTCCGCCTTCTCCGACCTGCGGAGCCGGCTCGGAGCGAGCGCGGTCGACCACCTGACCGGCCACCACGTGTGGTCCGTCGTACGGGAGTCCGACGGGGACACCGGGGCCTGGGCGGTGCACGCGGTCACCGGCGCCGACGGCACCGAGGAGCGGCCCGTCCTGATCCGTGCCCGGGCGCTCCTCCTCGCCACCGGCGCGTACGAGCGCCAGCTCCCCTTCCCCGGCTGGACCCTGCCCGGAGTCGTGGGCGCCGGCGGTGCGCAGGCCATGCTGAAGTCCGGGCTCGTGCTGCCCGGACGGCGCATCGTCGTGGCCGGCAGCGGCCCTCTGCTGCTCGCCGTCGCCTCGTCGCTCGCCGCGGCGGGCGCCAGGGTCCCGGCCGTGGTCGAGGCCGCGGGCTATCTGCGGTACGCCCGCAACCCCCGCGCGCTCGTCACCAACCCGGCGAAGGCCGCCGAGGCCCTGGTGCACGGGGCCGCACTGCTCAGGCACCGTGTGCGGGTGCTGCCGCGCAGCGCGGTCACCGAGGTGCACGGCACCGACCGGGTCGAGGCCGTCACCGTCAGCCGCCTGGACGGCGACTGGACCCCCGTACCGGGGACGGGCCGCCGCATCGCCTGCGACGCGCTCGCCGTCGGGCACGGGCTCGTGCCCCAGATCGAGCTGGCCACGGCCGTCGGCTGCGCCACCCGCGCCCTGCCCGACGGAACCCTCGGGCTCGCCCTGGACGACCTCCAGGAGACCTCGGTGGCCGGCTTCTGGGCGGCGGGTGAGACCGGCGGCGTGGGAGGCGCCGAACTCGCCCGCACCGAGGGCGAGCTGGCGGGCCGGACGATCGCCGCCCGGCTGCGCGGCCGCGGTGCGGACGCGGGCGCGGGCCGGGCCGGCGAACTCCGGCGCCGCCGGGACCGGATGCGGGCCTTCGCGGACGTCATGTCCGCGGCGCACGCGCCGGGCCCCGGCTGGCCCGCGTGGCTGGAGGACGAGACGGACGTGTGCCGTTGCGAGGAGGTGACCGCGGGGCGTGTGCGCGAGGCGGTCACCGACCTCGGGGCGCGGGACGCGCGGACCGTCAAGCTCCTCACGCGAGCCGGCATGGGCTGGTGTCAGGGTCGGATGTGCGGGACGGCGGTGTCCTGCCTCGCCGCGCGCGGCGGAGCCGCCGAACCGCCCGCGGAGCGCCGCCCGTTCGCCGTCCCCGTGCCGCTCTCGACGCTTGCCGCGCTCGACGAACCCTCCGAACAGATCCCGTAGATCCCGTAGATCCCACAGATCCCAGGGGAGGGGCCCGCCGGGCCCTTCTTTCCCTTCCTGTAAAATGTCACACACTATAGAAAGGCAGGCGTCGACATGACCGCCTCCACCTGGAACACCGACCGCCCCTGGCGCGGCATCATGGTCGCCACCACCCTCCCCTTCCGCGAGGACCTCTCCGTCGACTACGACGCCTACGCCGAGCACGTGGCCTGGCTGATCGCCAACGGCTGCGACGGTGTCGTCCCCAACGGCTCCCTGGGCGAGTACCAGACCCTCACCGACGCGGAGCGCGCCCAGGTCGTCCGCACCGCCGTCGCCGCCGCCGGGGACGGCGCGCGTGTCATGCCGGGCGTCGCCGCCTACGGCAGCGCCGAGTCCCGCCGCTGGGCCGAGCAGGCCGCCGAGGCCGGAGCCGGTTCGGTCCTGCTCCTGCCGCCCAACACGTACCGCGCCGAGCCGGCCGCCGTGCGCGCCCACTACACCGAGGTCGCCAAGGCCGGGATCCCGATCGTCGCGTACAACAACCCGATCGACACCAAGGTCGACCTCACCCCCGACCTGCTGGCGCGCCTGCACGGCGACGGCAGCATCGTCGCCGTCAAGGAGTTCAGCGGTGACGTCCGCAGGGCGTACGAGATCGCCGAACTCGCCCCGGAGCTCGACCTTCTGATCGGCGCCGACGACGTCCTCCTGGAGCTGGCCCTCGCCGGTGCCGTCGGCTGGATCGCCGGCTACCCCAACGCCTTCCCCACCAGCTGCGCCGAGCTCTACCACGCGGCGGTCGCGGGCGACCTGACCACCGCCGTGCCGCTCTACAAGTCCCTGCACTCGCTGCTGCGCTGGGACTCGAAGACGGAGTTCGTCCAGTCCATCAAGCTCTCCATGGACATCGCCGGCCGCCAGGGCGGTCCGACCCGCCCGCCGCGCCACCCGCTCTCCGGCTCGATCGAGGCCGGCGTCCGGACCGCCACCGAGAAGGCCGTGGCCGACGGCCACCGCTGACCACCGCCACGACCGACCGTCCCCGGTCACCGTCCCCGCTCTCCGTCCCCGCTGTCCGTCGAAAGGAACTCCGTGCGTACGCGTCATGTCTTCCACGCGGTCGACTCGCACACCGAGGGCATGCCCACGCGTGTGATCACCGGTGGTGTCGGGGTCATTCCCGGTGCCACGATGGCCGAGCGCCGGCTGCACTTCATCGAGCACCTGGACCATCTCCGTACGCTCCTGATGTTCGAGCCGCGGGGGCATGCGGCGATGAGCGGTGCGATTCTTCAGCCGCCCACCCGGCCCGACGCGGATTACGGCGTGCTGTACATCGAGGTGTCCGGGCTGCTTCCGATGTGCGGTCACGGCACCATCGGTGTCGCGACCGTGCTCGTCGAGACGGGGATGGTGCCGGTCGTCGAGCCCGTCACCACCGTCCGCCTCGACACGCCTGCCGGGCTCGTCAGCGTCGACGTCCGCGTCGAGGACGGCGCCGCGAAGGCGGTCACGCTCACCAACGTGCCCGCCTTCAGCGTGGCCCTCGACCGCAAGGTCGACGTCCCCGGATACGGGACGGTCACCTACGACCTGGCATTCGGCGGCAACTTCTACGCCTTCGTCGCACTCGACTCCCTGGGCCTGCCCTTCGACCGCGACCGCAAGGACGACCTCCTCGCCGCGGGGCTCGCCGTCATGGCCGCCGTCAACGCCTCGCCCGACCGGCCCGTGCACCCCACGCAGCCGGAGATCGCCGGGCTCAAGCACGTGTACCTGGAGGCGCCCGGCTCGGACGCCACCCGCTCGCGGCACGCCATGGCCATCCACCCGGGCTGGTTCGACCGCTCCCCGTGCGGCACCGGCACCTCGGCGCGCATGGCCCAGCTCCACGCCCGCGGCGAGCTCCCGCTCGACACCGACTTCGTCAACGAATCCTTCATCGGTACGGAGTTCACCGGCCGGCTCGTCGGCGAGACGGAGGTCGGCGGCCTGCCCGCCGTCGTCCCGACCGTCACCGGCCGCGCCTGGATCACCGGCACCGCGCAGTACTTCCTCGACCCGGACGACCCCTTCCCCGGAGGATTCCTCCTGTGAACGACGCACATCCCACCGTCATCTCCCGCAACCCGGCCGACCCGGCCGACGTGCTCCTGCGGATCCAGGCACCCGGCGCCTTCACGACGGTCGACACCGTCGAGCGGGCCCGCGCCGCCCAGCCCGGCTGGCTGCTCGCCGGGGCCGCCGCCCGCTCGGCCGCCCTGGGCGCCGTCGCCGCCGCCGTCGAGGCCGCGGCCGACGAACTGGCCGCCCTCGCCGTACGCGAGGTGGGCAAACCGCTCGCCGAGGCCAAGGCCGAGGTCGCGCGTACCGCCGCCATCTGGCGCTACTACGCCCAGGCCCCCTTCCAGCCGACCGGCGAGGTCCACGAGACCGCGGCGGGCGCGGGGCTGCTCCTGACCCGGCGCCGCCCGCACGGCGTGGCCGGGCTCATCACGCCCTGGAACTTCCCCTTCGCCATCCCGACCTGGAAGGCCGCCCCGGCGCTCGCCACCGGCAACACGGTCGTCCTCAAGCCGGCCCCCGAGGCCACCGCGTGCGCCCAGGCCCTGGCCGCGATCGTCCAGCGGGTCCTGCCCGAGGCGGTGTTCACCGTCCTGCCCGGCGGAGCGACCGAGGGCAACGCCCTCGTCTCCGCCGCCGACGTCGTCTCCTTCACCGGCTCCACCCCCGTCGGCCAGGCCGTCGCCCGGGCCGCGACCTCCCGGGGCATCCCGGTCCAGGCGGAGATGGGCGGCCTGAACGCGGCGCTCGTCCTGCCGGACGCGGACATCGAGCAGGCGGCCGCCCACATCGCCGCCGCCATCGCCGGGTACGCGGGCCAGAAGTGCACTGCCACCAGCCGCGTCATCGCGGTCGGCGCCGCGCTCGACCCGCTGCGCGAGGCGCTCTCCGAAGCGCTGCGGGCCGTCCCCGTCGGCGACCCCGCCGACCCGGCCACCGTCTGCGGGCCGCTCATCCACGAGTACGCCCGCGACCAGGTCGGCGAGGCCAGCCGAGGGCTCTCCGTCCTCGCCGGCGGCACCGTGCCCGACCGGTCCGGCTGGTACGCGACCCCGACCCTCGTCGAGAAGGTCTCCCCGGGGCACCGGCTCCTGCGCGAAGAGGTCTTCGGCCCCGTCGCGTCCCTGCTGGCCGCCGACGACCTGGCCCACGCGATCCGGATCACCAACTCCGTACCGTACGGTCTCGTCACCTCGGTCCACACCGCCGACCTGAACACGGCGCTGACCGGCCTCGACCTGCTCGACACCGGGATGATCCGGCTCAACGCCCCGTCCACCGGAGTCGACTTCCACCTGCCCTTCGGCGGCTCCAAGGCGTCCAGCCACGGACCGCGCGAGCAGGGCAGGGCCGCGCTGGACTTCTTCACGGCCGGCCGGACGTACACCCTGGCACCGGCGGGCTCCGCGGCGTGACATCGTACGGTGGTGATGTCAACCGGAACGAAGGGATCACCACCGTCATGGGGCACCTGACCCACCGCGACCTCAACGCCTCCCGGGAGCGGCTGCGCGACCAGGTCGCCCATGCCCTGCGAGCCGCCCTGATCTCGGGCGAGCTCCGCCCCGGGGTGGTCTACTCGGCGCCGACCCTCGCCGAGGACTTCGGGATCTCCGCCACCCCGGTCCGCGAGGCGATGCTCGACCTGGCCCGCGAGGGCCTGGTCGAGCCCGTCCGCAACAAGGGGTTCCGGGTCACCGAGGTCGACGAGCGCGACCTCGACCAGTACACCGAGATCCGCGCGCTCATCGAGATCCCGATGGTCGGCAGGATCACCCGGATCGCCGCCCGCGAGGACCTGGAGGCGCTGCGGCCCGTGGCCGAGGACATCGTGCGCGCCGCCCGCGAGCACGACCTCATCGGCTACCTGGAGGCGGACCGTCTCTTCCACCTCACGCTGCTCGGCCTCGCGGGCAACGAACGGCTCGTCGAGACCGTCGGCGACCTGCGCAAGCGTTCGCGCCTGTACGGGCTCACCGCCCTGGACCAGAGCGGCAACCTCATCCCGTCGGCCGAGGAGCACCTGGAGCTGCTCGACCTGATGCTCGCCGGCGACGCCAAGGGCGCGGAGAAGTGCATGACCCGCCACCTGGGGCACGTCCGCTCCCTGTGGGCCAAGGGCGACCGGCCGACCGGGAAGTAGCGGCACCGGCCGGCGGTCGGATGGAGGCTCCTCTCGACGGGCGGACGACGGCCGCCCATCGATGCAATGTCACATCTGACCGGCCGCACGCGGCCGCGGAAGGAACCCATGAACCCGGCGTACGCGACCGTCGACCACCTCTTCACCGTCCCCCTGGACCATCAGGCACCCGACGGCCCCACCATCGAGGTCTTCGCCCGGGAGGTCGCCGACCCGGCCCGCGCGGGCGAGGAACTCCCCTGGCTGCTCTACCTCCAGGGCGGACCCGGCGGCAAGTCGCCCCGCCCGTCGGCCGGTTCGCCCGGCTGGCTGGCCCAGGCGCTCACGACCCACCGCGTGCTCCTCCTCGACCAGCGCGGCACCGGACGCTCCACCCCGATCACCGCACGGTCCGCCGCACGGTTCGCCTCGCCGGACGGGCTCGCCGGCTACCTCTCCCACTTCCGGGCCGACGCGATCGTCGCCGACGCGGAACTGATCCGCCGCGAACTCTGCGGCGACGCCCCCTGGGAGACCCTCGGCCAGAGCTACGGCGGCTTCATCACCCTCACCTACCTCTCCCAGGCCCCCGAGGGACTGAAGGCCTGCTACGTCACCGGCGGCCTGCCCGGCGTCACCGCCACCGCCGACGACGTCTACGCCCACACCTATCCCCGCGTCCGCGACCGCGTCCTCGACCTCTACGCCCGCTACCCCGAGGACGCTCCCCGGCTCCGGAAGATCGCCGACCTCCTCGCGGCCGACGACGTCCGCCTCCCGAACGGCGACCGCCTCACCCCGCACCGCCTGCGCACCCTCGGACTCGCCCTCGGCATGGGCGACGGCTTCGAGCGCGTCCACTGGCTCCTCGACGAAGCCCTGGACGCGGACGGCGAGTTGAGCGACACCTTCCTCCACCAGGTGATGACCCTGACCGGCTTCACCGACAACCCGCTCTTCGCCGTCATGCAGGAGTCGCTGTACGGACAGGGGGACGGCCCGACCGGCTGGGCGGCCTCCCGCGCCCTGGCCGCCTTTCCCGAGTTCGCCGAGGACGCGGACCCCCTCCTGCTCACCGGCGAGATGATGTACCCCTGGATGTTCCGGGAGATCGCGGGCCTGCGCCCCTTCGCGGACGCCGCCGACCTGCTGGCCGCGCGCACCGACTGGCCGCCCCTCTACGACCTCGAACGCCTCGCCGCCAACGAGGTCCCGCTCGCCGCGATCGTCTACCACGACGACATGTACGTCGACGCGGGCATCTCCCTCGCCACCGCCCGCCGGATCGGTGCCTCCCGCGTCTGGGTCACCAACGAATGGGAACACGACGGCGTCGCCGCCTCCGGCGGCCGCGTCCTCGCCCGTCTGATGGACCTCGCCGCAGGCCGCGCGTAACACCCTGACCCCTTCGCAGCCCTCCCGCTCCCGAACACGGAGCCGGAGGGCTTTCGCGTTCCCTTCGAACGTGGCCGGATACCGTCGGCCGCCCGGATAAACCTCCCGCGAAGCAAGATCACTGTTTCGGGGTAATGATCCCGAACCGATGGGGTGGACGGGGCTTACCGGCCGTTACTGTTCCCCGGGATCTGGACGAATTCCCAGAGATTGACCCCCTTTTTCCTCTTTCACCGGATCGGTGCGCGTTCGCCGACCGTCGTCCACCCGAAGGAGAACTCGCCCCGATGACCGTCGAGACAGGCCCGGAAGCGCAGGTGGCGCCGCCCCGGCAGTCCAGCCTGAGCACCGCGGCTGCCCGCAACCTCGCCACCACGACCAAGTCCACCCCGCAGATGCAGGAGATCTCCTCCCGCTGGCTGCTCCGGATGCTCCCCTGGGTGGAGACGAAGGGCGGCGCCTACCGGGTGAACCGCCGACTGAGCTACACCGTCGGCGACGGCCGCATCGAGTTCGTCCAGGACGGCCCGCGCGTCCGCGTGATCCCCCAGGAACTCGGCGAACTGGCCCTGCTGCGCGGCTTCGAGGACGTCGAGGTGCTCACCGCGCTCGCCGACCGGTGCGTCCGGCGCGACTTCCGCGCCGGCGAGGTGCTGACCGAGCGCGGCACCCCCGCCGGGCAGATCCACCTGATCGCCCACGGCAGGATCAACCAGACCTCCGTCGGCAAGTACGGCGACGAGGTCGCGGTCTCCGTCCTCGCCGACGGCGACCACCTCGGCGAGAACGCCCTCCTGGACGCCGACGCCAGGTGGGACTACACCGCCACCGCCGAGACCTCCGGCACCCTGCTCACCCTCTCCCGCGCCGACTTCGCCTCGATCGCGTCCTCGGCACCGAGCCTCCAGGCGCACCTCCACGCCTTCAGCTCGCTCCCGCTCCAGCGGCAGAACCGTCACGGCGAGGCCGAGATCGCGATGTCGGCCGGCCACACCGGCGAGGTCACGCTCCCGGGCGCCTTCGTGGACTACGAGCTCAAGCCGCGCGAATACGAACTCTCCGTCGCCCAGACCGTCCTCAAGGTCCACACCCGGGTCGCCGACCTCTACAACGGGCCGATGAACCAGACGGAGGAGCAGCTCAGGCTCACCATCGAGGCGCTGCGCGAGCGCCAGGAGCACGAGCTCATCAACCACCCGGAGTTCGGCCTCCTCCACAACGCCGACTTCAAGCAGCGGATCCAGACCCACTCGGGTCCGCCCACCCCGGACGACCTCGACGAGCTGCTGACCCGCCGCCGCGGCACCCGGCTCTTCCTGGCCCACCCCCGGACGATCGCGGCGATCGGGCGCGAGTGGAACGCCGCCGGGCTCTACCCGGAGACGGTCGAACTCGACGGGCACCAGGTCCCGTCCTGGCGCGGCGTCCCGATCCTCCCCTGCAACAAGATCCCCATCAGCAAGGAGAACACCAGCTCGATCCTCGCCATGCGCCTCGGCGAGGACAACCAGGGCGTCATCGGTCTGCGCCAGACCGGACTGCCCGAGGAGTACGAGCCGGGTCTGTCCGTGCGGTTCATGGGCATCGGCGAGCAGGCGATCATGTCGTACCTGGTCACCACGTACTACTCCGCCGCGATCCTGGTGCCGAACGCGCTCGGCGTACTGGAGAACGTCCAGATCGCCCGCAGGCACGGCTGACTCCCGCCGGAGCCGCACCCGTCCGACCGACACGACAGCCCGGACCCTTCCGGGCCGGGCGAGCACGCCCGGGATCCGGGACGGACCACCCCATCCCCTTCAAGGAGTCACGGATGCCCGAGCCCGGGCTTTCCCCTCTGCAGTCGAGCCTGCCCTCCGCGGCGGCCCACTTCGGGGCCCACGTCCTCGCCCAGGCCGGTTTCGTCGGCGTCGAAGCCGCGGACGCCGCGCCGTCCACCCTCCCCGTTCCCGCCGCGGTGGCGGAGCCGGTACCTGATCCCGGCCGGATTCCCGGTCCCGATCTCGGCCGGATCCTGCGGGGCCCGAGCGGCCTCGGCACGGCGGGCCTGAGTCTGGCCCGGCGCGAGGAACCGCCCGTCGCGGAGCCGGCGGCCGTCGCGGAGCCGGCGGACGCCCTGCACATCCCGGGTCTCTACTACCACCCGGTGCCGGAGCCCGACCCGGTCCGCGTGGAAGAGGTGAGCCGCCGGATCAAGGACTGGGCGGTGGACGAGGTCGACCTGTTCCCCGAGGAGTGGGAGGGGGAGTTCGACGGCTTCTCCGTCGGGCGCTACATGGTCGCCTGCCACCCGGACGCCCCGACCGTCGACCACCTCATGATCGCGACGCGGCTGATGGTCGCCGAGAACGCGGTCGACGACTGCTACTGCGAGGACCACGGCGGTTCGCCCATCGGTCTCGGCGGGCGGCTGCTCCTCGCGCACACCGCGCTCGACCCCATCCACACCACGGGGGAGTACGCGCCGCAGTGGGCGGAGTCGCTCCAGGAGGACGCCCCGCGGCGGGCCTACCGCTCCGCGATGGAGTACCTCGTCCGGCAGTCCACCCCCTCCCAGGCCGACCGGTTCCGGCACGACATGGCCCGGCTCCACATGGGCTACCTCGCCGAGGCCGCCTGGGCCGAGACGGACCACGTGCCGGAGGTGTGGGAGTACCTGGCGATGCGGCAGTTCAACAACTTCCGCCCCTGCCCCACCATCACCGACACCGTCGGCGGCTACGAGCTGCCGGCGGACCTCCACGCGCAGCCGGCGATGCAACGGGTCATCGCCCTCGCCGGCAACGCGACGACCATCGTCAACGACCTGTACTCGTACACCAAGGAACTTGCCGGCCCCGGCCGGCACTTGAACCTGCCCGTGGTGATCGCCGACCGAGAGAACCTCTCGGAGCGGGACGCCTACCTGAAGGCGGTCGAGGTCCACAACGACCTCATGCTCGACTTCGAGGCCGAAGCCGCCGCCCTGGCCGCAGCCTGTCCCGTCCCCACCGTGCAGCGCTTCCTGCGGGGAGTCGCCGTGTGGGTCGACGGCAACCACTACTGGCACCACACCAACACCTTTCGCTACAGCCTGCCCGACTTCTGGTAAGAAATGGATCTCTCTGTGACCACCACCGAGCTCACCTCCGCCAACGCCACTTCCGCGTTCGTTCCGGCTCCGGCGTCGCCCTACCAGAGCGACATCGCCCGCTACTGGAACCAGGAGGCGCGGCCCGTGAACCTGCGCCTAGGCGACGTCGACGGGCTCTACCACCACCACTACGGCATCGGCGACGTCGACCACGCCGCCCTCGGCGACACCGAGGACAGCGCGTACGAGAAGAAGCTGATCGCCGAGCTGCACCGCCTGGAGTCGGCGCAGGCCGAGGTCCTCCTGGACCACCTCGGCGTCATCGGGCGGGACGACACGCTCGTCGACGCCGGCTGCGGCCGCGGCGGTTCGAGCGTCATGGCCCACCAGCGCTTCGGCTGCAAGGTCGAGGGCGTCACCCTCTCCTCCACGCAGGCCGAGTTCGGCAACCGGCGCGCGAAGGAGCTCGGCATCGAGGACCACGTCGCCGCCCGCGTCTGCAACATGCTCGACACCCCGTTCGAGAAGGGCAGCATCGCCGGCTCGTGGAACAACGAGTCGAGCATGTACGTCGACCTGGACGACCTCTTCGCCGAGCACTCCCGCTTCCTCAAGGTCGGCGGCCGCTACGTCACCATCACCGGCTGCTGGAACCCGCGGTACGGCCAGCCGTCGAAGTGGGTCTCGCAGATCAACGCGCACTTCGAGTGCAACATCCACTCCCGTCGTGAGTACCTGCGCGCCATGGCCGACAACCGCCTCGTCCCGCAGGCGGTCGTCGACCTGACGCCCGCGACCCTGCCCTACTGGGAGCTGCGAGCCACGTCGTCGCTGGTCACCGGCATCGAGGAGGCGTTCATCGAGTCGTACAAGGACGGCTCGTTCCAGTACGTGCTGATCGCGGCCGACCGCGTCTGACCGCGCGCTGTCCGAGAGGGCCGGGCCCGTCACCCGACGGGCCCGGCCCTGTGGGTTCCCCTGACTCTCAGGATCGGTTAGGTTAGGCTTGCCTAAGTAACGACTTGGGCATCTCCTTCCCTCGCCCCTGGAGAACTCGGATGCGCCCCTTCAGTGCCCACGTCACCCAGCCCACCCCCGCGGAACGCGTGCGCTCGATGCTGGCCACGGCGCACTCGATGACCGTCGTCACCGACGGGCGCCGCCGGGAGGTCCATCTGCTGGACGGGACGGGGCCGATGGGCCGCATCCACCTGCACGACTCGTCCGAGGGTGTCCTTGGAGTACGGGGTGCGCGCATCCCCGTACGTCTGGAACTCACGGACATCGCCCCCATCGCCGTACGCGAGCGCCTGCGGGCGCGCGTCACCGTGACCGGGCTCCTCGGCTCGGACTACGCGGACGACGCGGCCGAGAGCGCCTGCATGGAGTTCGGCCAGGCGCTGCTCGAAGACGCCGAAGGCCGCACGTACGTCACCCTGGACGCGCTCCACGCGGCGGACCCCGACCCCGTCGCCTCCTCCGAGGCGGCCATGCTCACCCACCTCGTCGACGGCCACGCCGAACTCGTCCCCCTGCTCCTGCGCCTCGTCCGGCCGCGCCCCGACCGGCGCCTGGTCCGCGCCCTGCCGGTCGCCCTGGACCGCTACGGCATCACCCTGCGCATGGAGTACCCGGTGGGCCACCGGGACGCGCGGCTGCCGTTCCCCACCCCCGTCACCGACATCGGCGAGGCCGGCCCGCGCATCCACGCCCTCCTCGCCGCCGCGCGCCGGTCCTCGCACCCCAACAGCCTGCTGACCTGACGGTCCTGGCCGCCGTGGGCGTGTCCGCGGGCCCGGCTGCGGCACGGGCATTGACGCCTCCGTGAGCGCCGTGCTGCACTTGCGGCGCCCGATGGTTACGTAAACATGCGCGAGACCGACACCTTTGGGCTACCCGGTACCACTTGCCCTCGGTGAACGGAGCCGCCACCATGCACCTCCCCGACGCACCCCTCGGCCGCAGGCGATTCATCACGGCCGCCGCCGTGGCCGCGGGGGCGGTCGCCCTTCCCGGGCTCGGAGCGCCCCGAGCGGCCGCCGCGATCCCGCCGGGGGCCACGTTGCCCGAGCGGGGCATCCACGACGCCTCCGCCGCCACCGCCTGGACCGACGGATTCGTCAGCGGGAACGGGGAGTACGGCGCGGTGGCGTACGGCACGCCGACGGAGGAACGGATCCTGCTCAACCACCACGGCTTCGTCCTGCCCAACGGCACACGCGACACCGAACCGCCGTTGCTCGCCGACCGGCTGGAAGCCGTCCGGGACAGCGCCCTCGCCGGGGACTACGGCGGTGCCGCCGCCGCGTTCGCCTCCGGATGGACCCTTCGCTGGACGCAGACGTTCCACCCCGGCTACGAACTGCGGCTGAGCAGCCCGGCGATGAGCACCGCCGAGAACTACGCCCGCGTGACCGACTTCCGCACCGGAGAGGTCACCCACACGTGGACCGACAGCTCCGGTGTCTGGAAGCGCCGCGTCTTCGTCTCCCGCGCGGACCGGGTCGTCGTCCACGAGCTCACCCCCGCACCCGGACGGACCGTCGACACCACCATCAGGGCGAACACCGCTCTCGAAGGAGTGCCGAACGACGTCTCCTTCACCGCGATCGCCACGCTCAGCGGCCGCGACGGCTATCTCAACCTGCGCGGCACCTACCCCGCGGGCCAGGGAGCGTACGGCTACGAAGGCGTGACCCGGGTCGTGGTCACCGGCACCAAGGCCGCCGTGACGGCCACCGGCTCCGCCCTCGTCGTCTCCAAGGCCGCCACGGTGGTGCTGCTCACCCGACTCGACCGCTACGAGTCGTCCGGGCAGTGGAACGCCAAGCCCCTGCACGCATCCCTTGCCACCCTCCCCACCGACTACGCGACCCTGCTGGCCCGCCACACCCCGCAGCACCGGGCGCTGTTCGACGCGAGCACCCTCGACCTCGGCGTACCCGATGCCGATCGGCGGCTGTCCACCAGCGAGCTGACGGCACGCCAGAACAGTCAGCGGTCGACGATCGACCTCGCGCTCCTGGAGCGGATGTACGACTCGGGCCGCTATCTCTTCGTGAGCTCCTCGGGCGTGCTGCCACCGCGGCTGACCGGCGTCTGGTCCGGCTCGTGGAACGGCGCCTGGGCCGACGACTTCACCACCGACGCCAACATCAACCTCCAGGTGGCCGGCGGCAACATCCTCGGCCACGGCACCGCGATGCGGGGCTACTTCGACCTGATCCTCGGCCAGCTCGACGACTGGCGCGACAACGCCACCCGGCTGTACGGCGCCCGCGGATTCCTCGCCCCGAGCCGCACCGACGGCGAGAGCGGCCACATGCTCCACTTCAACGGCGGCGACTTCCCCGGCCAGTGCTGGACCGGCGGCGCCGACTGGCTGCTCTACCCCCTCGTGGAGTACTACCAGGTCACCGGCGACAACGCCTTCCTCAGGGACAGACTCGGACCGGCGCTGATGGAACTCGCCCTCTTCTACGAGGACTTCCTCACCCGTACCGACGCCGACGGGAAGGTCGTCTTCGTGCCCTCCTTCTCCATGGAGAACTCGCCCTCCAACACCGGGCAGATGCTCTCCGTCAACGCCACCGGCGACATCATGGCCGGCCGACACGCGCTCCGCGCCGCGGTCGAGGCGGCCCACGCCCTCGGCGTCGAACAGGGCCCCGGACAGGGCGTGGCCCGCTGGACCGCCCTGCTCGACAGGCTTCCCGCGTACGACGTCAACCAGGACGGCGCCCTCGCCGAGTGGTCCTGGCCCGGGCTCGCCGACCGCTACGACCACCGGCACGTCCACCACCTCTACGGCGCCTGGCCGCTGCACGAGATCAACCCCGAGGAGACGCCCGACCTCGTCCGCGCCTCCCGCCGCGCCCTCGACCTGCGCGGCGACGAGAACATCTCCGCCCACGGCAGCCTGCACCGGGCCCTGGCCCGGGCCCGCCTCAAGGACGGAGCCGGCGTCTACGACAACATCCGGAAGATCCTCGGCAACAACATGGTCCGGCGCTCACTGATGACCTCCCACAACCCCGATCTGCACATCTACAACGCCGACGCGGCCAACGCCCTCCCCGCGGTCGTCTCCGAGGCACTGCTCTACACGCGCCCGGGAATCCTCGAACTCCTCCCGGCTCTGCCCGAGGAGTTCGCCCGGGGCACGATCCGAGGGGTGCGCGGCCGCAACCGGATCCTGGTGGAGAGCCTGAGCTGGGACACGACCGCCCGCAGCGCCACCGTCACGCTCGTCTCCGACATCGCCCAGGACGTCACCCTGGTCTGCCGCCGCGGCATCACCTCGGTGTCCGCGACCGTCGGCGTGGCCCCCTCCCCGCTGGGCGACCACGCGCGGACGGTGACCCTGGCCGCCGGGGTCCGGACCCAGCTCACCTTCGGCCTCATGACGGGCACGTTCCGGGTGGTCAACCAGCACAGCGGGAAGGTCCTGGACGTCTCGGGGGCCTCGACCTCCGACGGCGCCGACGTCATCCAGTGGCCCTGGAACGGCGGGGACAACCAGCGGTGGACCCTGCGGCCCGGCTACGACGGCTCCTTCCGCTTCCATAACGTCCACAGCGGCAGAGTCCTCGACAACCCCGGAGCCTCCCCGACGGACGGCCAGGCCCTCGACCAGTGGACGAACACCGACAGCCCGAACCAGTGGTGGCGCCCGGTGCCCACCCCGGCCGGCGACCGGTACCACCTCGTCAACGTGTCGAGCGGCCTGTACCTCGATGTGGAGAACGGCTCCGCGAACGACGGGGCACGGATCGTGCAGCGGGCGGCGAGCGGCGCCCCCGGCCAGGAATGGCGCCTCGAAAGTCCTTGAGTCCCGCGCCTGATGCGGTAGCGCTCACTGCGGCGGGCCGGGCAGGTAGTACGCGCGGTTGTGGGCGGCCACGGGCGGCGACTGGAACGTCCAGGCGCCGGACGCGGGGGAGGTCCCGACCAGGGCCGTGAGGTCCTGCCCGAGGTCCGTCGTCCCGTCGTGGACGGTGAGACGGATCCGGTCGGCGTCGGCGACGGGATCGAGGGAGTGGTGACGGTAGGGCTGGTAGAGGTTCATCGGCCCCGCCAGCGCGCGCCCCTCGGCGTCGGTGCCGTAGCCGGTGACCGGAGCGTTGTTCGCCGGGACCGAGGACAGACCGGTGAGGTCGGCGGTGAGGGTGAAGACGTCCTCGTCGTGCCGCACCACCGTGTCCGAGCCGTCCGCCGCCGCCGAGGCCTTGCGGCAGCGGACGGACCAGGCGTCACCCGCCGGGCCGTTGGGCGAGGGCATCGTCGTCTCGAACCAGCCCGGATGCTTGGGCTCGGCGAACAGCCGCCGGCCCGCGTCGATCGCCAGCGGGTTGTCGCACAGGACGTGGATGCGCGCGATGCCGAGCAGCCGGGTCTGGTCGACCCCGTGGGCGTACTCCTCGTAGGAGAGCCGGGGCAGCCGGTGGGCCTCCGCCGTCGGGTGGGCGATGACGTTGAACTCGATCTCCTGCGTGACACCCCCGCCGAACGCGTACTGGGCGAAGTACAGCTGGTAGTTGAGGGACACCACGGCCCGCCCCTCGAACTCGGCCGCAGTCAGTGCAGGATGACGCTTCGCCAGGAGATCCCGCACCGGCTCGGGGTCCACGAGGAAGTCGACGCCGATCTGGTGCAGCGCCCCGTAGTGGAAGGGCAGCTGGTACGGGGCGGGGACGGGCGGCAACGGCAGGGGGGTCACGGGGCGGCTCCTGGAGAGATGACGGCGGGCCGGTCGCGAGCGGTGAGCTCGCGCGCGATGGCCTCGGCGCTGCGCAGCGCGAGGGCGGCCATGGTCAGGGTCGGGTTGGACGTGGCGACCGAGGGCATGCTGCCGCATCCCACGGCGTACAGGCCGGGGTGGTCCCAGCAGCGCTGCCGGGAGTCGACGACGGAGGTGGCGGGGTCGTCGCCCATGACATGGGTGCCCGCTCCGTGGCCGGCCCCCCGGTAGGAGTAGGTCCTGCCCCGGTGCTCGAAGCGGCCCGGCGGGACCGGTCCGGCCGGGTCGTCGGTGTGGTCCTCGGCGCCGAGCAGGGCGAAGATCCGGTCGGAGACCTGCCGCGCGGCCGCCATGCCCTCCCTGACGTGGGACGAGAGGTCGTACGCGACCACCGGACGGGGCAGTCCGAGCGCGTCGTGGTGGCGCGGGTCGAGGGTGACGCGGTTGGCCGGGTCGGCCTCCTGCTCCATCTCGAACTGGAGCGTGAACTGGCGCCCCACGCGCTCCCGCACGGCGGTCCGCAGCGCCGTGCCGAAGAGCCCCCGGCCGCCCGGGCCGCCGGTGCGCACGAGGGCGGCGACGTCACCGTCGGCGGGCCCCTTGGCCCACACCCACCCCCAGTTGCCGATCTCGACGCGGAAGGGCGCGCGGGCGCGGCGGGTGGGCCCGAAGCGGAACCCCTCCAGACCCGAGGTGGAGCCCGGGCCCCGGTACGGGCCGACCTGCCCGGGCAGCAGCCCCCAGGTGAGCAGCACCGGATGGTCCATCAGATTGCGGCCGACCTGGTCGCTGCGGTTGGCGAGCCCGGACAGGAGCAGCAGCCGGGCGTTCTCGACGGCGTGCGCGGCCAGGACCACGACGTCGGCGGAGGCCGTGCCCGGGGTCGCAGGACCGGAACCGGAATCCCAGCGGAGGTAGTCCACCCCCGTGGCGCGGCCGTTGCCGTCGACGAGGACGCGGTGGACGACGGCCCGGTCGACCAGCGTCACCGAGTCGCTCCAGCGGGCCTGGGTCTTCAGGGGCGTGTACTTGGCGTGGCTCGGGCAGTGGGGGATGCAGCTGGCGCTGCCGAGGCACCGGCTGTCGGGGTCGGGCCGGCCGTGCGCGCCCGCCGGGACGTACCCGGCGCCGCCGTCGTACCGAGGGTCGGGTGTGCTGTTGCGGCCGTGAGGGGTGCCGGTGACCCGGAGGACGACCGGGTCGCCGGTGGCCGGGTCGGTGAGCGTACGGCCGTCGAGCCGGGCGGCGAGCATCCGGTCGACATGGCTGACGGGCAGGGCCTTCATGGGGAAGGTGTAGCCCTCGGGGAACGGCAGCCCGACGTGCTCGCGCTGTTCGTCCACGTCGGCGGCGACCCCGATCTCGTACTCGGCCGCCCGGTAGTGGGGCTCCAGCTCGTCGTAGCCGATCGGCCAGCTGCGGCCGTAGCCGAACTCCGCCGTGCGGAAGTCCTCCGGGTGCATCCTCGGGGTCAGTCCCGTCCACACGTTCCCGGTGCCGCCGTTGACGCGTACGTAACCGCTGGCGTACGGGAGGGGGCCCCGCTGGATCAGGTGGCCGTCGGCCGTGAACCCGCCCGAGGGCAGGCCGCCCAGGTCGGTCACCTCCGGCCACGCGGCCTCGGGGCTCGGGACGTACGGGGACCCGGGCACCTTCACCCCGGCCGTGAGGTACGTGTGCAGCGCGGCCTGGTGCCCGGCCTCGGGGTCGGCCACCGCGGGCCCGGCCTCCAGGACGAGCACCCGCCGCCCCAGCTCGCCGAGCCGCCGGGCGACGAGCGAACCGGCGATCCCGGCGCCGACCACGATGACGTCGTACGGAGCGGGGGCGGGGGCGGCGCTCATCGGACGGCTCCCTCGGGCGCCTCGGACCAGCTCCCGAACCCGGGCCGGCCGGTGCCGGGCGCGTGCCCTCCGAGGGTGCGCCACAGCAGTCCCTCGGCGTAGCCGCGGGCGGAGACCACCGTGGGCGGGGAGCCGGCGGAACCGGTCCAACTTCCCGTGTACCAGAGCAGGGTGATCGACCCGGCGAGTTCCAGGAGCTCCTCGGAGAGTCCCTCGGGCGGTCCGTCGTCCGTGCCCGGCGCGGTGCACAGGGCGCGACACGGACCGGCGTCCACCCGCTCCGCGACGAACTCCGCGTACGCGTCGGCCATGCCCGTCTTCTCCAGCTCGGTCACGGTGAATCCGGTGAGTGCCGAGGAGAGAGCGACGAACTCCGCCACACCACCCCAGGCCTCCTCCGAGGTCGATCGCCTCACGTACCCCTCCCTCGACGCATGTCGGTGATCGTTCCCCGCCGCCCACGGGCGGACGCGTCCAGTTCAGGCCATCCACGAGGGCGCCGCGCAGGCCATGTCCGTGCCCGCCGACGTCCGCCGCCGCCCGTCGACGGCTCGGCGACCAGCGGCGGAGGTCAGTGCAGGCCCTCTCGTGCCGAGCTCCCGGATGCGGCGGCCCACCGGCCCACCACATCCGGGAGTTCGACACGGGAGCGGATGCCCAGGCGGAGGAAGACGCCTCGGAGGTGGTGGTCGACCGTGCGCGGGCTCAGCGCGAGGCGGTCGGCGACCTCGCGGTTGGTGGCGCCCTGGGCGACGAGGCGCGCGATGCGCTGCTGCTGGGGGGTCAACTCCCGCGCCGCCGAAGGGTCCGACGTGCCACCGGTGGCACCACCGGTCGCGCGCAACTCGGACCGGGCGTGCTCGGCCCAGCCCTCCGCCGCCGCCCGCTCGAAGGTGACGAGGGCGTCGCGCAGCGGGCCTCGCGCGTCGCCCGGGCGACGGCGGCGCCTGAGCCACGTGCCGTAGGCGAGGAGGGTGCGGGCGCGCTCGAAGTCGTTGCCGCAGCTGTCGTGGCGACGGACGGCCTCACCGAACCAGTACGCCGACTCCTCGTCCTTCGCGAGCAGCGCCCGGCAGCGGGCCAGTTGAGCAGGTGCCGGGCGGTCGATGCCCTGCGCGGCCCAGACCGCGTACTCCTCCGCCGCCGCACGGGCCTCGGCGCTCCGGCCCGACGCGACGGCCGCCTCCACGAAGCAGGGCACGGCCAGCATCCGCAACGCGAAGTGGCCGCCCCGGGGGCCCGGCCGGACGAGGGGAACGAGCCGCGCGGTCGCCTGCGCGGCCAGCCCCCTGCCCAGTTCGTCCCGGGCAAGCGCCCACTCGGCGAGGGTGGCCGCCTGGACGAGACCGTGGGGGCGCGCCGTCGCGAGGGCGCGCCCGGCGTGCTCCCGCACGGCCTTCCCGTCGCCCGCCACCGAGGCCACCAGCGCCAGGACGGCGTACTGGTGCGCGGCGACGTTGTCCTGGCCCGTCAGCTCCGCCGCCCGCAGCCCCTCCCTCGCGGTGCGCGCGGCCCGGCTGTACCGGCCGGCCCGGAGTTCGGCGTAGGCGAGGTGCTCCAGCGCCCGGGGCAGGAGGGCGGTGCGGCCCTCGGCCCGGGCGCGGGCGAGCGCCCGGGCGTGCACCCTCGCCGCGGCGGCCGTGTCGCCGAGCACCAGCGCGGCCGAACCGGCCCGGAGCAGCAGCCGGGGATCGTCCGCGGCGCCGTCCCGCTCCACCACCCGCGCCAGCGCGGCACGGGCCTCGTCCAGCCGTACGGCGAGAGCCGCGCTCAGTCCTTCGGCGAAGTCCCGCTCCGTACCCCGGACTCCCGTTCCCGCGTGCAGGGCGGCCAGGCAACCGGCGACGTCGCCCCCGGCCCAGGCCGCCTCCATCGCGAGGAACCGGGCGTCGGAGGCCTCCACGGGTGCCCGCTCCCGCAACAGCTCCGCCGCTTCCAGGAACGCCTCATGCGCGTCCATGACCGGGCCGTTCGCGAGAGCCGCCAGACCGCGTACCAGTTGGGAGCGCCCACGGGCCAGTGGGGTGAGGGCGCGTACGGCGGCGGGCGGGCCCAGCCGGTCGGCGCGGTGACCCTCGCTCCGGGCGAGCACCGTGTCCGTGGTCCGGCCCGGTCTCGGATCGGCCTCCCGCCCCGGCGCCGAGGCGAGCAGGGCCCGACCGAGGAACGGGTCCTCGAAACGGAGGGTGGCGCCGCTCCGGTGCAGCAGCCCGTCCGCGATCAGGCCGTCGAGCGGCTCGACCGAGGTACGTGCGGCACGTGCCCCGGCGAGGACGGCGTCGATGCCGATCCCGTGCGTCGGCGCGTCCGGCGCGTCCGGCGCGTCCGGCCCGCCGGAACCCGTGCGGGCCGCCAGGGCCACCACGGCGAGCAGGCGGCGGGAGTCCGCGGGGAGGCGGCCCATGAGACCCCCGTACACCTCGGCGAGCACGGCGCCGTCGGTCGCCGGCCGCGGCAGCGGCGTGGTCCCCGTGAGGTGGGCGGGGGAGAGGCGCCGTACGGTCGCGGTCAGCACACCCGGGTGCCCTGCCGCCTCGTCGAGCAACCGCCCCTCCACCCACGGGACCGGGGGAACCGGGCACACATCGCTCAGGAGGGCCCGGCCACCGGCCGGGGTCAGCCGGCCGAGCCGGACGGTCTCCGCCCCCGGGACATCGGGGAATCGATGGTGCCGGGCGGCCGACAGGAGCCAGCCCACCCGGACCCGAACGCCGTGACCGCGCCCGCCGAGACGCGGAAGGCCGGGCTCCTGCCAGGAAGCGGTGAGAGCGGCCCGCGAATGGGCGTCCCACAGATGCAGGTCGTCCAGACAGATCAGGACCGACCGTCGCGATCCGGATCCGGGAGGGGGTCCAGGATCGGTGCCGGTGCCAGAGCTGGACTCGGACTCGGACTCGGCCACGAGGTCGGCCACGGCCGCGCCCAGCCCGTCCGCGCCCCGCGCCCGCCGCAGCGCCCTGCGCCCCGCCGACGGGGTCGCGGCCAGGGCGGCGAACAGGGCACGCGCTCCGCTCCACGGCGCGCGATGCCCGGGCGCGGCGATCCGGTACGCGGTGCCGGGGAAGTCGGCGGCCGCCCGGGCGAGCAGCACGGTACGCCCCTCGCCGGGATCACCGGTGAGGAACAGGACGCCTCGGGTACCGGCATCGACGCGGGCCGCGAGACGGGCCAGGGCGGCGAGTTCGGTCGTGCGGTCGTGCAGCCGAGGGCCCGGGGCGGCTTGGCTCGCTCCGCTCACGGCGGTCACGCTACCGACCCGTGGATGACGGGGGAAGGCTCCCGGGGCTGGGCGAGGGCCCAGACCCGGGAGCCCCGCTCTGTGATGGCGCACAGAGCGTCAGGAACCGAGGGGGCAGGTGCCCCGGTACTCGTCGATCGTCAGGCTGGGCCGCGGCAGCGGGCAGAGGAACCGGTCGTAGCGGGTGTCGTCGTCGATGAACCGCTTGAGCCACGACAGGCTGTACTTCGCGATCGTCGTGTTCGAGGTGTTCGGGGTGAAGTGGGTGGCGCCGTTGAGCTCCAGATACGCCTTGTCGAGCGAATCGGGCAGGCTCTCGTAGAAGGGCTCGGAGTGGGTGGCGACGGGCGCGACGGTGTCGCCGTCCGCGCCGATGACGAGGGTCGGCGTGGTGATCTCCGGCCAGCTCTTGTCCGTGTTCCAGCCGGTGAGGGGAACGGCGGCCTTGAGGGACGGCCGGCTCTTGGCGGCTTCGAGGGTTCCGCCACCGCCCATGGAGTGACCCATCACGCCGAGGCGCGTCGTGTCGATCCGGCCTCGTACGGAGCTGCGCTGGGTCAGGTAGTCGAGCGCGGCCAGGAGCTGCCGTCCGCGGCTGTCGGGCTGGTCGAGCGTGGTGAGGGTGTCGATGGTGAACACGACGAAGCCCTGCGACGCCAGGCGCGGCCCGAGCCAGGCGATGGAGGACTGGGTCGCGGTGAACCCCGGGGAGATCGCGACGGCCCCGAACGTGCCGTCGCTCGTGGACGTCGGGTAGTAGATGGTGCCGCCGCCGAAACCGGTGACGGAGAGGGAGGAGACGCCGGTCTCGGAGACGGAGTACGAGCCGCGCAGCGCCTCGACGCTCGCGTCGGTGGGCGCGGGACCGCGCTCGTACGGGTTGGCGGCGGTGGCGCCCGCGGTCGTGTCCGCGGCCTGGACGCCGGGGGCGAGGAGCAGGGTGAGGCAGGTGGCGGCCAGGGCCGCGGCGAGGTGTCGTGTCACGACGGAGTCGTCCTCTCGTGTCGTGGGGCGGCCGCCACCGGGGGAACGGAGTGGCGGACGCGCCGTGAACTGGCTCGGCCACTGTCGGGCCGGCACGCCGCGCGGGCATCGGCAGAATCACCGGCCGCCGCGATCCGCTCCTCCGTCCTCCCCTCGATCGACCGGGCCCGGGCCCGAGCCCGGTCCCGCGTCGGCGACTACGACACGGCCGGTACCGAGTCCTCGAAGGCCGTGCCCGCCGACCGGTACGCGCCCACCTTGGCCGCCACCTGGGCCGGGGTCAGGACCTGGTCCTTGACGTGCAGGACGTAGTCGACCTTCTGGTCGTAGGCGCGCGGCGTCGTCGAGGTCTGGCCGGCCAGGTCGATCAGCCACTGGTTGAAGTTGATGGACATGGGCCGCTCGGGCAGGTAGCGGGCGTCGTGGCGGCCGAACTCCTGGCCGTCGACGTAGTAGACGATCGTGTCGTCGTCGATCGTCAGCACGAGGTCGTGCCAGCCGGCGTAGCTCGCCCGGACCTCCGAGTGCTGGTTGACGGCCTCCCAGGGGTCGGGTCGGTACGTCTCCCACGACGTGGTGTAGAGGATGTCGGCGGGCTCGCCCCAGCCGCCGTTGGGCAGGTACTCGAAGTCGTACTCGGCGTAGTCGTCGGCCATCGGGGCCTTGAGGTCGTTGATGGTGAAGAAGGTCTGGACGACGCGGTCGCCGTCGGGCCCGGACAGCGGCGCGTCGGAGAAGCGCACCCGCGCCGCGTACGTGCCGTTCCTGAACTTCGAGGCGCGGGTGAGGATCTCCGTGTGCTTGGTCGACTCGCCCGTACCCGCCGTCGAACTCCGCAGGTTCATGACGGAGTTCGTGCCCTCCTTGGCGAAGGTCACGTTCTCGGGCGCCCAGGTGGCGCCGGGGACTCCGGGACCTCCGGAGTTGGACCGCACGCTCCAGCCGTGGGCCGTGATCGCCGGGTCGGTGTGGTCGGAGTAGTCGAAGTCGTCGAAGAGCGCGGCCCCGGTGGGCGGGGGAGTGGTCGGGCCGGTGGGCGTGGGCGTGGGCGTCGGGGTGGGTTCGTCGCCCTCGGGGGCCGTGCCCCAGGCGGGGACGCCGCCGACGGTCGCGGTGACCTTCGCCCAGTTCGCGTACGTCGTCCGGCCCGGCCCGAAGGAGTAGTCGTCGTTCTGGTTCAGCGGCTGCCAGTTGGAGCGGTGGAAGCGCAGTTGCATGTCGCCGGTGTCCGCGCCGGGGGCGAGCGAACCGGCGCCGGCGGTGAAACCGACCTCCAGATAACGGTCGGCGGTCGCGGTGGGGTGGGCCAGGGTGCCGAAGGTGCCGGTGATGTTCGCGCAGCCCTTCACGGCCCAGGAGCAGGCGTAGGTGTACGAGGCTCCCGCGTCGGCCTTGAAGTAGTAGCGCACCTTGACCTGGCTCAACGGCACGCTCGCCGCACCGGTGTTGACCACCTTGAGCCAGGGTTCGACCTGGTCGCCGCCGGTCGCGCTCTGCCGGTACTGGACGGTGACGGCCTCACCGGCCGCCGCCGCCGGAAGCGCGGTGAGGGCGGTGGCGCCGAGGCCGGTCACCGCGGCGACGGCGAGCGCGGCACGGATCCGCAGGCCTGTGCTGTTCGTGGGGGCGTTCATGGTGGTGGTTCCTCTCCTCAGACGGGGACGGACGTGGGCGAGAGACGGCGCGGCACCCCGAGGGCGTCGAGCCGGGTCCTGTGGTGGCGGAGGCGCTCCTGGAAGCCGGGCCAGTCGTGGCGGCCGGTCCAGACGACCTCGGCGAGGGCGCAGAGCCGGGGGAACGTGAGGTACTCGGCGTGCGCGGCGGTGGGCACGTACTCGGTCCAGAGCTGGACCTGGGAGCCGAGGACCCGGGCCGCCTCCTCGGGGCTCCACTCCGCCGGCGCCGGATCGTTGCCGTGGACCGTGCGGAGGTCGACGACCTCGCCGGCCTGGCCGGGCGGTTCGGCGGGGCTCGTGGACTGGGGGTAGTCGAGGTAGGTCGTGCGGTGGGGGGCCATGACGACGCGGTGTCCGCGCCGGACGGCGACGCGGCCGTGGTCGGCGTCGCGCCAGGGCATGACGGTGAAGTACGACGGGAGGTCGGCGCCGTCCTCGGTCCAGCTGAGCGGCTGCCGGCCGGCGTCGAGGAGGTGGCGTCCCATCCGCTCCATGAACCAGCCGTGCAGGGCCCCGGGACCGGCGAGCCCTTCCTCGGCGGCCCGCCGGCGCGCGTCCGGGGAGGTGTGCCACTCGGTGGTGGGGCACTCCTCGCCGCCGATGTGGACGTACGGGGACGGGAAGACGTCCATCACCTCGTCCAGGACGGTGCGGCAGAAGTCGAGGGCCTCGTCGTGGACGCCGAGGATCGTGTCGCAGACGCCCCACCGGTCCCAGACGTCATACGTACGTCCCGGATGGTTGCCGAGCTCGGGGTAGGCGGCGAGGGCCGCGCGGACGTGGCCCGGCATCTCGATCTCGGGCACGACCGTGACGCCGCGCTCCGCCGCGTACGCGACGAGCCCGGCGAGTTCGGCGCGGGTGTAGGCGCCGCCGTGCGGCACCCCGCCGATCTCGGTGAGCCGGGGGAGGGCGGCGACCGGCATGCGCCAGCCCTGGTCGTCGGTGAGGTGGAGGTGGAGGACGTTGAGCTTGTGGAGGGCGAGGAGGTCGACGTACCGGCGGAGGAAGGAGACGGGGCGGAAGCGGCGGGCGACGTCGAGCATCGAGCCGCGCCAGGGGAAGCGCGGGGTGTCGGTGATCTGCACGCAGGGGACGGACCACGCGATGCCGGGGGCCGGGGAGACGCCGAGGGCTTCGACGGGCAGGAGCTGGCGGAGCGTCTGGACGCCGGCGAGGAGTCCGGCGGGGCGCGCGGCCCGCAGCAGGATGCCCTCGGTGCCGATGGTGAGGCCGTACCCCTCCTCGCCGAGGCCGGTGAGGGCGCCGTCGAGGGCGAGGACGACGGAGCCGGCCGGCCGCGTGGGCAGCGGAAGCCCGGTGGCCGGACCGAGCAGGGTGCGCAGCAGCCGGGCGGCGGGTTCGGCGCCGGGCGAGACCTTCAGCGCGGTGGTCGCGTCGAAGGTGAACAGGCCCGGCAGGGGCGAGAGATGGGTGGGTTCGGGGACGAGTCGGGGCGCGGGCATCGGGGTGCGTTATCCCTTCACGGCTCCGCCGGTCATCCCGGCGGCGACCCGGCCCTGAAGGACCAGGAAGAGGACGAGTACGGGCAGGGCGAAGAGGGTGGAGGCGGCCATGGTGGCGCCCCAGTCGGTGCCGAAGACGTTGGAGAAGGACGAGAGCCACACGGGAAGCGTGCGGTCGTCCTGGTTCTTGATGACGAGCATGTTGGCGAAGGCGAACTCGTTCCAGGCGGTGATGAAGCCGAAGAGCGAGGTCGCGAGCAGCCCCGGGGCCAGCAGGGGGAGGGTCACGCGGCGGAACGCGACGGCGCGCGTGCAGCCGTCGACCTGGGCGGCCTCCTCCAGCTCGGCCGGGACGGCGGCCAGGAAGGAACGGAGGGTGACGATGGTGAACGGCAGGGTGATCATGAAGTAGACGAGGCTCAGGGTCGCCAGCCGGTCGAGCAGGCCGGCATCCCGGGCGATCACGTACATCGGGATCAACAGCGCTTCCCACGGCGCCACTTGCGTGAGGAAGACCATCAGGATGAAGGCCCGCCGGCCGCGCCAGCGCAGCCGGGCGACGGCGAACGCGGCGGCGAGCGCCACCACCAGCGCCGGCAGGACGCACCCGGCGGTCACGAGCAGGCTGTTGCGCCAGAAGGTCCAGAAGCCGTCCGCCGCCACGGCCTTCCCGAAGTGCTCCAGGGTGACGGACACCGGAAGGAACCGCGGGGTCTCGGACTGGATGTCGCGGGTGGGCCGGAAGGCGGTGAGGACCATCCAGTACACCGGGAAGACGGCCACGGCGAAGACGAGCGCCGCCGCCGTGTTCAGGGGGAGTCGGCGCAGGGAACGCGGTGTCACCGGTCGGCCTCCTGTCGGAGCAGCTGGTGGAAGTAGGCGATGAGTACGGCCACGAGGAGCAGGACGGTGAGCGTGGAGACGGCCGCCCCGAGGTCGTAGCGGTGCAGGGACTGGGCCACGCGGTAGGCGTAGACGGGCAGGGTCGTCGTCGCCTCGCCGGGGCCGCCCTTGGTGACGGCCCAGATCTGGGCGAAGCAGCGGAAGACCCAGATGACTTCGAGGCAGAGGACGAGGCCGAAGAGCGGGCGGAGGAGCGGCAGCGTGATCGAGAGGAAGATCCGCCGGCCGCCCGCGCCGTCCAGCCGGGCCGACTCGTACAGCTCGTCGGGGACGGTCAGCAGCGCCGAGTGCAGGGTGATCGCGGCGAAGGGGACCGACTGCCACACCACGAGCAGGACGAGCACCGTGAACGCGGCGGGACCGTCGGCCAGCCAGGAGTACCCCTCGAAGGACGTGAACCCGAGCCGGACGAGGAGCCAGTTGACCATGCCCAGGCGGGACGCGAAGAGCCACTGGAAGACGGTGGTGGTGGCGATGACGGGGCTGGCCCACGCGAGGACGAGGCCGCTCGTCACCAGGATCCGCATCCGCCGGCCGAGCCTGCGCATCATCAGGGCGATCAGCGTGGCGATCACCATGATCAGGACGACGTTGACGAGGGTCCACCAGAAGGTGCGCCGCACGACCTCCCAGAACTCGGGATCGGTCAGGACGGTCCGGTAGTTGCGGAGACCGACGAAAGGGGCGTCGCCGCGGATGAGTTCGCCCATGCCGTACTGCTGGAAGGAGATGAGGAGATTGCGGACGAGGGGGTAGCCGAGGAGGAGCACGCCGCCCAGGACGGCGGGGGCGACGAGGAGATACGGCCAGAGGGCCGAGCCGTGCGGGAGGCGCGGGACCCAGGGGCGGCTTGCGCGCGCGGGTCCTGGTCGGCTCACGATCCGAGGGTCTTCGTGATGCTCCGGGACGCGGCCGCGGCCGCCGTCGCCGGATCGCCGCCGGTCAGCACGGCGGTCATGTACTGCTTGATCGGGTTGGTGGCCTCGACGGCCGCCCACTGCGGGGAGTTGGGCGTGGCCCGCCCGCGAGCCGCCCCGGCGGCCATCGCGGCCGTGCCCGCGTCGTCCTGGATGACGCGCGCGAGCGAGGTGCGGTTGGGGACGTAGCTCATGGTCCTCGCCATGTCCGTCTGCCACGTGTCGCCCGCGAGCGCCGCCACGACCTCGGTCGCGGCCTCGGGGTGGGTGGAGGCCTCCGGGACGATGAAGTCGGAGCCGCCGGTGAAGACCGCACCGGGTGCGGCCGCCGTCTTCCCGGGGACCGGGAAGAAGCCGAGCTTGCCCTTGAGCGCCGGGTTGAGCTCCTCGACGATCCTCGCCCCGCCCGGCACGGCGATGATCTGGGCGACGTCGCCCTTGGCGAAGACCTCGGCCTGCGGGGGCTTCGCCTCGTCGGCGTCCTTGGGCCCCTTGCCGAGCGCCTGGAGCCGGCGGTAGAAGTCCATGCCGGCCAGGGCCTGCGGGGTGTCGAGCGCCCCCTTCCACGCGGTGCCGTCCTGGACGGCGAGATCTCCGCCCTCCTCCCAGACGAAGCCGGAGAGGGTGAACCAGTTCTGGCCGGGGAGGTAGATCCCCTGGGTCTTGCCCCGGTTGAGCTTCGCGGTGGCGGCCAGCCACTCGGCCTGCGTCTTCGGGGGCGCGGTGACGCCCGCCCGGGAGAACAGGTCCTTGTGGTAGATCACGACGCGGTTGGCCGCGTACCAGGGGATGCCGTACTGCTTGCCGTCGACCTTCCCCGGCTCGGCGAGCCCCGGCAGCCAGTCGGCACCGTTCAGCTCGCCGACCTTGTCGCTGAGATCGCGGACGCCGCCGCTCGCCGCGTACTGAGCGACCTGGGTGTTGCCGACCTCGATGACGTCAGGGGCGTCCTTGCTGGCGAGGGCGGCCGTGACCTTCTCGCCGATGCCGTCCCACTCCTGGATCTGGATGTCGAGATCGATGTCCTCGTGCTCCGCCTCGAAGCCGGCGCGGAAGCGGGAGAGGAAGGCGTCGGTGACGCTGTCCTTCATGATCCAGACGGTCACCTTCTCCGCTCCGCCGGAGGCGACCGGGTCACCGGTCGCGCTACAGGCCGTGGCGGCGAGGACGACGGCCGCCGCGAGGGCGACGGTACGGGGGAGAGTCTGCACGGGCACCTCGATGGATAGTTGACCAATTGGTCAAGTGGTCAGGTGTGTGACCAGAAGGTGGCACGGCCTCATCGCGCCGTCAATCCCCGGGAAAAGATGTGTTGTTCAGGCAGCGACAGGTCAACATGCCCGGCTAGTATCGGACTTACCAGTTGACCAGTAGGGAGTGCGACATGAAGGACGGCTCCTCCAGCGGGGTGCTGAAGAGGGAGCGGGTACGGGAACACCTGCTGGGCCTGATCGAAGCCGGCGGCCCCGGCGACCCGATCCCGTCCGAGCGCACGCTCTGCGCGACCCTCGGCGTCTCCCGCCCCACCCTCCGCGCCGCCGTCGACGAACTGGTGGCCACGGGCGCGCTGGTACGGGAACACGGCCGGGGCATGTTCGTCGCCCCCGACAAGATCACCCAGCGACTCGCCCCGGACGACACGGCCTTCGCCGTCCCCCGGGCCTCCGGCAGCTGGTCCAGCACCGTCCTGGAATCCGCCACGGTCCGGGCGGGCGCCCGGATCGGCCGCAGACTCCGCCTCTCGCCCGCCGCCGAACTGCTCTACATCGCCCGCCTCCGCCTGGTCGACGGCGCGCCCATGGCCATCGAGCACCTGCACATCCCGGCCGACCTGGTGGGCGCCGCGCTCACCCCGGAGGAACTCGAAGCGGGCGACCTCTACGACCACCTGCGGGAACACCACCGGGTCCACGTCCAGGAGGCCACCCAGTCGATCGAGCCCACGGTCGTCAGCGAGGACGAGGCCGCACTCCTCGACGTCCCCGTCCTGTCGCCCGCCCTCCTGATCGAACGCCTCACCCTCGACACCGCCGGCCGGCCCGTCGAGTACGTCCGCTCGGTGTACCGGGGCGACCGCTACCGCATCGTCTCCCGCCTCGACTTCACCCGCGACGGCCTCGTGACCTCCTCCACCGAAGGGGATGCATACTGACGCGCAGCCGACCGAACGACGGGGAGGAACCGGGGATGGAGCCACACGGAGGAGGCAGGACGGAGCCGGAGGCAGGAGGCCGGACGGCGTCGGACCTAGCGGACCGGACAGAGGCGGACGCGGCGGCGGACAGGCCGGACCCGGACGCGGCGGCAAGTCGGCCGCGTCCGGACACCGGAGGCCGGACGGCATTCAAGCGCGAGCGCGTACGGGAGCACCTGCTCACCGTGATCGACGCCTGCCGCCCCGGCGACGCCATCCCCTCGGAGCGCACCCTCTGCGCGACGCTCGGCGTCTCCCGCCCCACGCTCCGCGCGGCCGTCGACGAACTGGTGGCCACGGGCGCGCTGGTACGGGAACACGGCCGGGGCATGTTCGTCGCCCCCGACAAGATCACCCAGGAACTGGTCGCCGAGCACCACACGGCCGACGCGCCCCGCAGCCGGGGCAGCTGGACGAGCACCGTGCTCGAACTCCGTACCGTACGGGCCGGCGCGCGGATCGGCCGCAAGCTCACGATCTCCCCGGCGGCACAGCTGGTGCACGTGACCCGCCTCCGGTACGTCGACGGCGACCCGATCGCCCTGGAGCACCTGCACGTCCCCGCCGACCTGGTCCCCGGCCTCACCGTCGCCGACATGGAGGGCGGCTTCTACGCCCACCTGCGCGAGAAGCGCGGCATCCGGACGGCCCACGCGGTCCAGTCCATCGAACCGACGGTGCTCAGCGAGGAGGAGGCGGCCCTGCTCGACGTGCCGGTCCTCTCACCCGCGCTGCTCTTCGACCGGATCACCTCCGACACGGCCGGCAGACCGGTCGAGTACGTACGTTCCCTCTACCGGGGCGACCGCTACCGCATCGTCTCCCGGCTCGCCCTCCGCGACGGCGTGGCCGACCACCCGGCGGCGGACGCCGCGCGCGCCGGAGCGTGGTGGGGCACGGTGGACTGACGGGACGTACGGGCATGGAGAAGCGCCCCCGCTTCGAGGCCCCGCCCGCGCGTTCGGGCAGGATGGTGCCCATGGGGCGTGGAGACAGGCGTACGAGGGCGGAACTGATCGCCCTGCTGGACCGGGCCGGCCTGGAGATCGTGGGGGAGTGGGGCACGGAGAACGTGCTGACGCCCGCGGCCGCCTGGCGGCCGGTCGCCTCGTACGAGACCGTGCCGACCGCGGTCGTCCGCGAGGACCGCCCCGACCTCGTCCCCGCGCTCAACGCCGAGTGGCATCGCCTCGCGCGCGAGCACGGAATCATCGACGAGAAGGGCGAGTTCCTCCTCCACGCCGGGGACGACGACACCTGGGCCAGGGTCCGCCTCGCCCCCGCCTGGGACCTCGCGGGAGTCCTCGGCGACCGCCCCGGACAGCCCGAGTTCGTCACCCTCGCGGTCGACGGGGACGCCCTGCTCGGCGTGACCTGCGAGGAGTACGAGGTCTGGCTCGTCGCTGTCGGCGACCTCCGGGAGCGACGGGAGGAGGAAGCGCGGGCGGCGGCACGGGAATCCCCCGAAGAGCGCGAGGCCGCGTGGGAGGGGCTGCGCACCGCCCGGCTGCGGCCCACGAAGTGGCTGTGGGCGGACTGGGCGGAGTGGCTCGGCTTCAACGACGGCGCGAGCGACGAGGTACTGATCCGGCTGCTCGACGTGGGAACCGTCCACTTCCTGGACCACACGCTGTCCGCCACCGTCCTCGACGCGGCGATCGCCCACCCCGACCCGGAGGTCCGCGGCAGGGTGGCGAGGCACCGGCGATCCCTGACCCCGGAGCAGTGGACCGCGCTCGTCCTGGGTGAGCAGAGCCCGGCCCGGCGCGCCCTGCTCGTCGAGCTCGCCGCGACGCGTGGGTGCCTGACGGAGTCCGGACACGAGCGGATCGCCACCGACTCGTCCCCCCTCGTACGCGCCGAAGCCGCCCGCACCCCGGGCCTCCCGGCGCATCTCCTGGCGACCCTCGCCACCGACCCCGTCCCGTCCGTACGGGCTGCCGCGTGCGGCAGGGGCGACGGGGGCCACGGGGACGAACGCGCCCACGGGGACGAACGCGCCCACGGGGACGAACGCGCCCACGGGGACGCACGCGCCCACGGGGACGCACGCGCCCACGGGGGACACACGGACGAACAGGCCCCTGGGGGTCGCCCGATCGACCTGGCCGCGTACGAGACGCTCGCCCCGGACCGGGAAGCCGTCGCGTCCCGCCGCCTCACCCACGAGGTCGCCGCGCTGCTCGCCGCGCACGAGGACCCGCACACACGACGGGCCCTGGCCGGCAACCCGTACACGCGCTCCGAGGTCCTCGCGCAGCTCGCCGCCGACGAGGACGAGGGCGTACGGCAGACCCTCGCCACCCATCCCCACCTGCCGGCCGACGTCCTCGCCGCGCTCACCGAGGACGCGAGCGAGTACGTCCGCCGAACGGCATCCGTACACCCCGCACTCTCCGAGGCGCAGCGGGCGGAATGTCTGACCCGCCTCGACCTCGACGGGATGCGGCACGACGTGCCCTGGGTGCGCGACCTCCACGGCGACCCGGAGGCCATGCGCCGGATCGCCGCCTCGTGCCACCCGCTCCTGAGGAGCACCGTCGCCCGCGCCCGGCACCTCCCGCCTGACGTCGTCGAACGCCTCGCGCACGACGAGGACAAGGTCGTACGCCTCTTCCTCGCCGAGTCCTGCGACGACGCGCCGGCCGACATGCTCCTGGAGGTCTGGCTGTGGTGGAACGGCAGCTTCAGCGCACCCGGACGCCCACGCACTCACCCCAACTTCCCGCGTACAGGCCTGCTCCCGTACGCGACGGATCCGCACCCGAGGCTGCGCCAACTGGCCCTGGACGACCCCGAATCCACCCCCGACCTGGTGGAACGGTTCAGCCGGGACGAGAACAGCGAGGTACGGCTCCGGGCGGCGACCGACCCCCGGCTCTCGGCGGCCTCGGCGGTCCGGCTGCTCGACGACGGGAGCGCCTCGGTCCGGTACGCGGCGGCCCGGCACCCCGCACTGCCCGCGCGGTCCATGGTCCGGGCCCTGCGCGACGCCGACCTCAGGCAGCATGCCGTGCGGAATCCGGCGCTGCCCGAGTCCGTGATGCACTGGATGATCGACACCGCCCTTGCAGGGCTGGAGGAACTCCGACGTGACCAGTGAGAGCCCCGGCGCGGGCGGCCCCAGGCCCTAATCGAGGACCTTCGGTCAGCCGAATCGGCCGGACCGGTCGTCGCCGCCCGGACGGAAACGCGGAAGGCGCAGAGGCCGCCACCGGCGGCCCGCATCCCTCCGGGGAGGCGGGCCCGCCGACACCGCCGGGAGGGGATAACGGTCGCGGCCGCCGCTCGCCGGCAACTCGTCCTCGAAGTCACAGGCGGCCAGCGCCGTGAAACCCATCTCCCACAGGGCTTCCAGGACGAGGGCGACCGCGTCCACCACGGTGCCGGGGCGCGCCTCCGCGGGTGCTTCGCACTCCAGGACGGTCGGCCACTGGAGGAAGTCGAAGGGATGGGCCTTGTCGTCCGTGACGTAGCCGTTGTCGTCACCGGTCACCCGCACCGGCCCCACCACCAGCACGCCACCCTCATCGCCCGGTCCGAGGACGAGCCTCAGCCGGGCGAGGACGGTCGAGCCGTCCGAGGCGTCGACGTAGATCGTGCAGTCCTCGTACGACACCGCGCCCCCCAGAGAACCCATGGACCCGCCCACCCCTCCACGCCCAGCCCACTCCACGTCCCGGCCGCCATGACCTCCACTCTGCCCACACCCACTCGACAGCCGGAAACCGAAGCTGTTCCCGCTACTGAGGCGGCGAGCTCGGCGCGATCTCGGGATTGACCGTGTCGAAATACACGTGGTCCGTCGTGGCGGAGAAGAGGAACCGGCCCGTGTAGAGCGACTTGGTGAGGTACTCGTCGTAGCGGACGCTGCCCAGCCACTCGGCGCCCTCGGGCAGGAACTCCGTCAGCTCCTCCGGGATGTCGGACGGCGGCGAGGGGACGAAGGCGTACATCGGCCTGCCGACGACGGCCTTGGCGGCCCCGGCGGGCAGACGGGCGACCCCGACCACACGCACCTGCGGATCCTGGTCCGGAATCCATTCGCGCCCCGAGTCGTTCGGGTTGTAGCCGAGCCAGTGGGGGTCGGACAGTCGGCCGATCGCGCGGAACCGGCGCTGAAGCGGCTCGACGTCGGTGCGCACCTTCCTGAGGTCCGGGTCGGGAGAGTCGTCGGCGGACCCGCATCCGACGGCACCGCCGCCCAGTACGAAGAGCCCGCCGAGCACCATCAACCCACGACGACCGAGCGACTTCGACGCCCCCATGACCGCACCCCCCGTGTGTCCTGCGAGAGCTCGATTCTAAGAGAGCGTGTTCTCCGTACAGAGACGTTCCAACGCTTCCCCTCCGGGAGCTACCGTCGCCGGGTCCTCCGCCCGGCCGCGTACCCCCCGATGCCCAGGCCGATCCCGACCAGGGTCAGCACGATCCCGAGGGCCCCGAGCGCCATCGTCGCCCCCGGCACGGCGAAACCCTGCCGCGCTCGCCCGAGCACTCCGGAGGCCGCGACACTGCCCGACTGCTCGTCGAGGAAGAACCGCGAGTCGTTCGAGTTCTCCCGGTGATCGCCCAGCAGGAACAGCCGCCCGTCCGGCACCTGCACGTCGTACGGTTCGGTGGCCGGGCCGAGCTCGCCGCGCTGCACGTACGGTTCGTCGACCGGCTTCCCGTTCACCGTGATCCGATCTCCGTCGGACACCACGTGGTCGCCGCCCATCCCGATGACCCGCTGCAGGACGGGTCGGCCCTGATAACGGTCGGGCACGTCGACGAGTACGACGTCACCCCTGCGTATCTCGCCCACGTCGATGTGCTCGACGACCAGCCGCTCGCCCTGGCGGTGCGTGGGCTCCATCGCCTGGCCCATGACGGTGACCCCCTGGTAGTTCATGAAGAAGTACCCGAGGCCCCCCAGCGTCAGGACCAGCCCGAAGGGCACCAGTGCGCGGGACGCGACTCTCAGCCCGCTGCCCGCTCTCCGCTGACGCATGCACACCCTCTCCGTCGGACCGCCCGAGGCCGGGCGGACCAGCAGAGGCTAACGGGATGCCCCGCGAGCGATCTGCGGGGATCCGGGATCCGGCGGTCCGGGATCCGGCGGTCCGGCGGTCCGGCGCTCGCTGGTCGGCCCGCTACTCGTACCGGTACTTCAGCGAGTCCGCCTCCGCCTGCTCGATGTCGGTGATCGTCAGTTCCGGCATCCGCAGCTGGGCCAGCGTCACCTCGGCCGAGGCCGGCTGGGCGTCCGCCGGGAGCCACTGCTCCGGCTTCCAGGCCCCGCTGCGCAGGAGCGACTTGGGGCAGTGCGGGTAGACCTCCTCGATCCCCACCACCAACGCGCTGGCCGGCGGCTTGCCCACGGCGGTCAGCTGCGACAGCAGCTCCGGGCGGGTGGAGACGCAGGCCCGGCCGTTCACCCTGAGCGTCGTGGTGCGTCCCGGGATGACGAACAGCAGCCCGGCGCGCCCGGTGGCGATGACGTTCTGCAGGGTGTCCAGGCGCTTGTTGCCGGTCGCGTCCGGTATCGCCACCGTCCGTGAGTCCAGGACGGCGACGAACCCGGCGGGGCCGCCGCGCGGGGAAACGTCACAGTTGCCCTCGGCGTCCGCGCTCGCGACCAGGACCAGCGAGGAGCAGCCGATCAACCGCCGGGTCTGCTCGGTGAGTTCGGTCATCTGCTTGCGGATGGCCGTGTCATTGGGGAGTTCGTAGGTCCGGCGCAGCGTCTCCTGGTCGGGCACGGCGTCGAGGCGGAGCGAGTCGAAGGCACTGCCGGTAAGGGTTTTCGTCATGCCTCCGACACTAATGTGCGGACCTGCGATTGATCTTGGCGCAGGTCGTGTTCAGGGCGTCGCGGCACGCAGGTCGGGGCGATTCCTGGGCAGCCCGAAGCCCGCGACAGAGCCTGTCGACGTCGCTGGTGTAGCCCTCCCAGCCGACCGAGTCGTAGAGGTTCAGCATCTCCTCGGGATCGAAAGCATCCTCTGTCGCGATGAACCCGCCTGACCTCCATGGAGCGGTGCCGTTTCGGATGCGTCGGGCCGCCACCTCGATACCGCATCTGACCCCGAGCGCGCCGGAAGCGTCAAGATCGGCAACACCTGGTCGGTATGCCCTCGGAACCGCTCCCCCCGTTTGACAGTGCCCGTTGTCGGGCGTAGTCCGGAAGAAGGGATCCATCCGTAGAGGGGATCCATCCGTCGACGGAGGGAAACGGAGAGGAGTTCCGTCATGCTCGGTGAACTTATCGGCGAGGAGCAGGGAGAAACCACGGGAATTCGGGTGCTGTCCACCGACGGCGGCCACCCCGTCATGGAGGCGTCCTTCCAGGCGACCGGCACGCTCCTGGGTGTCGGGGTCAAGGACATGGGCACGTACGAATCGGTCGTACGAGCCGACGGCAGCCTGTTCGGAGAAGGCCAGGGCGTCTTGATGACCCAGGACGGTGAGACGATCACCTGGCACGGCTCGGGCGTGGGCAGCTTCGACGAATCCGGCGCAGTCGACTGGCGAGGCGCCCTGTTCTTCGAAACCGTCGCCGCGAAGTTCGCCCGACTCACCGGCGTCGCCGGATTGTTCGAGTTCCATGTCGAGGAGAGCGGGAAGGCCACCGCCAAGATCTATGAGTGGAAGTAACCCCGACGGCAACCCGGAGGGAGCCCGCGCAGCTCATCCCTGGATGTGGCGGACCATGCGGAGGTTCGGCAGCCTGTCCTGCCAGAGCTGTCGTTCACCGGTGGTCCGGAAGCCGTAGTGCTCGTAGAAGCGGACGGCCCGCTCGTTGTACTCCGTCACCCACAAGCGCATCGGCACCTCTCCGGCCCACGCGAGGAACGCGCCCATCAACCGCCCACCGACGCCCCTCCCTTGGGCCGTCTCCAGGAGATACATGGGCCCGAGGTCGACGACGCCGTCGCGGCGCCCACACAGAATGCCGACGATCTCCCCCTCGGAGCGGACGACACGACAGAAGAGCGCGTGCGGCTCCCTGGCCGTCCGCTCGATGAACGCGCGCCACGGAGCAGAGCCCTCCGCCGTCGCTGTCTGCCCCCGGTGCTCCCTGATCCAGGCCTCGTCGATGCCTGCCTCTTCGTTGGGGTAGGTCTCCAGCCACGCGGCGAGGTGCATCTGGGCGATGCCCCATGCTTCATCGGCGCGAGGTTCTCCGATCACGTAGTCCATGTGTCCGCCCCCGACTCCCACTCGCACTCCCACATCCCTCACACGCCCAATCCAGCAGCGCGTCCTGACGGTGATTCAGCGATTCAGCGCGAGGACGTTCACCGGCAGCGGAGAACCGTCCACGAGCCGCGCTCGATGTCGGCCGTGACCGGTGCGGCGACAGCGGCCGTGATCCGAGAGATCGCGCCCAGAGCCTCGTCCCGGCTCAGACGATCCCCGTCGCCGTGGCCCAGCGACCACGCGACCCCGGCGCTCGTCGTCGCGACCGCGGGTGCGCCGGCCTCCGCCACGACCCGGGCGGATGCGGCGTCCCACGCGTTGGGCAGGACCAGCGGCGTGCCGGGGACGTGCAGGGACCGGAAGAGAAGTGCCTTCTCCGCGAGAGTCGTCATGCGGGCATTGCACCACGACGGACCGAGGAACGATCACCGATTTCTCGGCGCAGTGAGCGGCCGCCGGACACTCGGGTCGCCGCCCGCGGACCGGCGGGCGACGATGGAGTACGGGACCGATCTCGGGGCCGGGCGCTGGGAGGCAGCCGTGGCGCGCACCCGTATGACCGACGTACTCGTCGTGGGCGCCGGTCCGGTCGGACTCAGTGCCGCCGCCGAGCTCCTCCGACGCCGCGTGCGCTGCCGTCTGATCGACCGGCTCGCCGCCCCGCTTCCCTACGCCAAGGCTGTCGGGATCCAGCCGCGCACCCTGGAGATCTGGGACCGGATGGGCCTGGCCCGCGCCGCCCTGGAGGCCGCCGCCGAGATGCGCGGACAGCTGATCTACGTCAACGGCGAGGAGCGGGCGCGGATCGAGCTCGCGCTGCCGCCCGAAGTGCCGTACGGATTCGCCGCGCTCCCGCAGTACGAGACCGAGCGCCTCCTCGACGCGTACGTCACCGACCTGGGCACGGCCGTCGAGCGCGGCACGGAACTGCTGTCGTTCACCCAGGACCAGGACGGCGTCACCGCTCTCCTGCGCACCGCGAGCGGAGCGGAGGAGGAGGCCCGGGTGGGCTATCTGATCGGCTGCGACGGAGCCCACAGCATCGTGCGCAAGCAGCTGGGCCTCACCTTCGAGGGCGGCGCCTTCCCCGAGGAGTACATGCTCGCCGACGTCGAGGCCGACTGGGACCTGCCGTACGGCTACGGCGTACGGTCCAGCCACCTGGCCGCCGACGGCTCCACCGACGATCTGCTGGTCTGCATCCCGTTGCCCGGGACGGGCCGCTACCGCATGTCGATGCTGGTCCCGCCCGAACTCTCCACACTCGCCATGGAGCCGGCGCCCACGGACCCGGGCGAGGCCCGGACAGGCAGCGACGCCCGGACGCAGGACACCGGTGCGGTGGGCGGCGACGGCGTGGCGCACGGCCTGGAAGGCGGCCGCGCCCCCGAGCTGTCCCACATCCAGGCCGTCGTGGACCGGCTTGCCCCGAAGCCGGCCACCCTCTCCCGGATGCGCTGGTCGTCCATCTTCCGCATCAGCCACCGGATCGTCGACCGCTACGCCGACGGCCGGGTCTTCGTGGCGGGCGACGCCGCCCACATCCACCCGCCGACCGGCGCCCAAGGCATGAACACCGGCATCCAGGACGCCTGCAACCTGGCCTGGAAACTCGCCCTCGTCGTCCGCGGCGAGGCGGGCCCCGCCCTGCTCACCAGTTACGACGCCGAGCGCCGCCCGGTCGGCGAGGAGGTCGTCGGCCGCACCGTACGCCATGCCACCCAGGGCATGGAGAACGACACCGTCGACCCTCGGACACTGATGCTCCGCGAAGCCCAACTCCTCGTCGGGTACCGGGGCGGCCCGCTCGCCCGCAGCACGTACGGCCCGGCCGACGCGCCCCAGCCCGGCGACCGCGCCCCGGACTGCGCCGGCCTGACCACCCCGGTCGCCACGTACGCGCTGCGCCTGCTCGACATCCTGCGGGGCCGTACGGAGCACGTCCTGCTCCTGTACGCGTCCGCTCCGACCGAACTGGCCGCGGCCGCGGCGGCCGGCGGGGTGGTACGGGGACACGGCGCCGGCCCGGCGGCGGGGCACCCACCGCAGATCGTCGCCGTCCTGGCCAGGGAAGCACCGCCGACCGCCCTGGACGGCCTCGTGGTCGCCGGATACCACGACACCGAGGGGGAGTTCGCCCGGCTGTACCGCCCCGAAGGACCGACCGGCTTCGTCGTCCGCCCGGACGGACAACTCGGCTCCCGCTTCCCACTCGCCGCCACCGCCGCGGCCCTGACCGACTACCTCACGACCCTCTCCGCGCCCTCCGCACCCTCTATGCCCTCCGCGCCCGGGTGAACGCGATGGCCGGGGCGACCGCCACGCCGCCCGCGGTCACCGCGACGGTGACCGTGAACCGTTCGGCTTCCTTCAGCCGAGCTGTTCGGCCAGCCCGACGACGATGCCCTCAGGGCCGCGGACGTAGCAGAGCCGATAGCTGTTCTCGTACCGCTCCAGCTCGCCGACGAGTGCGGCGCCGTGGGTGCGCAGGCGGGCGACGACGTCCTCGATGTCGTCGACGGCGAACATGATGCGACGGATGCCCAGCGTGTTCGCCGGCGCGTCCTCCGGCTCGCCGCGGATCGCCTTCGGCGTGTGGAACATCGCCAGCTCGATGCGGCCGTGGCCGTCCGGCGTCCGCAGCATGGCGACCTCCTGGCGGACGTCGTCGATCCCGATGACACGCTCCACCCAGCGCCCCTCGACGGGCATCCTGCCTTCCAGCTCCATGCCGAGTTCGACGAAGAAGGCGATGACGGCGTCAAGGTCGTCGACGACGATGAGGACGTTGTCCATCCGCTGGATCGGCATACGGGGTCTCCTTGGGTGCGGGCACGACCACGATGGCCGCTTACGCCCCTGAGACGGAGCCGCCGGGCCGCACTCGACATCCTCGGTCACACGATCCTCGGACAGGGGCCGCGCCACGGCGGTCGAGAGAAAGGAGCGGGTCCGAGGGCGTAGCCTGCCCCCGGACCCTGGCGATGCCGCTCACATCACACGCCGGCACACTTGAGGACCCGGGTCATTCGTCATTGCGTCGCGTCCTGCCGTTGGACCACCGCCGATCGAGCTCGGCGGACCAGATTCGAACTGGCATTTCGACGCACCAGGGCCCGGGCCCGGTCGATCCGGCGATGAGCGGCGCATGCTGAGTCTGGAGCAATAGTCTGAGATTGACCGCGGTCTGCCTCTGCCTGGTTGGGCCATCCCGGCAGGAAGTGCCGGGAGGAGGACTCGAACCTCCACTGGAACCGCGGATGTCACGACAAGGCTCAGCTTCAGCTTTGCGCTCCTCGCGCACCCCGGCCGTTCTCTGTGGCCGGGGAGTCTGTGGTGTCCCGGCTACCCGAAGAGGTAGCCGAAGACGGCGTCGCCGACCCGCTGGTCGGTGACCTCGGCGCTGTTCGCCTCCTCACGGGCGAACTTCACCGCCTGCTGGAGCTTCTCCACCCGCTCCAACAGCTCGTTGACCCGCCGGGCCGGCAGCGCACCCGAGAACTTCACCGTCGTCCAGTAACCGACCGGCACGTCCTCGTAGTAGACGTCGACCTGCGCGGGGTGCTTGTCCGTCGCCTCCGCCTTGACGTGGTTGCGCGGCACCTTCTTCGTACGGAGCGTGCGGACGACCTCGGTCTTCCACGCGTCGGTCGACGGGTCCTGCGTCCACGACTCGGCGGCGTCCAGTACGGGAAGCTTGCGGACGAAGGTGTTGATGTCCGTCAACTGCTTCTCCAGGAACAGCAGATACGCGACGGGCACCTGCGCCACGAGCACGCGTCCGTCGACCGTGATGTCGGCGCGCGCCTCGCAGTTCGCCCAGTCCTTGGTGGCCGTCACATCGAAGAGCCGGGTCAGCGCTCGCGCGGTGTCGCGCAGCACGTCCTCGGCCTTCACCTGCACCAGCGTGGACTCGGGCGGCAGTTGCTCGCCCTCCTCGTCCTTCGGCTGGTAGGTACGGGAGATGCCGGCGAGCAACGCGGGCTTCTGCAGGCCGTGATGAGCCGCCGTCAGGTCCTGGTGCGCCCGGGACTTGACGCCCTTCTCCACTGCGATGATCTGATTGAGTTTCGTTGCCACGTCGCCGACCCTAGTACGCGGGAGAACGACAGATCGAACGGTTTTCCACCGACTCGGATCCCGAACCGCGCACACCTTTCGTAAGCGCCACAGAGACTCAGAGCATCAGCAGCAGCCGCGTCTTCGAGACGAGCTTCCGATTCACGCTGGTGCTCTGGACGAAGATGGTGAAGTCGTCGTTGTGGTCCGGCTTGACGCGCGTCTCCACGTCCGCCAGGCCGATCAGGGCTCGGGCCTCTGGCCCCGTGTAGACCCGGTCCGTCTTCTTCTCCAGCACCGCGATCTGCTTCCGCGCCTGGATCTTCTCCGGCTTGCTCAGCTGGTAGAAGGCACAACCCGTACGGTAGGTGTGGCCGGATTCGACGACCCATTCCCGGATCGCCACGTCACGGGCCACCGGAATCACCTGGTACTTCGACGGATTCACCGGGGTGAGCCCGGCCGCCTTGATGGTCTCCTCGTTGACGGCATCCGCACCCATGGAGAAGACCGCCCGCGAGCCGCGAATGCCCTGGGCGCGCCCCACCATGAACTTCTCGGTTGCCTGCTGGATGACCTGCCCGGCCTCTTCCAGACCCTGGGTGCTCGTGGCGTCCCAGATGGCGATGTTCTCCTTCGGGAACCCGCACTGCATGGCCTCGCGCTTGCCCATCTGGTCCGGCACGAGGACGGCCAGCGTCCAGTTGTCCTCCTGCGTCGCGATCATCTCGGCGACGGCCTGGGGCAGTTCACGCGGATTCCGGGCAGGGGCGCCGGGGCAGCGGTGACTCGCGTTCTCCTGTCCGTCGGTCAGTACGAACGTCAGGAAGCTGTGGTCGCCGTACAGTTGCGCCGTCTGCGCGAGTTCCCGCTGCGACTTCAGCGCGGCCGCCAGCAGGGCCGTCATGCCGCCGACCCGGTACAGCTCCTTCAGGGACGGCATGCGCAGCACGTCCTTGTCGTAGATGACGCACTCCACCTTGTCCGCGAAGGCGTACACCGTGACGCGGGTCTCCTGGTCCAGCTCCCTCGACCGGCGGGCAAGGTACGCGATCTGCTGGTCGGCGACTTCGACGACCTTGCGGCTCAGGTGCGACATGGACGAACTGGCATCCAGCACAAGAGCGACGTGGTTGATGTAGTTCTGGCTTCCGGACATGACGACTCCCCCTCGTTCCGTTCCGACTCGATACCTCCACCGTCTCACCCACCACTGACAATCGATCTTGACGCCGGCCGAGGGGGGAGGGGGCAGGGCGGGGGAGCGGTGCCGGCCACGCTTCGGCCCGGCCGACTACCGCGAGCGTCACGCGGTCGAGTGCGGGATCGACCGGCTCAAGCGTCACCGAACTGTGGCCACGCGATGCGACGAGCTCGCCGTCCGCTGCGAGGCGACCGTTCTCATCGCAGCTGTCAACGAATGGCTGTGACGAACGATGGTTGGTAGGGGCGCACGCAACGGGAACTCCCGGTTTTCCGTTGCCCGATCGCCCGTCTTTGCAGCACCGGGATTGCAGCTGGAGCGACGGTACCTGAACCCCGCCGCCACACCCATCGCACTACGAACGAAGATCCACTTCACGTCGGCCCCTCGCCGGTCGACCGTGCCCGCCCCGGTTCCAAGCACCATGTGATCGTCGACCGTCACGGGACCCCGCTCGCCGTCACACTCACCGGCGGCAACCGGCACGACGTCACCCAGCTCTGGCCGCTGCTCGACGCCGTCCCGCCGATCCGGGGCCTGCGAGGTCGGCCTCGCCGAACACCCCGGCGGCTGTATGCCGACCGGGGTGACGACTTCGGCAAGTACCGCCGTCTGCTGTGGAAGCGCGGCATCACGACCCGTCACCGAACGGGGGCCGCCCGTTCGCCGCGTACAGCAGCAGGCTTCCGAGCACGAACACATCTGTGGCACCGGTCAGTTGCCGGTCGGCGACGGCCTGCTCGGGGGCCATGTAGGCGGGCGTCCCGATGACCATGCCGGTCTTCGTCAGACGGCTCTGGTCGGCGGCGCGGGCCACGCCGAAGTCGATGAGGGAGAGGCCGCCGCCGGTCAGCATGACGTTGGACGGCTTGAGGTCCCGGTGCACCATGTCGGCGCCGTGTACGACCCGCAGCCCCTCGGCGGCGTGCCGCAGGAGCCGCCGCAGGGCGTCGGTGGGCAGCGGCCCGCCGTGCAGCCGGATGGCCTCGCTGAGCGTGATGCCCGGGATGAACTCGGTCGCGAACCACGGCGGCTTGGCCGTCCGGTCGCTCGCGAGGAGCTTCGTGGAGCAGCTTCGTGTTGGCCACGGCGGGCAGCCGGGCGAGATTGTCCAGCTCGTGCCCGAAGTGACCGAGGAAGTCCGCGTCCTCGGCGAGCACGGGAAGGACCCGCTTCACCGCCGCGAACTTCCCCGGCACGGCGCCGAGATAGACCCGCCCCATGCCACCGGACCCGAGCACCCCCAGCAGCCGGAAAGCTCCGATCTGCCGGGGATCCCCCTCCTCCAGCGGCACGGCCCCACTGCCGTCGAGCGTGAACAGGCCCGAGTTGCCTTCCAGTTCCCCCTGCATGGGCCGCACAGTAGCTGAGCGTCGTTCAACTCTGTGCGGAGCCCAAGTATGGCTTTGGGCGACGGTGTTGGGCGGCTACGCGGTCGTCGGCAGACCCCTCTTCTTCCTGTCTTCCTTTTCCGCCTCCTGCAGCGCCGCGATCCTCTCGCGGATCACCCCCTTCTTTTCATCGCCCAGCAGATCGCTCTTGTCGAGCTCGGCGATGCTGCGCGGGTCCAGCGGGTGGGAGGAGTGCCGGAAGTTGTCGGCTGTCGCGAGGGTGCCTCCGTCGCCGCGTTCCTCGGCGAAGAAGTGCGCGATCGCATCATGGAGCATCGCCTGGTCCTGCTCCCCGAAGGGGCCCGCCCACGCGCCGTCGGTGACCTCCTGGTCGTTCGCCCTTTCCTGGCCGAGGAAGGCCCGCCCGTACTGCGAACCGAAGACCGCTTCCAGCTTCCCGCCGCGCTCCCAGCCCTTGGAGGGGTACTTCGTCGCGTCCGTCTCGTTGTCCTTCCCGTCGGCGTTCCTGTTCCTGGCCTGGTTCGGGGAGATGTCGATCGACAGGGTCTTGATCCCGGCGAAGGTGAACTGGTCGGTGACGCCGCTGCGCATGCCGACCGCGCCGATGATGGTGAACTTCTCATTGAGGTAGTGCAGCAGTGCCAGCTCGGAGCGGCGGCCCGTCATCCCGGACCACTCCCAGTACTTGTGCAGGTGCGGCCTGTCGGTGGGGATCGGTCCCGGAATGTCGCCGATGAGGACGGGCCGCGCGCCCCCGAGATCGGGGTGCGTGCTGATCATGTCCTGGAGCTGGGTCAGACCCTCCCGTCCGGTGTCGAGCGCGGGGGCGTTCCCCTCCCCGGTGTGGCCGCTGTCCCGGTAGTTCACGATGACGTACCGGACGCCTGTCTTAAATTTGCTCAGCGGGTGATCGGATTTCGAGTGGGCGGCGTCGAAAGCCTGCTTGGTGACCTCGTCCGGAGCGGCGTACTCACGGTAGAAGTCCTGCATCCCCGCCGCGTCACCCCCTTCACCGACCCAGGCGCGCCGCTGCTCCAGCATGCCTTCCTTGAAGTCGTCGGTGGATTTGGTCTCGCCGCTGTGCCCGATCTTGAGGTTCCTCGGGCTCTCTTTGGTGTAGAAGACCCGGCCGGGCAGGTCCTTGTGGAGTTGGTACATGTGCTGGGCCTTGCGATCGACGGAGCGCTTCTCCGCGGGGCGGTTGTCCCGGGTCGCGGCGATCTCCGTGGCGATTTCTGCGTCCGTCTCCGCTTTGAGGTTGCCCCTGTAGAGGGCCTCGGGCGAGGTTTCCATGGCCGCCTTGATCCGGCTTTTCTTTTCTTTTTCGCGCCACTTCGCGACTTGGGCCTCAGCATCAGCAGCAGCAGGATCATGACCAGTAGGAAAGGATGTGCCGACTTCATCTCCGATAGCGGCCTTTATTTGGTTGAACGCAATCGCCCTCGCGGTGGATGCAGCGACCTTGTCCGGGGATTTCTCCTCCGCCCTCCTCCTGTTTGTCACGGATTCGGTGATCCGCTTTCCGTCGGCCTTTGGGTCGAAGTCGTCCAGCAGTCCGTACATGAGGAGCCTGAGGTCCGGGTTGACGATCAGGGCGGCCCGGACGTGGTACATGTCGCCGGAGTGATTCGCGTTGACGACGAGAGTGTTCTCGGCCGTCAGTCCTTTGGCCTTCGCATCCGCTGCGCTGTTGATCTTGATGCCGAACATCGGGGCGGTCGGGACCACCGCCGCCTGCGTGGGCGCTGCGGAGGACGAAGACGTCGTCTCCGCCGGCTCCGTCGGCACCCGCTGAACGGAGGGCTGCGTGCCCCCGGTCGCGCGCTGGACGGGCTGCGCGGCAGCCTGCGCCGCCGGAGCCGCGCCCGACAGCGCGCGCCGGGCGTTCGCCTCGGCCTCCCGCTCGAAGCGGTCCGAGGGATCGGAGACGCGCAGACCGGAGCCGTTGTCCGTGCCGGACACCGGGCCCTGACGCTGCTGGATGACATGCGTCAGCTCATGCGCGAGGGTGTGGCGGTCGCCGCCGCCGTCGCCGATGACGATGTGACTGCCGGAGGTGTACGCGCGGGCGCCGACCTCGGCGGCGGAGGCGCGGGCGGCGCTGTCGTCGTGCACGCGCACGTCGGAGAAGTCGGCGCCGAGCCGGGACTCCATGTCGGCACGGGTGCCGTCGTCGAGGGGGCTCCCGGAGCTGCGCAGGACGCCGTGCACGGCGGAACGCTGTACGGGGGCGGGCGCGGCCTCGGAGCTCTGCGCGTGGCCGCAGCCGGCGCCGTGCTGGTGCCGGGCCTCCTCGACCAGCCGGGAGACGGCGGCGTTGCCGATCGTGCGCTGGAGGGCGAGGACCGTCTGCGGGGACAGGACACCGCCGACACCGGTCGCAGGGGTGCTCGTGGCGCCGCGCGAAACGTCACGGCGGGCGCCCGCCTCGGCCGCCGTCGCGGTCGACGGCTTCGGTGCGTCCTTGGCGTGCATGGGAATCCCCCTGAAGGGCGTGGTACGGGTACGTGCCTCCCTGTCTAGTCGGCGGGGCCGACGGGGCACAACGGACGCCAGGGCAGCTTCCGATGGGCGATCGGGCAACGCGGGTTCGGGTCCCGGAGGCTCAGGAGGCGGGGGTGTCCAGCGGGCCTCTGGTGGGGCCGCCCTCTTTTTGAGGAGCGCAGCTTCCGGTGGCGCGTCAAGGGCGCTCCCTGCGGTCGCGTGACGCCGGCCACAGACCGGTCGGCCCCTGCGGGCACGCGGGTGGCCACCGCACCTGTCAACGGCCGGCGTCGCGTCCCGGCAGTCCCCCCTTCCGGCCGGCCGCAGAGCAGCGCGAGCCGCATTCGCAAACGCCACCCCCGCCCGGGGGCTTCCGCCGCCGGAGGCGTGACGGGCCGCCTGCGCACCTCATTTTGAAACAATCAGCAAGGCCGGTTCATCGGTCCTGTTCCACGCTGGACAGCGCTTCGGTGACCAGGCGGGTGGCGAAGTCCTGGTCGTCGGTGAGGCGGTTGATGTGCTCGGCGAGCAGGAGGGCGGTGGCTTCCAGCGGATTCATCTCGTCCTTGGTCCAGTCCCCGTACTGCCGCCGCCACAGGCTGGGGCTCAGGCCGGTGCCGGCAGCGATGACCAGGCCGGCCATGGTGGGGATGGCCTCGGGGCTGACGCTCTTGGGCATCTTGCCCATCGCGGCCACGAGGCTGGGGACCACGTACTCGATGACGTCCTTGCCGTGGTCCTCGTGGGCCATCCTCAGCCACTTCATGAAGATGTAGACGAGGGTGCAGGCACCGTCGATCAGGTCGTGGACGCCCGTGGGCCCCAAGGACGCGATGAACTGTTCGGTCAGCCGCTGCTGTTCGGGATCGGACCCGGCTCGGGAGTCGTAGATGGACTTGAGCCGGGAGTCGACCACCAAGAGCGCTGCGTTCACGTCGCCGGCGGGAGCGTGCCGGGGGTCGCAGGACGACGACACAGGATCCTCCTCATGGCCGCGGAAGGCAGGGCGGCGGCCTGTCTGCACGCTAGACGGCCGAGCAGACAGGAGTCAGGAGAATCCCGCAGGAGCACCCTTTCGTGGCGCACCCAGGAGTGCCCGGAGAATCCCGGCTCGGGCACTCGGCAGAGGTGCGGCCGATCTCAGTAGGTGTGCCCCACGTGCGCGAGCGCCTGCTTCAGCAGCACCCCGCGGCCACCCGGCATCTCATCCTGCACGGCGGGGGAAGCCGCCTCTTGCGGGCTGAACCAGACCAGGTCCAGCGCGTCCTGCCGCGGCCGGCAGTCGCCCGCCACCGGCACGATGTAGGCCAGGGACACCGCGTGCTGGCGCGGGTCGTGGTACGGGGTGACGCCCGCGGTGGGGAAGTACTCCGCGACGGTGAAGGGCTGCAGGGACGCGGGGACGCGGGGCAGCGCGACCGGGCCGAGGTCCTTCTCCAGGTGACGGAGCAGCGCGTCCCGGACTCGCTCGTGCTGCATCACGCGGCCGGACACCAAGGTCCGGCTGATCGTCCCGTCGGCGCCGATCCGCAGGAGCAGACCGACGCTGGTGACTTCGCCGCTGTCGTCCACGCGTACGGGCACCGCCTCGACGTACAGGATCGGCATCCGGGCGCGGGCCGTGCCCAGCTCGTCCGTGGTCAGCCAGCCGGGCGTGGTCTCAGTCATGTCAGACATCGCTTGATCATACTTTCCCGGTCGCGTCTTGGGCCCAATTCACGTGTCTGCCACCCGGGTGGGAAGGGAAGGAAATCGAACGGGGCCCTCGACGACCAGCCCAGGCGTCCTCAGACGGGCCGCTGGGCCATGACGACCAGCCCCGGCCCGACTTCCCCCTCCGCGGGGAGTCGGAGCTCGGCGACCGGACGCAGCCCGGCCTGCTCGATCAGTTCCACGAGCTGCTCCGGCCGCCACTTGTGCGTCGTCCACCGCACGGGTACGCCTCCGTAGGCGTCGGTGCGCACCAGGTCCTCGTCGCCGACGTGCGTCCCGGTGATGAAGTGTCCGCCCGGCTTCAGGGCGTGCGCGAACTGGGAGAGGACCTGGGGAAGGATGTCGCGAGGAAGGTTGAACAGCGACCACCACCCGAGGACGCCGCCCAGGGACGCCTCGGCCAGGTCGAGCTCGGTGGCCGAGGCGACGCTGAAGCGGCATTCCGGATGCATACGGCGCGCGTTCTCGATCATCCGGGGCGAGAGGTCGACCCCGGACACGTCGAGTCCGCGTTCGGCGAGGTAGGCCGTCACCGTCCCCGGCCCGCAGCCGACGTCGAGGACGGGCCCGAGGTCGCCCACGGTGTCGGCGAAGGCGTCGATGGATGCCTTGAGCCAGGGATGGCGACGGATGTCGCCCATGCCCGTCGTCACCACCATGTGGGCGTAGGTGTCGGCCACTCGGTCATAGGACTCACGGACCGTGTCGAGATCGGCTGGGCGGTCGATGGGGTGGTGTGTACGCATCGGCCCACCATAGGACGGCGTGCTGGGAAGCACAGCGAGCACAGGAAGCATCGGTGCAGGCAACAATGGTGCGCTGGGATCGCTTACGGTCCGGCTGCCGTGCGGGTGCCGGACCGCACGTCACTCACGGACCCGGGCGTTCACCGGCGGATGCGCGTCATCGCTGCCCGCACCCAGGCCCGCGAGCAGGCGCAGCCCGTCCTCTGCGGGACTGCCGGCGGCGGCGGACAGCACCACCAGCTCCATGCCCGAGGCCTCCGGCAGCGCGAAGTTCTCCTGGTGCAGTTCCAGCAGCCCGACCAGCGGGTGCCGGTAGGCCTTGCGTCCATGCGTACGGGCGCGCACGTCCGCGCGGGCCCAGAGGCGGCGGAACCGCTCGCTGCCCATCGCCAGCTCGCCGATGAGGGAGGCCAGTTGGGGGTCGTCGGGGAACTTCCCGGCGGCCAGGCGCAGATGCCCGACCACGTCGAGGGTGCACTTCTCCCAGTCGGCGTAGAGACCGCGCTCGGCCTCTTCGAGGAAGAGGTGCCGCGCGGTGTTGAGGCCCGGCATCGGCCGGCCGAAGAGGAGCCCGGCGAGCCGGTTCCCGGCGAGCACGTCCAGGCGGTGGTCCATGATCAGCGCGGGTGCGCCGGAGACCAGGTCGAGGACGCGCAGCAGCTCGGGCCGGACCCGTCCGCCCGGCGCCTTCGCGGGGCGGCGGCGCTGCCGGGCGAGCCGGTAGAGGTGTCCGCGTTCGGTCTCGTCGAGGCCGAGGACGCGGGCGAGCGCGTCGAGGACCTGCTCGGAGGGCTGGGTCGCGCGGCCCTGTTCCAGACGTACGTAGTAGTCGACGCTGACTCCGGACAGGTGCGCGACCTCTTCGCGGCGCAGCCCTTCGACCCGTCGGCGCCTGTCCGTGGGGATGCCGACGGCCGCCGGGTCGACCCGGGAACGCCGGGTCCGCAGGAAGCTCGCAAGATCGTCCATGCCTCCCAGTATGGCCTCGGCGGGTGCCCGTGAAGGTGGCCCTGCCAATACCAGGAAGTCCCGTCCGATGGAACGCGCGCCCCTGAACGCCGGGCGCCGCAGCTCCCAGAATCGAAGGCATCCGATCCGAACGTATGTGATCCGAGGGAGTTCCCATGAAGACGCTGATCGTCCACGCCCACCCGGAGCCGAAGTCGCTCAACAGCTCGCTGAAGGACCTCGCGGTGTCCACCCTGGAGACCGCCGGCCACGAGGTACGGGTGAGCGATCTGTACGCGATGAACTGGAAGGCGGTCGTGGACGCCGCGGACTACGGCCCCGCGGCGTCGAGCCCGCTGAGGGTCGCCCGGGACTCGGGCCGGGCCTTCGAGGCCGGGACGCTCACCCCGGACGTCCTCGCCGAGCAGGAGAAGCTGCTGTGGGCGGACACGATCATCTTCCAGTTCCCGCTGTGGTGGTACTCGATGCCCGCGATCCTCAAGGGCTGGGTGGACCGGGTGTTCACGTACCGCTTCGCGTACGGCGTCGGCGAGCACAGCGACACCAAGTACGGCGAGCGCTTCGGCGAGGGCACCCTCGCGGGGAGGAGGGCGCTGCTGTCGGTGACCGTCGGCGGCCCGGAGTCGCATTACGCCGCGCGTGGGATCAACGGCCCCATCGACGATCTGCTGTTCCCGATCCACCACGGCATCCTCTACTACCCGGGCATCGAGGTCCTGCCGCCGTTCGTGCTGCACGGCACCGACCGGATGAGCGACGAGGACTACGCGGACGTCGCCAAGGCCTGGGAGCAGCGTCTGCTCACCCTGGAGTCCACCGAGCCGATCGCGTTCCGCCGGCAGAACTTCGGTGACTACGAGATCCCGTCGCTGCTCCTGAAGGAGGGCCTGGAGCCGGCGGGCCGCACGGGCTTCGACCTGCACGTACGCGGCTGACCGCGGGCGGTCACGGCGATCGCCGCCGGAGGGCGTGCCCGAGCTCTGAAGTGGCTCAAGTCCCGTGCCGGACCGCGCCGCCCAGCGGACAAGACCCTTCCGACCGATGGCGATGCCGTGGTCGTCCTGCTCGCGAGCAGGGCCGCCTGCAGGGCCGCCTGCACGCCCGCCGACGGGAGTCCCGTCCTGACGGCGGCCCGCATCTCCTGCGGCCCGGACGTCCCGGCCACCAGGACCAGACGGCCCTGATCAGCTCGCAGACCCTGACCGAAGCCGCTCTGAGCTGCGCGGACTTGCTCCGTGGAGGTGTGCGATCATGCGGTGGCCCCGGGGAGGGCCAGGAACGTACGCGGTGTGAGGGGTCGGGCGTGAACACGGGTGGGGAGCAGGGCGGTTCGTCGGCGCCGGACGAGGTGTGGGAGGAGTTCCTGCGCACCACGGTCGACGGCGCCGGGGACGCGCCGAAGGAACCGTCCGCGCGGGCCCGCGAGATGGCGGGCCGACTGCGGACGGAGCCCGCGGAGCCGACGCCCTGGCGGGCGCACACACCCGTCCGGCCGCGACGCAGGAAGAAGGGCTGGTACGTAGCCGGGCTGCTGGCCTCGGTGGCCCTGCTGGTCGTGGCGGTGGACCCGGGAGGCTTCGTCGGGTGGTCCGGTGACGAGGGCCCGACGGGGGAGACCTTGGCGCAGGAGTCGCAACGACCGGAGGGCGCGCCGGCCGACGAGCCGGCTCGGCGGGCCACACTCGACGACCCGTTCCGGGGGTCCCCGGCGGCGCGCTGGGCGAACGGCACGGCAGGGATCACTATCCCGGCCGCGAAGGCGACCGGGTGGCTGACGAAGGCGGAGGTGCAGCAGGCGCTCGCGCGGACACGCGACTTCCTCGCCGCGTCCAGCCTGGATCCGTCCGTGCTGCGAGGTGGCCGCCCGGAGAAGGCCATCTCCTTGATGAACCCGCATCAGCAGGACGTCAGGACCTTCGTGTCGACCGCGCTACGCACTCCGAGCGACGACGACGACCCGCGGCTCCTCTTCAGCCGTTTCGACCCGGCGCAGGCGCGTCTGGTCGGGGATGTGGTCAAGACCCGCGGGCGGATCACGTACGGGGAGGGGAAGCTCGGGGCCCTTGAGGCGACGGCCGACGTCACGTTCGTGTACGCGTCCGCACCGGCGGGCGGCGGCGACGAGGTCGTGCGCACGATCGTGCGGCGGGAGACGGTGGTGAGCTGGGACGATCCGATGAAGGTGACCACCGAGGAAGGCACCTTCACCCTCCTCTCGTACAAGACCCATATGACCAACGGTGGTTGCGGCAAGGCCACCGGGTACTTCAGGCCGGAGTTCGGCGGGGGAGGGTCGGAGGCCGGCAGCACGGACGGCCGGACGGTCGATCCGTACGACCGCAGTACGACGATGGGGGAGGGGCACGAAGGCTGCGGGACCGCTACACGGTCGTAGCAGCCCGGGCGCAGGAACAGGAACAGGGCGCTCGACTCACACCCAGTCGTTCTCCGGAGTCGCCGCCCGCAGCACCTCGCTCGCGCCCTTGAGCACCGGCTCGCCGTGCGGGACGCACAGCGTGTCCACCTCCAGCGAGGCCAGCCGCCGGAAGGAGGCGATGGCCTGCTCCCTGTCCACGTTGAACGGGCCGAGGATCGCCCGGCCCTCCGCGGTGGCGACGATGTCGCCCGGGAACAGGACGCCGCTGGAGGGGAGGTGCAGCGCGATGCTTCCCGGGGTGTGTCCGGGCACGTGCAGGACGTGGACGGGCTCGCCCCAGCCGTCGATGGTGTCTCCGTCGTGGAGTTCCGTCTCCACCGGCACATGGCGCAGGGGCTGGGCGTACGTATCGGAGAAGCCGGCCACGATCTGCTCGTGAAGCGCGCGTTCCGGTGCGGTGTGTACCGGCTGGGGTTCGGGTGCCGTGCCACGGATGAACGGGGCGTCCACGGCTCCGGCCAGGACGCGGGCGCCGGTGGCCTCGACGAGATCCGCAGCCGAGCCCATGTGGTCGATGTGCGAGTGGGTGAGGACGATCTGCCGCAGGTCCTGCGAGCGGCCGCCCAGCCGCGTCAGGGCGTCGAGGATCGCGGGGGCGGACCCCGGCATGGCGGTGTCGATCAGAGCGTAACCGTCGGGCAGGCGCACGAAGTAGACATGGCCGACCGGGAAGGCCAGTTGCCAGACAGCAGGGGTGACCTGGGTGAGTTCCATGAAACGACGCTAACGCGGGGCCGGCGACAGTCCAGCTGCTTCTGCCGACCGCGAATTGCGCGCAGGGTGAACGAGGCCGCGAGAAGCGAGGTTCCCCCGGCGGCCGGCCCCCGGCGTTCGGCAAGAGCGATTCCCGCGAGCGGCACTCTGCGGAGTAACGAGTGGCTGTGACCCCACGGTCGCGCCTGCCTTCGGTTAACCCTTTGCCGAGGAACCGATGGTCCGGCTACGTTCGCCCGAGCCGTCCACGTTGTTCCGGACCGGCACTGTCGACGAGGAGGTGTGGAGCGCATGCGTACGAGTGCCCAGCAGGTGAGCCCGCGTACTGACCTTCGCCACCTCCTCACGACGGAGACACCTTGTCGCTTCGCATCACCCCGCTGACCGACCCCGCTCACGGGGCGCACAGCCGACGCCTTGCATGGCTGGCATCCGACGCCGATTCCATCCCCGTTGGGACGGCCTTTCTGCGCCTGTTCGACGGCGGACAAGAGCACCTGGCCGAGATCATCGAGCGTCCGCACCCCGGCTACCGGCTGGCGTCATGGCGGGGAACCGTCCCCGACGACCTCGCCCAGACGTTCGCCGCCTCACGCCGCGCCATGGACGACATGCCCATGGAAGACACCGACTACGGCACCGTCACCTGGGACGTGGACCGGGTCCGGGCCGCAGCGAGGGCCGTTCGAGACCGCGGAGACCAGCTGCACACGGTCGTCGCCATCGACACGACCGACGGCTCGATCGCCGGGTTCACAGAACTCGTCGTCCCCGGCAACGGCACGGGTGATGGCCAGCACTACGGCACCGGCGTGCTGCCCGAGCACCGGGGACACGGCCTCGGCCGATGGATGAAGGCCGAGTCGATCCGAGAAGCCCACGGGCGCTATCCGGACCTCGGTGGCCTCCTGACCGACACCGCCGACAGCAACACGCACATGAGACGCATCAGCGACAGCCTCGACTACGTGCCCACACACACGACGGTCCAGTACCAGCTCGACCTGTAGAGACGAGCGGACGACGGGCCGGACCTGGGCATCACCTGGTCCGGCCCGTCGGCACTCTCACCACAGGCCCTGGCGGGAACCGCTCAGTCACCCGTCACCCGTCGCCCCGTCGGTCCGCTCCCGCAGGAAGTCGGCATGGCCGTTGTGGCGGGCGTACTCCTGGATCATCAGCGCGTAGACCCAGCGCAGGCTGAGAGGAACTCCGTAAGAGGACGGGAAGGTCTCGTCGAGGTCGTGGCCGGCCGCCGCCGCGTCGCACGCCTCGACCTCGGCCCGGAACACTCCGAAGTCTCGCTCCGCGTCGGCGGCGCGAACTCCGTCGAGCCCCTCGTTGCCGTCTGCCGGACCGGTGAACACATCGCCGATGGCCTCACCCGCGAAACCGCGCCGGAACCACCATCGCTCCACCTCTGCCATGTGGCGGACCAGGCCCAGAAGGGTGAGATCCGACGGCTCCACGGTCGTCCGCACCAACTGGGCCGGCTCAAGCCCGGCGCACTTGGCCAGCAACGTCTCGCGGTGCCAGCTCAGCCACCCCTCCAGCATCTGACGCTCGGTTACGGTGCCCAGGTCGCCGAGCTGCCTGGTGCGCTCGACCTGCGGTGCTGTCCATGCCATGGATCCACCCTCCCCCGCCGTCAGGGAGGCTTCAAGCACGCCTCGCCCCCGCCACGCCCCGTGGACGACGACAGCGCTTTGCCGAACCGGCAACAGGAGTGGCGCGACCGGGAAGCGTTCGGCGACGGTGGGGCGCATGACTGACGACACCAGGGCGGGATCGCCCACGTCCGGTACCCATGCGCCTGGCGACGGATACCTCGGAGACCCCGCGGTACGAGCGGAGTGGGACAGCCGGTACGCCGATCGCCGGCAGCTGTGGAGCGGCCGTCCCAACGGCGCCCTCGTGGCCGAGGTCGCCGGGCTCACCCCCGGGCGGGTGCTGGACGTGGGCTGCGGGGAGGGCGCGGACGCCGTCTGGCTCGCACGCGGCGGCTGGGACGTCACCGCGCTGGAGGTGTCGGGCGTGGCGCTGGAGCGGGCGGCCGGGCATGCGCGGGACGCCGGTGTCGCGGTCCGCTGGGTGCACGCCACCCTGACGGAGGCAGAGCTCTCGCCGGCCTCGTTCGACCTGGTCTCCGCGCAGTACCCGGCCCTGCTGCGCACTCCCGACGCCGCGGCCGAGCGAGCCCTGCTTGCGGCCGTCGCGCCCGGTGGCGTGCTGCTGCTCGTCCATCACGCGGGGATGGACACCCACCACGCAGACGAGAGCGGTTTCGACCCGGCCGACTACGTCTGGCCCTCGATGGTCCTTGGTCTGCTCGACGACGACTGGGCGATCGAGGTGGACGAGCAACGGCCACGCGTGGCACCCGAGGGTGGCGCCGGCGCCCACCACACCGACGACGTGGTCCTGCGCGCACGCCGGCTCCGCTGAACCTCGACAGGCTTCTCATACGTCGTCACGGACGTCGCGCCGCCGCCGGCCGGCCCGCGCTGATGCTCCTATTGATCGTCAAGCGTGGGGAGTCGTAGGAGCGAGGTACCTTCCCTCCATGCCCTTACTCCCGACAGCGAGATCCGCAGCCGCGACGAGCTGGTCGCCGCCGTCCGGGAACTGCACCAGGACTACCTCCGCCGGGGGCACGAGTGGGAGAACCAGAGCCTCGGCCGCTTCCTTGAGGCCCTCGCGGCCTGGGTGGATGACTCGCCGGGCTGGTATCGAAACTCCGGGAAGAAGCTCCCCGAGGAAGGGGACTGGACTTTCCTGGCCAGAGCCCTTCAGGCCGCCACCGTCTATGAGTGAACCCGCCACGACGCCGCAGAGGGCCGCGAACGAAGCCTCTGAGCGCAGTCGGTCGGGGTTTCCTCCGGCGGTGACCAGGAGCTGGGCCGCGGTGTCCGGACCGACACCGAACGCGGCGCGCAGGCCGGGTTGTTGTCGGTGGCGGCTGTGTCCAAGGAGGTGGCGAGGGTGTCGTGTTCTGCGGTCAGGGCCCGGACCCGGCGGGCGAGAAGCTTCAGGGCGGTCAGGAGGGCGACGCGTGGTCCGTCGCCGGTGGGACGCAGCCGGGCGATGGCGTCGACCTGCGTCTTGCCGCGCAGGGCGGCGTACTTGACGCGGATGTCATCCGGGGCGGTGATGAGGATGTGCGCGATCTGGTTCAGGGCGGCGGTCCGGGCCTTGACCGCGGACCTGGAGGCGTTGTGTAACGCGCGTATGCCGCTGACGCTGTCGTCCTTGGGGATGACCGTTGCCCGCCAGGACAGCGTGGCGCGGGCGGCTGCGCAGGCGTTGATGGGATCGGACTTGCCGATCCGGCGACGCTCCGCCTTATCGGGCCGGTTGACCTCGACCACGGTCAGTCCCGCGCGGCGGGCGGCGCGGGTGAACCCGAGACCATAGGCGGAGGTCCCCTCGACACCGACGGCGGTCACCGTGCCGTGGGCGCTCAGGAACGCGACCGCCGCAGGGTATCCGGCTGCCGTGGTCGGGAACTCGGCGTCCGCCACGTGGCCGCCCCGGTCGGTGACGACAGCAACGTGGATCGTGTCCGCGTGGGAATCCACCCCGCCGAACACCGCATCCAGCTCGGTGACGGGTGTGGTCGTCGCTGTCATCGTGTGTGCTGCCTTCCGGGCCGGAGGTGACGCCGGCCGGGTGGGTCAGACAGGACATTGAAGGGGCCGCTGGCCAAGCTCCTATCAGGTCATGCTCCACCTGGCCGGAGCCATGGAGAACGGGTTCCGGCGGCCGGACAGAACAGTCGCAGGACAGCCCAGCAGAGCGTCAGTCAGACCCTGAGCCACGACCCCCGGAACCCGCTACGAGTATCAATGTCAGACCCCCGCCCTACGCTGGCGTCATGAGCGTCTCTCTCTACTACAGCGCGCGCCGCACGACTCCGCTGACCGAGGCCGAGTCGGGCTCCGTCGACCGCGTCGTCGCCGTGCACAGGGCGTCGTTTCCGTACGACGACGAGGAATCACTGGACTTGTACGACCGGGATGCGGACTCGCCGGAGGAGGTCATCGCCGGGTCCACCAAGATGCCGTTCAATCCCGGTCGTCTGATGCCGGTGATCGCCCATGTGCTGGATTCCGTGACGGAGCTTCGCCGGGCCGTACCGGACGCCGAGTGGCGCGTGCACATGGACGACCTCGATGTCCCCTGGGACGAGGCCGAGGGGTACTCCCTGCCCGGAATGCGCGACGCGGACCTGATCGCGGAGCTCGCGGCGATACACGACGGGGACGGGGCAGCCGGATGAGTGAGGCGGCGTTGCGACACCGCCGGGCCTGAATGCCGGAGTGTCAGAGTGCCTGAGGCCTTGCCGGACGCATCCCCACCTCATTATCTTGACGTCAAGATTCCATCGAGGAGGAGATGTGACTCAGGAGACCCCCCGGTACTCCCTCGACGGCCTGCACCACGTACAGCTGGCCATGCCTCCGGGAGCCGAGGAGCTCTGCCGCGAGTTTTGGGGCCGTGTCCTCGGGATGACCGAGCTGGAGAAGCCTCCGGTGCTCGCCGCCCGCGGTGGCTGCTGGTTCCGCGGTGGCGGCCTGGAGGTACACCTGGGAGTCGAGGAGGATTTCCGCCCGAACAAGAAGGCGCATCCGGGCATCCTCGTGACGTCGTTGAAGGCGCTCGCCGAACAACTGGAACTCAACGGCGTGGACGTGACGTGGGACGACAACTTCCCTGGTCACCATCGCTTCTACGCGTTCGACAAGCTGGGGAACCGGCTTGAGTTCCTTGAACCGATCCAGGGCCGCTGACACAGGCACCGCCGTCAGTACACCGACACGGCCGCCCGGCGCACTCACGCCCCGTGGCCCGCACCATTCGACGGAGCCTGGGCAGCAGCGCACTCCGGCCCCGAATCGAGGGCGGACCACCTCCCTCTTCACCCGCACCAACACCCTGGCCCCCTACCGAGGTAGGGGGCCGATGCGGCACCACGGTGTGAGGTGGTGGACGGAACCTTGCCCCTACTCTCCCGGTCGTCGGCAGAGGGCCGATGACCGGGAGAGTAGGGGCAGGGCATGCCGTTCATTGCTTCGAGGCGCGCGGACGACGGTGCGACCGCATCCGATTCGGGTGCCGTTGCCGCACGATTCGCGCGCCGGGTCGGGTACGCCCTGGTGCTGCTACCTGCTGCGGTCGTGACCGTCGGAGCGGTCGCGGCGGGACGCTCTGACAGGGCAGGTGCGTGGTGGGCCCGAGCAGGGGGCCACGTTCTCACCGCGCGGGCGTCGTCCCGGCAGCCCGGCGCGGGACGGCTGCTGACCCATGCGCTGCTGTGCGTACCGCTGGGACTGCTGGCGCTCGTCCCTCTGGGTGTCGAGATCCTGCTCGTTCTTCGTGGCGTCCTCTACCCGCTGGTCGACCAGGGCCCGTACGACCACTCCTGGGGCGGGCCGACCATGGGCGGGGCATGGGTCGTGCACTTCCTCGTCGCCCTGCCCTTCGCTGCTCTCGGGCTCGGTGCCCTGGGGCAGCTGAGCCGGCTGCACTCCCGTCTGGCGGGCGGGATGTGGGGTCGTAAGGTCGGGCTGTGGCCCGTTCTCGCCCTGGTGGCGTCGACCGGCGCCGGCGTCGTACTGGTGATCGCCTGGACTCACCAGCTGTGAAGCGTGAGGTCATGCGGTGCGAGGACGGGGATCGTCCGACCGGCGTCGGCCTGCCGGGCCCGCTGCCGTACCTCCCGGCCCCCGACCGGCCCGCCCGGGCCTGAGCCGAGGAGCGGCGGCGCCGTCCTCCTGCTACCCGGTCTTCTCCACGCGGGTGTTGTCGGCGTCGAGGAGGGTGCCGTCGGCACCGGTGGGCGCGAGTTCCGGCACGGGGGCGCCGTTCTGGTCGACGAGGACGGAATGGGCCTCGCCGGGGGCGAAGGTGTGCCGTTCCCCCCACTGCCGCAGGGTGAGGATGACGGGGAAGAGGGTGCGCCCGGCATCGGTGAGCACGTACTCCTGGCGGCGCCCCGACGGTGCGGTGCGCTGGGCGAGGAGCCCGTGAGCGGTGAGCTTGCGGAGGCGGTCGGTGAGGATGTTGCGGGCGATGCCGGTCCGTCGCTGGAACTCGGTGAACGACCGCGCCCCGTCCATCGCGTCGCGGATGACGAGAAGACTCCACCTGTCGCCGACGAGGTCGAGCGTGCGGGCGACGGGGCAGTCGGGGTCGGTCCAGTCGAGCTCCAGGGTGCCCGTCGTGGTGCGCGGCATGACCTCTCCCAATGGGTTGCGAAGTGAAACCATCATGCCGTACGGTCGAATCAGTTGCAATATGCTACCGATTGGGGCTGGGGCGGAATGAACGCATGGCGGCGCCTACTGCTGGCGATGGTGTGCGGCGTCGCTGTGGCGAGCATCTATGCCGCCCAGCCGGTACTGCAGCCGATGGGACACGACCTCGGCGTACCGGCACGGCTCGCCGGATGGATCGTCGCGACCGGCCAGCTCGGCTACCTGGCAGGCCTCCTGCTGCTGGTTCCGCTCGGCGACCTGGCCGACAGGCGCCGGCTCATCGCCGTGCACCTGGCGATCACCGCAGCGGGCATGATCCTGACGGCCTCGGCATGGACCACATGGGTGGCGTTCGTGGGACTCGCGACGACCGGGGTGTTCGCCGTCGTCGTACAGATCACGGTGGCCTACGTCGCATCGACCTCGCCACCCGACGAACGCGGACGGAACATCGGCGTCGTGACCGCGGGCGTCGTGGTCGGCATCCTCGGCGCGCGGGCGGTGGCCGGCGTACTCGCCGACGTGTGGGGCTGGCGAAGTGTCTACGCGGTACTGGCCGCGGTCTCCCTCGGACTCGCGGCCCTGGTCCTCGCTGTGCTCCCACCGGAGCAGCGCCCCAACCGACCCGGGAAGCCGGCGACGCCCGCGACGCACGCCACCCCCACGACGTACAGGCAGGCCATCGCCTCGCAAGGAGGACTGTTCAGGGAGCGCACCTTCCTGACGCGCGGACTCATCGCGTTCTTCCTCTTCGCATCGTTCGGAACGCTCTGGAGCGGACTGTCCCTGCCGCTGGCGGACAAGCCGTGGCAGCTGAGCGAGAGCCAGATCGGACTGTTCGGCATCGCCGGACTGGCCGGCGCGCTCGGCGCCGCACGCGCCGGACGATGGGCAGACGCGGGAAGGGCGGGCCCGGTCACCGGATTCGCCCTGACCCTGCTCATCGTCTCGTGGGCGGCGCTCGCCCAGCTGCCGTGGTCGCTATGGCTCTTGACCCTCGGGATCGTGGTCCTCGACTTCGCGGTCCAGGCCGTGCACGTGAGCAACCAGCACCTGCTCACCGCCGCGCATCCGGACCGCGTCAGCAGCGTCATCGGCAGCTACATGGTCTTCTACTCCCTCGGCTCCGCCCTCGGTGCGGCCGCAACCACCACCCTCTTCACCACCCACGGCTGGGCGGGCTCCAGCCTCCTCGGCGCAGGGTTCGCCGCGTGCGCACTGACCATCTGGGCAGCCAACAGAAGACGCCCCGGCAACGGCGCGAAGCTCCTACCCGGGCACGACGACGCACACAAGCTGCGTCCAAGAACTCCTCACGACCTCAGATCGGCTTGCGCCACACGGAGATGTGCTTCGCGGAGTCCTGGGTGAACGGCGCCCCGTCCCAGTCCGCGACGCGGCGTTCCAGATCGAGCCCGGCGATCCGTGCCATCAGGTCGAGCTCTGCCGGCCAGGCGTAGCGGTGCCGGGAGCTGTCACGGCGGTAGCGGCCGTCGTCGCCGTCGAGGGTGAGGTGGTGCGAGACGAGAACCTGCTCGACGAGGTCGAAGGTGTCGAAGCCGAGATGCCGCTCGGAGACGTCGAACGGCACCGCGACCTGGCCGGGCGGCAGGAACCGCAGCGGCGGCACGCCCAGCTCGATGACGAACCGGCCACCGGGCGCCAGATGGCGAGCGGCGTTGCGGAAGCACTCGACCTGCTCGTCCTGCGTGAGCAGGTTCGTGATGGTGTTGTAGACGAGATAGACCAGGGTGAACTCACCGGGAACGACCGTGGTGGCCATGTCCCCGATGACTACCGGGAGCGTGTCCTCGTCGATCTTGCGCCGCAGCACCGCCGCCATGTGCTCGGACAGTTCGATGCCCACGACCGGCACGCCGCGTTCCCGGAGCGGGACGCCCACTCGTCCGGTACCGATGGCGAACTCCAGTGCCCGGCCGTCTCCGGCGAGCTCGTCGAGGAAGGCGAGAGTCGGTCCGAGAACGGCGGCCGAGAACGTCTCGGTCTCCTCGGCGTCGTAGCGGTCGGCGGTCGCACGGGTCCACAGCTCACTGCTCGTCACGGGCGGCCACTTTGCCGGGTACCGAAGGGCGCTGTCGACGCATTTACCTTCCACCGGCTCCGATCACACCCCACCCAGCTCCTCAACCGCCGCTCCGTCAGGCCGTGCGGATCGCGGCGAACGCCTCGTCGATCGCCAGGCAGGTCTCGTCGATGTCGGATTCGGTGAGAGCGGTGGAGACGAACCAGCAGGCCAGCCCGAAGCCGTTGGCGTGGATGCCACGCTGCAGGAGGGCGTACCGGAAGGCGTCGTAGCGGTGCTGGTCGAGGCGGAAGATGTCGCGGTAGTGCCGCGTCGGTGCACCGTCGGTGGAGAACACGACCTGGAACATCGCCCCGACGCCTTGCACCGCGCAGGGAACATGATGATCCGTGGCAGCTTTGCGGATGGCCTCCATGACGCGCTGCCCGGTCTCGTCGATCCGCGCCGTGACGGCCGGGTCGGCCAACTCGGTGAGGGTGACCAGGGAGGCGGCGGCGCACAGCGGGGAGCCGTTGTAGGTGCCGCCGTGCTTGACCCGGCCGGTGGCGAGGCTGTCCATGACGTCGTACCGGCCGGCGAAGGCGGCGATGGGCAGTCCGCCGCCCAGGGCCTTGGAGTAGACCGCGAGGTCCGGGACCACTCCGAAGAGCGTCTGGGCACCTCCGGGGCCGGTACGGAAGCCGGTGCAGACCTCGTCGAAGATCAGCAGGATGCCGCGCGCGGTGCATTCCTCGCGCAGCATCTCAAGGTAGCCGGGGAGCGGCATCGTGCAGGCGTTGTTGGCCACGATCGGTTCACAGATCACGGCAGCGATCTCGCCTCGGTGCGCGTCGAGCGCCGTGCGCAGGAGGTCCACGTCGTTCCACGGGCAGACCACCACGTCGTCCACGACGCCCTGGGGGATTCCCGGGGAGTGGGGATGGGCCGCGGGCGATTCGTAGGGACCGGCCTGCGCGGCGGTGGGGCGGTTCGAGATCGCCAGGGTGTCGGTCCACCCGTGATAGTGGCCCTCGAATTTGAGGATTTTCGAACGGCCGGTGAATCCGCGCGCGGTGCGAATCGCGCCGAGGACGGCCTCGGAGCCGGAATTCGAGAAGCGGACCAGATCGGCGCAGGGGACCGAGGAACATATCAGCTCGGCGAGTTCGATCTCCGGGACGTTGCAGGTGCCGAACATCGTGCCGTTCTCCAGCACCGAGGTCAGCGCGGAGGTGATGGCCGGAGCGGCGTGCCCGAGGATCGCACTGCCGTAGGAGATGAGGTAGTCGAGGTACTCGTTTCCGTCGACGTCGACGATTCGTGCCCCCGAGCCGCGGCTGATGTAGAGCGGATACGGGCGGGTACCCGTAGAGGTGAGGCGGGACGAGGAACTGATCCCGCCGGCCAGTGAGAGTTTCGCCCGCTCGAACAGGGCTTGGCTTGTTTTGGTGTTCCCGATTTCAGGAACACCGTGAACGGTAGGGGCGGTGGGATTTCCGAGACTCATTCTTGCTCCTGTAAGGGGAAGTGCTCGTGGCCGAAAAGGTCCATAAGGTCTCTGTCATTACCGGTGCGGGCAGCGGCATTGGCCGTGCCTGCGCCCTGGCGCTCGTCGCGGACGGGTGGTCGGTGGTGCTGGCCGGGCGGAGAAAGGACGCTTTGGAGGAAACGGCGGAACTCGCCCGGGCGGGTGCGGAACAAGGGCGCGGAGGCGGCCAGGCCGTGCCGGTCGTCGCGGACATCACCGACGCCGATGCCGTCACGCGCTTGTTCGACGAGGTGGCTGAGCGGTTCGGTCGCATCGACGTACTGTTCAACAACGCGGCCGACACGATGCCGTACACGCCGACCGAGGACGTGGCCGTCGAGGACTGGCGGCGGGTGCTGGACTCGATCGCCACGGGAACCTTCCTCTGCTCACGGGCCGCGTACCGGATGATGAAGGACCAGCTCCCCCGCGGCGGCCGCATCATCAACAACGGCGCTCCCTCGGCCCACGTCCCGCGCCCGGACTCGATCGCCTTCACCGCGGCCAAGCACGCGGTCGCCGGGATCACCCGCTCCCTGTCGCTCGACGGACGCCGGTACGACATTTCGTGCGGTCAGATAGACATCGGCAACGTCACGCCGGTGGGCCGTGAACAACCGCCGGTCCGGCAGGCCGACGGATCCCTCCGGGTCGAGCCGACGATGGACGTCTCTCATGTCGTGCACATGGTCGTCACCATGGCGAACCTCCCCGTCGGCGTGAACATCCAGTCCGTCACGGTGATGCCGGCCGCTATGCCGTACGTCGGCCGCGGCTAGCGGTCAGGCTCCCGGCCCTGGATCCGGCCCCGGTCCTGGCCCTGGATCCGGATCCGGCCCCGGTCCTGGCCCTGGATCCGGATCCGGCTCCGGTCCTGGCGCCGACCCCGGCCCCGGTCCTGGCCCCGGATCCGACGACGGGCCCTCCGGCCACGTACGCCTGGATCCGGGTGCCGGAATCGACCCTGCCGTGGAGTTCCCAAGACACCATGCGGTGCAGGCCGTCCAGGTGGGTGAGCCCGTGCCTGACCGTCAGACCGTCGTAGTCGATGCCCGGCGCCGGCCCGACGCTCAGGAAGACAGGGGTGAAGGCGCTGGTCGCCTGGCGCGCGATCTTGCGACCGCAGACCGGATTCGAGCGGGTGTACGCCGCACCGGAAGCGCGCAGCAGCGCTACCGTACGGGCGACGGTCAGCCCGCTCGTGGGAATGAGCTCCCGTTCCCCGCCCTCACCGAGATGCCACGGCAGGATGATGCCGCGCAGGTCCCTCCTGTCGAGCAGGACCTTGTTCCATCGCCCGATGGTGCGGTCCGCGTCCTGGAGGTGCCCCACCGCCTCGTCGTTGGTGTTCCCCTCGTACTCCCGGTCGAGCGGGTGCTCCTCGTGGAAGCGGTGAAGTACCTCGTCGAACGAGACAGGTGCGACGGTCATCATGTTCGTGCCTCTCGGGAACGTCAGGCCGGGACGGCGTACTCGGTGAAGTGGTGGTCGGCGAAGAGCTCCGGCCACTTGCCGTGATCCAAGCCCAAGACCCTTGCCCGGGCCAGCATTTGACGCCAGTACGGCTTCACCGGCTGCCAGCGAACCCCTGTCTGACAGTACGAACCGTCGACCATGTAGCGAGGCCCGCCCGCCGCGGGACCCGCGACGCGTGGCGGGCGCCGGGTGTGGAACAGTGCCGAGTGGATCAGCACGGTCGAACCGGGCGGCAGGTCGTCGACCAAGACCTCGCCCGGCAGTTCGGTGCAGCCGAACCGGGCGCGTGCGGCCTTCTCCGCCTGCTCCTGGTGCGAGCCGGGGAGCAGCGCGAGACCGCCTTGGGAAGCGTCGAGGCCGCCGAGGTAGTGCAGGGCGTGCACCATCAGATGGCTGCGACCGCGACCCGCGGGCCGCTCGTAGTCGTGGTGCCAGCTCTTGCCGGGGGCGTCCGGGGCCAGCCGGACGCTGTGCAGATGATGGAAGACGAAGTCATTCCCCATGAGCTGGTCCAGCAGCCACATCAGGGGAGGGTGTGCGACAAGCTCGCCGTGGGCCGGGAGTTCGATCTCCATGACCGACGGCGGTCGTAACGACTCGGGGTCGCGGCAGGCTTCGATCGAGTCCGTCCGTAGCCCGCTGTCCACCCAGTGGTCGACCTCCGGCTCCAGCCGCGCCACCAGCGCGGGCGGAAGGAAGGCGGGGAGTACCAGATACCCGAGTTTTTCGAACTGGGCCATCTGCTCGGTGTCGAGCATTGGTGCGGCCTGCTGGCTCACGCTGCCGATCCCTTCCCGTGGCCGCCCGTACGAATTCCTCGTGGAATGCGGCTTTACCTGGCATGAATTCGACCCGAACAAGGCCGAACAAAGCCAGAGGCTATCCACAACGCCGACTATTCATGCGGAGGGAAACAAGGAAGTCCAAAACCCTGCGGGCTGGCCCGAAAATGCCGCTATGGACGGATCAAGCCAATTCCGGAGACACCTGGGCCGAAATGAGGGAGGAGGGAGCGCGCACCTCCACCGGCGCTGCCGCATCGCGTTTCACTTCAAGTCGAGCCCGGCCGCGCCGACGGACGATCTACTCCGCAGCCTGCCGCCCAAGACCAGCGTGACCACCCCGAGAACCGGACAGTCCAGCCCTTTGACCTGCGCATTCAAGACGGCGGAGGCTCACGGAACCGGAATCCCCGCACAGCCCCGAGCTCAGCACACACAGCGGACGCATCCCGCGACGAACGCTCAAGCCGCGGTCACGAACTCGGGGTTACGCCCCCCGGACACCTGCCCGCTCGCCTCGTCCCACAGCACGAGCAGCCGCTGGTACTCGGCCGCACGCTTCTCGCTGTACGGCTCGTCCATCAGTTCACGAATCCTGGAGTTGATCCAGGACGCTTCGAGCGCGGGACGGGTGAGGACGGAAGACGATGACATGCCGCTACCGTACGGGGCCCCACTGACACACGCGTCGGCATTTCCCACCGGCCGCTCTCGACCGCCACCGCGTCGCTGCTGCACCCCGCCGTCTACCGTGTCGATGCCTGGTGTGGCTGATCCTGTCCCCGTTCGGCGAGGGCGACGACGCCTTCGGAAGGCGGCGACGCGAACGGATGGTACGAGGCCCAGTCCTGAGACGAGCGGCATGCGACGGAGTACGGGTGATCCATCAGCCGCGGCCGCCCCTCCTCATCAGGCCCGCCGTCCAGCCGCTCGCTCAGTAGTCAGGGCGCCGCGGCCAGGAACCCCAGGGCCGCCGCGACGTTCGATGGCAGGTCGATCACGCTGTCCAGCACCAACCGGTGATCCGACCACGGTACGAACTCCTCCCGTCGCCGCTCCACCGCCTCCCACGTCGGCTCCTGGAAGCCCTCGACGCCCCGGGACCGGCCCTCAAGCCGCCGGCGATGCACCGCCGTGTCCGAACACACCACCTCGATGAACGCCACCGGCACACCATGACGAGCCGCCAGCAACCGCCACTGCTCCCGCGCCTCCTCCACCGCGTTGACCGCATCGATGATCACCGTCTGGCCCAGGGCCAGCACACCGTCGGCAACAGCCTCGGCCACGACATACGCCGCAAGGCCCGTGGGCTGCTCGCGAGCCACCCCCGCGCGCCACATCGCCGCCTCGATCGGATCCACCGACACGACCGGAGCGGCCAACTCCCGCCCCAACGCCTCGGCGACCGAGCTCTTCCCCGCACCAGGCAGCCCCGCCATCACGATCAACATGGTCACACCCTCGCACGCCCGAGCGTTGCTACCGCCAACTCACCAGGTCGGGGTGCGCGCACCACTGGTCGTCAACCTGACAGCGGCCCGGGTGACGGCCGCTGACGTGCCGCTTTCCGGGCCGGACGCGTGTGACGCCACCAGGCTGCGCTACGTACCCCTCATGCCCACGACCCCCACGATCTCCTCGATTCCCGCCGCTTCCCGTGCGCTACCCCTGGTCGGGCACGTCGTGCCGCTGCTGCGGGATCCATTGGCGTTCCTGAACTCGCTGCCCGCCCTCGGCGACCTGGTCCGTATTCGGCTTGGCCCCCTCACCGTCATCGTGATCTGCGATCCGGAACTGACCCGGCGAGCGTTGCTGGACGACCGCATCTTCGACAAAGGCGGCCCGCTGTACGACCGCCTACGAGAAGTGATCGGCGACGGCCTGGTCTCCTGCCGGCACCAAGCGCATCGCCGGCTGCGGCGGCTTTCCCAGCCCGCCTTCCACCAGGCCCGGCTTCCGGACTACGCACGCTCCATGACCACCTGCCTACAGGAGACGACCGATTCCTGGACTCCCGGCCAGGTCCTGGATGTGCCCGCCGAGATGATGGCGACCAGCTCCCGAATCATCACCGCCACGCTGTTCTCCGACACCCTGCCCGCGACCGCGCACGGCCGGCTCGTCGACGATGTCACCACGGTGGTCAAGAGCCTCTACCAGCGCATGTTCCTGATTCCGCCGCTGGACCGCCTGCCCACGCCCGGCAATCGCGCCCACCTTGCCGCCCGCGCCCGCCTCCACGCCACCGTCGAGCGCCTCATCAACGATCGACGCGCTGACGGAGCCGACTACGGCGACCTGCTCTCGGCCCTGGTGTCGGCCCACGACCCCGAAGACGACACTCCCGGCATGACCAGCGCCGAGATCAGCGACACGATCGTCTCCTTCATCCTGGCCGGTATCGAAAGCACGGCAGCAACGCTGTCCTCAGCACTGGATCTGGTGGCCCGCCACCCCGACATCGAGCGGCAGTTGCACACCGAGGTCGACACCGTCCTGGGCGGTGCGCCGGCCACCCACGCCGACCTGCCGCGCCTGCCACTGACCGAGCGCGTGATCATCGAAACCCTCCGGCTGCGCCCGCCGGGCTGGTTCTTCACCCGCGCGGTCACCGCCGACACGCACCTCGGCGGGTACCTGCTGTCGGCCGGGACCAGCGTCGCCTACAGCCCGTACCTCATCCACCACCGTCCCGACCTCTACCCCGACCCCGAAGCCTTCGCCCCCGATCGTTGGGCCTCCCCGCACCCCCAACCACCCCGCCACGCCTTCCTGCCCTTCGCCGCGGGCGCCCGCAAATGCATCGGCGATTCCTTCAGCATGATCGAGTCCACCCTCGCACTTGCGACCATCGCCGCTCGATGGCGCCTGGAGCACGTATCGGGCCACCGAGGCCGCCTCGCCGCAGCGGTGACACTCGAACTCCGTGACCTGCACATGCAGGCAAGACCACGCACCGCGATGCCCGTATCGGCGCCGTGACGCCGGTGGCTTCGGCGTTGCTTCGACAGATGCGACAGAGATGCCCCGCGTCGAAGCGGTCCGCCGCCCCGAAAACCGGCGTGTGGCCGACGGGGACGCGGTGGGTCGACGCCGGCGCTTCGTAGGAGCGGTGGCCGGCCGGGCACCACCGCCCGCCTCGGCGTCGAGCCCCGTTACTCTGCCCATGTGAACGGTACGGATGAGGTGCGGGGCCTTCCCGACTGGCGGGTGCTCGTCGTCGGGGGCGCGTCGGGGATGGGGAAGACCGGTGTCGGCCGGGCCTTGGCACGACGGTACGGCGTCCCTGTCGTGGAGGTCGACGACATCGTGGAGGCCCTCCTCGCGGTGACACTGCCCGAACACCTGCCGGAGGTCCACTTCTGGCGCACTCACCCGGAGGCTGCACTTCACGCGCCCGAGTCGGTGGTCGAGCGGCAGATCGCGATCGCCGAGGCGCTGGCTCCGGCGATCGAGGCGGTGGTGGCCAACCATGTCGGCACCGACACCCCGGTGATCCTGGAAGGGGACTACGTCCTGCCAGGATCGGCGACGCCCGGAGGTGCGATCCGTGCCGTCTTCCTCCACGAGGACGACGAGGCGCAGGTGACGGCCAACTACCTGCACCGGGAGCCGGAGGCCGGACCGCAGCGCCATCGCGCACGCGTCAGCGTGCTGTACGGCCGATGGCTCGCCGCGCAGGCGCGGGCGGCCGGCGTACCGGTCGTCGCTCCGCGTCCGTGGGAGGACCTGGCGGGCCGTGTCGCCGAAGCGGTGGGAGAGCTGCCGTCTTTCGCTGCGTGACTGAGGCGGGGGCCGGGGCTTCCGTGGTCGCCCGCGTACAAGGTCGACCAGCTCAGCGTAGGTACGGCCGGTCGCTTCAGCTCGACCCGGCGAGATGCCGCAGGACACGTAAAGGGGCCGGGCCCGCTGTCCTTCGGGCTCCTGCGGCAGTGATCGACCGATGGCGCCCTACCAGCAGCAGAAATCGGGCGGTCTGCTCCTGCCGCCCGCGTCCCAGTACGACGGAGGCCCCAAGTACCTCGATCCGGACTCACCCGAATCAGACTCCGCAGGTTGGTGGTTCGAATCCACGCATCGATGTGGGCGAAGCAAGTCACCAAGCTCGTCGGCGATGACGTCGACGGCATCGAGCTGAACGGATACGAGCCGGTGCGCGAGGTGATGGGCGTTGCAGACACTTGGTGGAGAGGCCCTGACTCTCTGGTGGCGGTGTACTCCGGGGAGGCAGAGGCGTTGGGCTTCCCCGGAGGCCGCACTGCGTTGATCTACTCGAGGCTCGATGAGTGGGGGCTGCGTGGAGGCGTCGAGGCAGGCGAGAGCTGAGATCGCTGGGGAACGACCAAGTTCCCCCGGTGCACGGAGGAGTACAGGGGCGGCGCCCCTGGGCAGCAACGACACCCAATTCGCCGACCCGCCGGCCCCGGTGCGAGATGGCGAGCCCGGTGTAGGTCTGCTGAGGGGGGTCTACGAGCCCGCGGGAGTCCCTGGTTCGGCCGAGACGACATCGTGCCGGGGACAGATGCAGCGGTGGAGGAGCACGACCCCCTCGCGGCGCTCACCCACCTTCGGGAGGCGGCGACGCGGAGGCGGTCGTCCAGGGGTCCGTGCATGCATCGCCGCTACCTCTTGCCGCCACGGCCAGGTCCAGCACGCGCGGAATCGCCATCTCCCGCGCGGGCCTCGCTGTCAAAGCCGGCTTGCACCTGCGTTGGCGGGCTGCTCAGGTAGCAGGCAGACAGGCAGGGTCAGAAGTCGAAGACGGGCCCGGTCGCGAGGGCGAGTTCGCAGTCGTTCGCATACGTACGCTCCCAGTGGACTTCGCGACCCCCGTACGTTCCGCGCGCGGTTACGGTGACCGTGGCGGAGTCGTTCGAGCAGAGTGCGGTGCTCTGGCCCGGCAAGCGGTCGAAGTCTCCGCCTGCCGTGTGAAGGTCCCGGCAGGCCTCGCGTGCGAGCGGGTGGTTGTGGCCCTCGGCGCCGGGACAGTCGAGCCAGGCGAACCCGATGACCTCAGTCTCACCCTGCAGACGAGCGAGGGTGAGCTGAACGTGCGCGTCCCGGGCCGGCTCGACGGGTCCTGTGGCCGTCGCGTCGGGAGCAAGCCCGGCGGCGAGGAGGCCGGCACCAAGCAGGGTCGTGATGATTTTGTTCATGATCGAGCCAACGGGTACATAGAGATTTCGGTTACTTCGCCCAATGGAGCTACGCGGCCGCTGCCGCAGATATCGACGTTGCCGCGCGGCCCGGCCGACGCCTACCTCCACCCGGCCGTCAGGAAGGGGCAGCGAGGTGATTCCCCGCTCTCTCCACCAAGGTCACCCACAGTGTCGCCAGGCTGCCAAGGCGTCCGGGGCGGCCGTGATCCGCTGAGCCCACGCCGAACGGGGTGTACCGCAGTGGACTCCACCCTGACGGGGAGCTGAGGTGCACGAGCACGCATGAGGCCCGGATCCACAGGATCCGGGCCTCATGTCTCTTCAGTAGCGGGGACAGGATTTGAACCTGCGACCTCTGGGTTATGAGCCCAGCGAGCTACCGAGCTGCTCCACCCCGCGTCGGTAGGTCCAACAGTACGCTACTCACGGCACCCCCAAGACCAAGCTCGCCCCCGGGGGCGTTCCTGGCCAGGCTCGTGCTTCCGGTACGCCAGGCGGAGGCGCCTGCGGACTGGGCGCGGAGGGTGAAGGAGCGGTAGGCGTGACGGCCGCCCCCTCCGCACGGGTCATGACCGGAAGATCATGCTTTCTCTGAGGGGCCGGCGCTCCTGGGGTGCGTTCCGGTTCGGGCAGTCTCCGCGTGGGAGGGATTCCAGAGCTGGTCGGCCTCGCCGCGTGCGAGGTGATCCTCGTAGATCCGCACCTTGTGGCGCATCACATCCAAGGTCTCGTGCAGTTCCTGGATCTGGGCTTCCACGTGGTTCTCGTGCCGGCGCAGCAACTCGAGTCGCTCGTGCTCGTTGCCCGGGCCTTGGCGGGCCAGGTCGATGTACTGCCGGATCGTCGCCAGTGACATGCCGGAGGAGCGCAGCTTCGTGCAGATCGCCAGCCACTCCAGATCTTCCTCGTGATAGATCCGACGGCCGTTGGACAGGCGGCGAACAGGGTTGGCGAACAGACCCTCCCGCTCGTAGAACCGCAGTGCGTGAACGCTGAGCCCGCTGCGTTTCGCTACTTCACCGATGCTCAGGTCCATGACCGCCCCGTAACGCCGCTCTTGATCTAGACCCGACTCTAGCTTCTAGTGTCGAGCCGTCAGCAAGTCGGCCGGTCAGGCGACCGGAACAAGGGGAGAACATGAGCGTTTGGTTTGTCACCGGAGCCTCGCGTGGGCTCGGCGCGGAGATCACCCGCGAGGCGCTGGATCGCGGGCACAGCGTGATCGCGACGGCGCGGGACGGGGCGGCGGTGCGCCAGGCGTACCAGGGGAAGACGAACGGCTTGCTGGTGGTGGACGCGGACGTGACCCAACCCGGGCAGTTGACGGCCGCGGTGGAGGCCGGCCTGGCGGAGTTCGGACGGATCGACGTCGTGGTCAACAACGCCGGCTATGGGCTCGTGGGCGCGATCGAGGAAACGTCCGACAGAGCCGCCCGCGCTCTCTTCGACGTCAATGTGTTCGGCGTACTCAACACACTGCGGGCAACCCTGCCGACGTTGCGCGCCCAGCGATCCGGACATGTCCTGAACATCGGCTCCGTGGGCGGCTTCGCCACGGCGCCGGCGGCGGGCCTGTACGGGGCGTCGAAGTTCGCCCTGGAGGGCATCTCCGAGGCACTGCACGGCGAGCTGGCCCCGCTGGGCGTACACGTCACGATCGTGGAGCCGGGCGGCTTTCGCACGGACTTCCTCAGCAGCTCGAGCATGCAGGTCGAACCGGCCTCCATCGCGGACTACGTCGCCGGCGCGGGGCCGGTGCGAGAGGCACTGGCCAACAACGACGGCCGTCAGCCAGGAGATCCGGCGAAGGCGGCGAAGGCCATAGTCGACATCGCTGAGGTTGCCGAGCCGCCGCTGCGCCTGCAGTTGGGCGCGGATGCGATCGAGCGTGTGGAGGCGAAGCTGGACCGGGTGCGGCGTGAACTGGACGAATGGCGCCACGTGGCACTCTCTACGGGCATCTGAGGAGCCACGCGTTCACGGGGCTGTCGGTTCGAAGCCACGGCTCCGCGACCGGCTGGTTGCGCTCGTGTTGTGAAGTGCTCTGTCCGCCGTGTTGACGCTCGCGGTGTAGCTGCTGGTGGGACGCTGGATAGGGGGTCCGCCTCCGGGTCTAGGACCTGCGCCCCATGCGCACCGTGAACCTGCTGGCTAAGGTCAGCGTCCATGCAAGATAGGAAGATCATTCGCCGTAACGCGGCGGAGCGCAGGCGGGACACCCTGGAACGGCTCGGCTCAGAGCGCGACATGTGGGTGTCGACGGCCCACCCCGACCACGGCCCGCATCAGGTGCCGCTCTGGTTTCTGTGGGACGGGCAAGCGGTGTGGATGTGTACCGGCGCGGACTCCGCGACCGCGCGCAATGCTCGCGAGGAACCGCGCGTACGGCTCGCACTGCCGGATACCGTCGATGTGGTGCTGCTGCAGGGGGAGGCGGTGTGCTACTCCGCGCAGGATGTGCCGAAGGATGCCGCCGATGCGTTCACGGGCAAGTTCGGCTGGGATCCGCGTAAGGAAGAGACCCCCTACCTGTACCTGCGCGTGGCGCCGCGGACAGTGCGCGCCTGGCGCGGAGAACCGGAACTCCGTGGCAGGGTGGTCATGCGCGATGGCGAGTGGATGGGGTAGCACCGGGCCCTGAGAATAGTTCGAACGCGCTGGTCACTGCCACTTGTTGACGGCTGCCAAGAGGACCGTCGCCTCGTGGCGGAGCGCGAGTCTGTTGGAGCGGGCAGCCACCGCGCGGTGGTATTTGAGGCGATCAGGGCCGCACTCGACAGCATGTCGAGCCCGGTGGCCCTCGGCATCGACTTCGGGCGGTCGACGGCCGCGAGGGACCAGATTCTTGCGGGAGGCGTACGCCTTGTCGCCGTGGACCCGGTCGGACCGGTCGGACCGATCGCGCCGGGTCCCCGCTACGGTTCCGATGAAGGGACCGGCCTGGTCGCCGCCTGACGCCTGGGCGATCGGTCATCCCTGTGATCGGCCTCGACCGCGGAGGCTGCACGAGCTCGACTTATCCACGCCAGAGGTTGGCGAAGGCCGCGTTCTCGATGGTCCGCCTCTGACGTACGGCCTCCAGTTCCATCACAGCGTCGTGGACCGTGGCCACGACGTTCGTCACTGCCTCGTCAGCGAGGTCGGGCTCGTCGTCGGACCGGCCGTCGCCGATGCCCACGACCGAGGCGAGGGCGGCCAGGACGGGTTCCTCATCGTCCCAACGGTCGGCTGCCCGGCGGCTGCTGGGCGTATCGACCGTTTCCATGCTTCCTGATCCGAAGGACAGACGGCTGCTTCGCTTCCGCGTCAGGTCACCGGCCTCCTCCAGCGTGGTCTGGTACACGGTCGAAAGGTCTCGGCCCCGGCGCCAAAGCCAGTCCTCGATCCGCTCGTAGGGCGCCTGCCGAATGAGTTGTGCCGCGGCCTCGCCGAGGAGCGGATCGTCGAGCGTCGGCGGCCTGCCCGGCACGATGTGATCGCCGTCCAGGGTGATGGCACCCGCGCTGATGAGATCGATCAACTCGGCTCCGGCGAGTGCGAGCGACAGGTCACCCTGTCCCACGGCATGATCCGGCCTCGGGCGGCCGATGGCGATGATGAACAGGTCTTTCGCCGTGGTCATGAACGGCTCCCTTCGGAGACAGTGACAAGGGTGCATCCCCAGCGGCCCGGTCCGGCGCGGCGCGCATCCGGAGCTGGTTCGGCGACGGGGCGACTACCAGAGCAGTATCGCCCCCGCCGGGCGGCCGAAGCCCTGCCGAACCTGGAGTGCGCCCGAAGCGCGGCGGAAGCCTGGGAATGCGAGGGAAGCGTGGCGCACTGCGTCCGGTGACGGACTACGAGGACGCGGACCGGGTCTGCTGCCTCAGGTGCATCCGCGATCCGGCCGACTCACGGCTGACGCACCGCGTGCAGCAGCTCAGGGCCGGTCCAGGAACGGCGGTCGCCGCTCGCATGTTCGGCCTCGTGAACCAGGGTCATGAGCCGGGCGTTCGCCGGTGCGGTCAGGCCGTGGCGTTCCGCCATGGCGACGACCTCGCCCTGGAGGCTGCCGATCTCCGTCGCCCTCCCGTGCTCCAGGTCGTCCCACATCGAGGACCGCGCGTGCGCGTCCACCTGGAGCCCGGCCGCGGCGATGCGGCGGAACAGGGCATCGGGCAGGCGCAGAATCCGTGGCATGAGCCGGGCCGGGGCGGGACCGAGCCGGGCCGGTCGGACTCCTGCCGCGGCGAACGCCGCCAGTGCCTCCTCCTGGCACAGTGCGAGGCACATCCGGTACGGGCGCGCGCCCAGTTCTTCCCGCAGCGGCAGGCCGGACAACGCGTTCACCGCGTTGTTGAGGTTCATCAGCAGCTTGGCGTGCTGCACCTGCACCATGTCGTCGCGCGGCTCGACCGGCAGCCCAGCGGCCGTCAGCGCCGCCACGAGCGGTGCCGAGGCTAGGCCCCCGTCGAGCATCAGCGCCCCGCCCGTGCCCTGGTGGAAGGTGTCAGGTGCGGTGCGCGCGACGTTGTACGGCACCATCCCCGCGAGCACGGTGATGCCGGGGAGTTCGTCCCGTAGCAGGCGGGCGTTGTGCAATCCGTTCTGAAAGCTGACGACGACGGCGTCCGGGCGGAGCCGTCTGGCCAGTTCCCGTCCGGCCGACACCGTGGCGGCGGATTTGACGGTGACGAGTACGCAGTCGGCGTCGGCGACCGCGTCCGGCTCCGTCGTGAGCGTCAGCCGATCCCGGGGGATGTGAACCGCGGGACGGCCTCCGCCGCTGAGCTTCACCCCGTCGCGCAGCCCGTCCAGTACCGAGGGCCGCCCGATCAGGGTGACGTCCGCGTGCTGGGCGAGGTGGCCGCCGAGGTAGCAGCCGATACTGCCCGCGCCGAACACCGCGATCCGCAGCCGCTGGTCGCCAGTGGGGTGAGGCACGTCGGCATCGCTCCTGGTCCGTAGTGGTTACCCGAGCGTAGGGGGGAGTCGTCCGGGGGATCAAGAGGCGCGGCGCGTCCCTCGGTGGCAACGCGCCGCAGAAGTAGCAGGTGTCACCTGCCGTTCCGGAATCCGGCATCAGGTGGCCGGCGTCAGGTGGCCAGGCTCAGGCGGCCGGGGTCAGGGAGGACTGGAGGCGCGGCATGAGGTCGACGAGATCCTGGTACCAGCAGCCGGCTTCATGGCCGCCGCCCTTGCAGTACTCGCCCCAGTCGGTGCCGTTGCCGTAGTTCTCGTAGTGGACGGGGATGTTCAGGGAGTCGAGCGCGGCCTTCATATGGACGGAGCCGCTTTCCAGCCACCACTCCCGTACATCGTGGTTCCCGCCATCACCGTTGCCGATGTAGATGTGGATGCCCATACCCCTGAGCTTGGCGGCGTTGGCGACCGGATCGGCTTCGTTCCAGCGCCAGTCGGCGTTGAACACCGGGTAGGGGGTGCCGAAGAGGGCGTCGCTGTCCACGCCGGGCGCGTAGGCGTCACCGTCGCAGCCGACCGTCCCGGAGGTGGAGGCGCACAGCGCACCGGTCGCGTTGGTCAGGGAGGCGACCACCACCAGGCGCATGGCCATCTGGTTGGCGCCCAGCTCCAGGTCGCCGGACAGGGAGCCGACCTGGCTGAAGAGCTCGGGGTGCCGCTGGGCGTAGTGGAAGGCGCCGAAGCCGCCCATCGAGATGCCGGCGATGGCGCGGGCCTGCTTGGTGGCGATGGTGCGCAGGTTCGCGTCGACGAACGGAATCACCTGGTTGATGTGGAAGTTCTCCCAGTTCGCGGCTCCGGCGGCGGTGTTCTGGTTGAGCCAGTTGGCGTACCAGCCGCGGTTGCCGCCGTCCGGCACGACGGTGATCATGCCGGACGCCCCGGTGAGCGCCGCGTTGCCGTAGAAGGGCATGGCCGGGTCGTCGGGCGAACCGTGCAGGAAGTAGAGGACCGGGTACCGCTTGGCAGGGTGGGTCGCGTAGTCCTCGGGCAGGATGATCCGGATGTTCTGCTCGCCTCGGACCTCGGCGGACTTCACCGTGATCACGAAGTTGGTGTCCGTGTTGGTCGGAGCCGAGCCGGCGGCGCTCGTGACCTGAGTCAGTCCGAACCCGTCGGTCAGCGCCGGCCGCGATAAGGCGTGCGCAGCGTCTGCGGCTGGGGTGGCGTGTGCGGCGGGGGCGGTAATCGACAGAAGGACGGCCGCGACCAGCGCGCTCACGACGCGCTTCACAGAAGGCGTCATGGTCAGGCTCCGGGGGTGACGGACTGGGCCGTTTCGAAGGCGGCCTTCTCCTGGTCGCCGAAGTTCGTCCCGGCCATGTAGGGACTGGGTGCACGGCCCTCGGCTTCGGCGATCGCGTCGAGTCCGCCGGTGCTGGACTGGGCGAGGTGAGAGGTGACGCCGACCAGGACGCCCTCCCCTGTGGTCTGGTTGAAGTCCTTGAACCAGGGGCCGCCGCTGGACCCGGGGCTGAGCTGGGTCTTCATCAGGTCGCTGTTGGTGTCCCACCACCACTCACGGTTGATCCAGGACGGGCCCTGACTGAACAGCAGGGAGCGTCCGTCGTAGATGCGCTGCTGTGCGGCGGGGACGTTGTTGACGTTGGGGGAGCCGTTGATCACGGCCGCGCCGGTGCTGGAGAAGTTGGGGCCGCTGTAGCTCTTGAAGTTCACGGTCGGGTAGCCGAAGTTGGTGCGCGGCGTCTGGCGGGCCGGGTTGAAGCCGATCGACTGGCCGCCGCCCACGACGTCCTCGATCGGACGTTCGTCGGCCGGGTTGTCGACGACCATTGCGACCATGTCGTTGTTGTTGAGGTGGTTGGCCTGTGCCGCCCAGCCTTCGGTCCACCAGGCCCGCGTCACCGCCCACACTCCGTACGGTGCGACGTCGGGGCCGATCGCGGGGCCCTGCTCCAGGTCGGTGCCCGGAGCGACGCGCGGCAGGTTCTCGCCCCGGAAGTCGGGGATGAACAGTACGTTCGTGGCGACCTGGTTCAGGTCCAGCGGAGCATTCAGGCCCCAGTTGATGCGCAGACAGTGCGCCGCGGTGACCACGACACTCTTGTTCCGGCTCTGGACCACCGTGGCGGTGCAGGCCGAGAGGGCGTCGGTCGTGCTCGCTCCGTCGGCGTTGCGCATGCGCATCACCAGCTTGCCGACCGTCTTGGTGATCTTCCCGCCGCCGGCCCAGGGCCGGGCGGTGTCATCCCATCCGGCTGCCGGAGCGACGGCCTCGGACCCGTCGCCGTTGAGCGATGCGGCGGACAGCCGGTTCAGATTCCAGTACCCGACCTGCTGCTGGAGCCCGGCCTCGTAGCCGGAACCGAGCGGTACGAGGCGAAGCTCGACGGGTCCGGCGGCATGCGCAGCCGGGGCGGTGCCCACGGTGGTCGCGGTGACCGCGGCCAACGCAACGGCCAGCACGGACATCCGGAGGTGGCCTAACTGACGTGTCTTCATGCCGTACTCCTCGGGTAGAAAGAGTGTCCGAACGAAGCTACCCGCCGGTATGACTCTTGATCCCAGTTCTCAGATCCCAGAGTCGTTCAACCGGTTCGCCCGATGGATCGGCTTCGGCAACCGCGGGGTCCTCGCCGACGCCGTCCCGGCAGACCACCGAGCAGCATCGTGCGGACGGCGACCAACGGTCGGGGGAGGTGTCCGCAGGGTGCAAAGGGTGGGACGTATGAGACATCCACTGCGGACTCTCCTTCTACGAGACGGAACAGGGCGGCACTTTGGCTGCGAACTGAACCGCTGTCTTCGCGGAGCGCGGGCCCCTGCCGACTCGGCAGGGGCCCGCGGTGGAGAAGCTGAGGAGAGCCGGGCCCTGTCCTCGAAGAGCAGCATCCCGACCGGTACTGCTCCTACCTACCGCCTGTTGCCGGCCGGGCGGCCCGGCCTCACTTCAAGTGCCGGCCGAAGAACCGGTTCCCGTCCTCCACCTCGAACCACGGCGTGCCGGTGTGTCCGCCCAGATTGGCGTGCAGCGTCTTCTCCTTGGTGCCGAAGGCGTCGAACAGGTCCAGGGCCCGCTGCCGGGGGTTCCCGTCGTCGTCCCACTGCAGCAGGAACAGGAGCGGAATGGTGACCTGCCGGGCCTCCTCGCGCTGGGCGCGGGGCACGTAACCCCCGGCGAAGAAGCCGGCGGCCGCGATGCGCGGCTCGACCGCCGCGAGACGGATGCCGACGGCGGTCCACCCCGAGTACCCGACGGGGCCCTCGATCTCGGGCAGCGCAAGGAGGGCGTCCAGAGTGGTCCGCCATTCCGGGACGGCCTTCTCGACCAGCGGGCCGACGAGGGACTCGAAGATCTCGTCGACAGGCTCGCCGGCCTGCATCGCCCGGCGAAGGTCGGCGCGAACTTGCTCGTCGGCGGCGGAACGGGGCCGGTCACCGCACCCGGTGGTGTCGATGGTGGCCACCGCGTACCCGCATGCCGCGGAGTGCCGGGCCCGGGCCACCAGCCGGGCTGCCGCCTTGGGCAGGCCGTTGTTGTGGGCCATCAGAATCAGCGGAACGGGTGCCGCGGATTCAGGCGTCCACAGCGTGCCGGGGATGTCGCCGAGGGTGAACTCGCGCTCGAGGACACCGTCGTCGAGGTGCTGTTCGGAAGTGAAATGCATGGTCGTGCCTTTCGGGAGTGCTCTCAAACGGCGCTCCCGGACGACCTGCCTATCGTCCGACCGTGACCCCGGAGGGGAGCACCCATGTCGATACTGCGTTCACGGGTACCACCTCCTCGTTCTCTTGCACGGCCTCCGGAAACGTAACAGCGGTCGCCGTGATCCGCCAAGCAGGTTTTACAGAGGCGCCGCGCCGGGCTGTCGTGGGAAGCGCTACGCAGGGCTACTAAGGCTCTCGCCGAGGCTTCCCTAGGTGAGGCCCTGCGACGGCTGCGCGGACTGGGGGCGCCGTCGCTTCTCACGAGCATCGACCGGTGCGTCGATCCCCGCGTGCGGCTCCGCGGTGACAGCGGCCGCCCCGCCGGGTCATCGGTGTCGACGACGGTCGGGTACGGGCGAATGAGGTCCGACACGGGCGGCGCTCGGAAGATGGTTCGAAGCCCTCAAGGTCAGAGGAGTGGCATCAGATCGCTCTCGCTGATGGTGTACGTCAGCAGGGGGTAAGTGAAGTCCTTTTCATCGTTCTCGCGGCGACGCAATTGGTAGAACTCGCGCCTCTGCTCATCGTCGGCCAACGTGAGGCGCGCACCCTGCGGGAGGTAGGCATGTCCGTCGCGAAAATGAACGATGGTCTTGGAGGTTCGAAAGGTCACGCCCAGCCATTGGTTGTCCGCCGTGGGAGCCGGCGCGTCCAAGATGATTTTATGCCTGAGTCGCCGATTCGAGTCGACAGGAAACGCGACGACACTGTTGTGGGTGAGGGGGACTTCGAACCTCTCGCCACCAGACCCCTTTGATTCAAAGACCAGCTTCCTCGGTGGGCTCGCTTCGGGGTATTGGTAGCAGGAGAAGACGGCGATGAACGACTCGTCGGCCAGATCGACAGCTTGGTCGGAATGGCTACCCATGGTTCTGTAAGCGTTCGTGTAGCTCTCGACGAGAGCGTTGTTGAATCCGACCGTAAGCGCCGCACGTTCTTGAATCTGTTGCGCCAGCCGTTCGTGAACCGCCTGGAAGCGCTGCGCCGGGCTGTCATATCGAGTGGTAGTACGTACGAGAGGGACACCACCCGCCTCGTCGGTCCTGGCGAGCACGGCGCCTCGCCGGCCCTTTCCTACGTCTTCCCAGCGAGTCGACGCGGATAGTTCCGCAAAGAGATTCTCATCGGTCGGCAAAACGGACGAGAGGATCTGATCCGAGATCCTAGGCTCGGGGGGCAAGGTAGTCTCCCGTGTTCATGCTGAAGAGAAATTTGTCGCCGTAATCAATGAAGGACGAGGTTCTGTTCTCCTCGGCGTACAGCCTGCGCAGCTCGTCCAAACCGGCCGGCGTGGGTGGCCCAAGCTTCACCAATTCTCCGGCCACATTGAGGAATGTGTGGCCGTTCTTGTGAACGGCTTCGGCACTCGCACAGCGCACCACGTATCCCAGGCGGGTCGGGAGCAACTCGGCGTCCAATGTTGAGGGCCGGATTTCGTGTGTATACAGACGGTTGGTGGAAAGTGGCATGAAGAACACGGACCCGGGATAGAGGGTCACGGTGAACTGCGGGGGGAGCGCGACCCCGTCGTGTTCTTCGGTCGTCTTCTTGAGGCGGAAGTGGAGTGTGGTGAGCCCGCTGACGCCCTTCACGCCGTAGTCGAAGGGGTCTTCGGCAAGGGGCCGCAGCTCGTCGAGCCGGTCATAGAAGGTGCAGAAAGCCATGACGCCATTGCCGGGCATGTCCTTGGTCTTGTCGGCATGGGACGAGATCTTGGCCTTGGACTGCTTGCGCTCGGCTGTGGCAGGGGTGTTGTGGTAAATCTGAGCGAGAACGTGATTGAGCGGTGCGTGGTTCCGGAAGACGGCGGTAGCCTCGTGGTTCAGAGCCTCGACGATGCTCGTGTCGGTCGGGCGAAAGTTCTCAGTAGGCCCCGAGAGATTCGTGGAGCACCGGAGAAGGCGGAAATGCACTTCGTCACCGTGTCGTGTGACGGGCGTCAGGTAGATCCCGCTGCGATGGGCTGTTCCAGGCTTGGTGGACTCCGTCAGGGACTGGAACGCGTGCTCCGCACGGATCCGTCCGAAGTGATCGGCGCCGAGTCCGAAGAAGCGGCGGTAGTGCACGCCGACGCCGTGGACGCGGACGGGAACTCGGCCGAGGTCGACGAGGGGCCAAGGCCGGTCGACGTCCTCGTGGTAGCCGTGCGATAGCTCCCGAACAACGAACACCCGTGCAGCCGCTTCCACGTGGCGGCCGTTGATCCCGGATACATCGCCGCACAGGTACACGGTCTTCTGCGCGAGGTCGGGCGAACCGGAAGCAAGGTCCTCTGGCGTGATGATGGACCCGAAGAAGTCCTTGATCACGTCATGGTCGTGCAACATCGACGGCGCAACCAAGATGTTGCTCGCATCGTCGATGCGGGCTTCTGCGAGATCGGTTGCGTACATCAAGCGGTACCTGTCATTAGCAGATCTTGGCGGCTTGCTCACAGCCGTGGACATGGCGATGGCCCGCACTCTTTCGTCCGTGTTGCGAAGGGAAGCGAAAGGAGACGGACCGTTGAATCTTGATGCTCTCACGGGGCTCGACAGCAGGCAACGGGCTCTGCTGTAAGGGCGGTTGCAGGGCTGCGCGGCGATGTCACGAGGGGCCGGGTGGACGGCCTGCGGAGCGGCCCCGGCGACGGTCGGTCTATGCGTCGGGCTGATAGCCCCCGCTACCTCACAACGGGAGCATGGCTCCACCTTCCGTCGACCCGCGCCCGTTGAGCACCAGCGAGCGCGCGGTGCTTCAACATGTCCTGTCAGCGGGCCACACTCTCAGCCCTGGAGTTCGCCTGGGTCACCGACGAGATGCCCACGTCTCTACCGGCCATCGTGGACGGCCGCCTCAACTGGCCAGCCTGACAGGTTGGCCGTCCTCACCGCGGGCGTCTACGGCCGCGCGATCGGACGGCGGGTGTTGCCCGGCCTTGGTTCCGGAGGGAGAGGCCGGGTGACAGAAGGTCTCAGACTGCGACGGAGATCAGGTCCACCACGAAGACGAGTGTCGAGCCTGCCGGGATCAACGGCGAGGGGGACTGCTTGCCGTAGCCGAGGCGCGGGGGAACGATGATCTCTCGGCGGCCGCCGACCTTCATGCCTCTGACTCCGCGGTCCCAGCCCTTGATGACCTTGCCGCCGCCCACGGCGAACTTGAACGTCTGGCCCCGGTCCCAGGAGGCGTCGAATTCCTTTCCGGACTCGAAGGTGACCCCGACGTAGTGAACCTGGACAACCCTGCCCGGCTTCGCCTCAAGCCCGTCCCCGACGACGAGGTCGCGGATGGTCAGCTCGGTGGGAGCGTCACCCTCCGGAAGGTCGATCTCGGGCTTGGTCAGTTCACTCATTGCAGCCTCATTCGCTCTCCGCCGGAAGCCCTCGTACGGACCAGCCAGGCGCATGGTCACTCTATGCAGTAGATCATCGTGCTGCCGCGAACGCCGATCTCCTGGAGTGCACCGAACCCCCAACGGAGCGCGATGCGCAGCGTGGCTGGGCGTGCTGCGTCCTCGGTATGCCGCGCCCGTACTCGGTGACGGGTGGTCCGACCACACCGGCGTGGAGATGCCGGAACGAGCCGTGGGTCAGGTGGCCGCCGGGCCGGCACTCCCTATACGTGGCATGGCGCGGCTCGGCGGGTCTAGTCTGTCTCTTCGATCACGAGCGGAGCCAGATGGTGATGGCTGCGAACGTCACGGTGCCGAGGAAGACATGGCCGCGCTTGTCGTATCGCGTTGCCACACTTCGAAAGCCCTTGAGCTTGTTGATCGCTCGCTCCACGACGTTGCGCTTCTTGTACCGCTCCTTGTCGGAGCCGGGAGGCCGACCGCCGTGCGAGCCGCGCTTGACGCGGTTCGTCGCCTGGTCGGCCTTCTCCGGGATCACGTGCCGGATACCCCGCTTGCGCAGGTAGGCCCGGGTCCGGCGGTTGCTGTACGCCTTATCGGCACTGACGCTGTCCGGCCGCCCGGAGCCGGTCCTCGGAACGCGGATCTTCTCCATGACCGGCTCGAACTGCGTGCAGTCCGCCCGCTGCCCGGACGTGACCAATAGGGACAGCGGCCGACACCGGCCATCGGCACTCAGGTGGACTTTGGTGGTGAACCCGCCCCGCGAGCGGCCCAGGCCCTCACCTGCCGCACCACCTCCGCCAGGTGGCCAGCCAGGCCCTTCCACGCCGGATCGATCTGGTGTTCCACCACCGCTGCCCCCCTTTAAGGACACGGCCGGAGGCGCTGTGCGAGCCCCGGCGGCGTGCTGATGGGCGCGCATCACCGTGGAATCGACCGAGATGTCCCAGTCGATGGCGCCCTCGGCGTCCGCGACGGCCTGAACCTGCTGGAGAAGCCGCTCCCAGGTCCCGTCGGCCGACCACTGCACATGCCTCTTGTGCACGGTCTTCCACGGACCGAACCGCTCAGGCAGATCACGCCACTGCACGCCGGTCCGCACCCGATGCAGGACCCCGTTGATCACCTGCCGGTGGTCCCGCCATCTGCCACAGCGCCCGTTGCTCACCGGCAGGAGCGGCGCCAGCCGCTCCCACTCACTGTCGGTCAGATCCCCGCGGCCAGTCATATCGAGCCAACGAGTCAGATGATCGGAGAGGCATGGTTCGGGGCAGGGCCAGTGGCACCCCAAAACGACAGGGGCTGCGCAGAAAAGGAGTTCTTGATAAACAATCTGCGACCGCGGCGACCACGCCGTGCGCGACCTGTCCGCACCCGGATGCGTCAGTGGCGTTCGCCGGTCTGGGATGCCCGGTTGCGTAGGGTGACCGCAGCGCCGGGCAGGCAAGTGAGCCAGACCCTGGCCCCGGACGTGGGAAGGGTCGTGTGGTGGGCGAGGCTGAGCACGGGGACGTTCCGAACGGCCGGAAGCCGGACGCGGCAGCGGCTCCGGCCAAGCAGTCGGGCGCCCATCGGTGGCTGCACATTCTCGGCGCTGTCGTAGTGGGGATCGTGCTGCCGGTCGCGGTGGCCGGGATCGTCGCCGGGCAGCTGGGTGCCCGGGCCGTGTTCCTCGGCCTGCTCCTCGGCGTCGTCGGGGCGAAGCTCGGCGGAACCCGCCGCATGCTGTACCTCGCCCCCGCGGCGGGGGTTGCGGTCGGCCTGGGCGCCCTCACCGCCTACGACTGGTGGTGGGTGGCGCTCCTCGCGGCGACCGGCGCCGTGGTGGGGGCCGGGATCGGCTTCGGCTGGCTCCCGCCGCTGCTGACGCTCGCCTTCGCCGCCACGTTCGCGGCACCGACACCGTCCGGCACCGACGCGCTGATCTCCGGGATCATGGCGGCCCTCGGTGTGGGCTACGGCATCGTGATCGCCCACCGCTTCGGCACCGCCCCTGTCATCGAAGGCGACCGCCTGCCCGTCAAGGTGGCCGCCGTGGTGGCGCTCGTGTCCGGCGCCGCCCTCGGTGCCGCGGCCGCACTCGGGGTGGCGCTCGGGTGGACCGAGCCCTACTGGGTGCCGGAGCCGATCATCATCCTCGCGCTGTACATCGTCACTGGAAAACGCGAGCGGATCCGGGGCAAGGCCATCGGCACTGCCGCCGGCGCCGCTGCCGCCCTGCCCGTGGCGATCCTCGCCCCGTCCGTCTGGGTCACCCAGGCCATCGCCACCGTCGCGTTCATCGCCGCTCTCACCCAGGCCAACAGGTACTGGCTCATGTACGGCCTCTACACCTTCGCCATCGTCCTCGCCCTCGCCTCCCCCGGCCAGGTCGCCGTCGAAGCCGAACACCGCGGCTTCGAAATCCTCGCAGGCATCGCCATCCTCGTCATCGGCCTCGCCGTCGTCCACGCCATCGGCGACCGCCTCCTGCGGCACAGCCCACAACCCGAACTCGCCACCAGCAATCACAGCAGCTAACGGCTGCCCACACCTCGCTCGCCGCTCCTGGGCAGCAGTCACCCTCGCAGTCGGCACCATCTGGAGCAGCTCATGATCGGGGAGACACGGCCTAGGGGACCTGGGACCGCAGCCGCAGCCGCAGCCGCAGCATCCAGCGGATCTGGTCAACGGCGGTGGCGACGGAATTCTCAGCGAGGGTTCGGCACTCGGACCCGGCGGCGTCATGTCGCTAGATTCGCGTTGCCTCGTGAAGCGTCGTCCTTGGAGGACGGCTCCGGGACACTCCGCCCACCCGTGCGGTCCATCTCCCGCCATTCCCGCCGCAGTCCAGCCAGATTCGTGGTGAGGAAGTACGCGATGCCGCAGGCCAGCAGCACCGGCACGAGTCCGACAGCGGTCACCGCTGCCCCGGCGATCAGCCCGCCGAGAGGGATACCCGCCCAGGACAATGAGTCGCCGAGCGCGTTGACCCGGCCCAGCATCCGGCGGGGGATCCGCTCGACGAAGACGGCCCCCAGCACTGGGTTGACGAATCCGGCGCCGAACCCGCTGACCGCGAAGACCGCCAGCACCACCCCCAGCGGGGCGTCGAAGGCGAGGATCAGGAACCTGGGTGCCCCGGCCAGCAGGAACCCGGTGAGAACCACCAACCGACGCCGCAGCCGCTGCGCGACCACTGCGGCGATCAGGCTCCCTCCGACGCCTGCGGCCCCCATCACGCTGCCCATCAGGCCGATCGCGGTCGCCCCGTTGCCGGACTGCCTGGCCCAGACGGGTACGAGCACCGAGGTGATCGCCGCGTCCAGCAGGTTGGTGATGCCGACCATGACGATGACAGTGAGCAGCAGTGGCTCGCCGCGCAGGAAGGTGAAGCCCTCGCCGAATCGCCGCCAGTAGCCCGGTTCCGTCTTCCTGGCCGGCGAGGAGGCTTCCTCGGCCGTGTGTCCCATGCCGCGAGGCAGAGCGAGTTTGATGATCACCGATCCGAGGGCGAAGCAGCCCGCGTTGACGGCGAGGGCGGTCAGGGGGCCGAGCAGCGCCACCAGGGAACCGCCGATCGCCAGGCCGATGGTGGAGGCGAGCCGCTCGATCACGCCGGACAGACCCATGGCGCGCTCCAGCGGCACTCGGCCGCGCTCAGCTGCTTCCGGGACGATCACCTCCTTGGCCAGGTCGCCGGGTCCCCGGGCCGCGCCGATCAGCGCGACCAGAACCAGAAGAAGGGGGAGGGAGAGCAAGTCCAGGGCGTGGAGCAGGGGAACCGCGGCGGCGCCGGTCGCGCTGGCCAGGTCGGTGGTCCAGGAAACGGCCCGCGGGCCGATCCGGTCCACCAGCGGTCCGGTGAACGCCTTGACCACCACGTAGGGAGCCATCTCGCAGAAGGCGACCAGTCCGGTCTGGGTGGCGCTGCCGGTGGTGACGAGGACGAACCAGGGCAGAGCCACAACGGAGATCCGTGTGCCGGTCAGCGACACGGCCATGGCCGCCAGCACCCCGCCCAACGGCCGTAAGGACCTCTTGCCGGGTATGTCGCCGACCTTCGAGTCGTCGTTGGTCATGCCGTCGGACTTCCTTCCTCTTCCCGCGGGACGGAAGGGAGCGACGGCGCGGCAGGCGCATCCAGTTCGGGCAGGATCTGCGTGATCACGGCGACCCGCTCGGCCCCCTCGGGGGCACTTGCCATCGTCTCCGGCGCGTCTCGCCGGTAGCGCCCGATGACTTCCGCCAACTCCCGGTACAGGGCGGTTGCCTCCTCGGGCGTCAGCCGCAGGGCCCAGTCACTCATGTCGAAGGTGTTCCGCCACACGCTGGGCATCGTCTGAAGCTCGTTCAGGGTCTGCTGCGTGCGCAGGGTGTAGATGGAGGCGACGGACTGCTGGTAGGCCAGTGCGGCCTCGGGCTCTTGCTCGGCAAGCTCCGGATCGTTGAACCAGGTCGTCCGGTGCACCGAACGCCACCAGCGCTCGCGCGCGTTGCCGCGTTCGGTGTCCTCCTCGACGAAGCCGGCCGCGCCGAGCTGCCGGAGGTGGTAGCTGGCCGTTCCGGAGTTCACACCCAGCCGCTCCGCGAGGCGGGTGGCCGTCGATGGGCCGTACTTCCGCAGCAGCCCGACCAACTGCACGCGCAAGCCGAGGCCGGGTGGTGGTGGCTACGGGTGCTCGGTGCCGGATTCGGCAGGGAGGAAGCCGGCGGCCTTCTCCTGTAGCAGGCGGGCGAAGAAGGTATCGGCGTCGGGGCGCATCCGGGCCAGAGCGACCAGACAGGCGATCGCCGCATCCGCGATCTCGTTGTGCACGTCCTGCCACGTGTGGGTCGGCAGCTTCCTCGGGTTGGTGACACGGGCGCCGATGACGGCCTGGGCCGCTTCTCCTACTTCCTCGGTCATCTTGAGGACCTGGAGGGTCCACTGCTCCTCATCCGGGATGTCGTGTTCGGCGTCGAACTCGTTGAAAAGGCGTGCGAGGTCGTTGATCGTGTCCCACGGGTCTGTGTCCATCAGGTGGTCCCTCCGATGAGTTGGTGCAGGTCAGACGGCGGGCGGGTGCCCGTCGGCGGTCGGTGGACGGGTGAGATTCGCCCAGTGCACGTCAGCGTGGCCGGTGGTGTAGTCGCTGATCTGGACGGGGTCGGCACCGAGGTAGCGAAGGAAGTTGCCGTCGATACCGGCAAGCGGGCGCCGCCGGGGGATGGGCTTGGCGTCATGACGATGTCTCGGGAAAGGCGAGGACGATGCGCGAGTGCGCCTTGTCGACGAAGCATCGGGCGGGATCCTGCTCATCGCGCATCGTGGCCGGTAGGACGGTCAGCAGGGGTGTCGCGTGGCGGCGGACTTCATGGTCCCAGGCGTGAACGGCGCCTGCCACGGTGTCGGCGACGGCTTTGGCGTCAGGGCCGAAGCCCTGCGCTCCGAACTCCCACCGCGACACCCCGGTGGTCTCGTCGTGCTCCATGCGGCGGACGGCCATGCAGCCCAGCGACCGGCCCGACACCATGGCCGCGGCGTCCTGGTACTTCGGCATCCGGACAGGGCCCTGCTCAGGGCCGCCCGTCAGCCGGCAGAAGCCCGGGAGAGCGACGGTCATCCAGAGCTGAAGCGTCTCGTACGACTCGTCCCCTGCCACCGATACTCCCGTCCACAGCTCCACCGGATCGCCCGCGAGCGCGCGCTCGAGTCCGTCGACCGGGGCGGGCGGCGTGTCCTCCCAACGGATTCCGTAACCGGACTTCCCGATGGGGACCGGGGTGTCGTCCCAGCGGCCGATGCCCTGCATCGACACGAACCCGCACGGGCTCACGTGCGTCGAGCGCAGGAGCGGGCCCTTCTTCTCGAAGGCGACGCAGCGGGTATAGCCGCCGAGCCGCAGCGGAACCACGAGACTGCCGCCGTCGGCCAGCTGCGCCGTCCAGGCCGGGGGGATGTCCATTGAGGCGACCGTGACCAGGATCGCGTCGAACCCGCCTGGCGGGACCAGACGCTCAGGAGCACCGTGCACGCCATCACCGAGAACCACGCGCACACGGTCCGCGTAGCCGGTCTCCTGCAGGAACCGGACCGTGCGCCGGTACACGTACGGATCGAACTCGACACAGGTCACCGTGCCGGTGAGGCCGACGAGCTCGGCCATGAGGGCCGCGTTGTAGCCGCCGCCCCCGATCTCCAGACCGTGCCCGCCTTCACGCAGACGGCTGCGGTCGAGCATGACGGCCTGCATCTCGGGCTGGGACACGGAACTCAACGACGTGCCGTCGTCGGTGGTCACGGTTGCGACGGCCTCGTTGGCGTACGCGCGGTCCAGGGACTGCTCGGGCATGAAGGCGTGTCGCGGCACGACCTGGAACGCGGCACGCAGAGCAGGTGAGGTCGTCCAGCCGGCCTCGGTCAGATCCTCGGCGAGCCGAAGACGCTGCCGCACTGCCGCCGCGGGTTCCCCGAACCGCAACCGCAACCGCAACCGCGACCGCTCACCGCCGGCCGGGGCAGGCCGCGGAGTGAAGTGCGCGGGCGGGAGACCGGGCAGCAGACCGGGCCATGCCGTGTTCAGCGCCTGCGCGGACGCGGTGAACAGCGGTTGAGGCAGGGAGCCGAGGAGGCTGGGTGTGTGCCACTCCCAGCGGGCGATCAACTCGGGCTCAAGGCACTGCGGTTCGCCTGCGTATTCGGTGAGTCGGGCGACCTCCGTGACCCGAGTCATTCCATGGGTGTCGTCGCACAGGGTTCCCAGCAGCACCACACTTTCCGCGTCGGCGCGCAGGCTCGTTTCCTCAGCCAGTTCCCGGACCGCGGTCGCTTCGAAGGCCTCCCGGGGCTCGACCTTCCCGGCCGGCAGCTCCCACACTCTCCGAGACGGGTTCCAGCCCAGCAGCACCTGCCCGTACGAGTTCGTCACGACGACCGCGACGCCGGCCATCGCCGCCGCACTCGGTCGCCCCTTCTCCTGATACGCGGCCGATGCCCGCACACCGGACCCACGCAGGAGGACGACCGTGCAGTCCTCCGCCTCGACGCGCTCGACGTGCTCCCAGCCGTCGGTGAGCAGAGTGATCTCGGAGTCGTCCAAAGCGATGCCGCGGAGGCTCTGCGGGAACCGGTCGGCATGCGGGGTGATCACGCACAGAGTTCCACCGGGACGCAGCAGGCCGGCGAGCTCGGCAACGATCCTCGTACGGTCGCCCAGATGTGCCAGCGACCGCCGGATGGTGATCAGATCGAATCCGTCAGCGGGCGCGAGCCCCTCGACGTCGCCCGAGGTCACGTCGACGCAGTGGTACGTGACCTCCGGCCCGGCCTCGTCGGATGCGCGGTCGATAGCGCCCGGGGCGTAGTCGACCGCGTCGACGCTGTAGCCGAGGCCGGCGAGCAGTCGGGCGAGCTCGCCCGTCCCACAGCACACATCCAGCGCCCGCGGCGCCTCCTGGCCGATGCCCGGAACGAGCCGCTCGCGCACCATGGCCTTCTCGACGACGGACAGCGGCATGATGCTGCGGCCCGACGCGTAGTGCTCGCTCCAGTCCTTCGCCGATGATGTTGCGTTCACCGTGCTGTCTCCCCAGTGCTCGTGGACGTACTCGTATCCGTGTCCCAGTCGCAGTCGCCGACGTAGGCCGCCACCCCGGTTCGGCGGGCCTCCAGGAAGGCACCGAGCCGCGCGAAGTCCCGCACCGGCATCAGCGCTCGCCACTCCTCCAGCGGGAGGACCCGATTCCTCCTCGGTCTCCCGCACCGCGGTCTCCCACGGCCACTCACCGGCCTCCGCCGTCCACCCCGGGCAGCTGCCAGGGATGCTCGGCGCTGTAGACGGCGTGCAGCTGCACGTGCCAGTCGTTCATGTCGGTGAAGAAGAGCGCGCCGAACACGGTCGCTTCCGGCAATGAGGCTGCGTACACCTCGGGCGGGAGCCACCCCTCGGTCATCGCGCGTTACCATTCCGGCTCTGCGGGAACCTGATCATCCGCATGAGCGCGGGATCGCCGGCGAAGCCGAACTCCTCGTACAGCGGCGCCGCCTCCGCGCTGGCGTGCAGTTCGTAGAGCGTGACCCCATCCCGCTCCAGGTGCTCCAGCAGAGCTGCCAGCACCGCCCGGGCGTGGCCGCGGCGTCGGTGGGCAGGAACGGTGGCCACCGCGTGGATCCGACCTGCCAGCCCCTTGGGGTACTTCGGCGCCGGCAGAACGGGGTGGATCAGTCCGAGCGCGCACGAGACCAGCCGGCCGGACGGCCCGCCGACAACGTAGGCGCGGGCATCGCCCCCAGGCTCCAGCCGCGACGCGAGGTGATCGCGGCAACGACCGACCCACTCCTCGTCGAGAGGCTCCGACAGGACGAAGTCCGAACGCAGCCGGACGATCTCGCCGGCATCGTCCGGGGTGGCCAACCGAGGGGCGGGCACCGCTGCGACGGGGGCATCTTCGCTGCGAGTCATGAATCTCCCAAGGTCTGTCTCATGAGGTTCCGCCGTCCATCGAGTCCTCCCGTGATCTCGTGGTGGGTGCCGGTCCCGGGCCAGGTACTGCCGACGGGGAGGTGGCAAGCGTTCGGGGGACAACGCCGCCTGGGCCGTCCGGCACAGGGGCCGGGCCGGGCATCTGCCGCAGAGTGCGCAGCGGGGAACGGGAGAGGACCGTGAGTGGTACGACGAGGAGACAGGCCCCGACGGCCAGGGCGGGTCGCACTCCGGCCCAGGTCCCGACCCCGCCGGCCAGCAGTGCGCCCAACGGCCGGGCGCCGGAGGTCAGCCATGTGCTCACGGCCTGCATCCGGGCCTGCATGCGGGGCTCCGTGATGATCTGACGGATCGACCGCTGGGTGGTGCCCGCCGCGCCGGCGCAGGCCAATTGCAGGAACAGTGCGCTGCCGATTCCGATCTCCCAGCCGAGGCCGGGGGAGGCCAGCAGCAGGGGGATCTGGGTGAGCGGCGTGAGGGCGAGCGCACCCGTCATCATCGGCCCGGGCCCGTACCGCCCGGCGACGGCCGGGGCGGACCACGCGCCGACGGCCGCGCCCAGGGCGCCGAGCCCGAGCACCACGCCGAAGGCCGTCGCACTCATCTCCAGGACCCGCAGCAGGTACAGCGCCCACAGTGTGTTGAGCATGGCCAGGGCCAGCGAGGTGGTCGCGTTGACCCAGGTGAGCACGCTCAGCCGGTGGTCGCCGTGTACGTACCTCAGACCTTCGGCGATCTCCGTGCGCAGTCTTCGTCTCCCTGCCGGTGCCGGCGGGGTCTCGCGGACCTGGATGCGGGTGGTGCACCAGGCGCTGAGGAGGTACGAGGCGACGTCCCCGAGCAGGGCGCGGGCCGGGCCGAGCAGCGCGGTCAGCGCGGCGCCGAGGCTACTGCCCCCGGTCGCGGCGAGCGCGAACAGCGCACCCACGCGGCTGTTGCTCCGCTGGATCAACGACCGGTCGACGAGCTGCGGCAGCAGGCTGATCCCCGCCGCGTCGTGCAGCACCCCGGCAGCACCCTGAACCGCGGCGACGACCATGAGCTGAGTCAGGGTCAGCATTCCCAGGGCCGCGACCACCGGCACGGTCGCAAGGGCCACAGCGCTGACCAGATCGCCGATGATCATCTGCCTCCGCTTGGAGTACCGGTCGGCGAGCGCCCCGGCGTGCAGAGCGAACAGCGCGGGCGGGAGCTGCCCCATGAACGCCAGCCAGGCAACCTGACCGGCGGTGGCGTCGAGCGTGAGCACGGCCAGCACGGGGATCGCTGTCGAGCTGATCGAACTCCCGGCCACGCCGGCTGCCTGCCCGGTCAAGTACTTCCGGAAGTCGCGGTGTCGCCACAACGAGATCGGCCCGGTGGCCGAGTCATTGCCGGCAGCAGCCATGAAGCACCTCCTTGACTTCGTCCCGGTTCACAGTTCGCTGGCCGACTGATGCGGGGGCGCGGTGGAGGCGGCCTGGCGGGGGAGAGCTGCCAGCGGTGGCAGCGCCCATTCCAGCGCGGAGGGACCGACGCCGGAGGTGACGTGCTGAGGCCCTCCGCCGCCGGGAATGTCGACCCGATAGGTGTCCGGGCGGCCGGCCCGCTCCCAGCGGTCGTGGAGGGCTTCCAATTCGGCCCACACATCCCGCGGCCCGTGCACGCGGACCGTTCCTTCCTCGGGGCCGGGCACGGCCCAGGAGTCGTCGTCGGGGGCGACGATCCGCATCGTCTCGTCGCGGATGTCCCACATCAGGCCGGGCGCGAGGTGCGAGGCCGCGAGCCAGAAACCGTGCGACGTCCGATCCGGCGGCGCCAGCCGAGTGGCGCGCGGTCGGCCGGGATCGGCGTCGATCCGGGACCGGTGGTGGACGGCGGTGAGCCACTGGTAGCCGAGCAGGGGCCGGGTGCCGCGTACGCCGCCCCTCAGAACGGCCTCGATCCGGCCTTGCGGTGTGAGGGTGATGAGCAGTTGCCCGGGCCAGCTGGGCGTCACGGTGGTGAGCGTCGTCAACAGACGTCCACCAGGGGCGAGCTGCTCGACCCACGCCGGCGGGACGCAGGGGACCCCGAAGCCGGAGTGAACGCGGTCGTACGGAGCCGAGGCCGGGTGCCCGTCGAGCGCGTCACCGGTCACGACCTGGACGCCGAACGCGAGCCGATCCAGGTTCCGCTGGGTGAACACGGCCATGTGCGGGTCCCGTTCGACGCCGGTGGCGCAGCCGGGTCCGGTGATCGTCGCGGCGAGCGCGAGTGAGATCCCCGACCCGGTGCCGAGGTCCAGGAACCTTTGCGCGGCTGCGAGTTGCAGTGTCTGCAGCCCTTCGACGGTAAGCGGGAGCCCGCTCGACATCGACGTCATGTGGCCACCGGTCACCGGCCCGCGCCCGAGGGCGTCGAGGGGTTCTCCGTCACGCTGGAGGAGGACGGAGTCGCCTTCGTGGACGAGGTCGAGCCACTCCTCCCGGTCGTCGGGGTGGGAGCCATCGAGCAGCCGCCAGTCGATCGGATCCGCCGCCGGGCCGCTGACCCGGAGATACGCGTGCGGCAGGAGAACCTCCCTGCGGACCCGCAGCAGGGCTTCACGCACGCGCGGGTCGGTGAGCACCCCTTCGGTTTCGAGGCGCTCAACCAGGGCGGCACGCCGACTGCTGGACTCGGCGGTGAGGCTGGACAGATCAGCGGTCATGACGATCGTCCTCCTTGGAACAAGGTGGGATGGCGCGCGGACGGAACTCCGTGGGCCCTTCCGAGTCCGACGCGTCCTCCTCGACGGCCGGTTGGGGGCGCGCTGTGCCGGTCATGGCTCCCACGTCGTATCCGACGCACTGTGCTCCCGACCTCTGTAGCCGGCCGTTTGGGGCGCCATCGAGGCGGACCTGGGATGGTTGACCTGGGCGTGTAGGGGCGACTGGGGGCCGGGGATGCATCGGGCCCTCCGGGTGGTCGAGTTGATGTGTCGGTGGCTCAACGACCGGGGGCTGTGTCTCGAGCACGCCTGATTCGGACGTCATTCGAACCCCAGAACCAGGCGAAAGCGCGTTCGTGTGGTGTGCACCGATCCATGTGGGACAGGGGCTCTTGCCGATGCCGGGTGTGGCCGAAACGCCGCTGGAGATGTGTCGCGCTGGACGAGCTTGTGATCGCCGGCCGTCCTGCTCACAGAGCGATCACGATGATTGGTGCCGTGCCGTGCCGTGCCGTGCCGTGCCGTGCCGTGCCGTGCCGTGCCGTGCCGCGCCGGTCAGGCGGGCGAGCCGGATTCCGAAGGCGCCGAGGCTGCCCGCTCGCAGTGTGGCGACGGCGCTGGTTGGGGCAGACGGGCGCTGGCGTCGACGATGGCGACGCAGGGGGGGGAGAGAGACGGCCTCGGGGGTGATCGCGGCCCGGTCGAAGGGCAGGTTGGCAGACAGGCAGCGAGGTACCCGTAGACGGTTTCCACGGAGTGAAGTCGGGAGGCAGGTACCGCCACGGGGGCCAGATCCGATCGACATGGCAGGCCCTGCCCCCTTCGTTCAGTCCTCCAGGCTGCCACCGACGTACTCGAAGACCCCGCCGTGCGGGTGCCGCAGCACTGCGCGGCGGCCGTTCGGAGTGGGCTGAATGGGCATCACGATCTCGGCTCCCTCTGCCCGCGCCTCCTCGACCGCGGCACCCAGGTCGGCGACGACGAGAGTCGCCGCCACACCCGCCACTCGCTGCACTGCCTCGTCAGGTCCGGCGAACAGGAGGAAGGGACCGACGCTTGCCAGGGTGACGCCGGCAAAGGCGAACCGCGAAGCGGTGCTTCCAGTCAACTTCTCGTAGAAGGGCACAGCCGCATCCAGATCCTCGACACGCTGCCGCACAACCACTGAATCGATAGCCATGGTCGACATCATCACATCTTCATGGTTCGAGATGCCGTTCGACGTCGGACGTTGAACGGCAGGCTAAGTGCCCTGTGAACGTAGGGACGCGCTGTGGCCATCGGCGTATGTGGTGAGGCCCCATGGTTCGGGGCGCCAGGGTGCGTGGCAGGGCCATGTCGGGGCGGGCAAGTGCTGGCCGATAAGCGTCGGTTGCTCGTCCGTGGATCCGGAAAGGAAGAGATCCACTCCGGGGTCTTGTGCTCGTGTGAGGCCGAATGCGAGGGCCGACGCCTTCCATCAATCCCTTGCCTCTGACGGCAGTTCACTCCTGAGGGCCGTCCATTGTCTACGCGTAAACCAGCTCCCGAGATGGGCCCTCGCGCACCCAGTGGACCAGCAGCCGCGCGGTGGCCCGCTTCTACCGGGCCGACGGCACGGCCCCCCCTGCTCCCCGGTGACGTGGTGTTCTTCGGCGGGACGGCGTCCACGATCCACCACGTCGCCCTCTACCTCGGCCAGGGCTACATCGTGGAAGCGCCCTACTCCGGGGGCTACGTGCGCGTGGTCGCCCTCTCCTCGCACAGCGACTACTACGGTGCGATCCGGCTGTACGCGGGCGGCGGCTCGACCACTCCGCCGGCGCCCGAGCCCGATCCCGAGCCGACCCCCGACCCGACCCCGGGACTGCCCTGGGTCGACACCTTCGCCAACGCGTCGGTGTACGCCTCGCCCTCCAGCGTCACGGCGACGGGGAGCCTGTATCAGGGGACGAGTTACGTGTACTGCAAGGCCTGGGGTCGTGAGGTGCGCAGTGGTGACTCCTTCAATCACTGGTGGCTGAAGACCGATCCCGATGTCGGGCCGGGTGGTCAGTGGGTGTCCGCGTTCTACCTCTCGCGGTGGGGCAACGATCAGGCCAGGGACAACAACGGCACCGTGATCCCCAACTGCTGAGTGCCTGGCACCACCTGGACGGTTCCCTTTGTGTGGCTCACCCACATGCCCCGTGGGTGGGGGTCCGCCTACCGTGTGCGGACCCGGTGCCGGGACGGCCATCGGGCGGACGCGCCATGAGCGCACGAGCGGGAAAGGCCGGAACATGGCCGACAGACGGAGTCCTGGGAGCCGGTGGCGACTGCGCGCCGCCCGCGTGATCGCTGTGGTGGGAGTCGTCGCGGCGGCCGTGGTGGCGCCACCCGCCGCCGCGAGCGGCGCGACGACCGCCCCCCCGCCCCCGTACCTCACCCTTGAGGCGAGCTACGGGGCCGGGACCGTCACCAACGGCTGGGAGCGCGTCGAGCGCTACCTCGACACGACCACCGGATTCCGCACCGAGGGCTTCCCCGCGGACGGCCGCGGCGACCAGGACGGCAAGCGCGTCACGTACTTCGGCGGAGTCTCCCGGCCGTCCTCGGGCCGGTTCCTGCTCTACTCGGCCCCCGGCTGGAACACCGGCAGCGTCACCACACCCGTGCTCCTCGTGCACGGCGCCAACGACACCGCGGACCGCGCCTGGGCCAACCCCGGCGAATCGGGCGGGTACGGCTGCGGCGCCGTCTCCTGCCCGTCCACCGGACTCATGCAGTACCTCTCCCAGCGCGGCCACCGCGTGTTCGCCGTCGGCTTCGCGCACAAACAGGGCGACAACCTGATGCAGGCGCAGATCGTCGGCGACGCGATCGCCGCGATCAAGGCGAAGCTGGGCGTCGCCACGGTGGACCTCGTCGGCTGGAGCAAGGGCGAGATGTCGACCCGCGCGTACGTGTCGTCGCTCAAGCCGAGCTGGGGACGCGCGTACGCCGGTGACGTGCGCCGGCTCGTCACCATCGGCGGCCCGAACGGTGGCTACGACTACCCGTACGCCCACGGCTGGGCCCACGACTTCTCCATCTGGCCCGAGTGCGGAGGCAAGGTCAACGCGCCCTCGCCGCATTCCCACATGACCTGCTACGGCCTGTACACCGCACACCCCGAGTTCTCGATGACCCCGTCCGGCGGACAGGACAACTACCCCGGCCAGCGCCAGATGCTCGCCCGCTGGGACGGGACGTACGGAGTCGACGGCGCCGCCCAGGACTGGTACACGACCTACTACGGCGGCCAGGGCTTCTACACCGCCGGCACCGGCATCCAGGCCGCCATCGACGCCGGATCCCTGATCGCCCCGCTGCACGCCGCCGGGGTGCCTGCCTCCGTCACCACGTACCTGCTGGCCGGCGGATCCGCCGACATCGTCGGCATCTTCAACGAGAACCGCGGACCCAGCGACGGCGTCGTCTTCATCTCCAGCGCGCTCGACACCACGGGCATCCCCACCGTCGGCGGCAAGGCCACCGTCGCCACCGCCAACCACCTCGAACTCGGCTGGCACAGCTCGGCCGCCGCCCAGGTCGCCACCTGGCTCTCCTGAACGACCGGCGACCAGAACCGGCGACCAGCCCCCGCGACCAGAACCCGCGAGAAGGACCCGTACATGACCACGCTCCACACCCGCCGTGTCGCCACCGGCAGACTGACCCAGCAGATCACCGAGACCCGCGCCGAGGGCGAACCGGTCGTCTTCGTCCACGGCAACGTCTCGTCCTCCCCGTTCTGGCACACCACCCTGGCCGCGCTGCCGGACTCCTACCGCGCCATCGCCGTCGACCTGCGCGGCTTCGGCGGCACCGACCCGCTCCCCGTCGACGCCACGCGCGGCCTGCGGGACTACGCCGACGACCTCGCCGAGCTGCTCGCCGCCCTCGACATCGACCGCGCCCACCTGGTCGGCTGGTCCATGGGCGGCGGGGTGGTCACACAGTTCCTGCGCGACCACCCGGCCGCGGTGCGCTCCCTGACCCTGGTCAACCCGGTCTCCCCGTACGGCTTCGGCGGCACGCACGGAGCGGACGGCACCCTCAACTCCGAGGACGGGGCGGGATCGGGCGGCGGCACGGCCAACCCGGACTTCGTCCGGCTGCTCGCCGAGGGCGACCGAGGCGAGGACTCACCGCTCTCGCCGCGCTCCGTCCTGGCAGCCTGCTACGTCAAGCCGCCGCTCCGCTTCGAGCCCGAGCACGAGGACGCCTACGTCGAGTCCATGCTCACCACCCGCCTCGGCGACGACCACTACCCGGGCGACAGCACGACGTCCACCGCCTGGCCCGGGATCGCCCCCGGCACCCGAGGCGTGCTCAACTGCCTCGCCCCGACCCACTTCCGTGTCGACGACCTGCACCTGATCGACCCGAAGCCGCCGGTCCTGTGGATCCGGGGCGAGGACGACGTCATCGTCTCGGACACCTCGATGTTCGACCTGGCGCACCTGGGCGCGGTCGGCGCCGTGCCCGGCTGGGACGGCACGCCGGCCCAGCCGATGGTGGCGCAGACGCGTCACCTCCTCGACCGCTACGCGGCGGCGGGCGGCGCGGTGCGGGAGGTCGCCGTGGCCGACGCCGGACACACCGTCCACCTCGAACGCCCCGAGGAGTTCGGCAAGGCACTCGTCGAGGTCCTGTCGGCATGACGGCCTGCCGTACGCGGCAGGGGGAGGTCCGCGGCCGGACCTCCCCCGACGGGGTGACCTCCTTCCTCGGCATCCCGTACGCCGCTCCGCCTTTCGGCGCCCTGCGCTTCCGGGCGCCGGCCCCGCCCGACCCCTGGACCGGCGTACGCGACGCCACGACCCACGGGCCGACGGCGCCGCACGCCCCCTACGCCCCGCCCTTCGACGCCCTCATCCCGGAGAACCACATCCCGGGCGAGGACTGTCTGAACCTCGACATCCGGACCCCCGCCCCGGAGCCGGGAGCCGCCCTCCCCGTGATGGTCTGGCTGCACGGAGGCGCGTTCACCAACGGCTCGGGCTCGGCGTCCGGGTACGACGGGAGCGCCTTCGCACGCGACGGCGTCGTCTGCGTCAACGTCAACTACCGCCTGGGATCGGACGGTTTCCTGCACCTGCCCGACCGCCCCGACAACCGGGGCCTGCTCGACCAGATCGCCGCACTCCGGTGGATCCGCGAGAACATCGCCTCCTTCGGCGGCGACCCGGACAGGGTGACCGTCTTCGGCGAGTCGGCGGGTGCGATGAGCATCGGCACGCTGCTGACCACGGAAGCCGCCCGAGGCCTGTTCCGGCGGGCCGTCCTCCAGAGCGGAGCCTGCCACCACTACCTGCGCCCGGCATCGGCCCGGCTGATCGCGGCCCGCCTGGCGGAGCGACTGGGCATCGAGCCGACCCCGGCGGCTTTCGAGGCCGTTCCGCTGCCGGAACTCCTCGCAGCCCAAGGGGAGTTGCGTACCGCGGTGAGTGCCGATCCAGACCCGGCGCGGTGGGGCGAGGCGGTGCTCAACATGATGCCCTTCGAGCCGGTCCGGCCGGGCCTCACCCTCCCCGGCCCGGACTGCGACGTCGACCTCCTCATCGGCAGCAACCGCGAGGAGTACCGCCTTTTCCTCGTCCCGACGCGGCGCCTCCAGGCCTTCCCGGAATCCTCGCTCCGCGCCATGACCGCGGCCTACGGCCTCGACCCCGGCGAGGCCCTCCCCGTCTACCGGGACACCCGCCCCGACGCCACCCCGGGCGAACTCCTCGACGCGGTCGCGACCGACTGGTTCTACCGGATCCCCGCCATCCGCCTGGCCGAGGCCGTACCCGGGTCCCACCTCTACGAATTCGCCTGGCGCTCCCCCCGGTTCGACGGCACCCTCGGCGCCTGCCACGCCCTCGAACTGCCCTTCGTCTTCGACCGCCTCCACGACCCGTCGTACGCGCCCCTGCTCGGCGACCGCCCACCCCAGGCCCTCGCGGACGCCATGCACGGCGCCTGGATCTCCTTCGCCAAGACGGGCGACCCCGGCTGGGAGGCGTACGACAAGACGACCCGCACGACGATGACCTTCACCACGACCCCCACCGCCGTCCCCGACCCGCGCGCACGGGAACGGCTCCTCTGGGGGGGCGTCCGCTGAGGGATGCTCCGGGCGGAGGGGCCACGGGGCCGTGTGAGGAGAAGACCGCCGGCCGCCAAGCGGAGTCGGCGCGTGTGCTTCCGGGCGAGCGTGCCGATGGGCGATCGCAGTGAAACCCGCTCGCCCTGGGCTCCTCCTTGGAGGGACCCTATGCGCATGGAATTCCTCTGTTACCACCGAGACCGGCCCGGATCCTTGTCGCTGCGCTACGAGCTGGTGGAAGAGCACTGGTCCTACATGGACCGGTACGCGAAGGAGATGATCGCCCGAGGCCCGACCTTCGGCGACGACGGCGACACGCTCACCGGCAGCGTGCACATCCTCGACCTGCCCGATCCCGCCGCCGCCCGTGCGTTCGCCTTCGACGAGCCCGGCTATCAGGCCGGCATCTACCGGGACGTGCTGATACGGCGGTGGCGCAACCTGCTGGGGTGCACCATGTGGGACTTCCCTGGTGGCCGGACCGGCGGCAACCGCTACCTGGTGATCGGTCTCGGTCTCGATGCGGAGCAGGCCGCCGACCTCACGGTGCCGTCAGACCGGGACGAGCTGATCGCCTACGGGCCGCTGCTGTCCGACAGCGGCGCCACCTGGCTGGGCACGGCGGCACTGGTCCGGGCGCCGGACCCGCACGCGGCACGCGCGATCCTGACGCCGGACCGGTACGCCGACATCGAGGTGCACAACTGGCAGTTCGGGGGGCGGCCGTCATGACCTGAGGACGCTTGGCTCTGTACTCAGGGGTACGCGCCGGACGAGGTCCGCGGGTCCCGGGCATGGCGGACACCGCTGTTCGTGTGACTGTCGGCCAGTGAACCTCGTTGGTCCACCGACCACCCATGCGAGTTCGGAGGGCACACATGACGCTGGGGCAGGGCATCTTCGCGGCGGTCGTCACAGCTGTGGTGGGCGTGCCCTTCGCGGGCCTGATCGCCGGCTGGGGGGTCGGGGACACGAGACCGGAAGCGAGCCCGCCCCGGGGCGGCGGATCCGCCACGGACGTCAAGCGCGTCACTCTGGACAAGGACACGGCGGACACGCGCGACGGCTGGGACGGGGAGGCGACCCTGGGCTGCTGCGTCGCCCTCGCCGTCGTCGTGGCCATTGTGCTGGTGGAACTGGCGGTGGCCGACCCGGGGCCGAACGATGGCCATGTCCGGGCGGTCGCCACCCTTCCGGTGCTGATGGCGGCGGCGGTACCGGTCCTGCGGTACCGCAAGGGCGCACGCGGTCTGCTGCTGGCGGTGCACGCGTCGGGCGCGCTGACGCTGGCAGCGGCGTGTCTGAGCGTCGCCGCCTTCGTCACCGGACCGCCGCCGTACGCGACGGGGTGGATCCTGCTCGCCGTCGCCGCGGCAGGTGTGGCCACCACGTCCGTCCTGGCCCTGGTCCGGGCACAGGTGACGCTCACGGTGGTGCCGGTCGCCGTCGCCGTACTGGTCGCCGTGTTCGGCGCGATCGCACACTCCGTGTACGACTCGCCGGGCTACGCCATGCGCTTCGGGCAACCCGTGCGCATGCCGTTGCCCTCCCACTGCGTGGCGGGCGAGGGGATGGGGTGCGTCATCACGTGGAACGAGGCGCAGCACGGGTCGTCCCCCGCCTTCGCCCAGGATCAGGTCGTCACCGTCCACTTCAGCCCGGAGGGCAGGGACCGTTACGGGCATTACTACCGGCTCGGCGGTTTCTACAAGCCCGGAGACGACAACGACCCGACTCTGGCCTTCCTGGACACCCAGGCCGTCGGGGACGACGCGTACGTGACCCTCGGCTATCGGGCCGACTCTTTCACGCCGTTGGGGCAGTTGCGTCTGCCGCGGCTGATGTGGGCGGCCCTGCCTCTCCTCCTGTTCCCGCTGGCGCTGCATCTGTTCCTCGTCAGGGACAGGGCGGCGCAGCCGCTGCGGCGGCGCCGGACGGCTGGTGCCGGAGGGGCGCCGGCGGTGACTCGGCACGGCGAGCGGGTGTGAGGCGTCACGCGGGCAAGGAAGCGCTGTTCGAGCGCCCGGGGATGTCGCCGGACCGAACCGTCCTTGAACTCACCGCGGTCAACGTTCCGGTGAGCCGTGCGGAGGGGGCGTACGACGAGGCCGGAGTGCATTCGGAGGCCTTGATCTACGAGAGGATCCTGCGGCCGTTCCTGCGGCAACTCGGTCTGTCCGCCGAAGAGGCCGACACGCTCCTGGGCAAGGCCGTCGGGGGATTCTCCGACCGTGCGCGCTGTCCCGCGTGCCACTTCGGCGCGGATCTGCGGACCTGGCTGGCACTGGACCCGCAGAAGTTCACATCCTCAAAGCGCCGCTCGACGTGAAGACGGAGGCCCTGAACGTCGACGCCCCCGACGCGGGGTCGTGCGACACCGACCCCGTGGCCGACGCCCACAACGAGAACCTGGAACGGACCCTCGTCCCGCCCGAGATCAGGAGGCGGTCAACACCGCACCCGAGTACGCGCCCCTGCGCCGGGCGTTCCTGGCGAGGATCACCGGCGCCGTTCGGCCGGGTCCAGGGCTGCCCAGGGACCCGGCCGCGTGCTGGTCGGCTCGGACGATCGTGGAGTCGACCGACACCAGCCCCTCGATGTCACCGGTCGCGTCGGCCTCGGCCTGGGCGGCTCTGAGCATGCCCTCGAAGGTGTCGTCCTTGGCCCACTGGCGGAAGCGGGTGTGGAGCGTGGCCCAGGAGCCGAACCGATCGGGCACGTCCCGCCAGGCCATCCCGGTCCGGAACTGCCACACGATCCCGTGGCGACGTATCACCCGGCCATGATCCCCAACCGAAGACCCGACCGGCGTCACTGCCGGCTTGTCGCGTGAGGCGCGGAAGCGGTGTTGGCTCACTGCTCCTCGTCGGTGAGCCGATGCATAAGGCTGAGTCGGCCGGCAGGTCAGTGGTGTGGTGTGTCGTCGGAGGCGGAGCGGCGGCCTCCGATGGAGGTGATCAAGGCGTCTGCCACGATCGCGGCGTCTGCCTCGGCGATTTCTGCCGGGTATTCCGGGAGGAGGTCGTCCCAGACGGGCATCCACGATCCGTAGAGCTGGGTCTGTCCTTCGGGTCGGGCGAAGAACCAGATGTGCAGGTGCGCGCCTCCGTCTCCGATGCGGTAGACGTGGGCCCGCGAGATGTGTGGCAGGGCCTGTACGTGGCGGACGATGTGGGTGGACAGGACCCCGAGCTCGGCCGCGAGCTCATCGGGGAGGTCGGCCATGTCGTAGTGCTCGATCGGGTGCAGCATGAGCACCAGGGGCACACCGACTCCCGTGATCCGGGTGAGGCGCCAATTGTCGTTGAACCAGATCCCGTCGCCGCGTGCGCGGCATGACTCGCAGTTCGCCGGGTCCTCGCCGTGCCGCGGAGGCTCGGGCAAGACCGGAGGGCGCAGTGGTGCGACGCGCAGTCCGTCGGGTTCGAACGGGCTGATGTCCCAGCCTGTCATGCGGGCGAGAGGGAGCCGGCGCTCGCCATCCGCGGCGGTGCGTGCGTGGTCGTAGAACTCGTCAGGTCGCAAAGCCATGGTGCGAAGGTTAGTTCGGCATCGGTATGCGGTGAGGGCCGGGGTGCTGTGGCCATCAGGAGAAACGCATCGGGGGGCGACGGCGATGAGGAGCATGGCGCAGAATGGTCGGCCGATGCCACAGCCTGCGGAGATGAGGGCCCGACGTGCGTGTGTCGTTGTCGACGTATCGGGGACTCGGTGACGTCGAATCAGTGGTGGGACCGGCGGTGCGGTTCGTGGGTGCCCGGTGCGGAGGTGCGGGGTGCGCGCCGCACGACTGGGGACGAGCGGGCAGGCGACTCGTCGGAGGGAAGGCGACCAGGGATGGTGCGATGGAGTGGGAGGCGTCGGTGAATCGATCGGCCACCGCAGTACGACGGAGCACGGCTGTCTTGGAGGGATCACGATGACCGATCAGTACGTGTGGGATCTCCAGGAGGTCGACGAGACGCAGGTCGCGCTTGTCGGCGGCAAGGGCGCGCACCTGGGCGAGCTGTCGAAGATCGACGGCATCCGCGTGCCGGGTGGGTTCTGCGTGACGACGGACGCCTTCCGGCGGATCATGGCGGAAGCGCCGTCGATCGACGAACGACTCGATCAGTTGTCGCGCGTGAACCCGGAGGACCGGGAGGCGATCCGCGCGCTCAGCGCGCAGATTCGTCTGACCATCGAGGGGACTGTCATCCCGGGCGATCTCGTGTCGGCGATCACCCGCGAGCTCGCCCGGCTCGGCGAGCAAGCCGCCTGCGCCGTCCGATCCAGCGCGACGGCGGAGGACCTGCCGACGGCTTCCTTCGCCGGCCAGCAGGACACGTACCTGAACATCGTGGGGCCGACGGCGATCCTCCGGCACGTCAGCCGCTGCTGGGCATCGCTGTTCACCGAGCGGGCCGTGACCTACCGCCGGCGGAACGGCATCGATCACCGTACGGTCCACATGGCCGTGGTCGTGCAGCGGATGGTCTTCCCGCACGCGGCCGGCGTCCTGTTCACAGCCGACCCCGTCACGGGCAACCGCAAGGTCGCCACCGTGGACGCGGGCTTCGGCCTCGGCGAGGCCCTGGTCTCCGGCCTGGTGAACCCGGACCACTTCAAGGTGCGGGACGGCCAGGTCGTCGCCAAGGCGATCTCCGCCAAGCAGCGTGCCGTTCACGCCCTGCCGACCGGCGGTACGCGGGAAGTGGCGATCGACTCGCAGCGGCAGGAGGAGCCGGCCCTCACGGACTCCCAGGCCGTGCGGCTCGTGCAGCTCGGGCGACGGATCGAGGCGCACTTCGGACGCCCGCAGGACATCGAATGGTGCCTGGTCGACGACGACTTCCAGATCGTTCAGAGTCGGCCGATCACCACGCTGTTCCCCGTCCCCACACCCGCCCCCGAGACCGGCGGGCAGGAGAATCACGTCTACGTCTCCGTCGGCCATCAGCAGATGATGACCGACCCCATGAGGCCCCTGGGGTTCTCCATGTGGCAGCTGACGGCCATGGTGCCGATGCACGAGGCGGGCGGGAGGCTGTTCGTGGATGTCACCCGGCGCCTGGCCTCGCCCGCGAGCCGTGCCGGCCTCCTGGACGTCATAGGGAGGGGAGATCCGCTGGTCAGGGATGCTCTGGAGACCGTCCTCGACCGCGACGACTTCGTCCCGTCCCTCCCGGACGCGGGTCCCGGCGGGCCACCGGCCGGCGGTGCGCCCGCCCCGATCGAGACCGATCCGGCCGTCGTCACCGCGCTGATCGAGCGCAGCCGGGTGTCCATCGCCGCCTTGGAGCGGGACATCCGGACGAAGAGCGGACCGGCGCTGTTCGACTTCCTGCTGGAGGCCTTCGAGGAGCACAAGCGGGTCCTCGGCGATCCGCTGAGCTTTCAGGCGATCATGGCGGGGATGGAGGCCACGTGGTGGCTCAACGACAAGCTGCGGGAGTGGCTCGGCGAGAAGAACGCGGCTGACACCCTGACGCTGTCCGCCCCCGACAACATCACGTCGGAGATGGGACTGGCGCTGCTCGACGTAGCCGACGTGATCCGTCCGCGGCCGGAGGTGGTGGCGTTCCTGCAGGGCGGCGTCGAGGACGAAGGCTTCCTGGACGAGCTGGCGAAGCTCGACGGCGGGACCGAAGCGCGCGACGCCATTGAGGCCTACCTCGATCGGTACGGCATGCGCTGTGTCGGCGAGATCGACATCACGAGGCCCCGTTGGCGCGAGCACCCCGCCACGATCGTGCCCGTCATCCTCGACAACGTCAGGAACTTCGAGCCGGGTGCCGCCGGGCGGCGCTTCGAGCAAGGCCGGCAGAAGGCGCGGAAGAAGGAACAGGACGTGCTGTCCCGCTTGCGGGCCCTGCCGGACGGTGACCGGAAGGCCGACGAGGCCAAGCGGATGATCGACCGGGTGAGAACCTTCATCGGGTACCGGGAGTACCCGAAGTACGGCATCGTCAGCCGCTACTTCGTCTACAAGCAGGCCCTGCTGGAGGAGGCCGAGCGCCTTGTGCAGGCCGACGTGATTCCTGAGAAGGAGGACATCTTCTACCTCACGTTCCAGGAGCTCCACGACGTCGTGCGCTCGCACCAGGTGGACGGCCGGCTCATCCAGCAGCGCAAGGACGCGTTCCGGTCGTACCACGCGCTCACACCTCCGCGGGTGCTCACATCGGATGGCGAGGCCGTCACCGGGGCGTACCGGCGCGACGACGTGCCGGCCGGCGCTCTGGCCGGCCTACCGGTCTCCGCCGGGACCGTCGAGGGAAGGGCCCGCGTCGTCCTTGACATGGCCGATGCCGATCTCGAAGCGGGCGACATCCTGGTCACGACCTTCACGGACCCCAGCTGGTCGCCGCTGTTCGTCGGCATCGCGGGCCTGGTGACGGAAGTGGGCGGCCTGATGACGCATGGCGCGGTGATCGCCCGGGAGTACGGCCTGCCGGCCGTCGTGGGCGTGGAACAGGCCACCCGGCTGATCCGGGACGGGCAGCGGATCCGCGTGCACGGAACCGACGGGTACGTCGAGATCCTGCCCTGACGAGAGCAGAAGGACTGTGGGCCATGGCGGTCAACGTCCCCGGCCGTTCGGGGGAACCACGTTCCGGCCGGGCCGTCCTCCCACCCGGCGCGGGCATCGTCGACGAAACGAAAGAGAGACACGATGCCGCTCTATCTGTCGAGGTTCAGCTACACGCCGGAGACGTGGGCGAGGCTGATCGGCCACCCTGAGGACCGAGCACAGGCCGCTGAGGCGTACATCGAGTCCGTCGGCGGGAAGCTGCACGGCTTCTGGTACGCCTTCGGCACGCACGACGGCTACAACCTCTGGGAAGCGCCGGACAACGTGTCGATGGCCGCGGTCGCGCTGGCGATCAGCGGAGGCGGCGCGCTCAGCTCGTTCGAGACGACCGTTCTCCTGAGCGTCGATGAAACGCTGGATGCTCTGCGCAGAGCCGAGCACATCCGGTATCGGGCTCCGGGCGCGTAACAGCCCGCGAGCCGGCCTGCCGACGCGGGCGGTCAACAGCGGAAGCGCACTCTGCTCAGCAGGCAGTCGCCGGGCAGACCGAGCAGATAGGCGTCGGCGAACCCGAAGTACCCCTTGCCGTGGTTCTCGGACTGCTCCTGCCAGACATCCGTGGACACGTCCAGCCACCGCCCGTCCACGGTGAGAAGCGCATCCGTCGTGTTCACCTGCGTGCTCGCCCGCCGGACATGGCCGTCCTCGGACCCTGAGAAACGTGCGACCGGGTCGTACATGTCCGTGGTCAGGGCACGGGCAACCATCCCCATGGTGCTGGGCACGCCCGACGCCAACGGAGACGGCGTCGCCGACATCTGGGCCGTGAACTCGATCGGCCACCAGTACCTGATGCGCGGCGGCACCACTCAATGGCTCGGCGACGCCAGCGGCCGCGACGAGGACGACTGGAACACCTTCCTCACCATCGGCTAGCGCCGCGACACACCCAGGCATCCGTGCAGCGAGACCGCAGCTCCAGAACCGCGGCCTCGCTGCACGGGCGCCCGCGCCGTGTTTCCGGCTCCTGCCCTCGGCCGGCGGGAGCACGCATGAGGCCCGGATCCACAGGATCCGGGCCTCATGTCACTTCAGTAGCGGGGACAGGATTTGAACCTGCGACCTCTGGGTTATGAGCCCAGCGAGCTACCGAGCTGCTCCACCCCGCGTCGGTAGGCTCAACACTACGCCACCCACGGCGCCCCCAGGACCAGTCCTCGTCGTCACCCTCGCTACATGCCCCCGGCGACGCGCAGAACCGCGCCGGTCGTGTAGGCGGCGTCAGTGGACAGGAGCCAGGAGACGGCGCCGGCGACCTCCTCGGGCTGCCCGGCCCGGCCCATGGGGATGTTGGCGGCGACCTTGGCGGGCCGTTCGGGGTCCGCGTGGAAGTCCGTGAGCCATTTGATCGATGATCGATCATGCTACTCATCGGTCCGGGAAGACCTCCCGCCCATCCTCGGCGACACGGGCACCGGGCCTTGCCATCGGGACCGTTCATCTTGCTACTGGTGGGATGACAAGAAGAAGACGACCAGCCCGTACGGTGCCCCTGTTGAGAGCCGCAGCCGCTGCCCTGGCGTCGGCGCTGCTGATCACCGCGACGACGACCGCCGCGACCGCCGACAGCGGCAGCCCGGAGGCACAGAGGTGGAAGCCGACGTTACGGCCGCACGCCACGATCACCCCGGGACAGATGCGGTCCGACAGCGACCGGTTGCCCAAGGGGTTCAGCAAGGCGCAGGCCGACAAGGCGGAGACGATGGAGGCCCGCGCCACGGACGGGTGCCAGGTGTACTGGCCTGCCCCCTACGAAGTCTGTGGCGCGATCCGCGACAAGTACAACGAGCTCGGCGGCCCGAGCAGCTTCCTGTCGTTCCCGAACTCCAACGAGCTGACGAACCCCGACGGGGTCGGCAAACGCACCGAGTTCATCAACGGGCCGATCTACTGGTCCCCGCAGGGCGGCGCGCACCCGGTCGTCAACCACTTCTTCGCGGCGTGGGCCCGTAACGGCTGGGAGGCCGGACCGATCGGCTACCCCACATCGGACGAGATCGTGAACCCCGACGGTGTCGGACGCCGGCAGCACTTCGCATCCGGTGACATCTACTGGAAGCTGAACGAGGCGTACGCCGTGCGCGGCGCGATCCGCGACAAGTGGGCCGAAGCCGGATGGGAGGCCGGCTACCTGGGCTACCCCACATCCGACGAGTTCGCCACGCCGGACGGGATCGGCAGCGGCGCCAGGTTCGAGCACGGAATGATCTACTGGACTGCCGCGTACGGGGCGCACCCGGTCAGCGGCGGGCTGCTGACCAAGTGGGAGCTGTCCGGCTACGAGAAGGGCCCGTACGGGTATCCGGTCGCGGACCAGCAGCCGCGTGGATCGTCGTGGGATCAGGACTTCCAGTTCGGGACGATGGGGTTCCCGACCGATCCGGTCGCGGCCGTCGACCCCGACGACGGGGACGCGGACCCGATCGTGGGCGACGAGGTCCCGGTGACGTGGGGGGACTTCGCCGTCGACGCCAACACCGAAGGTGTCGGCGGGCCGGTGATCCAGGAGGGGCCCGGCTCGCTGGAGCCCTGCGTCGCGGGCGAGTCCTGCATGCACACGACGCCGGTCTCCGACGAGGACCCGCCGGACGATCCGATCATCGACGGCCCCGATACGCAGGGGACGTTCATCTCCCCGCTGTGCCTCGACAAGCCGTGGGACGGGCAGTGGCGTATGGAGCGTAAGCACGCGTGCATGATCTGGAAGGACCTGGCCGTCGATGTGATGACCAGGGGCACCGAGACCGGGTCGATCCCCTTCACCGTGAAGACCGGTGTCCTGACGTCACACAAGTCGGGCGAGTTCCAGCAGGAGTTCCGCGTCGACTTCCACGGCCTGACGGGGAAGACGGGCAAGCCCACGTTCCGGTACAAGCTCACGTACAACAACACGCCTGCCGGGTCGTACAGCGTCGACGGAGCCGACGACGGGTCGCTGATCAAATCGGGCCAGTCGAAAGTCATCGTCGTGAAGTGGAAGCAACAGGCGATGGCCGACCAGGCGCTGAAGTACCCGGTCGTCAACATCGAGTGGAACTTCGGGAACCTGGACCCCGACATCATCCCCGGCACGCGGTGGGGCAACATCCGAGTCGCCACCGTTCGGTGCGATTCCACGATGAAGCTGTCCAACGGGAAGTTCCGTCAGGGGTGCGTGTTCTACGGGGCGAAGCCCGAGTTCAAGCTGACGTCCGTCACCCCCGAACAGACCTGGCACGTCGCCGAGGCGATCGCATCCGGTCTTCCCGGTTCGGCCGGCAGGCCTCTTCACCGGCAGGCCGACAAGTCCAAGCGGGACATCAACCGTCAGCAGTCCTGCCCCCGCAAGGGCCCGGTCGCTGACGCCCGACGCCTGGCGGGCCGGTCCTGCGACGAATACCCGTTCGCGTCCAGCAACGAAGGCGCAGCGGCCCATCCCGATCTGGGCCGCACCGTTCACGCCAACTGCAACGTCAAGGATCTGACGATCACCACCGGCCCGGACGGATACAGCGTCTGCATGATCGACGCGAAGCAGAACTCGCACAGCGGCAGTCTGCTGGGCAAGTTCTACGGCGAGGAACGCGTCATCGACCAGGACGCGTTCAGCCTGGCGACATCAGGCGGCACACAGCCCGGCATCCCGTAGCGCTCGGGTACAGCCGCCGCGCGCGACAGGAGGGGCCCCGCGGACCACGACGTCCGCGGGGCCCCTCTGTGTCGTGCGCGGCGGGTGGGTCTGGCGGGTGGGTCTGTTCGACGAGGAGGGCGGTCCGAGTCCGCCGGCCCCGGGATAAACTGCTCCGACGCCACCCCGACCGGAGGTCGTCTCAGTGTTCCCCGCCGCACGGGTACTTGCCGGTGCCCCGTTGGCTCTGGTGATTCTCGCCCTGACCGGCTGCTCTTCCCTCTTGTGCACCGACACGACGGCGGAGCGCGGTGAGGCCGGTGTCAGGGTGCAGGTCGAGGACACGTCCGGGCGGCCTCTCGGCGTCACCGCCGAGGTCGTCGACTGGCGCCTTGAGCCCCACCCGCAGGTGCCCTCCCAAGGTGACCGGGTCCACTTCCACTACCGCTTCGACGGCGCCGACGAGAGTTCCGGCCCTGCGGTGGACGCCTGCGCGGTCGACAAGGAGCGTGTGGCGCTGGGGTGCCAGACGGTCTATTCGTCTCAGGCGTTCGGGCCGGACGGTGCCCTGACGGGCGACGACTGGCTCTCCGTCGAGCACCCCGAGCAGGTTGCCGGCGTGCTGTTGATCCCCAATGACCAGTCCTACGTCGGACGATCCTGCGAGCAGGACATCAAGGACGGTGGCGGGCCGCATCCTCCGGAACCGGCCGGCAGGGGAGACCAGCTCTAGGGGGGGCAAGGCGGTCGAGGGCGAGGCACGGGTCTGCCGGTGCCTCGAATCGCATGATCCGCCGGACAGCACCTAGGGGTGTGGGTGGTTGTTGAGTCGGGCGGCCTGCTGGGTGAGGTGGTTGCGTTCGGGCAGGTTGGGTGCGTGGTGGGCGGCTTCCGCGTACAGGCGCGCGGCGGTGGCGTGGTCGCCGGCTCGTTCGTGGAGATAGGCGGTTGCGGCGGTGTGGCGGGGGAGTGCGGGGTCCAGGGCTGCGAGCGCGGTGAGGCCGGCGTGGGGTCCGTCCGCTTCGCCGATGGCGATGGCGCGGTTGAGATGGGCGATGGGGTTGTCCGTGAGGCGGATGAGTTCGTCGTACCACTCGACGATCTGGACCCAGTCGGTTTCCTCGGTGGTCGGGGCGTCGGCGTGGAGTGCGGCGATCGCCGCTTGGGCCTGGTACTCGCCGAGCCGGTCGCGGGCGAGGGCGGCTTGCAGGATGGAGATGCCTTCGGCGATGGCGGTGGTGTCCCATCGGCTGCGGTCCTGCTCGGCGAGGGGGATGAGGCTGCCGTCGGGTGTGGTGCGGGCCGTGTGCCGGGCGTGGTGAAGGAGCATGAGGGCGAGGAGTCCCGCGACCTCGGGGTGGTCGATGGTGGTCGCGAGTTGGCGGGTGAGGCGGATGGCCTCGGCGGCGAGGTCGATGTCGCCGGAGTAGCCCTCGTTGAAGACGAGGTAGAGGACGCGTAGCACGGTGGCGACGTCGCCGGGCCGGTCGAGGCGGACGCCGGAGACGGTGCGTTTGGCGCGGCTGATGCGCTGCGCCATGGTCGTTTCGGGGACGAGGTAGGCCTGGGCGATCTGCCGGGTCGTCAGTCCGCCGACGGCGCGCAGGGTGAGCGCGACGGCGGACGAGGGGGTGAGGGCGGGGTGGGCGCACAGGAAGTAGAGCTGGAGCGTGTCGTCGGCGTCGGCCGCGGGCCCGGCCGGGGGTTGCTGGTCGAGGCGTTCCTCGCGCCTGCGGCGGGCGGTGTCCGCGCGGGTGACGTCGAGGAATTTGCGCCAGGCGACGGTGACGAGCCAACCCTTGGGGTCGTGTGGTGGTTGGTCGGGCCAGAGGCGGACGGCTTCGATGAGGGCGTCCTGTACGGCGTCCTCGGCCGCCGCGAAGTCGGCTCCGCGGCGGACGAGGACGGTGAGGACGCTCGGCGTGAGGGTGCGCAGCAGGGCGTCGTTCATGGAGGACGTCACTCGGTGATGGTGGGGGGCGAGGTGAGGAACGGGCGCACTTCGAGCCATTCGTGGATGGGCTTGCCGCCGGCACCGGGGGCGGCGGAGAGTTCTCCGGCGAGTTCGAGGGCGCGTTCGTACGTGTCGACGTCGATGACCATCCAGCCGGCGATGAGGTCCTTGGTCTCGGCGAACGGTCCGTCGGTGACCGGCGGGCGGCCTTCGCCGTCGTAGCGGACGAAGGTTCCTTCGGGGGCGAGGGCCTGGCCGTCGATGAACTCGCCGGTCTTCTCGAGCCGGGCGGCGAAGTCTTGCATGTACTGGATGTGGTCGGTGATCTCCTGCGGAGTCCACTGGTCCATGGGGACGTCGTTGGCGGAGGCCGGGGCGCCGCGGTAGTGCTTGAGAAGCAGGTACTTGGCCATGGTGGTTCTCCTCGGTGTGGTGCGGCCCATTGTGGCCGTGTTCACTACGGGGACGGAGCGGGCCACGGCTTCTCGACATCGCCGCCCGATCTTTTTCCGGCCCCGGCTCCGGCGCTCTCCGGCCCAGGCGTGTCGTCGTGCGGGGGCGGTTCCTCCGAGGTGCCTGGGTGACTTCAAAGTGCGTTCTTCCCCGGTTCCCCGGGGCGTCGCATGATTCCTGTGGTGACGAAAGGTAACCGGGTCGGTTCGGGTCTTCACGACCTCCCTCGCCCTTTCTCGCCTGTGTCTCAAGAGGATTCCGCTCGTCCGCGTCAGGGGTGCGGGCGGTCGTCTTCGTTGGTTCCTCTGTGTGCAAGGAGAGATTTCTGTGTCCAGTGTGGATTCGTTCTCGGGCGGCGGTACGGGCCGTATGAGCGGGCGCGCGTGGGGTGTGCTGTTCGTGTTGTGCGGCGCGATCTTCCTCGAAGGCATCGACGTGGCCATGCTGAATGTGGCGCTGCCGTCGATCCGTGAGGATCTGGGGATGTCGACGGGCATGCTTCAGTGGGTGATGAGCGCCTATGTGCTGGGTTACGGCGGGTTCATGCTGCTGGGCGGCCGGGCGGCGGATCTGTTCGGGCGCCGCCGGATGTTCATCGGGTGGCTTGTGGTGTTCCTGCTGTTCTCCGGCTTGGGCGGGTTCGCCACGGAGGGCTGGATGCTGATCGTCGCCCGGTTCGTGACGGGCGTCGCCGCCGCGTTCATGACTCCGGCGGGCCTGTCCATCATCACCACCGGTTTCGAGGAGGGCCCGCAGCGCAACAAGGCCCTGCTGGTGTATTCCGGGACCGCGGCCGGCGGTTTCTCCGTCGGTCTGGTCGTGGGTGGTCTGCTCGCCGCCGTCGACTGGCGCTGGGTCTTCTTCGCCCCGGTGATCCTCACGCTCCTCATCCTTGTCGCGGCCCTCGTCCTCATCCCGAAGTCGCCGCGCCCGGACCGTGCAGGGCAGGGTGTGGACCTGGCCGGCGCGCTCACCGTCACCGGCGCGATCCTGCTCCTCGTCTTCGGTGTCGAGCGCGCGGCGCACGCCTCCGCGGCCTGGACGGCGGCCACGATCGCCGGAGGCCTGGCCCTCCTGGCCGTGTTCGTCGCCATCGAGCGCAGGTCGGCCTCGCCGCTGGTACGCCTGGGGATCTTCCGCAGCGGTTCGCTGGTCCGCGCGAACCTGGCGGGCATGCTGTTCGCGGCGGGCTTCTTCGGATTCCAGTTCATCGCGGTGCTCTACCTGCAGGAGCTGCGCGGCTGGTCGGCGCTGCAGACCAGTTTCGCCCTGATCGTCATCGGTGTGGACGCCGTGTTGTCCCCGACGCTGACCCCCCGGCTCGTGGCCCGGTTCGGCAACGCCCGGGTGATCTTCGCCGGCCTGCTCCTGGCGGCCCTGGCCTACGCCCTGTTCCTGCCGGTCAGCGCGGACTGGACGTACCTGGCGATGTTCCCGAGCCTGATCATCCTGGGCCTGGCCTTCTCCCTGGCCTATGGGCCGCTCACCATCGCGGCGACCGACGGCGTCGCGGAGGAGGAACAGGGGGTGGCCGGCGGCCTGCTGTACACGTCGTTCCAGTTCGGCGCCGCGCTCGGCCTGTCCTTCGTCGCCGCCGTCGACATCGCCGCGACGGACGGTACGTCCCCGGCGGCGCTCCTGGAGGGCTACCGGGCGGCCCTGGTCGTGCCGCTGGTCGCCGCGCTCGCCGCCACCGTCATCAGCGCCTTCGGCCTGCGCACCCGGGCCCGGCCCCACTCCCTGTCGCAGGCAGGGGACGGCGGCGCCGGCACCGGCCCCGTACCCGACACGGCCCCGGCCCGGGGCCCGGTGTCCGACCAGGGCGTGCCGGCCGAGGTGGCGAGGTAGCCGCCGCCCGCGTACACGGAACGGCAGAACGGCAGAACAACCGAATCGACGACGACGGGGTGGGTGTCCGCGCGGACACCCACCCCGTCGTCGTCGCCTCAGCGTGACGCGTTCCAGAGGTCGCAGTTGTGCTGCTCGCTCAGGGTGCCGGTGGGCGCGTTGCCGCCGGCGGACGCGGTGCGGAGTTGGAGCACCTGGCCGGGCCGCGATCCGTGTTCCGGCATGGGCTGCTGTCCGCGGGCCCGGGGCGGGGTGCCGTGGACGAACGAGCCCCAGTAGTCGGTCATCTGGTCGGCGAGCGCGCGCTGTTCGGCGTTGAACGGTGCGGCGATGCCGTACGGCTTGAAGAGGTAGTTCAGCTCGGCGGCATGCGTGGCACCGAAGTCGAAGTCCGTGTCCTGGGGGAGCGAGGCGAACAGCGGCGAGGTGCGGTCGGCGAACTCGTACGCGTACACCTTGCCCCGCTTGGCGAGGAGCGGGTCGACGGCCAGGGCCGGGCAGGCGAAGAGCTGGTCGCCGAAGGCCGTGCCGTAGGCGTACGCGGGGCGCTCGTACGCCGTGAGCGGGTAGCGGGCGAGCGCTCGCGCCCCGGTCTCCGGGCCGAAGGAGGCGGAGAGGGCCGCCGGGTAGGCGTCGGCGGTGAGGGGGTTGCCCCAGCGGTCGAACGAGTCGTACGCGAAGACCAGCCCCTCCTTGCTGGTGGCGCCGTTCATCACGGGGACGCGGGAAGAGCGGCCCGAGGCGAACGCGTCGGCCGGCTGCACGGGCAGCTGGGGGGTGCCGACCGTGTAGCCCCAGGAGCGGCGCGTGGAGGCCTGCGCGTCGAGGATCTCCTTGGTGCTCTTCGCGCGTAGACAGTCGGCGGCCGTCGCCGCTTCCGTACAGCCGAGTCCGGCGGCGAAGGTGAGGGAGGAGGCGACGGCCTGCTCGCGCGGGGTCCCGGCGCAGTTGCCGAAGGTGCCGCTCATGATGATCGCGCCGCGGTAGAGGCCGCGGCTCGCCGGGGAGGCGAGCTGGTTGCACACGGCGCTGCCGCCCGCGGACTCGCCGGCGAGGGTGACACGGCCCGGGTCGCCGCCGAAGGCGCCGATGTTCGTCCGGACCCAGCGCAGGGCCTGCTGCTGGTCGAGGAGGGCGAAGTTGCCGCCGGCGCCGGGCAGGGTGAGGAAGCCCAGAGCGCCGAGGCGGTAGTTGAGGGTGACGACGATGCTGCCGGTGCGGCGGGCGAAGGCGTCGGGAACGATGTCGCGGGCGGTGCCGCCGACGTTTCCGCCGCCGTGGATCCAGACCATGACGGGACGCTTGGTGCTGGAGTGACGGCCGGCGGGCGGGGCGTAGACGTTGACGTCGAGGCAGTCCTCGGTGGTCCGCTGCTGCTCGAAGCCGGGAGCCCAGTACGTGTTCTGGGCGCAGTACGCGCCGTACCGGGTGGCGTCCCTGACGCCCGCCCAGTCGGAGGCGGGCTGCGGGGCGCGCAGGCGCAGCGGGCCGGTGGGGGCTGCGGCGTACGGAATGCCGAGGAACTGGCGCCCCTCGGCGGTGGCCGCTCCGCGCACCCAGCCGTTGTCGGTGCGGACGAGGGTGGGGCCGGTGGCGTCGTGGGCCTGGGCGGCGCCGGCGGGGACGAGGGAGGCGGCGACGGCGGCGGCCAGGGGCAGGGCGATGCGGCGCGCGCGCCGCAGCAGTGCGGGCAGACGCCTGGCGGGCAGGGTCATAGGGTCTCCTGAGGCAGGGGAAGGCCCAGCTGTGGGCGCCGTGAGCATAGATGCCGAGTGCCATAGGTGACTAGTCACCTATGGCTTCGCGGTCGAAAGGTGACAGGAGAGAGATGAAGTTCGAGCACGTTCTGCTCGGATTCGTGGCGATGCGTCCCTGTACGGGGTACGACCTGAAGCGCTGGCTGGGCAGTGAGATGGGCCGCATGAGCCGGTTCCCCAGCCAGCAGAGCCAGATCTACCGCACCCTCGCCCGGATGACCGCCGACGACTGGCTGACGTACGACGTGGAGCGGAACGAGGGACGCCCGGACTCCAAGGTCTACCGCGTCACCGCTACCGGCGAACGCGTCCTGCACGCCCGCCTCGCCGAGCCGTACGAGCCGCCGGTCGATTTCGGCGACCCCGAGTTCCTGACGCGCTACCTCCTCTCCGTCTTCGTGACCGAGGAGGAGCGGATCGCCCTCGTACGTACCGAACTGGAGGCACGCCGGGCCCAGCTCGACCGCTTCCGCGCCCGGGACATGCGCGAGGAGCCCTGGCTGCCGGGCGTGGACCCGCATCGCATGGCCCGCGTCCTGGACCACGTCCACGAGAGCAAGGACAGGGCCCTGGTCACCCACGTGCGCTGGCTGGAGGAGGTCCTCGCGGAACTCGCCGGGACACCGGACCCCGCCGGGCCAGGAACGCCACACGAATAGCCCGGCGAGCCACCGCGACCACCTGAGGTAGCTCAAGGGGGTTGCGGTGGCCCGATGGGCCCGGTGAGGTACTTCCATGGACGGTGCCATGCAGCAGGCGCAACGGGCGAGGTCGGGAAAAGGCCGCATGGTCGCGCCACGACCGGCTCCATGGCACGGGCCGGCGGTTCTTGTCGCCCTGATGCTGGCCGCCTTCACCTTCAACACGGCGGAGAACCTGCCGATCGGTCTCCTGGAAGTCGTCTCCGAAAGCCTGCGGGTGTCAGTGTCGGCGGTCGGTCTTCTGGTCACCGGCTATGGCGTGACGGTGGCCGTCGCGTCGCTGCCGCTCGCGTACGCCATGCGGGCAGTGCCCCGACGCCACGTGCTCACGGGACTCCTGGCCGCGCTGGTCGTGTCGAGTCTCGTCGCCGCGCTGGCGTCCTCGTACTGGTTGCTTCTCGTGGCGCGGCTGCTGACGGCGCTCGCTCAAGCGCTGTTCTGGGCCGTGATGGGGCCGGTCGCGGTGGGTCTGTTCGCGCCCGCACTCCGTGGGCGTGTGATCGGGGCACTGTCCGTCGCCGGTTCGCTCGCCCTCGTGCTCGGATTGCCCGCCGGGACCTGGCTGGGGCGGCAGAGTGACTGGCGCGTTCCCGTCGCCATGCTTGCGGGTCTGGGGATCATCTCCCTGGTGACGATCGCCGTTCTGCTGCCGACCTCACGTCCGGAAGAAGCGCACGCCGCCTACGGCATCAGCCCCGATGCCCGCCGCTTCGGATTCGTGCTGGCGGCCGGAGGCTTGTCCGCTACCGGGGCTTTCACGGGATATACCTACCTCGCGAAGTTCCTCAGCGACGTGAGCGGATTCCCTCCGGGCACGGTCACCACCCTGTTCATGGCCTTCGGCGTTGCGTGCCTGGCCGGGGTGAGCATCACCGGGGCTCTGCTGGATCGTTTTCCGCATGCCGCGCTGACCACTGCCCTGGCCACTCAGGCAGTGGGCATGCTCGGCCTGTACACGGCCGGCACCGATCCGGTGGCAGCGGTGGTGTTCCTGGTGCTGATGGGCGGTGCACTCGGGCCGGTGTTCATGGCCACGCAGAACGCGATGCTGCATTACGCTCCGCGCCGCACGGACATCGCGCTCGCGGCGAACTCCGGCGCCTACAACGCCGGTATCGCGGCCGGCGCCGCGCTCGGGGCACTCGTACTGCCGCTTTCCGACGTGCGGGGCACCTTCCTCGCCGGCGGCCTGTTCTCTGTCGCAGCCTGCGCGGTGCTACTCGGAGGACTTCTCGATCTCGGTGGTCACCCGCGCCCCTCGGAAGAGCACCGGGAGCCACAGTAGACATGCCAGCAGGGGGACCGCGGCGTAGGTGGCCATGCCCACACTGGAGCCCAACCCGTCCATGAGCGCGCCGAGGACGAGATAGCCGATGCCGATGAGCACCGACTCCACGAAGGCGATCATCGACAGCAGGCTCGCCCGGTGGCGCGACGGCACTGCCTCGTTGAACACGTTGTCCACGATCACGGCGGTGATCTCGGGAACCCCGACCAGGACCAGGAACGCGGCGATGGTGACCCAGACAAGGCCGAGGCCGCTCAGGCCGAGTGCCGCGGCGAGCGCCAGGAGAGACACCGGGACGATGACCCGATACCCGATACCCGATGCGCCGGTCCGCGCGGTCCGACAGCAGCGGAGTGAGCCCGCCGGCGAAGAATCCCGCCGATATGACCACGCTGACCAATGCGGTGCCCGCTCCCTGATCGGAGAGGGTCTTCTGAGTGAAAATGATGTACGGCGTCAACGTCGCATGCATCAGTCCGGACACCACGACAAGCGTCACGAGCGCCGGTGTGGCGACCCGAAGCATCGCCCGCCACGCTGTGGCGTCGGCGTGCTCCTCGGCTCCGTCCTGCTCGTCCACCGCGTCCGCGCCGCGGACCTCGGGCACCCGTGACATCAGCACCACCACGGCCAGGACAAGGCACGCCGCCGAACCGGCGTAGACGACTCCCCAGGAGATCTGCTGCAGTTGGCCGCCGAGGGCGATGGCGGCTCCCGAGGTGACCGTCCCGAGCATGGTGAACCGGGACTTGATCTTGACGTAGCCGGCCGTTGCACCACGACGCACGAGCAGGTCGTACAGCAGGGCGGTGTCCGAACCGGACACACATGCCATGCCCACGCCCTGCCCGATGAACAGCGTCAGGAACACCCAGTAGTCGGAGAACGCCACCTGACCGAGCAGACATCCAGCTATCAGTATCTGGCCGATCACGATGCTGGCCCGCCTGCCGATTGCGTCGGCGATGACTCCCGTCGGCAACTCCGCAAGTCCGCTGACCAGGTAGAGCAGTGTCTGCAGCAAGGCCACTTGCCCGACGGAGAAGCCTCGCTGATAAAGGAAGAGGACGAATACGCCGCGCTGGAACAGCGAGTTGGCGAGCACGGCGTATACGTAGAACGGGCGCGTGACGCCTCGTGCCGCCTTGTCGACTGCGGCCGACCCGCCAAGGGCCTCCGTGGTGCCGGTCATGCTGCGGGCTCCCTGGTGACTCCGGTGATCATTGGTGTGGGGCCTCCGCCGCCGACCGGAACCTCCAGTCCATACTTGGCGATTGGTCACCCATGCTGCCACGCTCGATGTCCCGCGCCACATCGTGGTGCACCCATCCCGGCCGCACGTCCTGCCCGCGTTGTGAGAGAACCTCATTCCCTGTGTCAGTGGCCGGGGGTCACCAGGCCTGATTCGTAGGCGACGATGACCAGTTGGGCGCGGTCTCGGGCCGTGAGTTTTCCCATGATGCGGCTGACGTGGGTTTTCGCGGTGAGGGGGGAGAGTCCGAGTGCTTCCGCGATCTCGGTGTTGTTCAGGCCCCGGCCCACCAGTGTCAGGACCTGGCGTTCACGGTCCGACAGTCCTTCCGGTCCGCCTGTCACCGGGGTTTGGGGGAGTGCGAGGGCGCGGGCGATGAGCCGGGACGTCGGGCCCGGTGACAGCAGGGCCTCCCCGGCTGCCACCGTGCGGATCGCGGCGAGGAGCTCGGCCGGGTGGATGTCCTTGACCGCGAAGCCCGACGCGCCGGCCCGCAGGGCGTCCATGACGTGCTCGTCGGTGTCGTACGTCGTCAGGACCAGCACTCTCACTCCGGCCAGGTCTTCGTCGGCGGCGATCAGCCGGGTCGCGCTGATCCCGTCGAGCTCGGGCATCCGGACGTCCATCACGACCACGTCCGCACGTGCCGAACGGGCCAGCTCCACGGCCTCCTTGCCGTTGGCGGCCTGGCCCACGACCTCCATGTCCGGTGCCGACTCGACGAGCATCGCGAACGATGCCCGTACCAGCGTCTGGTCGTCCGCCAGCAGGACCCGGATCACACCGCCACCTCCTTCACCGTGAGCGGCAGCGCCGCCGAGACCTCGAAACCCCCGCCTTCTCGGGGGCCCGCGTTCAGGGTGCCGCCCACGCTCCTGGCCCGCTCCCGCATCCCAAGGATCCCGTACCCCGAACCACCACTGCCACCAGCACCCTCGGGCGTATCGGCACGTCCCGGACCGCCGACACCATGCGATCCGCCACCCCCGTTGGTCACCCGCACGGTCAGCACGTCCTCCACCAGGCCGACGTCGACCCGTACACCCGCTCCCCGGCCCCCGTGGCGTACGGCATTGGTCAGCGACTCCTGCACGATCCGGTACGCCGCCGCGCCGACCGCCGCCGGAACCTTCGCCATCCCGCTCCCAGCTCCAGTCCCAGCCCCAGCCCCAGCCCCAGTCCCGGACCCAGCCCCCAATTCCGCCCAGTTCTCGGTCCGCGTGGTCAGCTCCGCGCCCGAGGCTCGTACGAGATCGGGCAGCGAGGCCAGGTCCGGCAGCGGTCCCTCGGGGGTGGCCCTGAGCACATCCAGGGTCGTGCGGACCTCGGCGCGGGCTTCCCGGCAGGTTTCGGCTATCTCCTCCAGGGCCCGGGCGAGCGCCTCCCGGTCGAGCCGGTCCGGTGTGGAGACCAGCACGTGCGCGGCGACTGATGTCTGCACGCCGATGAGGGTGATGGAGTGAGCGAGGAGGTCGTGCAGGTCTCTGGCTATCCGCAGCCGCTCCTCGACGACCTTCTGCTCCGCTTCCCGTTCGGCCCGCTCCACCACCCCGGCCACCAGCTGCCGGTAGAGCCGGATGCTCGCACCGAAGACCAGCATCGCGATCACCCAGCCCGAGACCCTGAGCAGCTCCACCATCTCGTGCGGGTTGACGAACAGCTGCATGGTGAGCGTGACGGAGGTGACCGCGAGCCCCACGGTCACCGTCCGCTTCGGGCGCCCGGTGGACGCGACCGTGTACAGCGCGGTCATGGACGCCGGTATCGGCGCCAGGTGCATGTAGTCGAGTGCGTGATACGGGGCGACGCAGGCCACCACGGCGAGGAGCACCGGCAGGGGCGCCTTGCGCCGCCAGGCCAGCGGCACGTGCGCGGCGGCAAGCAGCGCCCAGCCCAGAAGGTCCGGGCGCCGTCCGTCGTCGACCGTGAACGCGAGCACCGCCGCGAGCAGGGCGAAGAACGCCGCGGCCGTCGCGTCGCACCTGACCGGATACGGCGCCGCCTGCGGGTCACGCGTGAAAGCCGCTGCGAAGTCCATGGTGTCCATCCTCCCTGCGAGCGGGGGCTCCTGACAGTCCGGCAGAGCCCCCACCCGCCCCTGATCACACCCCTACGGGCAGCCGATCGGATCCCGAACCGACGTCTTCCGCAGGCTTCTTCGCCAGCGGACCGGGCCACCACACCCTGCGGCCCAGGAGCACACTCGCACTGGTCACCAGATACGTACGGACCAGGAACGTGTCGAGGAGCACGCCGACCGCGATCACGAATCCGAGCTCGGCCAGCTGCACCATCGGCATGTTGACGAGCACCGCGAACGTGGCGGCGAGCACGAGACCCGCCGAGGCGATCACCCCGCCGGTCGTGCGCAGCGCGGCCAGGGCCGCGGGCCCCGCTTCCAGACCGCCCAGGCACTCCTCGCGCATCCGGTGCATCAGGAAGATGCCGTAGTCGACGCCGAGGGCGACGAGGAACACGAACGAGAGCAGCGCCAGACCCGGATCGGTGCCCTCGAAACCGAAGAGCCACTCGAAGACAAGGCCGCCGACGCCCAGGGCCGCTCCCCAGACCGCGACGACCGCGGCGACCAGGACCAGCGGTGCGACGAGACTGCGCAGCAACGCGATCAGCACGATCAGTACGACGACGAGGACGAACGGCACCACGACCTTGCGGTCCCGCGCGCTGGTGTCGGCCATGTCGAGCTGCTCGGCACTGGGCCCACCGACGTACACCCCCTCGCCGAGCCGCGAGCGCAGCTCCCGGATGGTCGCGGTCTCACCAGCGGACTGCGGAGGATGCGCCGCGACGACCGAGATCTCGCTCCAGCCGCCCCCGCTGCGTCCGGGTTCGACGCGCGCGACCCCTTCGGTGCCGCGTGCACGTTCCAGCACGGAGGCGGCATCGGCCTGCGGGGCGACGACGGTGATGGGCTGCGTGCCCATCTGCGGATACGCGGCGGCCAGCGTCTTCATCGCGGTGACGGCCTCGGGGGTGGAGCTGAAGGAGTCCTCCTGCTTGAGCGTTCCGGGCAGGTTCAGCACCCCGAGCGCCAGTGCGGCCAGTGCGGCGGCGCCCGCGAACAGGACGGGCAGGGGACGCCGGCCTGCGGACGAACCCATGGCGGTGAACAGCGAACGGCGCGCCGCCTTCACCTGGCTGCCGTACGCGGGGACCAGCGGCCAGAACACCCGCCGCCCCAGCACGACGAGCAGCGCCGGCAGCAGGGTCATCATCGCGGCGAGCGCACACAGCACACCGACGGCCGCGGTGGGCCCCATGCCCCGGCTGCTGTTCATGTCGGCGGCCAGCAGGCACAGCATGCCCAGCGCCACGGTCCCCGAGGAGGCGAGGACGGCGGGCCCGCAGCCGCGCAGGGCGGCGACCATGGCGTCGTACGGGCGCGGGACCCGGCGCAGCTCCTCGCGGTAGCGGGACACCAGCAACAGCGCGTAGTCGGTGCCCGCGCCGAAGACCAGGATCGTCATCACGCCGGTGCTCTGGCCGGAGACACTGATGTCGAACCCCTGGTGCAGGGCGTAGGTGACGGCCATCGACAGATAGTCGGCGACGCCGGCGACGGCCAGCGGCACGAGCCACAGGAACGGGCTGCGGTAGATGACGATCAGGAGAACCGCGACGACGGCGACGGTCGTGTAGAGCAGCGGACCGTCGAGCGAGCCGTACACCTCGCTCGCGTCCGTGGCCAGCGCACCGGGCCCGCCGACCTCACCGCTCACCGTCTCGCGGACCTCGCGGACGAACGTGTCCCTGGCCACCTCGTCCGTACCGGGCCCGGTACTGGACACCGCGTACAGCAGGGTCGTCCCGTCCTGGGAAGGAACCGCACGCGGGACCGAGGTGAGCGGGTGGTCGGCAGCGACCTCCTCCACCTCCCGAGCGGCTCTCGCCCGGTCGGCGGCGGTCAGCCCGCCCTCACGGTGGTACACGAGTACGAGGTCGGTGGAGTCCCCGCCGGGCAGCTGCTCGGCGATCTTCGCGACCTGCGTCGAATCGGCACTCGCGGGCAGGTAGTCGACAGCCCGGTCACGCTGCACCTCACCGAGCCCGCTCGCCAGCGGCGCGGCGAGAGCGAGCACGATCACCCACAACGCCAGCACCCCCCAGCCGACGATCCTCTTACGCCCGTCCATCAGGCCTCCCTCCATAGATCCTCTTCAGGCCTCCCTCAGACTCCCGCCCTCCGAAAGCCGATTCGTCGCACCGAAGACCGAGTCGAGGACTACTGCCAAGGGCGGCACACCCCGCCGACTACTCCCCGGGAAGTACGCGCGAAGCCGCGCCCCGCTCCGGTCCACGACCTTCGCGGGCCCGGCTGGGAGGAACATGGACGCCGGGGTTGAAGCTGCCGCTGCGGCAGCTTCTACCGTCGTGACCAGGGCCGGAGAGACCGGCCCGGCGAGACACACACGCGGGAGTGGAGATGGACTGGCCGATCGCGGAGGTGGCCCGGATGTCGGGCGTGACCGCCCGCACCCTGCGCCACTACGACGAGACCGGCCTGCTGACGCCGGCCAGGATCGGCACCAACGGTCACCGCTACTACGAGGAGCACCAGCTCCTGCTGCTGCAGCAGATCCTTGTGCTGCGGGCGCTGGGCGTCGGACTGCCGGAGATCGGCCGGATCCTGTCCGAGCAGGTCGACGAGGTGGACGCCCTGCGGGGCCACCACCGGCGGCTCCTCGCGGAGCGGGACCGCATCGACGCCCTGGCCGACACCGTCTCCCGCACGATCGCCGACCTGGAGCAGTCCAGAAAGGACGGCCACCCCATGACCATCAACCGACCGGAGAACCTCTTCGAGGGCGTCCAGCCCTCCCAGTACGCGCACAACATGCGCGACTTCCCCGAACTCGCCGACGAGGTCGCACAGCGCGCCGCCACGATGAGCCAGGCCGACGCCGACGCCGCGCACCGTGCGCGTACCGCGCAGATGATCCGGCTGGCCGAACTCATGGCCGCGGGCCACCCCGCCGACGCCGAACCGGTACAGGCCGAGATCGACGACCAGTACCGGAGCCTGACCGAGCTGCGTACCGTCTCCGCCGAGGAGTTCCGGGCCATCGGACGCTCCTGCGTCGACAACGAGGTCTGGTGCGCCGCGTACGAGGCGATCGCCCCGGGTCTGGCCGCGTACCAGCGCGACGCCATCGAGGCCTACGCCGCCAACCGACCGGCCTGAGCCGGGGCGGAGACACGCCGATCAACACCCGTCGAGCCGGTCGATGCCGTAGGGAACGAAGCGCACCGCCCGTTCACCTGTTGCTCGCGAACCTCACCGCCGGTACGTGCCGGTGGTGAGGGTTGAGCGGAAGGTGGGTTTCCGGTCCGGCGTGAACTCGGCGTTTCCCGCATCCGAACACCTCGTTGGGCCTGCTGTGTACCGCCCGTTCACGGGCAAGCGGATCGACATAGGAGACTGCGGCGCTGTGCTGAAGTGTGTGGAACGCGAGGGGGTCACGCTGACGTTGACCCGACGCGCAGGTTCGGGCAGGCCTGTTCTCATCGTGCCCGGTGTCATGGCCGATGCCGCCGGCTGGCAGCCGGTCGTCGACGCACTGGACGTGGCCGGACCGGTCTACGTGCTCAACCGGCGCGGGCGGCAGCCCAGTGGCGCACTGGGTCCGCACTACACGCTGCGCACAGAGATCGACGATCTCGTCCACGTGCTCGACGCGATCGTCGCCGCCGAGGGCGCGGAGCAGGCCGAGGAGCAGGGAGTGGACCTGTTCGGCTGGAGCTTCGGCGGGCTCGTCGCGCTGGAGTCGGCCGCGCAGCGCCTCGAAGCCGTCCACTCGCTCACCCTGTACGAACCGGTCGTACGGCCCTTCGGCCACCATGTGCTCGACGCGCTGCGGCAAGCCGCCGCGGCCGACGACCTGGACCGCGCGGTGGAGATCGTGAACCGGGACGTATCGGGGTTCACCGCGGAGTACGTGGCGCGACTGCGCCAGAGCGCCGCGTGGGAGGTCCTCCGCCCACTGGCCGCCCCGCTCGCCCAGGAACTGACGGCCCTCAACGAACACCCCACCGAACCCGACGCGTGGGGGGAGCTCCCCATGCCCGTCACCCTGCTTCTCGGAGCCGAGAACGAGGGCGTCCCGCCCTACGGCGACGTATTCGCCCGCGTCGCCTCGGCCCTGCCGCGTGCCCGCGTCGTCGTCATGCCGGGCCAGGGGCACCTCGCACACGTGCAGGATCCGGAGAGCCTGGCCCGTCACCTCCAGCAGGCCCTCGGCCGGGCGGGCAGCCGCGCCTGCGAAACGGACACCTGCCTGTCGTGAGCGAGCCGCTGCTTGCTACGTCCCGGCGTCGTGCACACCGTCCGTCAGCGCCGGCAGCGTCGTCTGCCAGAACCGCTCCAGAGCCACGGCCACCGTCCGGGCGCTGTCCGGCTGACGGGAGAGGATCTGGACGCCGACGGTGATCGCGAGCACGGTGGCGGCGACCTCGTCGACCGCGACGCCGGGCGCGAGGCTTCCGTCGCTCCGGGCGTCCTCCAGCAGCTGCGTCAGGAGGGCGGCGAGACGGCGCCGCAGGACCGGCACGCCTCCCTCGGCACGGTCGCAGCTGACCTGGAACCCCGCCCGCACGACCACGTCACGGGCCAGCAGGCGGGCCAGTTCGCGGGTCGTCTCGACCATGGCGGTCAGCGCGGGGGCGATCTCGCGGGCCCGGCCGGCAGCCAGTTCGTCGAGCGCGTGGGCCGCTCCCTCCTCCAGCGCGGACGCCAGTGCGTCCTTGTCCGCGAAGTGGAAGTAGATCGCGCCCGTGGAGAGCCCGGCCTCCTTGCTCACCCTGGCAAGGGTCGCGGCTGTCAGGCCGTGCCGGTCGACGACCTGTGCCGCGGCGCGCAGGATGACGTTGCGTGACCGGATGGCACGTTGCTGTCTTTCCACAGGCAGTCAGTTTCCTCCCGCGCCCGGCCCGTCGGACAAGCGGTCAGGCCGGGCCCGGGAGAGGGACGCGGTACGGGGGAGGGACGAGGTACGGGCCCGGGTCGCGGTACGGGGGAGGGACCCGGTATGGGCCCGGGTCGCGGAAGGGGCCGCCAGCACCGCCGCACCGATCAGAAGCGCCGCCCCCACCAGAGCCAGGTACGACGGTGGCTGCCCCAGCAAGGGCCCCAGGACGAGCGAACCCAGTACCTGACCGCTGATCATCCCCAGCCCCGCGGCCAGGACACCGATGCGGCGCACGGCCAGCACGGCGGACAGCACCACCACACAGCCGAGCAGGCCTCCGGTGTAGTGCCACAGCGGTCCGGACTCGGGCCGGGGAAGCCGGGAGAACGCCGCAAGTCCCGCCACCGCCGCGACCATCAGGGCGCAGCCGGTGGCGAAACTGAGCAGGACCGCCGGGTAGGGGTGCTCTCCGGCGGCCTCGTCCACCTTGCCGTTCACCGCCATCTGCCACGACAGGGCGCAGCCGGCGAGGAAGGGCAAGGCGGCGAGCGCGAGGGTACGCCCCTCGTCCGGCGCGGCCATTATCGGAAGGGCCACGGCGCACACGGCGAGCAGACCACCCGTCAGACGGCGCCGGGTGGCCCGGCGCGGCGCGCCGGGACCCAGGCCGAGATGGTCGACGAGCACCCCGCACAGCGTCTGGCCGGAGACCAGCGCCAGGGTGTACGAGGCAGGGCCGAGCGTCGCGGCGGTCAGCGCCTGGGTCAGGACCATGCTGCCGCCCGCGACACCGCCGAGGCAGTGCCGAACCCGCAGGGTCCCGGACCGCAGCCGGGCGCGCAGAGCGGCGAACGCCGGGCGCAGTCCCGTGAGGAAGAACGCGGCCACCGCCGCGACGCCCAGACTGAGCGTGTTCGACCAGGCCGCCGCGGCCACGGAACCCGTGTGCGCGCCGAGCCGGCCGTTGACCACGGACTCCAGGGCGAGCGCGGCGCCTCCGGCGACCGCCCCGGCCAGCGGCAGGACACCGGACCGGAGCGCACCCGCCGGCTCGACCCCCGGCTCGACCCCCGGCTCGGCCGCAGGTTCCACCGCCGGCTCGACCCCAGGATCGGTCGGCGGCCGGGTCAACGGCCGGGTCGACAGCCCGGGTGCGGTGTCGTGCGGGCGGCTTCGCGGCGTACGAGGCGACGGCATGGGGCCTCCGGTGAAGAGAATCGGCGGGGCACGGCTCAGCTGGGCTGCGGGAACGACTCGATGGCCCGCAGAATGTCTGGGCGCGAGACATCGCAGTGCGTGACCATGCGGACGCCGGTGCCCGTCGGCACGGTGCGAACACCGTGTTCCGCGAGCAGCGCGACGGTGGCCTGCGGATCATCGGCAGGCACCATGACGATGTTGGTCTGCGGGGGGTCGACCTTCCACCCGCGGTCGACCAGACCGTCCGCGAGCAGGCGCGCGTGGCGATGGTCCACCGCCAGGCGGTCCACGCGCTCCAGAGCCACCAGTCCGGCCGCCGCCAGCACGCCGCCCTGCCGGACGCCGCCCCCGAGCATCTTGCGCAGCCGCCGTGCCTCCCGTACGAAATCGGTGCTGCCCGCCAGCACCGAACCCACCGGCGCGCCCAGCCCCTTGCTCAGACAGACCTGGACGGTGTCCGCGCCTTCGGCGAGGTCCGCGAGCGGCACACCGAGGGCGACCGCGGCGTTCCACAGGCGGGCTCCGTCGAGGTGCACCAGCAGCCCGGCGTCATGGGCGGCGTCGACCAGCCGGCGGTGCTGCGCCGGCGTGGTGACCGTGCCGCCCGCCGCGTTGTGCGTGTTCTCCAGGCACAGCAGCCGGTCCCGCAGCGCGAAGTACGGTCCGCCGCGGGTGACCGCCCGCTCGATGTCCGCCGGACTCGGCGTACCGGGGCCGTCGGACCAGGGGAGGGCCTGGGGCATGCCGCCGGCCAGCCAGGATGCCGTACCCACCTCAAGGTCGAGGAGGTGCGCGCGGTCCGGCACGAGGAAGCGGTCGCCGCGTTCGAGGTGCACGCACAGCGCGATCAGATTGCCCATGGACCCGCTGGGCACCCACAGGGCGTCCGCGGTGCCCAGGAGCCCGGCGACCTCCGCCTCCAGGGCCCGCATGGTGGGGTCGCCGTCGAGGACGTCGTCGCCGACCTCCGCGCGGGCCATGGCATCACGCATCCGCGCATCGGGCCGGGTGACGGTGTCGGACCGAAGGTCGACCACCGGTCCGGCCGGGGATGCTGTCATCAAAGCCTCCGGAAAGGGGCGCGCTACTCGGAGCGCGCGACGCGGTAACGGGTCATGAGCAGGGCGGCGAACATGCTGAATCCGGCTCCGAGGAACATCACCGCGGACGGACCGGACGCGTCCACGACCCAGCCACCCGCCATCGCACCCAGGGCGATGGAGACGTTGAAGGCGGCGATGTACAGCGACGTCGCGGCCTCGGGGGCCTGCGGTGCACTGGCGAAGACGAGGGTCTGCAGGCAGACCGGCAGCGCCGTGTAGGCGATGCCCCAGACCAGCAGCAGGACGATCGTTCCGGGATGCCACCGGCCGTTGACCACGAGGAGCACGACAGCGGTGGCGAGCAGCAGGATGCAGGCGAGCGTGGTGGTGCGCAGCGCACGCGCCGCCGCAGCGCCGCCCGCGAAGTTCCCGATGACGCCGGCCACCCCGTACAGCAGCAGCAGGCCGCTGACCCATGCGGACGGGATGCCCGCGTCCTGTTCGAGGAAGGGCGCGACGTAGGTGTACGCGGCGAAGTGGCCGATCACCATCGCCGCCGTGACGAGCGTGGCGATGCGGAGATTGCCGTCCCGCAACAGCTTGGGGAGTTCGGACAGGCGCGCCACGCTGCGTGGTTCCAGGGAGGGCAGGAGCAAGGCCACGGCGGCCAGGATCAGGACGCCGATCCCCGAGATCGCCCAGAACGCGGTACGCCAGTCGGACTGGCCGATGAAGGCGCCGAACGGCACGCCGACGACGGACGCGATGGAGATGCCGCTGAAGACGACCGCCGTGGCCCGCACCGCCTGCCCCGAGGGCACCAGGCGGATCGCGATGCTCGCGGCGATCGACCACATCACACCGTGGGCGAAGCCCGTCAGCAGCCGCGAGACCATGAGGACCGCGTACGAGGACGACAGCGCGGTGAAGACGTTGCCCGCGACGAAGATGCCGAGGACCACAAGAAGCAGCAGCCGGCGGTCGATCCTGCGGGTCGCCACCGTCAGCACGGGCGCGAACAGGCCCGCGATCGCGCCGTACAGGGTCACCGACAGGCCGACGGTGCCTTCGGAGACGCCCAGGTCGCGGCTCATGGCGGGGAGCAGTCCGATGGGGACCATCTCGGTGGTGGTGAAGGCGAAGACGCCCATGCCGACGGCGACGACGGCGAGCCAGCTGCGGAGCGAACCGGAACCGGCGGGGGCTGCGGCCGGGCGGTCGGTACCCTCCGGGACGGCGGCGGGCGGCGTCGCCGTGTCCGGGCGGGACGGGGGCGAGGGTGTCACGGAGTTCTCCCGGGTCGTGCGGGGGTGGATGAGGTGCCGGGCGTCGAGGACGCCGTCGGTACGGACAGCAGCCGTGCGGCTTGCTGGAAGGGTTCGATGGGGGGACGGAAGAGGACGGCCCCGGCGTGACCTCCGGAGCGGAGCGTCGCGCCGAGATGGATCGCGGGGACGACGCCGGTCTCGGCGACGCGCAGCACGTCGATGCCGCACGGCACACCGCGGTAGGCCAGGGCGGGGATCCGGTACTCGGGATGCTCCGTCAGCGTGATGTCGTACATGCGCTCGGTGAGGCGGATCATCTCGGCCGGTGTGCCGGCGGAGTGGTCCTGCAAGGGCATGGCGGCCGCGGCGGCCATGCCGCCGAGGCCGATCGTCTCCGTGATCAGACTCTCGCCGCCGACGTACGCCAGGTCGTCGGTGGTCCAGCCGTCGTAGAGCCGGCCCCGGAGCGTGGACTCGGGCGGCAGAGGAGCGGTGAACCAGCGTTGCCCGAGTCCGGAGACCCGCAGTCCGAACTGCTTCTCGTTGAGGTTCATCGCGGTGACGAGCGTGCTGCCGGCGATGCCGGAAGCACCGTCGGCGGCGGCCTTGGCGGCTGCCATCACGACGTGCAGGAACAGGTACTCGGCCGAGCGCAGGTAGGCGGCCAGAGCCCGATGGCGCTCCTCGACCCGGCGCGCCGACAGGTCGAGTACGGCATCCAGCACCGCGGCCCGGAAGAGCGCGCCGGCGGCCTTGTGGCGGCTGTGCAGATCGTCGCCCATGGACAGGGCCCGGCGGACGAGCGGGGTGAGCGGCAGCCCTCCCATGTGGTCCAGCGTCTCGGCGAGGGCCGGTGACACGACCTCGCAGACGTGCCGCAGGCGGGTGCCGACCCCGTCGTCCCAGACGCCGAAGGTGAGCGAGGCGCGGTCGGCCCCTTCGTTCATCCGGCAGAACGCGCGTCTGCCGGTGGACTCGTCGCGGACGACGACCACGGGCATCGAGGCGGTGCACACGCCGGTGAGCGATCCGACGGTGGCGTGGTCGTGGGAGGCCCGCACCGTGAGGGTGCCGTCGGCGAGCAGCGCGTCGGCTTCGGTCTCGTCCCGGGCGAGGCCTTCGTAGAGCGCGGCGCCGATGACGGCCCGGCGCTGCCCGCCCTCGTAGCTCCGCCACGGCATGGGTGGCCCGGAGACCAGGATCGTCCGCGCGGTCATGCCGGGGACGACGTCGCCGGCGGGGGCGACGGTCTCCAGGACGGGGCGGGCTTCGACGAGCCGGGCCACGGCCTGCGCGTTCGCGGCGTCGCGCACCGTACGCACGGTGTCGGCGGTGGCTGTGCGGTCGGCGGTGCCGGTGTGGCTGGTGTGGCCAGTGTGGCCGGCGTGGCCCGTCACCGTACGGCCTCCTCGTGCACCGTGACGGGTGAAGCCTGCACGGTGTGGATCGTCACGGACCGGGTCGTCCGGAGCGCGGCGGCGTCGAGGTCCTCGTCGAGCGGGGCGTCCAGGACGACGGAGACCGACCGGCCCTGTGAGTCGGACAGGTCGCCGAGCACATCGCCGTGGTGCCGGCTCACCAGGACCGCGTGGCCGCGGGGCGGTGCCTCCTGCGGGACCGGCGGCAGATCCGGCCACCGCCCCTGCTCGCTGACCCAGTGCACGGGGACCTCGCCCGCGGTCACGTCCGCGAGGAGGCCTCGGGGGTGGTCGAGGTAGACCTGCCGGGCCCGGCGGCGCGGCGGCGCGGTGGCCGGTTCGATGCCGAGCGCGAGGTCCAGCAGGGCGGCGTCCAGGTCCATACCGGTGGCCAGCCGCCACAGGCGCGTGATGGCGTCGCCCGGCGGACGCGCGGCGGCCTCCATCAGGACCACCCGGTCGTCGGCGGTCAGCCGGAACTCGGTGTGGCTCATGCCGGTGCCGAACAGGACCGACCGGAGGAACTCCGCGTTGGCCCCGAGCAGCAGCCGCTCCTGCTCCGGGGTGAGGTGGGGCGCGGGCGAGGTGTGGCCGGTCTCGGTGAAGAACGAGGTGCCGGATTCATTGGTGTCCTTCGCCGTGATGCCCGCCCACAGCACGCGTCCGCCGCGCACCAGCGACTCGACGGAGAACTCACGGCCGTCGATCCGCTCTTCCAGCAACAGCAGTTCGTCCGCGCCGTAGTCGGGCAGGAGCGGGGGCACGTCGGCCGCTCCGGCAACCGCCCGGACGCCCGAACTCGACATGCGCGAGGCCGGTTTGAGTACGGCGGGAAACGCGTCCCAGTCGTCCGCCGCGGTGCTGCGGGTCGCGTCCAGCAGGGTCCAGCGCGGCGCCAGGGCGGGGGCCGCCAGGCGCTGGAGCACCTTGTTGCGGCAGACCCGTGCCGCGTGCGTGCCGGGACCGGGCAGATCGAGGGCCTGGGCGAGGGCTCCGGCAGCCTCCACGAACACCTCGCCGACGTTCAGCACGGCACGCACCGAGCGCTCGCGCAGCCACGGCGTGACCGCGCGCAGCAGCGTGTCGAGCGACGTGTCCGTCACGTGGCGGAGGTTCTCGTCCGGGAGGTGGGAGAGCGGGTGTGCCGGGTCGCCGCGGTGCCGGGCGAGTTCCTTGGCGGGCGTCTCGGGTCCGAAGACGAACAGGGGTGTCACACCGCGCTGTTCGGCCGCGCTCAGGAGACGTAGATGCTTGGCCAGCACGACCAGGTCGGTGATGACGACGACGGCTGTCATGGCTTCCCTCAGTCGGGTGCGGGGCGCGAGCGTGTCACGCCCCGCACGGTGGTGGATCAGGCGGAGAGGCGTTCGGCGGGCAGGGGCAGCTCGTGCACGTGACCGCCCTCACGGGTACGCAGGACGACCCTGGGGTCCGGGCCGTCGGGGAAGATCTGGAGCGTGCGCTCCTCGCTCCAGCCGGCGAAGCGGTACTCGTTCTCGCCGAGGTGCACCAGAGCGAAGACCCGGTCGCCGGGCAGTCGCAGCACCATCCGGTCGCCGTCCGCGGTCAGCGTCGCCGTCTCCTGGGGCAGGTCGGCCGAGAGCGCGGTGTCGTCCTCCCACAGGTGGAACGTGGCGGGCAGGGAGAAGCGCGTGGTGCCGAGCCGGCGGCGTTCGTCGACGGTCTGCGGGGATTCCTGCCGGTTGAAGAGGATCTCGCCGTCGCGGAAGTACTCCTGCCAGGTCTCCGGGAACAGGGCCGCCAGGCCCGGGGTGACCAGGACGTCGATGACCAGGTGCACCCGGGGGTCGCTGCCGGAGTTCTGCACGCGGTGGGTGCGGCTGAAGTCGCCGAACCAGAACTCGCCCGGCTGCCAGCGGTGTTCGACACCGTCGAGGACGAGCACGGCGCCGGGGTTGGTCACGACCGGAACGTGCAACCGTCCCACGCCCCAGCGCGGCCCGTACTTGGGGTCGGTGTGGTCGATGCCGACGGTGTCCGGGCCGAGGGCCATGAACCGGACCGCGTGCAGCGGGGCCGGGATGGAGTCCAGGATGTCGCGGACGTACGGGATGCGGTCGAGCCAGACGGTGTCCGCGAAGTCCTGCGGGCCGGGGCCACCGGGGTCGGTGCGGTCGCCGTCGCCGCCGGGGCTGCGCAGGGCGAGGCAGCGCCAGTCGACGTCGGTCGAGGCGCCGACGCCGTCCTCGGTGTAGACGCGCTGCTGGTCCCAGGTGTGCTCACGCACCGAGGTGAGTTCACGCAGCAGGCGGTCGGCGTCGAACGCGGGCTTGAGCCGGATGCCTTCGGCCGGCATGGGAGGGGTACCCAGGAGCGAGGTGGCAGACGACACAGTGGTTCCTTCGCTTGTGTACGGATACGGGCGGGCGGGTGGTCCGTTCAGGGGCGCGGGCGCGGGCGTCAGGCACGGGTGTCAGGCGTGGACGACGGCAGCCGTCTCGCGGGCCGTGCTGTCCTCCTGCAGCTGGTGCCAGCGCTCGAGCATGTAGAGCGTCCACAGCGCGTAGCTGTGCTCGGGGCGGAACTCGGCGACCGTGGAGCGCAGGGCGTCCGGGCGGAAGTAGCCGCGTTCCAGGGCGGCTTCGGACGTCAGGGTGTCGCTGATGGTGGACCGCAGCTCCGTGCCGAGCCAGCTTTCCAGGGGCACGGCCAGCTCCTGCTTGCGGCGGTCCAGGATCTGCCGGGGCAGGTAGCGGGCGGCCACCCGCTTGAGGGGGGCCTTTTCCTGGTCGCCGACGAGCTTGCGGTCCGCGGGGATGCGCGTCACGAAGTCGATCAGCCGGTGGTCGAGCAGCGGGCTGCGGGGTTCGACGGAGTGCGCCATCGACATCCGGTCGATCTTCACCAACTGGGCGTCGGACAGCCAGAATCCGCTGTCGACCTGCATGGCGCGGTCCAGGTCGGGAACCGAGGGATCGGTGCGGTCGAAGCGGGCCCGCAGGTAGTTGTGCGGCTGGCGCGGCAGCCGCGCGGCGAAGTCGGCCGTGTACAGCCGGTTCTTGAGCTCGTGGGGGACGCCGTCGAGCAGGATGCGCTCGTAGCGGTCGGCGAGGTCGCCGTCGCCCGAGAGGTCGCGCAGACGTCGGTAGCGGCCGTAACCGCAGAAGATCTCGTCGGATCCGTCGCCGGTCAGCACGACGGTCACGTGCTGCCTGGCCAGCTTGTACATGCACGAGGCCGCGATCGCGGAGGGGAAGGCGTACGGCTCTCCCATGTGGCTGAGGATGGTGTCGACGGCATCCTTCGCGTCCTGCGGCCCGATCCGGTAGACGTGGTGCCGGGTGCCGCAGTACTCGGACACGGCGCGGGCGTACACCGACTCGTCGAAGGCGGCGTGCTCGAACCCGACGGAGAACGTGTGCAAGGGCCTGTCCAGTTGTCTGGAGGCCATGGCGACCACCAGGCTGGAGTCGAGCCCGCCGCTGAGCATCGCGCCGAGCGGCACCTCCGACTCCAGTCGGTCATGCACGGCCTGCTGGAGCAGCTCGTCGATACGGTCGTCGATATCGGCCTGCGGCAGGTCGGTGAGCTCGGCGGTGAAGTCGAACTTCCAGTACCTGCTCCGGCGTTCGGGCCGGCCCCGCTCCAGGACCAGGATCGTCGCCGGCTCCAGCTTGCGGACCTGCTGGTAGATCGTGTGCGGCGCGGGGACGACCCGGTAACCGAGGTACTGGTCGATGGCGAGGGGGTCGGTGTCCCGGCTGATGCCGGGATGCAGCATCAGCGCGGGCAGCTCCGACGCGAACGCCACCGAGTCGGCGCCCGGCTTCGCGTAGAACAGCGGCTTCTTGCCGACCCGGTCGGTGGCCAGGACGAGTCGGTCGTTGCGGGTGTCGTACACGGCGACGGCGAACATGCCGTGCAGCCGCTCGACGAACTGCTCGCCCAGCTCCTGGTACAGGTGCGGCAGGACCTGCGCGTCGCTGCCGCCGTGGACCGGGCGCCCCCGGGAGGCGAGGAAGGCGCGCAGCTCCTGGTGGTTGTAGATCTCACCGTTGAGGACGCACGCGACCGTGCCGTCGTCGCTGAAGACCGGCTGGGAGCCGTCGTGCAGGCCGATGACCTTCAGCCTGCACATCGCCAGGGCCGCGTCGGGCGTGGTGAAGGACCCCGTCTCGTCCGGGCCGCGATGCGCCATGGCGGCGCAGGCGGCGAGGGGATAGGAGGCGTGGACGGGAGCGTGTCCCAGGGACACCGTTCCGGCTATTCCGCACATCGGTCAGCCCTCCTTCAGGTCGAGACGGCGCTTGGCCTGGCCGGACCGGAGCCCGTCCGGCGCGACGGCCTGTACACGCACCGGTCCGACCAGGCCGGACGCGATCATCTGCGCGACGTCGGGAGCCCGCCGGTCCACGGCCGCGCGCACCCGGGCGACCTGGTCGTCGTCCACCGTGTCGGCGACGACCCTGATGACCAGGCCGTCGTCGTCACCCGCCTCGAACGGGTGGCCGGGGAAGACCTCGGCGATGATCTGCGCCAGGTCGTGGTTGCTGATCCGCTCGCCGTGCTTGAAGTCGCCGGCGAGCCGCCCGTCGATGCGTTCGAACGCGAACACCTCGCGGCCGGCGTGGCGGATGCGGCGCAGACCGGTGACGGCGTCGCCGGTCACGTAGCGCACGGCGGGGAAGTAGCCGCGGGTGAAGGACGTGAGCAGGAGCGCCCCACTGCCTTCCTGCCGTGACGGGACCCGGTCGTTCTCGGTGTGTCGGCTCAGCTCCTCGGGAGCCAGGACTTCGGGGACGATGTGGTCGTGGAAGTGGTACAGGCCGGTCTCGGCGCACGAGTAGCCGATGGCCCCGATCTCGATGGAGCCGAACACGTCCAGGACGTCCTCGGGGCGTAAGCCGAACCGCTCGGCCACGTGGGCGCGCCATGCGGGGGGCGCGACGTCGCCCACGACCATGATCTTCCGGGGCTGGATGTCCAGGGCGGGCCGGGCCTGGAGCAGCCGGTCGAGGATCATCGGCATGGTGAAGAAGACGTCCGGGCGCCACGCGTTGAGCTTCGCGACGTGCTCGTCCACGGGGCTGGTGAAGTCGATGTCGTACGCCTCGTAGCCGAGTTCCAGGAAGACGCGTCGTGCCGAGGCGGCGGCATGGCCGGTGCCGAGGTCCGCGACGGCCACCGCGCCACGCGGCACCGAAGCGGTGAACTCGCCGAACAGTATGCGGCGTTGGGCGATGTAGGCGTCGTCGTCGGCGGCCGAGTAGAGGATGCGCTTGCGCTGTCCGCCGGAGGTTCCCGAGGTGTGGTACGCGGAGGCGTCCGGCAGCTGCGGGTACTCGGCGGTGTAGTAGTGCGCGCCGAGCAGACCGGTGCCGACAAGAGGGAGGTCGGACAGGTCTCCGGAGCCCAGGGCGCCTCGGCGCAGCAGGAGTTCGCGGTACCAGGGGAAGCGCTGGGCATGGCCGGCGGCGAGAGCGGCCAGTTCCGCTCCCCGTACGGGTGCGGGGGTCTTGGGGTCGGCAAGAGTGGTGGTGGTGTCCGGCATGGCGGCCTTTCGTGAGGCGGGGGAGTGGGCGCGTGCCGGCGTCAGCTCCATCGCTGTGTCTCGCCGAAGAAGCCCGGCACAGGGACCGCGAGGCCCTTGTCGACGGCCTGCTGGAAGAGGCGCTGTCCCACGGCGAGGTCGAGGACGCCGAGCCCGAAGGGCGAGAAGATCCGCGGCCGGTCGTCCGCGAGGGCGACCTTGCCGCGCAGCACGTCCGCGAGGGTGCCGTCGATGAAGTCGCGGTGCCCGAGCTGCTGTTCGGCCAGGTGCGGGGAGGTGTTGGCCGTCAGGCAGTGGTCGACGTCGTCGAGGATGTTCTGCGCGCCGGCGATGACGTCAGCGCCGAGGTCCCGCAGCGAGATGTTGAGGACGGTCTGTCCGGCGGCGAAGGCGTCGGTCCGGGTCACCCAGGGCTCGGGCGCGGTGGTGGCGAAGACGACGATGTCGGCGTCGGCCGTGGCTTGTTCGAAGGAGTCCGCCTGCTCGGCCCCGTAGCCCAGTTCGCCGATGCGCCGGGTGAGCGAGGCGGCGTACGAAGGGTTCTGGTCGAAGACGACGAAGCGGTTCACGGACCAGGACTGCGCGGCGAAGAACTCGGCGATGTTGCGCGCGATGACGCCGGCCCCCACCAGGCATATCCGGTCCGCGGTGCGGCCGCCGGTGAGTTCCTGGGCACCCAGGACGGCGGACGCGGCGGTGCGGGCGGAGCTGATCTGGGACGCCTCCAGGCAGGCGAAGGGGTAACCCGTCTCGTAGTCGTTGAGCAGCAGCGTGGCCGAGGCACGGGGAATGTTGCGCTCGATGTTGCGCGGGTAGCTGGCGATCCACTTGATCCCGGAGACGCCGTAGTCGCCGCCGAGGTGGGCGGGCAGCGCGATGATGCGGGCGTCGGGCTTCTCCGGGAAGCGCAGGAAGTAGCTGTTCGGGTTGACCGATTGACCGTCGCCGTGGGTGAGGTAGGCGGAGCGGACCGTCTCGACGATGTCGGGACGGGAGGCGTCGATGAGGGTGCGCAGGGCGGTGCCGCCCACGACGTGGAAGTCGAACATGCGGGGTGATCCCTTGTCTCGTTGGTGGTCTGAGCGGGGACGCCGGCGTGGGCCGGGTCCGGGGTCGGGGCAGGGGCTCGGGTGTCCGCTCACGCGGCGACGGGACGTCTGCCGGATTCGTCGAGGACGCCCGTACCGAAGGTGTCGGCCACCCACATGTCGTCGTAGATCGTCTTCACGTAGCGGTCTCCCATGTCCGGGGAGAGCGCCACGACGCGCGAGCCGGCGGGGATCCGGTCGGCGATCGACTCCAGGGCGGCGAGTACGGATCCGGTGGAGCCCCCGAGCGGCAGTCCGTGTTCGCGGGCCAGGCGTCGGCACATGCGTACGGCATCGCGCTCGTCGACGAGGACGACCTCGTCGACCTGGTCGGGCCGGCACAGTTCGGGACGGCGGCTGGTGCCGAGGCCGGGGATGTGGCGCGGGCCGGGCAGGCCGCCGAAGGTGACCGATCCGGCCGTGTCCACGGCGACGATCTTCGTCCAGGGGGAGAACGCGCGGAAGTGACGCGTGCAGCCCATGAGGGTGCCGGTGGTTCCGGCGCCGACCAGCAGGACATCGACGTGCCCGATGTTCTTGAGGATCGAGGTGGCGGTCCGTCTCGCGTGCGCTTCCGCGTTGGCGGGGTTGGCGTACTGGTTGAGCCACACCAGGCCCGGGTCGGACTCGGTCATCTCACGGATGCGGGCGATGCGGGTGCCCAGGTAGCCGCCGTTGTGGTCCCGCTGTGTGACCTGGAGGATCTCGGCTCCCAGGGCGCGGATGAGCGCCAGGCTCTGCGGGGAGACGTTCGGGTCGGTCACGCAGGTGAAGTGGTATCCCCGGGAGGCGGCGATCACGGCCAGGGCGATGCCGAGGCTGCCGGAAGAGGATTCCACGATCCGGCCGCCGGGCCAGAGCACGCCCTTGCGTTCGGCGTCCTCCACCATGCCCAGCGCGGACTTGAGCTTCACCGAACCGGCCGGATTCATCCCTTCCAGCTTCAGGAAGAGGTGCCGGTCCGGCAGGACGCCGTCCAGTTCGAGGAAGACCTCGTCGGTGACGATGTCGCAGGCGTGCTGGTAGATCATCGGTCCTCCTGCGGGCCGGTCGACGGGATGCAGGGAGCGTGGTGGCCCGAGCCGTGCGGGTCCGTCCGCAAGGTGGGCAGGCGGCGCAGAAAGAGGGCTTCGGCATGGGCCAGAGAGGCGATCTCGCGCGGGCTCACACTCTCGTCGGTGCCGTGGATGTGCGACGGCGGGTCTTCGACACCGCACAAGATGATCTCGGCGTCCGGATAGAGCGTCCGGAAGGCGGAGCAGACGGCGATGGAGCCGCCGGCTCCCACGTCACGGGGCGGCACGCCGAAGGCGTCGTGCAGGGCATCGCGCATCACGGCGTAGGCCTGCCCCGCGGAGTCGGCGAGAAAGGACGGGCCGCTGGTGACGCGCCGGATCGCCAGGTGCGCACCCCAAGGAGCGTGATCGCGCAGGTGGTCGGCGAGCTCCTCGTGGACCCGGTGAATGTCCGAGCCGGGCGGGGTGCGGACGCTGACCAGCGCCTTCGCCGAGGGCAGCAACGCGGGCACGGCGTCGTCGAGGGGCGGTGACTGGATGGCCAGCACGGTGACGGCGGGCCGGCTCCACAGCCGCTCGGCGATGCTGCCCGTGCCGAGGAGCGCGACACCGTCCAGGACACCGGCGTCGGCACGCAGGTCGGCCTCGGAGTAGTCGTCGGAGCGGCGGGGCGGGGCGCTCTCGCCGGTGCCGGTGCCGGTGCTGGTGCTGGTGGCGGTGGCGGTGCCCGGGCTGGGCACACGGGGTGTTCCCTGGCTGTCGTGCAGCGTGGCCAGGAGGTGGACGAGGGCGGTCAGCGCGTCGGGCACGGGCCCCCCGAACTGGCCCGAGTGCAGTGTCGTGGAGAGTGTGGAGAGCTCGATCTCCGCGACTGCCATGCCCCGCAGGGAGGTGGTGAGGGTGGGGACGCCGGGTGCGACGTTCCCGGTGTCGGCGACGATGACGACGTCCGGCGCGATCAGGTCCGGGTGGGCACGCAGCACCTTCTCGATGCTGCCGTCGCCGGGCTCCTCGCAGCCGTCGACGAGGACGACCAGGTCGACGTCCGGGTAGGGCTCGTGCGGCTGGGCCTCCTGGAGGGCGCGCAGCGCCGTGAGGTGCGTGACGACGTTGCCCTTGCAGTCGGCGCTGCCGCGGCCGTACCAGCGTCCGTCGTGTTCGGTGAGCTCGAACGGGGGCGTACGCCAGGAGGTTTCGTCCTGCGCGGAGACGACGTCGTAGTGCGCGTAGAGCACCACGGTCGGTGCGCCGGGTGGGCCGGGGCGGCGGGCGTACACCGTCTTGGGGCCCTCGTCGGTGGAGAGCAGGCGGGCCTCGGGGAAGCCGGCGTCCGTGAGCAGAGCGGCGATCCGGTCGGCCGCGCGGTCGAATTGGTCCGGGGGCGAGACGCCGACGACGGTGCGCAGGGCGACCAGTTCCGCGAGGTCGTCGCGGGCTCTGGGCATCAGGGAGCGCACGGTCTCGGCTAACGAGGGAGCAGACAAGGGAGTCTCCGGCATGCGGGTGCGGGTGACGGGTGCTCAGGCGGCGGTGGGCGCCGGGGTCGACAGCGGAGCCAGTTCCGCGAGGACCTTGCGGACGACGTCCAGGCCGGCTCGGAGCTGGGCGTCGGGCGTACTGGCACCGAGGTGCGGGATCGCGAGCACGTTCGGCAGGGCCAACAGCGGTGACGGACCCGGGGGTTCGGCGGCATAGACGTCCAACGCCGCTCCGGCCAGGTGGCCTTCGCGGAGCGCCTCGACGAGCGCGGTCTCGTCGACGATGCCGCCCCGTGCCGTGTTGACCAGGTACGCGGTGGGCCGCATCAGAGACAGTTCCCTGGCCCCGATGAGCCCCGCGGTGCCGGGGTTCTTCGGCAGGTGCAGGGTGACGACGTCGCTCGTTGCGAGGAGTTCGTCGAGTCCGGCGAGGTGGACGTCGTCGCCGGCGGTGTCGGCGTACGGGTCGTGCACCAGGATCCGCATGTCGAAGGCGGCCAGTCGGCGCGCGACCTGCCGGCCGACACGGCCGTAGCCGACGATGCCCACGGTGCGGCCCGCCAGTTCGAGGCCCGTGAAGTCGGCCCGGCGCCACTCGCCGGCCGCGAGGGAGCGCGCCGCGGCGGTGATGTGGCGGGCGGAGGCGAGGATGAGGCCCACCGTGAGTTCGGCGACGCTCACGGTGTTGGAGTCGGGAGCGTTGACCACGATGATGCCGCGCTCGGCGGCAGCGGTGGTGTCCACGTTGTCCAGGCCGACGCCGGCGCGCCCGACGATACGCAGCCGAGGCGCCCGATCGAGCGCCTCGGCGTCGACCCGGGTGCCACTGCGCACGATCAGGGCGTCCGCATCGGACAGCGCGGCGAACAGAGCCGGGCGGTCACGGCCGTCGACATGGCGGACATCGCAAGTGGCCTTCAGTGCGGCGATGGCGTCGTCGGGAAGGACGTCGCTCAAGATCACGATCGGTGAAGGCATGGAGCTCTCCTAGAGGAAGCAGGACAGTCAGTCTTCAAAGCCAAACGTTTGGTTTGTTTCTGAAGCAAGCCTAACGTTTGGTTTGTTTTGGAAGGAAGGGTGACCCTTGTGTTCTGCGTCACCCCCCGGGCGGTTTCCCCCGCGGAGGGTGAGCCGGGCCCTAGCTCAGAGCAACTGCTCCCGGTACCAGGCGGCGTGGGCCGCCAGGCCGGCCGAGAGGCCGGTCTCGGGCGCATGGCCCCCCACGGTTTCGAGCCTGCTCGCGTCGAACCAGTGGTCGACACCGAACAGATCCAGGAGATGCCCGTCGCACCCGGCGCTCACCAGCTCCTCGCGGGCACGCTCGAACGACTGCTCGCCGGCCACGAGAGGGAAACCGAGTTGCCGGTGCGCCGCCACGACCAGTTCGCGCAGGCTGACCGGCCGGGACGGGCAGGCGTGGAAGACTCCGGCCGCCCGCCGCGGCGGCGTCCTCACCGCCATGTGGGCGAGGGACGCGGCGAGGCTGCCGACCTCGGTGAGGGAGAGCATCGCGGTACCGCGCTCGGGCAGCCCCGAGCTCAGGGCGCGGACCATGCGCAGCAGGGCCGGCATCACCCACCGGTCACCGATGCCGTAGACGAGGTAGGGGCGCAGGACCGCCCCACCCGCCCGGAGGACGAACTGCTCACCGTGCAGTCGGCTGCGGCTGGTCGGCGAGACGGGGCTCGGCTCCACGTCGCCCTCGCGCAGGGCGCGGAACGGCCCGTTCCCGTACACGGCCGCGGTACTCAACTGCACGAACTTGGCCACGCCCGCGCGCTCGGCCTCTTCCACCAGGTGGCGCGTGCCCTCGACGTTCACCGCGACGCACCGTTCTTCTTCCTGGCCGATGTACGAGGCCAGATGCAGGACCACGTCCACGTCGCGGCAGATGCCGCGCAGGCTCGCGGGGTCCGTGAGGTTGCCGTCCACGATCTCGACGTACGAACCCGGCGTCACCGAACGCCGGTGGGCCAGCACGCGCACGTGGGCCCCCGCGGAGCGCAGGAGCGGAAGGACCGCGCCGCCGATGAATCCGGACGCGCCGGTCACGAGGATGCGGGGACGGTTCATCTCCGACCGCCCGACGGCGCCGGCTCGGTGCGGGCCGTCAGGACGCACTCGTAGACTGCCGTGCCGTTCTGCTCGGCGATCACCCGAACCTCGTACGCCCCGTCACCGGACGGGGACGGGGCCGACCGGGCCCGGACGAAGCAGGGGGTGTCGAACTCCACGTACCGGTGGAAGCGATTGGCCATGCCGGTCACCAGCACGGCGCCGGGTCCCAGCACGTGCTGAGCCGCCTGGCGCGCCGCCTCCAGCAGGAGCATCCCCGGGACGTGGTCGGTCGGGTGGTCGAAGAGCGTGGGGTGCGTCCAGTTGACGCGCAGTGGCCACCCCTCCTCGCCGTCCGCCGGCCGCCCGAGTACCACGTCGCTTCCGCGCGCCCTGCCCACCTCGTGCGCGGGCACGGGAACGGCCTGCTCGGGCAGGGTCGCGGGCACCTCGGCGTGCGCGCCGCGTAGTCGCCGGTAGACGGAGCCCGACATGCAGTTGAGTGTCATCCGGCCCCGCCCCAGGCGCACCGCGCCCCGGGTGAGGCCGACGTCCATCGTCATCCCCGCGAGGCGATTGCGTTGCAACGTCACATCCGTGCAGGTGATGGCCAGCTCGACGTTGGCGGGCTGGTCGTCGAGGAGGAGCGCGTCCGGCTCGAGGTCGATGCTCAGCTCCGTCATCAGGGACGGATGATCGCGGGGCAGGTCGTAGAAGACATGACTGACAAGAGAGGAGGCCTGCCGAATGCTCTCGGCGGCCAGCAGGGGGTCGTGCCAGTGGCCACCGACCGGTTCGTAGAAGCCGTGCCCACGCGGCCACTGCGCTCCCACCTTGAAGCGGTGGGGGCCCATGCGTAACCAGTCGTCGGTCAGCAGTACTTCGCCTATGGCCGTCCGGTGGACCAGTTCGCGGGACGCCGACCGCTCGTAGACGAAGGGGCTTAAGTTCTCGTCCACGGGCAGGAGCGTGTCCGGGAGAGTGGGTGGAAGCGGAAGGTCGATCGACATGTCGCGGTTCCTGTCTGCGCTGCTTCCCCAGGAGCGGCACGACGCCGCCGGGCACCGCATACAATACCCAACGTACGTTTTGTTTTGAAGCGATCGGTCACTGTTCTCATTCGGCGGACACGCCCCGGAAACAAGGAATACACACTCGCATGGCGCAACAGGAGCGGGCGATTGCCACACGACGGAGACTGCTGATGGGGGCAGCCGAAGTCTTCGACGAGCGCGGCTACGCGGCCGCCAGCATCAACGAGATCCAGGCGCGCAGCGGCGTCAAAAAGGGGGCGATGTACTTCCACTTCAAGTCGAAGGAGGAGATCGCACAGGGTGTGATGGCCTCTCAGCTGGAGGTGGCGCTCGAGTCGCACAGCCTCTCCTCGTCACCGATGCAGCAGGTGATCGACCTCACCCACGAGCTGGCCCACCGGCTGCGCACCGACACCCTCTTCCGCGCGAGCATACGGCTCACAGTCGAACAGGGAACGTTCCAGCCGCATGACTCGGACGTGTACGACTGGTGGCTACGAGCCTTCACCCGCGACCTGGCGCGCGCCCAGGGCGCAGGCGAACTCCGGGAGGAGCTGGCCCCCGAGGACGTGGCGGCAAGCGTCGTGGGCTCCTTCACCGGCATCCAGATGCTCTCCCACGTCACCTGCGACCGCCGCGACCTGCACGACCGCCTGACCAGCTGGTGGCAACAGATCCTCCCCGGCCTCACCACCCCCGAGGCCGCGGTCCGGGCCCTGCCGGCCGGATCGCCCGAGCTCGACCTGACGGCCAAAGCCTGAGTCCTCGCTGCGCGCGCGGCGCTCGGCGGGCTCCGAGCGCACGCCGGCGCTCTCGCAGCGGTAGACGGCCATGGGGGGCGGGACCGAAAGCCCCGCCCCTCACCGCCGAACTCGTCCTCAGCCCTGCCTCAGAACCAGCACAGGCACAGGCACAGGCGGCAGAGGTCCTCTGACGCTGAGTCTGGATCGCTGTGAGCCGGCTGCCTCTGAGCCGGCTGCCTGTGCGCGTGGTCAGAGGCGGACGACGACCAGGGCGATGTCGTCGCGGGCGCCGCCGGCCACGCCGAGGCGGGCGAGTAGTGCGTCGGCGAGGATGTCCGGGCCGGTGCGGGCGTGGTCGGTGAGGGCGTCGACGAGTCGGTGCAGTCCGGCGTCGATGTCCTCGTCGCGGCGTTCGATGAGTCCGTCGGTGTAGAGCACGAGGGTGTCACCGGGGCTGTAGGGGAGGCCGGCCTGCGGGCGGGTGACGTGTTCGGGGCGTGCGCCGAGCGGCGGGTCGGTCGCTCGGACGAGCAGGTCGTAGGTGCCGTCGGGGTGCAGCAGAACGGGCGGGGGATGTCCGGCGCTGCTGTACGCGATGTGTCGGCGACGAGTGTCGATCACGGCTTGGAAGGCGGTGGTGGCCAGCGCGCCTTCGACTGATCGTGAGTACAGGCCGAGGACTTCGAGCGACTTGGCCGGTTCGTGCACGGCGCGGACGGCGGCGCTCAGGGCACTGCGCAGCATGCCCATGACGGCGGCGGCCTCCAGGCCGTGGCCGACGACATCGCCGACCGCGACGCCGAAGCAGCCGTCGGGCAGATCGACGACGTCGAACCAGTCGCCGCACACGTTCAGCGACCCGACAGCGGGCAGATAGCGCACCGCGACATTCCGGTGGTGCTCCAGGTCAGGCGAGTGCAGCATGGCCTCCTGGAGAGTCACTGCGACCTGGCGTTCGCGGGCGTGTGCCTGCCGCAGTTCCTCGTTCAGCCGCTGCAGCTCCCGTGCCCGTGCGTACAGCTCGGCCTCCATCACCTGCCGTCTGGCCAGTGGACCCCCTGCCGGTCCGGGCGGGCGGGAGCGGACGAAGTCGGTCACGTCCTCCACCCGGTGGATGATCCACGCCACCTGCCCGTCCGGGCCCAGTACGGGGGTGTTGATCGGTGACCACCATCGCTCCTCGAACGTCCCGGGCCGGGCCACGACGGGGATGTCGTACTTCTGTACCGCCATCGTGTCCGGTTGCTTCGACCGCAGGACCCGCTGCAGCGAGGCGTTCAGGTTCCGCACTCCGTCCGCGTTCGCGTCCGCCGGGTTGTCCGGGAACGCGTCGAACAGGTGCTGACCGACCAGGTCCTGCATGCTCCGGCCGGTGGCGCGGAGGTAGGCCTCGTTGACGTCGACGATCACCAGGTCCGGACCCAGCACCAGATAGGGACTGGGCGTGGCCGCGAACAACGCCGTGTAGTCAATGTCGCGTCCCACGGGCATGCACCGGTCCTCTCAGCTGCGCAGCGGTGAACGTGCGTCGTCACAGGAAATGCCATGCGATGCCCAGGGCTGTGAGACGCGAGGTGCCCGTCAACGCCGGCAGGGGTTCCAAGACCGCCACGGCATAGTCCTGGCTCCTGTGGCCTCGGTCGGCCGCCGCGATTCGATGGCAGGGTGAGGGCAGTCCTGGACGCCGGTCTTGCGGGCTGCTGCCGAGGCCGACGTACGCAGCCGGCGGCTCCACATCGTCCGTGCCTGCGACTCCGAGCACCGCACCCACGACCTTTCCCCTGCCGATGTCGCCCGCGTCCACCGAGCCGGCCACGAGTTGCTTGAGGCGACAACCGAAACGGTCACAGTACGCCACTCCTTGCTGCCGGTGAGTAAGGAGCTCAGCCGTGACGCACCTGCTTCCAGCGTCGCCCGTGCGGCCTCGCGGCGCGACACGATCGTGGTCGGACACCGTCGTTCTCTTCAGCCCTGCTCAGGCATGAGACGCGCGCCCATCCGTCGCCGTCTGTGCAATGCGCTTGAGACGGCGGCCATCCCGTCGTTTCCGGCAGCCACAGGCGTGATGAGATTCCTGGCATGACAGATTGGCCACAACTCAGCCATGCCTACGGCTCCGCCGAAGACATACCCGCCCTGCTGGCACACATCGCTTCCGAGCCCACGCCAGAGCTCTGGAGTGACCTGTGGTCCGCACTCTGTCATCAGGGCAGCGTCTACTCGGCCAGCTTCGCCGCGCTGCCCTGGCTGGCCGGCATGGCCGAGAACGAAGACCGGGGACAAGCCGTGAACGCCCTGGGCCTGGCCGGCGCCATCATGGCGGGCGCCGAGCAGCCGCATGGAGTGGAGGAAGTTCGCGCACGGCACTCGGCAGAAATCGCGGCCCTGCTGGCATCAGCGAACCGCCATCTCCGGACCGCGACCGATCACACCGAGTACGTCGACCTCCTGGAATCCATGCTCGGCTTCGAGGGCGTCGCGGGATGGAGCGAGCACCTGGCTTGGGGGCTCGGGAACGAGGAATACGAAGTCTCCTGCCCGGGCTGCGAAACCGACCTGTTCATCGTCCTCGGTGAACGCGGGTTCTTCTGCACCAGCGAGGACTACGCCCTGTCGGACGACGCCGTCGAATCCCGCCCGCTCCGCCCGACGAGCCCTGCGACCCTGGAAAGCATCGGCTCGCGTCTCCACGGCATCGCACTCACCGACGGCCAACACGAAGTCGCCCACGTCTTTAAGGGCTGTCCCGCAAAGATCTTGGCTCCGAGTGCGGAGCAGCCTGAAGAGCTGGCGAGGTGCTTAGCCGGTGGTTCGTGAGGTGTCCAGGGACCGGGCGAAGTCGGCGAGCGTGTGGAAGTCGTTCTCCCGTAGGCCGATCCGCGGGTTGACGTGGTGCAGGAGCCCAGGACCTTGGTGGTGGGCGGTCACGTAGGTCTGATCCAGCTCGCTCTGCTCGTCGTCCACCCAGGCGAAGGGACGGCCGCCTGCGTAGTCCACCAGGGGCCCGGTCTTCCAGTGGACTCCATCAGGGCGTTCTTGGAGCAGGACATCGCCGAAGTCCACGAAGGGAAGTTCCGGAAGGCCGAGGACCGGGGCGATCCACCGGTTGGCGTCGTCCATCCATGTGGTGGCCCAGCACAACTCGAAACCGAGCTGGAGCAGGATTCGTCCATGCTCTGGGTTGAGCCAGACTCGCAGGGGTCGTCGGGACGAGAGGCCTCTGTTGTCCTGATGGGCGTCGTTCCGGGGAACTCTGAGTGTGGTGTAGCCGTCGGGACGTCTCTCCGGCTTGGCCGCGTAAGGGTTGAGCGGCCCGTCCACGTCGAGGAACAGCAGTGGTCGGTTCACGGTTTCCCCCGGTCTTGCGCAGTGGACTGCCCCGATCAGCGTAACTGTGGGATTGCCTCGGCATTGGGCCGGCCTGAGTGATGATCACGAGTGTGGCGAGTGTGATCACGGCATCGGAGCCTTCCTGGATAACCTCGTTCGCGGGGCTGAGTCCGCGCTGCTTCGGCAAACTGCTGACCACGCCGCGGCGCGATGGAGCAGATGTGGTCCACCGAGCCTGGCCATGGAGTTTGCCGCTGGAGGACCGGGTGTTGCTGGTCACGGCCTACTGGCGCACCAATCTGACGTTGCGGCAGCTGGCTCCGCTGCTGGGCAACTCGAAGTCCACGGCCGGTCGGGTCATCAACCACCTCGGCCCCCTGCTCGCACTCCAGCCCCGCAAGCGGTTCGCCAAGGACCCCGTACTCATCGTGGACGGCACCCTGGTCCCCACCCGCGACCACACCGTCGCCGAGCGGTCGAAGAACTACCGGTACTCCACCAACCACCGGGTCGTCATCGGCGCCGACACCCGGCTGGTCGTCGTGGTCGGCCGGCCGCTCGCCGGGAACCGCAACGACTGCAAGGCATGGGCGGAGTCCGGCGCCAAGGCCGCCGTCGGTAGGACCCTCACGATCGCCGACGGCGGCTACCCGGGCACCGGACTCGTTATTTCGCACCGCCGACAGAGCGGCCAGCGCGAACTCCCGGCCTGGAAGGAAGAGCACAACCGCTCCCACAAGCAGGTCCGGGCCCGCGTCGAGCACGTCTTCGCCCGCATGAAGACATGGAAGAGCCTCCGCGACTGCCGCCTCAAAGGCGACGGCGTCCACCACGCCATGCTCGGCATCGCCCGGATGCCCAACCTCGCGCTCACCGGATAGGCAAGCGGGATCCTTACGGGACGGCCCTTAAAGCGTGTTGCAGAAGGTGTTGTCTGGGCAGGTCAGAGCCGGGGTCGTGGCCGGTCGGTTCATGAGGCGAGGGCGAGGTTGTGCATGTGGGCGACGGCCTGGACCGCATGATGGAGGCCGTTGCCGCGCTGGCGGCAGTCGCGCAGGATCTTGTAGTGCTTCATGCGGGCGAAGGCGTGCTCGACGCGGGCCCGGACTTTGCGGTGTTCGGCGTTGTCCTCCTCTTCGCCGGGCAGCAGGGCCCGGCCGGGGCGTTTGCGGTGCGGGACGACGAGCCCGGTGTTGATGTACGCGCCGTCAGCCAGCACGGTCACGCCTTCGCACGCCTCAGCCAGGCCGGAGTCCCGCCATGCCCTCGCGTCCGCGGTGTTGCCGGGCACCGGACGGGCAGCCGCGACCACCAGCTTGGTGTCGGCATCAATGATGACCTGCACGTTTGCCGAGAACCGGTAGTTACGCGAGGACGCACCGGCCTTCCGGTCGCGGACCGGGATCAGCGTGCCGTCCACGATCCACAACCGCTCCACCGCGTCGGCCGGCCGGGTGGCCGGCTCGATCGCCAGCAGCGGACGCAGCCGCTGGATCACCCGGCACACCGTCGCGGGCGAGACGCCGAACAGCGGCGCGAGCTGTCGCATCGTGAGGTTCGTGCGGTAGTACACAGCCACCAGCAGCACCCGCTCCGCCAGCGGCAGACACCATGGACGGCCACCACCGGGACCGTTCCCGCCCCGTTCACGGACGACCTTCAAGAGTCGCTCGAACTGCCGCCTCCGCAGCCCGGTGAACGTCTCCACCCACAACGGCTCAGCCCTCAACACCCCACGCATACAGGGAAAATGCCCGCTTCACGGCCTTCTACAACACGCTTTAGGCCCCGTACCAGGGGAGCTGAGCAGCGAGGGGATCCGCGATGACGGCCATCGACGTCGAGACGACCGAACCGTCGGACTTACCCGTGCGCGCCGCCGGGACCGCTGAATCAGGCGATCACGGCGGATCAGACCGTCGGCCCTACCGCGCTGGCCGACTTCTTCCGGCAAGCCGTGGCCCACCAGACCGTACTCATCGAGTCCGCCCGGCTCTGACCCACATCGGCCGCTGGAACCTCGTCGAACGCACCCCCGCCGACATCGAGGACGACGTCCGTGCCGCCGTGCCGCCGCGCTGCCTGGAACCGTCGCCGGACTGGACATCACCGCCGATGCCACTGGCCTGACGCTCTTCGCGACGGTGCGGCGCGCTGACGAGCCGGGGCGATCCCCGCAGTCGGCTTCGTGTCCGTCGCCGACGCAGCCACGCGCGTCAGTCGAGGCCTTCGATGATGCGGAAGTCGCGCTCGACGCCGTCAGCAAGTGCGGCCAGCGCCTCCTGGTAGGCCGCACTCGCATGTGCGGCGACCGCCTGTTCGAAGCTGTCGAACTCGATCAGGACGGTGCGCTCGGCGATTCCGGCGTCGTGTGCGACGACCCGGCTGCCGCGGGAGAGCAGCCGCCCGCCCGCGGCCTCGACGGCTGGACCGGCCAGCTTGTTGTAGGCAGCCAGCTTCTCGGGGTCCGCAATGGTGCGGTAGGCGCTGACCCAATAGCCCTTGACCACGGTGCCTCCTGTGTTCGGAATTGATGTTCAGAAGCATGCTCAGATCCATGGCCGGCGCGCTGTGGGTCAGCGAGCCGACGGAGACGGCGTCGAAGTCGGACGGCTTCGATCCTCAGCTTTCGGTTCGACTCGACCCGCCCAGGCCCGGCACACCGGCTGGGGCTGTGATCGGATGGGTCTCGGGTGAGCGTCGGAGGGCGAGGGCGAGGCTGGCCATCGTCGTGATCGCCATCGCGGCGACGCCGACCAGCGCCGCGGTCGTGTAGGCGTCGTCGTTCGGGAAGAGGCGGTCCGTGGCGGTGCCGGCGGCCAGGACCAGACCGCCGATGGCGCTGCCCAGGGAGTACCCGACGCTGCGGACGACGTAGTTGAAGCTCATGGCGCTCGACGTCTCGCTCTTGGGGGTGACGGCCAGGATGACGCCGGGCATGGCGGCCGAGAAGCTGCCGACGCCGAAGCCCAGCACGCCCATGGCCGCGAGCAGTTCGGCCAGGTTGGACCGGGCGGTGGCGAACAGGACGAACCCGCCGCCGACGATGGCGGCGCTGCCGGCCAGGAGCACGGGGCCGTCGATCCGTTCGCGGACCCGCGGCGTGAGCTTGCCGGCGACGAACCCCAGCACGGAGAACGGGATGAGGACCAGCCCCGCCACGAAGGTGGTCAGTCCGAAGCCGTAGCCGGCGCTGTGCGGCGTCTGCGCGTAGCGGGTGATGAGCGTGAGCAGGAGGTACATGCCGCTCCCGCCGACGAACATGGCGATGTTCGCCCCGGCGACCGCCGGGTGCCGAACCGCCCGGACGTCGACCAGGGGCGTCTTGGTTCGCAGTTCGGAAACGGTCCAGACGCAGAGCAGGAGTACGGCGGCGACGGCAAGGGTCACCGCCACGGCGAGGTGTCGGCTCCACAGGCTCCTCTCGCCGGCCAGGAACAGGACGAGGAGCAGTCCACCCGCAAGGACGAGCGCACCGGCCACGTTCACGTGAGCGGAGCGGCCTTCGGGAGCTGCGGGCATGGAGCGCCACGCGGTCACGAAGGCGATGGCGGTGACGAGCAGGCCGAGGCCGTAGGCGGCCCGCAGTCCGCCGAACTCGGCGAGCAGCGCGGCCAGCGGGTAGCCGACGCCGGCTCCGATGATGGAGACCACTGAGATCAGGGCGATCGTGGCCGCGCTGCGCTCCTCGGGAAGATGGTCGCGGGCCACGCCCATCATCAGCGCCGTGAGACCGAGTCCGACGCCTTGGGCCGCTCTGCCCACGAGCAGCCAGGCGAACGACAGCGGCAGCACGGTGAGCGCGCTGCCGACGACGACGATCGCCAGCGTGGCGAGAATCGTGGCCCGCCGGTGCGGACCGGCTCCGAGCCGGCCGAGGACGGGCGTGGCGACGGCGCCGCTGAGCAGGGCGATGGTCAGCGTCCACTGCGCGCTGTCGAGGGAGACGTGGAACGTGGTCGCCACGCTGGTGATGAGCGGTGTCCCGAGGCTGGCGACCGCCGCCACGACCAGGGCGATGAACACCAGGGCGGGGACCAGCAGACGTGCCTCGGAACGTATCAGGGCAGTGCTCATGGGCTGGTCACGAGCCTGGGCCGCGGTCACCGGTCCGACTCCTCTCGGGCGTGGCTTTCGAGCTCCGCCAGATGCAGCAGCGCCGGAAGGGCTGCTGCCAAGGCCTCGACCTCGTCACCGGTGAGTTCGTCGATCAACCGCGCGTACGCGTCGACGCCCGCCTGGCGTCGCGTCCGGACGTACGACGCGCCGGCCTCGGTCAGGCACACCAGCGTGACCCGCTTGTCGGACGGATCGCCCTTCCGCACGACCAGCCCGGATTCCTCCATCACCCGCACCAGGACGGTCATCGCGGGCTGGGTGACGCCCTCGGCCACCGCCAGATCGGTGATCCGTCGCGGGCCGGTCTTGTCCAGGGTGGCCAAGGTGGCGGCGGACGTCAGGCTCATGTCGCGGGGAAGGCGTCTCACGGCCCTGGTGGCCAGACCGTAGAGGGCTGACCCGATGGCATCGGAAGCGCCGTGCGCGGCGTCTCGGAGACTCATGCCTGAAGCATAGCGGATTTATATGAATCCTTTATGCATCTCCCGATCGGGGTTCGGCGATAGTTGACTTGTAACGCGTTCGCGTAAAGGAACGGCGTCGGTTTTGATCGCCCTGAGGGATCGCCCTGAGCGATCGCCCTGCCGGGCGACCGCGACCGCGATCCGGGGCCGCGCGGGGGCTCAGGAGACTGCGTCCTCGGCCCCTGGTATGCAGCCGGCCGACTGGCCCCACGCTGGTCCGCCGCCCGAGGGACAGCGGACCAGCGCTCAGCCAAGCCTCATGGCCTGCTTCACTCTCCGAGCGCGAACGACGCCCGTACGTGCCACTTCGTGCCGTCGTACACGATGAGTTCAACCGACGAGACGCGAGACGTGAACGGAAGCCTGTCGGCGAGGTCGGCCTCGATCTCCGCCAGGACGGCGTCGTCCTGTCCTTGAGCGATGGTCAGGTGCGGCACGATCTCGGCGAACCGGCCGCCGTACGGCGGAGCCTCAGGCCAGCGGTCAGCGATCGCCTCCGTGAGCTGCCTCAGCCGTGTGTCAGGCTCGGGGACGAGATACAGGACTTCCGGGAGCCGCCCGCATCTCTCGAACCGCAGGTCGAAGGCCTGGTGGCGGCCGAGTACGTCCGCGAGTGCGGAGTGGACAAGCGCGTCTGTTCGGCTCTCGTCGAGGAACGGGAAGAGCACGGTGATGTGGGCGGGGACCCCGGCCGGGGCCGAGGGGTCGAGCCGTTCACGCCACCGCCCGACGGCCGGCTCCGCCTCCGGGATCCGGACGATGAGGCCCGTCTGGCCCGTCTGAAACGCACTGGTGCTGTCATCTGCCATGACGCCGCATGGTGTCACCTCTGCCGCAGAGCCGTCCGGCCGATGCCGCTCCCCGCGTCCGCAGGGGAGGACCTCCCTGGGCCGCTGCTCCTTCCCCCGCCCGGACCCGCTCACTGAGCCACCCCGTGGTCGCCGCCTTACGCTCGCGACATGCGACGCCGCCAGATGCACATGTCCCGCGAGGCTCAGGACGCCCTGCTCAAGGCACTGCAGCAGCTCCGGGCAGAGCTGAAGACCCCTACGGAATTTCCCGCGCATGTGCTGGAAGCGGCGGAGGACGCCAAAACCGGGCTCCAACTGCCCGACAAGGACGCCACCCACCTGCCGTTGTTCACGATCGACCCGCCGACCTCGAAGGACCTCGACCAGGCCATGTACCTGGAGCGGCGGCCCGGTGGCGGGTACCGCGTGCACTACGCCATCGCCGACGTGGCCGCCTTCGTCAAGGCGGGTAGCCCGCTCGACGCCGAGGCTCACGACCGGATCGAGACGCTGTACTTCCCCGACCTCAAGGTGCCCCTGTACCCGCCCTCGATCTCCGAGGGGCCGGCCAGCCTGCTTCCGGACCAGGTCGTCCCCGCCCTGCTGTGGCAGCACGACCTCGACGCCGACGGCAACGTGACCGACTCGACTGTTAGCCGGGCCAAGGTCTGCAGTCGGGCCAAGCTCAGCTACCAGGGGGTCCAGCAGGACATCGAGGCCGGTACGGCCGAGGAGTCCGTCGCCCTGCTGCGCGAGATCGGCAAGTTGCGGGAAGCGGTCGAGGCCGCGCGCGGCGGGGTCGCGGTGAACCTGCCGGACCAGGAGGTCACCCTGGCGGGCGGATCGTTCCGGCTGGGCTACGTGGCGGCACTGCCCGTGGAGGGCTGGAACGAGCAGATCTCCCTCATGACCGGAATGGCCGCGGCCCGGATCATGCTGGAGAGCGGTACCGGGATCCTGCGGACCCAGAAGGAACAGGCCGACCAGGACGTGGTCCGGCGCGTGCACGACATCGCACAGCACCTGGGCATCGACTGGAAGCCCGGCGTCTCGTACGCCGCACTGGTCAACTCCCTCGATCCGGCTGACCACAAGCACATGGCCTTCCTCAGCGAGGCCACCGCCATGCTGCTCAAGGCGGAGTACACCACCTTCCGCGACCATCACGTCCCGGAGCACACGTTCCACGCGGCGATCGCGGCCCCGTACACCTACTGCACGGCCCCGTTGCGGCGCCTGATCGACCGGTACACGGGCGAACTGTGCGTGGCCGCGTGCACCGGCCAGGCCCCGCCGAACTGGGTGCTCGACGCCCTGTACTGCCTGCCGTGCGACATGGCGCGGGGGAAGGGGAAGGTGGCGGACCGGCGCGCGGTGGACCTGGCGGAGGCCGCGGTTCTCAAGAACCGGGTGGGCGAGGTCTTCGGCGGCCTGGTCATCAACACCGACGCGGAGGACAACAAACCGAAGGAAGGCACCGTGTACCTGGCGGAACCCGCCGTGATGGGCAAGATCACGTCCGGCGCCACGCTCGACCTGGGCGCGAGCGTCCAGGCCAAACTCACACGGGCCGACCCCTTCTTCCCCAACAAGCACAAGATCCTCTTCAACACGGTGTAGCGCCCCGTCGCCCCCGACGGGCCGCGCCACCCGCGCGGACCACAACGCCGGGGCCGGCCACCTCGCCGCCGGAGAGCCGGGGCCCTCGCCGCCGAAGTCAGCCGCTGACGGGGCCAGGGGGAGGCGCTGCGCGCAGTGCTGTCGATGAGCCGGACCGGGTCAGCCCGCCAGGCGGGCGAGGGCCAGCGTGTGCGCGTGGTCGAGGGAGTCAGCGGCAGCGCAAGGGATGTCCGGCTGCACGCCGGTGCCCTCCCAGTTCGTGCCGGAGACGGGGTTGATGGCGCGGCCGACGGGGATGGTGGCTTCCAGGTGCGGGTGCACCGTCCAGCCCCTGCACGGGTGTGCGCCGCCGCGGCTGGGCTCGCCGACGACTACGGCGCGGCCGAGCTGCTGGAGGTTGTACGCCAGCTCTTCAGCGGCAGAGAAGGTGCTGCTGCTGGACAGCACGTACAACGGCTTGCTGCCACCGAACCGCGCGCCGGGAACGAGCGGCAGGCTCCAGGACTGCTCAACGCGCTCGTCGCTGCGCCAGTGCATGGTGTTGAGATGGGTGCGCTCGTCCAGGAGGTAACTGCAGACGAAGGCGACCGTGTCCGGGTCGCCGCCCCGGTTGGTGCGAAGGTCCACGATCAGCGCCTGGGCGCGGGAGGCCACGGTGAGCGCGGCGCCCAGCGGTTCGGCGGCCCACTCCAGCGGGAACAGCATCGGTGCCAGCTCCACCACGGCGACCCCGCCGTCGAGCAACTGCACCCGGGGCGCACCGCCCAGCGAGGTGTCGAAGTCCCGGCGCATGGCGTCCAGGGTGGCCGCGCCCTGCTTCGGGGACACCGGGTCGGCGTGGTGCTTCAGCCTCAGGTGTCGGTCGCCGTTGACGGACTGCAGGTCCGCGGTGACCAGACGGGCGAGCTCCTCGGCGCCGTCGACGTCGTACGCGCCCTCGGCGAGGCGTCGTTGCAGCAGGCCGGAGAGCTGCTCGGCTATCTCGGGGAAGACGTAGTGCTCGTTCAGGAGCCGGGCTGTCTCGTCGATAACAGGGGCCGGCGGAAGCTTCGTTGAAGTCGTCATGACAGGGAGTAGAGCATTACCCTTGCGGAAGCGTCAAAGAGTTTAGACACTTTCGGTATGCGTGATCAGCCTCCCTACCTGCCACCCCCTGAGGACGTCCTGGAGATCGGTGCGCCTGAGCAGTTCGCGGCACTCGCCCACCCGTTGCGTCAGCGGCTGCTCTTCGCCCTGGGCCACCGGCCTGCCACCACCAGCCAACTCGCGGCGCAGCTCGACGCGAAGAAGGGCAACGTGGCCCACCACCTCAAAGTGCTCCGCGAAGCCGGGCTCGTCCACATCGCCGAGACCCGCCAGGTCCGCGGCGGCACCGAGCAGTACCACCAGCGCACGGCCCGCCAGATGGTCGTCGCCGAACCCCAAGCGGCAGGCACCGCCGCGATGCTCGCCGCGGTCGCCCACGAGCTGGGCCGCTCTCCCGCCGAGACCCACCTGACACTGCGCCACCTGCGTCTCAGCCCCGCGAAGGCAAGAGAACTGGGCGAGACCCTCACCCAACTGGTCGACGAAGCCGAGGAGAACGCAGAAGACCAGCCTGTGCACGGCGTGTTGGTGGCGCTCTACCAGCAGGCTCCGCCGACCGGCACGACCAGCACCGCCTAGACGATCTGCTCATTCCCGGGGGTCGGCGATCACTGTGGATCTCGGGCTGCTTCCACTGCCTCCCGTACGTCTGAGTGCGGGTCGTCGGCGAGGCCGTCCAGCAGCTCAGTGACCCCTGGGGTGGACCAGCGGGCGACCGCCCACACCAGCTCCTCCCGCACCCCGGGGTCGGGGTGGGCGGCGAGGCGGCTCAACTGGGCGAGCGGGCCGCGCCGACGCATTCCGAACCAGTGCAGTACCTCCCGCAGCGCGGCCGGGTCCCCGGGGTCACCGGCCGCGACCCGGCTGAGCAACACCTTGACGGGCGGCGGCGGACCATCCAGCGGATGCGGCAACCGCTCGCGCAGGCGCCGCGCCCCGTATCCGCCGCGCACACGGCACCCGAAACAGGTGCAGGGGCGCACACCGTGTGCGTCCGGCAGGTATCGCCAGCCCGCCACCTGCGGCGCGGTGCGGACCCGGTGTACTTCACGCGGCCGGATCGCCCGGGGGACGAACACCTCCCACCCGCGCGGGTCCTCCAGTGCCGCGATCCGCCGTACTGCCTCTGACGCGGAAACGGTGGTCTGGGCATGCTGCGCCCGGTCGGTATAGCGTCCGACCAGCACGTCCTGGGCGTCGTCGAGTCGTACGTGGACTGCCACAAGCCCGCCCCGGCTGCCGAAACGGGCCAGCTCGCGCAGCCATTGGTGGGTGAGGGTGTACGACGGCAGGACCGGGAAGCAGTAGACCCCCCGCGCGCTGCCCTGTCCGTGGCCGGCCGCCCGAATCCCGGACCGCCGGATGCGCGGCGCGTTCGCCGCTGAGGTCAAGTGCACGAACATCGCCATGACACGGGATGTTAGGCGACCGGTTCCTCGGCATCGGCTGCGCGTATGGGACGAAGGCGTCCCACATCAGTGTGTGAAGCCAGAGTTGGTCACCCTCGCGACCACACCTATATGAAGACCGACGACCTGCCGAAGGCGTCTCCACACCTCGGCGGCCAGGTGGCTCCGCTACGCCCGTTCCCACTTGCGACACCTCTGGATGAGGCTCATGCGGCGTTCAGCCGGCAGATCCTGAACGGCTCCCGTCCTTGCGCCCGCGAGGACGGGCCGACATTGCTCGACGAGCGCAGTCCGTCGAACTCCCAGCGGAATGATCTTTCGGTCAGGAGCCGATCTCCCAGTGGAGGGCGCCGGCCTGGGCAAGGGGTTCCCATGCCTCGACGAAGGGCGCCTCGTCCGCGACGGGTGGCAGGTCCACTGCGAGGCAGGTGCCCTGTAGTCACTCATGTGGCAGGCCGGTGTCGGCAGTTTTGCCGTGCAGGAGCGCGTGTACCTGGTCTCGATCTGTGTGTTCCATATAGCCCCATCGCCGCCGCCGAACGGGCCCCGGCACCGTCCTCGGCCTCGGCCTCGGCCTCAGCCTCAGCCTCGGCGGAGCCTCGTACCTCCCCGCCTACGGAACCACGGCCCGACCCGGCGCCCCGGGCGCACGGAGGAGCGAGGTGGCGCCTGCGGGTCGAACGCCTGACTCCCGGCCGCCTGCCCGAAAGGATGAACGGCGCCCGTCGACGGCGTTTCGCCCCGGTGCCGCCGTCACCCTGCTGACGTGCGCAAAGAGCTCGAATATACGGTCCCGCCCCAGCGGCCGTCCCGTCCGGCAGCCGTCCCGGCCCCGCCTACCCCCGGCCCGCCCCGCCACCGGCCCGCGCCGTCGCTGCGGGACCGGACGCGGTACTGGGTGGACCGGACCGTGGTGAAGGGCATGACCACGGTCGCGGGCTGGCTCGCGCTGGTCTGCCTGGCCGTGGTGGCACCGGCGAGCGCCCTCCTCGTCTGGACCGACAGCCGCTCGCCCGAGACCGTCCAGGGCAAGGTGGCGACCGTCTGGCGGACCGTCGGCCAGACCCTCCGGCTCGGCGGCGAGGTCGGCCCGCCACTGCGGATGGTCCTCTCCGTCCTGCTGGCCCTCGTCTCCCTGCTCTACGTCTCGACCCTCGTCGGCCTCGTCTCCACCGCGATCACCGACCGGCTGACCGAGCTCCAGCGCGGCCAGTCGACGGTAGTGGAGCGCGGCCACTCACTGGTCCTCGGTTGGTCCGAGCAGACTCCGACGCTTGTCGCCGAGTTGCTCGCCGCTCATGCCCAGCGGCGGCACGGTGCGGTCGTGGTTCTCGCGGACCGTGACAAGTTCGACATGGAGCGGGAGTTGCGGGCGGCTGTCACCGCCGTCGGCGGCCGACGTGTCCGGCTGCTCTGTCGCCGGGGCCGGCCCGCCGATCCGGCGGCGCTCGCCCGCGTCAGTCCGGCCGCCGCCGGGGCGGTCGTGGTGCTGCCGCCGGACACCCCCGAGGCGGACACCCAGGTCGTCAAGACGCTGCTCGCGCTGCGAGCCGTGGTCGGTGATGCAAGCCCGGTACGTGTCGTGGCGGCGGTCCGGCAGACCCGGTACGTCACCACCGCCCGGCTCGCCGCCGGGCCCGGCGCGGTCGTCCTCGACGTCGACGGCATCGCGGCCCGGACCCTCGTCCAGTGCGTCCTCGAACCCGGACTGTCGCGCGTCCTGGAGGACCTGCTCGACTTCGCCGGCGCCGAGCTGCACGTCCACCGTGTCCCCGGGCTCGGCGGCCGGACCTTCGCCGAGCTGCGGGCGGCCTGCGCGGACGGGTGCGTGGTGGGCCTCGTGCGCCCGGACGGCTCGCCGCTCCTCAACCCGCCGCCGCAGACAGCCCTCGGCCCCGGCGACGCCGTCGTCGTCCTGGCCGAGGACGAGACCCCACCGACCTGGACCGCGCCCCAGGCAACACCGCTCCCGCCCCCCTCGTCCGCGAAGCCCGCGACCGCCGACGACATGCGCACCGCCCCCCGCCGCGTCTTCGTCCTCGGCTGGAACCGGCGCGGCCCCGAGATCGTCGACGGTCTCGCCCGCAACGGCTGGGAGACGGTCCGTGAGAAGACCCTCCCCGCCCTTGACCCAGGACACCGCGTCCTCGTCCTCGGCGGCCCCGACGGCCACCCCGACCCCGACGAACACACCCTTGTCACCCTCCTCCAGCTCGGCGCCGCCGAGCGCGAGTCGGGCCGCCGGAACCCCACCATCGCCGAACTGACGGACGCCCAGCACCGCCCCCTCGCCCCGGCCGGCCCGCACACGGACCTCGTGGTCGGCGGACGGCTCGTCGGCCTGCTCATGGCCCAGGTCTCGCAGACCGTCGAACTCGCGGCGGCCTTCGACGAGCTCTTCTCCCCGGAAGGCAACGCGGTCCGCCTCCGCCCCGCCACCGACTACGTCCCCGCCGGGACCGAAGCGCCCTTCGCCACGCTCGTGGAGGCCGCCGGACGGCAGGGCGCCACCGCCCTCGGCTACCGCCCCGGCGGCTCCCGGATCCCGCTCCTCAACCCGCCGAAGACCGGAACGCGCCGTTGGTCGCACGAGGACACCCTGATCGTCGTCACCACGGCCGAAACCCTCCAACCCTAGGAGGGCCCTGCCCGGCCGGCCGATACACCGATCCCTCCCCGAGACGGCGCGGAAATCGCGGGGACGGATCAACCAACGGGCTCGCGTTGAGCTCGTAGCCATACCGCCTCGAAGTCAGCACGGCAGATCTCCGTGGCGGCGAGTCGCCGCGCTGCCCGGCCGTGACCACGATCGACATGGGCTTCTGACCTTGTTCGACATAGTTCGAGCCCGTACTGGAGAAGGTGCGCGTGCCCTCCATCGGGCCGGGCCGGCCACGCGTCCGCCCCGACCGGGTCCGCGCGGACAAGGCGTACGCCTCCCGCAAGAACGTGCCTACCTGCGCCGACGTGGAATCCTCTGCACCATCCCCGACAAGGCCGACCAGGCGCACAACCGCAGAAAGCTCGGCTCCCGCGGTGGCCGACCACGGCACTTCGACCCGGTCGACTACCGCGAACGTCATGCGGTCGAGTGCGGGATCAACCGCCTCAAGAGGAACCGTGCTGTCGCCACGCGATACGACGAGCTCGCCGCCCGCTACGGGGCGACCGTCCTCGACGCGGCCATCAACGAGTGGCTGTGACTCTCGGCCTTCACACGGTGGGATCCACGTTCCACGTCTCCGGCAGATCGCTGCCGCAGAAGACGCAGACGAAGTCGTCCTCGCGCACGATGTTGTGCTCCTGGCAACCAGGACACCGCCGGAACACCACCTCATGGGTGAAGCCGGAGGGCCGTTCGAGCCCTACGTCGTCCAGAGCGCGAGCGACTTCCGACCAGGAGCCGATGTCGGGGCAGTACCCGGTGGACTGGTTGCTGACCTCGCTCACAGCCCACCGGTCCGCCTCTCGCACGAAACCGATCTCGCCAGCACTCAAAACCATGGCTCCGCCGGCACAGGCCACGTGCTCGCTCCGCCGCGGCGCCAGCCGAAGCGCACCGTCCGCGCCGACCACGAAGGTGAACGGCTCGGCCAGCTCCGCCGCCGATCGCCCAGCGATCCAGTCGCCGAATTCAGCGGCCGAGCGGATCCGGAACCCGCCGCTGCCAGGCCGGACCGCAGCCTTCAGCTCGACCGGTCCGACATATCGGTAACTCCGCCCCCGCGTGCTCACATCAGCCAACCTAGAGCACTTCCGACACACGCCCTACGAGGCAATGCGGCTGGCGGAGGTCATCTGCCTCGGGCTCGAACAGTGCCATTTGTGCGAGGTGGGGTGGGGGGCCCAACCTGTCGGGCGGTGCCGCCATCGCAGGCGCGGAGTGGACGCACGACGGCGCTGCGCACGAGGCGCACTCATTGTGCGGGTGCAGAAGTTCAGAGCCCGCACCCGAGGTGAATCCACGGCCCCTCTGGGACGAGCTGATGCCGACCCCCAAGGCCGCCGCCGCCCACTGACCGCCCGGCACGACCGCTGTCCGAGTCTCACCACCTCACCCTTCGGCGGCGGCACCGACACCACGATCAGGCGACGCGGAGTCTCACCTGTGCCTCCGGTCAGTGGACTCGGCGGGGACGGCGGACTTCTCACGGGTGACGCAGTACCCCTGCGGGCTCTACAAAGATCAGTACTGGTACTTCAGGTACGCGCCGGGCAACCAGGTCAACTGGATGGCCAACCTGAACAGCCAGAAATGCCTGGCAATCCTGGACGGCAGCATGTCCGACGCAGCGCAGGCGATCATCTACACGTGCGGGAGCCAGCGAGACCACTACTGGTGGATGCTTGCCTGATCCGGTTTCAGCGGCGGCCAGCGAGACGCTGGTCGTCGTACGAACCGGTCCAGGCCGGCACGGCTGCGGGGTCGGCAAGTTCGGTGAGGGCGTGCACGGCGGCGTCCATGCGGTCGGGGGAGTCCATACCGGAAATCCACGTGACGAGCCGGCCCTCGAGCCGGGGGTACTCGCCGACGTGGTGGACGAGACACTGGGCGTAGAGCTGCGCGATCGGCTCGGCGCGCAGACGCCTACCCTGCTTGGCGTGGACCTCGATGATCGCGGGCAGTAACAGGCCCCCGGTCACGCCCTTCTCGGCGAGCTCCTTCCAGGCCTGTGTGACGATCTGGCGGGCCGTTTCGCCGCCGAAGTCGTCCTCAGGCCGCCGGAACGTCCGGCCCGGCCAGCGGGCTCCTCGCCGTTGCGCATCGCGCTCGCGCGGACGCCGAGTCGCCGGCCGATCCTCCGAATGGCCGAGCGCGTCACGCCGAATCGGCTGGCTCGCACCCACCGCTTCGCCGCCACCGTGTTCGCGATCAACCCCGCCGGACCGATCGACTGGGGCGACCTCACCGGTGGTGCGGGCTACTTCGACCAGGCCGACTTCGGCCACGAATTCCGGGCGTTCACCGGACTCACGCCGATCCGGTACATCGAAGCCCGGCGACGGTTCCTGCGCGAACATCCCGGCCACGCGCCGGACGGCCGGCCGCCGCCGGCCGATTGATTTCTTACATGAGCGACAGCTCACGACACGCTAATTTGGGGGATCCCAAAGCAGAGGAGAGCCCCGTGGGCAAGGTGGTCATGTACGGCTCGGTGTCGGTGGACGGCTTCATCGCGGACGAGAATGACCAGCCCGGTCCGCTGTTCGACTGGTTGTCCAGCGGTGACGTCCCGTTGGACGAGAGCGGCGAGCTGAGGGTGTCGCAGACGTCCTACGACTACACCCGGCCGTACTGGGACCGGATCGGAGTCACCATCGTCGGTCGCCACGTCTTCGACCTGACGGACGGCTGGGACGGGAAGCCGCCGGGCGGGATCGACCACGTGGTCGTCGTGACGCACCGGCCGGAGCCCGAGGGCTGGGACCTCGAGGCGCCGTTTCACTTCGTGAACGGCGTCGAGGCAGCCATGGCCAAGGCGCAGGAGCTTGCGGGTGACCGCTTGGTCGAGGTCGCCGCCGGCGACGTCGGTGGCCAGGTGCTTGCCGCGGGGCTGCTCGACGAGGTGCGCATGGACGTCGTACCCGTCGTGTTCGGGTCCGGCAAGTGCTACTTCGGGTCGGTCCACGCGCAGCAGCTGTTGGAGGATCCTGACGTGGTGATTCAGGGCAACCGGGTGCTTCACCTGCGCTATCAGGTGCGCCGTTGACCGATCTGTCGGCATCTGACAGCGGGCGTTTCACGGGCTGGTCTCCGGTGTGTGGCGGGTGAGGAAGCCTTCGGTTGCGGTGCGCTGTTCGGTGAGCGGGCGGCGGAGGTAGGGGGCGAGGCGGTCGCCGTTGGCGGTGGATGCCGTCAGTTCTGCCAGGTGCTCTGTGAGGGCGCGGTGGTTGTCGGGCGTCAGTGCGGTGTTGAGGCAGCCAGGGGATGGCAGTCGTCCATGGCTGGGGTGTCCGCTGAGTTGGCCGGGTGCGGCACAGGGCGCGGTCGGGGTTGTAGCCCCAGGCGAGGAAGCGGCCGGGGGAGAGGAGAGGGGGGGCGGCCATGTCGGCGAGTACCTGACCGCGGCTCGCCCTGCACCACGCCTCAACCTGAGGTTGGAAAGGCTCAGTGCTTCGTTAGGTGGTGTCGTAGGGCTGCCCCGGCCGAGGGGTGTGCATAACGCCGGCCGGATGGCCCCTCACAAGGACATCGTCCCGAGTTCGCGGGCGATGCGGACGAACGACCGGACCATCGGGCTGTCGTTGTCCGACCGCCAGACCAGCCCCCACCGCAGGAGGGGCAAGTCACGGACGGGGATGTACGTGACGTCAGGGCGGACGTAGAAGCGGGTGACCTGGTTGCCCAAGAGGTGGATGACTTCCCCGTCGGCAACGTGCGTGTACAACTGGTCCAGCGTCGAGACCTGGATCTTCCGTTCGATGGCACGACCGCTGGGCGCTGATGAGGGAACGAAGATTTCCTGGAAGTACTCGGGCTGAAAGCCATCCGGCCCCACGACACCGTGGTCCGCGAACACTTCCAGGGGCACCGACGAGCGGCCGGCAAGCCGGTGGTCGGTGGCCACCAGGGCGATCCTGGGCTCAACGAAGAGGACCGGTCCCACGGTCAGGTCGGGCTCTTCCACCGGGAGCCAGGACAGCAGCAGGTCTATCTCGCCGTTGCGCACCGGGGCGAACGGGTCCATGTAGCCGTTGTGGCTGAGCCGCAGGCCCCACTGCGGGTGCTGCGAGCGGAAGGCATCCCAGAAGGGCTTCAGCTCGTGGCCGTTGGTGACCATGAGACCGATCCGCAGGATGTCCCTCTTGCCCTGGGCGGTGAGCCGGGCCCGGTCCACGCTCGCCTTCAGGCTCTGGAACACCGGCCGTAGATCGCCCAGCAGCTGTTCGCCCACCGGCGTGAGCCGGACCTGGCGGCTGGTCCGCTCGAAGAGCTCCGCCCCGATCGACCGTTCCTGCTTTTTGATCGCCTGGCTGATCCGCGCCGCCGACACGTGCAGCCGCTCGGCGGTCCTGCCGAAGTGCAGCTCCTCCGACAACGTCAGGAAGATCTCGATATCGCGCAGCTCCACGCGCCCCCACGCCCCCGCTTGTTCGTCAACCCCTGGCTTAACCAGCGTTGCATGATCGACTATTGATGATCAACTCGTCCACAACGGATGCTCAGTGCATGAACGTTGTCGCTACCAAGGTGTCGTTGACTGTGGAGGACGTGGGCGCTTCCTGCCGGTTCTTCACCATCCATCTGGGCTTTCGTGAAGTCGAATCGGTGGAGGGATACGTCTGCCTCCGCCGGGACGACACCTCCGCGGAAATCGCCCTCACAAAGAGCCGCGACGGGAAGACGGCCGAGCAGACCGAAGTCACCTACACCGACGGTGTCCTGCGGATCGAGGTCCCGAAGACGAGGAACGGGATCCTCGGGAACACCGGATCCATCGAGGTGACGGTCCAGCTGCCCGCCGGCTCCCGCGTCGAGGCCGAGGCCGCAGCCGCCGAACTCCGCGCCGTCGGACGGCTCGGCGACGTGACCTTCGAGGGCGCGTACCGCCAGATCAAGATCGACGAGGCCGCGAGCCTCCGCCTCACCGCGACCGACGGCGACGTCGAGGTCGGCCGGCTGGGCGGCTCCGCGGAGATCAGCACCGCGCGGGGCGACATCCGCATCGCCGAAGTGGTGAGCGGCACGGTCACCCTGAGCACCCAGAAGGGCGACATCTCGGTCGGCGCCGCCGCCGGCGTCTCCGCCTCCCTGGATGCAGGCACCGCATACGGCCGCATCAGCAACTCCCTGACGAACGACGGCACTCCCGGCCTGAGCATCCAGGCCACCGCCGCGTACGGCGACATCACCGCTCGCAGCCTCTGACTCGCAGCCCCGACTCGCCGCCCCTGAGGAGCGATCATCTCGACCGCCCCGGCCATCGCGGCGAGCGGGTTGCGTATCTGATCGTTTCAGGGGGTGGCTCGGTGACCGAGCGCCCGGGCACATGGTCCCCGACCAGGTGCTGACTCTGGACAGCCGGCCGATCAGTGCCAACGGCAAGCTCGACCGACGTGCCCTGCCCGCCCCCAGGCGGGCCGGTGACGAGCCCGGGTTCGTCGTGCCGCGCACACCGACCCAGGAACAGGAGCGCGGTGATCGAGGTGGGCGACAGGGGCTGACGTCCGGCGGCAGCTGATGACGGCGGACGGCCGGGGCGGCGACTCGACGACGGCCTCCGCCCGCCGTCCGCTGTCGGGTCGCCGATGACCGGGTGCCAGTCGCCGGATGCCGATGGCCTGCGGCTGGTCGCACACCTGCCGGCAGGCGGATCCTCAGGGGGTGGTTCGCACGGGGAAGCTGAAGGTGCGTCCCTGTTCCTTGAGCCATGGCAGAACCTGCTTGAGGGCCTCGACGGTCTGACCGCGGTCGCCGCCGCCGTCGTGGAAGAGGATCGTCGGCCCGTTGGACAGCTCGTTCTTGACCGTGCCGACGATGGCGCTCGTGCCGGGCTTCTCGAAGTCCTTGGTGTCCACGTTCCATCCCAGCGGCCGCATCCCCGCCTCTGCGGCGATGCGCCGGCTGTCGGGGGTGAACGCACCGCCCGGCGCCCGGTAGTACTCCACCTTCGCTCCTCCGGCGGCGTCCTCGATCATCTTCTTCGCGTCCAGGATCTGCTGCTGCTGGTACGCGACGGACTTCTTGTCCATCGTGGTGTCGTGGGACGTGGTGTGGTCGCAGAGGCGGTGCCCGTCCGCGACGACCCGCTTGACCAGGTCGGGGAACTCCTTCGCCCGCGGCCCGACCATGCAGAAGACCGCCTTGACGTCGTGTTCCTTGAGGACGTCCAGCACCTTGGGCGTCCACTGCGGGTCGGGCCCGTCGTCGATGGTGATGTTCACGGCCTTCCCGCCCGCCTCGGCGGCATGGGCGATCCCCTCGGGCATCCTCACCTTCGACACCGGCGGCGGTCCCGGTGCCGGCTCCTTCGTCCGCCCCTCCGAGCCCGCCCCGATCCGGGCGGCGGCCTCGGTGCCCGTCAGCGCGGTGGCTCCCCACGCCGCCAGGCTGATCGCGACCGCCGATGCCGCCACGGCTATGTGCGCGGTGTACTTGCCCTTCAGCCCCATGTGCTGCCACTCCTCGCCGGTTCTCTACGCTCTCCCGGAGAGGGGGACGGAAGAGACGGCCGAAAGGTTTCAGCCGACCCGGCCCCGAGAACATCGAGGCCCCGTCCCGTAGACCGATGCTGCCGCTGCTTCCGGCGGGTCGGTCACTGACACGGGCATCCACGAGCGCAGCGGCGCAGCGGGTCCTGGCCGGTGAGGAGCTGGCGTTGGCTCAGGCGCAGGCATCCGTTTCCGACCACGGTCTGGCCAAGTCCTGGTCGGTGAGGGGTGCGCGAGGGATCCGGCTCGCGCCGGCCTTACGGGACGCCCAGGGAGCGGGATCTCGCGAGGTCGGAGAGGTTCAGTGCCGTACGAACGGCAGATCCTCCGGTCGATCGGCCTGACAAGTCCCTAGGTCGTGTCCGGAAAGTCCCGCCTGAGCCGCGGCGTCTGGCACGCACGCTCGCCGCGTTGCCGAAATGCCCACGTAGCTCCGCTACGAGGGCATCCCGGCGCCTTGCGATCGCACGCACCAGACGCCGCGGCTCCTGCCCTCCGGGCAGACGGCGCTACTTTCCGGACACGACCTAGTCGGCCGCGCCCCGGTTCGGGCACCATGAGCCGGTCGAGGCCCCCCGGGCCGTACGCGCGGCCGGGGGACCGTTGTGCGAGAACCGGGGGAGTGGCCGTGGGCAGGTTCAGGCGGGGTGGGCCGACGATCGAGGCGGATGCTCAACGGCGGGTGCGACGCAGCCCGTTGCTCTTCACGGTGCCGATCGTGCTGCTCGTCCTCCTGACGGCGGTGCTCGGCTGGGAGGTCGTCCGGGCCAACATGACGGCGGCCGCCCGGACTGAATGGCCGTGGCGGCTGGAACTGCTCGACATGGAGCCGCTCGGCAGTCTGCTCGCGGTCGCGGCCGGCGCGGTCCTCGCCAGGGCCCAGTACGCCCGCACCGTACGGCCGATGCTGGGTTGGCGCGCCGACTGGACGACCGGGCACCTGCGGGGCGGCGCACTCGAATGGCAGGTCGGACTGCTCAACGGAGGCTCGCACACCGTGGTGGTCGAAGCCTACGAGTGCCGGGCCGTCCTGCGCGGTGAGGACCCGCAGCCCGCCGCCCCGTGGACCGACGTCCAAGGCGTGGCGGAGGTGCTGACCGGGGCCGGGCTCACCGTCGGGGAGGACTTTCAGCTGGTCGTCATGGGGAGATTCCCCCTGGTGGGCACCGGCTCCTACGAGACGACGATGCTCGGCGCCTTCTCCCAGCGCTTCGTCGACGAGGTCGAGGCGCTCCACATCAGGGTCCGCGTCGGCGATGTCGTCGGGGACAGCCACGAGCGGATCCTCGACGCCTTGAAGGGCGCCCGCTCGACCTCGTATCAGCGCCCCGCGCCCTGACCGTCCAGCCAGCGCAGCACGTCGGGCAGCGCCAGCTGGGCGGCGAAATGACCGGCGTCCGGTACGAGGACGGGCTCGGCGCCGGGGATCCGGCCGGCTAGCCAACGGGTGTGCGCCACGGGTGAGAAGGCGTCGTCGAGGCCGTGCCACAGCAGCACGGGCGAAGTGACGGAGGAGACGTCGAAGCCCCACGGGCGGACGAAGGCCAGGCAGTCGTCGAGCCAGCCGTGGTGCGAGCCCCGCAGGGCCTCCTGATAGGTGCGCAGCAGCACCGCGCGCACCCGGGGGTCCTCGACGACCGGGAGGTCATGGGGGGAGAGATCGGCACGCAGGTCGTCGAGGAGGCGTGCCGGGTCCCGCCGGATGGCGACGGCCCGGGCGGCCAGGTCCCGTTCGAGCCCACCGGGGTCCCGCCCGTCCAGATGGGCGCGGGCCAGGCCGTACTCGTGCACGTTGAACGGGGTCATGCCCGCGTGCCAGTCGAGACCGACCGCGTCCGGCGGGGCGAGCCCGACCAGTACGGCGGCCGCCCGGACCCGATCCGGCAGCAGCGCCGCGCACGCCAGCGCGTGCGGGCCCCCGCCGGACCGGCCGACCACCGCGAACCGCTCGACGCCGAAGGCATCGGCGACGGCTGCCGAATCCCCGGCCGCGTCGGCGACCCGGCGGCCCGGGGCGCGCCGGGACTCCCCGTAGCCAGGACGGTCGTAGGCGAGGAACCGGAAGCCGGGGTGCTGCGCGGCGAGCCCGGGCAGCAGGGTGCCGAGACGGGTACCGGGCGTCCCGTGGAGGAGAAGCACCGGGGTACCCGAAGGATCGCCCCATTCCTCGGCCACCAGGAGCCTGCCGTCGTCGGTGCGCACAGGAAGTCCCATGAGAGGGAGCCTAGGTCGGAAGGCCGATGATGCGCATCGTCGGCTGCAACGACACCGATCCCGACGGCGACCGCCGCCTCGTTGCCCCCATGCGGAGCCACGAACAAGAGAACGGGGGCAGGGGGAGTCGCCACCCTGCGGGCGCAGGCGGCAGCGGCTTCGTGGCCGCGGCGACGGCCAGCTCCCGTGGCGTGAACGGCCCGGATTATTTCACCGGAAGGCGTTGTGTGTACGGCGTATGAAATTGCCGCACGCTTTCGCGAATACCGATATCAGGCCCGTTGACAGCCCTTCTCCGGGCTGCCTAGCTTACGTCGCGGATAACGACATCAGCGGCCTCTTCATCTGGACAGGAACGGCCGGTGCGCGCAGCCGCCCGCCGCCCGGAACCTGTCCGACGAGGCCGTCATCACCTCGGAGGTCGACCCGCGGGCCAGCCGGTAACCACTCCGGAATCCCCGGCCCCCCGGCCGCCCCATGGACGGAGAGCCCCGCCGCATGACCACGAACGCAGGTCCGAGTACGAGTACGAGCCTGGGTGCCCTCGTGTCCCCGCACGTCCTGGACAATCCAGCCTGGGCCTCGCTGTCCGGCCCGCACGCCGCCTTCGCCGAGCAGGCGGACCGCCCCGAGACCGGCCTCTTCCCCTCCCGGGCCGCCCGCTATCCGTCGGACGTCTCGCCGTTCGCCGCCCTCGCGGACCCGGCCGACCCGGACTCCTGGGCCGACCTGCACAGGCTGGTCGGCGACGGTGGCATCGCCACGCTCTCCGGCGTGCCGGCCCCGCCCGACGGATGGGAGGCCGTCGGCTCGGTCCTCGGCGTCCAGCTGGTCGACACCTCGCTGCGCGCCGAACCCGCCCCCGAGGCGGTGCGGCTCGGACCCGGCGACGTACCCGAAATCCTCGGTCTGATCGAGCTCACGAAGCCCGGTCCGTTCCTGCCCCGCACCGTCGAGCTGGGCACGTACCTCGGCATCCGGCATCAGGGCAGGCTGATCGCGATGGCCGGGGAGCGGCTGCGGCCGCCCGGCTGGACCGAGATCAGCGCGGTGTGCACCCATCCCGAACACCGGGGCAGGGGGCTGGCGACACGGCTGGTCCGCGCCGTCGCCGCGGGCATCCGGGAGCGCGGCGACGTCCCGTTCCTCCACACCTCCGCGAGCAACACGACGGCGATCCGACTGTACGAGTCGATCGGCTTCACCCTGCGCCGCCGCCCGTCCTTCACGGCGGTCCGCGCGCCCGGCAACACCGCTGCCAAGTCCTCTTAATATTCCGGTCATTGTATGGCGCCGCTCTCGGGCGTAGCGTTTCGAAAAGATACTGGTGAGGGCCCCTTTCTCTTCCTCTCATACGCCCTTACATTCGCGACGCGCATCGGCCTCCTTTTCGCACGGCCGATCAGGAAGGCGTAATTCGACATGTCCGCATCCCCGCCCGAATCCGGACGCACATCAGCGTCTTCCGAACCGCTGCACCTCGCCGTCGCGCTCGACGGCGCGGGCTGGCACCCTGCCGCCTGGCGCGAGCCGGGTGCCCGGCCCGGCGAGCTCTTCACGGCCCGCTACTGGTCCGACGTCGTGACCGAGGCCGAAGCCGGACTGCTCGACTTCGTCACCTTCGAGGACGCCCTCGCCCTCCAGTCGTCCTCGGCGGACGGACCCGACGGGCGCACGGACCAGGTCCGCGGGCGGCTGGACGCGGTACTCACCGCCGCCCGCGTCGCACCGCTGACCCGGCACATCGGCCTGGTCCCGACCGTGACCGCCACCCACACCGAGCCGTTCCACATATCCAAGGCGATCGCCACCCTGGACCACGTCAGCCGAGGACGTGCGGGCCTGCGCATCCAGGTGTCACAACTGGACCACGAAGCACGGCACTTCGGACGCAGGGCGGTCTCTCTCCCCGACGCGGAGGCCTACGAGGAGGCCGCCGACCACGTCGAGGCGATCCGCCGGCTGTGGGACAGCTGGGACGACGACGCCGAGATCCGGGACGTGGCCACCGGCCGGTTCGTCGACCGCGACAAGCTGCACTACGTCGACTTCGAGGGCCGCCAGTTCAGCGTCAGAGGGCCGTCGATCACTCCCCGCCCGCCGCAGGGGCAACCCATCGTCAGCGCGGCGAGCACTGCCGGCGCCCTCGGCGACGCCGGCGCGGCGTACGGCCTCATCGCCCGGTCCACGGACGTCGGGTACCTCGCCGTACGCGACGCCGCCGGGGCCCGTGCCGCGGTCGCGGAGATCCGGCAGGCCCGTGAGTCCGCCGGGCTCTCGGCGCAGCCGCTGCACCTCTTCGCGGACCTCACCGTGTTCCTGGGCGAGGACGCCCCCGCGGCCGACGCGCGCCGCAGTCGCCTCGACGCGCTCGCGGGCGCCCCGTACAGCAGTGAAGCGGCAGTCTTCACCGGGACGTCCGCGCAGCTGGCGGACCTGCTCCAGGACTGGCGGACGGCCGGTCTGTCGGGATTCCGGCTGAGGCCGGGCGTGGTCGCCCACGACCTGCCCGCGATCACCCAGGGGCTGGTGCCGGAGCTCCAGCGGCGCGGGGTCTTCCGCCGCAGGTACGAGGCGGACACCCTGCGCGGACTGCTGGGCCTGGACCGCCCGGTCGGCCGATATGCCGCCCACCCCGCCGCCTGATCCCGGACCCGAAGGACCCACCATGAGCAGCAAGCCACTCAAGCGCATCCATCTCGCGGCCCACTTCCCAGGTGTCAACAACACCACTGTGTGGAGCGATCCGGCGGCCGGCAGCCACATCGACTTCGACTCGTTCGTCCACTTCGCGCAGACCGCCGAACGCGCCAAGTTCGACTTCCTCTTCCTCGCCGAGGGGCTGCGGCTCCGCGAACAGGGCGGAAAGATCTACGACTTGGACGTCGTCGGACGTCCCGACACCTTCACGGTGCTCGCCGCCTTGGCGGGCGTCACCGAGCGGCTCGGGCTGACCGGCACCATCAACTCCACCTTCAACGAGCCCTACGAGGTGGCCCGCCAGTTCGCCTCGCTGGACCACCTCTCCGAAGGCCGGGCCGCGTGGAACGTCGTCACCTCCTGGGACGCCTTCACCGGCGAGAACTTCCGGCGCGGCGGGTTCCTGCCGCGTGAGGAGCGCTACTCCCGCGCGAAGGAGTTCCTGAAGACCGCGACGGAGTTGTTCGACTCCTGGGACGGCTCGGAGGTCGTCGCCGACCCCGTGTCGGGCACCTTCCTGAGGGACGCGAAGGCCGGAGCCTTCGCCCACCACGGGCGGCAGTTCGACATCGAGGGCCACTTCAACGTGCCGCGCAGCCCGCAGGGCCGGCCGGTGATCTTCCAGGCGGGCGACTCCGACGAGGGCCGAGAGTTCGCCGCTTCCGACGCCGACGCGATCTTCGGCCGGCACGCGACGCTCGACGAGGGCCGGGAGTTCTACGCCGACGTCAAGGGCCGCCTTCCCCGGTACGGCCGCTCACCGGACGAGTTGAAGATCCTGCCCGCGGCCACCTTCGTCCTCGGCGACACCGACGCCGAGGCGCACGAGATCGCCCATGAGGTCCGCCGCCTCCAGGTCAGCGGGCAGACCGCGATCAGATACCTGGAGCACGTATGGAACCGGGACCTGTCCGCCTACGACCCGGACGGCCCGCTGCCCGACATCGACCCTGAGGTCGGCGAGAACACGATCGCCCGGGGCCGGGCGAGCGTCCGCCAGTTCCGCGACCCGCTCGACACCGCCCGGCAGTGGCGCGAGCTCGCCGAGGCCAAGAACCTGTCGATCCGCGAGCTCGTCATCGCGACCACGTCCCGGCAGACCTTCGTAGGCTCCGCCGCCACGGTCGCCGAGACGATCAACGACCTCGTGCAGGCGGACGCGGCCGACGGGTTCATCCTGGTCCCCCACATCACGCCGGGCGGCCTGGACGAGTTCGCGGACACCGTCGTCCCGCTGCTCCAGGAACGCGGCGTCTTCCGCTCCGAGTACGAGGGCGTCACCCTGCGCGACCACCTCGGGCTCTCGGTGCCCGGCGCCGAAGCGGTGGCCCGGCAGGCCGCTCCCTCGTGACGTAGGGGTTCGCCCCGTTGGGCCGTTGACGCGTCGAACGGGGCGGCGTGGTGGCAACAGTCCGGTTCCACCACAGCGGCGTTTTCCGGCCAACATCCCGACGCTTTCGACTCTCCGGACAACCGGGCATCCGGTCCCCTCATCTCACGGGGCAGGCGCAGCGAGTGCCCGCCATCGCTCCGGCCGGACGTATTCCTGTCCCGTCGGACCGGGTGGCCCGCTGTCCGCTTCCTTGTCACAGCATCCGGAGAACGAGGGATCGATGACCACTACGCGCACCATTCGGCTGCGGCGTCCGCTGCTCGCCGGCACCACGGCTGTCGCCGCCATGGCCGTGACGGTCGGCTTCATGGCCGCCACGCCGGAGCAGGCGAAGGCCGCGACGGGACCCAAACTGAGTCTCATCGCGGCTACCGGCTCGGTCACGCTCACCTCGTGGAAGGAGGAGCCGGGCGTCTATCTGGACCTGGGCACCTACCTGACCGCGGAGGGAACACCGCTGGAGTTCAAGGTGACCCGGAAGTCCTACAAGGACCCGGTGACCATCACCCAGACCGTGTACGAGGGCGGCAAGGCCAAGGCCAAGACGCTGCCTCTGGGCACGGTGAAGGACTTCGCCGGGCTGCCCGGGTTTGCGGAGATCACCGTCACCGACAGGACGGGCAAGAAGGTCGTCAGCCGGACGGAAAGCTTCTGCCCGAACAACGCCAGCGGACGGGTCCGACCCGACGCGCCCTCCACCTCGAAGTATCCGGAGAGCTGCCCCACCAACCCCTTCACCCTCGGTTCCGTGTGGGGCGTCGAGAAGGGGTGGGCCGCCAACACCTACGGCGGTTCCTACACCCAGCCGGTGAAGCTCGCCGCCGGCACGTACACGGCCAAGATCGGGGTCGCCAAGAAGTACCGGGACCTCCTCGGCATCGCCGACAGGCCCGCGACCGTGAAGCTCACCGTCCAGGAGCGCAGTTGGGAGGAGGGCGCCGGCGCCGCGCCCGCCCGGTCGGCGACCGCCGGGGAACACGCCGGGCACGGCGCGGCCCACCAGGCCCCGGCCGGTCACACCGGGCACGGGTCGGCGCACGCTCCGACCCCCGCCCAGGCCGGCGCACCGGAGACCAGTGGCGCGGGTCCCTCGTACAACGTGGGCCACGGGCCGCTGAAGGCCGCGCCGCCGGCCGTGTCGTGGGCGGTGAAGAGGCAGCAGGCCGCGCGTGCCGACATGCAGGCCGGTGACACCGCCGGGCAGACCGACGGCTCGCGCCAGGCGCCCGCCCTCACCCCGCGGGCCCAGCGGCCCAGCGGGACTCCCGCCGTCCCGAACGTCCCCAAGCCCGACCTGCGGTCGCTGCCGGCATACGGCATCACCATCAGCGACGGCGGCCAGAACATCCCGGGCAAGGACTACCTGGCCTTCAGCGCCAACGTGTGGAACGCCGGTCCGGCCCAGCTCGTGGTGGACGGCTTCCGCTCGCCCGGGAAGGCCAAGATGGACGCCTACCAGTACTTCTACGACGCCGCGGGCAAGCAGGTCGGCTACACCCCGACCGGCACCATGGAGTGGGACCCGCGCCCCGGCCACGTGCACTGGCACTTCACCGACTTCGCCAGCTACCGGCTTCTGAAGGCGGACAAGAAGGAAGCGGTGCGCAGCGGCAAGGAGGCCTTCTGCCTGGCCAACACCGACGCCGTCGACTACACGGTGAAGAACGCCAACTGGCACCCGTTCAACACCGACCTGTCCACCGCCTGCGGTCAGGAGAACTCCATCTCCGTCCGCGAGGTGCTGGACGTCGGATCCGGCGACACCTACACCCAGGACCTGCCGGGCCAGTCGTTCGACATCACGGACGTGCCCAACGGCACCTACTACATCCAGGTGCTGGCCAATCCGGCCAAGCGACTGAAGGAGACCAACCTCGACAACAACAGTGCGCTGCGGAAGGTCGTCCTCGGCGGCGCCCCCGGCCGACGGACCGTGACCGTCCCCGCGCACGACCTCGTGAACGCGAACTGACCTGAGAGGACGGGTGGCGCGGCAGCTGCTGCGCCACCCGCCTTCGTCGGGCCGGCCAACCGCAGGACCTGCCCGAGCTGTACGCCCGCGACCCTCACCGCCTCCAGCCGGCCGCGGCGTGGCCTCGCCGGTCCGTCGGCCGACCCGAGCGATCGGTGGTGCGAAGATCACAGGATGGATCATGGCCACGGGTGTGACGCGGAGTCGACCGAAGCGGGCACGGAGTACGCCGGCTTGATGTCGTTGGTTGAGGGGTCTCTGCGGGCAGAGACGGGCGAGCGGGTCGTGGCCGTGCCGGTGGCCTGCCGGTTGTGCGGCTCGGACGGTGTGGACGAGTTCGAGGTGTGGGCGGGGGACTGCCACTGCGTGGGCTGCCTCATAGGGATCGGGCTGTGGCACGGGGACGACCCTGCGACGTTTCCCTCACCCTCACTCGTCTTCCCATGGAGACTCGTACCGTCCGTGACCCCGCTTCCTTCGCTGTCGTCCGGGGACTACTTCAGATGCTCCGGCCGAAGCATGGTGTTTCAGGTGGCTGTCGCCATGGTGGTCGGCCAGGACGATGCTGTGCGGCGTATCTCTGTCGGCTTGAGATGCTCGGAGCACGGCGGACTGTATCTGTACCTCGACAACGCGCATGTGGAGCCGAGCGAATAGTCCGGCGCGGGTCGCGGCCGGAGCGGGAGAACTCGCCTTCGCTCGCCGGCGGCCAGGGTGCGGACCAGGGGCGGCCGGTCGGCCCGGGTGCCCTCGCCGCGGCCCGCCCCCTGGCGCCCCGTACGGCGGGGCCTCCTCCGACTTGGTGTCGTCCCCGGGCAATTCGATCGTCAGACGACGACGCGTACTGAAGGGGGGGGCAGGCCCACCGGTCGGCGTACCGCCAGCGGGTGTGAACCGCCCCTCGGTGGGGGATCCGAGGCCTCACGGGGAGGAACGCATGAACGATGAGGGCCGCAGCACAGGGGAGTTACTCCAGGACGAGGCCGTTCGTGAGCGGCGCGGCGCGCTGCGCGGGCGGATCAGCGCCGCTGGGATCACCGTCGAGGACATCTTGTGCTGCGAGGACAGCTTGGGATTCGTCGGGCCCGGACACGCGGACGGGTACACCGTGGTCCTGGCCCGGTCCGGCGGCTACCTCCGCCGGATCGCAGGCGAGGAGTTCTTCGTCGACGCGAGCGGCGGTTACCTCACCCGGCCGGGCGACGAACACCGGGTCGCCCACCCGATCGGCCCCGGTGACCGTTCCACCGAGATCCGGTTCGGTGGCGAGCTGTTCGCCGACCGGTTCGACGGCCCGCCGCTCTCCCGTCGCTTCACGGTCACCGGCAACACCGACGTGCACCACCGCGCCCTGCTGGCCGCGGCACGGCGCGGGGCCGAGGACTTCGAACTGGGAGAGCGGCTGCACCGGTTGCTCGACGACGTGGCCGCCTCCGCCGGACACTGGCGTACGGACACGAGCGGCCGCCCCGCCGCCGCCCGTGCCCACGCCCGGCTGGTCCGTGACGTCTGCGCCGTCCTGGCCGGCGGAACCCCGGGGCTCCTGCTCTCCCTGGACGAGCTGGCCCGCACGGTGGGGGTCTCGCCGCACCATCTCAGCCGCGTCTTCCGCGCCGTCACCGGCACGACCCTCACGCACCACCGCAACGAGCTGCGGCTCAGGGGCGTCCTGCACGCGCTTGAGGAGGGCGAGGGCAGCCTGCGCACCCTCGCGTACGCCTTCGGATTCGCCGATCAGGCCCATCTGACCCGGATGTGCCGCAGCCATACGGGGTACGTCCCCAGCGCCTTGAGGGGTGTTCTCGCGGATCGCGTATGAATGTCCAACGCCCCCGCGCGGGGTGCGCCGCAGACTGGCGGCGGCCGGAGACCCGGCCGGTGCCGTGCTCCCCGCGGGTGCTGTACGGCGCTCCGTCTTCCTCGTGGGGGAACGTGACGATGATCTTCCCGACCAGAGCCGGTACGGCCGTTGCGGCCGCCCTGACGGCCGTCGCATGTGTGGGCTCCGCACCAGTCGCCGCCCCGGCCCCGTACGCCTCAGCCCGCACCGCCGCCACCGCCGCCTCTGTCGCGGCACCAGGGCTCACCGATCCGCGTCCCTGCCCCGGACAGACCGACGTGACCTGCGCCGATCTCACCGTACTTCTCGACCGTACGGGCGCCGTGCCGGGCACTCTGAAGCTCCGGACCGCGGTCTTCGGCACCGCCGACGCGCCCAGGGGGACGCTGCTCTTCCTCACAGGAGGCCCCGGCCAGCCGGGCGTCCCCTACGTTCAGCGGATCCGCGAGCGGCTCCCCGAAGCACTGGCCCAGTACCGGCTGGTCATGATCGACCAGCGCGGCACCGGCGACGCGGCGGTCGACTGCCCGGAGCTCCAGCGGGAGGTGGGCAGCAGTGACACCGTCGCCCCCACGCCCGGCGCCGTCACCGCCTGCGCCGAACACCTCGGCGCGAAGCGGAACTTCTACACCACCGCCGACACGGTGGCCGACCTGGAAGACCTCCGGCGCGCCCTCGGCGTGGGCTCCTGGACGCTTGACGGGGTCTCGTACGGCACGTTCACCGCAGGCCAGTACGCCCTGACCCATCCGCGTCGGGTCCGCAAGCTCGTCCTCGACTCCGTCGTACCGCTCGACGGTGCGGGCGTGCTGTACGAGGACGCCCTCGGCCATTCCGCGCAGGTGCTCCGCACCGCCTGCCGTGAGCAGGAGTGCCGTTTCGACCCGGCCCGGGACCTCGCGACGGTCGTCCGGCGCGACGGCAACGGTGTCGGCGTGTTCAACCTCCTCGTCATCGCGAGCATCATCGACCCGAAGCTCGACAACCCCCGGTTCGGCATTCTCGGGGCCATCCATGCCTCCGCCTCCGGTGACCGGGCCCGCCTCGACGGTCTCGTCGCCGGGTTCTCCGCGCCGTCCGATGAACCGCCGACGGAGTTCAGCTCCGGACTGCACGCCGCCACCCTCTGCGCCGACTCCCGATGGCCGTGGGGCGATGCCTCCGCGCCCGCCGAGGGACGGGAACGCACCCTGAACCGGGCCGTCCAACGGATCCGGCCGGCGGCGGTCTGGCCGTTCGAGAGGGAGACGGCGGGCGCGCAGGGCATCCCGCGGACCTGCCTGCCCTGGCCCGCCTCGCGCCCCAACCAAGCCGCGCCCCGCCACACCCTGACGATGCCGGTGCTGATCCTCGCCGGCGACCGGGACCTGTCGACGCCGGTGCGGTGGGCCCGCGACCTGGCGGCCGTAACTCCGCGGGCCGAGCTCGTCGTTCTCGCCGGGGCGGGCCACTCCACCCAGAGCCGCAGCGACGGCGGGGCCCGGGCCGCCGAGGAGTTCCTGCTGCGCTAGCACGCGGTAGGGGCCGTCGCACATCGCGGGAGCCGCGCATTCTGCCGCGGGAGCCACCCGAACCAGCTACGGATCAGTCACCATCCGCCGCCGAGACGCCGTCACCGAAACCGGCGAGTGGCAACCCGTCCGGAAGGCCGAGGAATCATTCGCCCCTCCTCGGACTCGCGGGGGACTGCCCCACCACCATCGTCACCTACGAACGACGTGTCCGCCGGTGGCTGACGCTGTATCGGGACAGGGCCGGTGGGATGCGATGCCCTGCCCGACGCGGCGCCGGATTGGCCCTTGACCCACCGTCTGATGTAGAACACTTCAGCGATCGAACGTGATCGCGAACTTGTTCAGTCATCGGGGGATTGACATGAAGTCAACTCAGCGTTTCATCAGCAGCTTTGCAGTCGTCGCCATGCTCGGGGCAGTCGCCGCGTGCGGCCCGGAGGACCCCACCGCCGACGGCGCGGCCGGCGGCTCTACGGCCTCCGCCCAGCCGTCGGGGCAGCCGTCCGCGGTCGAGAGCTCTTCGGGCGAGCCTGCCGACGACTGCGGGCAGTCGCCCACGCTGCCGGCCGGCCACAAGATGGTGGAGATCGCCGTGCCGCCGTCGAAGGGCTCGATGTCCGCGAAGGACGCCCAGCCGACGTGCACGCCCAACGACTGGATCTACCACGGTCAGGGCGAGGCGAAGTACTACCTGTTCGCGCAAGAGGTGAAGGCGGAGCTGTCCGCCGGTCCCGGCTCCACGAAGACGGTTCCCGTCGGCGAGCTGTGGGCGCATGCCGGTGACTGCATGACGGACCAGGCCGCGGTGAAGTCGCCGTACAGCTGCTCCGGGAACATCTACGACATCACGCTGGACGGCGAGGGCAACGTGAAGACCATCAAGGAGATCTGGCACCCGTAGTCCTCCCCGGCGCTGCGCGGCGGGCCGCTCGTGCGCAGTCGGCTGCACACGAGCGGAACCGGGTGCCCATCAGCCCGAACGAACCACTCCTCCAGACCCGTCGCCGGACGCCAGACCGGCGGGTGCGGCGGGTCTGCGACCGCGGCCCGCCACCCCCGCGGGGGCCTTACGCGAGCTGAACGCGGGCAACCGGCGCCGGCGCACCCACCACGAGCGACACCCTCACGAGACACTCGCCGTCAGGCGGGAAATGGTCTCGGGGCAGCATCCGTTCGCCGCCGTACTCGGTCGCATCGACTCCCGCGCCGCGCCTGAGCTGGTCCTCGACCAAGGACTGGGCGATCTCCTCACCGTGCGTTCTGCGGGAGAGGTCCGCCCGGGCACATCGGCATCGGCTTCAAGAGGTGCCACGCGCTCTTCCGCGCCAAAAGGAGGCGATCAGGGAGGCGGTTAATGGCCGGGTGCCGCCCTGCCTCGACGTGCACGGGCCTCTAGCATTCGACCATCCCCGTTCACACCGGCGGGGTGGCCGGACAGAGTTCATTCGCATGATAGTTCAACCATTGCCTGTTGGACTACCCCATTGCGCAATTCCGGCCCTTCCGATTCCTCGCGCCAGGCCTCACCGCGGTAGGTCCATGACGACCGCCGCACACGAGCGTGGCGCGTGGCATCCCAGCCCGTGGCGCGGACGCACCCGTGCGTCCGCGCCCATGGGAACCGAAGCACCGGATGGGAGAAACATGAGACTTCCCCTGCTCGTGAGCGGGGCGGTCGCCGCCCTGTTCGCCTCGGCCCTGCCCGCCAAGGCCGGCCCGTCGTCGATCGTCGACCCGCCGCCGGACAGGATCGTCATCGACATCGCCACGGTGAACGGATCCGGCTGCCCCCTGGGTACCGCCGCCATCGCCGTCTCCGAGGACAACACCGCCTTCACCGTCACCTACAGCGAGTACCTCGCGCAGGTGGGCGGCGGTTCCTCCCCCACGGCGGCCCGCAGGAACTGTCAGCTGAACCTCCTCGTACACGTGCCGCAGGGATTCACGTACGCGATCGCCAGTGCCGACTACCGGGGCTACGCCTCGCTCCAGCGCGGAGCGAGCAGCACGGAGAAGGCCTCGTACTACTTCCAGGGCTCGCCGAACACCGCCTCCCGCACGCACACCTTCCGGGGCCCGTACGAGGACAACTGGCAGGCGACCGACGACACCGACTGGGCCCAACTGGTGTGGGCGCCCTGCGGTGTGCAGCGCAACGTCAACATCAACACTGAGCTCCGGGTGAACGCCGGCACATCGAACCCGGGCGCCACCAGCTACATGACCATGGACTCCACGGACGGTGACATCAGCACGGTCTACCACCTGGCGTGGAAGGGGTGCCCGGCCGACTGACGCACGCGGCGGCCGTGGCGCATCGACGCGCCCGGCCGCCCACCGGCCGGCACGACGTCCGATCGCGCCACGAGAAGGGAGCATCGGCCGGGAACCCGTGCGGACGGAGGTGACTTCGGCTGCGCTGTCGCCGCCACGAGGTCTCCCTCGCACGGACCGCACCGGTGTACGTCTCGCTGAGGATCTTCGACCACCGCGTAGTACTTGAGAATGACCCGGCGCCCCTACTGAGATGGACATTGCGACCGATGGGGAACCTGGCCCCGGGACACGCGTCTTGATCGTCGCGTCGGCTTGATCGTCGAGTCGACCCGAGGAGGTTCTGATGGCAGGTCAGGTGACGGAGAGGCCGGCGATGGCATCGGCGCCGGAGTACCAAGGGGCGCTGGGATCGCTGTCGGTGAACGCTTCTCTGCCCGAGGTGCTCGCCCGGGGCGTCCGGGAACTCCGGGCGGCCGAGGAGGCCGGGGACCGGCGGGAGGCGGCGCGCTGCGGGCTGGCCGTGGCAGAAGCATGCCGCAGGCTCGGGCGGATCGAGGAGGCCGACCGGGCGTGGAAGGCGAGCTACCGGGCGGCGCGTTCGGCCGGACACGAAGGGGCCATGGCGTGGGCGCTGTGGAGCGGGGGCACCCTCGCCCGCCAGCGCGGTGAGCTCAGGCTGGCGTACCGGCTGCTGGGGCTCGCGGCCGAGATGGGGGAGCGGGGCGGGGACGTCGTCGTACGGGGGTACTCGCTGGCGGGGCTCGCCGAGACCGGGCGCATCCAGGGCGACTACGAGGCGGTCGGGAGGCTGCACGAACAGCTCCTGGCCGAGGCCCGCCGCCGCGGCGAGGCCCGGCACACGGTCTGGGCGCTGGAGGGCATAGCGCAGATGCACCGCAACACAGGCTCCTACGACCGGGCTCTGGCCCTCTTCGAGGAGGCGGCCGAGACGGCGTCGCGAGCCGAGGACCGACGCGGATGGGCATGGGCCCTGCGGGGCATCGCCGACGTGGTGTCCGTGCGGGACGGGGACGTGGAGCGGGCCCTGTCCCTGCTGTCGCAGGCGGAGGAGGCATGCCGGGAGATACGGCTGGCGAGCGCGCTCGCCTACAACCACAAGATGCGGGGCAACGTGCTGTACCGGGCGGGCCGCTACGAGCAAGCCCGTGAGTTGTACGCGCAGGCGCTGGAGGAGTTCCGCGAGATGGAGGAGCCGCGGGGTACGGCACTGTCGCGGCTGGGACTGGTCAAGGCCGACGCCCGCCTGGGCCGCGACGCCGCGGACACCGCCGCGGAGCTCACCGTGCTCCGCACGACGCTGGACCGCATCGGGCTGCGGCACGCCCGGGACATGGTGGACAAGGCCGCGGCCGAACTGGGGGTGGGCCCACTGCCGGACCACACCGGAGACGGCCCAGGGGCAGCGGCACCGACGCTGTCGGCCGTCGGGACGGAAGCCCTGCAGAAGGCCGACGTGGAGGGACTGCGGTGAGCGCCCGCCCGATGCCCGCCCACCCGACGTCCGCCCTGGCGGTCTGCTCACTCGCCGTCGCGCCGGGCGCCACGGCCGCGACCGCGACCGCGGTGAGCACCTCTCGCGTGCACGAGGCCTCGGCGGCCGTTCTCCTGCGGCGGTGCCGAGACCGGGTCCGGCCCGCGCTGGTGGAGGCAGTGGGCCGGTTGCACCCCTGGACCGGTGAGATGGCGGCGTACGCGCTGGGCTGGGCCGATGTGACCGGACAGCCGGACCCGGGCGGATCCGAGGGCAAGGGGGTGCGGCAGACCCTCGCCGTGCTCGGGGCCGAGGCCGTCGGCGCCGACGGCGCCGTCGCCGTCCCGGGAGCCGTCGCCGTCGAACTCGTCCACACCTTCTCGCTCCTCCACGACGACATCATGGACGCCGACGCCCTGCGCCGGCAGCGCCCGGCGGTCTGGAAGGCCTACGGGACGGGCCCGGGCGTCCTGACCGGCGACGCGCTCCTGGCCCGGGCAGTGACGAGCCTGGCAGAGACCCCGGGCCACCACACGGCCGCCGCGGTACGGCACCTCTGCCGCACCCTGAACGCGCTGGTGTCCGGCCAGGCGGAGGATCTGCGCTTCGAGGACCGCCCTTGGCGCGGACCCGGCGCGGTCGAGCCGGAACAGTACCGGTCCATGGCCGAACAGAAGACAGGCGCCCTGCTGGGCTGCGCGCTCGCGCTCGGCGCGATCCTCGGCGGCGCCCCCGACAGGACCGTCACCACGCTCGACCGAGCCGGTCGCCATCTCGGCCTCGCGTTTCAGGCGGTGGACGACATCCTCGGTATCTGGGGTGACCCGAGAGTGACCGGCAAACCCGTCCACGCCGACCTCCGTCAGGGCAAGAAGACCTATCCGGTGCTCATCGCACTGGCCGGCGGAGGCAAGGCCGCGCACGAACTCGCGGTGCTGCTCGACTCCGTCGACCGGATCGACGGCGAGACCGCCGAACACGCCGCGGCGCTCGTGGAGGAGGCCGGCGGCCGGACCGGGACCCACAGGGAAGCACGCCGACACCTGGACGCAGCTCGCCGCACACTGCGAGAGGCGTCCCTGCCGCACCCCGCAGCACAGGAACTGGACGTGCTGTTCACCCACTTGCTCGACCGCACCTGGTGACGCCACGGCCCTGGTTCCGAAGCGAAGGACGCTGCGGCGCCGTGTCGGCAAACGGCCTTCGTCAGCAGTCCTACTCGCGGGTTACTTGTCCCCTGGTGGCCGAGGTGGGAGTCCGGGGCGAAGAACGCCGCTGTCTTTCGCTCTCCTGCCGTGACCCGCGGCAAGGTGGGTGGGCCGGGCGCTGCATTGCAGGGCCGACCAGGAGCGCGTCACTCTGGTAGTCGAGGGCAGGTGCTGACGTGCACACCAGCGACGAGATCTACGACCGGGTGCTCGGGGACCCGCGTTTCGACCCCGAGCGGTTCGTCATGGGGATCGCCGTGCGAGGGGCCCCGCCGAAGCGGGTCCTGCTCGGCGACTTCGTGCCGGGCGGGGACATCCCCTGGCATCGGGTGGTGTTCTTCGAGGCGGACGGCCAGGTCGTCTGGGACCGCGCCTCCGGCGTCGACCGGCTCGACGAGAGCCTCGGCGGGCAGGTCGGTCCCATGCCGGCCCCGGCACCCGGTGACGTCCTCGCCGTCCCGTCGACGAACCGCACCGCCGTCGCCTGGCTGCCGCCGGCCGAGTTGTGGCCGCCGATCCAGCACATTCGCCGCGAACACGACCGACAGATCCGCCGCTGGCCGCCGCACGTCAACGTGCTCTTCGGGTTCGTCCCCGAGGCCGAGTTCGTCCGGGCCCTGCCGCTGGTCGCCGCAGCGCTCGCCGAGACGCCGCCGTTCACCGCCCGCCTGGCGGGTGTCCACTGGTTCGGACACCGCGAGGACGCCACCGTCTGGCTCGACCCGGCCGCCGCCGGCCACGAGCCCTGGGCGCGGCTGCGGGAGTCCCTGGAGCTCCGCTTCCCGCTCTGCGGATCGCACGCGCACGGCTTCACCCCGCACCTGTCCCTCGGCCGTACCCCGTACCCGCACCCCCTCGCCCGTAAGGCGGAGGCTCTCCTCGGCCCCATGACGGCCCGGGTCGACGAGCTGGTTCTGCTCGCCCGGCGCGGCGACGAGCCGATGCGGGTCAGGGCCCGCGTCCTGCTCGGCAGCGGCGACGTACGCCACCCGGAGAATCCGGCCCCTCCGGGCAACCCTCCACCGTCACCGCCCGCCCACAGCAATCGGTCGACCAGCCCGTCGATGTAGTCCGGGGTGAGCGGGCCCATGCCGAACAGGACGCGGATGTACATCGGGGCCAGGATGTGGTCCAGCACGTCGAACGCGTCGGGTGCCTGCTCGCCACGGTCGCGGGCGTGATCGAGCATGGACTGCAGTTGCCGCATGCGTTCGGCGCGGAGGTCGTCACCGGCCTGCAGGCCCTGCTGACCGTTGCTCGACAGGGCGACGGCCAGGTGCAGCACCGCCGGGCCGCCGGGCCTCGTACGGCCGGATCAAATCGAGGCCGTGGAGGGCGACTTCACAGAGCCGGTGTCGTTGAAGCCCGTGCTGGAGGGGGTGCGCTCGCTGTTTCTTGTGTCGCGTCTGGGTTCGGACGCCGACATCCTCGAAGCCGCCCGGCAGGCGGGCGTGGAGCACGTCGTGCTGGTGTCGTCCGTCACCGTCCAGACCCACCCGCACCTCGGCCCCGCCGGCGAGAACCTGGCGGTGGAGCAACTGCTCAAGGCCAGCGGCATGGCCTGGACGATCCTGCGGCCGACGCAGTTCGCCTCCAACGCTCTGATGTGGGCCGCTTCCATCCGTGGCCACGAGACCGTCCGCGCGCCGTACGCCGAGACCGCGCTGCCCACCATTCACCCTGCGGACATCGCGGCGGTGGCACGGGTGGCGCTGACAGAGCCTGGCCACCGGGGACGCACGTATGCCTTGACCGGTCCAGAGCCGGTGACCGCCCGACGGCAGGTCGAGGCCATCGCGGCAGCACTGGGCCGGGAGATTCCCTTCGCCGAGATCAGCCGTCAGGAGGCCCACGCACAGATGGCCGCGGTCTTCGGGGCCGAGGCCGCGGACGCCGTGCTCGACGTCACGGGCGGAGACGTGAACGACGAGCTGCTGATGGTACGAGACACGGTTTCGCAGGTCACCGGAACGCCGGCCCGCACGTTCCAACAGTGGGCTTCGGAGAATGCCAACGCCTTCCGTTGAATCGCCTGGTCCTGAGCACGTACATCCGTACGCAGGTGCACACTTTCAGAAGTACACCGACACAGGGCGAGGCGGTGAAGTGCGGTCGATCGGGTGTGGAGAGGATTGAACGGCACGGACCGTCCCTTCGTCGTCATCCAGCCCTACGAGGACGACCCAGCCTGGTTCGCAGATTCAGCATCCGGACCCACCAGATTGTGGGTGGCTTCGCTTAGCGGCGCACCTTGAACTTCAGGTGCAGCACGCGGTTGCCCTGGATGACCGCGTGGGGATCCTCCAGCAACTGCTGCCCGTCGAAGCTGCCGAAGAAGCGCTTGCCCGACCCGAACACGACCGGCGCGACGTCCATCGCCACCTCGTCGACGAGGCCGGCAGCGAGGATCTGGCCGCCCACTTCGCCGGCGCTCACGGCGACGACTCGGTCGCCGGCGAGCTCCTGGGCCTTCTCGATCGCAGCCTTCACGCCGTCGACGAAGTGGTACGAAGCCTCGGGGTGCCAGCCCTCGGGCTTGGGCCGGTGGGAGACCACGACCACGTGGTCGCCCGCGGGCGGCTGGCCCTCCCAGCCGTTCACCAGGTCGAACTGGTGGCGGCCCATCACGATCACGCCGATCGATTCCCACATTGGCCGGACGTACTCCGCCGAGACACGCGAGAGCTTGAAGCCGCCTGTTCCTTCGGAGTGGTCGTAGTCTCCGTCTCCGGCGCCGGTTTCGGTGAGCTGGGTATCCCCGTTGAAGTACCAGTCATGGAGCGGCCCGACTCCGTCGTTCTCGTCGGCGATGTAGCCGTCTACCGACACCACGTCATGCATGATCACTGTGCCCATGGGGGTTCTCCCTAAGTGGTCGAGTGCGTAAGTCCTTCGAGGGTTAAGCGGCTTGGTCGAGTACGGCAGGCTGTTGGTCGCAGCCGAGGGGCTGCTGGGAGTTCGACTCCTTCTGTTCGTGCCGCTCGATCCGGACCGGCAGGTCCTCGAGGTCGGCCGGGGTGAACTTCCGTCGGAAGGGTCGGGCGGTCTCGTTGTCACGACGCTCGAAGGCAGTCAACCGGTCCTCGACCTGGTCAAGGTTGGTGAAGTCGTTGGGCGTGATGACCTTGCGCTGCACGATGGAGAAGAAGATCTCCAGCTGGTTGAGCCAGGAGGCGTGCACGGGCGTGTGCAGCATGACCGCGGTGGGGAAGCGCTCGGCCAACCGGTCGGCGGCGGCCTTGCCGCGGTGGGAGGAACCGTTGTCGACGACCCAGAACACCCGCTCGGCCGAGGCGTATGGCTCGCTCGTCATGATCTGTTCTACCAGGTCCATGAACGGGACGATCCCGGACTTGGCCGAGCGCGGCCCATCACACGAGCGGTGTGGACGTCGTAGGCGGCCAGGTAGGCCGGCGCGCCACCGCGGTCGTAGTCGTGGTTGACGCGCATCATCCGGGAGGTACCGGGTGGCAGGGTGGGGTGACAGCGACGGCGGGCCTGGATGGAGGTCTTCTCATCAGCGCTGATCACGTACTGGTCCGCGCCGAGCGGGAGGCCGTCCCAGACGCGGGCGTACAGGTCCAGCACGCGGGCGGCCTTGGCCGCGAAGGCCGGGTCCCGGATGAAGATCCACGACTGGTACTGCCAGGGCTTGAGCGCGTAGGTGGCCAAATGCGGCGCACGGTGGAGGCCGAGATCGCAGTCGCCAGGCCACGAGCGACGGCCTCTCGTGCCAGGTCGCCGCAGCTCCAGCGCCGCAGCTCCAACGCGACAGCGGCACACCACTCTCGGCCGGCAACTGGCAGGCCGGCGCTTTGATCTCGGCCCGCTGCAGTGGGCCGAACGTCGGCGGGCGACCTGGGCGGGGCCGGCCGGCCAGGCTCTTGACGCCCTGCTCGCTGTCGTAGTGACCCCGCCACAGCCGGACCGTGTCGATGTGCACGTCTCGACGCTGGGCGATGCGCGCGTTGGAGTAGCCGTGCGCGGCATCCAGTACGATCCGGACTCGGATCACGAGCTGGTACGGGGGCGGTGTGGGAGTGGGCGATCTGCCTAATCCGCCGGCGTTCGGTAGCGAACAGGGTGATCTGGCGGGCGGGACACACGGGCAATCGAAGGGAATCTCCGGGAGGATCTTCGCCGGGACTCGCCGAGATTGCGAGGGACTCCCGACGGGGCCGGCTAGCGGGTCAGCCTCAGCAGGTAGCTGATGTCCCGGTCGAAGGTGAGCTCGCGCAGGATCGTGGTCGGACGCCCGTCCGTCATCCGCCAGATGAAGGTGTAGAGCACCGGCTCGCCGTCCTGGACCCGCCGCATCATGATCGCGGCCTGGTCGCCCATGTCGGTGGTGGCCGGGAAGGTCACGTCGTCGACGGACTCACCTATCTTCTGCCCTTGCTCGCGCAGCGCCCGGAAGCGGTCCATGAACTGGTCCTTGGTCAGGGTGATCGTCTGCCCTGCCTGGTCGACCCGCACGTTCTGGAACTCGGGATCGTACAGCCGGTCCAGCGCTTCCACGTCCATGGCCAGTCCGGCCTTGAGGTAGGTCCACATGCTGTCCACGAGTGCCTGATTCATGACGCACCTCTCTATAACGCCGTTATATCGAGGTGAATGTAACACCGCTATACGATGGTGTCCATGGACGCAGAGAGGATCGTCAGCCAGAGCCTGGAACTGCTGAAGCAGGAAGGGCTGGCCGGTGTGACCTTCCGTAAGCTCACCACCAGCCTCCATGTCACGGCGCCGGCCATCTACTGGCGGTTCAAGGACAAGCGCGAGCTGCTGGAGGCCATGGCCGAGGCGATGCTGCGGGAGGAGTTCGGCGAACTGGCGCCGATGCCACCCGGCCAGGACTGGCGGCCGTGGCTACACGAGATGCTGCGCCGCCTGCGCCGCGCCATGCTCAATTACCCCGACGGCGCCCGGGTCGTGGCGGGCGCTCGGCCGCTGAACACGCCCACGCTCGCCCGCATCCCCGAATACGGGCTGCGCGCACTGGAAGACGGCGGACTGGCCCTGCCGCAGGCGGCCACCGTCATCTACACCGCCGTCCACTACACCTTCGGCCACGTCATCGAGGAGCAGGAATCCGCCGAAGCACAGCCCACCGAGGAGTTCGAGCTGGCCTACCCGACCGTGGCTCGCGTCATGAACGACGGCCGCCGCGTCGGCCTGACCGCCACCGACGTCTTCGATGCGGGCCTGTCCCTGATCATCGCGAGGTGAGTACGGCCTGCCGTACTCGACCAGGTCCCATGGCCCCTGAAGAACTTACGAGCTCAACCACCAAGTCTTCTGGAGTGGTTGCCTCCGATTGCGCGGGCCTCGGCAAGGGCTGTGCTTGGAGAAAATCAAGAAGCAGGCATCGGACCGTCGTCCGGCGGGAACTCCCGCCCGGCCGGGATCCGGCACCGCGGAGCCAGGTATTCCGTCGGGGTGCGGCCGGTGAAGTCCTTGATCTCCTTGCTGAAGTGGGCCTGGTCGAATCAGCCCGCCGTGAGAGCGTGCTCCGGCCGGTCGACCTGGCGCAGGGCGTCCACGGGCCGGATCGGCGGTGCGAAGCGGTGCACCGAGCCACCTTCTTCGGGGTGACACCGATGTGAGCCTTGAACTGCGTGGCCAGGGTGGTGCCGCTGACTCCCGCGGCGTCGCTCAGCGCACCGACGGGCACCGCGCCGTGGGAGGTCTCCAGCCACCCGCCGGTGTGCTGCATCTGCCAGAGCATCTTCGATGCCGACTCCCAGGTGGTCGTCGCTGCCGGCCGACCGCCGTCTGGTAGCTGCAAGGACTACAAGGCATGGGAGTTGTCCGGTGTGAAGGGCGCCGTCGGCCGGCCTCCGTGCCGGTGACCGTCGTTAATCGGTCGTACTGAACGACCGGTCGGTAAACCTGACGCGTCCTTGTGCAGGCCGGCAGCCGCTGCGGGGCCATGGGGGAGCGGGTGCGGGCAGGGGGCGGAGTCGTCTGCCATCGGGTCTGAGCTGCTGAACGTTCATTCGATCACGGGCGTGTGGGTGGACGTGTCCGGTTAGTGACCGCGAAGCTGCGGTCGCTCTGCGTGTCAGGCACACTCCGAAGCGCAAGTGGGGTGGTGATCGGAAGGTAGATGCCACTTCAACTCTTCGAATCGAAAGTGAGTCCCCATCATGCTTCGCCGTTTCGCTGCGGTCTCCGCGTCCGCTCTCCTCTGCCTCGTCGGCACCGTCGGTGTTGCGGAAGCCCGGACCGAAAGCCTGTATGCGCCCTCGGCCGTCGTGCTGAGCATCAGTAAGGGCGCCGACGCGAGTTCGGCTACCGTCCTGCGCGCGGTCACGCTCAGCTGCGCGCCGACCGCTGGCGGAACGCACCCCGCCCCCGAGGCCGCCTGTACCGAGCTCAAGGCCACCTCCCAGGGTGGCGCCTTCGAGGGGCTGCTGGCCTCACCGGCCCCGGACCGCATGTGCCCGCAGCACTTCGACCCCGTCACCGTCACCGTGGACGGAGTATGGGAAGGGTCCCGCACGTCGTGGCAGTACACCTTCGCCAACACCTGCGCCATGGGTGTCACCCTGAACGACGGGGCGGCCTTCGCGTTCTGACCGGCTCAGGTGGCTGTGTGGGGCCGATGACGCTCCGGTCGAACGCCGAGTCGACGTTGTCGGACGAGGAGCGGGCCGCACTCGAGGGGCGAGCGTGGACCGCGGTTCCGCATCGCCGGCCTGGGTGACACGCCGCGTCCCGGTGGCTCTCGGACGGTGACGGACGAGCAGGTGGCCCGCGCTGGTTCCCGAGACGGTGGAGTCCACCCCGAAGAACGCGACCCAGTGGTCGACGTGCTCGATGGCGAAGGAACGGGCCTTGGCCGAGCATGCGGAGCTGCCGAGCAGGCACGCGCCGAACTCGCCTCGGTCCGTGGTGCGGTGCCGAGCGAGAGGCTGAGACGGGGCCCGCGACCTGCTGGAGCGCCTGGGCGCTCGGCAGGATCCGGCTGCCTCGTAGTGGCGCCCGATCGCGGCCGTCCTGGGCGACACGGCCGCCACCTCATTGCACCCCCCGAAGGACCCGTTCAACGAGGCCGTCGTGGCGTTCTGGCGTCCAGGCTTCCGGACGCCTGGACACTGATGTCGACCACTTGGGGAGGCATTAGAGCCCGCCGGGGATTCGAACGGTGATTCTCGGCGGCGTGACTGTGCTTTGGGCCCGCAGCGGATTCACAGCACCGTGGCCGGTGTGCCACGGAGCTCCGACGATGCCCTCTGTTTCATTGGCGGAGGGCATCGTCCGTCTTCCTGTGTGGGGGATGCGGCGCCGAGCTGACCAACCCGCTGCCCGGGTCGCCCTGCTGGCCCACGCTGATCAGGAGTTCGGGAACGGGCACCCCGCTGATCCCGGAGCGGCCGGCGGCTACTGCTGCGGCCTCGACGGAGCAGGCGACTCCAACGTGGCATGCGAGACGTGCAGCCTGCCCGTGACGAGCCGGATCGACGACTGCTCACTCTGGCAGGCGGTACGGCTCGCGCCCAACGCCGTCCGCCTCCATCGCCACCGGGCCGTGGCCACGAGGTACGACAAGCTCGCCGTCCGCTACGAGGCCACCGTCACCATCGCCGTCATCAACGAGTGGCTGCGATCATTACCGCTTACGGCTCAGCATCTGTACCGCCTGGGACCGGTGGCCGTTCATCGTGGCGACCTCGATCTTGCGCTCCTCCACCATGTCGAAATCCGGCAGCAGAGCGCGCAGGTGCGCGATGTCGTGGTGCCGGCACACCGCGCCATCGTCCGTGGCGAAGACCCCGTACGGTGTGCCGAACTGCTGGGCATGGGCGGCGTAGCGGTCGCGGTTTCGCTCGTCGTCCTGCAGGACGACGTCGCTGACGTAGAGCAGTCCCCCAGGGGCCAGAACGCGGCTCAGCTCGGCGACCAGTGCCTGCTGAGCATCGTTGTCGGGGATGCACGTCAGTACCGCGAACAGCAAGACGACTTCGAACCTCGCCGAGGCGTAGGTCAGGTCCGGCGGAGAGTCCAGGACTTCGAAGCGAAGGTCAGGCCGCAACTCACGGCCCCGTTCGATCAGTGTCGGAGACAGGTCCACGCCGGAGACATCGGAGAAGCCGTTATCGCTGATCTCCGCCATGACACGGCCGTATCCACACCCGTAGTCCAAGACCCGAGCGTTCGGATTCACCCCTGCCAGCCAGCTGAGATTTACCGGATGGGTGAACGTCTTCGTCGCGCCGATGCCGTCCCAGTATGCGATCTGACTACCAAGATCCTTCATGCGAGAGCAGCATACGGCCCTCGCCGACGCTGCCCTCGCCACTTGATCCACTTCTGAAGCAGGCCCTAGCTCAGCGTCTTCACCGCCGCCGCGTCGTACGGCTTGAGCTCGTCGGTCCGCCCCGCCAGGACCTTCGCTGCCCACTCCGGGTCCTGGAGCAGGGCGCGGCCGACGGCGACCATGTCGAACTCGTCCCTCTCCAGGCGGTCGAGGAGGTCCTCGATGCCCTGTACCGGGGCGCCTTCGCCCGCGAAGGCGTGGATGAAGTCGCCGTCGAGGCCGACCGAGCCGACGGTGATGGTGGGCCTGCCGGTGAGCTTCTTGGTCCAGCCCGCCAGGTTCAGGTCCGAGCCCTCGAACTCGGCTACCCAGTGGCGGCGTGTGGAGGCGTGGAAGGCGTCGACGCCGGCCGCGGCGAGCGGGGTCAGGATCGCCTCCAGCTCCTGCGGGGTCTGGGCGAGCCGCGCGTCGTACGCGTCCTGCTTCCACTGCGAGAAGCGGAAGATCACCGGGAAGTCGGGCGAGACGGTCTCGCGGACAGCGGTCACGATCTCGGCCGCGAACTTCGTACGGGCCACGGGGTCGCCGCCGTAGGCGTCGGTACGGCGGTTCGTCCCCGCCCACAGGAACTGGTCGAGGAGGTAGCCATGGGCGCCGTGCAGCTCGATGCCGTCGAAGCCGATGCGCTCCGCGGCCGCGGCGGCCTCGGCGAAGGCGCCGATGACGTCGTCCAGGTCGCTCTGGGTCATGGCCTTGCCCGTGCCCTCGGTGCCGTCGGGGCGGATGCCGGAGGGGCCCACCGCCGGGGCGTCGACGTAGGGCTCCTGGCCCTGCTGGCGCACCATACCGATGTGCCACAGCTGCGGCACGATGGTGCCGCCGGCCGCGTGCACAGCCTCGGCGACCTTCGCCCATCCCGCCAGCTGCTCCTCGCCGTGGAACCGCGGCACACGGTCGCTCTGCCCGGCCGACTCGTGGCCGACGTACGTCCCCTCGGTGACGATCAGGCCTACGCCCGCGGCGGCGCGTCGGGCGTAGTACGACCGCACGTCCTCGCCGGGGACTCCGCCGGGGGAGAACATGCGCGTCATCGGCGCCATCGCGATGCGGTTCGGGACGGTCAGGCCGTTCAGCGCGACGGGCCGGGACAGGATCTCGGAGGCGCGGGAGGTGGGGGACGTGGTGACGGTCACAGGGACGCTCCTCGTGGCGATTACTTGACAACCTTGATGCTTGAGTACTTCATGTAATGAGGAGACGGTAGAGGTCAATGCTTGAGGTAGTCAAGTATCTCTGGCTAGAGTGCCCCCATGACAGAAGCTCCCCGCGTCGACACGGCCCAGCTCATGGAGTTGCTCTCCGTGTCGCTCGGCGTCTATTACGGCGATTTCACCGTCGCGGCGGCGAGCGAGAACCTCACGGCGAGCCAGGGCAAGGCCCTGACCGTGCTGCGCAGGGGTCCCGCCGCGATGCGCACCCTGGCCGAGACCATGACCTGCGACGCCTCCAACATGACCGGGATCATCGACCGGCTGGAGAAGCGCGGCCTGGTGCGCCGCGAGGCCTGCGTCTCCGACCGGCGCGTCAAGAACGTCATCCTCACAGCCGAGGGTGAGCGCGTCACTGACGCGATCCGCGCGAAGATGCGCACCACGCAGGAGGGCCTGGACAGGCTCAGCGGTCAGGACCGGGACTCCCTGTACACCCTGCTGGAACGGGTCTTCGTCTCCCTGCCCGCCGCCTGAACCCCCTGGCTGCCTCACGTCTCCCTGGCGGCGCCTCCAAGGTCCTGCTCGTCGGACCTCCAGAGTCCCTCGTACCGGCCTTGGGTAGCGCCCCTCCGGGGCCGGTAATCGACAACCTCGTCACCTCATCACCTCGGCCCGCCCCCGCCGAGCCGCCGTCCCCCGTGGTAACGCAGACTGTCGTGAGGTTCCTGTCGCCAGTCCGGCACCCAGCCGTCGGCGTCGTGGAGCAGCACCGGGTGGTCGACCGCTGTCAGCGAGACGTTCGCCCTCGCCGGACACGCGCCGCAGGAGGCGGTGGTGTCGCGCCCCGATGCCGACTCCAGTACGGTTCCAAGTCCTCTGCGGACAGGACCGCCGCCACCGCCTATCTGACGACAGGCAGGCTGCCGGCCGCGGACCTGACCTGCCAGGCCACGCCCGCCCAGGCGCAGAATGGTCCGGACCTCCCGCCGCCGACGCCTCAAGGCCTCCCCGAGCGGCAGGACCGCTCCTGACCGACACGGCTGTCTGTCCGTGCAGTGGGCCTTCGAGCCACGAGTGCCCCACTGCCGTTCTACCGTCAGGGCGCAACCGCAGACGGACTCCTGACGACCTGGGGCCCGACCGCTCATATACGGCTGCTCAGATGGGCCGTGGACGGCACCTGGGAACGGATCGTCGCCATGCTCCTCGCAGCGGCCGACGAAGCTGACGGCATCGGCTGGACTGTCTCGGTGGACTCCACCGTCTGCCGCGCCCACCAGCACGCCGCCGGAGCCAGGAAAATCGGGCTCCGGATCAGGCTGAGCCCGACGGCCATGCGCTCGGTCGTTCGCGCGGTGGCATGAGTACGAAAGTCCATCTCGTCAGCGACAGCCAAGCCCGTCCCTTGGTCCTCCGTGTCACCGCAGGACAGGCGGGTGAAGCGCCGGCCTTCGAGGCCGTTACGGCCAGCATCCGAGTTCCGCGAAGCGGGCCGGGACTCCCGGACCGGGATCAGGTGCGAGCGACGGAACCGGCCGCCCTCGTGCTCGACCCCGCCCTTCTCGTGGGCGCCCTCGATGCCGGGCCTGCAGTGGAACGCGTCGAATCCGTAGTGCGACCGGAAGGCCACCCACCTCTGCGACTCCACCCGCGAGCGGCCGAAGCAGACCTGGGAGAGCGCCAGCTTGAATTGTCGTAACGGATGTGCCTGGTCGGGACACCGCCGAGAATCCGGAAGGCGTCCACGTGGCCCTGCATGAACGCTTCCTGGCCCGACGTGGAGAACACCCGGTGGCCCGCCTTGCCCGAATATGACAGCCGCAGCGTGAACAGCTGGCACTGCATCGGCTTGCCGTCCACCCGCACCCAGACCTCGGCGAAGTCGACCTCGGCTTCCTCGCCGGGCCGGTGGAACTGCGGAACCATGCCCTCGTGCATCATCCGGGCCCGGTCCGCCTCCTCCCTGATCTGAGGCCGGCGGACCCGCAGGTAGTCGTTGAGGGTGGTGTAGGCGACGGCGGTGAAGCCGTACTCGTCGCGCAGCCGGTCCAGGATCCGCTTGTTGGTGTGCCGCTGCTTCGGCGGCGCGGTCAGATCCGACCGCAGCATCTCGTCGATCCAGCCCTTTGCCGGATCCAGCGCCGACCGGCGCATCACAGGCTCCTTGCGCTGGGGCGGCAAAGCGCTGTCCAGGGCCTGGCGGACCACCCGGCGGTGGACCGCGTAACGGCGGGCCAGCTCATGAACAGAGGCGTTCTCCAGCCTCCGGTCGCGACGGATCCGCTCGAACAACTCAACACGCTGCAAAATCCGGCCTCCTGGCACGGCCGTAATCAAGTACTCACAAAGCGTGATCCTGGGCTGGAACCCGGGTCAATACCGCACTACTCCAAACGAGTGCATCCCCGCCGTACCGACTGCCAGGTGGGGCCACTTCAAACCGTTCCTCGGTGGGGCCACACGAAGCCGTTCCCCCGGGGTCAAAAGAGGCCGTCCTAGGCGCGTGTCGTTGGCACGGTGATGGGACGGGGATATCTCACGAATGAGGAGTGGGTCCGGCTGAAGCCGCGCCTGCCGAAGTCAGGGCTGCGCGGCGGCCGGTGGGCCAGTCACCGCAGGATCATCAACGGGATCCTGTACCGGCAGCGCACGGGTGCCTTGGCGGGATCCGCCTGCGCGTTTCGGTCCGTGGAAGACCGTGTATGAGCGGCACCAGCGCTGGTCGGCGGATGGCCCGTGGGGGACCTTCCAGGGCCAACCGGGGAGGGGATGCCTTCACGTCTCGGTGCGGCGGTGCTTACGGTTTGTGGGTTACCCAGAGCATTTCTGCCGGCCAGCGGTGTGCCCAGTCAGGCGGGTCGGTTTGGTTGTAGCCGTTGGCTGTTCCGGATTCGGGCCGCGGCTCGATGAGGTCGTCGATGACGAGACCAGCGCCACGCAGGACCTTGATCCAGCTGCCGTAGGTGAGCTGATAGCTGACCGCGCCCTGGCCTTCGGCGATGGTGTCCAGCCCGAAGTAATCCTGGTGCAGCGTCGTGGTTGCGCGGCCGGCGGCTTCGTCGTAGCAGGCTTCGAACCATGGGCTGGCGACGTTGAACACCAGGCGCCCACCGCGGCGCAGGATGCGTGCGGCCTGTGGGACGGCCAGGTGCGGGGGCGCCCAGCTAAGCCCGCCGTAGTCACAGAACACCAGGTCGAAGCTGTCGGCGGCGAACGGGAGGTGTTCGGCGGTGCCTTGCACCAGCGGGTAGCGGGCCGCTCCCATCGCGCGAGCTGCCGCGGTGAGCTGGGCTTCGGACAGGTCGAGCCCGACCACGGTGGCGCCCTCGGCGGCGAGCGCCCTGGACCACTGGCCGGCGCCGCAGCCGAGTTCGAGGACGCGCTTGCCGGTGACGTCGCCCAGGGCGTGCAGGTGCGCGTCGGGGATGGCGTATGTGCCCCACAGTCGGGGCGCTGCGCCGATCTGCGGGTCGTGTTCGTGCTGGTACGCGCTGCTGATCTGATTCCAGAACCGCCGGTTGGCAGAAATACTGTCCACGCGCCGACTCAAGCACTGCCTGCCGGGGTGGTCAACACGATTGTGCTGCGACCGGGAAGGTGCACCGGTTCACGGGTGTCCCGTCTGGCTGCCGATGCGATCGGGTGGGATCGATCGACCCGATCCAGCGTCAGGAGACGTGGTGGCACCACGGGTTCTAGTCAGCAGGATCGCCGACTACGAGGGCCAGTAGCTGCAGCAGATCGTCCGGAGGGGCAGCACGAACAGCGTGCGCTACCGGCGGGCGATGATCCTGCTGGCCTCTGCGGGAGCCAACACCGTCCCGGTCATCGCCTGTCTCGTGGCCGCCGACGAGGACACCGTCCGCGATGTCATCCACCGCTTCGAACGAGATCGGCCTGGCCTGCCTGGACCCTCGGTGGACGGGAGGCCATCCCCGCTTGTTCAGCGATGACGACGAAGCCCTCGTCATCCAGACGGCCACCAACCGCCCGGTCAAGCTCGGCCGGCCGTTCACCCGATGGTCGATCCGCAAGCTCACCGCCTACCTACGCAAAGTCCACGGACGCGTGATTCGCGTCGGCCGCGAGGCCCTGCGGATGCTACTCAAGCGGCATGGCATCACCTTCCAGCGCACCAAGACCTGGAAGGAATCCACCGACCCCGACTTCGACGCCAAGTTCGAGAGCGCACCGGGCCACGGTCCCAACCGGCAACCCGGCGAACCTCTGCGGTCACGGCACTAGCTCCCGCCACGACAGTCGGCCACCTCACCAGAACTCACGGGGAGCTGGCCGACGGGCCATCAGGTCGCAGCGCGAACCACACCTCATCGAGAGTCGGGGGCCCGGGATCACGAACGGGCTGACCCACCTCGGATGGCCAATTGGGACGGAAACGTCCCATGAAGTCTGTGAAGTCGTTCCTGAGATACCGAGAATCGGACGGCTTCAGCCGGATCTGCTGACGGCTGTCTGCCCACCAGATCTCGAAACCCGTACTCGGCATCTGTCATCACGAACGCATCTTCGCACCCTCGTCCTGGCCGGGCGTGGAGTCCTCTCTTGGAGGACTGGGCACTGCTGGTCGCGGCGTGCCGGCGCACGAATCGGACGACGTGTCTGCTCGCCCGGCTCCGAACAGGACACTGCCTTCGCTGATACGCCCTGATCGACCGGACACCCCTTCAGGCCCTGGCTCATGGGGCTCACCGGGTCTTCGACGCCCTGGACACAACGAGCCGGGTTCGTGCGGCTGTCTCCCGCAACAGCAATGCGGCGGCCGCCAGCGGCGGGGGACCGGAAGCCCGCGTCGCCAACGACGCACCCGCGCGGCGTACGGCCTCGAGGCGGAGTCGCTGGACACCGATGAGGGCCCGCATGAACGGCTGGTACGAAGCATCCACCACACCAGTGAGAGAGCCCGTCGCAGCCAGGTCACCGGCGGCCAGGTCCGCCTGCTCCACGACAAGCCTGCCCAGCGCCGCACCGGGCCGGCTCAGATCCGCACCGTGGCGCGCAACCGCCTCCGCAGGTACACCGGGCCGGCCCGCTCGCACATCTTCGGACAGGTCCTCCAGAAAATCGATCCGCTGCATGGCACGCATGAGCCGATGGCACCCACCGGTGAACACCACCCGCGCCTCCTCGTCCGCGGGTGCCAGGAGACAGGCCGTGAGCATCAACGCGGGCAGCGAGTACCCCTCCACGTACCGCTCCAGTTCCCCCTCGTCCGCGATGCTCCGCCACGCCACCTCGAGCTCACAGCCGTCCAGGAACTCCTCCACGTAGGCGCGCAGATCCGGATGGCGTTCGGCGGTGCGTACCAGGCAACGCAGTACACCCAGCGCGGAGTCCCCCTCGGCGAAGGCTTTCCGCACGAGCCCGTCCCACTTGGTGAGCGCGGCCGCGCGTTCATCGTGTGTCCCGCGGTCGATGCGGTCGTCGGTGTCGTGCATGAACGCGACTGCGGCCACGACGTGTGGCACCAGAGCGGAGGGCAGCAGCAGCCGCGCGGCCGCGTACTCGGCCGTCGTGAACCTCCGCACCGCCCGCCGCTGCTCGGTGTAGTCCCGCCGTAGCCGTGGCTCAGTGACCCCGGCCCGGTCCAGGGCACGCTTCCACATGAAGATCTCCTGTCGTCGTCGGCTGCGAGCCTATGGGCGCCCGGAAAGCCATGGGCGTCCGGGTCGCAAACCCCGGGGGCCCCGCATCCTGTCTGTCGTCTGTGCTGCGCTGTGCGAGGGGTTCGGGAGCCGGCGCGGGTCAGCGCCGGAGACGGTGCTGTGGACCGCGGAGCCTGTGGGGCCCTGGTCTTCGAGAACGATGACCTCCCAGGATGGAGGGACGACGCCGTCGTCAGCCGACTGCGGCGCCGCAGTTCAGGCTCGTGGTGACCTGTATACGTATCGGCGCGCGCATCGGCGGTTCACGAATCGTGCGGGGCGGCGGCCCGACCACTTCTGGCGGCGTCTTCGGGCGCCGTGTCCAGAACTGATCGGTGGAGCGGGAGCTTCGGTAAGTCGAAGGCGGTCCCGCGCCTCCACGTCTTGGAATCGAAGGCCTACGCGGGCTCATGTCGCGGAATGCCAGTGGCGCGTAGCCCGGGTCGGCGCTTTCGGCCCCGGTTCAGCGTGTGCTCGTCCGCACAGTTCGGTCGGCGCATCTGCCTCGCTGGACTGTGGGCCGGGCGCCTGTCGGGCAGGGCCGGCGGGAGGTGGTCGGTGGCAGGTCTGAGTGGTCAGGCGGAGTGCGTGATCCGTTGGACGCAGACAGCCCGGCGTGTATGCGCAGGGTGCCCCATGCGGTCGATGTCACGCGGTGCGTACCTGCCCTCCTGGTGGTCGCGCCACGTGGAGTCTGTGAGCCATTGGCGCTGCGTTCCCGGGCATCTCGGGCTTGACCCCTGCCGCAGGTGGCGCGGGGTCGCTTTCCGTGTGGTGTGGGGTCCTTCGGGATGCGCTGACTGTCGTGGGAGCCGAGGGTGGTGGCATGGAGATCATGGTGGTGCAGGAACTGCGCAAGGAGATCGCTGCCGGGGACTTCGGTCCCGGCGATCCTGCGGCACGCATCGAGGCGGTCCATGTCGTGCCCGTGGAACCGGGTGACCGAACTCTCTGCGGAATGCCGGCCGAGGACATGGAGCGATTGTCCTATCAGCCCAGCGGCCCGGACGTGCCGTGGCTGCCTGCCGACAAGCGGGACTGGGAATGCTCCAGCTGCGCAGAGGCGCTCCGTGCCGCCTGAACGGTTCGGACCGCAGACGGACGGCGGCCGGGCGCCTTCCCCCCAGGGGGATGGCATAGCACCGCACTCCGGCCGGTAGCCCCGGCACGTTCGAAGGACACGCGGTATGGCCGGCGGCATCGTTGAGGGGGTGAACGCCTAGAAGGGCTTCGGTTTCATCGCCCAGGACGGTGGCCCGGACGTCTTCGCCCACTTCTCCAACATCTCCGGCAACGGATACCGGGAGCTCGTCGAGGTGCCTGCTCCGCTTGGTACCGGATGTCGGGCAAGGACCTGCGGGCACAGGTGACCCAGGAGGTCGCACAGCACCCCGACAGCCGCACCGGTCACGTCTAAGCGCGCACCTGGCGGTTAAGCGCGCACCTGGCGGTGTCGCCGGGCGGGCGCCTGGAGTGGCTCGCTCGCGATCCCCGCCCCGACGTGGCGGTCGGGCGAGGTAAGGCCAGCTGACGGCCTGCCGGTGAGCCGTGAGCCGTGAGCGGTCAGCGGTGAGAGAGGCCGGCCGAGACCGCGGGAAGCGGAGGGACAACCGACTCCCTGGCCCCGGGCAGAGTTCGGCGTTCCATCGCGTCGCAGATTGACGATCTCGAGCCGTGTCGGGCGTGTCGCTGCCTTGGTCGACCAGAGCACGTCGGAGCCTGAGGACATGACCGACACGACTCAGGGGCTTCGCTTCCTCCAGGACCCCTATCCGGCCTACGCGGCTATGCGCTCGATATCCCCGGTGCGGCCCGTCCCCGGCTCCGGCGGGCGCCCCAGTTACCTGGTCACAGGCTATGCGGAAGCCAGAGAAGCCCTCGGCGACGCTCGCCTTTCGAAGGATACGGCCGCGTTCTTCGCGGGCAAGGGGTCACGGCGCCGTCTGCACCCCGCGGTCGCCCACACGATGCTGGCGAGCGACCCGCCCCAGCACACCCGGCTGCGCAAACTGGTGACCAAGGCGTTCACCACCGGGGCTGTCGCGGAGCTGCGTCCGTTCATCGCCCGGGTCACCGACGAGCTGCTGGATCAGTGGCCGGCCGACGGGCCGTTCGACTTCGTGGCCGGCTTGGCCGTGCCGCTGCCGGTCATCGTGATCTGCGAGCTGCTCGGGGTCCCGCAGGCGGACCGGCCCGATGTCCAGCGCTGGTCCGCGCAGCTCTTCGCGGCAGGAGAGCCCGATGTCATCGACGCCGCCTCGCACTCGATGGCCGACTACATGACGGGCCTCCTCGCCACCAAGCGCCGGGACCCCGGCAGCTCTCTCCTCGACCGGCTCATCGCCGCCCGCGACGGAGACGATCACCTGAGCGAGGAGGAGCTGGTCTCCCTGGCGGTGCTCCTGCTCGTGGCCGGCCACGAGACCACGACCAACGCCCTCGGCAACGCACTTCTGGCACTGCTCCAGCACCCAGTCGCGCTGGAGCGCCTTCGGGCGAATCCCGGCGACCTGCCTGCCGCGCTGGATGAACTGCTCCGCTTCGACTCGGCGGTGAGTACGGCCACCTTCCGGTTCACCACGGAAGCCGTCGAGCTCGGCGGTACCGGTATCCCGGCCGGAGTCCCGGTCCTGGTCGCGCTTGGCGCGGCCAACCGAGACCCAGAGCGGTTCCCGGAGCCGGACCGGCTCGACCTGGACCGGAACGCGACCGCCCACCTGGCCTTCGGCCACGGCATTCACCGCTGTGTCGGCGCGCCCCTGGCGAAGGCCGAGGTGGAGATCGCGCTGAGAGCCCTCCTGACCCGATTCTCCGGCATCCGCCTTGCCATACCGGCGGACCAGCTGGAATGGCGGCACACCCGACTCATCCGTGGGCTGGCATCACTACCCGTCCTGGCCTAGCGGAACGCCACGCAGCCGCCAGACGTGCCCGTCCGCGCCCGGGGGCACGGGCAGCCACGGCTCAACGAGCGTCAGAGCGGTGTCTGGAGAAGTCACGGTACTGCGGCGCTCGACGAAGCCAATCGCCGGACGGTTCGGAGGACAAGCAAGCCTTTCGGCTGACCCGGAGGCCTCTCCAGCTCCTGCCGCAGCGGGTGTCCCGTCCCCCGGAAGGGGGAGGCAGCCCACCGTGGCGGACGATGTGCGGCAGCCGCGTACGAAACAGCATGTACGTCATGACGACAGCCACCACTCCTCTCCCTGCCTCCGTACCCGCGCCCGTCTGGGCTCGCCGCGCCGCCCATGCCATAGCCCTGTGCGCGGTCCCGTCCGGTCTGTGGCGTATCGCCATGGCCTGTGGTGTCTACGTGGGTTACAGCGACCAAGTGCTGCGCGACGTCTTCGACATCCCCGGATGGGGCATCGCGTACGTCGTCGGCCTCTCCGTCCTTGCCGAGGCAGCCGCTCTGTTTCCGCTGCTCCTCGTCAGCGACCGGTGGCAGCCGCTGCGCCCGCGAGCTCTCGCCGGACTGGCGTGGACCGCCTCGGGTCTCCTGGTCCTGGTGGCGCTGTGGCAACTCGTGGTCGCCTTCACCGTCGAGAGCCAGACGTACATGTCGAGCAGCACGGCACTGACCGTCTGGTGGCTCGCCTTCGCCCCGCTGTTCGCCATTCCCGCCCTGATGAGCGCGGTGACCTGGTCGTACGCAAAACGCCACCGTGTATGAGGACATGGGGGCCGTTTGTTCGGGTCATGGTGCCTCGGCTCGTGGAAGCCGGGATCACGGACGATCCGGGCCCCCGGTTCCTGCCGCTGGAACCGGGGGAGGGGCCGGGGAACGCCCTACAGCCATCGGGGAGGAAGCACGTGCCCGCTCTGCGCGGAGGCCGGCCGTCCGGATGGCCGGGGCGCGGGCGTTCATGTGGCTCTCCCGCTTACGGCCGCTTCGATCCGCGGGTGAGGCGGCGTGCCGTGAGGTGGCCGCCGGCCACGCTGGCACCGGCAGCCAGGGCGAGGCCGATGCCCAGGCTGAGAGCCGAGGGACCTGACGTGCCGCCGACGCCCGCCCGGGTACCGAGACTCGGAACGACGGGGGCGGGAACGATGGGGGCCGCCGACGGGCTGACAGTGGCGTTCGGGCTCAGCGGCTGCACCGTGTCCGCGCTGGTACGCCTGGGCAGTGCTTCGCAGGCGATGCCATCATCGGGCCCCTGGTCCTCGTCAAGCCGGTGAGGGTTGCGCGTGTCCCGATTGAACTCGGCTTGGGCGTCTTCCTGGTAGAGGAAGTTCCGGCAATCGAGATCCTGCGCGTGAGCGACGCCGGACAACGCGGCGACAGACGTGACGGAAGCGATGGCCAGGGCTATACCGGCTGCCACCATGCTGCGACTGCTCATCAGACGACCTCCTCGCTGCCGCGTAAGCATCCCCTCACACCACGCTACGAGCGCCCCACGGCCGCAGCGCGTGGCGTTGGCCCGAACGGGCATCGCCCCCTGGCGCGTCCAGGCTGTTCGCCCGGTGAGCGGCGTGCAGTTGCGGTGGCAGGTCACTCGCCGAGGCCACGGCAACAGGCGCCGGCGGTGATGAGTCCCGCACTGTGGTCGCGTTCCTCGGCCGTACGGTCGAGCTCACCGTCACCCAAAGGAATGCCGCCCTACGGCGTCCGTGCCCGCGCGTGCCCCAGTGCCGCTGCATCGCCCGCATGGCGATCCGGGAGGCATCTCGCTCACGCAACCCACGTCGACCACTTGGCGTCCTGCTTCATGACGGACGGCTGCTGATCACCTGGGAGAGCACGTGGCGAAGAAGGACCTGACGACGGAGGCGGCGCAGGAGAAGGACCGCGAGAAGTGGATGGCGCGTTTCCAGGTACGGCTGGCCATGCAGCCGGGCGTGGACCGGGCGATCGTGCTCCAGGCGATCAAGGAGGTCACGGCGCGTTGCGCGGAAACGGGAGAGCACCCGCGGGCTGCCTTCGGAGACCCGGACGCCTACGCCGTGCAGGTCGCCGAGGCATTGGTGCCGCAGGAACGAGCGGAGCGCGCGAGGCGGCGCGACGGAGCGATGGCCACGCTCGACTCGGTGCTCAGGAAGGCCAGGGACGCCACGGGACTGTGACGGCTTCGGCGCGCCTGCTCCCAGGCCCAGGCCGACCGTGTTGACACCGCGTGACACCGCCTTGGCCACGGCCTTCTTCAGCGTTCCCAAGGACGGAACGGCGGGTCGGAGATCGGGCACGCCGTCGCCGGAGGCAAAGCGCGCGAGTGCCGTCGATCTCCCCGTCTCCTGATGCTCGGCCCGGCCGGTGGAGCGACAGCAGCCGAGCCATCGGCCGAGCCACCGGCCGGGCCTCGGCCGGCATGCCGCCCGCTTAGGCCGGACGGCCCAACCTTCGACCGGGCGAGGCGGGTTGCGTCGCGTCGATGAATCGGCGGCCGACAGGCAAGGCCTATCTCTTGACGGAGACAATCGACTCATCGGGAGTAAGCCATGGGCCTCATCACCATCGAGCTGTTCGCGACCCTCGACCTTGTCGGGCAGGCGCCCGGCGGTCCTGACGAGGACCCGGTGGGATTCCCGTTCGGCGGCTGGCAGGCGCCCCTGCTGGACGAGGTTGCCGGGGCGCAGATCGGTGCCGCGTACGAGGGCACGGACGCGCTCCTGCTCGGCCGGCGAACGTACGACATCTTCGCCGCCTACTGGCCTCACCAGGACGGCGGCGAGGACAGCGAGATCGCCACGCTGTTCAACAGCGTCCCGAAGTACGTGGCGTCTCGCGGCAGGCCCGACCTCCCGTGGGCCGGGTCCACGCAGCTGGGCCCGGATCTCGCCGACGCGGTGCGTGAGATCCGCGACCGGCATGAGGACGTGAAGGTCGTCGGGAGTCTGAACCTCGTGCAGACCCTGCTGCGCGAGAAGCTCTTCGACCGTCTCGATCTCTGGCTGCACCCGATCGTGCTCGGCGTCGGGAAGAAGGTGTTCGACGACGGCGCGGTGCCCACCAACGTCACGCTCCTCGCGCCCCCGGTGGCCGGCCCTGCGGGGACCGTCTTCCTGCGCTACGGGGTCGCCGACGGCACTCCCGCGACGGGGGACATGAGCCTGCCCGATCGCGGTATCGGAAGCAACGGCTGAGGCCCCGTCAGGTCGGGGTCGGCGCAGTCTTCGCAGCAACGTGCCGCGATGCTGCGGTGGCGTCGGCGACGATGACGTACCCCGAGGTGGGGCAGTCGGCAGCGGCCGAGGCCGTCTCCGACGGACGTTCGTTTCTGCACTCGGCCTGACGCGTGCCGGCCGGGGGAGCAGCCGGGAGGCGGCGCGACACACAGCCCTGGGTGCCGAATGAGGGGAAGCCGAGAATCGTTGACGCAGCCCTGACCCCGCGCATGGGGTCGGGGCCGCGGATCCTCAGAGGCCCTGCCCGGGTGCAGGTTCGTGCAGGCCGCGGATCAGCGCTCGGCGTCGCCGAGTCCTGCCGGGGCGAGGACGGCGGCAGCCAGGTGCTCGCGGAACCAACTGTGGCCCGGGTCGGACGAGTTGCGGGGATGCCAGGCCATCCCCAGGTCCATGGGTGCCAGATCGAGCGGGATGGCGAACGTCCGCAGCCCCATGGCGGAGACGGTGTCGGGGAGCCAGCCGGCCAGGCTGAGCGCGACGAGGTCGGTGTCCCGGGCGAGCATCATCGCGCTCGTATGGCTGGGCACCACGATCGCGGTCCGGCGCCGTAGTCCGAGTTCCGCCAGCGCGTGATCGATGGGCCCGAGGCGCTTGCCGAGCCGGGAGATGCCGATGTGGTCGGCCGCGGCGAACCGACGGGCGTCGATCGGCCCGTCGAAGAGGGGATGATCCTGGCGGGCGATGCCGACAGGTGTCATCCGCGTGAGCTGACGGGTACGGATCTCCGGGTCCAGGTGCCCGAGGACGCCGAGCTCGACGTCCACCCAGCCCTGTCGCAGCCCGGGGCCGCCCTCGACCGCCTCGGACAGGAAGACGACGTCCACCAGCGGGGCCTCCGCGTGGATCCGCTCGGTCAGGTTCGCGGCCAGTCCCACCAGGAGCAGGTCGGCGGCCTGCACCGTGAACGTGCGCTGGAGACGTGCGGCGTCGAAACCGGGACCGGGCCGTAGGACGTTGTCGCAGCCGCGCAGCAACGCGGCCACCTCTTCCCGGAGTTCCAGGGCGCGCGGGGTCGGGACCATTCCCTGGCCGGCCCGGACGAGCAGCGGGTCGCCGACCGCACGGCGCAGCCGGGCCAGGGTGCGGCTCACCGCCGCGGGCGAGGTACCAAGGCGTTCCGCTGCTCGGGTCACGCTGTTGTCCTGGAGCAAGGCGTCCAGGGCGCGCAGCAGGTTGAGATCCATCAATCGCTCCTGAGCTGGAATTTTGCATCTGAGGCAATGATTGGATGCTCATCTTTGCATTGATGTGGCGCTCTGCGGCACGGAGAGTGGAGACGCCCGCGGAAACGCGCGCGGCATTCCTCCCTCCGCCCCATCCCAAGGAGCCGCTGTGCACCAGTCCCCTCGTACCGGTCGAGAAGGCGATGTCCTGGCCGTTGTCAGCCAGAGCGGGCCGACCGTCTCGTTCTTCGACGCCGCATCCGACCGCTACCTCGGCCACGTACAAGTTCCGTCAGAGCCGCACGAGTTGTGCTTCGACGCGACGCACCGGCTCCTGTGGTGCACGCTGACGTACCGCTCGGGCTACTACCACGCGAACGGCGGCCGACGCACCGACCTGGCCGTCATCGACCCCGACACCCGCCGGGTCGTCGAGATCGTCGACATCGGCCCGGAACACGGGCCGCACGGCCTGGCGCTGGACCCGGCGCGCGGCCGGATCCACGTCAGCGTGGAAGGCGCCGCGAACCGGCCCGGCGGTGTCGTGGTGATCGACACGGCGACCCGCCGGCCTGTGGGCAGGATCGACACCGACGCGCCCGGCCCGCACTGGTTCGCCATCGACCCGGCGGGCAGGACGGGCTACGCCACCAACAAGGAGGCGCCGTTCGTGTCGGTCGTCGACCTCGAACGGGGCGTCCTCGCCTCGAAGGTCGAGGTACCGGGCAGTGAGGGACTCGCCGTCTCCGCCGACGGCGCTCACGCCTTCGTCGCCGCGCCCTACGGCGACTTCTCCGCCGCAGCCGAAGGGCGGCCGACCACGGGAATCCGGATCATCGACGCCCGCACCGCGTCTGTCGTCGACACCCTGCCCACGGAAGACATCGTCCTGCCGGTGCATCTGACCTCGACGGGGAAGCTGCTCGCGGGCGAAGTACGCATGGCACCCGATTCGGGGTCGCGACTCGGACGCCACGCACCGGGCCGTCTCACCGTGTTCGCTGCCGACACCCGCAAGCACCTGGGTGAACTCGCGGTCGGGCGGTTCCCGTTGACCATCACCTCGTCTCCCGACGGCCGACTCGCCTATGTGGCTTGCGTCATCTCCTCCACCGTCGATGTCGTCGACCTGGAGACGCTGGATCGCCTGGCCCGGCTGGACATCGCCAAGCTCGGCGAGGCCGGCGCGCACGGCCTGGCGTACCTTGCGCGCCCGGCCTGACAGCCGTGCGCGGCGGAAGCGGACGTCCTCGCCGTCCACCCCGGCCGCGACGCCAGGTCAATGAGCTTCGTTCCGGCGATTCCGGGTACGGAACTCCTCCTCCGTACCTCGCCGTTGCGCGGCAGCCGTCGGCTCGTCCCGCTGGGCAGCCGGCGAGTCATTTCGCTGTGGTCGTCGAAAGCGAAGCCCCAGATGGGGTCCAGCTCCGGGTAGCGGATGGTGGGTGGGCTCGCGGGGTGCTGATCACCGGCCGTGGTTGCCGCCGCCGGCCTCGGCACCCTGGACCCGACCGCCCTCCCCTCCGGCGACGCCCTCCAGCTCGCCCTCGGCCCGATGGTCGCGGGCCATGCGTCTGGCCCGCGACCACTGCGCGGCCAGCCTTGGGGATTGCCGCTGGAGTACCGCGTACTGCTGCGCTGGTGGTGATGAGCGGGACCGGCCGCGCCGGGTGCGGCAGCAGGACCCGGACCACGCATTACGGTCCGGGCCCTGCCTCGTACGGTGCCGCCTCGCGGCGGCGGTGCGTCAGTTCCGTGCGGTGTTGTCACCCAGCGCCCTGGGCTGCGCCTGCCTTCTCGCGCATCTTGCGCACCGGCTCATCCCACCGGTCGGCTGCGCCCTGGCGGCCGAGGTTACGGTGCGGACCGCTGTTCTGCCGTTCGGCGCGGGGGCCGCCGAGGCGATTGGCGATCATCAAATGTGCGGCGTGACGATGGCGCTCATCTTGCAGGGGCGGCCGTGCTGATCCCGGGTGAAGGTGACTCCGCCTGGGGCACCGCGATGTACGCCTCCTTGGGCGTGGCGGTCGGCGTGTAGCGGGACGCGGCGGGCGCGGTCGGGATCAGATCCCGGTGGATCACCTTGGCCACGGCCTGGATGGTGTTCACTCCGTAGTTCATCGTGCTGTTGCCGTCGGTGAGCACGGAGATGGTGTAGTCGTGGCCGCCACCCTTGAACGTGCCGATGCTGTGAACGCGCCAGCCGCGCGTGGAGCGCTGCAGCCAGCCGTTCTTGACGTGCTTGGACACGGAGGAGGGCGCGCCGGCCGGGGTCCCCCACCTCTGCGAGGTGATGACGCGCCCCATGAGCTGGAGGATGTAGGCGCGGGAGTTGTCACTCAGGACCGAGTTCCTGGCCGTGATCAGCGAGAGGAGCCGCTGCTCGTCGGTGACGTTGATCCGGGTGAGCCCCCAGTAGCCGCCCGACCCTGGCACCGTCCGTGTCATGCCGGCGGCCGCCAGGAAACCCTTCACCTTGGCGACGCCGAGCTGGTTCCACAGGGAGGTGGTGGCCGCGTTGTCAGACTTGGTGATCATGGCGGTGGCGAGGTTGGACTCGCGTGACGTCAGGTACCGATTGGTCTTCTTGGCGTCCCAGAGGAGCGTGGCGAGGACGGTCACCTTCACGATGCTGGCCGAGTCGTACGAGGTCGTGGCGCGCAGGGTGCAGGTCGTGTTCGTGGTGCGGTCGCGCAGGCCGACGGCGACGGTCCCGGTGCGCGTGGCGAGGGCGGCGGTGATGTCCCTCTGAAGCTTGGCGGCGAGCCCGGCCTTGCCCGACGTGCAGCTGACCCGAGGCGCGGTAGCGGCGGAAGCGGGCGCCGCGCCCGCGACGACGGGCACGAGCATCCCCGCGGCGGCCACGACCGGTAGCACGCGGGCACGCAGGGATATGTGGTGAGTCATGTGGGTCCCCCTGGAAACGGATCGAATACGCCTGTGGCGCACTCGCCTTAGATGACTCTTGAGCGTGCGGATGGTTGTACGAATCCAGCGAAACCGGGGGATCGGGTGCCTCGTGACACGGTGCCACCGCGAAGCAGCCCGGCATCGGAGACTGACCACCCTGCGACCGCGAGCGCCCCGGGACATCGCTGTCGCCGGAGCGGCAGGTGTCTCGTGTCGTCCTCAGAGATGAACAGGCTCACTGATCCGGCCCGATCGACAAGATTCTGGGTCTCGCGGCCGCCGTACTTGCCCATGGACATGCGTGGGGAGAGGGCCGTCGCGGACGGCCTTCCCACCGACGCCCCCCACGCTTTCGGCGTCTTCGACACGACGCTGTGCGGAATCCAGAAAGCCGGCATGTCGCTGTCCGACCACTGGTGGTTGCCGGAGCGGGAGAACGCCTTTGGCGCCTGCCGCGAGGTGGCGGGTGCCATCGCTGGCCGCTGGCCGCAGGCGATGAGGGGCGAGGGCGCGCGGGTCAGCGTGGCCCGGCGGCTATGAGTCCTTCCGATTCGGAGTCGACTCTCGTGTGAGCCTGCGGCTCATCAGGTCGATCACCGCGAGGCGGATCGTCGCTTCGGAGCGGTGCGGGTGGGTGTCGTAGTCGCGGGCGATGCGGTAGTTCATGAGCCAGCCGAAGGTCCGCTCGACGACCCAGCGCCGCGGGACGACCTTGAAGCCCTTCTGGCCCAGGTCTTGGCGGGTGACCTCGACCTCGATATGTGGAGCTTGTCGCCGGTGCAGGGATCCAGGCGCGGACAATGCCAGCCGCTGCCAGCCGCGGGCAAGAGTGCCGCGCGGCCGGCAGACGGGTTCGTCGGATCCTAGAAAAGGTCGCCGATCCAGGCTCGTTGTTCGACGTTGTTCGTCTGGGCAGGGGCGAACGGCGTCTTCCAGTCGCCAGTGCCCCGGTAGAGGTGCAGGACGGTGTCGTACGTGGCGTGGTCCTCGCCCTGCGCGAGCAGGTCGTTGCGGCCGTCGCCGTCCGCGTCGCCGATGTTGATGAGGTTCCTGAACGAGCCCCAGCCGCCACCGATTCTGGTCCGGGAGGCGAAGGTGCCGTCGCCCTTGCCGAGGTAGAGCCACAGGACGCCGGTGCGGTCGCGGGCGAGGAGGTCCCCGGCCGGGCCGCCCGCCAGGTTCCCGGTGGCGGTGAGCAGGTTGTAGGAGCCCCAGCCGCCGCCGATCCTCTTACGGGCCCCGAAAGGTGTCGTGGTGTTGCCGGTGCCGGAGTAGAGCCACAGCACGCCGGACTTGTCGGTGGCCAGGAGGTCGGTGCGGCCGTCGCCGGTGACGTCGGATCCGGTGGCGAGCTGGTTGTAGATTCCCCAACCGCCGCCGATTCGGGTGCGTGGGGCGAAGGGTGCCTTGTAGTTGCCCTTGCCCTGGTAGAACCACAACACGCCGGCCTTGTCGCGGGCGACGAGGTCGCTGTCGCGGGTGCCGCCGAGGTTGCCGGCGGCGAGGATCCGGTCGTAGTCGCCCCAGCCGCCGCCTACCGGGAGCTCGTACGGCTCCTGGTAAGCGGAAAGGCCCCAGGTCTGCCTCACGTCGTACGCCGTGAGGTACCCGGTCCAGGGGCGGGCGAGCACGTCCGGGGAACCGTTGCCGTCGAAGTCGTGCAGCCGCGGCGCGCGGCTGAGGGTGAAGGCGCCGGTACGGACGAGGGAGGGGCCGATGCCGTTGGCGGGCTCGGCTTTCATCGTCCAAGAGTAGGCGCCGTTGTACGCCGGAAGGCCGTCCTTGTAGCGGCTGTCCCAGACGAGCGGGAAGGCGGTGACGCCCTCTCTGGGCTCGCCGGATCCGATCTTGACCGTGCGTCCCGAAGCGGTGTGCGTCAGTGTCAGCGACACCCTGGCGTTGAAGCGGCTGAGCGTCCAGCCGGCCTTCAGCTTGCCGCCCGCACGGTCGAAGTCGAAGGTGCCGGTCGGCGGCAGGGTCTCCTTCACCACCGTCAGGGCGGTCGGCAGTCCGGCGCTGCGCACCAGGGTGACGGCGGGCTTGCCGGTGGTCTCGTCGAGGGCGATCCGGTACAGGCCCTCGCCGTGGGCGAGGGTGCCGCCGACGGCGAGCAGATCGCCGTTCGCGTCGGGGACGAGCGAGGTGGCATGGTCGAGGAGCGGGAACGTCTCGCCGGTCTTCGCCGAGCGGACGGTGAGCTGGTGCAGACCGTTGGGGGATATGGAGGTTCCGCCGCCCGGCTTGACGTAGGCAAGCCAGTCGCCGAGCGCCTGGAGGACGGTGCCGTCGGCGTACCCCGGGGAGGTCAGTGTGACCGGCTGGGCCTGATTCGTGCCCCGCGGGACGACTACAAGCCTGCGGTCCACGGAGTAGGGGTTCTCCACCCAGGCCACATGGGTCGGCGTCAGGGTGACGGACGCGATGTCCGTCTCGACCTTGAGGGCGTACGTCTCCGTCAACGCACCGGTGGCCAGGTCCACCACGGACAGGGAACGCGCGGAGTGGTCGGCCCGACGGTGGACCACCGCGAGTGCCCCCGCCCCGGCGGCGTGGTCGAGCCAGGTGACGTCGCCGTCCGGCACGGCCACCTTCCGGTCGACGACCTTGCCCGCCTCCCAGGAGACCAGACGGTGCTGCCAGACACCGTCGACCGTCGCCGTCATCACCAGCGTGCGGCCCACGACCCGCTCGAGGTGGTAGAGGGTGGCGGCCGTGTTGAACGCGGACGTGTCGATCACGACCGGCTCCGCCGCCCCGCCCATGTCGGTGAGCGTGAACACCGCACCGGCCTGGGTGACCACCAGGTCCTCGCCCGGGCTGCCCCAATAGGCCCTGCCCGGCAGGACGGTGGTCACACCGTCGGCGTGCCGCGTCCAGCGGTGGACGGTACCGCTGCCCGTCCCCGACCGGGTGAGCATCCCGGTACGCCCGGCACTGATGAGCACCGAATCGGCCGGAACGGTCAGCGGGGCGATTACCCCCTCCTCCGCCTCCACCGTCGCCTGTACCGAGACGGGGGGAACCGCCGGCCCGGCCGCGAGGGCCGGAGCCGTCAGACCGCCGGTGGCGGCGAGAGCGACCGCTATCGCGGCGGCGTGACGCCGGCCGACGGCGCTGGATCCCTTCAAGAGAATTCCTTCCGAAGAATGCGGTCGTGACGTCAGCACGCCACAACCCCAGGACTGATGAAAGCCGTTCAAGGTTGCACGGTCGTTCGAAGAATGGCTGCTGATGCGTCATGGCTCGGCCAGGTCGAACGCACCCTCGCCGAACTCCACCCGCGGTCCTGCACACCGTCCGGGTTGACGGAGCTCAAGCGGCACGGGTTCCCGAAGTGCGTCCGATTGCATCCTGTTGTGCGGTAAAAGGGGAGGTCAGAGGGGGAGATTTCTGGTTGACCAGGGTTCCGGTCCGGGCGATAGTGGCGCTCGCGGCCGCGTTCGTCCGGCCTGCTGCACCAGGGGTGGGGACTCTTGAACGACAACAAGGACAATGTGCGTGACGACTTGCGAGGGCGGGTCGACGCGCTTGTCGCCGCGGGCCGGCCGACCGAGGCACGGGCCACCGCTCGGGCCGCGCTTGACACCGACGGGCCTGACGCAGGGCTCCTCCTCGCACTGGCCCGTGCCCATATGGCCGAGGACGACGACGACCACGACGACTCCGCCGAGCGGGTCTTCCGTGAGGGCTTGGACTCCTTCCCTGACGACATAGGCCTGCTCGCCGGATACGCGGAACTCTGCACCCGCACCGACGCCCTGGACCGGCCGGGGCGACATGCCCGGGGCCCCGTGCTCCTGGCCCGTCTGCGAGAACTCGCGCCGTACTCGCCGGAGTTGCTGCGAGCCGAGGCTGCGGGAAGCTCCGTTTCCACGAGCGCCAAGGACAGGATCTCGGTGCGCCGGGTGCAGTCGTTCGACGCGGCCCGTGCCTTCGCCGAAGCGCCCACGCCTCAGGCTGCCGCCGCTCAGGCCGCACAGTGGGCAGCCGCAGCCCCGCACGATCTGCGGCTCGCCGTGCTTGCCGAGACAACGGCCGCTCTCGCCGCCACCGGACGGACCTGGCCGCGCCTGCTGCTGCGCCGGGGCCTCGAATACCGCTTCGCCGCAGGTGTGGTCGTCGCTGTGCTGATCGTCCTGCGCATCACCGTCCTGCCGACGGTGCCATACGCCATGGCGACGGGAGTGGGGCTGCTGCTGGGCCTGCCGTTCCTCGGTCTCCGCAGACAGCTGCGGACGGCCCGCGAGAGGGCTGCCGAGCGGATGACCGCCCCCGTTACCGATGCCGTACCGGATGAAGAGGCGGGTGCCGGGGGTGACGGGTTCGGGCCGCCGGAGCTGCGGCCTGTGCCGCGCGTGACCGCGCGCGAGTACGCCTTCGCCGGGGCCGGAATCGCCCTCCTCCTGGTCGTCGGCGCCGCGGCGTACGCCTCCTCCCTCTCCTACCCCCGCTACGACATCGTCGCTCACGACACCTTCCGGGGGCTGCAAGGTTTCGACCTGCGTGAGGAGTTCGACCCGTTCGGTGCCGTGCCCGACAGCGAGAAGGAAGGGTCGACGGCCCGGGTGTACGTCGCCGAGGACGCCGCTCCTGACGCCGCCGCCGAGTACCTGGTGGCCGTGACGACGGGAGACTTCCATGAGATGCGGGAGTCGTGGTTGTACGACGGCGGGATCCTCACCAAGGAGACGGAGCAGGTCGGCAGCGTCCACGACACCTGGCGGGCCGAGGCCGGCCCGCACGGCGCCTGGATGCGGTGCCTCAGGTACACCGAGGTGGCCACTGGCACGCTGCGGGCGATGTGCCTGTGGGGCGACAAGGGCAGCATCGGCACGGTCCTGTTCACGGCTGCGGACAAGGACCGCGACGCGGTCGAGGAGACGGCCCGGTCCGTCGGCGCCGACTTCCTCCGGCCCGCCGCGGACTGACCCGGCGCGACGCGACCGGAGCGCCGAAACAGCCGACGCCCCGCCCATGTCTCACGCGCGCCTGACGTACAGCACGATCACTGGGCAGGCCGAGAAGTCGAGGACCGGGCCGTGCCCGGTTTCTCCTTCAACTCCGGTGTTGCGGTCTCGGCCACCCACCGGCCCGTCGTGCTGGGGGAAGCGACGGGACCAGCACCAGCCCCGGCGGTACGCGTCCTGTAGTGGGCTGTCCCCTCACGACCGCGGATGTGCCCGCCGACGCCGAGGAACCTGCCGCCGAGAGCGATCACGACCTGTGGGTTCCCCCGGCTGAGCGGGCGCCGCGCGCCGGTACGGGGTCGCCGCCGCGCCATCCGATACGCGACAACCCGATGCGCGCGGCTGCTGGGGATCGTTGTCCGTCTGCCGGGAACACCGGCGCGTCGGTGCCTTCCCCGCAGGGAGGGCGGGCCGCGCGCCGTCCACTTCGTGTTCCCCGCCCCTCGCCCGGCGAGTGGGCCCTTACGGAAGGCGGAGAATGACCACACGTAGAAGCTTCCTCGGCCACACCACCGCGGCCGGCGTCATGGCGGGCCTCGCGGCCTCACCGGCGGCGGCCGAGGACGGGAGCGGGGCACCCGCCGCCGACCCGGCCGTTCGGCGCGGTCGTGCCCGCGACGCGATCGTCGCGGTCAACAGCGGCATGCGGTCGCACTACGCCGCGCTCAAGTCGGATCTGATCGCGCAGCTCAGTCCCGTCCTCGTGGTCCAGAACGACGCCAAGGGCGGAAGGTTCACCCTCGTCCACGACGGCACGCAGGAGTCGCTGCATCCCGTCGGGGAGGTGTTCGAGCTGGCGAAGTCCGTGAGCCATGTGCCGCTCGGCGTCTTCTCGATCATCGCGCCCCACCTGAGCGACAGGGTTCCGAACGTCCCCGGCGCGGACCGCATCGATTCGCACGACCTCGCCATGGTCGCGTTCAAGAACACCGCGACCACCGACTGGATCACACCACTCCGGCAGTACGCCGACACGCTGGCCGCCGCCCGCCGGCAACTCGACCAGGCCGGCATCCCGCCGGAGATGGTGGTCTCGTGCGCGCGGGTGCTCGACGGCGCACTCTCGTTCATCGAGGTCTCCACCGAGGCCCGGTCCTTCGACATCCGGTCGTTCGAGGACTTCTCCTCCAGTGTGTACGCGGGCATCCGCACCAACATGAGGTACGCGGCCGAGGCCCAGATCGCGGGTGTGCAGGGAGTCCTGCGGAGGTGGCGGGCCCGGATCGGTGAGGAGGCGTGGCAGGACCTGTACACGGTCGTGCTGTCCCAGTGGGCCACGTCCGAACTGAACCAGAACTCGATCATCATCGGGCCGTGCATGAACCCGGCGAAGGTGGCCACCCATCTGATCGACCTGGCGGCCGCCGAGCCGCTCTCGGACCCGGTCTTCGTGGCCCTGGACAACCTCGCCCGGATCGTGCAGGACAACATCGCGGCCGAGTTGGTCTTTCCTTCGGACCGGGCGGCCGCCGATGCGCTGAAGGGCCCGCAGGATCTGCTCGCCGACGAGATCCTGGACCAGCTCGGTGCGGCGACGCCGGGCGCGGCGGCGTACTCCGCGCCTGTCGGGGCCGGGAGGGATGCCTGCCCCATCACCCGAAGGGGATCGGCTTCTCAGCAGGGCGGTACGGCACACTGCCTCTGAGGCCGGTTACGCCTCCGGGGCCGGCCCCGGAGGCCGCAGCGCGCGGGTCAGCCGGTCGAGGTCGCTCGTGCTCGACGGCGCAGTCCCCGTGAGGGTGCCGACGAGAGCCTGGGCGAGGACGGTCGCCGTACCGATCCGGGTGTCTTCCAGCTCGTCCCCGGTGACCTTTCCGATCACCGCGTCACGTACCGCCGGTGAGATCTCGGAGCCCCCGAACAGGTCGGGGAACGACAGCGCGATCATGCACAGGCCCACGTGGGCGGAGAGGATCGACCTGAAGGTCGGTGGGGGAGTGGCCGAGGGCGAAATCACCACCGAGCTCTCCGGTCCCGGGACAGCCCTGCTGGACTCGACTCCGCCCTCCACTGCACGATCGGCATCGGCGTGGCCGCACTGACGACCTGGCTCGCCACCCGCATCGGTGTCCGTCGATGACCGCCGCAACGGTCAAGGGCGTCAAGGGCCCAACGTCAGATACCGCTCGGCTGGATCATTTTCCGGCCCGTGGTGCTTCCGCCGTCCACGGTGACCGACGCACCCGTCATGTAGGGGAAGTCGTCGGACGCGAGCCCGAGCACCGCGCGTGCGATCTCCTCGGCATCGGCCATCCGTTCGAGACCGTCGACGTTGAGCGGCCCCCATGCCTGCTTGTACCTGGCCCATTCCGTGTCCGGGATCCCCGGCGGGCGGACGAAGGGGGTGTCGGTGGTGCCGGGCAGCAGGGCGTTGAGCCTGATTCCCTTAGGCCCGTACGCGAGTGCTGCGGACTTCACTATTCCCTGCACCGCCCGCTTGCTTGCGGTGTATGCGGCGCCGTTCGGCCGCGCCTGTTCGGCCGCTGACGACGAGGTGCAGATGATGACGCCGCGCTGCGCCCTGAGCATGTGCGGGATCTCGTACTTGATCGCGAGGAACACGCCTCGGGCGTTGGTGGCCTGGACGTCGTCCCACTCCTCGACGCTCATCTCATGGGGCAGTTTGCCGCCGCCGATGCCGGCGTTGTTGAAGGCCACGTCGATGCCGCCGTAACGGCTCGCGACCCGGTCCACGAAGGTCTGTACCTGGTTGGCTATCCGGACATCGGCCTGGATGTACGTGGCTTCGCCGCCCGCGTCCCGGATCTCCCGTTCCACCTGGCGCCCCAAGTCGGCTCGCCTGCCACAGAATCCGACATGGGCACCCTCCCCGGCGAACGCCTTCGCCGCCGCCCTGCCGATACCCGATGTGGCACCCGTGATGAGCACCGACTTCCCCGCAAAGCGGCCGACCGCTTTGCGGGACCTGGACGGGGCGCCGACCGCGTGGGCGGTGGTGCCGAAGGCCGCGCTCGCCAGACCCAGGGCCGCTGCACCACCGAGGAGGGCCCGTCGCCCCGTGGCCTCGGACTTCGTGTTCGTGCCGGTACTCGTGTCCGTGTTCGTGTTCGTGTTCGTATCCATGACGAGCACACTGGCAGCCCGTGCCGGGCGCACGACTCCCTCCTCGGGCCGGACATCGCGGCCGGTAGGAGGAGTTGCCCTCCTCCCATGGCAGGACCCGAGGAGCACGGGCGCCCGCCTATCGTGGGCCGCGTGAACCGATCTTGGATCGAGCTTGCCTTCGACCGGAGATTCGCCGTCATACGGGTCCTTGCGCTCGCCGGCGTACTGCTCGGCGATTTCCTGCTGCTCCAGCGGCCGTCCGGAGCACAGGACTGGGGCCTTGCCGCCGCCGGGGTCGTGCTGTGCCTGGCCGCGGGGAAGTGGGCGTTCGGCGCGCTCCTGGCGCAGTCGGGCCTGCTCGTCGTCGCACACGCGCTGGGCGCGAGCACCGTCTCTTCGCTGAAGGTGCTGGCCGCCGTGACTCTCTTCGAGTTGGCGGTTCGGCAGTCCGGGCGCCGCCTGGCCGCCGGAACGACGGCGCTGGCGCTTGCCGTCGCTGTGAACCGTCTTGAGGACCTGCCCGGCGAACTTCTCCCGGTGCTCTACAAGATGGGCATCGTCGCAGGCCTGCCACTGCTCCTGGGCGCGTACGTACGCGTGACCCGCGACGCCGCAGTGCACGCCCGTCAGTACGCGGAACAGCAGGAACTGCGCGCCGAGCAACAGCTGCTGGCCGCCCGCGCAGCGGAGCGCACCACCATCGCGCGCGAGTTGCATGACCTCGTGGCCCACCACGTCTCTTCCATGGTGCTGCGCGTCGGTGTCGCCCGGCATGTCGTCGCCGCCACCAGCACCACCGACCCGCGGATCACCGAAGTCCTCGACGACCTGCACTCCAGTGCCGGCGCGGCACTGACCGACCTGCGGCGCCTGGTGGCTGTACTGCGCGCCCCGGACCGTACCGGTTCCGACACCGGTTCCCTGGTCTCGCCCGGGGCACTGTCGGCGGCATTGGAGTCGGTGGTGCACCACAGCCGCCAGAGCGGCCTGGCCGTCACCGCTTCCGTGGATCCCCGTGTCGCACGGCTCGACGCGGTACGTGGCCTCGCGGTCCTCCGCCTGGCCCAGGAGGGCCTGGCCAACGCGGCCAAGCACGGCGGGCCCGGCGCACACGCCGAGCTGGCCGTCCGGGTGGCCGATGACGCCGTACACGTGACGATCCATGACGACGGGGCCGGAAGAACCCGGCCACCGGCCCCGGGCCCATCCGGACACGGCTTGATCGGCATGCGTGAACGCGTGGACCTGCTCGGCGGCCGGCTGGATGCGGGCCCCGCGGCTCGCGGCTGGCGACTCACGGCCGAACTGCCCGCCTTCACATCCGACATGGAGCCCAAGCTGTGATCCGCATCCTCGTCGTCGACGACCAGCAGCTTGTCCGCATGGGGCTGCGCATGCTCTTCGAGCAGGCTCAGGACATCGAGATCCAGGGCGAGGCGGCCAACGGGGCAGAGGCGGTACGACTGGCTGAACGCCTCACTCCCGACGTCGTCCTCATGGACCTGCGAATGCCCGGCATGGACGGCATCACGGCCACCCGCCGCATCCTGGCGGCGCGCCCTGCCACCCGGGTCGTCGCCCTCACCACGTTCGACGATGACGACCATCTGTATCCGGTGCTCGCGGCCGGAGCCTGCGGTTTCCTCGTCAAGGACACCCCACCGACCGAAATCCTGGATGCCGTACGCCGGTCCGCCAACGGAGAGGCCCCCTTCAGCCGGGACATCCTCAACCGACTCGTCGCCCAGGCTCTCCACGCCCGTTCCCCCTCCGACACCCCTACGGACCTCCCCTTACCGGCCATCACCCCGCGCGAGCGGGAGGTGCTCGGCCTGCTCGGCGTGGGCCTGTCCAACAAGGAGATCGCCGACCGGCTGCATCTCGGGGTCACCACGGTGAAGACGCACGTGGCGAGCCTGATGGCGAAGACGGGCCGAGACAACCGCATCCGTCTCGCCGTTCTCGCCGTCCTCACGGGCATCACTCCGGACTGACCCATCCCCCTCCTGACCGGGCCGGGACACCAGACTGACCCATCCCCCTCTTGACCTGGCCGGGACAAAGGCCCCGTCGCCCCGCCGGCTGTCCCTGGGCAAAATGGTTTGGCGAGGGATTCACCCGGTGGCAGGGTGGCTCGGTGAACATGGCACAGAACCCCAAGCCCCCTGTCGTGCGTCCCATCACCGACGCCGACATTCCTGCCGCGGTCGATACCCTCGCCCGCGCCTTCGCCGACTATCCCTACACGCGGCACGTGATCGCAGCGGACGATCACGAGGAGCGGATCCGGCGGTTCCAGGAGCTGTGCCTGACCCGCATCGGCATGGTGTACGGCCGGGTCTGGGTCGCCGACGAAGGCCGCGCCGTGGCTGTATGGGCCGTTCCCGGCCAGGATCCCTCGCCCGCCTTCGCTGAACTCGGGCCGATGCTGGGCGAACTCAGCGGCGACCGGGCTGCCGCTTACGCAGCCGCGGACGCGGCCATGGCCCCCTACCGGTCCCAGGAGCAGGGATGGTTCCTGGAAACCGTGGGAACCGCCCCCGAGGCTCAGGGGCAGGGCCTCGGCAGTGCGGTGCTGATTCCCGGCATCGAGGAGGCCGAGCGCGCTGGGTGTCCGGCGTTCCTGGAGACCTCCAGCGAGGCGAACGTGCGGTTCTACGAGCGCCTCGGCTTCAAGGTCGCAGCCGATGTTCAGCTCCCCGACAACGGCCCCCGCACGTGGTGCATGCGCAGGGACCCGCGCTGAGAACCTGAAATCTCACCTTCGACGGGGGCTGTGCTCAGACCACCTCGTCGCCCTCGTCCAACTCCGGCTTTCGCGCACCTCGGCCGGTCCAGAGGTGGTCTGACCAGCAGGATCGGCCTGGATTGCGACGGCCGGGGCCGTCGGAACGCGTTCGTCGTGACGGGAGGCAACTCCAACGTCTGCGCCCGGTTCACCGCCGTGATGGAACAGATCCGGGTGCCCCGCGTGGGCCCTGGCAGCCCCCGTGTCAGGGCCGCAACCGGATCCGGCGCGGCAGCCACGGCGGCCGGCCGCCGGCCTTAGACCGCGAGATCTACGAGCACCGCAACGTCGGGGGACGCTGCTTCAACGGCTTGCAACAGTGGCGCGGCATCGCCACCCGATACGACAGGACCGTCGAGTCCTACAAGGCGGCCGTCACCCTCGCATCACTCCTGATGTGGGAGTGACATCCGACGGTCGAACCTTAGGGACCCCTGTGGGGTTCGCCGTTTCGTTGACCAGTTCCCAGAGGGTGGCGCGGCATTCAGCCAGGCGCCGGTCGCCGATCCGGTCGGCCCACTGGCGGTCGATGTTCTCCGCGCTGCGCCGGGCGGCCTCGGCGGCGGATATTCCGCCAGGGGTGAAGTCGACGATCTTTGCTCGCGCGTCCGCCGGGTCGCGCCGGCGGTGGAGGTAGCCCTTTGCCACCAGTTCGTCGACCAGGGGGCCGACGGTCTGCTTGGTGCTTCCGAGGCGTTCGGCGATCTCGGTGACGCGGGCCCCGTCGTCATGGCCGAGCGCCGCGAAGATCCGCAGGTGCGCGGGGCGCAGATCCGTGATGCCTTCGCCGGCGAGGTCGCCTTGCACCCGGTCGGTGACAATCGCGGCGAGCCGGCGCGCCAGCGCGCCGAGCCGTGAGTCCGGTTCCAGGCGGTTGTCGGCGAGCTGACCGGTGTCTGCGGGGGAATGCGGGTTCCTCGACATGGTCAGGTCACCATACCTTCCCTAAATAGTCAGGTGACCGTACTGTTCGTGCCCTGAAGCCTGCCGGCGGCTCCGCTACCGGAACCGCCGGCACACCGGAAGGAACACTCGCCATGACCACACCGCCCCAGGCACACTCGACCCTCCCGCAGGCCGCCAGGGTGCTGGCGGGCCTGCTCCTGCTGTCCGGCGTCACCCACCTCGCACAACTCGCCGTCTACCAGCACGAGGCGAACGTGCTGGGCGCCGCCGGGTTCGGCGCCGTGTACCTCATGATCGGAATCGCGATCCTCAGGCGATGGCCTGCCGCGCTCCACCTCGCGGCCGTGCTCCCCGCGATCGGCGGTCTGCTCGGCATCTACCGCTACTTCTTCCTCCACACGAACCCCTTCAGCGTGTGGCACGTCGCCCTCGACCTGATCATCGTGCCGCTGGCCGTGACCCTCCTGGCCCGCCGGCGCACAGAACCCGCCGGAACCCCTTCCGGCTCACCGGCCAGTCTCTGAATCGCGTCCCTAGATCCCGCGGAACGACGGCCCCGCGCAGGGCCCCATAAGTGAGGCGGCCGACCGGCACGCGGAAAGCTCCGGGGCATCCGGCCCCAGGAACTGCGTCAAGCCGAACGATCGCCTGCCGATACCGCCAGGCAGCCTGGCCGGTAAACAGGACTCACCTGTCCCGTGCCAGGCAGAGCAGGCCGCTCGCCGTCGGCGTCACGGGCGGCAACGCCAACAACGGCACCCGATTCACCGCGTCCATGGAAGAGCCTTGGGTCCAGGAACGGACCCAGGCCGATGGTCCGCAACGACCGGACCTGGCAGAACAGCACCGGAGGCCGCTCACCAGCCTTCGACCACACGGTCTGAAGGCACCGCGACGTCGTGGATCGGCATCCGCCACGTGAAGCAGTGGCGGAGCATCACCACCTGGCAAGACAGGACCAACCCAGTCCTGCACAGCGCGGTCGCCCTCGCCCCACTCCTGATGCCGACGTGACATGTGACCACAGCGCCCAGACGCCGTGAGCAGCCGACCCTGGTGGCCGGTAGGCGGCCCGGGGCGCCAGCGAGTGCTGGCGCCTCGACCTCGGCCGGAGCAACGACGAATCCGAGCGCTCCTGCGCTGTGGGGCGGCGTCGACGAATTGGCGGGCGCGCCGGCCTTGGCTGCCGTGTCGGGCCGCCGGGTCGTGGCAGGCGGTCGACGCGGCGGTATCGGTCGAGGGAGCGACGCCGGCGCCCTCCTCCGCTCTGCGACGGTGGTGCGGTCGGTTGGGAGAGGCGACGCGGCGGGTGACGACCGCGGGAACGAGATCCAGGGCTGGCGCAGCCGCCACCCGGTGCCACGATGGAGGGACGAGGCTTTGTGGCCGCGCGCTTCAGGGAGGCAACCATGGGCCGCGAGTATCACTTTCATTGCGAGCACGCCGGCTGCTCGGTCACCGTGGGCCTGCGGATGGGCGGGACGCGGGAGCTGGAGCTCCTCGTGGATGGGAAACAGGTCGCCGCCGCCATCGCCCATGGTCACCACGCCCAGACGACGGTGCTGACCGGGATCCTGCCCACCGACCCGCCTCGCGGTATCGATGTCGAGGTGACGCTCCCGGGCAGGCTCGGCGGCGATCCGACCAGCACGCTGCTCGCGGGTGGCGAACGCAAGCCCATGCCCGCCCGGGATGTGCCCCGGCGGGCGCGGCCGACGGAGGCCGACTGGTACTCCTGACCGTGTCGGGGCACCCGACACGGCGTGTCCCTCCGGCGTACTTGGCGAGTACCGATCGCTTGGCTTCCTTCACCTGGATGAGCAGCGGGTCCTTCTCGTCCCTGCCGAGCATGAGGATGATCCAGCAGCGGGTGCCCACACTGCCCACATCGACCACCTCGCGCGCCATATCGACCAACCGGAACTGCGAGAGCAACTGCCGGTGGTCCGGCCGCAGCGTGTCCGCGTACCACTCGAGCAGCTCGCGGATCTCGTGCTCCAGGACGGCGCGATCGACATCCGGGAACAGGTCGCCGATCGGCACCGCGAGCGACGGGGTGGCGATGATCCGGCGCTCCCCGTCGACGATGCCGGTGAGTCTCCCGAACGCCTGAATGTCGTCCCGGCCGCGGCGTTCTCCATGACATTCGAGGGCTTCCTGCGCTTGGCCCTCCCGAGCTGGTCGGCCACAAGGGCATCGATCCGTTCCATCTTGGTCCTGGCGCACCACATGTCGAGGTTGTGCATGCCGGCGAAGGTCGGATCCACTCGCGGTACGAGCGCCCGCAGCGCAGGAATCGGTACGAGCGTGGCTCGATATGCCGGCCGACAGTGTCACGGTGGCCGCGTCACCCGATCAGTGGCACTCTGAAAATGCTCACTGGCCCCTGTGGCGGCAGCTCGTAGTCGTGACCGCCCACCGTGTACTCGACTACACCGGCGATCAAGCCCTAGGACTTGTCCGGCCGATCTCGTCGAGTTTCACCGTGAGCTTCTCGACGGACAGATGGCCGATGCGGAAGCGCTGCAACAGCTCTCCGAGAGCGAGAGACGTGATCAGATGCCGCTTCAAGGTCACCGGTGCAACGGGCGGTGGCCATGCCTGGAGCAGATTCGGGTCGCTCAGCGCGAGTGTCGCGAGCTGGATATGGCCATCCCTGATGGCCTGCTCGTTGCTCGTGCGCGCCTGCCGGACCTGGAAGAGGAGCGAGAGAGCCACACCCGCCAAAGCGATGGCTGAGAGCACGACGGACACGGCCCCGTACGTCTGGCTGATGTCACTGAGCTTCCCCCAGTCCGCGCTCGCCGGAGCCACGGCGGCCAGTACGAATGGTGTGGAAACGATCAGCCCCAGCAGTCCGAGCCCGAGCAGGACGTACGCCAAGGCCGTCAGTACCATGTCGTACGCTGCGCCCTGCCGCTTCCAGTTGTCACGCGTCCCGCCGAATCACTGACTGCCTGTTCGCTGACCAGAATGAAGCTGGCGTTGGCGCCCGGCAAGAAGCACTCAATCCGGCCCCCACATGATCGGCCGGACAGGTCCTAACTCGATCCGTGGCCGACCGGATGGTCAGGCGGCAGGCAGGATCGCACCTCCGGGTGGTCCGCGTTCAGGTGGTCGAACGGTGTCTGCTGGGCGTCACGCAGGTGCTGGTCGAAGAAGGCGCGCAGGTAGGCGCGGGTGATCGTCATGGTGCGCAGGCCTGAGGTGGCCGCGCCGCTCGGCACACCGAACTGGTCGGCCAGCAGGCCGAGATCGGTGAAGGACGGGTGCTTGGTGCCCGCCACCACCAGCCAGCGCTTCCAACCGGTCAGTAGTGGCCAGTCTCGGGCCCAGGTGTCCGCAGCGGGCCCGTCGCCGGGAGAGTACTGGCCGTCCCGGCCGAAGAACAAGAACGGGCGGTCCAGGCCCGTGTGCGGGATCAGAGGGGTGGTGCTGCCGTCCACGTTGATCCCCACGCGGATACGCTCGTCTGCAAGCATCGCCGCGATGGTGGCCGCGCCGCCCGCGGAATGTCCGGCCATGCCGATCCGGTCCGGGTCCAGCACGGGTGCGCCTGCCCACGGCGGGTTGTTGCCGAGCAGCTCGTCCAGTACGAAAGAGGCGTCCCGGGCGCGGCCAGTCTTCACCTTGTGCCAGAACTCGGCGTTGCGCGCAAACCCGCGGCCGAGGGCGAAGGCGGCCACCCGGCCGTCCGGAAAGGTGGTGGCCGCGGTCTCGTAGGTGTGGTCGATCGCGACCGCGATGTAACCGTGGCTGGCCAGGTCTTCGCCGATCGAGGTGAGCGTGGCGCGGGGCCGGGTGAAGCCGGGCGAGAGAACGATCAGGGGCAGTTGCCGCAGCCCGGGGCCGAGAGGGGCGTCCGGGAAGGCGTTGGTGCGCACCGAACTCAGCGCGTCGGGCGCGATGGCTGCCGGCTGACCGGCCAGGATCTCCGCCGACTCGGCCTGCGTCAGGTAGCGGGCGCGCGGACCGGACGAACGTGCGGCCGGGTACCAGATCGAAATCATCAGCTCGCGCGTTGGCACGTCCGCGACCCACGGGTCCGGGCGGGAGACATCTTCGAGGTACACCGATGTGGTGCCGACCGGATGAGACCCGGTCGGCGTCGGCAGGGTGGGTATGACCATGCGGTGCATGGTCGTCGGCCGCGTCCGACTGCGCCATCGGGGAGATCCCCGATTTGTGAGTCCGGGGTGCTTGGAGAGCCCGCGCACAGCAGGGCGGAAACCGTCCGCTCGAATACCCGGATTCGTCGTCGAACTTCAGTCGCACGGAGCGTTGCCCGGGCGAAGCGTCCACCTCAACGGCTACGCCGTTCTGACCTCCCAGGCCCACTGTCACCCGGACGTACCGAGCACGCCCTGCGGATCCAACTGAGGGAAGACAGAGCCGAGGTGACCTGGCGGGCCATGGTGACTGCGGCAACTCCGATAGGCGGCGGAATCTGTCTCCGGTGGCCCTGGCTACTGGTCGTCGGTTGTCTCGTGCATCCGTTGGGCGACCAGTGGCGTTCCGCCCGGTCCCCGAGGGGCAGGCTCAGCAGAGTCACGGCGGCGACCCCTCCGGGCCGACCGACAGCGTCACGGTGGGACCGGCGGGGCGACGTCGATGGCGGCGGGGTCGATGGCGGCGGGTCGATGGCGGCGGTCGGTTGGTCTTCTCGTACCGGCCCGTGCCGTTCGGTGTTCTGGTCCGACGGTCGCCGCCGTCCAGGGGCTGATCCGGCGGCCCGTCGGCCTGCGCGGAAGCGTTCTCCGGTGATGGTGGCCCGCGGGGTCCGGGGTGTGACGGCGAGGCAGCGGCCTCCCCAGTCGTAAGTTGAGGATTGTTCACTTTCCATTGACAGGGCGGACCCTGGGACCCGAAAGTGCCTTGAGCAGCCCGCCCGACAGCGCCTCCCCGCACCCGTGTCGAGGGATTCGCGCTCCCCCGACCGAAGCGAGTCCGCATGACAGCGCCCGTACCCGAGTTCCCGGCCGGCTTCCTCTGGGGAGTCTCCGCCTCCGCCTTCCAGATCGAGGGCTCGCCCACGGCCGACGGCCGGGGCCCCTCCTCCTGGGACGCCTTCACCAGCGAGCAGGGACGCGTCAAGGACGGCTCGCACGCGGAGGTGGCCACCGACCACTACCGCCGCTACCGCGAGGACGTGGCGTTGATGGGCGAACTCGGCGTAGACGCCTACCGGTTCTCGGTCTCCTGGTCCCGCGTCCTGCCCGACGGCCACGGTCCGGTCAACCGCGCGGGGCTGGACTTCTACGACCGGCTCGTCGACGAGCTGTGCGCCGCGGGGATCGCCCCGGTGCCCACCCTCTTCCACTGGGACACCCCGCTCGCCCTGGAGGAGCGGGGCGGCTGGCTGGAGCGCGACACCGCAGAGCGGTTCGCTGCGTACGCCTCGGTGGTCGCGCAGCGCCTCGCCGACCGCGTGCCCATGTGGATCACCATCAACGAGCCCGCCGAAGTCACCCTCCTCGGATACGGCCTGGGCGAACACGCCCCCGGCAAGCAGCTCGTCTTCGACGCCCTGCCCGCCGCCCACCACCAGCTCCTGGCTCACGGGCTGGGCGTACAGGCCCTTCGCGCAGCGGGTGCCCGCCAGATCGGCATAGCCGCCTCGCACAGCCCCGTCTGGACCGCCGGTGACAGCGACGAGGACCGTGCCGCCGCCGAGTTGTACGACACGCTCACCAACCGCCTCTTCGCCGACCCGATCCTGACCGGCACCTACCCGGACGGCCTGGACTCCCTCCTGCCCGGCCCGGTGTCGGAGGACCTCAAGACGATCTCGGCCCCGCTGGACTGGTACGGGGTCAACTACTACAACCCGATGCTCGTCGGCGCGCCGACGCCGGCCGGCACCTCCGCCTTCGGCGGAATCGAGATCCCCTCCGGACTCCCCTTTGCCCTCCGGGAGATCGAGGGGTACGAACGCACCGACTTCGACTGGCCCGTGGTTCCGGACGGACTGCGCGAGCTGCTCGCCACGCTGCGCGAGCGCTATGGTGACCGGCTGCCGCCCCTGTACATCACCGAGAACGGCTGCTCGTACGGCGACGGGCCGGACGCCGGCACCGGCAGGGTCGAGGACGCGCGCCGGATCGCCTACCACGACGGCCACGTACGCGCCTTGCACCAGGCGATGGCCGAGGGGGCCGACGTACGCGGCTACTTCATCTGGTCGATCCTCGACAACTTCGAATGGGCGGAGGGCTACCGGCAACGGTTCGGGCTCGTCCACGTCGACTACGAGACGCTGGCGCGGACGCCCAAGGAGTCTTACGCCTGGTACCGCGACCTGATCAAGAGCGGCAGATGACTGCCGAGCCGAAGGCCGCGGTGGCCGGGGAATCGGGCACTGCGCCCGGCGGTCGGTGGGTGAGCGCGCTGTCCCTCGCCAACCTCGGGGTGTGGGTCGGCTGGTTCGGCCCGCTGCAACTGCTCCTGGCGCGCCAGGCCGAGCACCTCACCCCCGACCACAAGGCGTCCACTCTCGCCCTGGTGACGGGATTGGGGGCGGCCGTCTCGATGGTCGCCAACCCCGTCTTCGGAGCGCTGTCCGATCGTACGACGGCGCGCGCGGGCCGTCGGATCCCCTGGGTGGTCGCCGGGGTGGCGGGCGGGGCCGCCGGCCTGGTGGTTCTTTCCCTGGCGGCGAGCGTCACGGCTGTGATCGCGGGCTGGTGCCTGGTCCAGCTCGCCCTCAACGCGGCCTTCGCCGCACTCACCGCCGCCGTCCCCGACCAGGTCCAGCCCCGACAGCGCGGCATGGTCGGCGGCTGGCTCGGCGTCTCCCAGGTCGTCGGCATCCTGGTCGGCACGGCACTGGCCACGGTCGCGGGCGGGATCACCGCCGGCTACCTGGCCTGCGCGGGCTTCTCGGTGCTTGCGGCCGTGCCGTACGTCCTGATGCGGCGCGACTCGGTGCTCGCCCCCGCTGACCGGCCGGCCTTCCAGTGGTGGACCTTCCTCGCCGGCTTCTGGATCGACCCGCGCCGCCACCCCGACTTCGGCTGGGCCTGGCTCACCCGGTTCCTGATGAACCTGTCGTACTCCATCAGCACGATGTACCTGCTCTACTACCTGACCGACGCGGTGCGCTACGGAGGCGACGCGGACACCGGCGTACTGATCCTCACGGCGCTCAACGCGCTCACCCTGCTCTCCACGGTGGTGATCAGCGGCATCCGCTCCGACCGCAGCGGCCGCCGGAAGTCCTACGTCATCCGGTCGGGGCTGGTCATCGCTGCGGCCACGCTGCTGCTCGCCGTCTGGCAGACCTGGACCGGCGCGGTCGTCGCCTCGCTTGTCCTCGGCCTCGGCTTCGGCGTGTACACGGCGGTGGACTTCGCCCTGCTCACGGACGTACTGCCGACCGCGGAGGACCGGGGCAGGGACCTGGGCGTGATCAACATCGCCAATGCGCTGCCCCAGGTCCTGGCCCCGGTGATCGCGGCCCCGGTCGTCACCCACCTCGGCGGATACGCAGCCCTCTACGCCCTCGCGGGAGGCCTGGCCCTCGCGGGCTCGATCCTGGTCCGCCGTATCCGCTCGGTGCTCTGAACAAGCATTCCTGCCCAACCCGCCACGGGCGACCACGACCCACCCTCAGGCCAGTGAGCCTCTGCCGCCTTGAAGTCCCAGGCCAAAGGGCTGGCTTGACCGGTACTGGGGGTGCTCGTGCTGGTCGTGGGCGTGAGTCGCGGAGAAGGTCATCGTCAGCTGCTGACTTCGAGGTTCGTCAGGACGAGCAGAGAGTCATGGGGTCGCTGATGTCGTTGTCCAGGCTGCGGAAGCCGAGTACGCCAACGTCCCGAGGCCGGCGGCCCGCAGGTGGGCCAGGACGTGGTCGTGGCGGACGGCGGAGATGTCGTGGGTGCGGCCGGGCGGGCGACGGATGTCCTCATCGTGGGATGGGCGAGGCGGGTGGGGGAAGGGCTAGTGGCGCATCCGAGCGCCGCCGCTTGTGAGGAGTCCGAATATGGCCCGCACGATCGCCCTGGTCCTGGCCGGCGCCACCGCGCTCGCAGTGACGCCCGCCGCCGCAGGACCCGAGCCAGGAAGGGCGGCGGCGGACAAGGCGGTCACCTATCGGGTGACCGCTCCATACCAGCAGCATGCGAACGGTGTGCGGGCCGGCTACAAGCCCGACCAGTACTGCGTCTTCGACCGGGCGGGTGGCACGGGCGCGCTCGGCTACCCGCATTTCAACCACGTCTACGACAACTCGACGGACCCTGCCCAGCCCACCGCCCTCTTCTACGAGGACGACGGCAAGGGCGGCAAGCGTCTCGTCGGCGTGGAGTGGCTGGTCTACGACCGCGACCAGAACCTGAAGACGGACGACGACCGGCCGTACATGTTCGGGGTGCCCTTCAAGGGCCCCAGCCGCGGCAACTTCCCCGGCCAGCCCGTCCACTACGCCCTGCACCTCTGGCTGTGGAAGAAGAATCCCAAGGGCCAGTTCACCACATACAACCCGGCGGTCACCTGCCTCCCGGGGACGACCCGCCCGCAGCCGCGCCCGTCTTCCTGACCCCCGGTGGGCTGCCGCTCACGCGCGCCTCGGCCACGAGGGCGATGGCTCGCCGAAGGAGGTCTCGCGGTCTTTTTCACCTCCGCGTTCCATCCGGAACCGACCATGTGATTCCGACACGGGATCTGAGATACCCCATCTGTAGGGGCTCGCCGCTCGTGCCACAGGTCCTGCCTTCTGGCCAGCTACTCTTCCGCTTTCTCAGACAGACGCCCGTCGGCTTGGTCTCACGAACGCGGCATTTCCTCATGCCGTCGTTGGGCCGGCCGGGCTCGGTACGCGGGCTGGCACCACGATGCCGGGTGGGTCCAGGGGAGCCGTGTGGGCGTCACCGGCTCGAAGAGGGCTCGCCCGGTCCGGGGGACAACCTAGGGAAGGCTGATCACGAGGCCGCTGGGCAGGGACAGGATGGTGCAGCTCGTCCTCAGGTAGCCCAGGGCAGCCGTACCGCCTCGACACCGGTGTCGTTCAGCAGCGCCTCGATGAGGGCTGGAGACCCGGCGACCTTGGTGGCCCACAGGTCGTAGTCGGTGCACAGGACCCATGAGCGGTCTTCGGCCCAGAGGTTGGCGGGGCTGAAGTCGGGCAGTTCGGCCTCGGACATGTCGTAGAGGATCTCGGCGTCGCCGAGGCGCCCCACCCGCACATGGAGGTTGTCGAAGTCGACGGCCCCGAGCGTCAACGGGTTGTAGTAGGCCAGGCAGCGGGTGTCCGGGCCTGCGGGGCTCGCCGGCCGGCGAGAGCGGCCAAAGGCCTGACAGCAGGTTCGATTCCTCGGACACAAGTTCATGATCTCAGTTGCGGCCCCGGGCCACGCGAGGTCCGGCCTCATGGAGCCGCCCTGCCGCTGGGCATGCTCCGGTGTACCTGGCTGGGCACCGGGACGGGTACCTCGACACCACTGCACGAAAGCTGTGCCAGAACCGTTCAGGGCTCTGGCTCAAGCTCTGCGGCGCGTCTCGTCCACACGGCCGATGCGATCCGCTGGACCCTGTTCCTGGTTGCGGAGCGTTCCTCGCCGCCGTCCGAGAGTCTGGCCGTCACCGGCTGGAGAAGCTGTTGCTCCCCGGCTGGCAGCAAGGCGTCGAGCCGGCGCCCGGCGACGTCACACACGCTCGTCGACAGCTCAGCGATGATCTTGAGGTTGGCGCCTGGGCTCCAAGCTGGAGTTTCGAGACGGTGTCGTCGACGGTCGAGACGAAGGCGCCCTCTGCCGTCATCGTCAGGTGGGCGCGCTGTCTGCCTCCGCCGGAGTATCGGAATCGCGTGGCGCAGCGGATGCGGATGGTCTCCCCGCGGCTGAGAGCGCCGATTGTCTGAGACATGCGCCTCAGGCGGTGAGGCCGGCTTGTTCGAATGGCATACCGATGAGATTCGGCTGTGAGGTCTCGCGAGGTACTTCGCTGGTGATGATGCATTTCGGCCACGACTGGGGAGTGGATGGGCCTGTCGTGTGCCTGCGGTACACGCTGTGCCCATGGCGAGACGATTACAGGTCCGGACAGGTACGCCGGGTGGCTGCCTTCTCAACGGATGCCTGACCATTCTGGGACTGCTGCTCGTGGCCGTCGTCGGCGTGTGGATCTGGCTGGAGACGCAGCCGGCGCGTGATGATGCCCAGGCGCGCAAGAACCTGCGGGAGAACGCTGAAAGACTCCGCGACCGGCTGGGCGAGGCAGCGGCCGACGGCAGCCTTCCCGATACGGAGATCGCCCAGGTCTTCCCTCCCTCGAAGCCCGCCAAGGGCTTCGTCAGCGTGACGCGGCAGGGCGATGCGGTCACCGTGGTCGCGGAACTGCTCGGGCAGGGACCGCCGCGGGCTTTTATCTTTGTGTATGCGCGGCTAGTGACAGGGTGTTACGCCTTTGAGGTGTTGCCCCCGGCCCCTGGGGCCCCACGGCCTTCCATCCGGGAGCTATCGCAGGAGGCATGTGTGGCAGGCGTGGCCACGCGCTCCGTACCCGATCGCCGGGATCAACAGCCGCATGGCTCGAAGTAGCCCTGCACAGAGGGAGTCCGGCTCGTCTCCGCACAGAGCCTGTTCGAATCCAGGGATCACTCCAGCGTCTCCCGAAGCGGGGTTCTGGATCATGTTCTGTGGAGTGTCACGCTCCGTGGCGCAGGCATCTTGACGGCCGGTCGGCTGGGAGCCGTTCTCATGACTGGCCGGGCCCGTCGAGGCGTTCCGTGGGACCGGCGAAGGAGAGGAAGAGAGTCCGCGTGGTGAGCAGCCAGGTGTCTTCGACCTTGCGGAACGTGTCTTCGTAGTGGCCCACTTGAACCGGAGGTCGCGGCGGTATGAGGCCCTCGCTGTAGCCGTCGACACGGTACGTGGTGAAGTAGGTGGTGGCGGCGGCGGTGTCCGCAGAGGTCACGGTAACCAGGATGTTGGTGCATATACGGCGTGACAGTCGGTCTGCGGGCCGGTTGCCGAAGTAGCTGCGCAGGGCATCGTGACCCGCAATGCGGCGGTCGCCGGCGGGCCATTCCCAGGTGCCGTCCCGCGTGAACAGGTCCGCTACCGACCCCGGGTCCCCGAGGTCGAGCCGGTGGACGAACTCGACGACCAGCCGCTCACAAGCCCGCTCTGAGAGCAGGCGCTCCATCGGGTCAAGAGTTTCAGCAGTCATGATCAACTCATATCAGGTCGCCCTTGGTTGAGGGAACCTCACCCGAGCCGGACCCCGGTTCCGTGCTCATGTTCTCCGGAACCGTGCCCGTCTCTTGTCGCCCCAAGCCAAGACGAGGTAGAGCTACCCGTCGGGTAGCTGTTTTCTGTGCGTACAGGCGCCTCACGGCCTCCTGGCCACCTCCGGGCAGCACCACCCGTAGCGGCACTGGTTCGAACTCGGGGGAGGGCGTCGTCACGGGTGCGGAGCCCCGTCGTTCTGGACTGCCGCGGCGGCTGCGAGAAGGCGTTCCCAGGCGCGGGGTGTGCCTCCGTGCTGTTTGGCGAGCGTGGCGGCGCTCTGGCCCGTGGGCGCGCCGCTGGCGGGGGTCAAAGCCTCGTGGGCGGTGACAGGGCGGGGTCGTCTTCGTAGGCGTGCTGTTTGCGGGGGCTCTTGGTTTGCAGGCGTGGTGGCCGCCGCCCTCGGCCTGGCCGGGGGCGTTGTCGCGGCGGTCGAGGACCTCGGCTTGCTCACGAAGTGTGCCCCGGTCTGGGCGCTGTCGTGAAAGAGGTATCGGCTAGGCAGCGTCCGGCGGACTATGTGACTGTCGGATTGTCGATCGTTGTTCCCGGCATGGGGCGGGGTGATCTGACGAATGCCGAGTGGGTCCGGTTGGAGCCGTAGTTGCCGGCGTTGGGGCAGCGTGGCGGACAAGGAGATCCTGTTCGAGCTCCGAACGGGCATACCGCGGCGGGGCCTTCCCGAGCGCTTCGGCAGCGAAGGACCGTCCATGAACGGCACCGGCGCTGGTCGGCGGACGGCACGTGGGACCGGATCCTGCGTGCCGTCCAGGCCGAAGCCGACCTCGCGGGCTGGATCGACTGGAGCATGGTCAGCGTTGACTCGATGTCCTGTCGGGCCCATCAGCACGCGGCCGGGGCCCGGAAGAAGAAGCCACGCGTCCCGAGAAAAGGACAACGCCCCGGCACCACCACCCCGACGAAGGACTCGGCCGGCCCCGGGGCGGTTTGACCAGCAAGATCCATCTCGCGGGTGAAGGTGGATGCCGGCCGCCGGCCTTCCTGGTTACGCCCGGACAGAGGGGCGACGCACCGCAGATGATCGAGGCCCTGAAGCGCATCCGCGTTCCCCGCCCGCGGAGGGGTCACCTTCGCACCCCGCCGGACCACCTCGACGGCGACAAGGCATACGGTTCACGGCTCACGGCGCAACCGCTGCTACCTGCGGAGACGCCAGATCAAGCACACCATCCCCGAAACCGAAGGACCAGCGGGCCATCCGCAAACGCCGCGGCAGCAAGGGCGGCCGGCCCACCGGCTTCGACAACGAGATCTACAAACGCCGCGACGAGGTCGAGCGCACGATCAACCGGCAAGAACTTCCGGGATGTCGCCACCCGCTACGACAAGAGGGCCTACGTCTTCCACGGCACCGTCACAGTCGCGGCGATCCGCTTATGGCTCCGCCCATGACTCGCCGGACAGAATCTAGGCGGTCTTGGTGGCGTTGCCGAGGATCTTGGTCGGGGTGATGCGGACGACCACTCGTACCTCTTCCGGCGGGGCCTCCAGGTACTCCTTGCCGCCGCCCGGGCCGAGGTATTCCTCGGCGATGCGGACGGCCACCGCGCGGTCGGCGTCCTCGGTAACGGTGGCCGTGCCGCGGATCTCGACGTACAGGTAGGGGTTGGCGAGGTCGAAGACGGTCAGGCCGACGCGTGGGTCGCGGAGTATGTTCCGTTCCTTGCGCCGGCCCTGTTCGGTGGAGATCAGCAGCTCGCCGCCGTCGCGGCTCACCCAGACCACCGAACTCTGCGGGCTGCCATCAGGGTTGAGGGTGGACAAGACGGCCGGGTGCGGTACGTCAAGCAGGCTGCGCACGGTGTCGTTCATCTCAAGGGGCATGTCAGGGAGGCTAGTCGGGCTCTCTGGTGCGCCGCACCGGAATACCTTCCCGTCGTGCCAGATCGCCCAGGTGGGACCCTCAGGCCACCCTGCCCGCGCCCAGACCGGTGACCCGAGCGCGAGGCAGTCACGTGATCCGCCGGACACTTATCCGCCGGACAGGCCCTAGGCCGTGTCCGGAAAGTCGGTCGGTCGTTGCTCCGTTTGTGGTGCGTCGACATGAACTGACGGATGAGTCGTGGGCGTTGATCGCTCC
>NZ_JBVJEH010000010.1:0-405467 GCF_055581845.1 Streptomyces sp. NPDC042346 | reverse complement strand
TTGGTGATCCACCGCTTGACGCCGTTGAGGACCCAGAAGTCGCCGTCACGGACCGCGCGGGTCTTCATCCCGGCCGCGTCCGAGCCCGCGTCGGGCTCGGACAGGGCGTAGGAGAACATCGCGTCGCCCTTGGCCAGCGGGCCCAGGTACTTCGCCTTCAGCTCCTCCGAACCGGACAGGATCACCGGCATCGAGCCCAGCTTGTTCACCGCCGGGATCAGCGAGGAACTGCCGCACACCCGCGCGACCTCCTCGATCACGATCACCGTCGCCAGCGCGTCCGCCCCCGCACCGCCGTACGCCTCGGGCACGTGCACCGCGTGCAGATCGCTGGCGACCAGCGCGTCCAGCGCCTCCTGCGGGAACCGGCCCTCCTCGTCCACCGCCGCGGCGAACGGCGCGATCTTCGCCTCCGCCAGCGCACGCACCGACTCCCGGAGCATGTCGTGCTCCTCGGAAGGCCGATACAGGTCGAAATCAGTCGAACCCGCCACGTTCACTCACTCCCACGCTTGCTAACTACCGTTAAGTAACCCAAAGGGTAGGGCGTGGCCCGGGCCCCGGGCCAGGGCACGACTATGCTCGGGCAGGCATTCCGCCCGACGTCACTGGAGTACCGCATGGCCCTCAAGATCACCGTGATCGGCACCGGCTACCTCGGCGCCACCCATGCCGCGGCCATGGCGGAACTGGGCTTCGAGGTGCTCGGCCTGGACGTGGTCCCCGAGAAGATCGAGCTGCTGTCCTCCGGGCGCGTCCCGATGTACGAGCCGGGCCTCGAGGACCTCCTCGCGAAGCACGTGGCCGGCATCGAGGGATCGAGCGGCCGGCTGCGGTTCACCACCTCCTGGGAGGAGGTCGGCGCCTTCGGCGACGTGCACTTCGTCTGTGTGAACACCCCGCAGAAGCACGGCGAGTACGCCTGCGACATGAGCTACGTCGACGCCGCCTTCGCCTCCCTCGCCGCGGTCGTGCGCGAGGGCGCCCTGGTGGTCGGCAAGTCGACCGTGCCCGTCGGCTCGGCGGAGCGGCTCGCGGGCCTGCTGCCCGAGGGCGTCGACCTCGCCTGGAACCCGGAGTTCCTGCGGGAGGGCTTCGCCGTGCAGGACACCCTGCGCCCCGACCGGATCGTGGTCGGCGTGCGGGACTTCGGCGAGCGGGCCGAGAAGACGCTCCGCGAGGTGTACGCCGTGCCGGTCGGCCAGGGTTCGCCGTTCGTGGTGACCGACTTCCCGACGGCCGAGCTCGTGAAGACGGCCGCGAACTCCTTCCTCGCCACCAAGATCTCCTTCATCAACGCGATGGCGGAGGTGTGCGAGGCCGCGGGCGGCGACGTCGCCAAGCTGGCGGAGGCCATCGGCCACGACGACCGGATCGGGGCCAAGTTCCTGCGGGCCGGGGTCGGCTTCGGCGGCGGCTGTCTGCCCAAGGACATCCGGGCGTTCATGGCGCGGGCGGGCGAGCTGGGCGTCGACCAGGCGCTGACCTTCCTGCGCGAGATCGACTCGATCAACATGCGGCGGCGCGGCCAGATGGTGGAGATGACGCGCGAGGTCCTCGGCGGGAACTCCTTCCTGGGCCGCCGGGTCGCCGTGCTCGGCGCGACCTTCAAGCCGGACTCGGACGACGTCCGCGACTCCCCCGCCCTGAACGTGGCCGGCCAGATACACCTCCAGGGCGGCCAGGTCACCGTCTACGACCCGAAGGGCATGGAGAACGCGCGCCGCCTCTTCCCGACCCTGGGGTACGCCGACACGGCCCTGGACGCGGTGCGCGGCGCGGACGTGGTGCTGCACCTGACCGAATGGCGGGAGTTCCGCGAGCTCGACCCGGCGGAGCTCGCCGCGGTCGTCACGTCGCCGGTGATCCTCGACGGCCGCAACGCGCTGGACTCGGAGCTCTGGCGGGCGGCGGGCTGGACGTACCGCGCGATGGGCCGCCCGCGCGCCTGAGACGTACGCACGCGAAGGGGGAGAGAGGGCGCCGTCACACGCCCCCTCTCCCCCCTTTCGTGCGGTCAGGCCTTTCGTACGGTCAGGCCGCGGCCGGGCGGATCCGGTTCGTTCTCGACAGGAACTCCGCCTCGCGCAGCGCCCGGGTGGCGTTGGCGTGGGCGAGCCCGACGAGGTCCTGGGCGGGCCAGCCCCGGCGGAGGAGCTCCGCGAAGAGCGGGACGTAGCCGAGGGCCGGGGCGGTGGTGTGGGAGATGCCCGTGGACCGCGGGCCCGCCTCCGTACGCACGCGGTCGAGGACGTCGGCGTCGGCGGCCGGGTCGTCGGTGACCGTGACCATGCAGACGGCGCTGTTCCCGCCGAGGAGCCGCAGCACCTCGTCCGGAAGGCCCTCCGGCGCCGCCCTGGTCAGCAGGGCCGGGGCCCGGGTGACCGCGAGGGCGCGGCGGATCGTGTCCTGGTCGGCGCCGGAGAGGTCCACGGCCAGGCCGAGCCGGTTCATCTCCCGTACGGCGTCGCGGGCGAAGCGGTCGAAGCGGGTGAGGTTCACGGCCCGTACGCCCAGGGCGTGGTAGGCCCGGAGGGTGGCCGCCGAGCCGCCGAGCGCGGGCCAGCCGACCGGCCCGAGCAGGGCGGCGACCCGGCCGCAGTTCCCGGCGTGGGCCATCTCCGACGTCGTGTACGCGAGCCTCAGGTCCTCGGGACAGGCGGCGACGAGGGCGCGGATCGCGTCGATCCGCCGCAGCGTCCCGATGACGCCCTCGTCGGCCTCCACGTGCAGGGACCAGAACTGTGCTCCGGCCTCCCCCGCGCGGACGGGTGGGAGGTCCTCGGGGTCGAGGGCCGGGGGCAGTTCCGTATGGCCCTCGACGACGGGCTGGGCGGCCAGGAGGGCGCGGGCCCGGGCCGTCTCGTCGAGCGGGGGCGGTGGTTCAGGGGGATCGAGCGCGCCGACGGCGGCGGGGGCGGCAGAGAAGGGGGAATGATCGTCGAGATCTGCCATGGTGCTACTCCGAACTCGGTGGTGCAGTACCGCCCCGCCAATTGCGGCGGGGCAGTACGTTCCACCGTGCCACCGGCCCCGGGCGGGGGCGCGGCGGAGTGCGCCGTCCGGGTGAGCGATCCGTTACGGAGCGTCGGCGGTGTCGAGCGCGTCGATCGTCGCGTTCGACGGGGACGTGCGGGAGCGGAGGTCCCGGGAGACCGCTTCCGCGTCGCGGAGGACGCGGACCGCGTTGGACCAGGTCAGCTTGGTGAGGTCCGGGTGCGACCAGCCGCGGTGCAGGAGCTCCGCGATCAGGTTCGGGTAGCCCGCGACGTCGTCGAGGCCGGCCGGGGTGAAGGCCGTGCCGTCGTAGTCGCCGCCGATGCCGATGTGGTCGATGCCGGCGGCCTCGCGCAGGTGGTCGAGGTGGTCGGCGACCGTGGCGACGGTGGCGATCGGGCGCGGGTTCTCCGCCTCGAAGGCGCGGTGCAGCTTCATCGCCGCGGCGGTGGTGTCGAGGTGGTCGAAGCCGTGCGCGCGGAGGTTGTCGTCCGCCCGCGCGGTCCACTCGACGGCCGCGGGGAGGATGAACTTCGGCACGAACGTGGCCATCGCGACGCCGCCGTTGGCGGGCAGCCGCTCCAGGACGTCGTCCGGGATGTTCCTCGGGTGGTCGCAGACGGCCCGGGCCGAGGAGTGCGAGAAGATCACCGGCGCGGTCGAGGCGTCGAGCGCGTCGCGCATGGTGGTGGCGGCGACGTGCGAGAGGTCGACGAGCATGCCGGAGCGGTTCATCTCGCGGACGACCTGCCGGCCGAAGGCGGAGAGCCCGCCGACGCCCGGCTCGTCGGTCGCCGAGTCCGCCCAGTCGTTGTTGTCGTTGTGCGTGAGCGTCATGTAGCGGACGCCCAGGGCGTGCAGCGCGCGCAGGGTGGCGAGGGAGTTGTTGATCGAGTGGCCGCCCTCGGCGCCCTTGAGGGAGGCGATACGGCCCTGCTCGCGGGCCGCCTCCATGTCGTCCGCCGTCAGGGCCGGGGCGAGGTCGCCCGCGTACCGCTCCAGGAGCTGGTCGACGATGTCGATCTGCTCCAGGGTCGCGCTGACCGCGTCGTCCCCGGCCAGCCGGCAGGGCACGTAGACCGACCAGAACTGCGCGCCGACGCCGCCGGCCCGCATCCGGGCGAGGTCGGTGTGGAGCGCTCCGGTCTGGTCCGCGCCGATGTCCATGCGGTCCAGGTCGTACCGGACGTGCTCGCGCAGCGCCCACGGGAGGTCGTTGTGGCCGTCGACGACGGGGTGGCCCGCGAGCAGCTCGCGGGCCTCCTCCAGACGGTCCGCCGCGCTGCCGGCCGCCGTACCGCCGGCCGTCGCGCTGCCCGCCGCCGCGCTCACTTGCCGAAGCCGAAGGAGTCGGCGCCCTCGACCTTGGCCCGCAGGCGCTTGCCCTTCTCCGTGGCCTGGTCGTTGAGCTCCTGGAGGAAGTCGTTCATCCGGGTCCGGAGCTCGGGGTCGTGCGCGGCGAGGATCCGGGCCGCGAGCAGGCCCGCGTTGCGCGCGCCGGCGACGGAGACCGTCGCGACGGGGATGCCGGCCGGCATCTGCACGATGGAGAGCAGCGAGTCCATGCCGTCGAGGTACTTCAGCGGCACCGGCACGCCGATGACCGGGAGCGGGGTGACGGAGGCGAGCATGCCGGGCAGGTGGGCGGCGCCACCCGCGCCCGCGATGATCGCCTTGAGCCCGCGGCCCGCGGCCTCCTCGCCGTACGCGATCATCTCGCGCGGCATCCGGTGCGCGGAGAGGACGTTGACCTCGTAGGGGATCTCGAACTCGTCGAGGGCCTGCGCGGCGGCCTCCATGACGGTCCAGTCGGAGTCGGATCCCATGGCGATGCCGACGACGGGGGCGGTGCTGTTGCTGCTCACTCGGTGATCGTTCCTCGCAGATAGCCGGCGGCGTGACGCGCGCGCTCCAGCACGTCGTCCAGGTCGTCGCCGTAGGTGTTGACGTGCCCCACCTTGCGGCCGGGCTTCACGTCCTTGCCATACATGTGGATCTTGAGCTGCGGGTCCCTGGCCATGCAGTGCAGGTACGCGGAGTACATGTCCGGGTAGTCGCCGCCCAGGACATTGCACATCACGGTCCACCGGGAGCGCGGCCGCGGATCGCCGAGGGGGAGGTCGAGAACCGCCCGGACGTGGTTGGCGAACTGCGAGGTGATCGCGCCGTCCTGGGTCCAGTGGCCGGAGTTGTGCGGGCGCATCGCCAGTTCGTTGACGAGGATGCGGCCGTCGGTGGTCTGGAAGAGCTCGACGGCGAGGTGGCCGACGACCCCCAGCTCCTTGGCGATCCGCAGCGCGAGCTCCTGCGCCTGCCCGGCGAGTTCGCCGTCGAGGTCGGGCGCGGGCGCGATCACGGTGTCGCAGACGCCGTCGACCTGACGGGACTCGACGACCGGGTACGCCACGGCCTGGCCGTGCGGGGAGCGGACGATGTTCGCCGCGAGCTCGCGGACGAAGTCGACCTTCTCCTCGGCGAGCACCGGGACGCCCGCGAGGAACGGGTCGCGGGCCTCCGCCTCCGTACGGACGAACCAGACGCCCTTGCCGTCGTAGCCGCCGCGCACGGTCTTGAGGATGATCGGGAAGCCCCCGACCTCGGCCGCGAAGGCCACCGCGTCCGCCGCGTCCGCGACGATGCGGTGGCGTGGGCTCGGCGCGCCGATCTCGTCGAGCTTGGCGCGCATCACCCCCTTGTCCTGGGCGTGCACCAACGCGTCGGGCCCCGGGCGGACGGGGATGCCGTCCGCCTCCAGGGCCCGCAGGTGCTCCGTGGGGACGTGCTCGTGATCGAAGGTGATCACGTCACATCCGCGCGCGAAGTCACGCAGCGTAGCCAGGTCGCGATAGTCGCCGATGACGACCTCGCTCACCACCTGCGCCGCAGAGTCCTGCGGGGTGTCACTGAGGAGCTTGAACTTGATGCCGAGGGGGATGCCCGCCTCGTGGGTCATACGGGCGAGCTGACCGCCACCGACCATGCCGACTACCGGGAACGTCACTCTCTTAGGGTATCCGCACCACCGGGGAACACTCGTCCGCCTGTGGTTTGTCACAAGGACAGTGCAGGTCGGGGCCGGGTTTCCCCGTGGTTTACGAGGTACCCGGGCGGGTGACAGGGGGGCTGGTTAGCATGGTTGGGTTGACGTCGCCCGGACGTCACCCGGACGGACGGGACAGAGCCATCACCATGAGTGAACCCGGCGCGCTGCGCATGCGACTCAACGGGCTCTTCCGTGAGGTCGCCAAGTTCGGAGTGGTCGGCGGTCTCGGCGTCCTCGTCAACCTCGGCGTCTTCAACCTGGTGCGCCACTTCTCGGACCTCCAGGTGGTGCGGGCCAGCCTGATCGCCACCGCGGTCGCCATCGTCTTCAACTACGTGGGGTTCCGCTACTTCACGTACCGCGACCGGGACAAGTCGGGGCGGACGAAGGAACTGACGCTGTTCCTGCTGTTCAGCCTGATCGGCATGGTCATCGAGAACGGCCTGCTCTACGCGGCGACGTACGGCCTCGGCTGGGACGGCCCGCTCGCGAGCAACTTCTTCAAGTTCTTCGGCATCGGCATCGCGACGCTGTTCCGCTTCTGGTCGTACCGCACCTGGGTGTTCCGCGCGCTGCCCGCGAAGGAAGCGGTGCAGGCCGCCGAATCGTTCCTGGAGCAGCCCCCGCGCCAGGCGACCCGCCGCCAGCCCAACCGCGTCTGAGTCCCGTCTGGGTCTCGCCTGACCTGCGCTTTTACCGTACGGGCCTGCGCTTTTACCGCACGGGCCTGCGCTTTTACCGTACGGGGCGGTCCTGCGTGTCCTCCGAGATGCTCCTGACCTCGCGGCTCAGGAAGAGCGCGAAGACCGGCGGGTGCTGCTGGAGCAGCTCCAGCCGCCCGCCGTCCGCCTCCGCGAGGTCACGGGCGACGGCCAGGCCGATCCCCGTGGAGCTGCGGCCGCTCACCGCCCGCTCGAAGATCCGCGCGCCGAGGTCGGCCGGGACGCCCGGGCCCTCGTCCGTGACCTCGATCACCGACTGGTTGCCGGTGACCCGGGTCCGTACGGCGACGGTGCCGCCGCCGTGCATGAGCGAGTTCTCGATCAGGGCCGCGAGGACCTGGGCGACCGCGCCCGGGGTGCCGACGGCCCGCATCCCCTGCTTGCCCGAGTGCACGATGGCGCGCCCCCCGCTGCGGTAGGCCGGCCGCCACTCCTCCAGCTGCTGCTTGACGACCTCGTCGAGGTCGAAGGCGACGGCGGAGCCCGTACGGGGGTCCCGGGAGTTGGTCAGGAGCCGCTCGACGACGTCGGTGAGCCGCTCGACCTGTGTGAGCGCGATCGTCGCCTCCTCCTTGACCGTCTCCAGGTCGTCGGCGAGGGCGACCTCCTCCAGGCGCATGGAGAGGGCCGTGAGGGGCGTACGGAGCTGGTGCGAGGCGTCGGCGGCGAGCCGGCGCTCGGCGGTGAGCATCCGGGCGATGCGCTCGGCGGAGGCGTCGAGGACGTCCGCGACCCGGTCGAGCTCGGGCACCCCGTACCGCTTGTGCCGGGGCCGCGGGTCACCGGAGCCGAGGCGCTCGGCGGTCTCCGCGAGGTCGGTCAGCGGGGACGTCAGCTTGTCGGCCTGGCGTACGGCGAGGAGGACGGCGGCGAGGACGGCGAGGAGCGCCACCGCGCCGATGATCAGGAGGGTGCGGCCGACCTCGGCGGTGACCGTGGAGCGGGACTCCTCGACGAGCACGGTCTCGCCGCGCTCGCCCTCGGCGAGGCCCCGGATGACGTTCCCGTCGGGGCGGACGCCGATCTCGATGGTGTCCCGGCCGGGGATGCGGATCTGCGCGTACCGCTTGGCGCCGCTCTGCTCCGCCAGGATGTCCGGGTTGACCGGCTCCCCGCCGATGAGCCGGCTGTCGACGATGGAGACGATCCGCAGCGCCTCCGAGTCCACGCTCTCCTGCGCGCTGCTGGAGATCGTGCGGGTCTCGACGATGACGAGGGAGACGCCGAAGACGGCGATGACGACGAGCACCACGGCGAGCGTGGAGTTGATCAGACGGCGGCGCACGGCTCAGACCTGCTGGTAGGCCTCAACGGTCGCTCAGCTCTTCTCGAAGCGGAAACCGACTCCGCGCACGGTGGCGATGTAGCGCGGGTTGGCGGCGTCGTCGCCGAGCTTCTTGCGGAGCCAGGAGATGTGCATGTCGAGGGTCTTGGTGGAGGACCACCAGGTGGTGTCCCAGACCTCGCGCATCAGCTGGTCGCGGGTGACGACCCGGCCGGCGTCCCGGACCAGGACCCGGAGCAGGTCGAACTCCTTGGCCGTGAGCTGGAGCTCCTCGTCGCCCATCCAGGCGCGGTGGGACTCGACGTCGATCCGTACGCCGTGGGTCGAGGGCGCGGCGACGGGCTCGCTGGAGCCGCGCCGGAGCAGGGCCCGGACCCGGGCGAGGAGCTCGGCGAGACGGAAGGGCTTGGTGACGTAGTCGTCGGCGCCCGCGTCGAGCCCGACGACCGTGTCGACCTCGTCCGCGCGCGCGGTGAGGACGAGGATCGGGACCGCGTGCCCCTCGGCGCGCAGCCGCCGGGCGACCTCCAGGCCGTCCATGCCGGGCAGCCCCAGGTCGAGTACGACGAGGTCCACTCCGCCCTGGAGTCCGGCGTCGAGGGCGGTCGGGCCGTCCTCGCGGACCTCGACCTCGTACCCCTCTCTCCGCAGGGCGCGGGCCAGCGGCTCCGAGATGGATGCGTCGTCCTCGGCGAGCAGTACACGGGTCATGGGGTGATGGTAGTCCGCACGGCCGCCGGGCCGCGGCGGGATCCGTCCGGCCCGAGTGACCCCTGGGGATCTTGTGGGCATCTTGTGCATGACCTTCGAATAGCCTTGCACGGTTGCGCCGTCGCCTGTGATCCATCTCTCAAGTCCTTCCATATCGGGCAGTGTCGTGTCGTATGGTGGCTCGACGTCTGTAGCGGTAATCGGGGACCTTTGGGCAGCTTCGCGCCCCGGGGTCCTCTTTATGCGCGGGGTCGGCTCAGCCGGCCTCTAGGACGGTGAACGACCTGTGGGCCGGGTTCCGGGACGCGATGACGCGACTCCCGGTGCGTGGATCCCGGTGGAGTCCAACGGCTCCGCCGGTGCCGGCCTCCCCCACCGGGCGCACCCCGCTCACAAGGCGAGCGTCCCGACAGAGCAAGGATCGACATGGCGTCCAGCCTGACGACGGCTTCGACCGGAACCCCTGGTTCCGGGAAGACGTTCCTCGGCCACCCCCGCGGCCTGGCCACCCTCTTCTTCACCGAGATGTGGGAGCGCTTCTCCTACTACGGCATGAGGGCCCTTCTCGTTCTGTACCTGGTCTCCGGCGGCACGGACGCGGCCACCGGCAGCCAGGGCGGCGGCCTCGCGATGACCGCGGCCACGGCCACGGCCATCTACTCCGTGTACGTGTCGATGGTCTACCTGATGGCCATGCCCGGCGGCTGGTTCGGCGACCGCGTCTGGGGCGCGCGCAAGACCGTCACCATCGCCGGTTTCGTGATCATCGCCGGTCACGTCTCGCTGGCCCTCCCGGGCCAGGCGATGTTCTTCCTCGGCCTCGCGCTCGTCGCGGCCGGCTCCGGTCTGCTCAAGGCCAACATCTCGACGATGGTCGGCCACCTCTACAACGGCCCGGACGACCCGCGCCGTGACGGTGGCTTCACGCTCTTCTACATCGGCATCAACCTCGGTGCCTTCGTGGCGCCGTTCGTCGTCGGCACCATCGGCGAGAAGGTCAACTGGCACCTGGGCTTCGCCCTCGCCGCCGCCGGCATGGCCCTCGGCCTCGCCTGCTTCCTGTCGTTCTCGAAGAGCCTGAGCCCGAAGAGCAACGTCGTCCCGAACCCGCTCTCCTCGGAGGAGCGCAAGGCCGTCCTCGTGAAGGTCGCGCTCGTCGTCGTGCTCGCCGCCGCCTTCTACGGCGTCGTCGTGGCCCTGGGCCTGTACACCCTGAACTGGGCGCTCGTCCCGATCACCCTCGCCGGCCTGATCATCCCGGTCGCCGTCCTCGTCCGCATCAAGCGCGACAAGGACCTGGACAAGACCGAGCAGTCGAAGATGACCGGCTACATCTGGTTCTTCGTCGCCGCCGCCGTCTTCTGGATGATCTACGACCAGGGCGGCTCGACCCTGGCGCTCTTCGCCGACGGCAAGACCGCCGACAGCGTCTTCGGCTTCGGCTTCCCGGCCACCTGGTACCAGTCCCTGAACCCGCTCTTCGTCATGGCGCTGGCCCCGGTCTTCGCCTGGCTGTGGCTGTGGCTGGCCCGCAAGAACCAGGAGCCGAACACCATCGTGAAGTTCGCGATGGGCCTCGTCCTGGTCGGCGCGTCCTTCTTCGTCTTCATCGTCCCGATGAACATGGCGGGCGACGGCACCAAGGTCTCCCCGATGTGGCTCGTCTCGATCTACATGATCCAGACCATCGGTGAGCTGTGCCTCTCCCCCGTCGGCCTCTCCGTCACGACGAAGATGGCGCCGCAGAAGTACGCCTCCCAGATGATGGGTGTCTGGTTCCTCGCCGTCACCGCCGGCGACTGCACCACCGGTCTGCTCTCGCTGGCCGGCGTCGACCTCAACGGGACGGGGATCATCGCAATGGAAGCCTCCTTGGCCGTCCTCGCGGGCTTCGCGATCTACATGTACCGCAAGAAGGTCCAGGGGCTCATGGGCAGCGTCCACTGACCCTGGTGGACGTACGAAGGCCGCCGCACCGGTTCGGTGCGGCGGCCTTCGCCGTTATGGGGCTGTTCAGCGCCTCAGGCGCGCCCACGGGGTGAAGGTGAACACCGCGCCGCCGATGAGGATGACCGTGCCCGCGACCAGCGCGAGGGCGCGCAGGGCGCCGTCGCTCTCGGCGCCGGTCTCGGCGAGGCTCTCACCGGAGGAGCCGCCGGAGGACGTGCTGCCGCCGGACGTCGAGCCGGAGCCCGAGGTGCTCGAACCGCCGTCGGAGCCGCCGCTCGCCCCGCCGGCCTGCTTGCTCGTGTCCAGCTCCAGGGAGACCGGGGCGGTGCCCTTGACCGTGCAGGGGATCTCCATCTTCGCCGCGCCGAGCGTGACGTGGATGGTCAGCGCGCCCGCGCTGAGGGTGGACTTCCCGGTCGCGCCCGGCTTGTACGTGCCCTTCATGTCCTCCAGGCTCACCGGGGCACCCGCCGCGACCGCGGTCGGGTTGGGGGCGCCGGTGACCTTCACCGAGCCGCTGTCGGCCCCGCCGATCTTCACCACCATCGTCGGGACGAGAGCCCCCTTCGGAAGGGGGGCGGGGCTGTCCATGACGCCCTTGGCCGTCTTGACCGTGAGGTCGTAGACGGCGCCGTTCTTCTTGGCGCTGATCGTCACCTTGGAGCTGATGTTCGGCGGGCCCGGGGACTGGCAGGCGAAGGCGACCGCGACTTCCTTGCCGGGGAAGTCGGTCTGGCCGCCGCCGGAACCGCCACTGCCGCCGCTGCCGCCGGTGGCGGAGCTGGAGCTTCCTCCAGAGGTCGCGCTGCCGCCGGAGGTCGCGCTGCCGCCCGAGGTCGTCGTCGAGCCGCCCGTACCGCCGCTGGAACTGGCCGCGGCGCCGCCCGTGTTCCCGCCGTTGGTGGAGCTGCCGCCGGAGGTGGTCGTGCTGCTCCCGCCGGAGGTCGTCGTGGTGGAACCACCCGAGGTCGTCGTGCTGGAGCCGCCCGAGGTGGTCGTGCTGGATCCGGACGTCGAACCGCCTGAGGTCGAACCACCGGACGTCGAACCGCCTGAGGTCGAACCGCCGGACGTCGAGCCGCCGGAGCTGCTGCCGCCCCCGGCCGCCGTCACCTTGATCGTCGCGGCGACCGGGACCGCTTCCTTCGGCGTGCACTTCGTGTCCGTCGACAGCGGCTTGGACACGTTGATCGTGTACTTGTCGGGCGTCAGCGTGATGTCGCCCGCCTTGTCCAGCTTCAGCTTCCCCTTCATCTCGGGCAGCAGCATCGGGCTGTTCTTGGGGATCGGCGGGTTGCTCCGCGGTCCCTCCATCGCGACGGTGCCGCTCCCCGCGCCGCCCACCTTCAGGACACCGCTCGGCTTGACCGTGTCCGCTCCGAGGTCGAGCACGTCGGGATTCTTCGAGGCGGCCTGGACCGTCTTCCAGACGATCTCGACCTCGTCGCCGACCTTGGCCTCCGCCGGTGCGGTGACGAGCACCTTCGTGGTGCCCTGCACGGGCGGGAGCCCGGAGATGGACGGCGGGATGCACTCCGTCTTGTACGAGACCTCGGCGGCCTGTGCGGGGCCGGCGGAAATCAGGATCCCCGCGCCGCCGAGCATCAGCGCGACCCCGGCCGCGCTCATCCTCCGTTGCGTACTCACGCATGTCCCTTCGTCGTCGGACTGCTCTCTGGCGCTGACGGTGCGGAGTCAGGGCTGAACCACGGCAGGGCCGTGGTCGGTTCGTCGTCCCTCGCGTCCGCGTCTGCGGGGGCGGGGACGGACGTACGGGTACGGCGGCGGAGCGCGGCCGTACGGGGAAGCCGGGCGGCCGCGTGGCCGGCAGCGGGGCGGCCGGCGGCGGGGCGGGCGCGGTCCACCACGGCCATCCCGATCCGGAAGAGCGCCGCCGGTACGACGACGGCGAGCAGCACCCAGAAGAGCGTCACGCCCCAGGGGCGGCCCACCCCCCACGGCTGCTCGACCAGGACCTTGCCCGCGTACCGCACGGAGACCTGGTAGTCGCCGTGCGCGGCCGCCGTGAGTTCCGCCGGGAGGCGGATCAGGGCCTTCTTGCCGGGTGCGATCGTGCCGCGCCACTGGCGTTCCTCGTACTGCGGCGCGAAGACGCCGTGGCTCGTGCCGACCTCGAAGACCGGGTCCTTGACGGGGGCCGAGCCGAGGTTGCCGACGGTGAAGACGACCTCCCGGCTCGGGGGTGCGCCGAACCAGACGAGGAGGCCGCTGGAGCCGTCGAGGCGGACGGAGGCGAGGACGGCGAGCCGGCCGTTGCCCGAGGCCTCGGGGAGCGGGGCCGTGGGGTGTCCGGCGACCGTGAACTCCTTGTCGACCGCGTCCTGCTGGCCCGTGACGCCGGCCACGTGCACCACGCAGGGGCAGGGCTTGGGCGGTTCGGCGACCGGGAGTTTCGCGCTGAACGCGCCCCTGGCGTCGACGGTGGCGGCCCGGCCCTCGCTGTTGGCGCAGGAGTTGGTGCCGCCGATGACGCCCTTGCCGGGCGCGGACTGGCCGCAGATCAGGAGCATGAGCAGCGCGCCCGGCTTCCAGCCGCTGCCACTGACGGTGATGGTGCCGCCCTTGCCGCCCTCGGCCTGCGAGAGCTCGACGACGGGCCCGGGCGCGGTCGTCGCGGCCGTCGCGGCGGCCGCGGGCGGCAGCGCGAGGGCGAGGACCGTGAGCAGCGCCGTGAGCAGCGCGGCGGCCGTGGGTGTCGACCTCGTGGGTCCCGTCGGCCTCGTCGGCCTCGTCGGCCTCATGTTGTCGCTCCCGTCGACGCTCGCTGGGTACGGGGCCCGCCGCGCCGCCGCGTCCCGTACCGGTACCGGATCCCGTACGCCCCGACGCCCGCGGCCGCGAGGAGCAGCCCGGCCGCGCCCGCGAGCGCGGGGCCCGAGGCGAAGGCGGCCTCGGTGCGGGCGGTGGCGGGGGCCGCGCCGGGGGCGCCGGCGGTGAGCCGGACGGTGACGGAGTCGAGGGCGGGCGGATCGGGCCAGGGTTCGGTGCGGGTGGTCCGCTCGCCGGGGCGCAGGGTGAGCGGCAGGGTGCGCTCCGGCCGGTCGAGGACCGTGCCGAGGAGGCCCTCGGCGCGGACCGCGAGGGTCGGAGCGAGGACCGTCGTGCCGCGGTTGACCAGGGTGTAGCGGAGGGTGCCCGCGGCCTCGTCGACGCTGACGTCCTCGACGGTGAGCGCGGCGAGGCGCGGGCCGCTCACCCGCAGGAGCAGCTCCACGCTCAGCTCGCGTCCGGCGGCCGTGGCGCGCACGGTGCCCCGGTGGTCGCCGGGCGGGGTGTCCGCGGTGACGGTCACGGCGAACGGCACGTCCGCACGGGTCCTGGCGGGCACGGTGACGGTCCGCGCGGCGAAGGCCACCGGCGCGCCCTCCCCCGCGAGCCGCACGGTGAGCGGCCCCGCGCCCGGGTTGGTCACCGACAGGGTGTCCTGGAGGACGCTCCCCGCGGGGCCCTCCAGATAGGCGTACGGCCGTCCGGCGGCGGGCGCCGCCGTCCAGGCCCGGTCCCCGGGGGGAGCCGCCGCGACCGCGCCGACGAGGGCGGTCGCGGCGGCCACGAGCCCGGAGCGCACCGCCGCCCGCATCAGCGTGCCGTGCGCCGCGTGAGCCAGAGGACTCCGGCGGCGCCGGTCAGCAGGACCGTTCCGCCGAGGGTCCCGAGCGCCATGGCGGAGTCGAGCGGGCCGGTCTTGGGCAGTTCGCCGGCGCCGTTGTCGTCGCCGGCGCCGTTGCCGCCGTCGCCGCCGTCGTCACCGTTGTCGTCGTCGGCCGGCGGGGTGTCGCCGCCGCCCGCGAGCCCCGTCACTTCCAGTTCCAGCGAGGGCTTGGGGTTGTTCTTCGGGGTGCATTCGGCCGCGTCCATGCCGAGGGCGTGCACGATGAGCGTGCCGGCCGTGAAGGTGACCTTGCCGTTCTTCTTCGGCGTGAACGTCCCCGTCAGCGTGCCGATGCTGATCGGAGTGTCCGGCGGGATGGCCACCGTGTTCGGCGTCCCCTTGACCTTCACCGTGCCCTCGGCGGCGCCGCCGAGGACGAGCTCGGCGCGCGGGGTCATGACTCCCTTGGGGAGTTCGATCGGGCTGTCGGAGACGCCCTTCTCGAAGGACATCGTGATCGTGTAGCCGCTGCCGCTCTTGACGGCCTTGATGTCGACGGGCGAGACGGCGCTCTTCGGCCCGATCTTCGTCACGCACGCGTAGCTCACATCGACGACGGTCGCCTGGGCGGCCGGCGCGCCGGCCAGCACGGCGGCACCCGCCACCGCGACCGCCGCCGTGAGACCGGCGGCCGTTCTCCTTCGGTTCGGCACCTTGGACACCCCGAGCACCCCTCACCGCAACGTAACTGACGGTCTTTCAGATTGGCCGTCAAGGTACGCCCGGGGCCTTGCGGAGGGAAGGCAGGGGAACGGGTGAACTTGTGAAAGTGCTACGCGGGTGCCGCGAGTTCGGCCCAGACCGTCTTGCCGGGGGCGCCGGGGGTGCGGTCGATGCCCCAGTCCAGGCAGAGCCGCTGGACGATGAACATGCCGTGGCCGCCGGGCCGCCCGGAGCGGTGGGGGGTGCGGGGTGCGGGCTGGCCGGCGCCCCGGTCGGTGACTTCGAGGCGTACGACGTGGTCTCCGCGCAGGACGCGCAGGCGCTCGGGGCCCTCGGCGTGCAGGCAGGCGTTGGTGACGAGTTCGGAGACGACGAGCAGGACGTCCTCGGCGGCGGCCCTGCGGTCGGCGGTGGCGGCCGGGAGCCATCCCCACTCCTGGAGCGCCGACCGCGTGAAGTCGCGGGCGAGCGGCACGGTGCCGCTGGTCTCGCCGAGGGCGAGCGTACGGACGTCGGAAGCTTGGTCCATCAGCGCTTCACCTCACCGATCGACGAGACAGAGGGGCGGGACGTACGGAGCGTGCGGGGCAGGGCGGGGCCTGCGGGCGGTCGCGCGGGCCGGTCGCGGACAGGCCCGCCCGCTTCAGCCGGGGAGGGCCGTGCCGAGCGTGTCGTGCAGCGTGAAGACGGCCTCCGCGCCGGTGATCTGGAACACCCTGGCGACCGCCGGCCGCATCCCCACCAGATGGACCCCGCCGCCCGCGGCATCCGCCCGCAGCCGGGCGCCGAGCAGCACGTTGAGCCCGGTCGAGTCGCAGAAGTCGAGGCCCGAGCAGTCGACGACGAGCCGGGAGCGGCCCGCGTCGAGCGCGGCGTCGAGCGGGGCGCGCAGCAGTTCGGCGGTGTGGTGGTCGAGCTCACCCACGGGTGTGAGGAGTTCGCTCGCCGCGTCCACGGTCCGGACCTCGACCCGCAGGCGCGCGGGTTGCGCGCTGCCGATGTGCTGGCGGTCCATGGCCATGCCTCTTCTCGCTCTCGCGGCTGCCGACTGACGTGCGTCGAACCCTACAAGCGGGGCCCCCTTTCGTGCACACACGGCCTACGCAAATACCACCAAAGCGGATTATTGGTACTTGCAACCATCGTGGTCCACCAGGTAGGGCTAGAGGAGAACACCCGCACGTCCACCCGACACGACCGGCCTCGGAGGCGCCGCAAACCGCAGCAGAAGACCGACGAAGGAGACCCATGTCACCCCGGCTCGACGCCCCGCGTACCCCCGACGCGCCGTCGGCAGCAGTCCCCCTCGACCACCTGCCCGCCCAGCGCCCGGCCATGCCGGACCTGCCCGACCTGCCTCTCGACCGCATCGGAGCGGTCGACGCGCGCGCCCTGTCGAAGGAGCTCTTCGCCCGGCTCGCCGTACTGGAGGAGGGCACCCACGACCACGCGTACGTCCGCAACACGCTCGTCGAACTCAACCTGGCCCTCGTGAAGTTCGCCGCCTCCCGGTTCGGCAGCCGCAGCGAGCCGATGGAGGACATCGTCCAGGTCGGCACGATCGGCCTCATCAAGGCGATCGACCGCTTCGAACTGACCCGCGGCGTCGAGTTCCCCACCTTCGCCATGCCGACGATCATCGGCGAGATCAAGCGGTTCTTCCGCGACACCTCGTGGTCCGTGCACGTGCCCCGCAGGCTCCAGGAGCTCCGGCTCGACCTCGCGAGGGCCGGTGACGCGCTCGCCCAGCACCTCGACCGCGCCCCGACCGTCGCCGAACTCGCGGCGGAGCTCGGGATCTCCCCCGAGGAGGTCGTCGAGGGCATGACCGCCAGCAACGCGTACACCGCGAGCTCGCTCGACGCCAGGACCGAGGAGGACGAGGCCGGCAGCGGGGACACCGCGCTCGCCGACAAGATCGGCTACGAGGACGACGGGCTCACCGGGATCGAGTACATCGCCTCGCTCAAGCCGATGATCGCCTCGCTGCCCGCCCGCGACCGGCACATCCTCTCCCTCCGCTTCGTCACCGGCCTGACCCAGTCGGAGATCGGCGCGGAACTCGGCATCTCGCAGATGCACGTGTCGCGGCTGCTCTCCCGCACCCTGGCCCGGCTGCGCCGCGGCCTCACTCTGGAGGAATGACCTCCGCAGGCTTCCCCGAGCCGTCAAGATGACTGAGGAAAGGGCCCGTTCACGGTCGACCGACCAGGACGGGCCCTTCCCGTACGACCGCGCGCCGAGCCGTCCGCAGGACCACTCGCACGGCCGGCCGCGCGACCGGAAGGCCTTGTTGACGGGTCGTCCGGATTGGGCCACATTGAGCCCGGGGATTCAGGGGGGAATCACATGGTTTCTGCGTACGCGGAACTGGAAGGGCGGATGCGGGACCGGCTCGGGGGCAGGGAGTGCCTCTACGTGCCGTCGTGCCGCTTCGGGCTCTACCTCGCGCTGCGCCACTGGTGCGAGCCCGGCGGCCGGGTGCTGATGTCGCCGGTCAACGACGACGTCATCTTCTTCGTCGTGCTCGCCGCCGGACTCCGCCCTGTGCAGGCGCCGCTCGACCCCCGGGACGGCTCGATCGACACGGCGGCCGTCCCCGAGTCCGTCTGGCGCGGCCTCTCCGCCGTCCTCACGACCAATCTGTACGGGAACCCCGACCCGGCACCGGAGCTGCGGGCCCACTGCGACCGGCTCGGCATCCCGCTGATCGAGGACGCGGCCCACGCGATCGGCTCCACCGTCGGCGGGCGCCCGGTCGGCACGTACGGCGAGGCCTCCGTCTTCAGCCTCTCGAAGCACACCGGCGCCAAGACCGGCGGCTTCCTCGCCCTCGCCGACCCGGCGCTGCGCGAGGAACTCGCCGCCGCCCGCGACGCGTTGCTGCACCCGACCCGTACGGTCGACGAACTCGTCTACCTGGCACGGCCGTACGCGGAGGCCGCCCTGCGCGGCACGCGCCTCGTCAAGGCCGCGCGCGCGACGGTGCGGCTGCTCGGGATGGAGGAGCGGGAGGAGATCCGGATGCCGCTCCGCGCCGACGAGCTGCGGCGGGCCCTGCCGGCCGCGCCCGCGCTCGCCCCCTTCCACTCCTGGGTCCGGGTCGACATGCACGCCTACCGGCTCCGCCCCGGCCCCGGACGGCTCCGCCGCACCACCCGCAGGCTGGCCCGGCTCGACGACGTCCTCGCCGCCCACCACGCGGGCACGGCCCGGCTCCGGGCGAGCGAGTACAGCACGCCCGGGGCCCAAGACGGCCCGGAGCAGCCGCTGTTCCGGGTGCCGCTGCTCGTCGAGGACCGGGACGCGGCGATCGCCGCCCTCGCCCGGCACCGGATCACCACCGGCTACGTCTACGACCCGCCGCTCGACGGCTACGCGGGCGAGGAGTTCACCGACCCCTCCCCCGCGCCGGAGGCCGCCGCCCGGTTCGCCCGGCACGCCCTGCCGGTGGACCCGCGCCGCGCGGACGAGGTCCTCGGCGTGCTGCGCGCGACCGGGGCCCGGCCCGCCCGCCTGTCGGAGGCCCCCGGCGGCGCGCGGTGACCGACACCGTACGACTGCGGGACACGGACGACCGGGAGTACTCGGCCGCCGTGCCGGAGGCGAAGACCGGCGCGCAGGCGGGGGCGCAGGCGGCCGGAGCGAAGGCCGGCACACAGGCCGGGGCGCAGGCAGGCAACGACCCCGGCAGCGAATCCGGCGGCTCGGGCGGCGACTCCGGCGGCGACAGCTCCATGTTCCGCAACGCCTACGCGCTGATGCTCTCCACCGGCGTCTCCGCCGCCCTCGGCCTCGGCTTCTGGCTGGTCGCGGCCCGCTACTACACGGAGGAGGCGGTCGGCCAGGGCTCCGCCGCCATCGCCGCCCAGCGGATGCTCGCCTCCCTCACGGCGACGACGCTGACCGGCGCCGTCGTCCGGTACGTGCCCCGGGCCGGGCGCGCCACCGGGCCGCTCGTGGTCCGCCTCTACCTGGTGAGCACGGCGGTCGTGGCCGTCGCCTGCGGCGTCTTCCTGCTCACCCTGGACTGGTGGGGACCTACGTACGCCCCGCTCGGCACGGTGTCCGCCGGGATCTTCTTCACCGCCGCCAGCGTCGGCTGGGCGCTGCTCACCCTCCAGGACGCGGTCCTCACCGGGCTCAGACGGGCGATCTGGGTGCCCGTCGGCAACGCCGTCTTCTCGCTCGGCAAGCTCGTGCTGCTCGTCGTCCTCGCCGTCGGCCTGCCGGTGCTCGGGGTCTTCGTCTCCTGGGCCGCGGCCATCGTGCTCTCCGTGGTGCCGGTCGGCTGGCTCGTGTTCCGGCATCTGATCCCCCGGCAGGCGCACGCCGACCGGGACCGCGAGCCGCCCACGATGCGCGAGATCGGCCGCTTCCTCGCCGGGGACTCCGTCGGCTCGGTCTTCAGCCTCCTCATGATCAGCCTGCTGCCGATGATGGTCGCCGTCCGCTTCGACGCCGCCCACAACGCCTTCTTCTACACGGCGTACACCGTCGGCGGCACGATGGAGTTCATGGCCATCAACATGGCCTCCTCGCTCACCGCGCACGCCTCGCACAGCCCCGAGTCCCTCGCCGAGGGGGTCAGGGGCGCGCTCCGCCGCATGACGCTGCTGCTCGTCCCCGTCGTGCTCGTCCTCGTCGTCTTCGCGCCGCTGATCCTCACGCCCTTCGGCGCGGAGTACGCCGAGAACGGCACGACCGTGCTGCGGCTGCTCGCCGCGGCCGCGCTCCCCCGGGTCGCCGTCGAGCTGTACATCGGGGTGCTGCGCGTCCAGGGGCGTACGGGCATGCTCGCCGCCCTCCAGGGCGCGATGTGCGTCCTGGTGCTCGGCAGCGCGGTCGTCCTCCTCGGGCCCTTCGGCATCGCCGGTGCGGGGTACGCCGTCCTCGGCGCGATGACCCTGATGGCGGTGGTGACCGTGCCGGGCCTGCGGGCCACCCTCAAGGGCCGGGCGCCGGCCGAGGGAGTCCGGGCCGCGGCGCGGGTGAAGGAGCGCGCGGAGGACGGGTACGGCACGAACTGGGCACGGGAGAGCGCCTATCTGCGCGGGACGCACGACTCGGTGACGCCCGCGTTCGGCATCCCCGTGTTCGTACCCCGGCAGCGCACGGACGAGCCGGCGGCCGTCTCCGCGCGGGCGGAGCCGAGCGGCCGGGCGAGGCCGGGCACGGACCGGGCGGGCGCGCCCGGGGCGTCGCCGGGCCGGCTGCTGCTCGGCCTGTGGCTGTGCCTCGGCGTCTGCGCCGGGCTCTTCTGGTTCCCGCTGGCGCGCTCGGGCGAGCTCGCGGTGGAGCGGCTCTCCGGGACCGGGCTGCTGACCGCGCTCCCGCCCGTCACGCTCCTCGCGGGGCTGCTGCTCGTCGCCCTCCAGGGCGCCGCCGTCGGTCTCCGCGTCTTCCGGCCGGCCTTCGCCGGAACGGTCCTGCTCGCGACCTTCCTCGCCCTGCACACCGCGCCGCCCCTGCTGGGCCTGCTGCCCGCCGAGGCGAGCGGCCCCGGCGCGGAACTCCTCGGCGAGGCGGGCGGTCTGGCGACGACGGTGGGCCCGATCGCGCTCCAGGCGCTGTGCCTGCTGCTCGCGGCCCTGCTGCTGCGGGTCCTGGGCGTGGGCGAGCGGGTCACGGCCGGGGTGGTGTGGGTGCTCGTCTGGGCCGGGTGGGCGGGGCAGCAGGCCTTCGCCGCCGCCCCGCTCCCGCTCTTCCTGGGCCTGGCCGGGGCCACGATGGCGGTCTGCGCCTTCCGCGGCCTGACGACGGCCCGCCGCTAGAGAGCGTCCTGTCGGGCGGTCAGCGGCGTGGCAGAGGCTGCTTGAAGTACGGGTCCTGGCCGGCGATCCGGTATCCGTCGAGGCCGGGGCCCGCGTCGATCGTCAGGTCGCAGCCGGGTCCGGGCACGGCGCGGTTCCAGTGCACGTACGCCTTCACCTTCGGCAGCGTCGGCGCGACCTCCGGGATCGCGGTGTACCAGTCGCGCTGCCGCTCGGGCCGCTCCGGATCGGGGGCGGTGGAGAACTCGGAGAGCATGACGGGCTTGTCGGCGGAGATGTTCTTCCGGAGCCAGTCGTAGCCGGGACGCTGGCTCTCGTCGAAGTCGAGCCAGTTCGACGACTTGTGGCAGAGGTAGTAGTTGTACTGGTCCATGCCGATCCAGTCGACGTAGTCGTCGCCGGGGTAGAGCCTCTTCATGAGCGCGGCGTTGCCGAGCCAGCCGGAGACGGTCCAGACCCACACCACGTTGGTGACGCCCAGCTTCTCGAAGCGGTCACGGACGTGACGGTAGGCGGCGACGTACTCCTCCGGGGTCCCCGCGCCCTGCTCGATGCGGAAGTCGGCCTCCTGGTCGAAGGAGAAGAAGACCCGCTTGCCGTACTCCTTGACCCGGAGGGCCTGCGGGTCGATGACCGAGGTGTCGTAGGTGCCGGCGGCGATGTTCTTCCAGCCGAGCTGCTTCTCGGTCCAGCCTGCGTGGTGCTTCTCGGTCCACACCGTGGACTCCCAGGCCAGCATGAGGAGTCGGTCGCGGCCGAGCTCCCGCTCGTCGGGGGTGAGCAGCCGGCCGTCGGCCTCGCTCCCCGACATGTCGTGGTACGTGTAGACGAGGTCGAGCTTGCGGCCGATCTTCTTCTCGAAGGCGTACACCGGCCGGGTGAGCGAACTGTCGCTGTCGTACGGGATGTACGCGCCCCACCAGGCGCCGCACGGGGCGACGAGCGAGGTGTCGGGCGCGCAGCGGTCGCCGTCCTCGGTGAGGGTCGACCAGACGCCGAAGCCCGCGACCAGCGCGCCGACGGCGGCGAGGGCGACGGCGAGCCGGGCCCAGGGGTCGCCCCTGCCGTGGCGCCCGGTCACGCTCCCCCACCGGGCCTACGTTTGCGGAACCGGGCGGCGCGCGGAGAGGTGCGGCCGGACGGGCGGGCGCCGTCGCGCTCGACGGCGCCGCGCGTGGCGGCCGGCAGCGGCACTCCTGGCAGGGTGGCGGCGACGGTCACGAAGAGGGCGAGGACGACGAGGAAGGCGGTGAGCGAGAAGGCCTTCGTCAGGAACAGGGGCGTCGCGGTGAGCGTGGCCACGGAGAGGCTGACGGGCGCGGCGAGCGCCAGGGCCTCCAGACGGGCGCCGGGCCGCAGCCCGAGGGGCTGCGGGAGCAGCAGCGCGAGGCCGGGCGCGAGGACGACGAAGGCGAGGACGGGGATCCAGCGCAGGGGGGAGCCGCCGGGGAGCGCGGTCGCGGCGAGGGCGATCCATCCGGAGGCCGCGAGGGCGGCTCTGCGCTGGACTCGGGGGGTCAGACGTGGGCCGGCCATGGCGTACCAACTCCTCGTGCGTGCGTGCATGCGTACGTGCGTGCGTGCATGCGGTCCGGGATGTGTGCGGGTGGCGGGTGTGCGGGGTGCGGGTGCGCGGGGTGCGGGGTGCGGGGTCAGCCGCCGGTCGTGGGCCGGTAGCGGAGGACGAGTCCGTACCGGTTCTCCTCGACGACCGCGAAGAGCGGGGATTTCTTGAGCGCTTCGCGGAGGGTGTCGAAGCCGCCCTCCGGGAGGTAGCCCTCGCCGATGACGGCCTCGCCCTGGGTGGGGGTGAGGATCACGTAGGCCGGGCGGCCCGCGGGGATGCCGCCGGCGAGGTAGCCCGCCGGGTCCTTCAGCATGCGGAGGTTCTCGTCGACCTCCTGCTCGGTGAAGAACCAGCGCTCGTAGTGGTCGTAGCGGTAGTACGAGTCGGCGAAGGCGCCGGTGGCGGCGAGGACCAGGGCCCCCTCGGGCGCCCGGTCGAAGGCGCGGCGCGTGAGGGCGGTCTCGCCGGGCGGCGCGTAGTGCATGCCCTCCTTGCCGTAGTACGACGGCAGGAAGCCGGCGAGCAGGGCGACGAGCGTGACGGGCAGGGCGACGGCGGCCGTGCGGCGGGCGATCGCGGCGGCCCGGCTCGCGGCGCCGACGGCGGGAACGAGCGCGGCGGCGGCGAAGAAGGCCGAGCCGGGCAGGCCGAAGAGGTAGACGCGGAAGATCATCTCGCCGCCGTAGTCGTTGACGGCGAACATCGGGAGGGGCGCCGCGGCGGCGAGGACCAGCGGCAGTGCGCTGCGGGCCAGCCTGCGCCGGAGCAGTACGGCGGCGACGGCGAGCCCGCCGAGGGCGAGGACCATCAGGACGTTGGCGCTGCCGACGAGCTCCGGTCCGGGGCCCGTGGGGTCGCCGGCGAAGCCGGGACGGGAGTTGCCGAGGAGGTCGCCGGCCTTCTCGCGCAGGGTGCCGAGGGTGTCGAGGAAGAGCTCCCGGCCCATGGTGAGGTTCCAGACCAGCATGATCAGGCCGGTGGTGGCGAGGAGGCCGAGGTTGCGGTAGCGGCGGGTGAGGCAGAGGGCGAAGAGGCTCGCGCACAGCATCACGGGGGTGAGCTGGTGCGAGGCGTTGATGGTGGCGATGATCGGGACGAGGAAGAGGACGGCGACCGCGCGCTGCCGGGTCGTCGTGGGCGGCGGGACGGCCGCGGCGGCCGGGTCGAGCGCGGAGCGGTCGCGGAGCGCGCCCGCCGAGCCGGGCAGCACGAAGTGCCGGACGACGACGGCGAAGACGGTGAGGTAGAGCAGGTACGAGAAACCCTGCGGGGAGAGGTAGTCCTGGCCGACCCAGTTCGCCAGCTGGAAGATCCACACGCCGGTCCACACGAGCCGCCAGTCGTCGCTGAACGTGCGGTAGACGAGGATGAGGACGGGCACGGTGAGCAGACCGAGCGCGACCGGCGCCCAGTTGATGAAGGAGGCGGCGCCGTCGACGCCGAAGGCGCGGACGAGGGCCGCGTCGAGGGAGAAGAACCCGGGCCACTGGTCGTAGGCGGACATGCCGCCGGAGAGCTCCCGCCCGGGGTGGACGGTGCCCTCGGTGAGCAGCCTGCTGATGATCGCGTCGTGCTTGGACGCCCAGGCGTAGCGGACGGTGTCGTACAGGATCGCGGGCGGCGCCTTGAGGGCGACGAGCATCGCCGCGCAGTAGGTCGCGGGCCAGAGGGGCGCGGTGCCGGCGCGGCGGAGGGTGAGGACGAAGCCGACGGTCAGGACGGCGAGGGCGGCGTAGAAGCCGAGGGGGAAGCGGTCGAGGAGGCCGAACTCCTCGATGCTCCGGAAGTCGATGCGGGGCAGGGCCCAGAGCCAGAGCCCGGCGGCGAGGAGGAGCGGGACGGTGTTGACGGCGGCCGGGGTGCGGAGCGCGGCGAGGGGGCCGGTCCGGGGGCGGGGGGCCGGAGCAGCCCCGGTTCCCCGCCGGGCGGCCTGCCGCTCCGTGGCCTCCCGGTCCTTCGAGGAGGGCTGCGCAGGGACGCCGTCGCTCCCGGTGACCGGTGTTGTTGGCACGTGGTGCTGCACGACGGCTCTCCCCCCACTGTCCCCTTGGTGAAACAAAGGAACGTACTTCGGTTTTGTACGCACATTCAATCCCCGTCCCCGGAACGGGAGTTGCCGATCATGCGGGGCGGTACGGCTCAGCCGGCGAACTCGTGCCCCTTGAGCAGGGCGCGGGTTCTGCGGTACATCCGCCAGCCGATCGTCGGCAGCGAGTCCGGGTACGGCGCCGCCTTCGCGCCGCGTCCCGCCATCCACTGCTCGACGTCGGCGACGGTGTGAGCGCGCCGCAGGATGAGCCGGGCGATGCGGTAGATCTCGTCCGTGTCGGAGCTGAGCGCGTGCCGGACGGCGACCGCCGAGGTGTACCCGGCCGCCGCGACGGCCCGGCGTACGGCAGGGCTGTTGTAGCCGTGCGGGTAGGCGAGGTGTCGCACCTCGCGCCCGAGGACGTCCTCCAGGACCGCCTTCGACTCGCGCAGTTCGCGCCGCAGGAGGTTGGGCGCGAGGGTGTCGAGCTGCGGGTGCGTGACGGTGTGGGCGCCGACCTCCATGCCGTACTGCTCCAGGCGCGGGGCCTGCGCGAGGGTCATCATCGGCGCCGGCGGCAGCAGACAGGGCCGGCCGGGGGTGATGGCCCCCGTGGTGAGGTACGCGGTGGACGGCAGGCCGCGGGCGGCGAGCGCCTCGGCCGTCGGTCCGACGAGGTCGGCGAAGCCGTCGTCGAAGGTGAGGACGACGGGGCGGGGCGGCAGCGGGGCGCCGGTGGCGAAGTGCGCGGCGAGGGTGCCGACGGTGATCGCGGTGCGGCCGCTGGCGACGATCGCGTCGAGGTGGGAGGCGAACTCCCTGGGGGTGACGGTGAATTCGGCGATCCAGTCCGGCGGGTCGTCCATCACGGCGTGGTAGAGGAGGACGGGTATCCGGCTGTGGAGGGGTGCGCTCGTCATCGGACCGCCGCCTTCCGCAGACCGGCCCGCGCGCGGGCTCGCGCGTAGCCGATCGGTCCGTAGAACATGCCGCGTCGCTCCAGTCGGGAGAGGCTCCTGGGCCAGGGATGGTGCTGGGTGCCGTGCTCGCCGGGGACTCCGCCGATGCCGCCTTGGCCGCCGTCGCCGTCGCCGTCGCCGCCTGCGCCGCGCTGGGCGGTCATGCTCCGGGCGTACGCGAGGCCGCGCGGCAGCCGGGCGAGCAGCGCGGGCAGCAGGCGGGGGCGGCGGACCAGGGTCGCGGTGAGGTAGGCGGTGAGGCCGGCGCCGTAGCCGTACGCCTGGTTCCGCAGGTCCTGCCAGGTCTCGCGGTGGTGGTGCCAGACGAGCGCCTCGGGTGCGTAGCGGAGGCGGAAGCCGGCGGCGAGGACGGCGACGAAGGCGTACAGGTCGTCGCCGCCCCGGGCCGGGGTCCCGGTGCCGGTCGCCGGGTCGAAGCCGCCGGCCCGGCGGAGGGCGGAGGCCCGGAAGGCCATGTTGGCGCCGGAGCCGAAGCTGCCCGCGGTGAACGGGAAGAGCGGCTCGTCGGCGGGCGGTCGCGCCGGGTCGTACAGGCGGGGCGCGAAGCCCTTGGCGAAGCCGCCGTGCGATTCGAGGAGGATCTGGGCGGGGGTGGCCAGGCGGGCGGGCAGGATCAGGCCGGTGACGCAGCCGAGGCCGGGGTCGGCGGCGAAGGGCGCGGTGAGGGCGGTCAGCCAGTGCGGGTCGGCGATCACGTCGTCGTCGGTGAAGGCGAGGACGGCGGCGTCGGTGGCGGCCGCGCCGGTGTTGTGGGCGACGGCGAGGCCGGGGGTGTCCTCGCGGACGTAGCGCACGCGGCCGGCGTACTTCCGGGTGACCAGGTCGTGGGTGTCGGTGGTGCGGGGCGCGTTGTCGACGACGATCAGCTCGTGGTCGGGGTGGTCCTGGGCGAGGAGCGAGTCGAGGGCACGGGCGAGGGACTCGGGGCGCTCGCGGGTGGCGACGATCACGGCGGTACGGGGCGGGGCGGCCTCGCCGTGGGGCAACGGACCTGCCGCGGCGAGGCGTTCGGCGTCGGCGCGCGGCCGGGCGGCGGCCTCGACCCGCTCGCGCGCGAGGGCTCCGAGCACCTCGGCGGTGTCCTCGCCCTCCCGCACGGCCCCGATGACGGTGGCGGCGGGCCGCCCCCGGAGCCGTACGAGCGCGTACACGTCACCCGCCACGAGCGGCGGTCCGCCGGGCGCGGGGCGGAGGGCCGTGACGGGCCCGTCGGGGGCGTCGAGATCGAGCTCGGCGACGGAGACGGAGACGGAGGAGACGGAGGCGGAGGCTGAGACGGAGGCGGCGCGCGGTGGTGAAGCGGTCGGGTCGGGGCGGGTGCTCAACGGGGATCCCCCAGGGGAGTACGGCGGTGGGCGCGGGCTCGGCGGCCAGGGAGGCGGCGGCGAGGCGGAACCGGCGCGAGGAGGGACGAGGGGTGTGGGGGTGACGGGTGCGGGGGTGACGGGCGCGGGAGCGGGGGCCGGAAGGACGGGTGCGGGAGCTGGAGCGGGAGGGACGTGTGCGGGTGCGGGAGCGTGAGGGATGGGTGCGGGTGCGGGGCCGGAGGGACGGGTGCGGCCGCCGGGGCGGTTATCGGTGGCCCCGCAGCCGGGCGAGTCCGTTGAGGGTGGCGCGCGCTCGGGCCGCGAGGGCCGGCCGGTCGCGGACGAAGCGGTGGGCGCGCCGGGCGGGTTCGCGCCCGAGCCAGTGCAGGGCGGCCCGCGCGTCCGGGACGAAGACGGCCCCCTCGTACACCGTCAACTCCCCCGTCTTCAGGGCGTCCTTGTACTCGGCGTCACCGCGCCCCAGGTCGAGCGTCCCGATCCCGGCGGCGGCAGCGGCCTCGGCCATGCGCAGATGGAGGACGAGCCCGGGCGAGTACTTCGCGAACTCGGGGTCGTACGCCGGGAACCAGCAGGACAGCACGGTCCCGGACCGCAGCCCGAAGTGGGCGGCGATGGGCCGCTCCCCCACGTACAGGACGGACAGGACGCCGGAGCAGCCGGGCGTGCGCTGCGCGTGGAGGCGGCGGACGAGGGTGGTGATCCACTCCTTGGCGAAGCGGTCGCCGCGGCCGGTCCTGCGGTACTGGGCGGACTTCCACTCCATGAGCGTGCGCAGGGCGGCCGGGTCGCGCTCGTCGAAGACGAAGCGCACCGCGCCGTCCGCCTGGCGGCCGAGCTTGCGCTCCTTGGCGAGGGTGGTTCTGAGGAACTTGGGCGACTGGACGCGCAGCAGCGCCTCGTAGGCCGCGTACCCCTCGCCGACGTCGATCACGGGCGAGGCGAAGGACCCGGTGGCGGCGCCCTCGAAGACGGGCTGGCCGGCCTCCAGGTTGTCGAACTCCCACACCGCGACGCCGCACGCGCGCAGCACCGCGCGGGAGCCGGGCCGCAGCCCGGGGCGCAGGACGGCGCCCTGGCTGTCGGAGACGCCGAAGCCGATGGCCCGACCCTGACCCAACGGCCCTTTCTCGTACGGGAAGAAGCCGACCGGCTCGTCCCCCTCCCACCACACGGCGACCCGCGAGCGGGGCCGCACGGCGGCGACCGTCTGCGTGAACTCCGGCTCCATGAAGGGGTTCGCGGGGGCACCGGACTTCGCGCGCAGCTCCCGCCACGCCTCGATCTCGCGCGCGCCCAGCTCCTCGGGCCGTACGACCCGCACACGCAAAGCACTCACCTTGCCGACCCCCCGGTCTACCCCCTGAGTACTGCCAGGACAGGACGGTACCGGTCCGAACCCCTCCCTGGCAGGCATACTCGGCCATTCCGTGGCCTCGCTGGAAGCAGCGGTCACGTGGCGGCGAAGGCGGACAAGAGGCGGATGGGGCAGGGCAGTTGAAGATCATCGGGCAGGGCAGGACCGCGGACGTCTACGCACTCGACGGGACGCGGGTGCTGCGGAGGTACCGGGGCGGCGACGACGCGACCCGGGAGGCCGAGGTGATGCGGCGGCTGGCGGGCCACGGCTATCCGGTTCCGGCGGTGATACGCGCCGAGGGGACCGACCTGGTGATGGAGCGCCTCGCCGGACCGTCGCTCCTGGACGCGCTCCTGGACGGGACGTACGAGCCGGAACCGGCGGGCGAACTGATCGCGGAGCTCCTCACCCGCCTCCACGCCCTGCCGGGCACGCGCCTCCTGCACCTGGACCTGCACCCGGGGAACGTGATCGTCACGGCGGCCCGGGGCCCGGTCGTCATCGACTGGCAGACGGCGGAGGAGGGCCGGCCGGGCCTGGACTGCGCGATGTCGGCGCTGATCCTCGCGGAGGTGGCGGTCTCCCCCGTCCCGTACGCCCCGGGAGCGCGCGCGGGCCTCGCCGCCCTCCTCGCGGCGGTCCGCACGCCTGTCCTCCCCCACCTCCCGACGGCCCGCGCCCGCCGCGCGGCGGACCCGAACCTGACGGAAGCCGAGGTGGCTGCCCTGGGGGCGGCGGAGTCCCTCGTGGAGTCCCTGGCGACCGCCTGACGGTCAGGACGCGGTGGCGTCCGCGCCGGGCTTCCGCCGTACCTCGGTGACCTTCACATCACCCGCCACCGGGGCCCCGAAGTATGCGGCGGTCACCCCGCGGGCGGTTCCGGTGACCTCCAGGACCAGGTTGTCGCTCATGCTCATGTCGCGGAGGTCGATCCGGGCCCGGGGCTCGCCGCCGTGGTCCGGCATCCGGTGGATGCCGTCCGGCAGGTAGTCCAGCGCGGTCAGCTTCTTTCGCAGATCCGCGTAGTCGGCCGGGCTCTCGCCGTCGAACGCCTTCCGGATGCGCTCGGCGTGAGCGTCTGCGCCGCACTTGTCGACGGGGCCCAGGGGCACTTCCTCGGCCGGCCCCTTGGGATCGGAGGAGGGCGGCTCGGGGATGTCCGTGGGAAGCGGGAGCGGCTCGGGGCCCGTTGTCGGCTGCTCTTCCGGCCCCACCGTCCTGGAGATGTCGTCGTCCGCCGGGAGAGCGGGTAACTCGGGCATGGTGCCCGGCGCGCACTCGTTCGTGATGCGGGTGACCAGCGCCAGGGCCCGGATCTCCGGGTCGGGGTGCGTCTCCAGAGCATCCGACGGGATCATCCGCGTCGTCGGGTTCGGCGCCGGATTCGCAGATGCACCGACATCCACGGCGGACGCCTTGGCGGGAGGCTTGCCGGTGGCGTCCTCCGTGCCGCAGGCGGTCAGGGCCATGCTGCCGAGCGCGGCGGTCAGGACGATCTTCGCGAGGCGGTTCGGAGTTCTCATGCGGGAATCATGCGAGCGACCGGGGGCCGCCCACATGAGTACCCGTACTCAACGGACACCGTGATCAACCGGACTGTCGATCACCACTTTTGACGCTCCGTCAGTGACGTCAGACCACCCGCACGCCCTGGCGCCAGACCTCCGTCACCAGCGGCACGCCCGGGCGGTACGCCAGATGGACGGGGGACGGGGCGTCCAGGAAGGTCAGGTCGGCGCGGGCGCCGGCCGTGAGGCGGCCGACGTCCGTGCGGCGGAGGGCGGCGGCGCCGCCGGCCGTGGCGGACCAGATCGCCTCGTCGGGGGTCATGCCCATGTCCCGTACCGCGAGGGCGATGCAGAAGGGGACGGAGGACGTGAAGGACGAGCCCGGGTTGCAGTCCGTGGAGAGGGCCACGGTCACGCCCGCGTCCAGGAGGCGGCGGGCGTTCGGCCACTCGGCGCGGGTGGAGAACTCGGCGCCGGGGAGGAGGGTCGCGACCGTGTTGCCGGAGGCCAGGGCGTCGACGTCGGCGTCGGTGAGGTGCGTGCAGTGGTCGGCGCTCGCCGCGTCCAGCTCGACCGCCAGCTGCACGCCGGGGCCGTACGTCAGCTGGTTGGCGTGCACCCGGGGGTGCAGGCCCTTCGCCTTGCCGGCGGTGAGGATCGCGCGGGCCTGGTCGCCGTCGAAGGCGCCCTTCTCGCAGAAGACGTCGACCCAGCGGGCGTACGGGGCGCAGGCGTCGAGCATCTCGCCCGTCACCAGCTCCACGTACGCCGCCGGGTCGTCCGCGTAGTCCGGGGAGACGATGTGCGCGCCGAGGTACGTCACCTCGTCGGTGTGCTCGGCCGCGATCCGCAGGGCGCGGGCCTCGTCCTCGACGGTCAGGCCGTAGCCGGACTTCGTCTCGAAGGTGGTCGTGCCCTGGCGGAGGGCTTCGCGCAGGTAGCGGGCGACGTTCGCGGACAGGGCCTCGTCGGAGGCGGCGCGGGTGGCCGCGACCGTGGTGCGGATGCCGCCCGCCGCGTAGGGCTGGCCGGACATGCGGGCGTTGAACTCGGCGGTGCGGTCGCCCGCGAAGACGAGGTGGGAGTGGGAGTCGACGAAGCCGGGGAGGACGGCCCGGCCGGCGGCGTCGACCCGGTTGTCAGTGGCGGGTGTTTTGCTGGATTCACCGACCCAGACGACACGGTCGCCCTCGATGACGACGGCCGCGTCCTGGATCAGACCCAGAGGGCTGCCATCACCGAGGGAGGGATCGTTGGTGACGAGACTGGCGATGTTGACGATGGCGGTGGCGGCCGTCGCCACGGCGCTGTTCGCGCTCGTGGGGGCGGAGGTCGCCGCCGGGTTGTTCGTCGCCGCAGGGCCGGTGTTCATGGTGAGGGGTGTCTCCTTCAGCCGTTTCAGCCGCGCAGGGCGGCGATCGAGTCCGCGAGGGCGCCGGCCACGTCCGGTACGGAGTGGTGGACCCCGTCCCGTACGACGTGGCGGCCGGCCACGACCGTGTGACGGACGTCCGCTGCCGACGCGGCGAATACCGCCGTCTCGGCTGCCAGACGCGGTACCGGTCCCGCTGTCCTGACCGTGTCCAGGGCGATCGTCGTGAAGTCGGCGAGCGCGCCGGTCTCCAGGACGCCCGCGTCCGCCCAGCCGAGGGCCGCGTGGCCGTCGGCGGTGGCGGCCCTGAGCAGCGCGGCGGCCGTCCAGTGGCCGCGGGTGCGGGTGCGCAGGCGCTCGTTCAGCTCCATGGCCCGCGCCTCCTCCAGGAGGTCGATGACCGCGTGGCTGTCGCTGCCCAGGGAGAGCGGTGAGCCGGCGCGCTGGAGGGCGACCGCCGGGCCGATGCCGTCCGCCAGGTCGCGTTCGGTCGTCGGGCACATGCAGGTGCCGGTGGTCGACGAGCCGAGGAGGCCGATGTCGCCGCCCGTCAGGTGGGTGTTGTGGACACCCGTCGTGCGAGGGCCGAGGACGCCGTGCTCGGCGAGGAGCTGCGTCGGGGTGAGGCCGTGCGCCGCGAGGCAGGCGTCGTTCTCGGCGGTCTGCTCGGACAGGTGGACGTGGAGGGGGGCCTGCCTGTCCTGGGCCCAGCGGGCCACCGTCGACAGCTGGTCGGCCGGGACCGCCCGTACGGAGTGGATCGCCGCGCCGATCCGTACCCCGTCCCGGTCCTTGAGGGCCGAGACCCGCTCCGCCCACTTCTCCGCCGTGCCGTCGGTGAAGCGGAGCTGGTGCTGCTCGGGCGCGGCGCCGAAGCCGGAGGAGAGGTAGGCGGTGTCGAGGAGAGTGATGCGGATGCCCGCCTCGGCGGCGGCCGCGATCAGGGCCTCGCCCATGGCGTTGGGGTCGGCGTACGGGGTGCCGCCGGGCGCGTGGTGGAGGTAGTGGAACTCTCCGACGGAGGTGATGCCGGCGAGTGCCATCTCCGCGTACACCGCGCGGGCGAGGGCGAAGTAGCTGTCGGGGGTGAGGCGCTGGGCGACGGTGTACATCACCTCGCGCCAGGTCCAGAAGGTGCCGGAGCCGACCTGGACGGTGCCGCGCAGGGCGCGGTGGAAGGCGTGCGAGTGGGCGTTGGAGAGGCCGGGGATCGTCAGGCCGCGCAGGACGACCGCGCCCGGGGGCGGGGCGTCGACCCCGGTGCGTACGGCGGTGATGCGGCCGTCCGTTACCTCCAGGGCCACGCCCGGCTCGACGTTCGTGTCGAGCCAGGCGTGCTCCAGCCAGTACGTCGTCAGCGACACGCCAGGCCCTCCAGTACGTCGGCGAGTGCGAGGACCCCGGCCGCGCAGTCGTCCTCGGCCGCGAATTCGGCCGGGGAGTGCGAGACGCCGGTGGGGTTCCGTACGAACAGCATGGCGGTCGGGATCGATTCGGAGAGGATTCCCGCGTCGTGTCCCGCACCCGTGCCGAGGACGGGGACCTTGCCGGTGGACCCGGCCTTCTCGCCCAGGAGGTGGGACAGCTCGTCCCGCAGCGTGTGCGAGAAGTCCACGATCGGCGTGAAGGACTCCCGGACGACCGTGAGGTCGATGCCGTGGCGCTCGGCGTAGCCGCGGGCCTCCGACTCGATGCCCGCGATCACCTTGTCCAGGGCGCCCTGGTCGGCGGCGCGGGCGTCGAGCCAGCCGCGGACGAGGGACGGGATGGCGTTGACGCCGTTCGGCTCGACCGCGATCTTGCCGAAGGTGGCGACGGCGCCCGCGAGTTCGGCCTCGCGGCGGGCGGCGAGGACCGTCTCCGCGTAGGTGAGCATCGGGTCGCGGCGGTCGACGAGCCGGGTGGTGCCGGCGTGGTTGGCCTCGCCGGCGAAGTCGTACCGCCAGCGGCCGTGCGGCCAGATCGCGGAGGCGAGACCGACGGCGTCCCCGGACAGGTCCAGGGCGCGGCCCTGCTCGACGTGCAGCTCGACGAAGGCGCCGATCCGCGCGAGGCGCTCCGGGTCGGGGCCGATGGCGTCCGGGTCGTAGCCGGCCGCCTCCATCGCCTGCGGGAGGCTGATCCCGTCGGCGTCGCGGAGCTCGTACGCCTGCTCCTTCGTCAGCCGGCCGGCGGTGAGGCGGGAGCCGACGCAGGCGAGGCCGAAGCGGGCGCCTTCCTCGTCGCCGAAGTTGACGATGGCGAGGGGCTTCCTGAACACCGCGCCGCGGGCGCGCAGTTCGTCGAGCGCGGCGAAGGCGGAGACGACGCCGAGGGGGCCGTCGAAGGCGCCGCCGTCCGGGACGGAGTCCAGGTGGGAGCCGGTGACGACGGCGTCTCCGGCCGTCGGGTCGCCGAGCCAGGCCCACTGGTTGCCGTTCCGGTCGGTCTCGACGTCGAGGCGGCGGGCCTCGGCCTGCATCCGGAACCAGAGCCGGCAGTCGGCGTCGGCGCCCGTCCAGGCGTAGCGGCGGTAGCCGCCCGAGGCGTCGCTGCGGCCGATGGGCCGCAGCGACTGCCACATGGCGTGGAAGCTCGCGCTCACGCGGAGGCCTCGGACGCGGTGTGGCTCTCGGTGTCGCCCTTCGTGTCGCCCTCGGTGTCGCCCTCGCGCATCGGGACGCGGACGCCCTTCTCGTCGGCGACCCGCTCGGCGATGTCGTAGCCCGCGTCGACGTGGCGGATGACGCCCATGCCCGGGTCGTTGGTGAGGACGCGGCGGATCTTCTCGCCGGCCAGCGGGGTGCCGTCGGCGACCGTGACCTGGCCCGCGTGGATGGAGCGGCCCATGCCGACGCCGCCGCCGTGGTGGATCGAGACCCAGGAGGCGCCGGAGGCGACGTTGACCATGGCGTTGAGCAGCGGCCAGTCGGCGATGGCGTCGGAGCCGTCGAGCATGGCCTCGGTCTCGCGGTACGGGGAGGCCACCGAGCCGCAGTCGAGGTGGTCGCGGCCGATCGCGAGCGGGGCGGCGAGGGTGCCGTTGGCGACCATGTCGTTGAACATGTCGCCGGCCTTGTCGCGCTCGCCCTGGCCGAGCCAGCAGATGCGCGCCGGGAGGCCCTGGAAGTGGACGCGCTCGCCGGCCATCTTGATCCAGCGGTGCAGGGACTCGTTCTCCGGGAAGAGCTCCAGGAGCGCCTTGTCCGTCTTGTGGATGTCGGAGGCCTCGCCGGAGAGGGCGGCCCAGCGGAACGGGCCCTTGCCCTCGCAGAACAGCGGGCGGATGTAGGCGGGGACGAAGCCGGGGAAGGCGAAGGCCCGGTCGTAGCCGGCGAGCTGCGCCTCGCCGCGGATCGAGTTGCCGTAGTCGAAGACCTCGGAGCCGGCGTCCATGAAGCCGACCATGGCCTCGACGTGCTTGGCCATGGACTCGCGGGCGCGGACGGTGAAGCCGGCCGGGTCCTTGGCGGCCGCGTCGGCCATGTCCTCGAAGGCGATGCCGACCGGGAGGTAGGCGAGCGGGTCGTGGGCCGAGGTCTGGTCGGTCACGATGTCGATCGGGGCGCCCTCGGCGAGCATCTGCGGGAGCAGCTCGGCGGCGTTGCCGAGGAGGCCGATGGAGAGCGGGCGGCGGGCGTCGCGGGCCTCGGTCGCCAGCTGGAGGGCGTGGGCGAGGTTGTCGGCCTTGACGTCCAGGTAGCGGTGCTCGATGCGGCGCTCGATGGCGCGCGGGTCGACGTCGATGCAGATGGCGACGCCGTCGTTCATCGTCACGGCGAGCGGCTGGGCGCCGCCCATGCCGCCGAGGCCGGCGGTGAGGGTGATGGTGCCGGCCAGGGTGCCGTTGAACTTCTTCGCGGCGACGGCGGCGAAGGTCTCGTACGTGCCCTGGAGGATGCCCTGGGTGCCGATGTAGATCCAGGAGCCGGCGGTCATCTGGCCGTACATGGTGAGGCCGAGCTGCTCCAGGCGCCGGAACTCCTCCCAGTTCGCCCAGTCGCCGACCAGGTTGGAGTTGGCGATGAGGACGCGCGGGGCCCACTCGTGGGTCTGCATGACGCCGACGGGGCGGCCGGACTGGACGAGCATCGTCTCGTCCTGCTTCAGGGTGCGCAGGGTGCGGACCATGGCGTCGTACGAGCGCCAGTCGCGGGCGGCCTTGCCGGTGCCGCCGTAGACGACGAGCTTGTCGGGGTGCTCGGCGACCTCGGGGTCGAGGTTGTTCTGGAGCATCCGGAGGGCGGCTTCCTGCTGCCATCCCAGGGCGCTCAGTTCCGTACCGCGTGCTGCTCGGACGGGGCGGGGTCCTGACATGGGGGTGCCTCCTCGAATGTCGATCAGATATTCACATCTTGGCGCGCTGAATAGTTGTAGTCAACAGGACGGGCTTCACCCATCCCGGTGAGTAGGGCCTGTCCGGCGGGTCAGGGTCGGGGCCGCGGCGTCTGGTGCGGTGCATCGCAAGGCGCCGGAGCGCCCTCATAGCGGAGCTATGGGGGCGTTTCGGCAACGCGGCGAGGTGCCGTGCCAGACGCCGCGGCCCCGACCCCGACCCGCCGGACAGGCCCTGTGATGGGATGGGCCGTATGGCCTCCTACCGTCGTGATCTCGCCGTCCGAGCCTCCGTCGACCAAGGACTCCTCTCCCCCGGCGAGCCGGTCGTCGCCCTCCTCGACACCGTCGGCATCCGCGCCTCCGCCGCCGCCCTGACCAGCGCATTCGCCGCCGTCACCGACGCCCACGTCCTCCACGCCTTCGCCGTCAAGGCCGCCCCGCTCGTCCCCGTCCTGCGCCTCCTCCACGCCGCGGGGCTCGGCGTCGAGGTCGCCAGCCCCGGTGAGCTCGCCCTCGCCCGCGCCGCCGGGATCCCGCCCACCCACACCGTGCTCGACTCCCCCGCGAAGACCCCGGCCGAGCTGCGCCAGGCCCTCGCGCTCGGGATCGCCGTCAACGCCGACAACCTCCAGGAGCTGGACCGGCTCGACGCGCTCGTCGCGTCCGCGCCCACCGCCTCACCCCTCGGTCTCCGGGTGAATCCGCAGGTCGGAGCCGGTTCCATCGGTGCGCTCTCGACCGCGACCGCCACCTCCAAGTTCGGCGTGGCGCTCCGCGACGAGGGCGCCCGCGCCACCGTCGTCCAGGCGTACCTGGACCGCCCCTGGCTGACCCGGCTGCACACCCACACCGGCTCCCAGGGCGTTCCGCTCGCCCTGATGGCGGAGGGCGTCGGAGAGGCGTACGCGCTCGCCGAGGAGATCAACCACAAGGCGGGCCGGCAGCAGATCGACACCCTCGACATCGGCGGCGGCCTGCCGGTCAACTTCGCCTCCGACGAGGAGACGCCGACGTACGCCGAGTACGCCCGGCTGCTCGCCGACACCGCCCCCGGCCTCCTCGACGGCCGCTACCGCCTGGTCACCGAGTTCGGCCGCTCCCTGCTCGCCAAGCACGGCACGGTCCTCGCGCGGGTCGAGTACACGAAGACCTCCGGCGGCCGCCCGATCGCCGTCACCCACGCGGGCGTCCAGCTCGCCACCCGTACGGTCTACGCCCCCGACTCCTGGCCGCTGCGGATCCTCGCGTACGACGCCGAGGGCCGCCCCCGCGCCGGGGACGTCACCGTCCAGGACGTGGCGGGCCCCGCCTGCTTCGCCGGGGACCTGCTCGCCACCGGCCGGGCGCTGCCGCTGCTGCATCCCGGCGACGTGGTCGCGGTCCCGGACACCGGCGCGTACTACTTCGCCCACCACTACGCGTACAACAGCCTGCCCCGGCCCGGGATCCACGGCTTCACGGTGGCCGACGACGGGGCCGTCACCTTCTCGACCGTCCGGAAGGCCCAGACGCTCGACGAGATCGTCGCGGAGGCGGGCGGGGCGCAGCCGGACGCGCTGGTCCGGTAGCGCCGGAATCCCGGCGGAAAGCGCGGCGGGAAGCACGGCGGGAAGCACGGCGGAAGGCATGGCGGACGGCACGGCGGAAAGCCCGGCGGAAGGCACGCCGGACGCGTGCGCCGGGTAGCGCGGGCGCGGCGGCCCCGGTTCGATGAGGACATGACTGGAACGGGTACGGACACCACCTCCGTCGTCGTCGAGCGCCGGGTCGCCGCCTCCCCCGGGCGCGTCTGGGAGGCGATCACCGACCTCCGGGACATGCCCCGCGTCCTCTCGGGCGTCGAGAAGGTCGAGGTGCTCACCGAGGGAGGCTTCGCCGTGGGTACGCGCTGGCGCGAGACGCGGCGGATGCTCGGCAAGGAGGCGACGGAGGTGATGACCGTGACCGAGTGCGAGCCGCCCGACCGGTACGTCACGGTCGCCGACTCGCACGGCATGCACTACGTCTCCGAGCTCACCCTCACGGCCGACGGCGAGGGCGCCACGACCCTGCGGATGGCGTTCTCGGCCCGCCCGGCGCAGGGCCGCACCCCCGGTTTCGTCGCCCGGCTGCTCGCCCGCTTCGGCGCCAAGGCCGTCGCCAAGGCGCTCGCGAAGGACCTCTCCGACATCGCGAACGCCGTCGAGTCCCACGCCTGAGGCAAACGGATCGGTCAATTCCCGCCAGCCTCCGGCATGTTCCGATGGAAAATGCCAGAACGACCCCCACGGGCCGGAACGTTCAGTAACGTCGCGGTCACCGCCGTTCGTTCGCGCGCCGTATCGGGAGGGGAATCCGCGTGCCCGGAATCGACGAGTGCCTGCTGGAGGCCATGGCCCTGCCAGGCGCTCGCGGAGCCTCCCTGGTCGACTGGACCAGCGGGCTCGCCCTCGGGACGGCGGGCGAGTCCCCGACCGGAGACCACGAGACGACGGCCGCCGAGACCGCCGAACTCGCCCGCGCAGCGGCCGAGTTCGACTCCTTCGCGATAGCGGGGGAGACGGATCCCCCACCCGGCTCACCCGACTCGCCCGGCCCACCCGTCGAGGATCTGATCGTCACCACCCGCGCCGGCTACCACGTGCTCCGCTTCGTCGAGACCTCCTTCGACAGCAGCGTCTTCCTCCATCTCTGGCTCGACCGCGACACCGGCAACCTCGCCCTCGCCCGCATACGCCTCCGCGACCTCGCCGAGAGGCTGGTCCTCGGATGAGCCCCGCCGCCACGGCCCCCGCCGCCGCTCCCGCCCCAGGGCCGCCCGCTCCCCCGGTCTCCCCGATGCTGGTCCGGCTCGCCGCCGAGAAGGCCACCGGCGCGCTGCTGCGCGACCACGGCACGCTCTACCTCGTCGACGGCCGTGTCGTGCACGCCGAGAGCCCCGCCGCCCCCGGCGTCGACGTCCTCCTGACCACCGGCGGACGCCTCCCCCGCGAGGGCTGGGACGAGGCCGTCGACCGGGCCGGCGCCCACCGCGCCGTCGGCCGCTTCCTCGTCGACAGCGGCCGGCTGCACGACGGCGAGCTGGAGATCTGCCACCTCGGCGCCGTCTTCGACGCGGCCTTCTTCGCCCTCTCCCCCACCAGCGGGCCGACCCGCTTCCGGTACGGGGTGGGCCACTGGTTCGGCACGGTGCGACCGGTCTCCGCCGAGGCCGTCGAGCGCGAGACCCTCCGCCGCCGCGAACTCCTCGACGCCGTCTGGCCGTACGCCTCCGTCGACAGCGCCCCGGTCGTCCCGCGCCCCGCCGCCCCCGGCCAGACCGTCGGGGCCCGGCAGCGGGCCCTGCTCGCCGCCGCCGACGGGGAGCGGACCCCGGCGGAACTCGCCCGGCTGCTCGGCCGCCCCGCCTTCCACACGCTCCTCGACATCCGGCGGCTCGCCGCGGCCGGGCTCGTCGAGACCCCGCCGGACCCGGAGCCCGGCCCCGAGTCCGTACCGCTGCCCCTCCCCCTGTCCGCCGTGCCGGTGGCGGACCCCGACATCGCCCTGCTGCGCCGGCTCCGTGACGCCCTGGAGGCACACCTGTGATGAGGCGTGCCCTGCGCCTGCGCGCCGAAAGGAAACAGCTCATGACGGCAGAAATCGAGGTCCTCGGCGAGCTCAGACGGCTGCGGGCGCGGCTGCCCCAGCTGACCGGAGCCCTCGCCGCCAGCGCCGACGGCCTCGTGCTCGCCCACGACACCGTCGACGGCGAGGCCGAGAGCGTGGCCGCGCTGACGGCGGCGGCGCTCGGCGTCGGACAGCGGCTGACCGACTGCACGGGCCAGGGCCGCTTCCGCGAGCTCCTCGTCCGCGGCGAGAGCGGTTACGTGGCGACGTACGCGGCGGGCGGCGCGGCCGTCCTGACGCTCCTCGCGGAGCCCCGGATCAACGTGGGGCGGCTCCACCTGGAGGCCCGCAGGTCCAGCGCCCGGATAGGAGAGCTCGTCGACGGGGCGCTGGAGCGCAGGGACCCGACCTGAACCGACTCCTGACACACCTCAAGAAGCTCAAGCAGCTCACGCAGAAAATCACACAGAAGATCACGAAAAGGAAGTGCGACACCATGGCGAACACCGAGACCTCCCTCAAGGAAGCCGCCGCGATCGACGGCGCCATCGGCGCGGCGCTCGTCGACTACACGAGCGGCATGGCGCTCGGCACCATCGGCGGCAGCAAGGAGCTCGACCTGAACGTGGCCGCGGCGGGCAACACCGACGTGGTCCGGGCCAAGGCCCGGGCGATGGAGATGCTCGGCCTCGGCGACGCGATCGAGGACATCCTGATCACCCTCGGCCGGCAGTACCACCTGATCCTGCTGCTCAAGGGCCAGGGCTCGAACGGCCTGTTCCTGTACCTCGCCCTGGACAAGGAGCGCTCGAACCTCGCGATGGCCCGCCACCAGCTCAAGAAGATCGCGGCCGAGCTCCAGGTCTGACGCGCGCGACGCCTCCGCGCGCGCCCTGCCCGGCTACTCGACGAACAGGCCCCGCGCGGCCGCCTTGCTGTCGAACTCCTCCAGACGCGCCTGCGCGTCCGGGAGTTCGTCCGCCATGGCCTCCAGGAGGACCCGGCCGAGCATCATCGGCGCGCAGGCGGTGTCGAAGGCGAGCCCCGTGCCGACGGCGGCGGGGATCAGCAGGTCGCTGTGGGCGGCGACGGGCGCGAAGGCCGAGTCGGCGACGGCCACGACCGTGAGCCCGGCCGCCCGCGCGTACTCCAGGGCCTCCACGACCTCCCGGGGGTGCCGGGGCAGGGCGAAGCAGAGCAGCGCCGTGGCCCCGGCCCGTACGGCCGCGTCGACGCGGTCCGTGAGCATCGAGCCGCCCTCGTCGAGGAGCCGGACGTCGGGGTGCACCTTGGCGGCGAAGTAGGCGAAGCCGCGCGCCTGCGAGGAGGCGGCCCGCAGGCCGAGCACGAGCAGCGGGCGGGAGGCGGCGAGGACCCGGCCGGCCCGTTCGACGGGCCGGGGGTCGGCGAGCAGCCCGGCGAGGTGCCGGAGGTTCTCGATCTCGGCGAGCACGGCCTGCTGGTACTCGTTGTCCCCCGCGCGCTCCCCCTCGGCGGCGCCGGGTTCCGGGGGCGCGACCTCCCGCAGGTGCCGGCGGAGCGCCGGGTACCCGTCGAAGCCGAGCGCGACGGCGAAGCGGGTGACGGAGGGCTGGCTGACCCCGGCGAGCTCGGCGAGCTCGACGCTGGACAGGAAGGGCACGTCGGCTGCGCGCCGCACCATGCAGTGCGCGATCCGTCGCTGCGTCGGCGTCAGCCGGTGGCCCTCGAAGAGCGCCTGCAGCCGTCCGGCCGGGCTGTCGCTCATGCCGTCCGTCCCCCTTCCACCTATTCACCCTCGAATATCTCTGCATAAGGATATGCAGCCGGGCGCCGGGAGGGGAACGGGCAGGGGAAGGGCAGCCACAGGAGGAGAAGGGTGGCGCGGGGAAGGAGGGCCGCGCGCGGCGGAAGGAGAGCGGCGCGGGAAAGGAGAACCGCGCAGAGAAGAGCCGCGCGGGGAAGAAGCGTGACGCGGGGACCGCCGCACCCCCGGTGAAGGGGGGCGGGACGACGGCGGTCCCCGCGTGGGACACGGGCCCGGGTCAGGGCCGGTCTCCGCGTCCGCGGCGTCTGTGGAGGCCCGGGAGCCGCTCCGGAAGTCCGTGACGCCGACAACCACCAATGTGCCGGACGCGTGTTAAGCGGGTGCTGCGGGTACGTGTCGCCCTCGTACCAGTTGTACGAACGGCTCCACGTACCCCGCCACGACCTACTTCGCGCCGCCGTTGGCCAGGAAGGCCAGCAGGTCCTGGCGGCTGACGACACCGGTCGGCTTGCCCTCGACGAGGACGATCGCCGCGTCGGAGGACTCGCCCAGGACGGACATCAGGTCGGCGACGGGCTCGCCGGAGCCGACCTGCGGCAGCGGCGCGCACATGTGGCGCTCCAGCGGGTCCTCCAGGGAGGCGCGCTTCGTGAAGAGGGCGTCGAGGAGCTCGCGCTCGACGACCGAGCCGACGACCTCGGCGGCCATGACGTCGGGGTGGCCGGCGCCGGGCTTGACGATGGGCATCTGGGAGACGCCGTACTCGCGCAGCACCTCGATGGCCTGGCCGACCGTCTCGTCCGGGTGCATGTGGACGAGGGAGGGCATGACGCCCTCCTTGTGGCGCAGGACGTCCGCGACGGTGGCGGTGGAGGTGTCCTCCAGGAAGCCGTGGCCGGCCATCCACTCGTCGCTGAAGATCTTGGACATGTAGCCGCGGCCGGAGTCCGGCAGCAGGACGACGACGACGTCGTCGGGCCCGAGCTCCTTGGCGACCTCCAGGGCCGCGACGACGGCCATGCCGCAGGAGCCGCCGACGAGGAGGCCCTCCTCCTTGGCGAGGCGGCGGGTCATCTGGAACGAGTCCTTGTCGGACACGGCGACGATCCGGTCCGTGACGTTCTGGTCGTACGCGGTCGGCCAGAAGTCCTCGCCGACGCCCTCGACCAGGTACGGCCGGCCGGAGCCGCCCGAGTAGACGGAGCCCTCGGGGTCGGCGCCGACGACCTTCACGGAGCCGCCGCTGACCTCCTTGAGGTAGTTGCCGGTGCCGGAGATGGTGCCGCCGGTGCCGACGCCCGCGACGAAGTGGGTGATCTTCCCGTCCGTCTGCTCCCAGAGCTCGGGACCGGTGGTCTCGTAGTGGGAGCGGGGGTTGTTCGGGTTGGAGTACTGGTCGGGCTTCCAGGCACCGGGGGTCTCACGGACGAGCCGGTCCGAGACGTTGTAGTACGAGTCCGGGTGCTCGGGATCCACGGCGGTGGGACAGACGACGACCTCCGCGCCGTACGCCCGCAGCACGTTGATCTTGTCGAGGGACACCTTGTCGGGGCAGACGAAGATGCACTTGTAGCCCTTCTGCTGGGCCACGATCGCGAGGCCGACGCCGGTGTTGCCGGACGTGGGCTCGACGATGGTGCCGCCGGGCTTGAGCGCGCCGCTCTGCTCGGCCGCCTCGATCATGCGGACGGCGATGCGGTCCTTGACCGAGCCGCCCGGGTTGAAGTACTCGACCTTGGCCAGGACGGTCGCTTGGATACCCGCCGTGACGCTGTTGAGCTTCACCAGCGGGGTGTTGCCGACGAGGCTGATCATCGAGTCGTGGAATTGCACCGTAATCTCCGGGGTCTCCGTAATGGTGTGGCCAGCGTATGCGTAGTCGGAGCGGCTTACGGGGCAGTTAGACCCTGAACGGCTTGAAGGAGGTGACGGCCTCATGTCGAGGGCGAGGGTGGCGCGGCGGATCGCGGCGGGTGCGGCCTACGGCGGCGGGAGCATCGGGCTTCTCGGCGTGGCCGCGGTGGGGCTGCTGCTGACCGAGATGCAGCTGGCGAAGAGGTCGGTGGGGAACGGGACGGCACCCCTGCCGCCGGTGGCGGACGGCCTCTACGGCCGGTCCTTCGGTACGGAGGGGCCCCTGCGACTGGCCCTTCTGGGTGATTCCACGGCGGCGGGTCAGGGGGTGCGCCGCACGGGTCAGACGCCGGGCGCGCTGCTCGCCTCGGGGCTGGCGGCGGTGGCGGAGCGGCCGGTGGTCCTGCGGAACGTGGCGCTGTCGGGAGCGCGCTCGGACGACCTGGAGCGTCAGGTGTCGCTTCTCCTCGCCCGGCCGGTCGGGCCGCCGGACGTCTGCGTGATCATGATCGGCGCGAACGACGTGACGCACCGGATGCCGCCCACGGAGTCGGTGCGGCACCTCGCGGCGGCGGTGCGGCGGCTGCGGACGGCGGGCGCGGAGGTGGTGGTCGGGACCTGCCCGGACCTGGGCACGATCGAGCCGGTCTACCAGCCGCTGCGCTGGCTGGCCCGGCGGGCCTCGCGGCAGCTGGCGGCGGCGCAGACGATCGTGGTGGTGGAGCAGGGCGCGCGGACGGTGTCGCTGGGCGACCTGCTCGGCCCCGAGTTCGCGGCGAATCCGCGCGAGATGTTCGGGGTGGACAACTTCCACCCGTCGGCGGAGGGGTACGCGACGGCGGCGATGGCGGTGCTGCCGACGCTGTGCGCGTCCCTGGGCGTGTGGCCGGAAACCGACCGGCTGGAGCCCACGCGGCGGGAGAACATCCTGCCGGTGGCGAAGGCGGCGGCGGAGGCGGCGAAGGAGGCGGGCACGGAGGTCACGGGCGCGCGGGCGCCGTGGGCGCTGCTCAAGCACCGCCGGAGGCGGCGACTGCCGGTGCCTGCGGCCGGCGGACCGGAGGCAGGCTCGGAAGAGGCCCCGGAGGACGCCCGCAACCCGTGACGGAACCGCCCGGGAACGCCCGGGAACGGCTCGGGGTACAGGGAGCGGACGCGCCCGCCAGGGCGCCGTCCCGTGTTCCCACCCTCCCCCAGGGCCCCAGCCCTGCGGGACGATTGCGCACAAGGGCGCCCGGGCCGACTGAGCGCCCGCTTAGAAAAGAGGCCCGCGTCACACCGCCAGGGCGGTGACCCGTGCGGTACGTACGGGTAACTTCCCTTTCAGTCCGCTCACTCCGCACCCTCATGGAGCCGTGATGCCCGAAGCCGTGATCGTCTCGACCGCCCGCTCGCCCATCGGCCGGGCCTTCAAGGGCTCCCTGAAGGACCTGCGGCCGGACGACCTCACCGCGACCATCATCCAGGCCGCCCTGGCCAAGGTGCCGGAGCTCGACCCCCGGGACATCGACGACCTGATGCTGGGCTGTGGTCTGCCCGGCGGCGAGCAGGGCAACAACCTGGGCCGGATCGTCGCCGTGCAGATGGGCATGGACCACCTGCCGGGCTGCACGGTCACCCGCTACTGCTCCTCCTCGCTCCAGACCTCCCGCATGGCGCTGCACGCCATCAAGGCCGGCGAGGGCGACGTCTTCCTCTCGGCCGGTGTCGAGATGGTCTCCAGCTTCGCGAAGGGCAACTCGGACTCCTGGCCCGACACCCACAACCCGTACTTCGCCGAGGCCGAGGGCCGTACCGCCGAGGTCGCGGCCTCCGAGGGCTCCACGTGGCACGACCCGCGCGAGGACGGCATCGTCCCGGACGCGTACATCGCGATGGGCCAGACCGCCGAGAACCTGGCCCGCTGGAAGGGCATCAGCCGCCAGGAGATGGACGAGTTCGGCGTACGGTCGCAGAACCTCGCCGAGCAGGCCATCAAGAACGGCTTCTGGGAGCGCGAGATCACCCCGGTGACGCTCCCGGACGGCACCGTCGTCTCCGCCGACGACGGCCCGCGCGCCGGCGTCACCCTGGAGGGCGTGCAGGGCCTCAAGCCGGTCTTCCGCCCCGACGGCCTGGTCACCGCCGCCAACTGCTGCCCGCTGAACGACGGCGCCGCCGCGCTCGTGATCATGTCGGACACGAAGGCCCGCGAGCTCGGCCTGACCCCGCTCGCCCGCATCGTCTCCACCGGCGTCTCCGGCCTCTCCCCCGAGATCATGGGCCTCGGCCCGGTCGAGGCGTCGAAGCAGGCCCTCAAGCGCGCCGGCCTCACCATCGGCGACATCGACCTCGCCGAGATCAACGAGGCCTTCGCCGCCCAGGTCATCCCGTCCTACCAGGACCTGGGCCTGGACCTGGACAAGGTCAACGTCAACGGTGGCGCCATCGCCGTCGGCCACCCCTTCGGCATGACGGGCGCCCGGATCACCGGCACGCTCATCAACAGCCTCCAGTTCCACGACAAGCAGTTCGGCCTGGAGACCATGTGCGTCGGCGGCGGCCAGGGCATGGCCATGGTCATCGAGCGGCTGAGCTGAGCCGTAGCGAAGGGTAGGGGTCGCCTGAGGAACGAAGGCGGCACCTGCCCGCAGCGGTGGCGAGGCTCAGCGCGACCAAAGAAGCGAGCGGCTGAGCTGAGCCGTAGCGAAGGGTAGGGGTCGCCTGAGGAACGAAGGCGGCACCTGCCCGCAGCGGTGGCGAGGCTCAGCGCGACCAAAGAAGCGAGCGCCTGAACTAAGGCGGCGCCTGTCCTGACGGCCCGGGGCTAACCGCTCCGCGTCCGAGCCGTGACCGAATCTCCCCCAGGATGTGACCTACGTCCCGGGGGAGTTCGTTTTCCCAGGTCAGAGGCGCTTTGGGACTAAACACCCGGCCGAAATACCTGTCCAATTCGTGACGTAATGCACTGACAGCGAGCACCACCCCAGGACAAGCTGATGTAGGAAGTCGGGGGATCGACTCGGAATCGGGAGTACGTCAGTGAGCGCCATGCCTCTTGCCCTGCTGCTGACCACGGCCGCTGCCACGGCCGTGGGCGCTGCTGCCCTGCACGCCGTCCACGGTCTCCGCAAGGAGGTCACCGGCCTCCGCAGCGAGCTGGCGGCCGCCCGCGGCATCACGGTCCCCGCGGCCAGGGCCACGCCCGCCGCGGAGATACGGGCCGCGGTCGCCGAAGCGCTGGCCGAGGAGCGCGAGCGCGAGCTCGCGGAGGCCCGCGCCTTCTGGGCCGCGCAGGAGGCCCGTGACGCGGCGGACGCCCCGTCCCTGCTCGGTGGCCTCGGCGGCCCGGGCGAGGACGGCGCCTTCTTCGTCCCGCGCCAGGCCGACTTCGTGGGCCTGGAGGCGATGGCCCTGGAGGCCATGGAGGCGGAGGCGGCCGCGCTCGACGGTTCCGGCGGACTCGGCGGGCTCGACGGTGTCGACGGCCTCGGCGAGCTCGCCGACGCGCTGGACGAGTACCCCGAGGACTCCGCGGAGCTGGCCGCGGCCCGCCGCCGCCACCCCTCGCACCCGGACTTCGTGCCGGTGCAGACCCCGGTCGTCACCGACCACGAGCGGACGGTGTCCCGCCTGGAGGAGCTCGCGGACACCGGTACCGCGCTGACCGACGTGCGCCCCGGCCCGCTCGGCACCCTGGACGTGTACGTCTTCGCGGACGGCACGACGCTCTGTATGACCCCCGGGCACCGCGAGACCGCGGAGCGCCTCGCGGAGGCCCTGCGCGCCGGCCGCACCCCGGTCCTGCTCGGCGGCTCGGGCGTCTCGGGCGCCTTCGCCCTGACCTTCTCGTACGGCGACACCGACGAGGAGAACGTCTACATCCTGGCGGACCGCGTCATCGCCTCGCTGTAGCCCGCACAGCGCACAGCGGGGCGGGTGTTGACCCCCCGCAGCAAGGCGGGGGCGTGTGACCCCCGCAGCAAGGCGGCGTAGGCCCTGGAGCACCAGAGCTCCGGCGGCCTCAGAGCCCGGCGGCCTCAGAGCCCCGAGCGCTCCGCCGCCTCCCGGACCAGCCTCACGGCCTCGCCCAGGTCCCCCTCGCGGGAATCGGCCGGGGCCGTTCGCAGGATCTCCGCCAGGTCGTTCCCGGCGACGACGAGCTGGTCGGCGACGGTGAAGACCCCCGCGTCCGGCATCGTCAGCGGCTCCCGCTCCGGGTCCTCGGCGCGCTGGGCGCGCGTCGCGAGCTCCCGGGCGAGCGCGAGCCCCTCGGCCGCCGCCCCGCGCTGGAGGCGGCTCTGCGGGGCGGCCCGCAGCCGGTCGGCGAAGCGCTCGACGGCGGCGGTCAGTTCACTCGTATCACGCACCCCGCGACCCTACGCGCCGCCCGGGGACCCTGACCAACAGCCCGCCCCGCGCCTCACTTCGCGTGCCGGCCGAGGAAGTCGCGGACGAGCCCGGCGATCTCCTCGCCGTGCGTCTCCAGGGCGAAGTGCCCGGCGTCCAGGAGGTGGATCTCGGCCTCCGGCAGGTCCCGCTCGAAGGCCTCCGCGCCCGCGGGTCCGAAGATCTCGTCGCCGCGTCCCCAGGCCGCCAGGAGCGGCGGCCGGTGGGTGCGGAAGTACTCCTGGAAGGCCGGGTAGCCGTCCAGGTTGAACTGGTAGTCCCAGAAGAGCTGGAGCTGGATCTCCTTGTTGCCGGGCCGGTCCAGGCCGGCCTGGTCCAGGGTCCACGCCTCCGGGCCGATCCGGTCGAGCCGGTCCGCCGGCACCCCGTGGGTGTACTGCCACCGGGTGGCCTCGGCGGTCAGCAGCTCCCGCACCCCGGCCTCGTTCGCCTCGCGGTCCTTGGCGTGGGCGAAGAGCACGTCCCAGAAGGGCGTGAAGCCCTCCAGGTAGGCGTTTCCGCTCTGGGTGACGATCGCGGTGACCCGCTCGGGGTCGCGGGAGGCGATCCGCAGCCCGATGGGCGCCCCGTAGTCCTGGATGTAGAGCGCGAACCGGTCGACGCCGAGCTTGTCGAGCAGTCCGAGGGTGATCTCGGTGAGCTTCTCGAAGCTGTACGCGAAGTCCTCGACGGCCGGGGCGGCCGAGGCGCCGAAGCCGATGTGGTCAGGGGCGATCAGGTGGTACGAGTCGGCCAGCTCGGCCATGAGCCCGCGGTACATGTGCGAGCTGGACGGGAAGCCGTGCAGCAGGACGAGCGTGGGATTGGCCGGGTCGCCGGCCTCCCGGTAGAAGACGTCGAGCCCGTCGACGGTGACGGTGCGGGCGCGCAGGGCGAAGGCGGACATGGGAACTCCCCGTTTCGTTTTCCCGTCGGGAGAACGATCGTTCTCCCGACGCCCTGTAGGCTACGAGAACGATGGTTCTCTACGCAAGGGGTGATCGGCAGATGGACGCGGAAGCCGCCGAACTGAAGGTGCTCGACACCGCCGAGCGGCTCTTCGACGAGCGCGGGGTGCAGGCGGTCGGCATGGACGCGCTCCGCACCGCCTCCGGGGTCTCGCTCAAGCGGCTCTACCAGCTCTTCCCGTCCAAGGACGTCCTCGTCGAGGCGGTCCTGCGGCGCCGCGACGGCACCGTGCGCGACGCCCTCGCGGCACACGGCGACCGGGTCGCCGACGGCCCGTACGAGCGGGCGCTCGCGGTCTTCGACTGGCTCGGCGCCTGGTTCGCCGAGGACGGGTTCCGGGGGTGCGCGTTCATCAACACGTTCGGGGAGCTCGGCGGCGTCGCCCCGAACGTCGCCGGCCTCGCCCGCGACCACAAGGAGGCCCTGCGGGCGTACTTCGCCGCCCAGACGGACGCCCTCGGGGCCCCGCCCGCCCTCGCCGACCAGCTCGCCCTGCTCGCCAACGGGGCCATGGTCGTCGCGGGCATGACCGGCTCCCCCGAGCCCGCCGCCCAGGCGAAGGCCGCGGCCCGCGTCCTCATCGACGCCGCCGTCTGACGCGGAACGCGGAAAGGGCCCGCCCGGCACGAAGCCGGACGGGCCCTTCCCCCGAGCTCAGACGCGTCAGTCGTCGCCCTGCAGGATCGACAGCAGACGCAGCATCTCCAGGTAGATCCACACCAGGGTCATGGTGAGACCGAAGGCGGCCAGCCAGGCCTCCTCGCGCGGCGCGCCGTAGTTCACGCCGTCCTCGACCTGCTTGAAGTCGAGGGCGAGGAAGCAGGCGCCCAGGATGACGCCGATGACACCGAAGAGGATGCCGAGGCCACCGCTGCGGAAGCCCAGGCCGTCACCGCCGGCGAAGACGGCGAAGAGCAGGTTCACCACCATGAGCAGCATGAAGCCCATGGCGGCGGCCATCACGAAGCCGTAGAAGCGTCGGTTGACCCGGATCCAGCCCATCTTGTAGGCGATCAGGACGCCGGCGAAGACCGCCATCGTGCCCAGGACCGCCTGGATGACCACGCCGTCGGCGATGTACGTCGAGACGGCGGCCGAGATCACGCCGAGGAAGACACCCTCGAAGGCCGCGTAGCCCAGGATCAGCGCGGGAGACGGCTTGCGCTTGAAGGACTGCACCATCGCCAGGACGAACGCGACGATGGCGGCGCCGATGGCGATGCCGTAGGACTTGCCCAGGTTGGCCGAGTCGACCGGCAGCAGGAACCAGGACAGGACGGCGGTGACCACGACCGTGCCGAGCGTCATGGCCGTACGGCTCACGACGTCGTCGATCGTCATCACGTTGCCGCGGGCCTGCGGCGGGGCGCCGAGCGCGGCGTCCTGCGGGGCGTACGGGTTGGTGGCGTACGGGTTCGTCGCGCCCTCGGCATACGGGTTGCCGGTGGCGTACGGGTTGGTTCCGACGGCGGGGCCCCCGGCCTGCGGCTGCTGCGCGTTCACCGCGTAGCCGTTGTCGCGGCTGAACCCCCGTCGCGAGAAGACCGGGTTGCTGCTCCTCATCTCACTCCTCCATGGCAGACCGCACGGCGCGGCCTTGCGTCAAGGGTAATGGGTAGGCAAAAGAAACTCCCTAGTGCTCGGGGAGGATCTTTTCCCGGAAGATTCCGATCTTCGCCCACCCCGGAGGACCCCGCTCCGCGACGCTCGCCCTGTCAGGCACACCCCCCCTTACAAGGAGAGCCGATGACCACCGCACCGCATGACACCTGGCAGCTGCGCAACGGGACCGCGTGGGCGTTCCGCGCCGGCAGGCACCTCGCCGCGCCCGTCGTCCTGGTCGGCGACGCCGGCCAGGACCTGGAGGCGCTGGCCGCGAGCGTGGACGACGGCTCGTACTCGCTCCTCGCGGAGCTGAAGGCGCGCGGCAACGACCTGGTCCTGGTGGGACTGCCCGCCGACACCGGTCTCTCCGGTCACGGCTCGGCCGTGACGGAGGCCGTCACGCGCGCGATCGCCGAGGGATCGGGCGAGCGGCTGGCCGTCGGCGGCACCGGGCGCGGCGCCCTCGCCGCCCGCTACGGCCTGGCGAGCCTGGAGTACCAGCGGGTGGACCACCGGACCGCCGTCCTCTTCTGCCACGACGCCGCCGCGCCCGACCTGGACGAGGCGGCCGAGCTCGACCGCATGGGCGACCGGCCGCAGATGCCTCTGTTCCTGCGGCTGGTGGAGAGCGGCGTCGAGGACGGGCTGAGCGACGAGCTCGCCGACGAGACGACGACCGGCGAGGGAAGCGGGGGCGGCGCGCTGCTCTCCAAGGAGTTCGGCACCTGGCTGCTCGACCGTCTGCCGAAGGCCTGACGGAGGGACTGCGCCGGGCCCCAGGCACTCGCCTGTGGCCCGGGGTGGTGCCCGGAACCGGATTTGAACCGGTACGGCCCGAGGGCCAGCGAGGTTTAAGCTCGCCGTGTCTGCGTATTCCACCATCCGGGCGTTCCGCGAAGCTCCGCGTTGGCACAGGAGCCTATCCGGGCCCCTTCCCTCGTTCAGCGGAACATCGGCCCGATGTTGTCTTATTTTATTGACGCCTGAGGGTGCGTCAGTGCAGGTGAGGGCGTTTTCCCCCAACTGTGACGGGGGTCGCAGGCGCAAAGCCGAGCCCATCGGAATGACGAAAAGTCATCGCAGGTCTGTCACCTCGGCTCGAAGCAGCCTCTCAGGGGTGCCGTCATACCTCAGGAGGACGGACGAGGGCTCCGGTCCGACTCGAGACTGCCCCGAGAACGGGCACGTGGGCGGACGCTCCGGGCCGGAACGGTCGAGACGATGGAGGGGTTCCCGCAGCAGCCCCGCAGTGACAGGAGTCCTCCTCGTGACCACCACCCCCACCGTGTCCCGAGCCACCGCGGTGGCCGCCCGCGCCACGGATCTCTCCAAGGTCTACGGACACGGCGAGACCCAGGTGGTCGCGCTCGACCACGTCACCGTGGACTTCCGGCAGGGCGAGTTCACCGCGATCATGGGCCCGTCCGGCTCCGGCAAGTCGACCCTGATGCACTGCGTCGCCGGCCTGGACTCCTTCTCCTCCGGCTCCGTGCGCATCGGCGAGACCGAGCTCTCCACTCTCAAGGACAAGCAGCTCACCCAGCTCCGCCGCGACAAGATCGGCTTCATCTTCCAGGCCTTCAACCTGCTGCCGACGCTGACGGCCCTGGAGAACATCACGCTGCCGATGGACATCGCCGGCCGCAAGCCCGACAAGCAGTGGGTCCAGCAGGTCATCGACATGCTCGGCCTGTCCGCCCGGCTCAGCCACCGCCCCACCGAGCTCTCCGGCGGCCAGCAGCAGCGCGTGGCCGTGGCCCGTGCCCTGGCCTCCCGCCCCGAGATCATCTTCGGTGACGAGCCGACCGGAAACCTGGACTCGCGCTCGGGCGCCGAGGTCCTGGGCTTCCTCCGCAACTCGGTGCGCGAGCTGGGCCAGACCGTCGTCATGGTCACCCACGACCCGGTCGCCGCCTCCTACGCGGACCGCGTGATCTTCCTCGCCGACGGCCGGATCGTCGACGAGATGCTCCACCCGACGGCCGACGGGGTGCTCGACCGCATGAAGGCCTTCGACGCCAAGGGCCGTACGAGCTGACGCCGTAGCGCCGCGACCGGCCTCGAACCGGTCAGGCCCGCGTCCCCGTCCCTCCGTCCCGCCCCACCCTTCCTTCAGGACACACCCATGTTCCGTACCGCCCTGCGCAACGTCCTCGCGCACAAGGCGAGACTGCTGATGACCGTCCTCGCCGTGATGCTCGGCGTGGCCTTCGTCTCCGGCACCCTCGTCTTCACCGACACCCTCGGCCAGGCCTTCCGCAACCAGTCGGCCAAGAGCTACGACGACGTCGCCGTCGCCGTCGAGATGTACCCGAACGCCGAGCAGGCCCGGAAGGCCCCCGGTCTCTCCCAGAAGGACGTCGACAAGGTCGCCGGGCTCGACGGGGTCGCCTCCGTCACCCCCCGCGTCGACGGCTTCGCGGGCGTGCCCGACAAGAACGGCAAGCTGATCGGCGTCGGCTGGTCCAACAAGGGCACCAACTTCGCCCCCGGCAAGGACGGCAAGGACCGCGCGTACACCTTCACCACGGGTACGGGCCCGGTCGAGGACCGACAGGTCGCGCTCGACAAGGACACCGCGGACAAGGGCGGCTACAAGGTCGGCGACACCGTCCGCGTCGCGACCACGGGACCCGTGAAGGAGTACGAGCTCTCCGGCGTCTTCACCACCGAGGACGGCGCCGTCAACGCCGGCGGCAGCCTCGTCGTCTTCGACTCCTCCGTCGCGCAGCAGCTCTACCTGAAGCCCGGGTACTACCGGGGCCTGACCGTCACCGCCGCGCCCGGCACGAACGCCGACAAGCTCCTCGACGAGGTCCTCAAGGTCGTCCCGAAGGCCGCCACCGCGCAGACCGGCGAGGACCTCGCCGAGCAGCAGGCCAAGGACATCGAAGCCGGTCTCGGCGCGCTCAACCAGGTGCTGCTCGGCTTCGCGGGCATCGCGCTCTTCGTCGGGATCTTCCTGATCTCCAACACCTTCACCATGCTGGTCGCGCAGCGCACCAAGGAACTGGCCCTGATGCGCGCCGTCGGCGCCTCCCGCAAGCAGATCACCCGCTCCGTCCTCGCCGAGGCCGGCCTGGTCGGTCTGGTCGCCTCCGCCGTCGGCTACGTGCTCGGCATCGGCCTGGCCGTCGCCCTCCGCTCGGCCATGAGCGCCTTCGAGATGAAGGTCCCGGGCGGCGATCTGGTCCTCACCGCCACCCCGGCCGTCAGCGCGTTCGCCGTCGGCGTCCTGATCACGATGCTCGCCGCCTGGCTGCCCGGCCGCCGCGCCGCGAAGATCCCGCCGGTCGCCGCCATGAGCAGCGTCCACGCCACCGCGAGCACGAAGTCGCTCGTCGTACGGAACTCCATCGGTGCCGCGCTCACCGCGCTCGGCGCGGTCCTGATCGTGCTCGGCGCGGGCCAGGGCGGCGACGACGGCCGCATGCTCATCGCGGGTGGCGCGTTCCTCACCCTCATGGGTGTGATCGTGCTGATCCCGTTCCTGTCCCGGCCCGTGATCGCCGTGATCCGCCCGCTGTTCGTGAACCTCTTCGGGGTCTCCGGCAAGCTCGCCGGCCTCAACGCGGTCCGCAACCCGCGCCGCACCGGCGCCACCGCCTCCGCGCTCGCCATCGGCCTGACCCTCGTCACCGGCCTCTCGGTGCTCGGCGCCACGGTCGGCACGGCCCTCGACAAGGCGACGACCGACCAGGTCAAGGCCGACTACATGGTCTCGATGGCCAGTGGCAACAGCCTGAGCCAGGAGGCGCTGACCGCCCTGGAGAAGGCTCCGGGCGTCACCGCGATCTCCCCGCAGCAGGCGGGCGCGCTGGAGATCAAGGGCTCGTACGTCTCGGCCTCCGGCGTCACCCCCGGCGACATCGAGAAGGTCCTCAAGCTCAGCGTCGTGAACGGCTCGCTGAACTCCCTCGGCAAGGGCGCGATCGCCGTCGACGAGAAGACCGCCACGAAGCGCGGCCTGAAGGTCGGCGACACCGTCCCGGTCGAGTACCTCGACAAGCAGAAGGCCAAGCTGACGGTCGGCGCGGTCTTCGAGCCCAACGAGTTCCTCTCGCCGGTCCTGATCGACCACAAGCTGGTCACCGCGCACGAGGAGCGGGCGGAGATCCGTCAGATCTTCGTCTCCACCGAGGGCGGCGCCAGCGCGGCCAACGAGCGGGCCCTGGCCAAGGCCATGGGCGACAACCCCGACATCACGGTGCTGGACCACAAGGGCATCCGTGACGCCTTCGGCGGCCCGATCAACCTGCTCCTCAACATCATGTACGGCCTGCTCGGCATGGCCCTGATCATCGCGGTCCTCGGCGTCGTCAACACCCTCGCGATGTCCGTCTTCGAGCGCCAGCAGGAGATCGGCATGCTGCGGGCGATCGGCCTCGACCGGCGCCGGGTGAAGCGGATGGTCCGGCTGGAGGCCGTGGTCATCTCGGTGTTCGGCGCGGTCGTCGGCATCGGCCTCGGCTCGTTCCTCGGCTGGGCGATCGGCGAGACCATCAAGGAGCAGATCCCGGGCTACGCCCTGGTCCTGCCCTGGGACCGGATCGGGATCTTCCTGGTCCTGGCCGCCCTGGTCGGCGTCCTCGCCTCCCTGTGGCCGGCCCGGAGCGCGGCGCGGCTGAACATGCTCTCGGCCATCAAGGCCGAGTAGCCACGGATACGACTGAAGGGCCGGTCTCCCACCTGGGAGGCCGGCCCTTCGCCGTACGTGCGTCAGGCCGTCTTCTCGTTCCAGACGCGCGGCCGCAGCGCCGTCCCGCTCGTCCCCGCGAGCGGGGTCTTCACGGCGAGGAACTGGTTCACGCCGATCCGGTTGCGCTCGAAGGAGACGGCGGAGGCCGCCATGTACAGCCGCCAGATCCTCGCCCGGCCGGGCGAGGTGAGCCGGACCGCCCGGTCCCACTCCCGCTCCAGGTTGGCCACCCACCGGCGCAGCGTCAGCGCGTAGTGCTCACGGAGCGCCTCGACGTCGCGGACCTCGAAGCCGGCGTCCTCCAGGGTGGACAGCGTCCGGCCCATGGGGGCGAGTTCTCCGTCGGGGAAGACGTACGCGTCGATGAAGGGGTCGATCTCGTAGGCCTCCTCGTCGGGCTCGGGGCGGCGGGAGATCTGGTGGTTCAGGAGCCGTCCGCCGGGCTTGAGGAGCCCGTACAGCGTGTCGGCGTACTCCCGGTACTTCACGGCCCCGACGTGCTCGGCCATGCCGATCGAGGAGATCGCGTCGTACGGGCCGTCGGCGACGTCCCGGTAGTCCTGGACGCGGATCTCCACGAGGTCGGTGAGGCCCTCGTCGGCGACGCGCTTGCGGGCGTAGGCGGCCTGTTCGCGGGAGAGGGTGACGCCGACGACCCGGGCGCCGTACTCGCGGGCTGCGTGCAGGGCCATGGAGCCCCAGCCGCACCCCACGTCGAGGAGCCGGTCGCCCTCCTTCAGGTTCAGCTTGCGGGCGATGAGGTCCAGCTTGTCGCGCTGGGCGTCCTCCAGGGTCCCGTCCTCCGTCCAGTAGGCGCAGGAGTAGACCATGGACGGGCCGAGGACGATCTCGTAGAAGTCGTTGCCCACGTCGTAGTGGTGACTGATCGCCTGCTTGTCACGGCGCTTGCTGTGGCTGCTGCCGCTGCGGCCGCGCATTTCCTCGGCGGGCGGCGGCGGGGGCGGCAGGGGCCCGGCGAGCCGCAGCAGGGCGCGGGCGGCGGCGCGCAGCTTCGGGTCGCGGACGGAGTCGCGCAGGGCCGTGAGGCGGCTCCTCGTGTCCTCGGGGCGCTCCCAGAGGAGGCCCGAGATGCGGTCCAGGACCTCGTACAGGTCTCCCTCGACGTCGAGCTCCCCGGACACCCAGGCGCGGGCAAGGCCCAGTTCGCCGGGCTTCCAGATCATCCTCCGCAGGGCGCGGCGGTCGCGGACGATCAGGACGGGGGCTCCCGCCGGTCCGGCCTCACTGCCGTCCCAGGCTCGCAGACGGACCGGGAGCGGTCCTCCGAGGAGTTCCTCGGCGAGAGTCGTCAGCCGCGACGCGGCGTCGGCCATGGTGCACACCTCCGTGATCTCGTGCCCCAGAAATGCTCGTCACCAAGGGAACACCCTCTGTAGGGGTTTCCCATCCCGGCGCAGCGCAACGAGTCGGCAAAACACGCGAAGGGCCGTCCGCACCACGGATGGCGGACGGCCCTTTCGGGGTACTGCGTGTACGGCGGTGCCTTAGGAGGCCTTGGCCTTCTCCTGCGCCGGCGCGGCCGGGGCGGGGGCGGGCTTGGCGGCCTCGTAGAACTCCTCGCGCGGCGTCTCGATGGCGCCGAGCGAGACGACCTCACGCTTGAGGAACATCGCGAGGGTCCAGTCCGCGAAGACGCGGATCTTGCGGTTCCAGGTCGGCATGGCCATGCCGTGGTAGCCGCGGTGCATGTACCAGGCGAGACGGCCCTTGAGCTTGATCTTCACCTTGCCCATGACGATCATCGCGACGCCCTTGTGGAGGCCGAGGCCGGCCACGGCGCCCTTGTTGGCGTGGCTGTACTCGGCCTGCGGGAAGCCGCGCATGCCGGCCACCACGTTGTCACCGAGGACCTTCGCCTGACGCAGCGCGTGCTGGGCGTTCGGCGGGCACCAGGCGTTCGGGTTGCCGGCCTTGCGGCCGACCATGTCCGGCACCTGGGCGTTGTCGCCCGCGGCCCACGCGTAGTCGAGGCCGTTGACCTGGAGCTTCTCGTTGCAGTCCACGTGGCCGCGGGGGCCGAGCGGCAGACCGAAGCGGGAGAGCGCCGGGTTCGGCTTCACGCCGGCGGTCCACACGATCGTGTTGGAGTCGACCTCGAGGCCGTTCTTCAGCACGACGTGGCCGTCGACGCAGGAGTCCATCGAAGTCTCGAGGTAGATCTCGATACCGCGGCCCTCGAGGTGCTCCTTGCCGTACTGGCCGAGCTTGGGGCCCACCTCGGGGAGGATCTTGTCGGCCGCGTCGACCAGGACGAAGCGCATGTCCTCGCGCTTGACGTTCTGGTAGTACTTCGACGCGTCACGGGCCAGGTCCTCGACCTCGCCGATGGTCTCCGCGCCGGCGAAGCCGCCGCCCACGAAGACGAAGGTCAGCGCCCTGCGGCGGACCTCCTCGTCGGTGGTCGAGTCGGCCTTGTCGAGCTGCTCGAGGACGTGGTTGCGCAGGCCGATGGCCTCCTCGATGCCCTTCATGCCGATGCCCTGCTCGGCGAGACCGGGGATCGGGAAGGTGCGGGAGACCGCGCCCATGGCGATGACGAGGTAGTCGAAAGGCAGCTCGTACGCCTCGCCGACGAGCGGCGCGACGGTGGCGACCTTGCGGTCCTGGTCGATGGTGGTGACCCGACCGGTGAGCACCTCGGCCTTGGGGAGGACGCGTCGCAGCGGGACGACGACGTGCCTCGGCGAGATGCTGCCGGCGGCGGCTTCGGGCAGGAAGGGCTGGTAGGTCATGTACGACCGCGGGTCGACGACCGTGACGGTCGCCTCCGCGTAGCGCATCTTCTTGAGGATGCGCCGAGCTGCGTACAGGCCTACGTACCCGCCGCCTACTACGAGGATCCTGGGACGCTCCGTGGTGCTCATGGGATCGAGTATCCACCCCGTCCGAGGGGGGTGCTCGTGCGCCCCTTCACAAGGTCCTGGCACACCTCTGCTACACTCCGCCGCCCACGTGATCCATGTCATGGCGTTGCAAAGGAACCGGGGTGCGGTGGTGAACGTTGTTCACCCCTCGTGAACTGGCCTGGAGAGGCCTCGTTAACGCCGAACCACCGGGTGCGTTCACGCGATGGAAACAACGAGCGAAGAGGCCCCCGTACCTACGAAAGGGCCCTGAGACGCCCCTCGGAGGGCCCAAAGACCCCCTTCGGACCCTCTTCCGACGCCATCAGGGCCTTTTTCCTTGTGAAGAACTTCACGAACTTTCCCGACGGCATGTCGCCGGGAGGCTCGATAGATGCCCGCTATGCCACGGATAGGGCGATCCCATCGAGGATGTCGTGCTCGCTGACGACGACCTCGCTCGCTCCGACCCGCTCCACGATCTCCCTCAGGACCAGCGCACCGGCGATGATCACGTCGACCCGGCCCGGGTGGATGACGGGGATCGCGGCCCGCTCGTCGTGCGTGGAGGCGAGGAGCCGGTCGGTCACCTCGGCGACCTGAGCGGCGGAGATCCGGGAGTGGTGGATCTTCTCGGAGTCGTACTCCGTGAGCCCGAGGGCGATGGCGGCGACGGTGGTGACCGAGCCGGCGAGCCCGACGAGGGTCTCCGCCGAGCCGATCGGCACGGTCTCGGCGGCCAGGTCGAGCGCGGCCCGGACGTCGGCGCGGATCGCGGCGACCTCCTCGGCGGTCGGCGGGTCGTGCCGGACGTGCCGCTCGGTCAGCCGGACGCAGCCGATGTCGACGGAGCGGGCGGCCTCGACGTGCTTGTTGCCGGTGACGAACTCGGTCGAGCCGCCGCCGATGTCCACGACGAGGTACGTCTCCGGGCCGTGCAGCTCTCCGGTGGCGCCGGTGAAGGAGAACGCGGCCTCCTGGTCGCCGGTGATGACCTCGGGCTCGACGCCCAGGATCTCCACGACCCCGTTCACGAACTCGTCGCGGTTCTCGGCGTCGCGCGAGGCGGAGGTGGCGACGAAGCGGAGCCGCTCGGCACCCAGCTCCTTGATGACCTCGGCGTACACGCGGCAGGCCGCGAAGGTCCGCTCCAGCGCCTCGGGCGCGAGCCGGCCCGTCTTGTCGACGCCCTGCCCGAGCCGGACGATCGTCATCCGCCGGTCCAGCTCGACGAGGTCACCCGTCTCGGGGTGGACGTCGGCGACGAGGAGGCGGATGGAGTTCGTACCGCAGTCGATTCCGGCGACCCGGGTCACTCGCCCTTCTCCTCTTCCTTGTCGGCGCACGGCGTGACGCAGGCGCCCTTCGCCCACCACTCCGGCAGCATCGCGAGCGCCTCGTCGCCGAACGGGTTGACGCCCGGTCCGGCGGCCAGCGAGTGGCCGACGAGGACGTGCAGGCACTTGACCCGGTCCGGCATGCCGCCGGCGCTCGGGAAGCCCTCCAGGACGTCGATCGCGTCACGGCGGGCGATGTAGTCCTCGTGCGCGGCCCGGTAGGCGGCGGCCAGCTCCGGGTCGGTGGCGAGCCGGGCCTGCATCTCCTTCATGACCCCGTTGGCCTCGAGGGTGCCGATGGCCGAGGCCGCCCGGGGGCAGGTCAGGTAGTACGTCGTCGGGAACGGCGTGCCGTCAGGGAGCCGGGGCGCGGTCTCGACGACGTCCGGGTTGCCGCACGGGCAGCGGTGCGCGATGGCGCGCAGGCCGCGGGGCGGCCGGCCGAGCTGGAGCTCGAAGGCGGCGATGTCCTTCTCGGTGGGCTCGGTGCGTTCGGTCTGCGGAGGGGGCGTTTCCATGTTTTTTCGGTTGCCTTGCTCGTGTGTCGCGGAGGAGGGGTCAGGGACGGTCGGCGTGGTCGACGCCGTCCCAGAGGTTGTCGTACCAGGGGCGTTCCGCCGCTCCCTGGTCGGCGCGGGGCCGCTGCTCCGCGTCGGGGTCGTTCACGGTGAAGCCGGTCTCGCCGGGCCGCACGTAGTGCAGGTGCTCGCGGGCGAGCCGGCGGACGTAGGACGGGTCCTGGAGGCGGGCCTTCTCGTCCCGCAGCTCCTCGACCCGGCGTGCGGCCTCGGCCGCCCGGCGCTCCTGGTCGGCGATCTCGCCCTGCTGGGAGACGTAGCTCCGCATCGGGTAGGCGAGCGCCACGACGAGGGAGCAGACGACGAGCGCGAGGAAGGCCGCGCGGCCGGTGAGCCGGGAGCGGCGGGCCTGCCGGCGGGTCTGGGAGCGGTAGACACGGGCGGCTGTCTGCTCGCCGAGCAGTCTGATCCGGGTCGCGGTCGAGAACCGGTCCCGGTCCTTCGCGGCCATGTCGTGTCGCCTCCCCTGTTCATGCGTACGTCCCCGCACACGGTACGGGACCGAGTACGGGGACGTACGGAAGCTGCCCTACGGAGAGGCTCAGCCCTTGAAGCGCGGGAAGGCGCTGCGGCCGGCGTAGACCGCGGCGTCGTCGAGGATCTCCTCGATGCGCAGGAGCTGGTTGTACTTGGCGACGCGGTCCGAGCGGGCCGGGGCACCGGTCTTGATCTGACCGCAGTTCACGGCGACGGCGAGGTCGGCGATGGTGACGTCCTCGGTCTCGCCGGAGCGGTGGGACATCATGCACTTGAAGCCGTTGCGCTGGGCGAGCTCGACGGCGTCCAGGGTCTCGGTCAGCGAGCCGATCTGGTTGACCTTGACCAGGAGGGCGTTGGCGGTGCCCTCCTCGATGCCGCGGGCGAGGCGCTCCGGGTTGGTGACGAAGAGGTCGTCGCCGACGATCTGGACCTTGGCGCCCAGCTTGTCGGTGAGGACCTTCCAGCCGGCCCAGTCGTCCTCGTACAGCGGGTCCTCGATGGAGACCATCGGGTACGCGGAGACGAGCTCCTCGTAGTACTCGGTCATCTCGGCGGCCGAGCGGGACTTGCCCTCGAACTCGTACGTGCCGTCCTTGTAGAACTCGGACGCGGCGACGTCGAGCGCGAGCGCGACGTCGGAGCCCGGGGTGTAGCCGGCCTCCTTGATGGCCTCGATGATGAGGTCGAGGGCCGCGCGGTTCGACTCGAGGTTCGGGGCGAAGCCGCCCTCGTCGCCGAGGCCGGTGGAGAGGCCCTTGCGCTTCAGCACGCCCTTGAGCGTGTGGTAGATCTCGGCACCCCAGCGGAGGGCCTCGGAGAAGGACTCCGCGCCGATCGGGGCGATCATGAACTCCTGGATGTCCACGTTGGAGTCGGCGTGCGACCCACCGTTGAGGATGTTCATCATCGGAACGGGCAGCAGGTGCGCGTTCGGGCCGCCGAGGTAGCGGAAGAGCGGGAGGTCGGAGGCCTCGGCCGCGGCGTGCGCGACGGCGAGGGAGACGCCGAGGATGGCGTTGGCGCCGAGCGAGCCCTTGTTCTCCGTGGCGTCCAGGTCGAACATGGCCTGGTCGATCAGGCGCTGCTCGGTGGCGTCGTAGCCGACGAGCTCCGGGCCGATCTGCTCGATGACGGCGAGGACGGCCTTCTCGACACCCTTGCCCAGGTAGCGGTTCGGGTCACCGTCGCGAAGCTCGATGGCCTCGAACGCACCGGTGGAGGCGCCGGACGGAACAGCAGCACGGCCGGTGCTGCCGTCGTCGAGGCCGACCTCGACCTCGACCGTGGGGTTGCCTCGGGAGTCCAGGATTTCCCGGGCTACGACGACGTCGATGGACGGCACGAGCATCTCCTTTTTGGGATGTGACGCTGGATGTGACGCATGGCCGGTGCAGGGTCGCTCGGCCTTGCGACAAGAGCCTAACCGGCTCAGGGGGTCCGGTCGGCCGTGCGCCCGCCCCCTGGGACGAAAAAGGACCCAAGGGCATGCATCTCGGGACGAAGGACCCCAGATCTACTGGACGGTAACTACGAAGTCCTCCCCAAAGGGTCCCGGTAGACGCGGAACCCCGTATGTACGGAACCCCGGACGCACGGAACCCCGGACGCACGGAACCCCGGTCCGGCGCGCACGGGGGAGAGTGCGCCGGACCGGGGTGGTCACCGCGGGAGGGTCGTCTGGGTCGGGTGAGCCGCCGGACTCACCCGAGCCGCCGGGCTCACTTGAGGTGGAGCTGCTGGCCCACGTAGATGAGGTCGGCGTTCTCGACGACGTCCTTGTTCAGCTCGAAGAGCTTGGCCCAGCCGCCCTTGACGCCGTGCGCCTCGGCGATCTTGCTGAGGGTGTCGCCGGCGACGACCTTGTACTCGCCGTCACCCTTCTTGACCACCTTGCCGGTCGGGGTGGTGACCGTCTTCTTGGTGGCGGCCTTCGGCGCGGCGTGCTGCTGCGTCGACTGCTTCGGGGCCTGGCGCTGCTCGCTGCGGGTGGTCGGCTGCTCGGCCTTCCGCTCCTGGCGCGGCTGCTGCGTCTGCTGCTGGGGCGCGGCCTGCTGCGGCGCGCTCTCGGCGGAGCCGCCGTCGTACGAGGCGCCGGAAAGGCCCACGCCACAGGACGGCCAGGCGCCCTTGCCCTGGCCCGCGAGGACCTTCTCGGCGATGGCGATCTGCTGGGACTTCGACGCCTGGTTGGCGGTCGAGGCGTAGGCGGTGCCGCCGTACGCGGCCCAGGTGGAGGCCGAGAACTGGAGGCCGCCGTAGTAGCCGTTGCCGGTGTTGATGGCCCAGTTGCCGCCGGACTCACAGGCGGCGACGGTGTCCCACTCGGAGACCGTGGCGGCCGAGGCGGTGCCCGCGGTCATCAGCGGGGCGGCGACGGCGACACCCGTGACACCGACGAGGGTGACGACCTGGGTGGCCTTGGAGGGACGACGGTGTTTGCCCTTACCGGAAAACAGCATGGAGATTCTCCTCACCGACGCCTGTGAGGTGAGCTGTCGGGTTCGGGCCGGAAAGTTGCCCGGCCGCGTGTCCTAGCACGCGGCTTCACCCCAAGCCGGTCATCGGCCGTCTGTCTCAACGGCCGGGACCGGCACTTACCTTGGGTCCCCCACTCCTGCCTTCGGCGCTTACGCGACGACTGTTCCCATCGGCCGACGGCAGGATTCGGCGTTTCGGTCGACGGGGCCCGCGGTGGCGAGCGGTTACGACCGTAGACACAGACCCACCGGAAGTTCAAAGAGGCGTATTGCGGAAATATCGCCCCTACTTGCCTTCCGGCGGGGGGTGTTTGCGCAGGTGAGAGGTGACGGGAGCAAAGTTCGCGGACGTGACACGCCAGTTGGGGCGAAGAGACCCATGTCTCACTTACCCAGAACCGGACATACGCCCCCGAACTACCCGGCCTTCGTCTCCGCCTTCTTCTCCGAACCGATCGTCAGGTCAAGGCTCTGACCAGGGACGATGAGGTCCGGGTCGACACCCACGGTGCCGCGGTTGGCGTCGTAGAGGGCGTTCCATCCGCCGGGGAGTTCGTTCTCCTGCGCGATCTCGGACAGGTTGTCACCGGGCTGCACGGTGTACGCGCCCGAAGCACCCTGACTGTCCGTTGTGTCCGAATCCTTCATTGCGTCAGTCGTGGGCGTGGCGGCGGAGCTTTCCGCCAGCTCGTCCGTCGATGAGGCGTGTCGGCCGGATTCAGCCGAGGTGTCCGTCTTGCCGGTTTCCTCCGGGGCCGCCTCGCCCCGGTGCTTGCCGGTGCCGGGCGTGGCCGACGAGGTGTCACCTGTCGGCGTTTCGGGCGATACGGGCGTAAGGGACGCATCGGGCGTGGCCGGGGTGGTCGAGCCGCCCGTCGGCGTGGTCGGGTCCGTCGGCGTACCGGCGGTACCCGGAGCGGTCGGGGTGCCCGTGGTGGCCCCCGTCGCCGGAGCGGTCGGGGTGCCCGTGGTGGCGGGCGCGGTGGGCGTGGCGGAGGCGGTCGACCCGGTGGGGGCCTTCGACGGCGTACCGGCCTCGGCGGACCCGGTGGACCCGGCGGTCTTCTCCGCGGCCTTCTCGGCGGCCTTCTCGGCCGCGGCGGCCTCCGAGGGCGTGATCGGGACGCCCGCGGTCCGGTTCGACTCCGCCACGGGCCCGGTGGGCGCCTTCGGGGCGGCGGCCGGGCCGGGGTTGATCCCGGTGGCCCTGCCGTCGTTCGTGAGGCCGGCGATGGGCGCGCAGGTGGCCCAGTCGGTGCCGCCGGCGGCGAGCGCCTTGTCGGCGATCGCGATCTGCTGGGCGCGGCTGGCCAGGTCGGGGCTGGGCGCGTAGGCGAGGCCGCCGTTCCGCTCCCAGCTGTCCTGGGTGAACTGGAGACCGCCGTACATGCCGTTGCCGAAGTTGGCGCTCCACTGGCCGCCGGACTCGCACTCGGCGACCCGGTCCCAGGTGGCCGCGTCGGCGGCGGAGGCGGAGCCGGTGGCGAGCAGCGGCAGCGCCAGGGCGGATCCGGTCACTCCCGCGGCGACGACGATGGCGGGGGCCTGACGGGGGCGACGGTGTCGTCCGTTCCCGGAGCGCATAGGGAGGCCTTTCGCGTGACGGCTGAGACTGCCGGGAAACGTAGCGGCATTCGAACACCCATCACAAGTCGATGGCCCCCCGATCACGTAAAGATCACAGTCTTGACGATCCGTCAGTTCACCGCAGCCGTACGGAAGGGGAGAATTCCACCGGAAGCGTGCGCAATCCCCGCATGATGAGCCCTCCGCGCCACCGCAGTTCGGCCGGATCGGCCGCAAGTCGCAGGTCGGGCAGGCGAGTCAGCAGGGTGGCGAGCGCGGCCTGGCCCTCCAGCCGGGCGAGCGGCGCCCCCAGGCAGTAGTGGATGCCGTGCCCGTACCCGAGGTGCTGGCTGTCGCGCCGGGAAAGGTCCAGCGTGTCCGGGTCCGCGAACCGCTCCGGGTCCCGGTTGGCGGCGGCGAGGACCACGAGCACCGGGTCGCCCGCCGGGATCTCCTGCCCGCCGACGGTCAGCGCCTGCGTCGCGTACCGCCAGGTCGCCATCTCCACCGGCCCGTCGTACCGCAGCAGCTCCTCGACGCCCGTCTCCAGGAGCCCGGTCTCCCCCGCCGCGATCGAGGCCTGGAGCCGCTCCCGCTCCTCGGGGTGCCGGAGCAGCTGGTAGACCCCGTTGCCGATGAGGTTCACGGTCGTCTCGAAACCGGCGAAGAGAATGATGAACGCCATGGCGGCGGCCTCGTTCTCGGTGAGGTGCTCGCCGTGGTCGGAGGCCCTGATGAGCCCCGAGATGAGGTCCTCACCGGGCTCCTCGCGCTTGCGGTGGATCAGCTCCGCGAGATAGCCGCGCATCTTCTTCACCGACCGGGCGACCCCGCCGCGCGGCCCGCCGCCGTGCCGGATCATCATCCCGGCCCAGTCCCGGAAGTCGTCCTGGTCCTCCGGGGGCACGCCGAGCAGGTCGCAGATCGCGTAGATGGGGAGCGGGAACGCGAACTCGTGGATGAGGTCGGCGCTCCCCTTCTCCACGAAGTCGTCCATGAGCCGGTCGGTCAGCTCCTGCACGCGCGGCGCGAACTCCGCGACCCGGCGCGGCGTGAAGGCCTTCGAGACGAGCCGCCGCAGCCGGGTGTGGTCGGGCGGGTCGATGTTGAGCAGATGCGTCATCAGCTCGGCCTTGCGCTCGCCCGGGATCCCCGTCTTCCCCTTCGCGTGCGGGGACTCGTCGTGGTGCGCCGGGTTCTTGGAGAGACGCTGGTCGGCGAGGGCCTGGCGGGCGTCCGCGTACCGGGTCACGAGCCAGGCCTCGACCCCGCTGGGCAGCTTCGTCCGGTGCACGGGCGCGTGCTCCCGCAGCCAGGCGTAGGCGGGATACGGATCGCTGGCGAACTCCCAGGTGAAGAGCTCGGGGGCGGGGCTAGTACTCACTGTCCGACCGTACAGGGAGGCCCGGAGGAGCACGTATGTGGAGAACCTGTGATCAAGAGGCGCCGGACGTGCCCTAGATTCATGTCAGTGGATCCCCAGCTGATCAGAAGCACGTTCGCGGTCGTCGAGAGACGGGCCGAGCATGCCGTCACCTTCTTCTACTCGCACCTGTTCTGGAACAACCCCGGTGTGCGCGAGCTCTTCCCCGAGGACATGGTTCCGCAGCGGGACCGGCTCTTCGCCGCGCTGACGCATGTGGTGACCCACCTGGAGGACCCCGCACTCGCCGCCTACCTGGGGCATCTGGGGCGCGACCACCGCAAGTTCCTGGCGTCACCCGCGCTGTACGCGGCCGTCGGGGAGAGCCTCATCGGCGCCTTCGCGCACGCCGCCGGCTCCGCGTGGACCATCGAGGCGGAGAAGGCCTGGACCGAGGCGTACGGGCTCGTCGTCGAGCTGATGCAGGCGGGCGCCGACGAGGCCGCCGGGGTCGGGGAGCCCGCGTGGTGGGACGCGGACGTCGTCCGCCACGAGCGGTACGGCGACAGCCTGGCCGTCCTGACGCTGCGGCCGCGGCAGCCCTTCCCGTACGTCCCCGGCCAGTACGTCAGCGTCAGCTCGCTGCGCGTCCCCCGCGTCTGGCGCACCTACTCCGTCGCGAACGCGCCCCGCGAGGACGGCACGCTCGACCTCCATGTGAGCCGGATACCCGGCGGCGCGATGAGCACGGCGCTCGTGGGGGAGACCGGCCCCGGCGAGGTGCTGCGGCTGAGCGCGGCGGGCGGCGGCCTCACCGCGCGGACGCCCCCGGCCGGACTCCGCTCCTATATATGCGCGGGTACGGGCTGGGCGCCGGTGAAGGCCCTCCTGGAGGAGGCCGCCGAGACGGAGCCGGAGCTGGAGGGCCGGCTGTTCGTCGTGGCCCGTGCGAAGGACCACCTGTACGGACGCCCCGACGCCGAGTCCCTGAAGGAACGTCTCCCCGGACTGAACGTCACCTACATCACCGCCGCCCCGGGCCGCCGCCGCGACCAGGCGACCGAGCGGCTGGTCCACGCGCTCCAGGCCTGCGAGCAGTGGGCCGCGCACGAGGTCTACCTCGCCGGGCCGCCCGGCTTCCTCACGGAGGTCGTCGAGGTCCTGACGGAGCTCGGCACCGACCCGCACCGGATCCACCACGACACGCTGCCGGCCGTCGGCCGCTTCACGGTCCGCCCGAGCACCGCGGCCGAACGCCTCCTCGGCCCGCCGCAGCTCCTCTGGCACAACCCGGAGGCCCGGGCGCCGCGCGAGCCGTAGAAACCGCGAGCGCTGTGACGAGGCGCTGTGACGAAGCGCTGTGACGAGACGCTGTTACGAGGACAGGCCCTCCGCCGCGCGGATCGCGTCGCGGTACGTCCGGGCCGCCGCGCGCAGCGCCGCCTCCGGGTCCACGCCGGCCGCCTCCGCGCGTGCGGCGAGGCCGAGGAGCTCGTACCCGATGCCCTCGCCCTCCGGCAGGGCCACGCCGAGCCCCGCCGTCCGCACCCGGCCCGCGAGCTTCGCGGCGAGCGCGAGCGCCGGCTGGCCGAGCGGCACGCCCTCGGTCACGGACTCCCGCTGCTTCTCGACGGCCTTGGTCCGCAGCCAGTGGGCCTTGACCTCCTCCGGCGTCTCGGCGGTCGCGTCCCCGAAGACGTGCGGGTGCCGGTGGATCAGCTTCTCGACGATCGTGCCGGCGACGTCGTCCACGGAGAACGGCTCCTCCGGGTCCTCCTCGGCGATCCGGGCGTGGAAGACGACCTGGAGCAGGACGTCCCCGAGCTCCTCGCGGAGCTCCTCGCGGTCACCCTCCTCGATCGCCTCGACGAGCTCGTACGCCTCCTCGATGCCGTACTTGGCGAGCGCCTTGTGCGTCTGCTGCGAGGACCAGGGGCACTCGCGCCGGATCCGGTCCATGACCTGCACCAGGTCGAGGAGGCGGGAGCCGGGCAGGTCGTACGAGCCGGGGAGCAGCTCCAGGTCGGGCATGGAGACCCGGCCGGAGCCGGCGAGTCGGGCGAGCCCGTCGGTCAGGGCGCGGTCGCCCTCGCCGGAGGGCAGCAGCACGATCGTCCGGCCTCCGGCGCAGTCCTCGACGAGCTCCTGCGCGGTGGGCAGGACGTGCTCGACGGCGACCCCGGCCTCCGTCAGGTACGGCAGCTGGGGGTGGTGCGCGTCGGGGCAGAGCACCCGGTCCGCTCCGTGCAGCGCCTGCCACGCGGGCCAGGACAGCAGTCCGGGCGCCACGCGGTGGCTGGCGGTCAGCAGGACGATGCGGCCGGGGCTCTCAGATGTCACCCCTCGAACCTACCCGGAGCCGGGCCCGGGCCCGGACGGAGGCCCGGACCTCGGACACGGCCCTCGGACCCAGGGACCGGACACGGCACTCGGGCCCCGGGACCGGACGGAGGCGTCGGACCCGGCGGCCGGACCGGGGCGTCAGGCTCCGGCCGGGGTCGCGCCCGGGTCCCGGCTGATCTGCCGCAGCCACGGGCTGGTCGCGGCGGCCAACTGGACCTGCGCGTCGTCCCAGGCGCCGAAGCGCGGGTTCACGTCGATGTCGAGGGACTTCGAGGCGGCGGTGAAGACGTCCGTCAGCTTCTTCTGGCCCTCGGGGGTCTCGGCGATCCCCAGCTTCGCGGCGATCTTGTTCATGAGGACGTTGCGGCGGACGACGTCGTCGATCTGGTCGGGAGCCACGCCCTGCTCCTGGAGCAGCACGGCCGCGAGCCGGTCCTCGCCGCCGCTCTGGCGGACGAACGCGGCGCGCGTCTGCTGGGTCTCGGCGCGGGTCACGCTGACGCCGCTGTCCTCGGCGACCTTGTCCACGACCCGGTCGAAGATCAGACCGTTGAGCTTGCGGCGGTTCAGGTCGCCACTGGCCCCGAGGAGCTGGGCGGCCTGCGGCGAGGCGGCCTGCGCGGCCCGCACGTCCTTGACCTGCGCCTGGAGCGTGGAGACCTCGATCCGGTCGCCGCCGACGACGGCCGCCGCTCCTGGATGGGCGTCACTCCCGCAGGCGGTGAGCAACGGCGCCGCGAGGAGCGCGGCGGAGACGGAGAGAGCAATGCGGCGATCGCGGCGGTGCACAGGAGCCTCCCGGGCGGGTCGTGCGTCAGTTGAACGACCTTGCGGTGATCGATGGTAGGGAGTCGCCGGGGCCGTAGCCACTACTTCGGAGCGACTGTTTCCCACAACGATTCACCGGACCGCCGGGTGTCGGCCCGCAACTCCCTCTCCTCCTGACCCGTCTCCGTCTCCTGCACCAGGTAGTGGGGGCGCCGCTTCACCTCGTAGTAGATGCGGCCGACGTACTCGCCGATGAGTCCGACCATCACCATCTGGACGCCGGCGAGCGCGGTGACGGCGACGAGGAGCGTGACGTAGCCGGGCGTGTCGACGCCGTTGGCCAGGGCGTCGGCGACGATCCAGGCGGCGTAGACGCAGGCGAGGGAGACGAGGAGCAGGCCGAGGTAGACGGCGGCCCGCAGGGGCTTGTTGTTGAAGGAGAGCAGCCCGTCGAGCCCGTAGTTGAGGAGCTTGCCGAAGGTCCACTTGGAGCGGCCCTCCTCGCGCACGGCGTTCTCGTAGGAGAAGGTCGTGGTGCGGAAGCCGACCCAGGCGAAGAGGCCCTTGGAGAAGCGGTTGTACTCGCCGAGGCCGAGGAGGGCGTCGACCGTGCGGCGGGAGAGCAGCCGGAAGTCGCCGACGCCGTCGACGAGCTCGACGTCCACGAGCCGGTTGATCGCCCGGTAGTAGAGGCGGGCGGTCAGGGTGCGGGTGACGCGGTCGCCCTCGCGGGTGCGGCGGGCGACGACCTGGTCGTACCCCTCGGCGTGCAGGGCGACCATGCGGTGCACGAGCTCGGGCGGGTGCTGGAGGTCGGCGTCCATGATGACGACGGCGTCCCCCGCGGCGTGCCGGAGCCCGGCGAGCATCGCGGCCTCCTTGCCGAAGTTGCGGCTGAAGGAGACGTAGCGGACGCGGCCGGGGTCGGCGGCGGCGAGCTCCTGGAGGAGCGGGAGGGTCCGGTCCCGGCTCCCGTCGTCCACGTAGACCAGCTCGAACTCCCCGTCGAGACGGGAGAACTCGTCGGTCACGCGGGCATGGAAGCGGGTGAGGACGTCGTCCTCGTTGAAGCACGGGACCACGATCGAGAGCAGCACGCGGACCACGACAACGGAGCCCGGTGACCCGGCCGGTCCGCGCGGATGACGGGCAGGCGACCATCGCGTGAACTGGCCCGCCGGGCCGGGCCCTTCCCGGGTGGGCGCTGGCATATTCGACCCGTCATGCCGAACACCACCCGCTCCCTTTCGCTCGCGGCCCTCCTCACGACGGCCGCCGTCTGCGCCGGGGACGCCGTCGCCCGCGTCTTCCCCTTCGGGCCGCGCCACCGGGCCGTCAACGACCTCGCGAACCAGTTCGTGCCGTTCCACGCGCACCTCTGGGACCTGCTGCGGGGCCGCGCGGACGGCGGGCTGCTGCTCGACTGGCGGGCGGGCTGGGGCACGAGCTTCCTCCCGGACTACGGCACCTACCTGTCGAGCCCCTTCGCCCCGCTGGTCGCCCTCTTCCCGCGTACGGACATCGAGTACGCGGTGTACGCGGTCACCGTCCTGAAGACGGCGGTCGCGGCGGCCGCGATGACGTTCCTGCTGCGCCGCCTGGGGGGTGGCACCTGGTGGTGGGCGTCCGTCCTCGGCGCGGCGTACGCGCTGTGCGGCTGGTCGCTCGCGGAGGGCACGTACAACCCGATGTGGCTGGACGGCCTGATCGCGTTCCCGCTGCTCTGTCTGGTCGGCGAGTGGGTACGGGAGGGCCGCAGGCCGCTCCTGGGGCCGCTGGTGGTGGCGGTCTGCTGGCTGGCGAACTTCTACACGGCGTACATGGCGACGCTCGGCGCGGCCCTCGTGCTCCTGGTCCGGCTGGCGACGACGGACGTCTCCCGGGGTCGGACGCCGCTCCGCACGTCGCTCCGGACTCCGCTCCGGACTCCGCTCCGGACACTGCTCCGGGCGGCGGCGACGACGGCGCTCGGGATCGGCCTCGCGGCCCCCGTCCTCGTCCCCGTCTTCCTCGGCTCGCGTCACGCGTACCCCGGCGTTGTCAGGGAGTTCGACCCGGCGGCCGGTACGGACGTGCTCGCGCGGCTGCTCCCGGCGACGTACAGCTTCGCGACCCCGGCGGCCTTCGTCTGCACGGCGGTGCCGCTGCTCGCGGGGACGCTGCTCTTCCGCCGGGACGTCCCGGGCCGTGAGCGGTGGCTGTGGCCGGCCCTGTGCGCCGCGGTCGCGCTGTCGATGCAGTGGGGCCCCACCCATCTCGTCTGGCATGTCTTCGCCACCCCGAACGGCAGCCCGTACCGGCAGACCTTCGTCCTCTCCGGCGTCCTCGTCCTCGCCGCCTGGACGGCCCTCTCCCACGGCCTCCCGGACCGCCGGGCGCTGCTCGGCGGCGCGGGCGTGGTCGTGGCCCTCGCGGCGGGCGCGCTGCCGAGCCCGGTCGTCACCCGCTGGGCGCTGCTGCTCGCGGGCGCGGGCCTCGCGGCGGTGGCGGGCGCGCTGCTCCTCCCCCGCCGGGGCCGGTACGGGGTGCTCGCCGCGCTCCTGGTCACGGGCACGCTCGTCGGGCAGGCGGCGGCGACGACGGCCTACGCGGACCGGGAGCGGCTGACCCGGCTCGACGACTACCCGCCGCTGGGTCCGGAGCAGCAGCGCCGGGCGGCGGCCCTGGCGGCGGCCGACGGCTGGCCCGCGTACCGCACGGACACGGGCCTCCCCCGGTTCGCCGGGAACGACCCGCTGCTCCTGGGCGGTCAGGGCGCGGCGTACTACAGCAGCCACACCCCGGCGGTCCTCACGGAGACGCTGACGGCGCTCGGCGGCGGCTGGACCTCGCGGGGCCGGAACCTGCTGAGCCTGGACAATCCGGTGACGGACGCGGTGTTCGGGGTGGGGGCGCGCTGGCGTGACGGCGACGTCGTCCGCACGGAGACGTACCTCCCGCTGGTGACGGTGCGCCCGCCGGGCCCGCCCCCGGCCTACGGCCCGTCCCCCTTCCGCAACCAGGAACTCCTGCTGGGAGCCCGGGTGTACGAGGCTCCGCGCGCGGGCGCCTGCCGGGTCGGCACCGAGGTCTTCCTCTGGGCGCCGGACGCGAGCGGCCGGGCCCGCCTGGGCACGCGCACGGCCGACCTGCTGGGCGGCCGGCCGAAGCGCAGCGCGGCCATGACCTCGCTGGGAGTCCAGCGGACGGCGGGCACGCGGGTGGAGGTGCCGGGCGGAGGGCGGGGAGCCGAGGTCGGCTGCCTGGACCACGAGCGGCTACGGGCGGCGGTGCGGTCCCTCCGCACCGCTTCCGCCACGGCGATCACCCCCACCCCGAACGGCATCACCGCGACGGTCCCCGCGTCCTCGGGAACGGTCGTCATGGCGACCCCCCGCATCGCGGGCTGGCACTGCGCGACCACCGGGACGGAACGGACGACCTCGTACGGCGGTCTCCTCGCCGTCCCGGCCGCGTCGGGGACGGTCGACTGCGTGTTCCGCCCGCCGGGACTGCGGGCGGGCCTGGCGGGAGGGGCGGCGGCGCTGACGGGTCTCCTGCTCTGGCGTCTGGCCGCCCTCAGACGTTCCCGGGGTCGGCCTTAAGGTCGTCGCATGCATCTGGACGAGGGACGGAAGGCCGTCGAGGCCGGGGACTGGGTGGCCGCGGGACACGCGTTCGTGCGGGCCGCGATGGAGGGCAGTGCCGAAGGGGCCGAGCTGGCGACGCAGGTGACCGTCGGGCTCGTGCCCCTGGCCGACGCGGGGTCGGCGGAGGCCGCCGCGCTGCTGGCCGGGATCTACCTGGAGTACTTCGACGAGTCGGCGCTCTCCGACGCCGTGCGGTACGCCCGGGCGGCGGCCGAGGCCGGGCATCCGGCGGGGCAGCGCACATACGGGTACATGCTGCTCGAAGGGATCGGCGTCGAGGAGGACGACGGCCTCGCCACCGAGCTGTTCCGGGCGGCCGCGCAGGCCGGGGACGCGTACGCCTGCCTCAATCTCGCCCAGCTCGTCGACGACCCGGACGAGTCCATGCGCCTTCTGGAGACGGCCACCCGGGAGGGCGTCGACATCGCCGGCGCGCTCCTCGCCGACCGGCTGTCGGAGCTGGACCGGGACGAGGAGGCGCTGACCTGGTACCTCTGGGCGGCCGAGCGCGGTCACACCGGCGCGATGCAGGCCGCCGCCTGCTGGTACCGCGACGGCTTCGGCACCGAGCCGGACCCGGTGCAGGCGGTCCGCTGGTTCTTCGCGATGCTCGCGCACGGCGACGGGGACGGCGTCCACGAGGCGATCGAGATGGCCAAGTCCGGGGCCGTGGACGCCGAGCAGGTCCGCGAGGCGGGCCGCCTGGCCGGCGACGCCGAGGCGGCGGACTCCCTGATCGCCACGGTGTGGGGCGGCAGCGGCGGCGCGTACGACGGCTGACGCCGCCGGGCGGGGCGGCGGCCCGCTACGGCCGTCAGGGGAGGTCCAGGCGCCAGCGGACCTCCCCGTCCTCCCACTCCTCCGTCGGGGCGAGGCCGGCCGCGCGGGCGACCGCGCCCGAGGCCGCGTGCTCGGGGTGGACGTGCGCGAGCACCGTCCGCACTCCCCCGGCCGCGAGCAGCTCCACGAGCCCCCGGGCCGCCTCGCGGGCGATCCCCCGCCCCTGCCAGTCCGTGCCGACGACCCACGCGATCTCCGCGACCCGCCCGCCGTCGGTGACCGTCGCCTGTACGGTCCCGGTGAGCCGGTCCTCGTCGCGCAGCCGCACGACCCAGTTGCACCAGACGACCGAGGGGTCCGGCGACCCGGCGGCCAGCCGCTCGTACCGGGCACGCAGTTCGGGCGCGGGCAGCGGCTCGCCGCCGATGAACACGTGCAGGGCGGGATCGCCCAGGACCCCGGCCATCTCCTCCGCGTGCGCGACGGCCAGCGGCACCAGATCGAGCCGCTCGGTCCGTGTGACCGTCTCCCTCACAGCGCCCCCAGGAATCCGGGGTCGGCCTCGTCGAACTGCACGCTCATGTCCTTCTCGAAATCCAGCAGCTCCGCCATCTCCACGATCCGCCGGCTCGTCGCCGCCAGGTCCTGGTGCGCCTCGGCGGACCACAGCGGCGGGTAGAGCGTGAGCCCCCGGTCGCCGTCCAGTTCACGGACCTCGTCGCGCCAGCCGGGCCAGCGGAGCCCCTCGTAGAACTCCTCCGTGCCGCCGGCGAGCATCCATGACAGCCAGGCCCCGTACCCGGCGCCCAGCGCGTCCCACCGGAGCGAGTCCGGCGCGAAGTAGACCATCTCCCCGGGCTGCCCCGGAAGCCCGACCTGATCGGCCGGTCCACCCTGGATGACGAACACCCCGCCCAGCACGTCGTGCGCCACGACGAGCCCGGCCCGGGGCCGCCAGTCGGGGATCGTCACGGGCGGGTAGCCGTTGACCCGCGCGAGCGAGGGCAGCCGCCGGTCGTTGTCGGCGGCCGGGCTCCCGTACACCCGCAGCCAGCCGTCGTCGACGAACGCCCCGCCGCTGTGCAGCACGAACGCCCCCAGGAACGACCGCACGGTCACCTGCGTCTGCACCAGCGCGGCGGCGGCGCGCTCCGCGTCGGCGTCCAGCACCTCGACGGGCACGGCCGCGTCCCGCAGCTCCCCACCGAGAACCGGCCACGCCGGGTCCTCCACCTCGATCAACTCACTCAGTTCACGCACCGGAGCATGCTCGCACGTGCGGGCGGTACGGGTGCTCCTGGGCGAGAGGGCGCCGGAGCAGGGACCGTGCTTCCAGAACCACGCGCCGCAGGTCAGGGCAGGAGCGTGAAGGCCTCGGCGTGCGCGGGGCGGACGGCACCGAAGTGGCGGCGGTCCACGGTGGCGACCTCCCGCACACCGAGGCGCTCCGCGCAGGCGATGACGGACGCGTCCACGAGGCCGAGCGGAAAGCTCGCGTACCGGGCTGTCAGCTCGGCGATCCTGAGCCAGTCCCCCGGGTGTACCGGTTCCACCGTGAAGAGGCCTTCGGCGAAGTCCTGGGCGAGGAGGAGTTCGGAGCGGGCCCCGAGCCGCCGTCCGAGGAGGTGGGCCACTTCGGCGATGACGAGCGTGGGAACGACGAGCGGGCCCGGGTGCGTCTCCAGGAGGCGGACGCAGCGGTGGTGCCACGCGTCGTCCCTGTCGTGCAGGGCGTAGAGCGGACCGGCGTCGACGATCAGTGCACTCATGCGGTGCGTCGCCGCGCGTCGCGCGCGGCCTCGCCCTCTTCCTCGGCGATGAGGTCCCGCCCGTCGGCCAGTCCGGCCAACAGTTCCTCCATGCGCTCCGCGATGTCACTGCGTCCACTGGCCCCCGACGCGGTGGAGTGGAACCGGCGTCGCACAGCCGTGTCTCCCCGCTCGTCACCGGGCAGGTGCGCGGCGATGGCCTCGCGCGTCCACTCCGAGACGGTCATGCCTCGCCGTGCGGCCTCGTGACGCATTCGGGCGTCCAGCGATTCGTCGATCTTGATCGTCGTCCGCTTCATGTATGCCAGCATACCCACGCCGGTCACGCCGCACGCCCTCTCGACAGGGCGGCGCAGTCCGGGCACTGGCCTGGCTGCGGGGCGCGGAAGGCCGTCTCGTCGCAGGTCACGCAGAACTGGATGGGGTGCGGGGCGGGCGCGCGGGGCCGGTCCGGTACGGGTGGCGGGAGGAGCGTGGTCAGGCGGTGGGCGAGCAGGCCCGCCGGGCGCTGGAGGGTCGCGGGGAGGGTGGCCGTCAGCGTGCGGGTCACGGCCTCCGGGGTCGCGCCCCGGGCGAACCAGGCGTCCACGGCCGGGGCCAGTTTCGCGATGTCCCGTACGGAGAGCAGCAGGCGGGGGTCGGTGCGGCGCAGGCCCGCGAGGAGGTCGGCGGCCGGGCCCTTGGGGAGCCGCACGGTCCCGTGAGGTGCGGGTGCGGGTGCCGGGGCCGGGGCCGGTGCGGGCTCGGGTTCCGGGACGCCCCCCGCGTCCGGGTCCGGCTCCACGTCCCGTAGTGCGCCCGGGTTGTTGTACGAGTACGTCTCCGTCACGATCCGGCCGCCGGGGAGCCGTACGCGGATCCGCTTCACGTAGCCGGCGGCCTCCAGCTCGCGGAGGGCGGCGGCGATGCTGATCTCGCCCTCCTTGGCCACACTCGCCAGCGTCTTGATGCCGATCTTCCGACCGGCGGGCAGCGACTGGATGTACGCACCCAGGCCCCTGGCCCTGAACGAGAGGCCGTGGTTCTGCGCGAGGTGGTTGCCGACGACGACGTAGTCCGTCGTATGGGGGACGTTGACGTGGATGACGCCCCCGCGAGAAACGGGCGCGCTAAAGTGCCGGGTATCCATGGGGAAGCGTCTTCTTCCTCGTGGTCAGGCCCTCGATCGGGATTGCGAGTCCCGGGCGGGGGCCGAACTGTTTTCAGTTGGGGTCGCCGCGAGCATATGCCAGGCAACCGGCCTCAGATCCAGCCCAGTTGGCAGAGTTCGCTCGTGTGGGTGACGCCCCTCCTCAAGGTGACCACCGGGGGACGGGAAGGGTGGGGTGGGTAATTGCCGGGGTACTTAAGGGATGTCGTGAGCGACCGCGTCGCGCCCCCTCACGCCCCGGTGGAGCGCCCACCGCGAAGCCGCACACGCTGAGCGGCGCGAGCCATGCGCCCCGCAGCATGACCAGTTGGAGCTACGAGAACGCGGGCCGGGTCGCGGAATCCCGCGGCCCGGCCCTTCCGCGTACCCGCGCCCGCACCCGCTACCGCCGCTACCGCGCGTACGGCCTCGTCATGATCTCCATGTTGTGGCCGTCCGGGTCGTCGAAGTACGCGCCCCGGCCGCCGAAGAGGTCGTTCACCTTGCCCGGTGCCGTGTGGCCGGGGTCGGCGTAGTACGTCACGCCGGCCGCCTCCAGGCGGTCGATCATCGCGTCGAAGCGCTCCTCGGGGACGAGGAACGCGAAGTGCTGCGACTGGATCGGGGCGTCCTTCGACTCGCAGTAGTCGAGGGTCACGCCGTTGGTGAGGTCGACGGGGAGGAACGGGCCGAAGGGGGCGCCGACCTCCAGGCCGAGGATGTCCGCGAGGAAGTGGGCGGAGAGGGCGCGGTCGTAGGAACGGACGATGGTGTGGTTGAGCTGGATCGCATCAGAGGGATGTCCCATCCGGCCGACGGTAGGCCTCGCCCGCGGGCGAGCCAAGGGGGCTGCGCGGGGAAGCGCGCGGGGACACGCGGTTTCCGGCCGTTCTGCCGCGCTTGACGATATGCAGGTAACTACCTGCATAATCGAATCATGGCCCTCGAAGCGAGAGCGGTGGACGCGGTCTTCAAAGCGCTGGCCGACCCCACCCGACGACTCCTCCTCGACCGTCTGCGCGAGCACAACGGCCAGACGCTCCGCGACCTGTGCGAGCACCTGGACATGGCGCGCCAGTCGGCGACCCAGCATCTCGACGTCCTCGGCCAGGCCGGACTCGTCACCGTCGTACGACGCGGACGCGAACGGCTCCACTACCTCAACCCCGCACCGATCCACGAGATCGAGGAGCGCTGGATCGCCGGGTTCGACAGGCCCCGCCTGCTCACCCTCAGCAGCATCAAGCACCAGGCAGAGGAGTACGCCATGACGACCGATACCGTCACGCCCACGCCCGTGCCCACCTACGTCTACGTCACCTACATCCGCGCCAGCGCCGACCAGGTGTGGCAGGCGCTGACCGACGCCGACCTGACCGCGCGCTACTGGGCGCACGCCAACGTCTCGGACTGGAAGCCGGGCTCGGACTGGGAGCACCGGCGCGTCGACGGGTCGGGCGCCGTCGACGTCGTCGGCCGTGTGATCGAGGCCGAGCCGCCGAACCGCCTGGTCATCACCTTCGACGACTCGGTCGACACCGAGAAGCCGCAAGGGCCCTCGGTGGTGACCTTCCTCGCCGAACCGCACGAGGACATCGTCCGGCTCACCGTGACCCACGAGAACCTCCCCAACACGGAGATGCTCAACGGGATCTCGCGCGGCTGGCCGGCCGTGCTCTCCAACCTCAAGTCGCTGCTCGAAACCGGCGAGGTCCTGCCGCAGGCGCCGTGGGAGATGTCCCCGGCCTCCCACGCCTGACGGCCGGAGCGCAGGACGCGAGAAGGGCCGGAACCCCGTGGGGTTCCGGCCCTTCTCCGAACGTCGCGTCCGCAGGACTACTTCGCGGTGACCGGCGTCATGCAGAGCACGAACTTGTCCGACTCCAGCTGCTGCGCGAGCGCCGCGAAGCCCTCGCCGCACGCGTTCACGTCGAAGGTGTCGTCGATGACCTTGGCGACCTTGAACATGTCGGCCTTGCCGGAGCCGCAGTCGACGGTGTCGACCTTCGGGTCGTTGTCGGGGCCGGTCACGGTGACGCACTCGCCCGCCTCGGCGTGCACCGGCGCCTCACCCGTGAGGTACGGGACGCCGAGCTTCCACGCGAGGACGGCCACGATCGCGACGAGGACGCCGCCGACCTTCTTGAGGATCTTCTTGCCCTTCGAGGGGGCCGCGGGGGCCTCGGGGGCGCCGAAGGCGGCGGGCTGCTGCTCGGGAGTGAAGGGCGCGGGCGGCGTCGTCATTGAGGATTCCTTGGGGGACGCGGACATGATCAGACGCGAACGTTACATCCGCCAAAACAGGCAAAACGGATCACGAAGATCCACTTCCGGATCAGATGCCGAGTCGTGACCCTGGTACAACGTCAGGATCGCGGTCCCAGCTGCCGTTGGTGCTCCAGGGCCCTGCGCAAGTCCGCCGGAAGCGGGTGATACGGGCCGTACGCGCGCTCCGCGTCGAACAACAGCCGCTGGAGCTCCGCCTGTCCGGCCGTGTGCTCCCCCGTCGCCAGGTGCAGCAGCCCCGTCCGGTGCCGGATGTCGAAGGCCCGGGCAGGATCGGTGCCCTGCTCGTAGAACGGCAGGACCGCGCGGAACTCCGCGAGCGCGGCCGCCGTTTCGCCCAGCTGCTCCAGGCACACCGCCGCGTCGTACCGGAACTGGAGCGTCTGCGGGTCCGCCGGGCCCGCCTCCGCCGCGCGGTCCTCCGCGAGGCGGCGCAGCTCCGGCAGCGCGCGACGGTACTGGCCGTCGTCCATCAGCGTCGACGCGTACTGCTTGCGCAGGATGCGGACGACCGGCGACCGCTCGCCGTGCTCCGCGGCGGCGGCGGGCAGGATGCCGCCGAGCAGGTCCACGGCCTGCGTCAGCGAGCCCTCCCCGAGCAGCCGCTTGACCTCGTCGACGACGGCGGCGACGTCGGGCTTGGGCGGCGTCGGTGGCGGCGGCGTCGCGTACATCCGGGGATCGGCGGGTGGGGACGGGGGCAGGGGCGGTACGGGGACGGGGACGGGAGCCGGGGTCGCCGCCACCGTCGGCGCACTCCGGTCCGGCCACGGCGCGTGCGGGCGCAGGAACGGGCGGGTCGGGTCCATCGGACCCGCCGGGGCGCCGCGCGCCGGCAGCAGCGGAAGGAGGTGCTCGTACACCTCCTGCGCGCCCGACGGCCGGTCGCGCGGGTCCTTCGCGAGGAGGCGCAGCACGAGCGCTTCGAGCACCTCGGGGACCTCGGGGCGGAGTTGGCGGATCGGGCGCGGCGGCTCGTACAGGTGCCGGTGCAGCACGCCGAGCGCGGTCGAACCGGAGAACGGCACGTCCCCGCTGAGGAGTTCGTGGAGGAGCGCGCCGAGCGCGTACAGATCGGTGTACGGGCCGACGGCGCCGCCCATGGCCTGCTCGGGCGCCATGTACGCCGGGCTGCCGATGGGGGAACCGGTGTGGGTGAGACGGGTGGTGTCCGTGTCCAGGACGGAGGCGACACCCAGGTCGAGGACGGTCACCGTGCCGTCGGGGCGGACCATGACGTTCCGCGGCTTGAGGTCGCGGTGCACGATCGGCACCGCGTGGACGGCGGCGAGGACCGCGCACAGCTGCGCGGCGACGCAGACGGCCCACGCCCAGGGGTACGGGTCGTTCTCGGCCAGGTGGTCGGCGAGGTCCGCGCCGTCCACGTACTGCATGACGAGGTACAGGTCCTCGCCGTCGCTGCCGGCGTCGTGCACGGTGACCAGGCCCGGGTGGTCGACCTGCGCCGTGACCCGGCACTCTCGCACGAACCGGCGCCGCAGCTCGCCGGCGGCGGTCGCGGGCCCGGCGATGCCGGCGGGGCGCAGCAGCTTCACCGCGACCCGGCGGTCGAGCCGCCCGTCGTACGCCGTCCAGACCTGGCCCATGCCGCCCTGCCCGATGACGGTGGCGAGCTCGTAACGCCCGCCGATGACACGTCCGTTCACCTGCGGCCTTCGCCTTCCCGTCCGTCCTTGCGCAGCAGATCGCTCAGCTCGTCGAGCTCGGCACGGACCTGCTCGATGCGCGGCGCGGTGGGCGGCTGCGGCTGGGCCGGTGCCGGAGGGGCGCAGATGTACGGAGCCGGGCCCCCGCTCGGTGTCGTCGTGACGGGGGCTCCGTCCGGCCCGTACGCGTACCCGAGCGGCCGGTACGGGGGCGGCACCGGACCCGGCAGCGGCATCGCGCGGCGGCGGTCGTGGTGCCGGATCTCCCCCACCAGGTAGTAGGCGATCGAACCGGCCCCCAGCGCCAGGATCGTGCCCACCCCGACGAAGGCCTCCAGGTCGCTGCTCTCCTTCTCGCCCGTGACGCCCATGTACACGAAGAGCGCGGTGGCCACGACGAAGGCCAGGCCGCAGAACACCCAGTCCCGCACCTTGCCCGTGAGGATCGCGAGCCGCAGCATCGGCGCCCAGGCCAGGAAGCCGCAGCTGAGCAGCGGGAGCGCGACGAAGAGGACGCGCAGCGCGATCAGGCCGCCGGAGGCGGGGCCTGGCGGCGTCGGCGACGGCTGCGGGGCCTGCGGGGGGCCGTACATCGGCTGCTGCTCCTGCTCGAACGGATCGGGTCGAGTACGAGCGTATACACCGTCGCCGACAACGGTTCCGGGTTGTCCGGAACCGTTGTCGAACCGGATCAGGGCGCGACCGTGCCGTCCGCCAGGCCGTCGTACAGGCCCTGCACGAGCTGCTCGCCGAGCCGCGAGGCCTGCCGCAGGCTCTCCTCGAACTCCGCGAGGGCGCGGAACCGCTCGCCGAACCGGCGCTGTTCGGCCAGGGGCAGGCGCGGCAGCTGGAGGCGGCGCACGTCGAGCCGGGTCGCGGTGGAGGCGTAGCTGCTGGCCTGCCGGGTGTTGGCGGTGGCCCGGAGGAATCCGGCCAGGAACCACGGGTCGAGGGCCGCCGGGTCGGGGCGCAGGAGCTGGAGGTTCCGGCCCAGGGCGGCGCCCTCGGCGTGGGCGTCGACGACCCGGACGGCCGCGCCGCCGCCGAGGACCGGGACGACGACGTCACCGGCGGCGAGGAGGACCGGTTCCTCGGGCGGGCCGTCGGGGAGCGTGCCGGAGGGCTGCTGGGCGGCGAGGACGTCGTGGTCGGTGAGGACCGCGACGGGGGCGCCGGCCGGGGCCGTTCCCGCGCCGCCCGCGTGCAGGGTCAGGGCCCCGGCGCGCGCGAGTTCACCGACGGTGGTCGTGCCGGCCGTGGCCGTGAGGGGTCCCGCCGTGGCGCCGGCCGCCGTGGCCGGGCCGGTCACGGGCGGCGGCGTCAGCTCGCGGGTCCGGTGCAGGGTCTCGGCGAGACGCTCGCGGACCAGGGCCAGTTGGGTCGCTCCCTCGGCGGCGGCCGGGGGCGGCAGATGACGGGCGGGGGCGAGGTCGACGTCGTCGTCGAGGAGCTCGATGACGGGGACGGCGCGGCTCTCCCCGGGCGTCGGGACGACGGTCCCGTCCCGGTCGAAGGCCGTCCAGGCGTCCAGTACGGCCGCGTGGACGGCCGGCCAGTCGAGCCGGTCCCTGCTGTCCCTGCCGTCCCTGCCCTGGCCGTCGCGGCCCTGGCCGGTGTGCTCGGACGCGGTGTCGACGAGGAGCAGTTCGGCGGCGGGGCGCTCGCCGGGTACGGGCTTGCGCAGGACCCAGAGGTGGAGCGGGATGCCGTACGGGGGTGCGGCACCGGCCGGGAGGGCGACGACCGCGCGGAGGGCGCCCCGGCGCAGCAGGTCGGCGCGGATCCGGCGGCCGGAGCGGCGGGAGGCGGCGGCCGGCGGCATGAGGAGGACGGCGGTGCCGCCGGGGCGGAGGCGGGCCAGGGCGTGCTGCACCCAGGCGAGCTCGGACTCCGTACGGGCCGGGAATCCGTACTCCCAGCGCGGGTCGTAGGCCAGTTCGTCGTGGCCCCAGTTGCGCTCGTTGAACGGCGGGTGGCAGAGGACGGCGTCGGCGGCGAGCGTCGGGAACGCGTCGGCACGGAGGCTGTCGCCGGTGCGGACACGGATGTCGGCGTCGGTCGCGAGGGCCAGGCGCAGCGCGGTGAGCGCGGCGAGGTCGTGGTCGGCGTCCTGGCCGCTGAGCGCGCCGGGCCGCTCGACCGCGCTGAGCAGGCCGCCGGTGCCGGAGGCCGGGTCGAGGACGGTGAGCGGGGCGGCGAAGCCGTGGGGGGTGCTGCCGGGAGTGCCGTCGGAGGTACCCCCGGCGGCGCCGTCCTTGCCCCCGGCCGGGACGCCGGTCGCGAGGGCGGCCATCAGGGAGGCGGGGCCGGGCGGCGTCAGCGTGTACTGCCGGGGGTTGGCGTCGAGGTGCCGGCCGAGCAGGAACTCGAAGGCGGGCCGGACCCCGCCCGTCTCCGCCGCGAGCTCGGCGACGCCGCGCAGGAGCGGGACGGAGGGGACGAGCGCGGAGGAGGTGGGGGTGAGGACGGCCCGCTCGGGGCCGAGGCGCTCGGTCAGCGTCTCCTCCAAGGCGACGGGGAGCACGCCCGTGAGCCGCTCGTCCGGGAGCGCGGCGAGCGCCGGCCAGGCCGCCGACCGGTCCCGTACGAGAAGGAGGGCGCAGCCCGCGTGGACGAGGGCGGTGACGGCGCCGGCGGGGTGGCCCGCGATCTGCTGCCAGACGCGCTCGCGCAGCGGGACCTCGGCCAGCTTGCCCTGGTCGCGGAGCCACCGCTCGACGTCGGCGAGGGCGAAGGAGGGGCTGGCCTCCGTCCCGCCCACGGGCTTGGGGAAGTCGGGATGGCGGCGGCGCCAGTTGCTGACGGCGGCCCGGCCGACCCCGGCGAGCCGGGCGATCCCGGCGGCGGTCACCTCTCCGGAGCCCACGTCTCCCGAGCCCGCGTCTGCTGCCCTCTCCGGCACCTGACTCATCTCCCTGACTCGCCCTCGTCCGCGCGCATGCACGCCCTCGTGTGACATCGATCTTACTGCCGAAGGCCCACGAAACCACTTCACAGTGTGAGCGAACTCGTTTTCCGTGAACCGTGTTGACTCGGTTCACAAGCTCTGCTGTGATTGACCCATCGCTTCAGACAGCTTCTCTGTCCGGGAGGACACACCCATGTCGTACGACACCCAGGTCCCGGCCGCCGCCCCGCGGCAGGTCATGCGCAACGGGCTCGGCACCGCGGCCCTGATCCTCGGCATCATCGGTACGGTCTCCGGCCTCATCCCGCTGCTCTTCTGGCTGGCCGGCACCCTCGGCCTCATCGCCCTGGTCCTGGGCCTCGTCGGCAAGGGCCGCGTGAAGCGGGGCGAGGCGAACAACAAGGGCGTGACGCTCACCGGCGCGATCCTCGGCCTCGTGTCCCTGATCCTCGCGACGGTCGGCCTGATCATCACGGTCACGGCGGTCAGCGACGCGGTGGACGAGATCGACAAGAGCATCAAGGACTCGGCCCCGAAGGACCCGAAGAAGGCCGAGGCCCCGTCGGGTGACGCCGGCGCGGCGGACAAGGGGAAGGCCCTGGAGGACGGCGACACCTCGGTCTACGACGACGACCTCAAGGTCACGGTCTCGGCCCCGAAGCCGTACACCGCGAGCGAGTACGCGGTCGGCCACACCAAGGGCAACAAGGCCTACCAGGTCACGGTCGTCGTCGAGAACGGCGGCAAGAAGAACTTCGACGCCGTCGGGGTCCAGCTGAGCGCGCGGGCCGGCGCCAACGGTGTCGAGGCGGAGCAGATCTTCGACGAGAAGGTCGGCGCGGGCTTCCAGGGCGCCGTCCTGCCCGGCAAGAAGGCCACCCTCACCGTCGCCTTCGATGCCCCGAAGGACGCCAAGAACCTGACCGTCGAGGTGAACCCCGGCTTCGACTACAACGCCTCGCAGTGGGAGCTGAAGCTCGGCTGACGCAGGACCACCGGCCGCCCAGGGCGGCCGCCACCCGGACCGGGGGCCCCGCGGGGCCCCCATCCCCCGTACGACTCCCCCGCACCATCCCCTCGGAGACACCGTCACCATGCACGTCACGCCCCGCCGCCGCCCGCTCGCCGTCAGCCTTCTCTGCGCGGCCGTCGCGCTCTCCGCCACCGCCTGCGGACCGTTCGGGGGCGGCCCGGCGTCCGCGAAGCCCGCGCCCGGGCCCACGGGCCCCTTCGGGGAGTCGACCGGCCCGCAGATCCTGGACCGGGCCGTCGCGGCGACGAAGACGGCGAAGTCCCTGACGCTGGACGTCGACGTGATGTCCGACGGGGAGCCGCTGAAGGCCTACCTCTCCGTGGACACCCGGGGGAAGTGCACGGGCACGCTGACCGTCGGCGCGACGGGCACGGTCGAGCTGATCAAGGCCGACGACGAGAACGCGTACCTGCGCTTCGACGAGTCGTTCCTGCGCGCGCAGGGGAAGGGCGAGAGCCCGGAGGTCCAGCAGGCGCTGCTCACGCAGCTCAGGGGCCGCTGGACGAAGACGCCCGTGAACGACCCCGACACCCGGGACATGCTGGCGCTCTGCGACCTGAAGGGGCTCCTCGCCGAGTTCGAGCAGGGCGGGAGCGGCATCGCGAAGGGCGGGGAGACCACCGTCGGCGGACGGAAGGCGCTGAAGCTGACGGAGCCGGGCGGCACGGCCGACGGCACCGCCGGCGGCACCGCCGGCGGCACCGCCGGCGGCACGGCCGGCGCCGAGACGAACACCGTCTACGTCGCCACGGAGGGCGAGCCGTACATCCTGAGGATCGTCACGACGGGCGGCGACGAGCCGGGGGCGATCACGTTCTCGCACTACGACCGGCCGGTCGAGGTGAAGGCCCCGCCGGCCAAGGACATCGCCGCCCTCGACTGAAAGAACGTCAGATGGTGTGACGCACCCAGACGTTCGGCTCGACGTAGACCGCGTAGCCGCGCGAGACCTCGCAGTGGACCGGGACGAGGGCCTTGTCGACCTCGACCGGACCGTCCGTGTCGAACGGCAGGCCCGTCCACTTCCGCCACTGCTCGACGGAGCCGGAGACCGTCATCGACGCCGGGGCCACCGCCTCGATGACACCGCCCGCGCGGACGTGGACCCGCAGCCACGGGTCGACGGGCAGGCCGTCGGACTCGCGGGTGCGGAAGGCGTACTCGTGGATGGAGGACCCGGCCTCCAGGTGCTTGCCGTTGGGACGGACCGGGGCGACGAGCTCCGAGAAGCCGAGCCGCTTCACGTTCTCCCGCATGGCGGCCAGCATCCGGTGCGAGACGCCGTTGCCCAGTGCGCTCGTGTCGACCGTGATCTCGATCGCGCTGACGGTGTCCGCCTCACGGCCGGCCCTCAGGTCCGAGAAGGCCCAGAGCAGCACCTCGTCCCAGCCCCGGGGCGGCAGCTCGCGGCGGCCGTCGACGTCCATCCGGAAGGGGACGCTGAAGCCGCGGGCGACGACCTTGCCCTCGGTGTCGGTGGCGACGAGGACGTACTCCGGCAGCTCGCGCACGATCCGGCCGATGTTCGCCCAGCCGACCGGGTCGTACATCATGAACTCGGGCCAGAGGTCGAGCATGCTCCACATCGGCCCTTCCAGCTCGGGGCGTGCGGCGAGGGTCGATATGTTCAGGTCCATGCGAGCAGGATAAAGATCATTTTCGGCCCGCCAAAACGATTTTCCCGACGGGTCGGCTCCCTACGGGAGTTTCTGCTGCGGGCAGCCGCCGAGCACCCGCTTCATCGCGTCCCGCTCGCCCCCGGTCACCCACACCCCGTACTTCTTCTTCACGGCGACCTGCCGGGCCACGTACGTGCAGCGGTACGCCTTGTTCGGCGGGAGCCAGGTCGCGGCGTCGCCGTCGGACTTGCGCCGGTTCGTCGACGCGTCGACGGCGAGCAGGTTGAGCGGGTCGTTGGCGAAGCGGCGGCGGGTGTCCGCGTCCCACTTCCCGGCGCCCTTCTGCCAGGCGTCGGAGAGCGCCACGACATGGTCGATGTCGACCTTGCTGCGCCCGCGGACGTACGCGACGGTCGTGCCGGTGTACGGGTCGTCGGTGAGGGTGCCGGAGGCGACCTTGCAGTGGCCGTCCGTGAAGCGGACGCCGGTCAGGTCGCGCTTGAGTATGTCGTCGCGGGTTATCTCTATCTCCCTCCTGAGTCCGATGCACATGAGGCACAGGCGTAACCCATTCCTGTCCCTCGCTGTTATCAGTCATGCCATGAGGCACATGAGAGACATTGGAGACAGGAAGTAGATCCCGTGACGTTACGCACAGAGAAGGCCGTCTCACCTGCCACCGGCGAGGTCACCTGGCTCCTGGTCGAGGAGGAGACGTACGCGCCTCATCCCGAAGCCCGCGAGTTCTCCCTGTACCTGCGCGGAGTCGGGCGATCACCACAGACACAGCGCGCGTACATCCCCAGAATCGGTCGCTTCCTCAACTGGTGCGCGGCGCGGGGCACCGACTGGAGGACCGTCCGGCTCGGGGACATGAGTCTGTTCAAGTTCCACATCGAGCGGACACCGACCCGGTACGGGCGGCTTCCGTCCGGCAAGACGGTCAACGCCACGCTCACTGCGGTGTGCGAGTTCCTCCGCTTCTGCGCCGTCCAGGGCCACGTGGATCACGAGGTCGCCGCCCGTCTCAGCGAGCCGCGCTTCCTCACCCACGCCCCGGCCGGCTTCAACCCCGGCGAGGGTGGCCAGCATCTGATGGTCAAAGCCCGTGTACTGAAGGCGCCGGAGATCGAGCAGGCGCCACAGACTCTCACCGGCGCCCAGATGGATCAGGTCCTCGATGCCGCTCGTACCGCGCGTGACCGGCTGCTGCTGACCGTCCTGGTGGCGGCGGGCCTCCGCATCGGTGAAGTCCTCGGGCTGCGGCGTGAGGACATGCATCTGCTCCCCGACTCCACACACCTCGGCTGTCGAACCGGTGGCGCACACCTGCACGTCAGGCCCCGGCAGGACAACAGCAACGGGGCACGGGCCAAGGCCGGGCGTCATCGCATGGTTCCGCTCACGCCGGAAGTGGTGCACCGATACCGCGAGCACCTCGCCGAGCGGGAGCAGATGGCCGGCTCGGACGCGTGCGACTACGTCTTCGTCAATCTCGTCGGCATCCACGCGGGACGTCCCCTGTCGTACTCCAACGCCAAGCAGGTGATCGAACGGATCGGGAGGCGCTGTGGCTTGAGCGCCCGACCGCACATGATGCGGCACACGGCCGCCACCCGCTGGATCCGTAACGGAGTCGCTCCGGACGTCGTGCAGACCCTCCTGGGCCACGCCTCCTCGGCAAGTACCGCCGTGTACCTGCACGCCCAGGACGAGGATCTCCGCGCAGCCGTCGACAGCCTCCCGCTGGAGGTAGGGCGATGACCCATGCGCTCCTTCGCTCCGCTGCCGTTCTTCCCGACCCCAGCGGGTCAAAGTGGCCGTCGTGGCTCGCAGCACGTCTCCTCTCCGGCTGGCGCGCAGATGAATGGGACCCCAACCAGGCACTGTTCACTGCCGCTCCCGGCAACCCGACGACCAGCGTGTTCGTCTGCTTCGTGGCCGCCTGTCCCACCCATGTGGCCAGCAATGGGTCCCGCTGCGATGCCTGCAGAAAAGCCCGCTACCTCCAGGGAAACCCTGCGGACTTCGACACCACGCACGCCCCGGTTCCGTCCCGCCGCAGGCCCAACACCTCGGTGGGCGGGGCGATGCCGGGCGTCTCCCAGTTCTCGCTCGCCGGTGCGAGCCCGGCGGTTCGCCAGGAGATCCTGTACGGGCTTCAGCAGCGTGACGCCGCCGGGATCAGCCTGGGCCCCCAGCGCGTACGCCGCATCGTGGCCGGTCTCCCCGCCGGTCTCAGCTCACTCCTCGACCTGGACGCCAACTTCCCCGCTGGGCTCCCCGCGGCAACCGCTGGTGTCCTGAACGGAATCCTCCTGCATGTCCGCCGCGCCCGCGTCGAGTTCGAGGGCGTCGACCCGAGCTCGGGCGACGTGTGGCAATGCGCCCTGATCGGACTGACCGCCGGGCGTGGCCGCAAGTACGCCGCTGTCCACGGCGACATCGACTTCCGCCCGGTACGGCAGCGATGGCTGCGGGAGCTGGTCAAGGAGTACGGCCGTACCGCACGCCCCAACGTCATCGATCTTCGCCAGACCGTCTACGCGGCGACCATCGCATCCTCCGCCCTGGCAGAAAGGCCTCATGGGGAGGAGCCGGAGCTCCTCGCCATGGCGGACATGAACGCCGTGGTGGACATGTTCCGGATCACCAAGCGTCCCGAGGACGGCCACGACTACTCCACCAGTCACCGCCGGGCTCTGCTCCGCCATTGGCGCACGCTCCTGGAGTACGCACGCCAGGCCGGGATGATGGACCACGTGCCCGGCGGGTTCGCGCTCAATCCCCGCTTCCATTCCATCGCCGCCGTGGAGGTGACCGAGGACGACCTCGGCCGTGCGATCCCCGAGCACGTCATCGCCCAGCTCGACGCGCACCTCGACCTGCTGGGCACCTCGACGGCGTACGCGAGCGGCGGCTGGACGGCCGCCGACTTCACGCGGATGTACCAGGTGGTCTATGCAGTCCTCCGGGACACCGGTCGACGTCCAGGTGAGGTCACCAGCCTGCGCCGCGACTGCCTTCAGCGAGTCGACGGCAAACCGACGCTGATCTACGACAACCACAAGCGGCGACGGCACGGCCGTCGGCTGCCGGTCTCGGAGAGCACCGCCCAGGTGGTCGAAGCCTGGCAGAAGGAACTCGACACGCTGCCGACCGTACCGGGATGTACCCAGTGGCTGTTTCCTTCGCCAGGGCAGCGCAACCGCCCGCGCCGTGGTCATCTGACTGCCGCGCAATTCTGCAACAGGATCTTCCGCGACTGGGTCGACGAGCTGATCCCGGACCTCGTGGACGACCGACTCGACGAGGACGGCGCCCCGCTTGCCCACGACCGCACCCAGGTCGTTCCGTACGGCTTCCGACACGCGTACGCCCAGCGTCACGCGGACGCGGGCACCCGCCCCGATGTCCTTCGGGAACTCATGGACCACCGTTCGCTGGACGTCACCATGGGGTACTACAAGGTCTCCCTCAGCCGGAAGCAGGAGGCCGTACGAACGGTCGCGGCGCTCGCCGTCGACCGGCACGGTGCATCCCGTGGCTTCAGCGACCCTCTGGCCTATGAGGTGGAGAGCGTCGGGGTTCCGTACGGCGGCTGCACCGAACCGAGCAACGTCAAGGCCGGGGGTGGGCACTGTCGCATCCGCTTCCAGTGCGCCGGCTGCGACTTCTACCGACCCGATCCCTCCTACCTGCCAGCCCTGGAACAGCAGATCGCGGACTTGCGGGCCGACAAGGAGGCCGCCCGGGCGATGGAGGCTGCCGACTGGGTCGTGCGCAATCTCGACGACCAGATCCGCGCCTATTCGAAGTCGGCCGACGAGATGCGGCGGAAACTCGAAGCGATGCCCGCCGAGGAACGGGCAGCCGTCGAATCCGCTTCGCGCGAGCTGCGCAAGGCGCGTTCCGCGGCGGCTTTCGTCCCCTTGCAAGCGCTGACAACACGGAGCCCTGAATGAAACGCCCCGACTCTTCCAGCTCCAACGACCGGGATGCGCGAGTCGAGCGTCTGCGCACCAGCCGCGCCAAGGACAGTGAGGCCAAGACCAGGCGCTCGCTTGAGGCAGTAGACGGCCTTCTCCGTACGGGACGGCGTGTCACCGTCGCTCAGGTGGCGCGGGAGGCGGCCGTGTCCACGTGGTTCGTCTACAACCAGCCCCAGGTGCACCAGGCCGTTCAGGACGGCATCACCACCCAGCGAGAGCAGGGACGTCAGAACTCCACCGTTTCGGAAGCACAACAGGTGTCCCCTGCCGGGCTGCGGACGGATCTCGCCCTGGCACGCGAAGAGATCAAGGACCTCAAGAAGGAACGCGACCGGCTCCGGAACCGGGTCCGGCTGTCTCTCGGTGCCGAGCTGGACGGGGTGAACCGAAACGAGCTGATCGAGCGAGTGCAGCAGCTGGAGCGGCGGAACACCGCTCTGGACCAAGAGCTATCAGTGGCCAGGGATCGGATCGCCTCCCTGGAGGGCCAGTTGCACGAGGCGGAAGACGATCTCACCGCCGCGCGGGCAAGTCTCCGCCGTGCGATGCGGGCCGTTCCGTCTCCATAGCCCATGCTGTACGGCCATAGCTCGCAGCGTCTTCCGTGCCTTCTGCCGGACAGCCGCGAGGGACATCGGCGAAGTGGTCAGGGCTTCGCCGATGCACGGTCCCGGTCGTGATCAATCGGTGTCCGTCGCGGCCAGCACCGCCAGCCGTCGGCGTTCTGAACGGACCACGGCCAGGCCAATGTCCCAGGCCACGCGCTCGAACCACTTGGTGTCGGCGCCGAAGCCGTACCAGGTGCACTCCCGTGCACGTGCCTCGACCTCCTCCGCAGGGCTGCCCTCTGCGGCCCCGGAGAGGCCGGCCAGGGACTGCCACGCGGCCAGACGGCCGTAGGCACAGCGAGCGCCGGAGTTGTAGGCCCCTCCCGTGGACGCGGCGGCGAAGAGCACCCGCCATGCCTGGCCCGGCGGACAGGCCGCGACCGAGAAGGTCTTCCCCGCACCCTTCAGACACTCCAGCCCCAGCGCCAGCAACGCGCTCGGTACCGACTCGGCCTCCAGAGAAGCTGGCAGGTCGAAGACTCGTGCCTCGACCCGGCCGTTCGACTCCTCGGCCCAGTTCGCCACAGCCGCGCCGATGCCCTTGGCAGCGGCTTCGGTCGTCGTCTCCTCCACCGAAGGCACGTGGGCCCCGGCATCAACCCCCACCCGGCGGTTCGCCGACGGACCGTATGGCATCGAGTGGCTGCCGCCGCGCGCGCTGTAGCTCGGCAGATCCGGCTGTCCTTCCACATCGGACAGCGCCAACGGCAGCCATCCCAGCGGATGGTGCCTCCAGTGCAGCGATGTCGCCCACCCTGCGATCGCCGGCGTCTCCGTGACGCCGACGCCCCTGAGCACCAGTTCATGGACCAGGCAGGCACGCAGCTCCTCCGTGGCGTTCCCGGTAAACGCCACGGCCAGTTCCTCAGCAGGATGGCTGGAGGCCAGCAGGGAGGCCGTGTAACGGTCCAGCTTCCTGTCAGCGGCCTCCGCCGAGGAGACCAGCCGCAGCGCCTGGGCGACGTTCCCAGGACCGGGAGTGGTGGCCAGCAGCCGGAGCAGATGGTCGAAGACGCTCCTGTACTGCCAGATCCGCCCGGCGTCGGAGCCGTAAGCCCCGGCGAGCGCGATGCCGAGGTCCGTGAGGAACGCAGCATCCCCCCGCGCGAGATGGCGGTCGGCCATCTTCCACACGTCGGTGACGCTCTTGAGGCCCGGCAGCTTCGTCACGATCTTCTGTATGCGGTCAGCCACGGTGTGGAGCGTACGCGTCGGACAGCCCGAAACCGATCGCATTTTCCCAGGTCACTGGGCACTATCAGTCTTCGCACTGCTTCAGCATCATCGCCTTGTCCGCCGTCGTCACCGGGAGCTCGTACTTGTCGGCGACCTGCGCGAACCGCACGGCGTACGCGCATCGGATCTTCTTGTTCGGCGGCAACCAGGAGGCGGGTCCTGAGTCCTGCTTTGCCGAGTTGGCGCGGCCTTCAACAGGAAGCAGATTGAGCACATCGTTCGCCAGTTGCTTGCGCTTGTTCTCCGGCCACCGGGCAGCGCCCATCTGCCAGCTGTAGGACAGCGGCACCACATGGTCTATCTGGACCTCGGTGGCCTGCTGCTTACGCCACTCGATGGTGCGGCCGGTGTAGGGGTCGTGCAGGGTCATGGCGACGACCACACAGTCGGAACCCGCACGGAAACGCACGTCCTGACCATCGCGATTCATAAGATCGTTTCGAGTGTCACAACCATTCCGAGCGAGCGGAACGCCGTCTGCCGTATCCATCCAGGCGTACCCGAACTCGTCCCGGTCGTAGCCCGTCTTCGGTCCACGGCCCTTCGTGGTCAGTCCTTCGATGAGCTTGCGCGCGTTGGCCTTGTCCGTCTCCGACGCGAGTGCGGCGAGACCCGGCTTCGTCCCGTCGGGATTCGCCAGCGGGCTCACCGCACGCCCGGCAGAGGTGCCCGGTCCAGACCCCGGGGAGTCTCCGCCCGGCTCGATGGCATCACAGCCTGCGACGAACGCGGCGACAACGGCGACCGCAACCGCGGCCCTCTTCCGGTGAGTGCGCATGGCGCTGTGACTCACGTGCCTCTCAGTACGCAAAGCCGACCACACCCTGCATACGCTGCGAGAACAGCCCCATCACGGCGCGAAGCATAGAGATAACGCGGGTGCCGCAGCCGTTGCCGTCGACGTCCGCCCAGGCGCGGCCGAACTTCTCCCGCTCGTACCCGGTCTTCGGGGCCCGGCCCTTGACGGTGAGGGTGTCCACGGCGGCGAGCGCGGACCCGCGCGCGGCGGGCTTGCCGGCCGGGCCGCCGTCGGACGCCCCGGAGGACGGGGAGCCGGCTCCGGGCGTACAGGCGGTGGTCACCAGGGCGGCGGCGACGGCGAGCGCGGCGGCGGTCAGGGTCTTTCGATACGTCAGCACCCTGGAATCCTAGGCTGGGTGGATATGAGGCATTCGCCCCCCACCGCCGGAAGGTAGCGTTCCGACCTTCCGACACGATTCCTCAGGGGGACGCATGCAAAGGTCCGGAGTGTTCCGGGCGCTGACCGCCGTACTGGCCGTCCTGTGCGCGGGTCCGGTGCTGACAGCGCCTCAGGCCCAGGCGGACACGGTGGGCCCGTCGACCGCGCCGCCGGTCAGGACGTACACGTACAACATGTGCGGCAGCGGCGGCACCGGCGGGTGCGACGTCAGCGCCGCCGGCAACGAGGCGCGGTACGACGCGATCGTCGACGAGACGGCGGCGGGCGTCTGGAACGCCGACTACCTCTTCCTCGTCGAGGTCTGCAGGTACCAGTTCGACGACCTGAACGCCCGCCTCGGCAGCCGGGGATACACGGGCCGGTACGTCGAGACCGTCCCGGCCGGCAGCCTCGGGTCGCTCTGCGAGGACCCGGTCGGCACCACCACCCCGAGCTACGGGATGGCCACCTTCGTCAGGGGCGTCGTCGTCGACGGCGTCGACCTCGCCCTGGACACGCGGGCCGCGATCCTGGCCACCGTCCCGGGCTCGAACGCGGAGGACATCAAGGCCCCCTGCGTCAAGGCCTGGGTGCAGTCCCGGCTGACCTGGGCGTGCTCCGTCCACCTCTGGTGGGGGCTCCCGACCCTGCCCGCCGACCCCACCGCCCAGCAGCGGGCGATGCACGCGGTGATGGCCAGGGAGGCCGACAAGCTGGCCGCGCAGGCCAAGGCGTGGGAGGACGCGGGCCTCCCCGTCGTCCTCGGCGGCGACTTCAACTCCTCCCCCTGGGGTGACGTGCTCGACCGCTTCTACGAGGCCGGCGAAGGCGGCCACGGCACGTTCGCCGAGGCCGACGAGACCGACGCCGACCGCTTCGGTATGCGCGGCACGCTCTGCGCCGCCCCGGCCGTGCGGTGCCGCAGCGGGCAGCAGACCAAGCTCGACGCGGCGCACACGGCGCGGACGCAGAAGCTCGACTACACCTTCTTCAGCTCCCGGTACTTCCGCGGCGAGGTGGGCGACGTGCCTCCCGAGCCGACGACCCCGACCGCCGGCCGATGGGTCTCCGACCACCTGCCGATCCGCGGCGCGGCCTCCTGGGAGGACTGCGTCGCCTACGGCGCCACCCCCGGCGCGGTGTTCCGGCGGGACGCGGTCGGCGGGCTGTACCGCTACGAGGGCCGGGCCGACGGCACCACCGCCGCCCTGGCCAAGCCGTGCAAGGTCGGCACCGGCTGGAAGGGGATGAGGCTGGTCGCCCGCCAGGGAACGACGCTCGCCGCCGTCGACGCGGCCGGCGACCTGTGGCACTACGAGGCCGCCGCCTCCGACGGCTCGTACTCCGGCGGCTCCGGCCGCACGGCGGCGGGGACCGGCTTCGGGAACGACGACCTGCTCCTCGCCCCCGGCGACGTCGACGGTGACACCGTCCCCGACCTGATCACCCGCGACACCGCGGGCGGGCTCTGGCTCCACAAGGGGACCGGCGCGCACGCCTACGCCGCGCGCACGCGGATCGCCGACACCGGCGGGGACGGGAGCACCTGGGGCGGCTACCGGTCCGTGGTCGCCGTCGACTTCGACCAGGACCTTGCCGGCCCGAAGGCCGCCGACCTCGTCGCGATCGACGGCACCGGCCGCCTCTGGCTCCACCGGGGCAACGGCGACGGGACGTTCGCGGCCCGCCAGGCCATCGGCACGAACTGGAACGTCTACGACGTCCTCGTCGCCCCCGGCGACCTGGACGGCGACGGAAAGCCGGACCTGGTCGGCCGCGAGGCCGGGGGCGGCCTGTACTCGTACAGGGGCAACGGCACCGGCGGGTACGCCCCGCGCGTGAAGATCGGTTCGAGCTTCCCGGCGGGCGAACTGCTCTTCTGATCCCGCCGGTCGATCCCGTGACATGCAGGTCACCGGTCTCCGGCCGCCGGCCTCACACCTTGCCGATCCCCAGCGTGTTCTCGGCGGGGAGGAGGCCGGAGCCGATCGCGGACAGCCAGGGGCCGCCGAGCAGTTCGGCGAGCCGGGCGGTGTCCTCGGGGCCGAGGGCGGCCCAGGGGGCGGCGGCCAGTTCGTCCGTACGGAGCTCGACCTCGGCGCGCAGGGCGCGGCCCTCGTCGGTGACGTCCCCGTCCTCGCCCAGGACCCCGCGGGCGACGAGCCGCTCGCGCGCGGCCGCCCACTCGGCCGGGCTCCAGCCCCGGCTCTCGAAGACCGGCTCGGAGGCGGCGCCGATCGCCGCGAAGGAGACGAGCGCCTCGACCGGGTCGAGCCCGGCGACGAGGAGCGCGGCGAGGTGTCCGTCGCCGCGGTGCTCGCGCAGGATCGTCGCGGCCTGCCAGAGGACGAGGTGCGGGGCGTCGGGCCAGGGCAGGCCGGCGTTGGCGGCGGCGAGGGGCCGCCCCTCCGTCCCTGCCGCCTCGGCGGCGCGGCGGGCGAGGGCGGCGGCCGCGACGAGCTCGGAGCTCTTGACCGCGTCCTCGCCGAGGACGGCACGGCAGGTGCGGTCGACGGCCCGGAGGCGGGCGGCGAGGACGTCGGCGGCGCTCGCGACGGGGCTCACGGCGGGGCCCCGGGCCTCCTGACCGTCGCCCGCCGGCACGTACCGGGCGACCATCGCGGGGCTGAAGCTGTAGAAGGCCGAGGCCACCCGGGCCGGGCCGGGCGCGCCGAGCGGGGCGGAGCGCCAGGCGAAGTAGGAGGGCCAGCGCTCGGCGGTGTCGTAGCCGAGGGCAGCGGCCTCGTCGAAGGCCTCGGGGGCGTAGTAGAGCAGGGCGTGCAGGGGTTCGAGCAGGTGCCACATCTGGCGTACGCGTCCGGTTTCCACAGCTGTCTCCCCAGTGATCGAGCGTTCGACTGACCCAACGACTTGTCACTGACAAGATTGCCCTCGACCCCGCGAACTTGTCAATGCCTAGATACCGGCTAGGCTGCTGCCATGACGAGCCGGAAGACCTACCACCACGGCGACCTGCGACAGTCCGTCCTCGCCGCCGCCCTCGACGTGATCGCCGCCGAGGGCCCCGGGGCGCTGAGCCTGCGCGACCTCGCCCGCCGCGCCGGCGTCTCCCACGCCGCCCCCGCCCACCACTTCAAGGACCGCACCGGACTCCTCACCGCGATCGCCGCCGAGGGGTACGACCTCCTGGCCGACGCCCTCGCCGACACGCCCGAGCTGCGCGAACGCGGCGTGCGGTACGTGCGGTTCGCGACGGAGCACCCCGCCCACTTCCAGGTCATGTTCCAGCCGGAGCTGCTCCGCACGGACGACCCGGCCCTCCTCGCCGCCAAGGAGCGCGCCTCCGCCGAACTCCGCGCGGGCGTGGCCGGCCTGCCGGACGTCCCCGACGCCCGCACGGCCGGCATCGCGGCCTGGTCGCTCGCCCACGGCTTCGCGACGCTGCTCCTGACGCAGAACATCGCGTCGGCGCTGGGCGACCGGAACCCGGAGGAGTACTTCCGCTCACTGACGGGCCTGCTCTTCACGGCCCAACTGGCCACGGAACAGCGGAACTAGCCGCTACTCCCCGGGAATACCCCGCGCCAGCCCGTAATTGACCCAAGCATGCAAACGACGAACACCCTGCGCCGCTCCGCCATAGCCCTCCTCACCGCCGCCGCCCTCGGACTGGCCCCCACGGCCCTCGCCGACACCGGCCACCAGGGCCCCTCCTGGCGCGCCGCCTGGGCCGCGTCACCGCAGTCGGCGACCGCACCCTTCGCCGCCAACTGGTCGCAGCAGGGCTTCGACAACCACACCGTCCGCCAGGTCGTCCGGGTCACCACCGGCGGCACCCGGGCCCGGATCGAGCTGACGAACCGTTACGGCTCCACGCCCCTGCGGATCACGGGTGCGACCGTCGCCCGTACCGCCGAGGGCAGCGCCGTACGCCCCGGCTCCGTACGCCAACTCCGTTTCGACGGGCAGGCGTCCGTGACGATCCCGGCCGGCGGCACGCTCCTCAGCGACGCCGCGAACCTCCCCGTCGCGGCCTTCGAGTCCCTGACCGTCACCCTCTACCTGGCGGAGAAGACCGGCCCCGCCACCTTCCACCACATCTCCTCGGCCACCAGCTACCGGGCCGACGGCGACCACCGCGCCGACCTGACCGGCGCGGCCTTCCAGGAGACCAGCTCGTCCTGGTACTTCCTCTCCGGCATCGAGGTCACCGGCGGCCGGGACGCCGGACGCCGGAACGGCGTCGTCACCTTCGGCGACTCCATCACCGACGGCGTCGGCTCCACCGTCGACACCGACAACCGCTACCCCGACCAGCTGGCGGAACGCCTCGCCGAGGCCGGGCGCCCGCGCGCCGTCGTCAACCACGGCATCGCCGGCAACCAGGTCGTCAACGACACCACCTGGGCGGGCGAGAAGGCCCTCACGCGCTTCCGGCAGGACGTCCTGACGGAGCCCGGCACCCGGACCGTGATCATCCTCGAAGGCATCAACGACATCGGCGGCAGCACGACGACCTTCCCCGCCGCGCCCACCCCCGACGTCTCCGCCGCGCGGCTGATCGCGGGTCACCGCACCCTGATCCGCGAGGCCCACGCGAAGGGCCTCAAGGCCGTCGGCGCGACCCTCACGCCGATCAAGGGCTCCTTCTACGACTCCCCGGCGAACGAGGCCAAGCGGGACGCCGTCAACGACTGGATCCGCACGTCGGGCGCGTACGACGCGGTCGTCGACTTCGACCGCGCGGTCGCGGACCCGACGGACCGGGACCGCATCCTCCCGGCCTACGACTCGGGCGACGCCCTCCACCCGAACGACGCGGGCTACGAGGCGATGGCCGACGCCCTCGACCTCGACGAGCTCTGACGGACGCGTCCGTGCCCCCGGGCGGTTCGGCGGAACCACCCGGGGCACGGGCACGGCCTCACGGCCGCACGACCTCACGGCCGCACGACATTACGGCCTCACGAGCTCACGACTCCACGGCCACACGGCCACACGGCCTCACGACCTCACGACCTCACGAGCCGAGGATCGTCGTCAGGAACTCCCCCGTCCACGCGAGGAGTTCGCGCCCCACGACCGGCTTGCCGCCGATCTTGCCCGAGGTCGGGCGCGGGACCAGGATCTGGTGGACCGCCGGCTTGATGACCGTGCGCGGGTAGAGGCGCTTCAGGCGCAGTTCCTGCGACTCCCTCAACTCCACCGGGGCGAAGCGGATGTTCGGGCCCTGGAGGACGATCTCGCCGACGCCGCACGCGCGGGCCAGCATGCGGAGGCCCGCCACCAGGAGCAGGTTCTCGACCGGCTCCGGGAGCTTGCCGTACCGGTCGGTGAGCTCCTCGCGTACGGCCCTGATGTCCTCCTCCGAGTTCGCGGAGGCGATCGAGCGGTAGGCCTGGAGGCGGAGCCGCTCGCCCGGCGCGTAGTCGTGCGGCATGTGGGCGTCGACCGGGAGCTCGATCTTGACCTCCAGCGGCGCCTCCTCCTCCACCCCGCCCTCCATCTGCGCCCGGTAGTCCGCGACCGCCTCGCCGACCATCCGTACGTACAGGTCGAAGCCGACGCCCGCGATGTGACCGGACTGCTCGCCGCCGAGCAGGTTGCCCGCGCCGCGGATCTCCAGGTCCTTCATCGCCACGTACATGCCCGCGCCCATCTCGGTGTGCTGGGCGATCGTCGCGAGCCGCTCGTGCGCGGTCTCCGTCAGCGGCTTCTCCGGCGGGTAGAGGAAGTACGCGTAACCGCGCTCGCGGCCCCGGCCGACACGGCCGCGCAGCTGGTGGAGCTGCGAGAGGCCGAAGTTGTCGCCGCGCTCGACGATGAGGGTGTTGGCGTTGGAGATGTCGATGCCGGACTCGACGATCGTCGTCGAGACGAGCACGTCGAACTTCTTCTCCCAGAAGTCGACGACGACCTGCTCCAGGGCCGATTCCGACATCTGGCCGTGGGCCGTCGCGATCCGCGCCTCCGGCACGATCTCCCGGAGGCGGGCGGCCGCGCGGTCGATGGAGTCGACCCGGTTGTGGATGTAGAAGACCTGGCCCTCGCGCAGGAGTTCACGGCGGATGGCCGCGCCGATCTGCTTCTCCTCGTACGGGCCGACGAAGGTGAGGACCGGGTGCCGCTCCTCCGGCGGAGTGGTGATCGTCGACATCTCGCGGATGCCCGTGACCGCCATTTCGAGCGTACGGGGGATGGGGGTGGCCGACATCGTCAGCACGTCGACGTTGGCGCGGAGCTTCTTCAGCTGCTCCTTGTGCTCGACGCCGAAGCGCTGCTCCTCGTCGACGATGACCAGGCCCAGGTCCTTGAACTTCGTCTCGGACGAGAACAGGCGGTGGGTGCCGATGACGACGTCGACCGCACCCTCCCGCAGCCCCTCCAGGGTCGCCTTGGACTCGGTGTCGCTCTGGAACCGGGACAGCGCCCGCACCTTCACCGGGAACTGCGAGTACCGCTCGCTGAACGTGCCGAAGTGCTGCTGCACGAGGAGCGTCGTCGGGACGAGGACGGCGACCTGCTTGCCGTCCTGGACCGCCTTGAAGGCCGCGCGGACCGCGATCTCCGTCTTGCCGTAGCCGACGTCGCCGCAGATCAGCCGGTCCATGGGGACCGTCTTCTCCATGTCCTCCTTCACCTCGGCGATGGTGGACAGCTGGTCGGGCGTCTCCACGTACGGGAAGGCGTCCTCCAGCTCGCGCTGCCACGGGGTGTCCTCGCCGAAGGCGTGCCCAGGGGCCGCCATCCGCGCCGAGTACAGCTTGATCAGGTCGGCGGCGATCTCCTTGACGGCCTTCTTCGCGCGCGCCTTGGTCTTCGTCCAGTCCGCGCCGCCGAGCCGGTGCAGCGTCGGCGCCTCGCCGCCCACGTACTTGGTGACCTGCTCCAGCTGGTCGGTCGGGATGTACAGCCGGTCGCCGGGCTGGCCGCGCTTGGCGGGGGCGTACTCGACGAGGAGGTACTCGCGGGTCGCGCCCTGCACGGTCCGCTGGACCATCTCCACGTACCGGCCGACGCCGTGCTGCTCGTGCACGATGTAGTCGCCGACCTCCAGGGTCAGCGGGTCGATGGTCTTGCGGCGCTTGGCCGGCATCCGCTGGCCGTCCTTGCCGGCCGCCTTCTGGCCGGACAGGTCGGTCTCGGTGAGGACGGCGAGCTTGAGCGCCGGGTCGACGAAGCCGAAGTCGATGGAGCCGGTCGACACGTGCACGACGGACGGCGAGATCTCCGCCAGGTCCGCGTCGAGGCGGGCGGCGATGCCCTCGCCGCCGAGGACCTCGACGGTACGGGTCGCGGGGCCGTGGGCCTCCGTCACGTACACCGTGCGCCAGCCGTCGGCCAGCCACCCCTTGGTGTCGGCGAGCGCGCGGGCGGTGTCGCCGCGGTACGACTCCGGGGCGCGCATGCCGAGGACGAGCGTGTCGCCCGACAGGACCTCGTCCGCCGCGAACGGCGACACCGACCACCAGGCGATGTCCAGCTCGCGCGCCCGGTCCCGGACGTCCGCGATCCCCCACAGGGAGGCCGCGCCGACGTCGATCGGGGCCTCGCCGCCGCCGGCGGTCGCCGCCCACGAGGCCTGGAGGAACTCCTGCGAGGTCGCCACCAGGTCCGAGGCCCGGGTCCGGACGCGCTCCGGGTCGCAGACCACGGCCATGGCGCCCTTCGGCAGCACGTCGAGCAGCAGCTCCATGTCGTCGACGAGGACGGGGGCGAGGGACTCCATGCCCTCGACCGCGATGCCCTCCGCGATCTTGTTGAGGAGCTCGCCCAGCTCAGGGTGCTCCTCGGCGAGCGCCGCAGCCCGCTCCCGTACGGAGTCGGTGAGGAGCAGCTCGCGGCAGGGCGGCGCCCACAGGCCGTGCTCGGCGACTTCGAGGGAGCGCTGGTCCGCGACCTTGAAGTAGCGGATCTCCTCGACGTCGTCGCCCCAGAACTCGATGCGGAGCGGGTGCTCCTCGGTGGGCGGGAAGACGTCAAGGATGCCGCCGCGGACGGCGAACTCGCCGCGCTTCTCGACGAGCTCGACACGGGAGTACGCGGCGGCCGCGAGCCCCTCGACGATCTCGTTCAGGTCCGCGCTCTGGCCGGACCGCAGCGAGACCGGCTCCAGGTCGCCGAGGCCCTTGACCTGCGGCTGGAGCACGGAGCGGATGGGTGCGACGACCACGCTCACGGGGCCGGCGGCCGGGTCGTCGTCGCGCGGGTGCGCGAGGCGGCGCAGCACGGCGAGGCGGCGTCCGACGGTGTCGGAGCGGGGCGAGAGCCGCTCGTGCGGGAGGGTCTCCCAGGAGGGGTACTCGGCGACCGTGTCCGGGTCGAGGAGCGAGCGCAGCGCGGCGGCCAGGTCCTCGGCCTCCCGCCCGGTCGCGGTGACGGCGAGGACCGGGCGCCCCGAGTCGCGGGCGAGCGCGGCGACGGCGAACGGCCGCGCGGCGGCGGGCCCGACCAGGTCGACGTGCGGGCGGTTCCCGTCGGCGGCGGCCTTCACCGCCTCGGCGAGGGCCGCGTCCTTGACGACTACATCAAGCAGGCCGTGCAGGCTCATGGAGCTTTCCATCCCGGGTTCGGAGTACGGGGCGCGGTGGCGCGGGGCGGGCAACGCGAACAGCCCGACACGTCTCACGGGCCGGGTGGTCCCGGGCGCGTACGGCCGCCCGGTGCGTCCCTCAGCCTACGACGTGCCGCTGTCACTCGCCCGAAGGAAAGGGGCCACTCGGGAGAGTGACGGAGCCGGCGACACCAGGCGGCACCACCGGAGCCGGCGACACCAAGCGGCCCCGGTGGACCTGGCAGGGTCCACCGGGGCCGCTCCCCCGTTGCCGTCCCGCGACCGCTACTCGCTCGCGATCGCGTTCAGGACGTTCATGCGACCCGCGCGGAAGGCCGGGACCAGGGCCGCGAAGAGGCCGACGAAGGCCGAGCCGACGAAGACGGTGAGGATCGTCGGCCAGGGGATCTCCAGGACGCCGAGGCCCTCCAGGGCGAGCAGCTTCTGGGCGGCCGTGCCCCAGCCCATGCCCAGGCCGAGGCCCAGGAGGGCGCCGAAGAGGGCGATGACCACCGACTCCAGGCGGATCATGCGGCGCAGCTGGCGGCGGGAGAGGCCGATGGCGCGCATGAGGCCGATCTCGCGGGTCCGCTCGACGACCGAGAGGGCCAGGGTGTTCACGACACCGAGGATCGCCACGACGATCGCGAGGGCGAGGAGCCCGTACACGATGTTGAGGAGCTGGCCGACCTGGTCCTTGAGGTCCTCCTTGTAGTCGGCCTGGTTGCTGGCCTTGTACTGGGGGTAGGGCGCGAGGGCGTCCTTGACCGCCTCGTACGCCTGGGTCTCCTGGCCCTCCTTGGCGCTGGCGAGGATCAGCAGGCTGCGGGGCGTCCGGTCGGCGGGGACGTACCGGGCGAGGGTGGTGACGTTGATGTACATCGCCCCCTTGTCGACCTGGCCGGTGTCCGCGGTGATCGCCGCGACCTTGAGCTTCGCCGTCTCGCCGCCCTTGAAGGCGAGGGTCAGCACGTCGCCGACCTTCACGCCGTGCTCGGCGGCGTAGTCGCTGCCGACGGACATCGCGTCCGCGCCGTAGGCGTCGGTGAGCGTGCCGGCGGTGACGTCGCGGCGGAGGTCCTTCATGTACGTCGGGTCGGTGGCGGCCAGGTCGGCCGTCGTGGTCCGGCCGCGCGTGTCGGTGACCTTGGCGTCGACCCACTTGTACTCGGTGACGTGGTCGAGGCCGGGGACCTTCTCCAGGGCGGCCTGCGCCTGCGGCACGATCGGCTGGCCGGTGCCGGACTGGACGATGAAGTCGGCGCCGACGGAGCGGTCCAGCTCGTCGGTGGCCGAGGCGACCATCGAGGAGCCGACCACCGAGAGGCAGGCGACGAGGGCGAGGCCGATCATCAGGGCGGCGCCGGTGGCGCCGGTGCGGCGCGGGTTGCGCAGGGCGTTGCGCTCGGCCATCCGGCCGACGGGGCCGAAGACCCGCAGGACGACGACGCCGAGGGCGCGGACCACGCCGCCCGCGAGGAGCGGGCCGATGACGATGAAGCCGAGGAGGGAGAGGACGACGCCGAGGCCGAGCCAGAGGGAGCCGGGACCGGCTTCGTCGGCGCGGGTCGCGGCCCACAGGGCGGCGGCTCCGGCGGCGGTGAGGGCGAGGCCGAGCCCGCCCCGGACCCGTCCGGCCTTTCCGTCGGCGGGGGTGCCCGCGTCGCGGAGGGCGGCCATCGGGGAGACCTTCCCGGCGCGGCGGGCCGGGATGTAGGCGGCGAGGACGGTGACGACGATGCCGAGGGCGAGGCCGACGGCGGGGGTCGTCCACGCGACGGTGAGGTCGCGGGTGGAGAGCTCCATGCCCATGGAGGACATGAGCTTCATGAGGCCGACGGCGAGTCCGACGCCCGCCGCGACGCCGGCGACCGAGCCGACGACGCCGAGGAGCAGCGCCTCGACGAGGACGGAGCGGTTGATCTGCTTGCGGCTGGAGCCGATGGCCCGCATGAGGCCGATCTCGCGGGTGCGCTGGGCGACCAGCATGGAGAAGGTGTTGACGATGAGGAAGATGCCGACGAGGAAGGCGATCCCGGCGAAGCCGAGCATCGCGTACTTCATGACGTCGAGGAAGCCGGCGACGTCCTCGCGGCCCGCGTCGGCGGCCTCGGCGGCCGTCTGGAGCTTGTAGCCGTCGCCGATGGCCGCGGCGATGCCCGCCTTGAGGGCGTCGTCGCTGACACCGGGCTTCGCGTCGGCCTGGACCTGGGTGAACAGGCCTTCCTTGCCGAGGAGTTCGCGCTGCGCGGTGGCCGTGTCGAAGTAGACGAGGGTGGCGCCGGGGTTGGTGACCTTGAAGTCGACGATGCCGGAGATCTTCGCGGTGAAGTCGCCGTCGACGGCGATGGTCCGCAGCTCGTCGCCGATCTTCAGGCCGTGCTTCTCGGCGGTGGCGCCGTCGACGACCACGTCGGTGGGGCCGCGCGGCTCGTGGCCGGAGACGAGCTCCACCGAACGGAGCTCGTTGGGGCTCCAGTTGAGGGCGATGGTCGGGGCGCCGCTGGTGGGTCCGACGTTCTTGTTCGCGGCGTCGACGACGGTGACGCTGGTGGAGGCGATCGCGCCCTGCGCGCCCTGGACGCCCTCCGCCTTCCTGACCTGCTCGACGAGCGAGGCGGGGAGGGACTCGGGGCGGCCGGTCTGCGGGGTCTCGTCGTCCGCCGCCGCGGCCTTCGGGCTGACGCTGACGTCGGAGGCGGTCGACGCGAAGAGCTTGTCGAACGTCGTGTTCATCGTGTCGGTGAAGACGAGCGTCCCCGAGACGAACGCGACGGAGAGGAGGACGGCGACGGCGGAGAGCGCCATGCGTCCCTTGTGTGCGAGGAAGTTGCGCAGGGAGGTCTTGAGGACGGTCATGACGTCCGCCCGCGCGCGTCGAAGTCCTTCATGCGGTCGAGGACGGCGTCGGCGGTGGGCCGCTCCATCTCGTCCACGATCCGCCCGTCGGCGAGGTAGAGGACCCGGTCGGCGTAGGAGGCGGCGACCGGGTCGTGCGTGACCATGACGATCGTCTGGCCCAGCTCGTCGACGGACTGCCGCAGGAAGCCGAGGACCTCGGCGCCGGCCCGGGAGTCGAGGTTTCCGGTCGGCTCGTCGCCGAAGATGATCTCGGGCCGGGCGGCGAGCGCGCGGGCCACGGCGACACGCTGCTGCTGACCGCCGGAGAGCTCGTTCGGCCGGTGCTTGAGGCGGTCGGAGAGCCCGACGGTGTCGACGACCCGGCGCAGCCACTCGGCGTCCGGCTTCCGCCCGGCGATGTCCATCGGGAGCGTGATGTTCTCGATGGCGCTCAGGGTCGGCAGCAGGTTGAACGCCTGGAAGATGAAGCCGATCCGGTCCCGGCGCAGCTGTGTGAGCTTCTTGTCCTTGAGCCCGGTGATCTCGGTCTCGTCGAGGTGGATCTCGCCGCTGGTGACGGTGTCGAGCCCGGCGAGGCAGTGCATCAGGGTCGACTTGCCGGAGCCCGAGGGCCCCATGATCGCGGTGAAGCGGCCACGGGCGATGTCCACGTCGACGGCGTCCAGCGCGACGACCCGGGTCTCCCCCGTGCCGTACGCCTTGACGACCTGACGCGCCCGAGCGGCGACGGCCGTACGCCCTCCAGTACCCCCGTGCCTGGGGATGGTCACAGCCGAAGTCACGGTCTTCTCCTAGGAGCAGTGGGTGGGTTTGTAGGTTCAAGTTAAGAACCGGGAACGGGACTTCTCCTCCTCCGACGGGACGAACGACCCCTGGCCCGTATGGGGGAGAGCCCCCTAGGGGTTCCTACGACCCTGGTACGGGTGAGACCCTGACCGCGAACATTTAGGTGTACGAAGAAAGGAATCTCGCGGTGACCGAGGCGTCCACGACACCGGCGGGAGCGGGCGGGCCCGGGACACCGGCCGCCACCGCACCCCCCGACCCCCGCACGGCCGCACGCCGAGGCCCCGTCGTGGCCGCGCTCATGCTCGCCATGGGGCTCGCCGCCATCGACGGCACGATCGTCTCCACCGCCGTCCCCCAGATCGTCGGCGACCTCGGCGGACTCACCGTCTTCTCCTGGCTGTTCTCCGGCTACCTGCTCGCCGTGACCGTGACCCTGCCGGTGTACGGGAAGCTCAGCGACACCTTCGGCCGCAAGCCCGTCCTCGTCGCCGGCATCGTCCTGTTCCTCATCGGCTCGCTGCTCTGCGCCGCCGCCTGGAGCATGGCCTCCCTCATCGCCTTCCGCGTCGTCCAGGGCCTCGGCGGCGGCGCCCTCCAGGGAACGGTCCAGACGATCGCCGCCGACCTGTACCCGCTGAAGGAGCGCCCGAAGATCCAGGCGCGGCTCTCCTCCGTGTGGGCCGCGTCCTCCGTCGCCGGCCCGGCGGTCGGCGGCCTGCTCGCCGGGTACGCCGACTGGCGCTGGATCTTCCTGATCAACCTGCCGGTCGGCCTCGTCGCGCTCTGGCTGGTCACCCGCCACCTGGTAGAACCCCAGCGCACCACGACCACGCCCCGCGAGAAGCCCCGGATCGACTGGGCCGGCGCGCTCGCCGTCTTCGCCACCGGCGCGCTGCTCATCACCGCGCTCGTCCAGGGCGGCGTCGCCTGGCCCTGGTTCTCCGCCCCGTCTCTCGGCCTGCTGGGCGGAGCCGCCGCCCTCGGCGCGCTCACCGTCGTCATCGAACGGCGCGCGGCGGAACCGATCATCCCCGGCTGGGTCTGGCGGCGCCGCACGATAGCCGCCGTCAACCTCTCCCTGGGCGCCCTGGGCCTGCTGATGGTCGCCCCGACCGTCTTCCTCCCGACATACGCCCAGTCCGTCCTCGGCCTGGGACCCATAGCCGCCGGCTTCGTCCTCTCCACCTGGACCCTGAGCTGGCCCATCTCGGCGGCGCTCTCCAACCGCGTCTACAACCGCATCGGCTTCCGCGCCACCGCGATCCTCGGCATCTCGGGAGCACTACTCCTGCTGCTCGCCTTCCCGTTCCTGCCGTTCCCCGGCGAACCGTGGCAGCCCGCGCTCCTGATGCTGCTCCTGGGCGCGACGCTCGGCCTCTTCCAACTCCCCCTGATCGTCGGCGTCCAGTCGACCGTCCCGTACGAGGAGCGAGGCACGACCACCGCCTCCGTCCTCTTCTGCCGCCAGGTCGGCCAGAGCGTCGGCGCGGCCCTCTTCGGCGCGGTCGCGAACGGCGTCCTGGCGGCCCGCCTGGGCGGTGGCACCGACCTGGACACCCTGGCCCGCGCCCTGGACGCCCCCGCGTCCCTCACCGCCGAGACGATGGACCACCTGCGCCGGGCGGTCGACGCGGCGGTCGACTACGTCTACCTGGGCGCGGCGGCCGCGGCCGCCCTGGCCCTCCTGGCCCTCCTCACCCTGGCACCACGCCGCTTCCCGGTCCTGACGGAAGCGACGGAGGACGACCGGAGCGAAGAGGCACGCGGCTGAGGCGGAGCCCGTCTCCCTGATGAGGGGTCAGGGTCGTCTCAGGGTTGAACCGGGGTGATCCCCGTCGGCCCGGGCGCACCGGGCGGACAGACTCGAACCGAACCTGATCACCGCTTCGAGAGGTGGAGTCTCCCCATGCGTCGTCCCATGCGTCGTTCCACGCGTCGTTCCTCGGCCCTTGCCCTGTCCGCCGCCCTGGCGTTCGGTGTCGTCGCGCCCGCCCAGGCCGCCGCCACCGGCCCCTCCCCGGCACTGGACCGGGCCGCTCTGCGCGCGGCGATCGTCCCGCGTCCGGGCGACGGTGCGGCCGGCGTCGTGGCGGAGGTGCACAAGAGCGGGGAGACCTGGCGGGGTGCGGTCGGGGACGTCGTCACCGGCCGGCCCGTCTCACCGCGCGCGCACTTCAGGATCGGCAGCATCAGCAAGCCCATGGAGGCGGTGATCCTGCTCCAGCTGTCCGCCGAGGGCCGTGTCGACCTGGACGAGAGCATTCAGCGCCATCTGCCCGGCCTTCTGCCGGAGGACCGGTTCAAGGAGCCGGTCAGCGTGCGGCAGTTGCTCGACCACACCAGCGGGCTCCCGCAGGACCTGGAGGGCGCGCCGGCCGGCACGCCGGACGAGGAGATCGAGCGCCGGCTGGACTACGTCACCTTCGACGAGGTGATCCGGGAGACGCTCCGCCCCGAGGGCCGGCCGGGCCCGGGACCGCACTTCAGCCCCGGCACACGGCAGGAGTACAACTCCTTCGGCTACCGGATCGCCGGGAAGCTCATCGAGGAGATCACCGGACACTCGTACCAGTACGAGGTGACCACCCGCATCCTCAAGCCGCTGAAGATGCGGGACACCCGAGCCGCCGTGCCGAACCGCAACACACCCGTGCCCCGGCCGTACCTGCCCGGCTATCAGGCGAGGAGCGGGGGCGGTCTGGTCGACGTCAACGTGCAGGGTGGGCTGCCCGCGAGCATGACCTCGACCACAGCGGATCTGGACCGGTTCATATCCGGCCTGTTCGACGGCCGGCTGCTGCGCCCGGCGCAGACCGCCGAACTGTTCTCGCTACCGAAGGGCGCCGATGGCAAGCCCCTGCCGTACGCGGACGACTCCCAGTGCAACACCGGGCCGGGCAGGGGCACGGCCTGCTTCAGCGTGGGGCTGATGTCCACGCCCCTGCCCGACGGATCGCTCCTGTGGGGCAAGACGGGATCGGATCCGGGGTACCGCAGCGGTGTCTTCGCCTCCCGGGACCTCGGCTTGCGCGCGGTCTACGCGGTGGGCACCGCCGGTCCCGTCGACGGCGTTCCCGCGGCGGCCCAGCGACTGGCCCTCGCGGCCTTCGGCAGCTAGGGCGTGGGCATGAGCCCGCTCGGCGAGTTCGTCGCGGGCGGCCGCACCTACGACGTGGTCGCCGCAGCCCCACGGGATCCCGCCGACAGCTGACGCAGCACCCAGCGGGGCGCCGGCCGCCGTCTTCCAGGGCGCCGGTGGGGGTGGGGGCGGCGCGCCTCAGACGTCCCGCCGGCCCCGTACCACCAGCAGCAGCGGCACCACCGCGAGGAGCTCGCCCAGGGCTCCCGTCCAGAGCGCCGTCCGGACGCTCGCGTACTGGCCGAGCAGACCGCCGGCGAGCGCGCCCAGGGGCATGCAGCCCCACACCACGAACCGGAAGGTCGCCGTCACCCGGCCGAGCAGCGGGGCCGGGCTGAGGCGCTGGCGGAGCGCCACCGAGCTGATCTTGAAGGTCATGAACGCGGTCCAGCCGAGGCCCTGGAGCACGCAGGCCACCGCGTACCGCCAGTCCGCGTGGAAGAACGGCAACGCGAGCAGCCACAGCACGCCGCTGACGACCACCGAGGCGCACATCGCGCGCCCCTGGCCGAGACGGGCGGCGACCCTGGTCGTGAGCAGGCTGCCGAAGAAGCCGCCGACCGCCTCCGCCGTGAACACGAGCCCGCACAGGAACGGCGAAAGCCCCAACTCCCCGGCGAGCAGCACGAGAAGCATGGACGTGCCGATCGTGCCGCAGAGGTTGGAGATCGCGGCGGTGAGCGTCAGCGCCCGCAGCAGCCGGTCACGGAACACGAACCGGAGCCCCTCGGCGATCTCGTCCCGCAGCCGGGCCCCCGGGCGCGGCTCGGGCCGGGGGTCGGGGCGCCGGATCCGGGAGAGGAAGAGCGCGGAGGCGAGGAAGGTGAGAGCGTCGACGACGAGCGCCACCGGGGCCGTCACCGCCGCGACGAGCGCGCCGCCCGCACCGGGGCCCCCGGCCGCCGTGACCGTACGGGACGCTTCGAGGGCCACGTTCGCCTCCACCAGCCGGTCCTCGTCGACGAGCCGGGGCAGCTGGGTCTGGTACGCGATGTCGAAGAACGCCGTGAGGACGGACAACCCGAAGGCCACGCCGTACAGCTGAGGAAGCGTCAGGACGTCCAGCCAGGCGGCGAGCGGCAGGGTCGCGAGGAGCGCGGCCCTGCCGACATCCCCCACGATCATGACCCGGCGGCTGCGCATCCGGTCCACCCACGCCCCGGCGGGCAGCCCGAGGAGCAGGAAGCCCAGGTACTCGCACATCACGAGCAGCCCCGCCTCGAAGGGGGACGCGCCGAGCGGGCCGATCGCCACGAGGGGCAGCGCGAGGACGGTGACGGCCGTGCCGGCCTGGCTCACGGTGTCGCCGATCCACAGCCGCCGGAAGTCCGGCAGCCGGAAGAGCCGGGGGTGGGGAGGGGAGGGAGGCGCAGTGGAGGTGGTCGTCATGTCGGCGAACACCATCACCCACGGCCCGACCCGACCATTGTTTTAGTCTGGGCGAAAAGCTCACGAGGGGGTCTGATGGGAGAGATACGGTTCGGGGTCGACGACCTGGCACAGCTCCGGTTCGCCGTGTCGCCGCTGTGGGAGACGATCGCCGCCCTGCGGGCGAGCGCGGACCCCGGCCGCCACGCCCTCCATCTCCCCTGGATCAAACAGGCGTTGACGATCAGCAGGGAACGCACCGACCTGCTCCCGCGCCTCCCGGAGCTCGACGCCCTCGCTCCTCCCCCGCGCTGCCCGCTCGCCGAGATCGAGGAGGAGCTCACCGCCCTCCGGGGGCAGGCTGAGCTCGCCCAGGCCCTTCTCTCCTGGTGGGAGGCAGGGGTACGCCCCCACTGGCCCCGGATCCGAGCCGTACTGGAGGCCGACCTCGCGTACCGCACCCGGCAGCTCGCCGAGGACGGCATCCAGGAGGTCTTCGCCCACCTCCACCCGAGCCTGCGGTGGTCGGACGACCGGCTGAGCTGGACCGGCCCGCCCGTCGGGCGGCTCACGCTCGACGGGGGCGGGATCACCCTCGCCCCGAGCGCCTTCGCGGCCCGCTGCGTCCTGCTCCCCGGGCGGGACGGCGTTCCGCCGTGCCTCGTCTACCCCGCGCGGGCCGTCGGCACCTTGTGGGAGCGGCACGCGGAACCCGGCGACGGGCTCGCGCGGCTCCTCGGGCGCAGCCGTGCGGGGCTCCTCGGCCGTACGAGCACCCCGACCACGACCACCGGCCTCGCCCGGCAGACCGGGCTGAGCCCCGGCGCGGTCTCCCAGCACCTCGCGGTGCTGCGGGACGCGGGCCTCGTGACCGGGCACCGGTACCGGCGCGAGGTGTACTACCGGGCCAGCGAACTCGGCCTCGCCCTGCTCGAACGAACCCCTTAGCCCTCCTGGGGCTTGCGCGGCAGCGTGAGGCAGAACGGGTGCCCCGCCGGGTCCAGGACCACGCGCCACAGGTCGGGGCGGGGCTGGGCGGCGGGCACGGTCGCGCCCCACTCCACGAGCCGGGTCGCCGCCTCGTCCAGGTCGTCGACGTCGAAGTCGAGGTGCAGCTGCTGCGGGACGCCCTGGCCGGGCCAGGAAGGGGGCCTGTAACCGTCGACGCGCTGGAAGCCGAGGAAGAGGCCGGACCCGCCGGGGCCGCGGGCGAGGCCCGCGAACTCGGCGTCCGAGCGCTCGTGGAGCGGCAGTCCGGTGGCCCGGTGATAGAAGTCGGCCAGTGCCAGCGGGTCGGCGCAGTCGAGCGTGACGGCTGTCAGCTTCATGTACATGGGGAGGGACACTAGTCCGGCCGTTCGACCCCTCGCGAGCCGAATTCCCCGCCCTCCGGAGCCTGTTAAGAGCCCTGTTCCGGGTCGGGGTCGGAGTCGGGGTTCTGGTCCGGGCCCTGGTCCGGGTCCGGGTCCGGCCCCTCCACCTTTTTGTCCTGCTCCTGCTCCTGCTCCTGCTCCTGCTCCGACGGCGGTGCCACCCGCCCCGTCAGCGCCGCCAGCGAGTTGCGGATGTGCTCCATGTGTCCGTGGATCTCGTCCCGCGCCTCGTCGTGTTCCCGCAGCACCCGCTCCGTCTCGCGTTCGGCCCGCTCCCCCTTCATCCGGGCCTCCGCGAGGATCTCCTCCCCACGGGCCTCCGCGTCCTCCTGGCCGTGCCGGGCCTGCTCCTCGGTCTCCGCCAGGGCGCGCTGGGCCTCCGCGAGCCGTTCCTCCGCGCGGGCGAACAGCTCCTCGTGGCGCGCGTCCAGTTCGGCCGCCTTGCCCTCCGCCGTACGCTCGGCCTCGTCCCCCACCGCCGTCTGCTCGTCCCGCTGCTCCGCGCGGAGTTCCGCCGCCCGGCGCCTGGTCTCCTCGAAGACCTCCCGCGCCGCGGACCGCTGCTCCGCCGCCTCGCGTCCCGCGTCCGTCGTCAGCTCCTCGGCCCGCTCGCCCGCGGCCGTCAGGGTCGCGCGGGCCGCCGACTCGGCCGCCGCCCGGACACCCTCCGCGTACGCCCGGGCCGACTCCTCCGCCTCCCGGGCCGCCGCATCGGCCGCCTCCGCGAGGGCCTGCGCCTCGGCCTCCGCGGCACGGACGAGCGTCTCGTCCTCCTGCTCGGCCATCGCCAGGATCTTCCGCGCCCGGTCGCTCAGCGCCTCGTACCGCTGGGGCGCGAGCGCCGCGACGGCCTCGCGCAGCCGCGCGGCCTCCGTCTCCATGTCTTTCGCGAGGACGGTGAGCCGCGCCGCCCGCTCCCACGCCCCGTCCCTCTCCTCGGAGAGCGCGGCGAGGTGGCGGTCGACCTGCTCGGGGCGGTATCCGCGCCCCCGTCCGACAGCGAAATTCATCCCTGACGCCCCTTCCCTGTGACCCCAACGGCCCGAACGTCCAGGATGCGTCATGAGAACGGACAAAAGGCGCCCAACGTGGATACACGTCGAGCGCCTTTCATCACATTCTGTCCAACTGTGCCTACAGAACAGATGGCAGAACGGACTGCAGAACGGACTACAGAAGGCCGTCCCACATCTGCTCAAGCAGCACGGACCACCAGTTCTCCGGCGACGACAGCGCCGCCGGGTCCAGCATCGCGAGCTGCGCCTGGAAGTCGACCGTCCAGCGCCCCGCCTGCTCCGGGTTGAGCCCGAAGCGCAGCCGCCACATCCGGCCGAGCAGCGCCATCGCACGCGTGAACTCCGGCAGCCCCGTGTTCACGAACTGCGGCGGCACCGACTGCCCGCCAGGACCGGCCTCCACCGGCACCGCCACGATGTGCGCGGTCCCGTACTGGACGCAGATCGCCCGCCCGAAGTCCGAACCGAGCACCAGGTACGAGCTCGCGTCCGGCGCCGGCTGTACCTGCCGCTGCGCCGCCAGCTCCGCGAGCGTCGGCACCACCGGCACGGCCGGCTGCGCCCAGAAGAACGGACCGAAGTCCGCCGGAAGGCCCGCCCACATCAGCGTCCGCGCCACCAGCTCCGGCACGCCCTGACGGGACACCGCGTGCTGGTCGAAGCGGAGGATGCCCGGACCGAACGCCCCCGCGAGCTCCTGCGCGATCGCCTCCGGCGGGACCGGCGGCGCCGGCTGCACCTGCGGCAGCGGAGCCCGTACCGGCGCCGGACGCGCCGGACCGTCCGCGACCTGGTGCAACTCACCCTGGTGGGTGAGGAGTTGCCGCATGCCCTGCTGCCGGCCCGTGTGATCACGGCCGTACGGGGCGATGCTCGTGATCCGCGCCTGCGGCCACGTCTCCCGGATCATCCGCGCGCAGTAGCCGCCCGGCAGCTCACAGGACTCCAGCTCGGTGTGCAGTTCGAGCACCTGCTGCGGCGGCACGTTCATCGCGCGCAGCTCGTGCAGGATCTGCCACTCCGGGTGCGGGGTGCCCGGCGCCGAACGCCGGATGATCTGCGCCTCGGAACCGTCGGGCGCCCGGTAGCGCAGCACCGCCTGGTAGCCGGGGCCGACGGTCGGCTGACCGGCGGGCTGCGGGTACCCGTACGCGGGAGGGACCGGACCGGGGCCGGGCGGCGGCGTCTGCCCGCCGTGCACCGGGGGCGGCGGAGCCGGCGGACCCGGAGGCGGCGGCACCGCCGGACCACCCGGACCGGGGTGCGCCAGCATCGTCGCCGCATGCGCGACACCGCCCGCGGGCGTCCCACCGGGCACACCCGGCGGCGGCGGGGGCGGCGGAGGCGCGCCCGGACCACCCTGACCCGGGTGCGCCAGCATCGTCGCCGCCTGGTGCACGGGCTGCGGCGGAGTCGGCGGACCGGGAGGAGACGGAGGGCCGGGAGGCCCAGGAGGCCCCGGAGGGGACGGAGGCCCGGGCGGACCGGGCGGCTGAAGCCCCTCGGGCCCGAGCTGCGACACCAGCTGCGTCGGTACGTACGCGGGGGCGCCCGACCCACCGGGAACACCCGGCACACCCGGAGCGCCCGGCGGCGGAGGCGGCGTCGCCGGACCGCGCCCGCTCTTCGGCGACAGCGCGGCCTTGCTCGTCGCGGCGTCCGCGATGTCCCCGGCACCCGGCGCCCGGGGCGCGGGCGGCGGAGGCGGCGGCACACCGGGCCCGGCGGCCTGCACCGGCGGAACGGGCGGCACGGGCTGCACCGGAGGCGCCACCGGAGCCACCGGAGCCACCGGCGGCGGCGCGGCCGGGTCGAGCCGCGGGGCCACGGCGGTCGGGGGCAGCGCGCTGCCCCCCTTCATCAGGGCGGTCGGCGCGTCGGCACCCACCGACGGGGGCGGGGTGTCCTCGTCGTCCGTCCCCGACAGCGGCGGCGCGAACACGGTCGCGGGCAGCGGCACCGCCCCGTCCACACCACCGGAACTCGCGTTCGCATCCGCCCACGGACTCGCCGCGGGAGCGGGGGTGGGTACGGGAGCGGGCGGCGCCGGCGGAGCCACCGGAGCAACCGGAGCCACCGGAGCCACCGGCGCAACCGGAGCAGCCGCGACCGGAGCCGTCGGCTCCTCCGCACCAACCGACGACGCCACAGAAACCGAAGCCGAGGCCGAAGCAGAAACCGAAGCTCCCGCATCAGCCACAGCCACCGGCACAGCCACCGCATCCGAAGCGTCATCCACCGGCGCGGACGAGCTCCCGCCCTCCTGCGACGCGTTCGGCCCCTGCGGCAGTCCGATCCGGTCCGCCGCGTCCTGGAGCCATTCCGGCGGACTCAGCAGGAACGACGTCTGGTTCAGATCGATCCGGGCCGCCTGGGGCGCCGCCGGAGCGGCCGCCTCCTCCGACGACCCGTACTCCTCCTCGTACCGGCGGATCACCTCGCCCACCGGCAGCCCCGGCCACAGCGTGGCCTCGCCGCTGTCCCGCGCGATGACCAGCCGCTGCCGGCCGCCGTCCGAGACCGGACCGCCCTGGCGGTCCTCCGACCACACCACGAAGCCCAGCTCGAACTCCCGCACCCGCACCTCACGGTGCTGGTACGCCGGCAGGTCGCCGTTGATCCATTCCTCGGCGCGCTCCTGCGCCTGCGCGAACGTCACCACAGCCAGCTCACTCCCCTACCGCGACCACGGGCACGGCACGCGCGAAGCCGCCGTCCACCATCAGGTTCGCCACCGTCTCCAGCTCCGGCGGATTGCCGGCGAGGCGCTGCAGGAACGCGTCGAAGTCCTCACCGCAGGGCAGCAGCAGCCGCTGCACCCGCTCGGCCACCGTCCAGCCCGCCGCCTCCGGCCCGGAGTCCCGCGCGTCGTCGTACGCGCAGAACCACACCGAGCCGATCGCGTCGCCCCGCACCTTCACCGCGACCAGACCGCCCTGGACGAAGGCGACGCCCAGATAGTCCTTGGTCAGGTGGTCGCGCAGACACTTGTTGACGTAGACGAGGTCGTTGACCCCCGCCTGCTCCCGCACCGTGAAGAACGGCTGGTCGACCAGGAGCCCCAGCTCGGCGTCGAGCGCCGCGCCCACCGGCGCGCACCCGCCCGCCGCCTTCAGGAACGAGCGGTACGCGCCGGGCAGCCGGTAGCCGAGGTCCTCCTCGACGCCCTGGAGCTGCGACTCCGACACCGACACGAGCGTCTTCGGCAGGCCGAAGTGCGCGGGACGGGTCTCCTGGAGCGGCCGCGTGCCGCGCTTCCCGTGATCGACGGCGGCCGTCGCCACCCCACCGTGGTGGCGCAGCAGCGCCTTCACCTCGACCGGGACCAATTCCATCCGACGACTGCGCGCCACGTGGTGCCAGGTCCAGCCGTGCGGGGTCGCCACCGACGGGATCGTGTCCCACAGCTCATGACCGGTCGCCGCCATCGCCGCGTTCGCCGACACGTAGTCCGTGAGACGCAGCTCGTCGACGCCGAAGCCCTCCGGAGGGTCGGCGATCTCCGCCGCCGCACGCGCGTACGGCGAGAAGTCCGGGTGGCCGTGCTCGTCGATCCGTACCCCTCTGGGGTGACGGCCGGCGCGGACCGGATCCGGAAAATGCACGACCTGCCCGGCGTAGGCCGCGTTCGGTGGCGCGGTGTCCTGCCCGAGCCGACCTGTCGTCATGGCGGTTGCCCCCTGCACTGGCGTCGCTGACTGCTGCTAGCTGCTACTGCTGCTACCGACTGATCTGGCACAGCCTATGCGCTGCCACAAGAGCCCGAACGGCCCCCGCCCGACGGTGACCAAGTGTCACGACGCCATGACAGTTGCACCATGATTCCGACACACCGGCCCCACCAATCGCGCCCCCAGCTTCCCCATATGGCTCCCTATTTGGCAGGCTGTGCACGCAACTCGGGGGATTGCAGGAGGGGAAGACCAGCACCATGCAGACAGCAACGACGCCCACACAGGGTGACCCACGCCTCAACTGGAGCAGCAGCGCCGAGGCCACGCGTGCGCCCTTACTGCGACACCGCCGCGACGGAATCCTCCCCACCGTCGGGGCCGCCCTCTCCGTACGCGGCGAGACCCTCACGTGCACCGCGGGCCGCGGCGACCGCCCACCCCTCCTGCACGCGCTCGTCCAGGACTTCCTGGACACCCTCACCAGCAACCAGCGGGAACGCTTCACCGGGCGCTGCCCCGAGGCGATCCTGCTCTCCCGGCACCTCACCGCCACCGAGAACGGCCGTTCCAAGCGCGCCCAGCGCAAGCCGCTGACCCCCGGCGAGGCCCGCCGGTCCCTCAAGCACGCCAAGCTCACCGCCCGGCGCATCAGGGAGGACGGCGACCCGCTCCACGGCAGTTACGCGGCACCCTGTCGCTCCTGTACGGCGATGCTCGCCCACTTCGGTGTCCGCACCGTCGACCCCACGACACCTGTCGAGAACGGCTGACCGCACCCCCATGCCCGACCACCTCAGCACCACGCGCTTCCCGGTCAACGTCGACGCCGCCCTCCGCGAGGCCGGCTGGCAGCCCGGCCGCTGGGACATCAAGCTCGCCGAGGAGTGGGCGGACGCCCTGCGCGCCCACGTCTCCCCCGCCGGGCACCGGCACAGCGTCTTCCCCGCGGCGGTCGAGGCCTGGGCGGAGTTCGGCGGCCTGCGGATCACCTCGCCCGGGCACGGGCGGACGATAGCGCCCACGACCGTCCGCTTCGACCCGCTCGCCGGACTCCACCTCGCGCGCACCCTCGCCGACCTGGGGCGCGCGCTGGAGAGCGAGCTGGCGCCGCTCGGGGAGGAGGGCGAACACCAGGCCGTCCTGGCGATGGACGCCGAGGGCCGGGTCTACAGCCTCGACCACGCCGGCGACTGGTACCTCGGCAAGGACATCGACGCGGCCCTGTCGACACTGATCACGGGCGTCCAGCCGACGCGCCTGACGACGGCGGGATAGGAAGCGGGCGCCCTTCGGCCCTCACGGCGGGGCAGGACCGGGAAACCGAGGGCCCCGGACCCCCTACTCCCCCGTCACTCCCCCGTCGGGAGCACGGCCGACACGCGGAACCCGCCCGCGTCCGTCGCGCCGGACACGAACACGCCGCCGAGCCGCGAGACCCGCTCCCGCATCCCGACGATCCCGTTCCCGCCACTCGGCAGCCGTGCGTCCGAGCCGCCGGCGTCCGACGGACAGGGGCCGTTCTCCACCTGCATCGCGACCTCGGCCTCCCGGTGCGCGAGCCGCACCACGACCGCGGCGCCCACCGCGTGCTTGTGGACGTTGGTCAGCGCCTCCTGCACCACCCGGTACGCCGTACGCTCCACCTCCGGCGGATACGCGCGCGCCTCCCCCAGCACCACGAGCTCCACGACCGCCCCGGCGAGCCGCGACTGCTCGCACAGCGCCTCCAGGGCGTCGAGGCGCGGGCCGTCGTCCGCGGCGGCCTCCGCGGCGGCGGCAGCGGCCCGCCCCACGGCGGCGAGCGGGACCGCGGCCGGAGCGACGGGCACGGTCTCCTCCCTGAGCACGCCCAGCATCTCCCGCAGCTCCGTCAGGGCCTGCCGCCCCATGTCGCCGACCAGGGCGGCGTTCCGCACGGCCTTCTGCGGATCCTTCAGGGCGACCGCCTGGAGCGCCGCGGCGTGCACGACCATGAGCGACACCCGGTGGGCGACCACGTCGTGCATCTCCCGGGCGATCCGGGTCCGCTCCTCCTGCCGCGCCCACTGCGCGCGCTGCTCGGCCCGGTCCGCGAGGAGCGACAGTTCCTGCTCCAGGCTGTCGGCCCGCTCGCGCAGGCTCTCCATGAGCCGGCGCCGGGCCCCTATGTAGAGGCCGAAGAGGACCGGCGGCGCGTTGAGCCCGAGGGTCATGAAGAGCGACACGACGAGTACGTACCAGCCGCTCGGATCGAGGTCCGGCTGACCGACGTCCGCCTGTGCGACGTCCTGGCGCATCCGCACCACGGTCACCACGAAGACGGCGACGGTCGACATCGAGGCGAGGACGGCGGTGATCCGGCGCGGCACCTCGGAGGCGGCGAGCGTGTACAGCCCGACGATCCCCATCAGGTAGCCCATCTCGGCGGGCGTGACGGCCATGGAGACGAGGACGACGGAAATCGGCCACCGCCGCCGCACGAGCAGGGCGGACCCGACGATCAGCCCGAACAGCACCCCGACGGGCACGGGAAGCCCGGCCTTCTCGGCGAACCCGACCCCCTCGAACCCGCACTCCAGCGCGGACACGAGGGCGAGCCCCACATCAAGAACGACACTCCGCCGTCTCCCCCACCACCACCAACTCCCCGAACGAACGCCCGCAGCGTCCCGATCTGCCCCCGTTGTGGTCATGCCCTCCACCCTACGGGCGCCCGTCTGCGCTTTTGCGTCGCGCGGAGCACCGGGCTATACCGTCGCACGGAAGGCTGCTGGTACGGCATAGTGGATGCCGCCGGGGCACAGGACTGACGGCATGTCCGTTTTGGCCCCAGGTGCTATCCCCTGTGGTGTAATTGGCAGCACTGAGGCTTTTGGTGCCTTATGTCCGGGTTCGAGTCCTGGCGGGGGAGCTTCTTCATTCGGGTCCTGACCACCACGGTCGGGACCCGCACTCATGTCCGCCCCCCGGCCCCCCGGTATCCTTCGTGCGTCCACCACCCAAAGCCGAAGGGCATTCCCGTGAGCGCCAACCGCCCGGCAGCCGTCGTCGTCCTCGCAGCGGGTGAGGGCACCCGCATGAAGTCGAAGACCCCCAAGGTCCTGCACGACATCGCCGGGCGTTCGCTCGTCGGACATGTCGTGTCCGCCGCCCGGGAGCTGGAGCCCGAGCACCTCGTCGTGGTCGTCGGGCACGCCCGTGAGCAGGTGAAGGGTCACCTGGAGGCGCACTACGCCGGGACCCGGACCGCCGTGCAGGAGGAGCAGAACGGCACCGGGCACGCCGTGCGGATGGCCCTGGAGGAGCTGGGCTCCGCGCCGGACGGGACCGTCGTGGTCGTGTGCGGTGACACCCCGCTGCTGTCCGGGGAGACGCTGCGGGCCCTGGCCGGCACGCACGCCGCCGACGGCAACGCCGTGACCGTGCTGACCGCCGAGGTGCCGGACTCCACCGGCTACGGCCGGATCGTGCGGGACGCCTCCGGCGCCGTCACCGAGATCGTCGAGCACAAGGACGCCTCCGCCGAGCAGCTCGCGATCCGCGAGATCAACTCCGGCGTGTTCGCGTTCGACGGCAAGCTGCTGGCCGACGCGCTCGGCAAGGTGCGGACGGACAACAGCCAGGGCGAGGAGTACCTCACCGACGTCCTGTCGATCCTGCGCGAGGCCGGCCACCGCGTCGGTGCCTCCGTCGCCGGCGACCACCGCGAGATCCTCGGCATCAACAACCGGGTGCAGCTCTCCGAGGCCCGTGCGCTGCTGAACCAGCGCCTCCTCGAGCGGGCCATGATGGCCGGCGTCACGGTCGTCGACCCCGCTTCCGTCTTCGTGGACGTGACGGTGACCTTCGAGGCCGACGCCGTGATCCTGCCCGGTACGCAGCTGCTCGGCGCGACGCACGTCGCCGAGGACGCCGTGGTCGGCCCGAACACCCGCCTCAAGGACACCCGGGTCGGCAAGGGCGCCCGCGTGGACAACACCGTCTCCGACACCGCCGTGGTCGGCGACGGCGCCTCCGTGGGGCCGTACGCGTACCTCCGTCCGGGCACGAACCTCGGCGCGAAGGCCAAGGCCGGCACGTACGTCGAGATGAAGAACGCGACGATCGGCGAGGGCACCAAGGTCCCCCATCTGTCGTACGTGGGCGACGCGACCATCGGCGAGTTCACGAACATCGGCGCCGCGAGCGTCTTCGTGAACTACGACGGCGAGGCCAAGCACCACACGACGGTCGGCTCCCACTGCAAGACGGGTTCGGACAACATGTTTGTGGCTCCCGTCACCATCGGGGACGGCGCCTACACCGCCGCCGGCTCCGTGATCACGAAGGACGTCCCGGCCGGTGCGCTGGCCGTGGCCCGGGGCCAGCAGCGGAATATCGAGGGTTGGGTGGCCCGGAAGCGGCCCGGCAGCGCTGCCGCGCAGGCCGCTCAGGTCGCCTCGGAGAACCCCACAAGCGAAAGCTGACCGGAAACGGGTGCGTCGAACTCGGCGTACCGTGATACGTGCACACAAATTCGGCTGGTTCGCACACGCGCTCGCAGGGCGTGGGTCCGCGGCCAGAGAACACGTCTGAGGAGACAGTGCTGTGACCGGGATCAAGACGACCGGCGAGAAGAAGCTGATGCTCTTCTCCGGCCGCGCCCACCCCGAGCTGGCCGAGGAGGTCGCGCACCAGCTGGGCGTCGGTCTCGTTCCCACCAAGGCGTTCGACTTCGCCAACGGTGAGATCTACGTCCGCTTCCAGGAGTCGGCCCGCGGCGCGGACTGCTTCCTGATCCAGAGCCACACGGCTCCGATCAACAAGTGGATCATGGAGCAGCTGATCATGGTCGATGCGCTGAAGCGGGCCTCGGCCCGGAGCATCACCGTGATCATCCCGTCGTACGGCTACGCCCGTCAGGACAAGAAGCACCGCGGTCGCGAGCCGATCTCGGCCCGTCTGGTCGCGGACCTGCTGGAGACGGCCGGTGCGGACCGCATCCTGACCGTGGACCTGCACACCGACCAGATCCAGGGCTTCTTCGACGGCCCGGTGGACCACCTGTCGGCGCTGCCCGTCCTCGCCGACTACGTCGGTGCGAAGGTCGACCGCGCCAAGCTGACGATCGTCTCCCCGGACGCCGGCCGCGTGCGCGTCGCCGACCGCTGGTGCGACCGTCTCGACGCGCCGCTGGCGATCGTGCACAAGCGCCGCGACAAGGACGTCGCCAACCAGGTCACCGTCCACGAGGTCGTCGGTGACGTGAAGGGCCGCGTCTGCGTCCTGGTGGACGACATGGTCGACACCGGTGGCACGATCTGCGCCGCCGCGGACGCCCTGTTCGCGCACGGTGCCGAGGACGTCATCGTGACGGCCACGCACGGCATCCTGTCGGGCCCGGCCGCCGACCGCCTGAAGAACTCCAAGGTCAGCGAGTTCGTCTTCACGGACACGCTGCCCGTGCCGGGCGCCCTTGAGCTCGACAAGATCACGGTCCTGTCGATCGCTCCGACGATCGCGCGCGCCGTGCGCGAGGTGTTCGAGGACGGTTCGGTGACGAGCCTCTTCGAGGAGCACTGAGCCACGGTTCGGTGAGTGAGAGAGGCCGCTTCCCCTTCGGGGGAGGCGGCCTCTTCCGCGTTCACGGGGTCCTGAGCGCGTCCACCGCGATCCTCGCCGCCGCGCCGATCACCGCGTCCGCCGCGGGCAGTGTCACGTCCGTGGAGGCCGCGCGGGTGAAGACGGCCACGGCGTACCGCCCGCCGTCGGGGTACTCGACGACGCCCGCCTCGTGCCGGAGCGTGGGCAGGGAGCCGGTCTTCCCGCTGACCCGGACGTCGTCGAAGGGGAAGCCTGCGGCGAGCCGGTGGCTCCAGGCCTGGCGGCCGAGGAGGGCCCGCAGCTCTTCCCCGTACTCCCCCGGGCAGACCTCGTCGCGCCAGACGGCGGCGAGCAGGGCGGTGATCTCGCGGGGGGTCGAGCGGTTGGTGCGGGTCGGGTCGAGGGCGCGGAGCCGGGCGACGACGGCGGGGTCGGTGAGTGCGGTGGGTTCGCCGTGGGCGTCCTCGCGGACGGTCGTGAGGAGTTCTCGCATGGTCTGGACGGCGTGGGTGCGGGTCAGCCCGAGGCCGGTCATGGTGGCGTTGACGGTGTCGAGGCCGAGGGCGTCCCAGAGGAGGTCGGCGGCGGTGTTGTCGCTGACGGCGACGGCGAGGCTCGCGAGGTCGCGGAGGGAGAGCCGGGCGGCGTCGCGCATGACGGAGAGGCCGGTGGCGCCGGGGGCGCGGTCTTCGGCGGGGATGTCGACGGGTCGGGTGGGGTCGACGAGGCCGAGTGACGCCTGCCGGTAGAGGGTGGCGACGAGGCAGAGCTTGTGGACGCTGGCGGTCGGTACGAGGGTGTCGGAGCCGATGCCGAGTGCGGCGCCCGTGTCGATGTCGGTGGCGTGGAGCTGTCCGGTGACGCCCGCGTCGGCGAAGGCCGCGGTGATGCGGCGGCGGGTTGCGGCGTGCGCGGTCACAGGGGGAACTCCGATGCGGGGCGGGGGAAGACCATCCTCGCGGATGGGGCGGTGCGCATGTCCGCGTGGGCGCGAAGGACTGCGTGGGCGGTGTCGGCGAAGAGGCGTACGGCGGGGCTGTCCTTGCCCTCGGGCCAGGCGGTGGTGGTGCGCCAGGTGACGGGGGAGCCGTGGAGGGGGCGCCAGACGGTGCCGGCCTCGTCGGGGGTGCGCGGGACGAGGGCGACGGCGCCGCCGGAGAGGACGAGGCCGCGGGTGAAGTCGGCTCCGGTGGCGGCGATGACGGCGGCGGGGGTGCAGCCGTGCCGGGCGCAGGCGGTGAGGGTCTCGTCGTGGAGGGCGGGAGCCTCGGCGCGGGGGAAGAGGACGAGGTCGCGGCCGGTGAGGGCGGCAGCGGGGAGTTCGGGCGGGGTGGCGAGGGGGTCGTCGGCGGCGAGGAGGGCGCCGAGGGACTGGTGGAGGGTGGGTCCGAAGGCGAGGCCGGGGGCGGGGCAGGGGTGGCGGACGATCCCGACGTCGAGGGTGCCGGCGGTGAGTTCGGCGGTCTGTTCGGTGGTGGGGAGTTCGCGGAGGTCGAGGGTGGCGCCGGGTGAGCGTTCGCGGAAGGCGGTGAGGAGGGCGCTGACGGCGGTGGCGCCGAGGCCGGGGGGTACGGCGGCGCGGAGGGTGCCGGCGGCGCCGCTGTGGACGCGGGCGACGGTGGCGGTGAGCCGGTCGGCGGCGGCGAGGAGGAGGTCGGCCTCGGCGAGGACGAGGCGGCCGGCGGGGGTGAGGGTGGCGCCGCGGGCTCCGCGGTCGAGGAGGCGGACGCCGAGTTCGCGTTCGAGGCGCTGGATGCGCTGGGAGAGGGAGGGCTGGGCCATGCGCAGGCGGGCGGCGGCCCGTCCGAAGTGTTGTTCCTCGGCGACGGTCCTGAAGTACCGCAGGTGCAGGAGCAGGTCCATGAGCAGCAAGGATAGGCATTCGACTATGCCTTGCATGGCCATATGAGTCTTGGACTGGTCGTACGCGTGTCTGTTTCCCTGCCGGTATGACGACACATCGGGCAGGGGTGGGGCGGGCGAGGCGGCGGCGCCGGTGGCCGGCGGTGGTGGTGACGGGCGTGCTGGTGGCGGGGGCCGCCGGGTGGGCGGTCGCGTACGGCCCGTTGAAGGGTGCGGAAGCGCCGAGGACGGCGGATCCCGAGGCGGTGCGGACGGCGCGGGCGTTCCTGAGCAGCTGGGCGGCGGGGGATCTGGCCGCCGCGGCGCGGTTGACGGACTCGCCGGCGAAGGCCGAGGAGACGTTGCGGAACTTCACGGCGGGTCTGGAGATCGCGAAGCCGGTCCTGACGGCGGGCGCGGCCCGTGTGGACGGTGCGGCGGGTGCCGCTGCCCGGGTCCCGTACCGGGCGCGGATGCCGGTGGCGGAGCTGGGGACGTGGTCGTACGGCTCCGAGCTCGCGGTGGCGCGTACGGACGCGGGATGGCGGGTGCGGTGGGAGTTGCCGCTGATCCATCCGCAGCTCAACGACAAGCAGCGGTTCAAGCTGGTGGAGGAGGAGTCGGCGGAACTGGCGGCGGTGGACCGGGACGGGAAGGCGATCTCGGCGGCGGAGCATCCTTCGCTGGTGTCGGTGCTGGGTCTCGGTGGCGGGAAGCCGCGGGGCGAGGTGCAGGTCGTGGACCGGATCACGGGCGAGACGCGGGCGACGGCGGTGCGGTTCGGGCCGGATCCCGGGGAGGGCGGCGGTCCGCTGCGGACGACGATCGACGCGCGGACGCAGGCGGCGGCGGAGAAGGCGCTGGCCCGGCATCTCGACGGGCGGAACGCGGGTCTGGTCGCGGTGCGGATCGACAGCGGCGAGGTGGTCGCGGTGGCGAACGGGCCGGCGGGCGGCTTCAACCGGGCTTTCCAGGGCACGTACGCGCCGGGATCGACGTGGAAGGTGGTCACGAGTGCGGCGCTGCTCGCGAAGGGGGCGGTGACGCCGGAGACACGCGTGGACTGTCCGAAGTACCTGACGGTCGGCAAGCAGTTCCACAACGTGGAGACCTCGGAGATCCCGGGTGCCTCGTTCCGTGAGGACTTCATCCATTCGTGCAACACGGCGTTCGTGGCGCTGCGGGGGCGTCTCGCGAACGACGAGATGACCGTGTTCGCGAAGGAGTACTTCGGGATCGGTCCGGAGTGGAAGACGGGTGTGGGCTCGGTGGACGCCGAGGTGCCGGTGCCGGCGAGTGAGACGGAGAAGGCGGCGGCGCTGTTCGGGCAGGGGCGGCTGCGGACGAATCCGCTGGCGATGGCGTCGGTGACGGCAACGGCGGTGTCGGGGACGTTCCACCAGCCGCTGCTGGTGAAGGGGGCGGAGCAGCCGGCGGTGGCGACGAAGCCGCTGCCGGGGGCGGTGGTGAAGCAGTTGCGGTCGCTGATGCGGGACACGGTGACGGACGGGTCGGCGAAGGTGCTGGCTGGGGTGCCCGGCGAGGTGGGGGCGAAGACGGGAACGGCCGAGGTGACGGAGGACGGGAACAACAACGGCTGGCTGGTCGCGTACGACGGCGAGATCGCGGTGGCGTGCGTGGTGGAGGGGGCGGAGAGCGGTTCGGGGTCGGCGGGTCCGGTCCTCCGCGACCTGCTGGCGGAGCTGGCCGGGGGTGGCGCGGCGGGCTGACGGCCGGCGGGGTGTCGGTTGATCCATTTGGGCGGTCCGGCGGCGGCGGGTAGACTGCCGTAGTTGCTCGGCGAGGGAGGCCGTACCCGTACGGATGTACAGGGTCACGGCGGTCCGTTATCGACGCGCTCTTCGTAGCAGGCCATCGCCAGTCGTGGCCGGGTGACCACTTGTTTCGTCACCATCTACGAGGAGTGCAACATGTCCGAGGTCAAGCTCGCCGCCACCGTCCGCTCGGAGTTCGGCAAGGGCGCCTCGCGCCAGCTGCGCCGCGCCTCCCTGGTCCCCACGGTCCTCTACGGCCACGGCACGGACCCGGTCCACATCTCCCTCCCGGCCCACGAGCTCGGTCTGGCGCTGCGTACGCCGAACGTCCTGCTCTCCCTGGACATCAACGGCGCCAACGAGCTGGCGATCCCGAAGGCCGTCCAGCGTGACGCCATCAAGGGCTCGCTCGTGCACGTCGACCTCATCCTCGTGAAGCGCGGCGAGAAGGTCACCGTCGAGATCCCCGTGCAGGCCGAGGGCGAGCTCGCCGCCGGTGGCAACCTGCTGGAGCACGTGCTCAACACCCTCTCCGTCGAGGCCGAGGCCACCCACCTCCCCGAGTCCGTCACGGTCTCCGTGGAGGGCCTGGAGGCCGGCGCCTCCGTCCTCGCCAAGGACATCACCCTCCCGAAGGGCTCCACCCTGGTGACCGACGCCGACGCCGTCGTCCTCCAGGTCCTGGCCGCGCAGGCCGAGGAGCCGTCGGCCGAGGCCGAGGCCACCGAGGGTGCCGAGGCCTGAGCCGTAGGCTCTGCCTGACGTGACGGGGTGACGGGCCGTACGGCCCGTCACCCCGTTTCTCTTGCCCCCGCACGGACGCGCGTACGGATACGCGTACGGATACGCATACGAGGAGACCTGACGCACATGACGGACGACGCCAACGCCCCCTGGCTGATCGTCGGCCTCGGCAACCCGGGGCCCGAGTACGCGGCCAACCGCCACAACATCGGCTTCATGGTCGTGGACCTGCTGGCCGAGCGGATCCGCGGTTCGTTCAAGCGGGCGCAGAAGGCCCAGGCGCAGGTCGTCGAGGGCCGCATGGGTCCCCCCGGGCCTTCGAGCCGCCGGGTGGTCCTCGCGAAGCCGATGTCGTACATGAACCTGTCGGGCGGTCCGGTGACGGCGCTGCGCGACTTCTACAAGGTGCCGACGGCGAACATCGTGGCGATCCACGACGAGCTGGACATCGACTACGCGGTGCTGCGGCTGAAGATCGGCGGCGGCGACAACGGGCACAACGGTCTGAAGTCGATGACGAAGGCGATGGGTCCCGAGTACCACCGGGTGCGGTGCGGGATCGGGCGTCCGCCGGGCCGGATGCAGGTCGCGGACTTCGTCCTGAAGGACTTCTCGTCGACGGAGCGCAAGGACCTCGACTGGTTCGTGGACCGGGCGGCGGACTCGGTGGAGTGCCTGGTCGCGGAGGGCCTGGAGCGGGCCCAGTCCGCGTACAACTCGTAGGGTCCCTGGCGCCCGGAACGTACGACTGTACGATCGCGGGTCATGACGCACGTCCGTAACGCCGCCATGGCCCTGGTCACCCTGCTCCTCGTCGTCGGGGGTGCGTGGGCGTCGTGGGACTCGGCCCAGCACGTCCTGCTCGCCAAGGGCCGTGAGCACGGGACGCTGACGGTGACCGGCTGCACGGAGGAGACGTGCAGCGGTACGTACGCCTCCGAGGACCCGGCGTCGACGCGGCGGACGCTGACGATCGAGGCCTCGATCGCGGCGGAGAAGGGCGTGACGATCCCGGTGGTGGTGAAGCCGGGCACGGACGAGGGCGTACGGACGGGGTGGGGCGGCGGTCTGCACGCGTGGCTGCCGCTGGGCGGTGCGCTGCTGCTCGCGGCGCCGGTGATCGGCGGCGGGCTGCGGATGACGCGGACGGCGTGGTCGCTCGCGGGGGTGGGCGGGGCGCTGCTGGTGGCGGCGTTCCTCACGATCTGACCGGATTCCGTCGATTCATGGCGCGATCGTTATGGACCTCTGGGTTAAGGCTGACTTAAAGCGACAGCTAGGCTGCGTCCGCTGCCCCCCACGGCATCCTCATCTCCGAGATGGACGACTGCACATGCGACGTACCCTCATATCCTCCGCCGCGCTTGTCGCGGCCATGGCAGGCTCCCTCGTGCTGGCCCCCGCCGCCTCCGCTTCGGAAGGCCCCAAGGGCGACAACGGCACGGTCAAGATCCACGACGCGAAGACCGGCGAGGAGATCAAGGCCAACGAGCCGAAGGTCTGCACCTTCTACCTCGACGCCTTCCACTTCGACGCCGAGCAGAAGGCGACCTGGCACATCGAGGCCTGGGCGAACAACGACCAGGAGAAGGGCGCCGAGGTCGAGGACGGCTCCATCACCCTCGACGCCGAGGGCCACGGCCGCACCGAGGACCTGACCCTCGCCGACGGCCAGTACAAGCTGTTCTGGAACTTCGAGGGCGAGCACGGCAAGGCCAAGCACAAGGTCTTCAAGGTCGACTGCCCGGACGAGACGCCCGGCACGGAGACGCCTGGTACGGAGACTCCCGGTACGGAGACCCCCGGCACGGAGACGCCCGGCACCGAGACTCCGGGCACGGAGACCCCCGGTACGGAGACCCCGGGCACCGAGTCCCCGGCCCCGTCCGAGACGACGCCCGGCGGCACCGAGTCCCCCGCTCCTTCCGCGACCCCGTCCGTGACCACCCCGGCCGGCGAGACCGCCGGCACCGGTGGCACCGAGGGTTCGACCGGCTCCACGGGCTCGGCGGGCTCCACCGGCTCCACGGGTGAGGGCAACCTCGCCGAGACCGGTTCCAGCGCCCCCGTCGGCGTCCTCGCCGCCGTCGCCGTGGCCCTCGCGGGTGCCGGCGCGTTCCTGGTGAGCCGTCGCCGCAAGGCGCAGCAGCACTGACGTACACGTAGCCCGTACATGACGGTGCCCCCGCCGGAGTCCGAGGATTCCGACGGGGGCACCGTCATGAGCAGGGGGTGGATCAGCCGGTGTTGCGCAGGCCCGCCGCGACACCGTTCACCGTGAGGAGCAGGGCCCGTGCGAGCAGCGGGTCCGGGTCCGCGCCGCGCTCGGCGTCCGCGCGCTGGCGGGCGAGGAGGGCGACCTGGAGGTAGGAGATCGGGTCCAGGTAGGCGTCGCGGATGGCGAAGGTCTGCTGGAGGACCGGGTTGGAGTCGAGCAGCGTCTCGCCGCCGGTGACCTTGAGGACCTCGGCGACCGTCAGCGCGTGCTCGGCCTCGATGGTGTCGAACACGTGCTTCAGCTCGTCGGGGACCAGGGTGTCGACGTAGTGGCGGGCGATCCGCAGGTCCGTCTTCGCGAGCGTCATCTCGACGTTGGCGAGGAAGTTCCGGAAGAAGTGCCAGTTCCCGTACATCTCGCCGAGGACCGCGTCGAGACCGGCCTCGCGCAGGGCCTTGAGGCCCGAGCCGACGCCGAACCAGCCGGGGACGATCTGCCGGGACTGCGTCCAGCCGAAGACCCACGGGATGGCGCGCAGTCCGTCGAGACCGGCACCCGAGTCGGGGCGGCGCGACGGGCGGGAGCCCAGGTGGAGGTCGGCGAGCTGGTCGACCGGGGTGGCCGCGAAGAAGTACGAGGGCAGGTCCGGGTCCTCGACGAGCTTGCGGTACGCGGTGTGCGCGGCGTCCGAGACGGTGTCCATGGCCGCGTCCCAGCGGGCGAGGGCCTCGTCGGACTGGCGCGGGGAGGTGTGCAGCGCGGAGGCCTGGAGGGTGGCGGCCACCGTCAGTTCCAGGTTCTCCCGCGCCAGGGACGGGATCAGGTACTTGTCGGAGATGACCTCGCCCTGCTCGGTCACCTTGATCTCGCCCTCCAGGGTGCCCCAGGGCTGCGCGAGGATCGCGGTGTGCGAGGGGCCGCCGCCGCGGCCGACGGTGCCGCCGCGGCCGTGGAAGAGGCGCAGGCGCACGCCGTAGCGGTGGGCGACGTCGCGGAGGCGACGCTGAGCGCGGTGGATCTCCCACTGGCTGGTGGTGATGCCGCCGAACTTCGACGAGTCCGAGTAGCCGAGCATGACCTCCTGGACGTCGCCGCGGAGCGAGACGAGGCGCCGGTAGGAGGGGTCGGCCAGCATGTCGTTGAGGATGACGTCGGCGGCCTTGAGCTCGTCGGTGGTCTCCAGGAGCGGCACGATGCCGATCTTGGCCCAGCCGGCGTGCAGGTCGATCAGGCCGGCCTCGCGGGCGAGGACGGCCGCGGCGAAGACGTCGTCGGCGCCCTGGCACATCGAGATGATGTACGACTCGATGACCTCGGGGCCGAAGCGCTCGAAGGCCTGCTTGATGGTGTGGAAGACGCCGAGGGTCTTCTCGCCCGCGGCGTCCAGCGGGGCCGGGGTCGGGGCGAGCGGGCGGCGCGAGCGCAGCTCCTTGGCGAGCAGCTTCTGCCGGTAGTCGCGGGGCATGTCCGCGTACCGCCAGGACTCCTCGCCGAGGCGGTCGAAGAGCTGGCCGAGGGCGTGGTGGTGCGCGTCGGCGTGCTCGCGGACGTCCATGGTGGCGAGCTGGAGGCCGAAGGCCGAGAGGGTGCGGATGGTGCGGTCCATCCGGCCGTCGGCGAAGAGGCCGCCGCGGTGCTCGCGCAGCGAGGTCTGGATCAGGGTGAGGTCGTGGATCAGCTCGGCGGTGCCGAGGTAGTCGCGGCCGTCCTGGTGCGGGGTGCCGGTGGCGAGGCGCTCGCGGGTGTTGACGAGCTTCTGCCGGATGCAGGTCGCCTTGAGGCGGTACGGCTCCTCGGCGTTGAGGCGCTTGTAGCGGGGGCTGATCTCCGGGAGGAGCTCCAGGTCGCGCTGGAGGGAGTCCAGGAGTTCCTGGGTGGCTCCGGTGTAGCGGATGGAGTTGGAGAGCAGTCCGCGCAGGTAGTCGACGAGTTCGAGGGCGTCGGTGATGCCGTGCTCGTGCTGGAGGATCAGGACGTCCCAGGTCACCTGCGGGGTGACGTTGGGGTTGCCGTCGCGGTCGCCGCCGATCCAGGTGCCGAAGGTCAGCGGGCGCGTCCCGGCGGGCAGTTCGACGCCGACGCGCTCCAGCTCGGCGGCGAGGTCCTCCAGGACGTCGCCGACGGCGTTGGCGTGCAGCTCGTCGAGGTAGTAGATGGCGTTGCGCGCCTCGTCGGCGGGCTCGGGGCGGACGACCCGGAGCTCGTCGGTCTGCCAGATGAGGTCGATGTTCTCGGCGAGTCGCAGGTCGTGGCGGCGCCGGTCGGCCTCGATGACCGGGGTCTCCAGGAGGGCGGCGATCCGGCGCAGCTTGTTGAGTACGGAGCGGCGGGCGGCCTCGGTGGGGTGCGCGGTGAAGACGGGGCGCACGTTGAGGTTCTTGACCGTCTCGCGGACGTGCTCGGGGTCGCCGTCCTTGAGCATGTCGGCGGTGCGGGCGAGGAGGCCGCCCTCGGCGGCGCGCTTCTCGCGCATCTCGCGGCCGCGGTGGACCTGCTCGGTGACGTTCGCCAGGTGGAAGTAGGTGGAGAAGGCGCGCACCAGCTTGGCTGCGGTCTCCAGCTCGACGCCCTGGAGCAGCTCGGCGGCGGCCTCGCCGTCCTCGCGGGTGAGGCGGCGGACCTTCTCGACGAGGTCGAGGAGCTCGTGGCCTTCCTGGCGGACGAGGGTCTCGCCGAGGAGATCGCCCAGTCGGCGGATGTCGGCTCGCAGCTCGGTGCTGGCGGTGGGGGTCTGGTCGGCACTGCTCACAGGTGCGGCTCCTTGCAGTGTTTGAGCACGTCTGGAGGGGTACTGGAGGCTTGCGGACCGCGCTGTCCGACGCACCCAGGATAGGTGTCCGCCGGGGCGGCATGGCCAACGCCCCTCTCGTGCCCTCTTGCCGCGCGTCACGGCGCTGCCATACTTACGACGCCGTAGGTTACGGAAGCGTAGCCACGGCCTGGTTTTCCGCTCTTTCACCCTCACCCTCATCCCCAGGGGACACCCATGACCACTAGCCCCGAGGTGACCTCGGCGCCCGAGGCACCCGAGGCGCCCGTCGGCGCCACGGCCCTGCCCTCCGCCACGCTGGGCGGTGACAGCAAGGGATCGGCCGAGCAGATCGCCCTGGCGCTGTTCATCACCGTGCCGTTCGTGGCGCTGCTCGCGGCGGTGCCGCTGGCCTGGGGCTGGGGGGTGAGCTGGCTGGATCTCGGGCTGATGGTGGCGATGTACTACATCGGCTGCCACGGGATCACGATCGGTTTCCACCGCTACTTCACGCACGGTTCCTTCAAGGCGAAGCGGCCGCTGCGGATCGCGCTGGCGGTCATGGGCTCGCTGGCCGTGGAGGGTCCGCTCGTGCGCTGGGTGGCGGACCACCGCAAGCACCACAAGTTCTCGGACGCGGAGGGCGACCCGCACTCGCCGTGGCGCTTCGGGGAGACGGTCCCGGCCCTGATGAAGGGCCTGTGGTGGGCGCACATCGGCTGGATGTTCGACGAGGAGCGGACGCCGCAGCACAAGTACGCCCCCGATCTGATCAAGGACCCGGCGATCCGGGCGATCTCGCGCCAGTTCCTCTCCTTCACGATCCTGTCGCTGGCGATCCCGCCGCTGGTGGGCGGTCTGGTGACGATGTCGTGGTGGGGCGCGTTCACCGCGTTCTTCTGGGGCTCGCTGGTCCGGGTGGCGCTGCTGCACCACGTGACCTGGTCGATCAACTCGATCTGCCACGCGGTGGGCAAGCGTCCCTTCAAGTCGCGTGACCGCTCGGGCAACGTGTGGTGGCTGGCGGTGCTGTCCTGCGGCGAGTCCTGGCACAACCTGCACCACGCGGACCCGACCTCGGCCCGGCACGGGGTGCTGCGCGGCCAGGTCGACTCCAGCGCGCGGCTGATCCGCTGGTTCGAGCTGGCGGGCTGGGCGTCGGACGTGCGCTGGCCGGCGAAGGAACGCCTCGAAGCCCGGCGGCAGAACCCGTCCGCAGAAGCGGCATGATGGAAGACGTGGCGATCGACGGCAGTACCAGTGGCACCGGCGGCACCGACAGTGCCGGCGGCAGTAGCGGTGGCGAGCAGAAGCCCCGGCGTGGCCGCCGGGTGCGGATGACGGGCGCGGAGCGCCGGGAGCAGCTCCTCGACATCGGCCGCACGCTGTTCGCCGAGAAGGGCTTCGAGGGCACGTCGGTGGAGGAGATCGCGGCGAAGGCCGGGGTCTCCAAGCCGGTGGTGTACGAGCACTTCGGCGGCAAGGAGGGGCTGTACGCGGTCGTCGTCGACCGGGAGATGCGGCAGCTCCTGGACGGGGTGACGGGCGCGCTGACCGCGGGCCATCCGCGGGAGCTCCTGGAGCAGGCGGCGTTCGCGCTGCTCGACTACATCGAGAACTACACGGACGGTTTCCGGATCCTGGTGCGGGATTCGCCGGTGGCGCAGTCGACGGGCACGTTCGCCTCGCTGATCAGCGACATCGCCACGCAGGTCGAGGACATCCTCGGGATGGAGTTCAAGAACCGCGGCTTCGACCCGAAGCTGGCCCCGCTGTACGCGCAGGCGCTGGTGGGCAGTGTGGCGCTGACGGGCCAGTGGTGGCTGGACGTACGGAAGCCGGACAAGGCGGAGGTCGCGGCGCACCTGGTGAACCTGGCGTGGCACGGACTTGACGGTCTGGAGCAGAAGCCGCGGTTGATAGGGCATCGCAAGAACTGACCGGATCGTCCGGGTACATCCCGCCGAACAGGCGGACCGGACGGTCTGATTTCGAATGCGTTCAGTAAAGCTCTGGCGCGACATCCCCCCGTGGGTAGAATCCATTTCAACATCCAGGGGGGTGTTCCGACCGTCGGGCGAGGCCGTCTCCGCGTGCTCGCCTGAACAGGCGCTTGGCCTGCGCTGACACCGTTCGACGCTGCTCGAGCCCCCCAACCCGGTTCAGTCGAACCTCTGATCCCTGGGGGGGATCTCCTTGCGTTTCCGTAACTCCAAGCGCGCGGGCCGCATCGCCGCCTGCACCGCACTCGCCCTCTCCGCCGGCATGATCCTGGCGGGCCCTGCTTCGGCGGACGAGCCGGCGCCGACGCCGGCGGCCAAGCAGGTGGAGCGTTCCTTCGCGCCGCCTCAGCTGACGCACCCGAAGCAGGGCACGACCCGCGCGGGCGTGGCCGCCGCCGGGACCGCGTCCTCGCTGCCGCTCTCCGACCTGGACGGCGACGGCGCCGACGACCTCATCTACCGTGCCATCGACGGCGAGCTCTACTCGACCGCGCCGCTGGCGGAGGAGGAGTTCTTCGATCTCTTCCGCTTCGAGGACGTCGCGACGGAGATCATCCCGATCGGCAACCAGGGCGGCGACACGGCCGAGCCCGAGGTGCTCGTCCTCTCCGAGAACGGCACGCTGAAGCTGTACACCGACGTCGGCCCGACCGGCACGCCGTACGAGAGCACGGTGGGCGGCGGCTGGCAGGTCTACAACAAGATCGTGTCGCCCGGTGACGTGAACAACGACGGTCGCGCCGACGTGGTCGCCCGTGCCAAGGACGGCCGGCTCTACCTGTACCTGGCCACCGGCGACCTGGACCGTCCGCTCGGCGGCCGGATCAGCGTCGGCGGCGGCTGGAACGCCTACGACCAGCTCGTCGGCGCCGGCGACGTGACCGGCGACGGCCGCGCCGACCTGTACGGCCGCGACCGCTCCGGCAGCCTCTTCTTCTACTCCGGCACGGGCAGCACGGCCGCTCCGTTCGCCGGCAAGAAGCTGATCGGCGGCGGCTGGGGCGCGTACAACCAGATCACCAACTTCGGCCAGGGCGTTCTCCTCGCCCGGACCAACGACGGCACCTTCTACACCTACGTCACCAGCTCCAACGGCACCCTCGCCGGGCGCCAGCAGCTCGGCAACCCGGGCGACGGCCTCGGCATCGTCCAGTTCTCCGGCGGCGGCGGCAACCCGTACACGGGCAAGGACACCCTCGTCGGGCGGACCGGCGCCGGCACGCTCAAGGGGTACTTCGCCGACACGACCGGCAAGCTGATCGCGGCCGGTGACGTGAGCGACCCGGGCGAGTACGCGGACAGCAGCTTCACGAACACGTCCTCGTTCAACTCGGACAGCTACTCCGACATCGCCGACGTCTGGAGCGACGGCAGCCTCTGGATCGACTACAGCCCCATCGGCAGCGGCTGGGGCGTCTACAACGCCCTCGTCGGCCCCGGTGACCTGAGCGGCGACGGCAAGGCCGACCTGCTCGCCCGCGACCGCTCCGGCGTCCTCTACCTGTACCGCGGCAACGGCAAGGGCGACGCCTTCGCGACCCGGATCCGGGTCGGCGGCGGCTGGGGCGGCTTCAACAAGCTCCTCGGCGCGGGCGACTACACCGGCGACGGCCGGGCGGACCTGCTGGCCCGCACCACGGGCGGCGAGCTGTTCCTCTACCCGGGCAGCGGCAACGCCAACACGCCCTTCACGACGCGCATCAGCGTCGGCCTCGGCTGGAACACGTACAAGCACCTCACCGCCCCCGGCGACCTGAACGCCGACGGCAAGGCCGACATCCTCGGTGTGACCTCGGCCGGTGACCTCTACCGGTACCTGAACACCACCCCGGGCAAGTTCGCCGGCCGTTCCAAGATCGGCAACGGCTACGGCATCTACAACTCGATGTCCTGACGCCCCCGGGCCTCTTTCCCCTTCTCCTGATTCCACCTTCCCAGGGAGACCTTTGCGTTCCGCATTCCTCGGGCGTACCCGCGCCCGCCGTGTGACCACCTGCACCGCGCTCGCCCTCTCCGCCGGCATGCTCCTCGCCTCGCCGGCCGTGGCCGAGTCCGGCCCCCGGCCCGTCCTGGAGCAGCCGCAGCGCGGCGACACCTCGACGCCGAAGCTGGACATGACGCAGCCGGCGGTGGAGTCGGGCACGGCCCGTGCCGCCGCGGCGACGGCCGTCGTGCCGTCCCGTTTCGACGTGGACGGCGACGGCAAGACCGATCTGATCCACCGCAAGTGGAACAGCTGGACGTACGTCGCGCCGAGCAAGCCGGCGGCGACGACCACCGTGTTCGAGACCGCGGGCTCGCCCGTGGACCTCGACCTCGTTCCGCTCGGCGACCAGAACGGCACGGGCAAGCCCGAGCTGCTCTCGCTCGCCGAGGACGGCGTGCTCCGGCTGTACAAGGACGCCACCGCGACCTCCGGCGCGCTCGCCTGGTCGGGCAACGGCTGGAACATCTACAACAAGGTGTTCTCGCCCGGCGACGTCGACGGTGACGGCAGGGCGGACCTGATGGCCCGCCAGTACAACGGCGAGCTCTACTACTACCGGTCGACCGGCGTGACGACGGCGCCGTTCGCGGGCCGCACGAAGGTCGGCTCCGGCTGGGGCGTCTACGACCAGCTCGTGGGCGTCGGCGACAACAGCGGCGACGGCCGCGGCGACGTCGTGGCCCGGGCCACGGACGGCCGGCTGTACTTCTACGCCTCCACCGGCAACTACGCCGCGCCCTTCAAGGCCCCCAAGCTGCTCGGCCAGGGCTGGAACACGTACAACCAGATCATCGCCCCCGACGACCGCAACGGCGACGGCAAGGCCGACCTGCTCGCCCGGGACCAGGCCGGTGCGCTCTGGGCCTACAGCGGTCACGGCAACGGCACGTTCTCGGCGCCGGCGAAGCTCTCCGGCAGCTGGAACAACGTGGACCAGTTCGCCGGGGCGGGCAGCATCCCCGCCGCCGTCGGCAAGAACGCGTTCTACGGCCGGGACAAGGCCGGGACGCTCTTCGAGTACCGGAGCCAGAACACCGGCAAGCTCGCCGCGCGCCAGCAGGTGAGCACGACCGGCGGCTGGGCCGGCGCGAGCATCGCGTACGTCTCCGCGCTGGACCCGGGCTCGCTCGCCGACATCCTGGAGGTCTACCAGGGTCACCTGTACAGCAACGGCAACGTCGACCTCGGCGGCGGCTGGCAGATCTACAACCGGATCGTCGGCCCCGGCGACCTGACCGGCGACGGCAAGGGCGACCTCGTCGCCCGGGACGCCTCAGGCGTGCTCTACCTGTACCCCGGCAACGGCAAGGGCACGGCCGTGGGCCCCCGTATCCGCGTCGGTGACGGCTGGAGCGCCTACAACCGCATCCTCGGCGGGGGCGACTTCTCGGGCGACGGCCGTACGGACCTGCTGGCCCGCGACGGCGCCGGCACCCTGTGGCTGTACAAGGGCACGGGCTCCAAGACCACCCCGTTCGCCGGGCGCGTGAGCCTCGGCGGCGGCTGGGGCACGTACAACAAGCTGGCGGTGCCGGGCGACCTGAGCGGCGACGGCAAGGCCGACCTGGTCGCGGTGAACGCGGCGGGCGACCTGTACCGCTACCTGGGTACGGGCAAGGCCACGCTCACCCCCCGGGTGAACATCGGCCACGGCTTCCAGACCTACGCCGACCTGTACTAGAAAACGCTCACGGGCGCCCCGCACCGGTTCTCCGGTGCGGGGCGCCCGTGCTTAAGCGTCCGTGCGTCGAGGCGCTCACGCCGGCTTGTGCGCGACGGCGAAGACGCGGCGGAACGGGAAGACCGTGCCGTGCGGGCCCGGCGGGTAGGCCTGGCGGAGGCGGGTGCGGTACTGCGCGACGAACGCGTCGATCGCCTCGTGGTCGTCGCCCAGGGTCGTGAGGACGGGCCGCAGCGCCGTGCCCATCACCCAGTCGAGGACGGGGTCCTCGCCCTGGAGGAGCCGGCAGTAGGTCGTCTCCCAGACCTCGGTCTCGCAGCCGAGGTCGCTGAGCCGGGTGAGGTACTCGGCCGCGTCGAGGATGTGGACGAAGCGGCGGCCCTGGTCGCCGAGGCGGTCCCGCCACTCGGGGGTGTCGCAGAGCTCGCCGATGAGGGCGTGGCTGGGCGCGGTGAAGTTGCCGGGGACCTGGAAGGCGAGGGTGCCGCCGGGGCGGAGCCCGTCGATCCACGCGGCGAAGGACTCGGGGTGGTTCGGCACCCACTGGAGGGCCGCGTTGGAGACGATCAGGTCGTACGGCTCGTCGGGCGTCCAGTGCGCGGCGTCGGCGGGCCGGAAGTCGAGCCAGCCGCCGCCCCGGGTGGTGCCGGACCAGTCCTTCTCGGCGCGCTCCAGCATGTCGGGTGAGAGGTCGAAGCCGGTGATGTGGGCGTCGGCCCAGTGGTCGGCGAGGAGCGCCGTCACGTTTCCCGGGCCGCAGCCGAGGTCGGCGATGCGGGCGGGCCGGCCCTGGGCCGGCAGGCGCGGTATTCGGGCGAGCAGGTCGAGGAAGGGACGGGTGCGGTGGCCGGAGTGGCGGAGGTACTGCTGCGGATCCCAGGTTGGCGCGGCGGATTCCACGGAATGCATGTTCGAAGCCCCCTTGCTGGAACGAGTTGCCGAAGCGGAACGGTGTTCCGGCCCGGTCTCTTCCCCACACTCCGGGGAAATATATCTCGTAATCAAGATTCTTGAGATCGAGAAACTCGAACACAAGAGACTTTATGTCAACAGACCCTCTACACTGATCGTCATGGAGGACGAGGTCGACCGACTGGTCGCAGCATGGCGCCGCGAGCGCCCCGACCTCGACGTGGAACCGCTCGAGGTGCTCAGCCGCGTCTCGCGGCTCGCCCGGCACCTCGACCGCGCCCGTCGGCTCGCCTTCTCCGAGCACCAGCTGGAGCCCTGGGAGTTCGACGTCCTCACCTCGCTCCGCCGGGCCGGCGCTCCCTACCAGCTCTCCCCCGGCCAGCTCCTGACGCAGACTCTGGTCACCTCCGGCACCATGACCAACCGCATCGACCGGCTCACCAAGAAGGGCCTGGTCGAGCGGCTCCCCGACCCCAGCGACCGGCGCGGAGTCCTCGTCCGGCTCACCCCCGAGGGCCGCGACCGCGCCGACGAGGCGCTCGCCGGGCTCCTCGCCCAGGAGCGCGCCATCCTCGCGCAGCTCTCCCGCGCCCAGCGCGGCGAACTGGCCGCGCTGCTACGCCGGCTGACCGCCCCGTTCGACAACGTCCCCGGCTAGCGCCTGCGCGGGCGGTCCGTCCGCTTCCAGCGCCGCCGGGCCGACGCCCGCGCGGCGGGCCAGCGCCACCGCCGCGAGGGTCGAGTGGACGCCCAGCTTCCCCAGCACGTTCTGCATGTGCGTACGGACGGTGTGCGGGGAGAGGAAGAGCCGCTCGGCGACCGCCTTGCGGCCCAGGCCCGCGACCATGCAGCGCAGCACCTCCCGCTCGCGCGGGGTCAGCGCCTCCACGAGCCGCTCGCTGTCCGTCCGGTGCTTGCGGGCCGCCGTCAGCTCCCGCAGGACGCCCGTGAGCAGCGCGGGCGGCAGATGCGTCTCGTCCCGCAGCACCCCGCGCACCACCGCCAGGAGGCGCTGGAGCGAGCAGTCCTTCGCCACCCACCCGGAGGCCCCGGCCTGGAGCGCGAGCGCCGCCCTGCGCGGGTCGTCCTTCTCGGCGAGGACGACGGTACGGACGGCGGGCTGGGCCCTGCGCACCCCCGCGACCAGGGAGATCCCGTCGACGGCGGGCTCCGCCTGGTCCGGCACCGCGCGCGCCGCCGCGGCGCCCGCCGCGGTCCCGGTGGTCCCCGCTCCCAACTCGGCGTCGACGAGCAGCACGTCGAAGCGCCGCCCCTCCGCGATCGCGCGGTCCAGGCAGCGCAAGGCGGCCGGGCCGCTGCCCGCGGCGGAGACGTCGACGTCGGGCTCCGCCGCGAGAGCGGCGGCCAGCGACTCGGCGAAGATGCGGTGGTCGTCCACCACCAGGACCCGGATACGTGCCACGGACACCCCCAAGTGTCGAGGAACGGACCGGCGCGGGCACGGCGCCGGAGGCGGGTCCGCCGGTCGCGCGGCCGCCGCCGTGCGTTGACTGTTACCCCCGCTTGTGGCGCCGTACCCGGCAGGTCTCGACCCCTGAACAGCACCGGCCCCCACCGGCGCTGCCCCTCAGGTTAGGGGCGGGGCGTCGCGGCGGGGGCCGTTTGGCGGAACTGTCCGAAGTCGTACGTACGGTTGACCGGGTTCAGATCCTGCGCGCGCCCTCCGCGGGCACGGCGGGGAAGACCCCGGGGGCCGCGTACCCGGCCTCGGCGAAGGCCTTCCCGACGGCGGCGGTGACCGCCTCCGCCCGGTCGGTCTCGACCAGGACGACGGCCGAGCCGCCGAAGCCGCCGCCGGTCATACGGGCGCCGAGCGCCCCGGCCGCGTTCGCCGCCTCGACCACGAGGTCCAGCTCGGGGCAGGAGACCCGCAGATCGTCCCGGAGGGAGGCGTGGCCCTCGGTGAGGACCGGGCCGACGGCCCGGGTGTCCCCGGCGTCGAGCAGCGCGATCACGCGCTCGACCCGGGCGTTGTCCGTGACGACGTGCCGGACATAGCGCAGAACCGTCTCGTCGCTCAGGAGTGCGAGGGATTCGGGTAGGTGCGCGGCGCTCACGTCGCGCAGGGCCCGCACGCCGAGCGCCCGCGCACCCGCTTCACAACCGGCGCGCCGCTCCGCGTACGCGCCGTCCCCGAGCGCGTGCTTCACGCGGGTGTCGACGACGAGCAGCCGGAGCCCCTCGCCCGCCAGGTCGAAGGGGACCTGACGGTACGAGAGGTCACGGGTGTCCAGATGGAGGGCATGGCCCTCCTCGGCGCACGCGGAGGCCATCTGGTCCATGACCCCGCAGGGGACGCCGACGAAGGCGTTCTCCGCGCGCTGGGCGAGCCGCGCGATGTCGGGCCGGGAGAGCCCGAGGCCGAAGAGGTCGTTCAGGGCGAGCGCGGTGACGACCTCCAGGGCCGCCGAGGAGGAGAGCCCCGCGCCCGTCGGGACGGTCGAGGCGAGGTGGATGTCGGCCCCCGTCACCGGGTGGCCGGCCTCCCGCAGCGCCCAGACGACACCGGCCGGGTAGGCCGCCCAGCCGCCGCCGGAGAGCGGCTCCAGGGCGTCGGTCTCCAGCTGCACGATCCCGCCGTCGATGTCGGCGGAGTGCAGGCGCAGGATTCCGTCGTCGCGGCGGGAGACGGCGGCGACGGCGGTGTGCGGCAGCGCGAGCGGCAGCACGAAGCCGTCGTTGAAGTCGGTGTACTCACCGATGAGGTTGACCCGCCCGGGGGCGGCCCACACCCCGTCGGGGGCGGCGCCGTACAGCGCCTCGAAGCCGGCGGCGACACTCGTCGACGTCATGGCCGGACCCCCTCGGCGCGAAGGCGTGCGAAGGCCCAGGCGTCGGCGACCACGTCTGCCAGGTCCGGGCGGGACGGCGTCCAGCCGAGCCGCTCGCGGGCGGCCTCGGCGGAGGCGACCAGGGCGGCCGGGTCGCCGGGGCGGCGGGCGGCGGTGATCTCCGGGATCGGGTGGCCGGTGACCTTCCGTACGGTCTCGACGACCTCGCGGACGGAGAAGCCGTTGCCGTTGCCGAGGTTGCAGACCAGGTGCTCCCCCGCCGGCACGGTGTCCGCCGTCATCGCGTCGAGGGCGAGGACGTGGGCCTCGGCGAGGTCGGCGACGTGGATGTAGTCGCGGACGCAGGTGCCGTCCGGGGTCGGGTAGTCCTCGCCGTACACGGAGATGGCCTCGCGCTCGCCCAGGGCGACCTGGAGGACGAGCGGGATCAGGTGCGACTCGGGCGCGTGGCGCTCGCCGAGCGAGCCGTACGCCCCGGCCACGTTGAAGTAGCGCAGCGAGACGGCGGCCAGGCCGTGCGCGGCGCACTCCCCGCCGATCATGTGGTCGACGGCCAGCTTGCTCGCGCCGTACGGGCTGGTGGGCGCGGTCGGCGCGGACTCGGTGATCGGCACGGACTCCGGCTCGCCGTAGGTCGCGGCGGTGGAGGAGAAGACGAGCCGGCGCACCCCGGCCGCGCGCATGGCGGCGAGGAGGGCCATGGTGCCGCCGACGTTGTTCTCCCAGTACTTCTCGGGCTTGGCGACGGACTCGCCGACCTGCGAGAAGGCGGCGAAGTGCAGGACGCCGTCGTAACCGGAGTCCAGCCACCGTGCGGCGTCCTGGATGCGGCCCTCGATGAACTCGGCGCCGTCCGGGACGCCTTCGGCGAAGCCGGTGGAGAGGTCGTCGAGGACGGTGACCCGGTGGCCCCGCTCCAGGAGGTGGGCGGCGACGACGCTGCCCACGTACCCGGCCCCTCCCGTCACCAGGTACTTCTTCGCGGTCGTGGTCATGCGGTGGCCACCTCTCGGATGCGTCGGGCCGCGTCCTCCGGCCGTACGTCGTTCATGAACGCGCCCATGCCGGACTCGGTGCCCGCGAGGAACTTCAGCTTGCCAGAGGCCCGTCGGACGGTGAAAAGCTCCAGGTGCAGTCCGAAGTCCTCGCGCCGCTCGTCCGTGAAGGGCGCCTGGTGCCAGGCGGCGATGTAGGGCGTCGGCGGCTCGTCCGGGCCGAAGAGCCGGTCGAAGCGCCTCAAGAGTTCCAGGTAGACCTGTGCGAACTCTGTGCGGGCGGCCTCGTCGAGGGCGAGCAGGTCGGGCACCCGGCGCTTGGGGTACAGGTGGACCTCGTACGGCCAGTGGGCGGCGTACGGCACGAAGGCGATCCAGTGCGCGGTCTCCAGGACCACGCGCTCGGCGTCGGCCCGCTCCCGGGCGACGACGTCGTCGAAGAGGTTCCGTCCGGTCGCGGCGCGGTGCTCGTCGAGGCGGCTCCGCATCCGGGCCGTGCGGGGCGTGACGTACGGGAAGGCGTAGATCTGGCCGTGCGAGTGGGGCAGGGTGACGCCGATCTCCTGGCCGCGGTTCTCGAAGCAGTAGACCTGCTCGACGCCGGGCAGCGCGGAGAGTGCGGCGGTCCGGTCGGTCCAGGCGTCGAGGACGAGCCGGGCCCGCTCCTCGGTGAGGCCGGCGAAGGAGGCGGTGTGCTCGTCGGTGAAGCAGACGACCTCGCAGCGGCCGACGCCGCCGGAGAGGGACGGGAAGCGGTTCTCGAAGACCACCACCTCGTAGTCCGCGACGGGGATCTCGCTCTCGTGGCCGTCCCGGCCGCCGGGGCAGAGGGGGCAGGCGTCGGCCGGCGGCTGGTAGGTGCGGGCCTGCCGGTGCGAGGCGACGGCGACGGGGTCGCCGGTGAGCTCGTCGTACCGGATCTCGGAGCGGGAGACGACGGGGGTGAGGGGGCGCGGGTCGACGGCGTCGCGGACGGCGTCGTCGCGCGAGTCGTAGTAGATGAGCTCGCGCCCGTCGGCGAGCGTGGTGACGGTCTTCTTCACGGGGGTGCCCTCCGGGCGGGATCAAACAGAACCACGCACAAAGAATCACATTCAAACATCACCGTCAATGGCGAAGCTCCACCGCCCGCTCACACGGACGGACGGACATCTGACCGAAGGATTACGAGAACGTGCCGCGCTGCGTCGGCACCGCCCGGTCGAGGAGCCCCGTGCGCGCCGCGAGCGCCGCCGCCTCCAGGCGCGAGCCCACGCCCAGCTTCATCAGGACCCGCTGCACATGCGTCCGCGCCGTGCTCGGCGCGATCCGCATCCCCGCCGCGATCAGCCGGGTGTCCTCCCCCTCCGCAACCCGGACGAGGACCTCCACCTCCCGCTGCGTGAGCAGCCGCAGCAGCCGCTGCCCCTCGTCGTCCTGCCGCACCGCCGGGTTGAGCAGCTCCGCGAAGGCCGCCTGCAACAGCTGCGGCGCCACCGCCGTCTCCCCCGCCCGGACCTTCACGAGCGCGCGCTCCACGCCCTCGATGCGCTCGTCGTGCCGGACGTACCCCGAGGCCCCGGCCGCGAAGGCCGCCGCGATCCCGCGCGGCGACGGCACGGGACCGAGCACCACCACGGCCACCTGCGGCCGCTCCCGCTTGATCCGGACGACCACGTCGAAGGCGCCCGGTTCGGCGGGGGCCGCGGTGCCCAGCAGGCACACCTCCGGCGCCCTGCTCACCACGAGCTCCGCCGCACCCGCCACCGGCGCCGCCGCCGCGAGCACCCGGTGCCCGCGCAGCTTCAGCGCCGAGGCCAGCGCCTCGGCGAGCAGTCGGTGGTCGTCGACCACCACGAGGCGTACGCCCATCCCGGTCATCCCCCATCCTCCGGGCCCGCCGTCACCCGGCACGGCCCGCTCGACCTCGAATTCCTCACCAGCCCGCGCACCACGCAAACGGCCCGGCGCATCGGGGTGAACCGATGCGCCGGGCCGCGCGAGTCTCCACGGACGCCCGTACGGCGTTCCGTACGGCGTCGGCGGGTTCAGCGGGTGCTGTACGACACCGCCAGAGGTTCCTTGTCGTCCGGCGATGCCGACGCCCGCGGCTTGGAGAGCATCATGGCGGACATGAACACCCTTCCGTCGCGGTACAGGATCTCCGAGTAGTCCGGCGAGAAGGAGTTCTCGATGTCGTTGACCGTGGCGTCCGCCGGGTTCTCCAGGAGCAGCGTCTCCTTCATGGTGACGCCGTCGAGGGAGACGATCCGCCCGCCCTTGTCGTAGGGCGGGGCCTTGTAGGCGATGAGACTGCCGCCGTCCATGCGGAGCGGGACGAGTGTGTACTTGTCGCCCGCGTCCGCCTTCTCCGGCGCCGTCTGACCGGTGGCCAGGTCGAAGGCGATGACCTCGTTGGTCTCGTCGCCGTACTCCCCGGTGGAGCCCTCGTGCTCCTCGGTCGGCACGTACAGCCGGCCGTTGCCGACGAGGACCTTGGTGCAGGACTCGACCTTCGTCGAGCGGCAGCGGCCCGCGTACTGGTCGGCGTCCGCCGTGATCTTCGCCTTCAGCTTGCCGGTCTTCTCGTCGAGGGAGAAGAAGTCCGAGATGCCGCTGCCGTCGCCGGCGCTGTCGCCGACGTCGGCCGCGACGACCAGCGGCTTGGTGGAGACGATCGACGCGTACTTCACGCCCGTGGGCATCTTGTACTGCGAGAGCGGCGCGCCCGTCGTCGGGTTGAGGTTCTGGATCAGCACGTACTGGGTGTCGTACGGGCCGCACTTGCGGACCGCGACGAGGCCCTCGCCGCCGCCGTACCCCAGGTCGAAGCAGTCCTCGTCGTTGGCCTGCGGCTTCCAGCGCGGGTTGCCGTTGGCGATGTCGAAGGCGGCGCCTCCGTCGTTGCCGCCGGCCGCGACCGTCTTGCCGCTGACCGTGACCTCGCTGAACCGGGCCTTCTGGTCGCCGGCGGAACCACCGGTGACCGAGGTGGACCAGAGCAGCTTGCCCGAGTTCAGGTCGACCACGCCGACCTCGGTGCACTGCTGGTAGTAGCGCGGCGGGACCCGCTTGGTGGCCTCGAAGAGGATCGGCAGCTTGTTGTCGGCGGTCACGTGACGCGAGACGCCGCAGATCTGGCCGGTCAGCGGCAGCGTCCAGACGGGCGTGCCCTTGGCGAGGTCGTAGCCGGCGAGCGAGTTCACGCCCGTCTTCACGTACGCCTTGTCGGTGACCCAGGAGCCGGAGACGTCGGTGACGTCCGGGACCCCGGGCTTGGGCAGCTGGAAGGTGAGCTTCGCCTGGGTCTCGGCCGGCGCCTTCTCGCTGCCGCCGCCGCCCGTCCCCTTCGACTCGCCGTTGCCGCCGTCGCCGCCGGAGCCGCCCTGCGACGTGCCCTGCGAGGTGCCGGCCGAGGTCTTGGCCTCGTCGTCCTTGCCGCCGCCGCTCTCGGAGTTGGCGTACCAGATGCCGGCGCCGACGATCAGGACGACGGCGACGGCCGCCGCGATCACGATCTGGAGCTGCGCCGACAGCTTCTTGCCGCCGGGCGCCGCGGCCGGGATCGGGGCGGTCTGCGGGTAGCCGGTCTGCGGGTGACCGCCGTAGGGCTGCTGCGGCTGCGCCGGGTAGCCGTACGGCGGCTGGACGGGCTGCTGCTGCGGGGCCGTCGGGTAGCCGTACGGGGACTGCTGCGGAGCCGCCGGGGGCTGCTGCGGGTAGGCGTAACCCGGGTCGGGCTGCTGGGCCGGCGGCTGCTGCGGGTAGCCGTAGCCGGGCTCGGGCTGCGGGGCCGGCGGCTGCTGCGGGTAGCCGTAACCCGGCGGCTGCTGCGGGGGCGTGGGCGCGCCGAAGCCGCCGCCCTGGGGATCCGGGGGCTGGTTCGGCGGGGGCGGAGGTAGCTGCGTCATCGGTCCGAATACCTCACTTGCTGAACGCCATCATCGTCTTGACCTGCTTCTCTTCCTTGTCGTTCGACGCGGAGACGCGCCCGCTCGTCACGACGAAGGTGCCGCTGCCGTAGGCGAACCCCGGGTCGTAGAAGCTGTTCTCGATCTCGGCGGTCGAGGCCGGGTGCTGGAGGACGATCTTCGGCGCACCGCCGGTCGGGGCGATGGTCGCGACGGCGCCGCCCTTGTCGTACTTCGGGTCGACGTAGACCAGGACCTGGCCGCCCTCCATGCGCAGCGGGGTCATCGACTGCTCTTCCGGCGCCTTGGAACGCCACTTGGGCTTCCCGGTCTTCAGGTCGAAGGCGACGACCTCGTTGGACTTGCCGTACGAGGTCTCGGTGGCCATGTAGAAGGTGTTCGCGTCGGCGGCGACACCCGTGCAGCCCTGGAGGTTCTTGCCGAAGATGACGAAGCTGCCGCCGCAGGACGGGGCGAACTTGTCCTTGCCGCCCTGGATCTGCGAGCGGAGCTTGCCCTTGGCGTCGAGCGCGAAGATGGTCCACTTCTTCTGATCGCGCTGGGTGGCGGAGACGACCAGCGGGTCGACCGAGTAGACCTTGTCGACCTCCCAGTTCGCCTCCAGCTGGAAGGTGTACTTGGGCTTGCCGGTGGCCGGGTCGACCTCGCCGACCGCCTGGATCTTCTTCGTGGTGCTGCCCGAGGGGCAGTCCATGGCGGCGATCAGCTTGCTGCCGCCGGCGAAGGCGAAGGGCTTGCAGCCGGTGGTGGCGCCCTTGAAGAGCTGCTTGCCGTCGGCGAGGGAGAAGCCGTACGCGGTGCTGGAACCGGCCGCGGTGACCGTGTTGCCGCTGATGGCCAGGGTGTTGTCGGAGAAGGCGAAGAGGCCGGTCGGCTTGGGGACGGACTTCTTCCAGCCCACCTTGCCGGTCTTCAGGTTCACCTGCTGGAGCCCGAGGCACTTGGCGCCGTCCTTGGCGCTGTCGTTGTGCCCGAAGACCATGAAGCCGCCGGAGGAGGGGGCCGGCGGGGCCGCGCACAGCTCGAACGGCACGTCGACGTGCCACTTCAGGGAGCCGTCGCTGAGGCTGTAGCCGTCGATGCTCTTGTACATCGCCTTGACGACGACGTCGCCGACGATCCACGGGCCGAGGACGTCGGCGCCGTTGCGCGGCAGGTCGACGTTGTTCTTGAGCAGCCAGCCGACCTTCGCCTCGCCGGGCTTGCGGCCGGCGTTGAGGTCGTCGTCGCCGCCCCGGCCGTCGCCCGAACCGTCGCCCTCGTCCACCGACTCGGTCGGCTTCGGGGCGTCGGACCCCGAGGTCGAGGGGCTCGCGGTCACGGTCGGCTGGGAGATCGGGGTCTTCTCGTCGTCCCCGCCGCCGACGACCGCCCAGGTGGTGACGGCCGCGATCAGGACGGCACCGGCCGCCACGCCCGCGACGAGACCGGTCCGGCCCTTGAGGCCACCGCCGCCCGGCGCGGGCGGCGGGGTGGGGCCGCCCTGGTACATGGGCTGCGTGGGGTAGCCGCCGCCGTACGGGCCGGGCTGCTGGCCGTACGGACCCGGCTGCTGCGGCTGCTGGCCGTACGGGCCGGGCTGCTGCTGCGGGTAGCCGTAGGGCTGCTGCGGCGGCTGCCCGTACGGACCGGGCTGGGCCGGCTGGCCGGGCTGCTGCGGATATCCGTAGCCGGGCTGCTGCGGCTGCGGCTGCGGCTGCGGAGGCTGCCCGTACGGGCCCGGCTGGGCCGGCTGGCCGGGTGCGCCGGGCGCGCCCGCCTGCGGGGCCTGCGGCGGCACCGGCGGTGCCTGCGGCGGGACGGGCGGGACGGGCGGCATGCCCGGGGCCGGGACCTGGTTCGGGTCCTGAGGGGCTCCGAAGCCCCCCGGCGGCTGGTTGCTGGGCGGCTGGGTCATCAGCGGTTCCCCCTTGACGTGAGCGACTTTTCTTTCTACCACTCACGCGATGGCGCAAAAGCGACCGGTCCGCCCCTTGTACCCAAGGGAGGACCGGCCCGTGATGCCCTTGTTATGCGTCCTGTCGACGTCGGGGCCGGTCGGCCTTAGGCGTCCTCGGCCAGTTCGAGCCAGCGCATCTCCAACTCCTCGCGCTCCCCGACCAGTTCCCGGAGCTCCGCGTCGAGCTTCGCCACCCTCTCGAAATCGGTCGCGTTGTCGGCGATCTGCGTGTGCAGCTTCGCCTCCTTCTGGGCGACCTTGTCGAGCTGCCGCTCGACCTTCTGGAGCTCCTTCTTCGCGGCGCGCGCGTCGGCGGCGGAGACGCCCGCCTTCTGCGGCGCGGCCGCGGCGGCGGGCGCCGGGACGGCCGCCTCGATCATCTTCCGGCGGCGCTCCAGGTACTCGTCGATGCCGCGCGGCAGCATCCGCAGCGTCTTGTCGCCGAGCAGCGCGAGCGTCTTGTCGGTGGTGCGCTCGATGAAGAACCGGTCGTGGGAGATGACGACCATGGAGCCCGGCCAGCCGTCGAGGAGGTCCTCCAGCTGCGTCAGGGTCTCGATGTCGAGGTCGTTGGTGGGCTCGTCGAGGAAGAGGACGTTCGGCTCGTCCATGAGCAGGCGCAGCAGCTGGAGGCGGCGGCGCTCACCGCCGGAGAGGTCGCCGACCGGCGTCCACTGCTTCTCCTTGGTGAAGCCGAACTGCTCACAGAGCTGGCCGGCCGTCATCTCGCGGCCCTTGCCGAGGTCGACGCGGTCGCGGATCTGCTGCACGGCCTCCAGGACGCGCAGCGAGCCGGGGAGCTCGGTGACGTCCTGCGAGAGGTAGGCGAGGCGGACGGTCTTGCCGACGACGACCTTGCCCGCGGCGGGCTGCTGCTCGCCGTCGGAGACGGCGGCGTCGGCGAGCGCGCGCAGGAGTGAGGTCTTGCCCGCGCCGTTGACGCCGACGAGGCCGATGCGGTCGCCGGGGCCCAGCTGCCAGGTGAGGTGCTGGAGGAGCGTCTTCGGACCGGCGGTGACGGTCACGTCCTCCAGGTCGAAGACCGTCTTGCCGAGGCGGGCGTTGGCGAACTTCATCAGCTCGCTGGTGTCGCGCGGCGGCGGCACGTCGGCGATCAGCTCGTTGGCCGCCTCGATGCGGTAGCGCGGCTTGGACGTACGGGCGGGGGCGCCGCGCCGCAGCCAGGCCAGCTCCTTGCGCATCAGGTTCTGGCGCTTGGTCTCCTCCGTGGCCGCGATGCGGTCGCGCTCGGCGCGGGCGAAGACGTAGTCGGAGTAGCCGCCCTCGTACTCGTGGACGTCACCTCGCTGCACGTCCCACATGCGGGTGCAGACCTGGTCGAGGAACCAGCGGTCGTGGGTGACGCAGACGAGCGCCGAGCGGCGCTCCTGGAGGTGCTGGGCGAGCCACGAGATGCCCTCGACGTCGAGGTGGTTGGTGGGCTCGTCGAGGACGATCAGGTCCTGGTCCTCGATGAGGAGCTTGGCGAGCGCGATGCGGCGGCGCTCGCCGCCGGAGAGCGGACCGATGACGGTGTCGAGGCCCTGCTCGAAGCCGGCCAGGTCGAGCCCGCCGAAGAGCCCGGTGAGCACGTCGCGGATCTTGGCGCTGCCGGCCCACTCGTGGTCGGCCATGACGCCGATGACCTCGTGCCGGATGGTGGCCTTCGGGTCGAGCGAGTCGTGCTGCGTGAGCACGCCGAGCCGCAGCCCGCCGATGTGCGTGACGCGGCCGGTGTCGGCCTCCTCCAGCTTGGCGAGCATGCGGATGAGGGTGGTCTTGCCGTCGCCGTTGCGCCCGACGACCCCGATCCGGTCCCCTTCGGAGACACCGAGCGAGACCCCGTCGAGCAGGGCACGGGTGCCGTACACCTTGCTGACGGCCTCGACATTGACCAGGTTGACGGCCACGTTGACTCTTCCTGTACGGGGGATCGATCGACGTCCCAGAGTACGTTGCCGCCGCGAGTACACCTCCGGTACACCAGCGGTGTACCGTGGAGGTATGGCTGACTCCACCATCAAGGTGCCGGACACCACCCGCGACCACCTCGCCTCGCTGGCCCGCGAGCGGGGCACCACGATAGGAGCGCTGGTCACCGAACTGGCCGCGTCCCAGCTCACGGCCGCGCAGGCGCGCGAGAAGGTCGCCGAGAGCCGACGGATCATGCGCGAGCGCATGCACTCCACGCTCACCGACGAAGAGTTCGACGCGACGCCGAACGCCCTCGACAAGGTCTACGAGATCGCCGCCGCGAACGCCCGCCGCGCCCTGGGAGACACGGCGGCGTGATCATTCTCGACACCTCCGCCGTGCTCGCCCTCGCCCGCGGCCACCGCAAGCTCCAGCGCGTCGCCGACAACGCGGCGGCCTCGCCGTTTCGGCATCTCCAGGTGCCTGCCCTGTGCCTGCTCCAAGCCGAGACGGAGGACGAAGGGGCGGGTGACGCGGCCTTGGCGCTCCCCGGCATCGACGTCGTCCCTCTCGACACGGTGGCGTCGGTGACCGTCGCGCGGATGGTTCGCGGCGGATTCGGCGGACCCGACGTCTGCCACGCGCTCTACACCGCGTTGCCCGCACCGCACCGTCCCACCATGGACCTGATCCTGACGGACCGGGAGGACCTCTACCCCCCGGGCACCGTGACCGTGAACATCGACGACGAGCGTCTCGACGACTGACGTCACCGCCAACCGCCCCCGGCCCCGCGCCGCCCCGCCCGCTCCACCAGCAGCCAGCCCGCGAGGGCGAGGCCGACGGCCGCCGGGGCCGTGACCGGGACGGCGATCAGGGTCGCCGAGTGGCCGGTCAGGAGACCCGCGAAGCCCGTCATGGAGAGGCCGAGGACCCCCAGCAGCGCGAGGGTGATGCCGAGGGCCGCGACAGGGCCGCCCTCGCCGGTCGCCGGCGCGGCCGGGACCGGGGCCTCGAAGCGGCGGAACACGGCGACGAGTACCGCGGTGAGGACGACCGCCGCCACCATCCGGAGCGGGACCTGTGCCCACCAGGCGCCGGACGCCGGGGCGGGCAGGCCGACCCCGGACCCGAGCAGCGCCCCGTACACGCCGAGCATCGCCGTCAGATGCCAGAGGAACGCGGTCATCGCGATCCCGTTGGCGGCGACCACCGCCCGCCACACCCCGGCCCGCGCGACGAACCGCGCCCCCGGCCCCCGCAGCAGCTCGACCGCGCCGACCAGCCACAGGCCGTGGCAGAGCAGGGCGAGCGTCGGCGGGGCCATGTTCGAGACCTTCTCACCGGGCATCCCGACCATCGAGAGCGGATACGGGCCGAGGGCCACGAGCGCGGCGGCACCGAGGAGCCCCGCGCCGGCGAGCAGCGCCGGGCGGCGGATCATGCCGTCGGCGCGCAGGAAGCCGAGCTGGTGGACCGCCAGCCACACGAACGCGAAGTTCAGGAACTCGACGAACGGCACCCCGGCGGCGAACCGCAGCACGTCCACGGCGACCGCCCCGCCCGCGAGCGCGGCGAACGCGCCCCAGCCCCACCGCTCGTGCAGCCGCAGCAGCGGCGGGGTGAAGGCGACCATCGCGAGATAGATCCCGATGAACCAGAGCGGCTGCGTGACCAGACGCAGCGCGACCCCGGTGAGCCCGCCGTCGGCCCCGGTCAGCTGGAGCACGAGCGCGGCGGCACCCCACACCGCGACGAAGACCATCGTCGGCCGCAGCAGCCGCTGGAGCCGGGCCCGCAGGAAGGAGGCGTACGCGGGGCGGGAGCGGTGGGCGAGGGCGTGCGAGAAGCCGCCGACGAAGAAGAACACCGGCATGACCTGGAAGACCCAGGTCACGAGCTGGAGCTCGGGCACGACGGCGAGGAGGTTCCCGATCTGCCCGTCCCCGGCGACGGCCGCCATGAGCCAGTGCCCGAGCACGACGACCGCGAGCGAGGCGACCCGCAGCAGATCGATGTACCGGTCCCGGGTCGCGGGTGTCGCGGCGGCGAGTTCACGAGCGCTGATTCCCATGCTCGTACGGTCCCGCGCGGGGGCCGGGGCCCGACAGGGTGCGGATACTCAACCGGTAAGTGAGTAGCCGGGGTTGTCGCGCCACTTCCGCCAGACACGCACGGCGTGCCGGGCGCCTCGGCAGGCGCCGAGGAACAGGAGGGTGTCGACCGCGACGGCCGGCCACCGCCAGAACCCGTCCCAGGGCGGGATCAGAACCCACAGGACGCCGAGAAAGGCGAAGAACACGACCTGGCCGCACTCGTCCACCATCTTCAGCACCGGCCGGTGTCTCGCCGTCGTCGACTTCCACCACCGCCACACCGTCACGCGATGCCCCCCTGGGCTCGTCCGAACCGACGGGCCCAGGGTGGCAGGCGCAAGTGAACGGGAAGGTGTCAGGCAGTCGGGAGGACGACCGCGCCCGCCGCCGGCGACGTCGCCACGCGTGCCGTGCGGCACGTGCCCGAGGCGATGAGGGCCGTCGCGACGGACTGCGCCGTCTCCGCGTCCTTCGTCAGGAAGGCCGTCGTGGGGCCCGAGCCGGAGACCAGGGCGGCGAGTGCGCCCGCGTCCGTGCCGGCCGTCAGGGTCGCCGCGAGGGACGGGCGCAGGGAGAGCGCCGCCGCCTGGAGGTCGTTGACGAGGGCGCCCGCGAGCGCGGTGGTGTCGCCGGCGCGGAGGGCGTCCAGGAGGAGCGGGGAGGCGGTCGGGGCGGGGACGTCGGCGCCTTCGGTGAGGCGGTCGAACTCGCCGTACACCGCCGGGGTCGACAGCCCGCCGTCCGCGACGGCGAACACCCAGTGGAAGGCGCCGCCGACCGGCAGCTCGGTGAGCTTCTCGCCGCGGCCGGTGCCGAGCGCCGCCCCGCCGACCAGGCTGAACGGCACGTCGGAGCCGAGTTCGGCGCAGATGTCCAGGAGCTCGGCGCGCGGGGTGTTCAGGCCCCACAGCGCGTCGCAGGCGAGCAGGGCGCCCGCGCCGTCCGCGCTGCCGCCCGCCATGCCGCCGGCGACCGGGATGTCCTTGGCGATGTGCAGGTGCACGTCCGGGGAGATGCCGTGCCGGGCGGCGAGCAGCTCGGCGGCGCGCGCGGCGAGGTTCGTGCGGTCCAGCGGCACCTTGTCGGCGTCGGGGCCCTCGCAGGTGACGGTCAGCTCGGCGGCCGGGGCGGCGGTGACCTCGTCGTACAGGGAGACGGCGAGGAAGACGTTGGCGAGGTCGTGGAAGCCGTCGGGGCGGGCCGCGCCGACGGCCAGCTGGACATTGACCTTCGCCGGTACGCGGACGGTCACGCTGCTGGGAGTGGTCACGCCTTCGCCTCCGCGATCCTCGCGAACTCCTCGACCGTCAGCGCCTCGCCGCGCGCCTGCGGCGAGATCCCGGCCTTGACCAGGGCCTCCTCGGCGGCGGCGGGCGAGCCCGCCCACGTCGCGAGGGCCGCGCGCAGGGTTTTGCGGCGCTGCGCGAAGGCCGCGTCGACGACCGCGAAGACCTCCTTGCGGGAGGCGGTGGTCGCGAGCGGCTCGGTGCGGCGGACGAGGGAGACGAGACCGGAGTCGACGTTCGGCGCGGGCCAGAAGACGTTGCGGCCGATGGAGCCGGCCCGCTTCACCTCCGCGTACCAGTTCGCCTTGACCGACGGGACGCCGTAGACCTTGTTGCCGGGCTTGGCGGCGAGCCGGTCGGCGACCTCGGCCTGGACCATGACGAGGGTCCGCTCGATGGTCGGGAACCGCTCCAGCATGTGGAGCAGGACCGGCACGGCGACGTTGTACGGCAGGTTGGCGACGAGCGCCGTGGGCGCCGGGCCCGGGAGCTCCTGCACCTGCATGGCGTCGGAGTGGACGAGCGCGAAGCGGTCGGCGCGCGCGGGCATGCGGGCCTGGATCGTGGCGGGCAGCGCGGCGGCCAGCACGTCGTCGATCTCGACGGCCGTCACCCGGTCCGCGGCCTCCAGGAGGGCCAGGGTGAGGGAGCCGAGTCCGGGCCCCACCTCCACGACGACGTCGTCGGGCCGTACCTCGGCCGTGCGGACGATCCGCCGGACGGTGTTGGCGTCGATGACGAAGTTCTGGCCCTTCTGCTTCGTGGGGCGCACGCCGAGGGCGGCGGCCAGCTCACGGATGTCGGCGGGGCCGAGGAGGGCGTCGGGGCTTTCGGGGCCGGTGGTGGTGCTCACCGGTACAGCCTACGGGGCAGCCGTGGGGCAGTCCCACGTCTCACCCCGTCTCACCCCGTCTCACCCCGTCTCACCCGTGCAGTCGCCTGCCGCAGTGGGGCCACGGACTCGCCCCCCGCTGGACGTACAGCTTCTTCGCGCGGAAGGTCTGCTCCGAGGCGGGCGCGTTCTGGGCGGTGCCGGTGCCGCCGAGGGAGCGCCAGGTGCCGGGGTCGAACTGGTAGAGCCCGCCGTACGTCCCCGAGGGGTCGACGGCGTTCGGGCGGCCGCCGGACTCGCAGGCGGCGAGCGCGCCCCAGTCGAGGCCGTCGGCCCCGGCGACGGAGGTGGGCAGCGCGCGGGTGCCGATCCGGACCTTGCGGCTGACGGGTTCGCGGACGATCTCCTCGCCGGTCCTGCGGGGCTTCTGCCGGACGCCGTTGACCGTGCGGAAGGTGTACGTGACGCGGCGGACGCCCGCGACGCCCTGCCGTTCGACGGTCTCGGTGCCCGCGAAGAGCTCCGGGTCGCGGACCTTCTCGACGGCGTACGGGATGGCCTCTTCCCGTACCTGCCGGGAGCCGGTGATGCGCAGCACGGTGACCGTCTGGCCGTCGCGGGGGAAGGCGTCGGCCGCGACGGAGGTGGTGTCCTGGCCGGAGAGGGTGATCCCGGCCTCGGCGAGGGCCTCGCGGATGGTGGCGGCGTTGGTGCGGACGACGCGCTCGCGGCCGTCGGCGAGGAAGGTGACGGCCCGCTCGGTGCGGACGTCGAGGGCGAGGCCCTGGCGGGAGATGGGGGCCGCGCGGGAGACGGACAGGTACGCGCCCTCGGCGCGGACCCCGAGCTGGCGCAGCGCGCCTTCGACGGTCCTGGCGGTGGTCCAGATCTGGTGGCGCCGCCCGTCGAGGGTGAGGGTGATCGGCCGCCCGTACCGGACGACGACCTCGTCGCCGTTGGCCAGGGCCTCGCCGGGGGCGGGGGCGACGATGTCGTGGGCGCCGACGGTCAGGCCCTCGTGGGCGAGGAGCTCGTCGATGTCGTCGGCGAAGGTGTGGAGGCTGCGCGGGACGCCGTCGACGGAGAGCCGGACGGCCTTGTCGTTGGCGACGAAGGCGCTGGTGCCGCCGGCGAGGAAGGCGACGACGAGGGCCTGCGGGACGAGCCGCCGGAGGCCGTCCCGGGTCGCGCCGGAGGTCTTGCGGCGGCGGGCGGCGCGCCGGGCCCCGGCGCGGGAGCCGCCTTGACCGGGGACGACACCGGGGACGACACCGGGGGCCCCCGCACCGGGGGCTCCGGCACCAAGTCCGGGGGCGACGAGCGGCGCGGCTTGGGTCGGCTGCTCGTGGACGGGCAGGGTCGCCGCTCGCCGTCCGGCTCGGTGACTGCCCTGGGAAGTACTCACGAGGCCGGGACACTAGCCCCGGCCACGGTCACTCTCCCGAACCATCCGGCTACGACACGTAACCGTTATGGATCAGTAATCGAAGGCGCGGGCCGTGTTGACGGCGAGCGCCTCGGCGAGGTCGTTCTCCCCGATCCCGCGCACGGCCGCCATCGCCCGGACGGTGACGGGGATGAGGTACGGGGCGTTGGGGCGGCCCCGGAAGGGCGCGGGGGTGAGGTAGGGCGCGTCGGTCTCGACGAGGACGAGTTCCAGCGGGGCGACGGCGAGCGCGTCCCGCAGGTGCTGGGCGTTCTTGAAGGTGACGTTGCCGGCGAAGGACATGTAGTAGCCCTTGGCGGCGCAGATCTCGGCCATGGCGGCGTCGCCGGAGTAGCAGTGGAAGACGGTCCGCTCGGGGGCGCCCTCCTCGTCGAGGACGCGGAGCACGTCGTCGTGCGCCTCGCGGTCGTGGATGACGAGCGTCTTGCCGTGCCGCTTGGCGATCTCGATGTGGGCACGGAAGGAACGCTCCTGCGCGGCCATGCCCTCGGGTCCCGTACGGAAGTAGTCGAGACCGGTCTCGCCGACGCCGAGGACGTGCGGCAGGGCGGCCAGGCGGTCGATCTCGGCGAGCGCGTCGTCGAGGGCGGCGTCCCCGCCCCCCTCACGCGCACCCTGCCGGGACCAGCCGTCGGGGTCCCCGAGCACGATCCGGGGCGCTTCGTTGGGATGCAGGGCGACGGCCGCGTGCACGTGGGCGTGGGCGGCGGCGGTCTCGGCGGCCCACTGGGAGCCCTTCACGTCGCAGCCGACCTGCACGACCGTGGTGACACCGACGGCGGCGGCCTTGACCAGGGCCTCCTCGACGGTCCCGGACTGCATGTCCAGGTGGGTGTGCGAGTCCGCGACCTCCACGAGGAGGGGTTCGGGCAGCGGCGGCGGGGCGTCCTTGGCACTCATGGTCCCGATCGTACGAGGGCCACGAGTGCCGACGCTCGCGGATACCGGCGACTTCCGGCGACTACCTTTCGCGGTTGCGGAAGGGGTGCAGGAGGTCGGAGAGGTGCCAGTGGTGCGGCACCGGCGGGGTCTCCTGGCCCGCGGTGCCCGCCGTGCCCGCCGTGCCCACGGTGTCCGCCGTGCCCACGGTGTCCACAGTGTCTTCAGTGAGTTCCTGCCCGATGGGCCCGGCCATCGAGACGGGCTTGGTGGCCTTCGCCCCGTGCTGGTGCTTCTCCGTCGCGGCGATCAGGTCGAGCACCGACGACACCTGCCCCGCACGCATGATCCGGACGACGTGACCGCCGCAGTTCATGCAGGTGGGACTGGACAGCGGGGACGGGACCCGCTCCCCTTCGGCCTTGTAGACGACGAATTCGTGGCCGGCGGCGTCGACGTGGTGCTCGATGTCGTACGCCTGCTCCCAGCCGTATCCACAGCGCATGCAGGCGAAGGCGTACGCCTCATGGGCGACGGATATGCCGGTGCCGGTGATCTCGCTCATGCCAGCTCCTCTCCACTGATCAGTGGACGCCTTTTCGGGCCGGAGCGCATCAGCAGGAGACGAACCATGGAAGGCTTTTGGCTCTTCCCTTGCCAAGCGCCCTGTGAAGAGTCCCGGCGCCGGGTTCGGCTTTGCCTTTCAGATTAGTCCTTTACCGTTTCCGGGGAATGGTCCCTCAGCCCTTTGCCGCGTTCTTTGCCGCGACGACCGCATCGAAGACCTCGCGCTTGGGCAGCCCCGTCTCGGCCGCGACCGCGACGATCGCCTCCTTGCGCCGCTCCCCCGCCTCCTCGCGCACCTGCACCCTGCGCACCAGCTCCGCGGCGTCGAGCTCGCCGGGGTCGGCCTCCGGGGCGCCCTCGACGACGACGGTGATCTCGCCCCGTACGCCCTCGGCGGCCCAGGCCGCGAGCTCGGCGAGCGGGCCGCGCTTGACCTCCTCGTACGTCTTGGTCAGCTCGCGGCAGACGGCGGCGCGGCGCTCGGCGCCGAAGACCTCGGCCATCGCGGCGAGCGTGTCGTCGAGCCGGTGCGGGGCCTCGAAGTAGACGAGGGTGCGGCGCTCGTCGGCGACCTCCCGCAGCCGTCCGAGCCGCTCCCCGGCCTTCCTGGGCAGGAAGCCCTCGAAGCAGAAGCGGTCCACGGGCAGCCCGGAGAGGGCGAGCGCGGTGAGCACGGCGGACGGGCCGGGGACGGCCGTGACCTTGATGTCCTGCTCGACGGCGGCGGCGACCAGACGGTAGCCGGGGTCCGAGACGGACGGCATGCCCGCGTCGGTGACGAGCAGCACACGGGCGCCGCCCACGAGCGCCTCGACGAGTTCGGGCGTACGGGCGGACTCGTTGCCCTCGAAGTACGAGACGACCCGTCCCGAGGTGTGGATGCCGAGCGCCCGGGTCAGGCCGCGCAGCCTCCGGGTGTCCTCGGCGGCCACGATGTCCGCGTTCTCCAGTTCGGTGGCGAGTCGGGGCGGAGCGTCCGCGATGTCACCGATGGGGGTCCCTGCGAGTACCAGCGTTCCTGTCACACGGGACATCCTCCCAGCCCGGACAGGCGACGCGCACAGGCGCGTTCCCTACGATGGCGCGGTGACCAGTACCGCACCCGAGACCCTGGAGGGCCGGCACGCCGTGGCAGAGCCCTCTTCGTGGCAGCAGAGGCTGCGGCGCTTCGGCTACGCGCCGCGCGCCGAGAACCCCGCTCCCATCGGGCTGCGGGAGCGGCTCGACCCCCCGTACGCCCGCCCGTCGGCGCGCATGTGGTCGCTCCTCGGCATCGGCCCGGGACCGGCCGAGCGGCTGTGGCGGCTGCTGGCCTGGGGCGGTCCGCTCCTGGTCACGGCGGTCGCCGGGCTGCTGAGGTTCTGGAACCTGGGCAAGCCGCACGCGGTGATATTCGACGAGACGTACTACGCCAAGGACTCGTGGGCCCTGATCAACCAGGGGTACGAGGGGGCCTGGCCGAAGGACATCGACAAGACGATCCTGAACGACCCGGGCGCGGTGCTCATCCCGACCGACCCCGGGTACGTCGTCCATCCCCCGATGGGCAAGTGGGTCATCGGCGTCGGCGAGAAGATCTTCGGCTTCGAGCCCTTCGGCTGGCGCTTCATGGTGGCGCTGCTCGGCACCCTGTCGGTGCTGATGCTGTGCCGGATCGGCCGGCGGCTCTTCCGCTCGACGTTCCTGGGCTGTCTGGCGGGCCTGCTGCTCGCCGTCGACGGACTGCACTTCGTGATGAGCCGCACGGCGCTCCTCGACCAGGTGCTGATGTTCTTCGTCCTCGCCTCCTTCGGCTGTTTCGTCGTCGACCGCGACCGCAACCGGAAACGGCTCGCGGCGGCGCTCCCCGAGGACGAGGAGGGGGTGCTGCGGCCGGACGCGGAGATCGCGGAGACCCTGCGCATGGGGTGGCGGCCGTGGCGGATCGCGGCCGGCGTGATGCTGGGCCTCGCGGCGGCGACCAAGTGGAACGGCCTGTACGTCATGGTGGCGTTCGGCCTGATGACGGTCCTGTGGGACGTGGCGGGCCGCCGCACGGGCGGCGCCGTCCGCCCGTACCTCTCGGTGATCAAGAAGGACCTGGTGCCGGCGTTCGTGTCGGTGGTGCCGGTGGCGCTCGCCACGTACCTGGCGACCTGGACGGGCTGGCTCGTCTCGGACAAGGGCTACTTCCGCACCTGGGCCGCCCAGCAGGACAAGCTCCCGGGCGGCGGGGACAGCACCTGGGGCTGGCTGCCGCAGTGGCTGCGCAGCCTCTGGCACTACGAGTCCGAGGTCTACTCGTTCCACGTGGGCCTGACCTCGCCGCACACGTACGAGTCGAACCCCTGGTCCTGGATCGTCCTCGGCCGCCCCGTCTCGTACTTCTACGAGTCCCCCGCCCCCGGCACCGCGGGCTGCCCGGCCACCACCAAGGAGAAGTGCGCCCAGGAGGTCCTGGCCCTCGGCACCCCGCTCCTGTGGTGGGCCGCCTGCTTCGCGATCCTGTACATCCTGTGGCGCTGGGCCTTCCGCCGCGACTGGCGCGCGGGCGCGATCGCCTGCGCGATCGCGGCGGGCTGGGTCCCCTGGTTCCTCTACCAGGAACGCACGATCTTCCTTTTCTACGCGGTCGTCTTCGTGCCTTTCCTGTGCCTGGCGGTGGCCATGATGCTGGGCGCGATCATCGGCCCCCGGGGTTCATCGGAAAGGCGCCGGACATTCGGCGCGGTGGCGGCGGGATGTCTCGTTCTGCTGATCGTCTGGAATTTCATCTACTTCTGGCCCATCTACACGGGAACGCCGATTCCGATAGACCAATGGCGGGGCCGGATGTGGCTCGACACCTGGGTTTGACGGATCCCGCACGGGGCGGGATGACGGCCAAGTGTGACGGATATGGCGGTAGTTGCTCGACACACGGAAGGGACGCTGCTTGACTGGACGGCCACCTGGGGAGGGGAGGCGCAGTCATGCGCAGTGGAGCGAAGACCGCGATCGTCGGGGGCGTGTTCCTCGTCGTGGCCGGCGGTGTCGGATACGGGGGGCTCAACCTCTACAACGGGATCACGGGCGGCGACACGTCCGTGAAGTCCAACTCCGGCAGCGCGCCGAAGACCGGGCCCGTCACCGGTGACGAGGTGACGACGACCGCGAAGGACTTCCTCGCGGCCTGGGCCGCCGGGGAGCCGGAGAAGGCCGCGCAGCTGACGAACGACCCGGTCACGGCCGGGTCGGCCGTCGCGGCCTACCGGGACGGCGCGAGCGTCTCGGCGGCCGAGATCACGCCGGGGACGCCCGTCGGGGCGAAGGTGCCGTTCACGGTGAAGGCCACGATCACGTTCGAGGGCGTGTCGAAGCCCTGGTCGTACGCCTCCGAACTGACCGTCGTCCGGGGCCAGACCACCGGCCGGCCGCTGGTGAAGTGGGCGCCTTCCGTCCTCCACCCGAAGCTGCTCACCGCCGACGCCACCCTGCGGACGGGCGTGGCGAAGACCCCCTCCGTGAAGGCCGTCGACCGGAACGGCAAGGAGCTGACGGCGGAGAAGTACCCCTCGCTGCGCCCCGTCCTGGCGACGCTGCGCGACCGGTACGGGGCGAAGGCGGGCGGCGCGACCGGCGTCGAGACGTGGATCGAATCGGGCAGCGAGTCCGTGCCCGACACCACCCTCCTCGTCCTGTCGAAGGGGAAGCCGGGCACGCTCAGGACGACCATCGACGCGGGCGTGCAGGCGGCGGCCGAGAAGGCGGTCAAGAGGTTCGGGAACGCCTCGGTGGCGGCGATAGAGCCGTCGACCGGTGCGATACGGGCGGTCGCCAACAACCCGGCCACCGACTTCAACACCGCGTTCCGGGGCGCCCAGGCCCCCGGCTCGACGATGAAGATCGTCACGGCGGCGATGATGATGCAGAACGGCATCGCGACGCCGAACAGCAAGGTCGAGTGTCCTTCCACCGTGCTGTCGAGGGGCCGCACCTTCCAGAACCTCGACAAGTTCAGCATCGCCAACGGCACCCTCACCGCGGCGTTCCGCCGCTCCTGCAACACCGCCTTCATCAAGGCGATCAGCACCCTCAGCGACAAGGGCATCGCGGACACCGCCCTCGGCGACACCGCCCGCGACTCCTTCGGCATCGGCCAGAGCTGGGCGGTGGGCGTCACGGCGGCGGACGGCAGCGTCCCCGAGTCGGCCGGCAGCGAGACGCCCGCCTCGTACATCGGCCAGGGCAAGATCACGATGAGCGCTCTCAACGTCGCCTCGCTCTCCGCGACCGTGCAGAACGGCGGCTTCCTCCAGCCGTACCTGGTGGCGAAGGAGCTCGACGACCGGGAGTTCGCCCAGGCCGACCGGCTCAACCCCGAGGTCGCCACGGGGCTGCGGAAGATGATGAACGCAGCGGCGACGGCTTCGGACGGCACCGCGACGGAGGCGATGGCCGGGGTCTCCTCCCCCAAGGGTGCGAAGACCGGCTCCGCCGAGATCGACGGCCAGGCCACTTCCAACAGCTGGTTCACCGGCTACTCCGGCGACCTCGCTGCGGCGGCGGTCGTCCAGTCGGGCGGTCACGGCGGCGACGCGGCGGGCCCGGTGGTCGCGCAGGTCCTGAAGGCCGGCTGACGGACAGGCGACTCGCCGACCCGGTCGCCCCGGCTGACCGACCCCTGGAACCCTGTCGCATGGCCCGTACAGCTACCGCTAGCGTGCGGGCCATGACGACCGCTGACGAGACCTCCCCCGCGCACCCCCAGTTCGCCGCCGCTCTCCAGGAGTTGGGCCTCGACGTCGAGGTGCGGCGCTTCCCGGACGAGACCCGCACCGCCCAGCAGGCCGCCGAGGCCATCGGCTGCGAGGTCGCCGAGATCGTGAAGTCGCTGATCTTCGCCGCCGACGGGGTGCCGGTCCTCGTCCTCATGGACGGCGCCTCGCGGGTGGACGTCGAGCGGGTACGGGAGGAGCTGGGCGCCGAGAAGGTCACCCGGGCCGACGCGAAGGCGGTCCGGGAGACGACCGGGTACGCGATCGGGGGCGTCCCGCCCTTCGGTCACCGGACCAGGACCCGGGTCCTCGCCGACCGGGGCGTCCTCGACCACGACGTCGTGTGGGCGGCGGCGGGCACCCCGCACACCGTCTTCGCGATCGACCCGAAGACGCTGGTCGCCCACGCCGGCGCCACCCTGGTGGACGTCCGCGAGCCCTCCGCGTGACGCCGCTCGTCACCCTCGCGGTGATCGTCGCCGCCGTCACGCACGCGAGCTGGAACGCCATCGCGCACCACATCAAAGATCAGCTGCTGTCCTTCACGCTGATCTCCGGCGGCGGAGTGCTGGTCGGCCTGCTCATGGCCGTCTTCGTGCCGCTCCCGGCGGCCGGTGCCTGGCCGTACCTGGTCGCGTCCGCGCTGCTCCACGTCGGCTACTACGCCCTGCTCATGCGCTCGTTCACGCTGGGCGACTTCGGGCAGATGTACCCGATCGCGCGCGGTACGGCCCCGCTCGTCGTGACCGTCCTCGCGGCGGTCTTCCTCCACGAGGTGCCGGGCGGCTGGCAGCTGCTCGGGGTGGCGGTGGCGTGCGCGGGCCTGACGGGCCTCGCGCTCTGGGGCATCCGGGGCAAGGACGCCCGCCCGCACTGGCCGGCGCTGGTCGCCGCCGGCGCGACGGGGCTGTCCATCGCGCTCTACACGGTCGTCGACGGCGTCGGCGTCCGCGCCTCCGGCACGTCGCTCGGTTACATCGCGTGGCTGATGATCCTGCAAGGCTCCGCGGTCCCGGCGTACGCGCTGTGGCGGCGCCGCGCGGACCTCGTCCCCCAACTCCGCCCGTACGCGGCCCGGGGCGCCCTCGGCGCGGTCCTCTCCGTCACGGCGTACGCCCTCGTCCTGTGGGCCCAGACGAAGGCCCCGCTGGCCCCGATCGCCGCGCTCCGCGAGTCCTCGATCATCGTGGGCGCGGCGATCGGCGCGCTCTTCTTCAAGGAACGCTTCGGTGCCCCGCGGGTCGCGGCGGCGGGCCTGATGGTCATCGGCATCGGTCTGATGCTTCAGGCGGGCTGAACCCGGAGCGCGGTAAGGAGGAGTTCGCCGAACGGGGTCGGATGCGTCGTCGAACCTACGTGCCCGCCGGGGAAGTGGAGCAGTTCCCGGCCGAGACGCTCGGCCATGAGCGCGGCCGGGCGGTAGGCCAACTCGCCGCGTGAGTCCTCGCCGCCGGCGAGCACGAGCCGGTCCGACAGGGCCGCCAGCCGGTTCAGGTCCGGGGTGTAGGACATGAAGGCGGGGACGATCCGCCCGACGAAGTACGGCAGGTTGGCCATCGTCTGCTCCGCCCTGGCCGCGGCCTGCGGCGGAAGCTCGATGTCGGCCGCCTTCGGCTCGGGCTCCGGCTCGGTGGTGCCACCGTCCGCCTTGAGACCTGCGCCGAACACGGTCAACGCCGGCATGAGCCCTTGCGTACGGAAGGTCTCCTGCACGCGTGCGAGGAACGCGCGATGGTCGGCGGCGTCCGGCAGGACCATGATCGCCGGGGGCTCGTGCGCCACGACGCGTGCGACGCGTTCGGGGCGGGTGGTGAGCAGGTGCAGGGCGGTGATCGCGCCCGAGCTGGCGCCGAACACCTGGGCGGGCTCGTGGGGCGAGAGCAGGTCCAGGAGGCGGAGCGCGTCGTCGGCGTGTTCGGCGACGGTCTGCTCGGCCTCGGGGTCGTCGAGCGTGCTGCGGGACATTCCGCGCGGGTCGTAGGTGGCGACCGTGTACGTGGCGGCCAGGTCGTCGGCGAAGCCGTCGAAGGCGGCGGCGCCGCCCGTCCCGCCGGAGATCAGGAGCAGGAGCGGGCCGTGACCACGTACTTCGTAGTGCAGGGTCGCGCCGTTCACGCGCAGGCTGCCGGGGGTCGGGGCGGTCATACGGAGTCTCCTTCTCGGGACGGGGGCCAGTGCTCCAGGAGGGTGTGGAGGGCGTCGAGAGCGCGTTCCCAGGACTGCTGCGGCGCGCGTTGGTGCGCGAACCCGCCAGCGGCCTCCAAGGCGACGAAGCCGTGGAAGGTGCTCCGCAGCAGCCGAACCGCGTCGGTCAGGTCCGGCTCGGCGAGCCCGTAGCCGCGCAGCATGCCGTAGGTCAGCTCGACGGCGCGGCGCGGGCCGGGGGCGTTCGCGGCGAGTTCGGGATCGATCCGGATCGGAATCTGGGTCGCCGTGTAGCGGCCGGGGTGCGCGTGGGCGTACTGCCGCCAGGCGTTCGCGAAGGCGACCAGCGCGTCCTTGCCCGAACGGCCGGCGGTCGCCTCCGCGATGCGGAGGGTCTTCTCGTCGGCCGCCAGCAGGGCGATCCGGCCGCGTAGGTCCTCCAGGCCGCGGACGTGCGAGTAGAGGCTCGCGTCCTTGACGCCCAGCCGCCGCGCGACCTGCGACATGGTCACCTGGTCGAGCCCCGCCTCGTCCGCCAACTCGGCGCCCGCGAGGGTCACTCGATCCGCCGTCAGCCCTGCCCGCGCCGCCGCCATGTGTCCTCCACCGTTCCTAGGGGTCCTAGGTTTAACCTAGGACCCCTAGGAACAGCAAACGAAATACGCGCTCACGCGCTCAGCGAGGACCGTCGCCGTCACCGGGTACGGACGAGGTCGCCCGGAAGAAGTCGGTACGGATACGGCGGAAGCCGGTGTGCCCGGTCTCCTCGGCGTGGGCCAGGCACCAGACGGCGGGCCCGCGCCCGTCGTCCGCCGCGCCGGAACCGTCCAGGCAGGTGGTGCACTCGGCCTCGGTGATCGGCCCGCTCCCGGAGCGGTCGGCCCGTAACGCCCAGAGCTTCGGCCGCCGGGCGCCCCGGTGGTACGGCCCCGCAACCCGGCCTAACGCAGTACCCTCACGGCGCATCCGACTCCCCCTCCACGGCAAGCTCAGCCCACACCAGCTTTCCCGTCCCGAGGCGGTCGCAGACCCCCCACTTGACGGCGAGACTGTCGACGAGCGGAAGCCCCCACCCGCCGTCGCCGACGCCGTCGGGCAGCGCCATCAACGGCCGCCGCTCGGAGGCGTCATGGACCTCGATACGCAGTCTGGCGCCCGGCACTTGAGCGAAGTGCGTCTCGACCTCGCGGCCGGCCACGCGGCCGTGCCGGACGGCGTTCGTGAGCAGCTCGGAGAGCACGAGCGAGGCGACGTCCTCGACGGCCCCCCATTCCCACCGGGCGAGCGCGCGGCGCAACTCCCGCCGGGCGAGCGGCACACTGCGGGCGGCGGGCTGCCAGCGCAGCACCACGGCGCCGTCGGGTGCGGGCCCCATCAGGCCACCTCCACGCCGTGGATCCGCCGCGCCCCGACGTCGACCCCGTGCGTGGCCAACCACAGGGCCCGCCGCCGCTGACGCTGGGCCCGCGCGGTCTCGTGCGCGTCGAGGTAGGGGCGTACGAGTCGGTTGTCCTCCCCTCGGAGGAGGGGAACGCGGGTGCGGCACCGATCAGTTGCGGTTCGAGCGACGCACCCGCGCGGGGTCGGGACCGGAGCCCCACCCAAACGCCGCCGCCCCGACGGGGGCAGTAACAGCCGCAGGACCAGTCCGACAAGGCGGACGATAGGGTTACTCATGTTGACGCTCCTTGAAAGCGTTGGCCACGCCCCCGGACCGGTCGCACGGTCGCGGGGGTCTGCCTGTTTCGCGCACAGGCCAGCAAGATCAACCCATCGTCACGACTTGGCGACGGCGGGTGACCTCAGTCACAGAATGCCCGCGCCTCACCAAAGAATGCAAGCCTTGCGAAATACCTCTCGGCGTTCGAATCGAGTTGAGCGATTGCGCGGTGACCACGCACACTCGCGGGTATCAGCCCGGCAGAGAAGGGACGCAGCATGCCGGACAAGCGACCGCGACCACCGACCGTCCGACTCCGGCGTCTCGCGGCCGAGTTGAGGAAGCTCCGCGCCGAGGCGGGGCTCACCCGTGAAGACGTCACGGAGCGGACCGGGATCAACGAGGCGACCCTCTACCGGATCGAGCGATCACGTGCGCGCCCGCAGAAGCGCACCCTCGTCAGCCTGTTGGACCTGTACCAGGCCAACGATGGCCAGCGAAACGACCTGTTGGCGCTCCAGAGCGGATCGAACGACCAGGGGTGGCTGCGGCCGTACCACTCGGAGCTGCCCGAGGAGTACACCGCGTACATCGGGTTCGAGGCCGAAGCGCGGACGGTCCGCAACTACGAGTCGCTGTTCGTCCCCGGGCTCGCCCAGACCGAGCCCTACGCCTCGGAAGTCGTCAAAGGCGTCCTGCCGATGGCCAGCCAGAAGGAGGTCGCGCAGCGCGTCCAGGCGCGCATGGAACGGCAGTCCGTCCTCACCAAGGAGCAGCCTCTGCAGCTCTGGGCCATCGTCGACGAGGCGGCCCTGAGACGTGCAGTCGGAGGGCGCGACGTCATGCGCGGGCAGGCGCGGCACCTGCTCGACCTGATGGCCGAGCCCCACGTCACCTTCCAGGTGATCCCGTTCGAGAAGGGCGCGCACGCCGGCATGACCGGCAGCTTCGTCCACATGGACTTCCCGGACGCGGACGACCCCGAGCTCGTCTACCTGGACACGCCCGCCGGTGACCTGTTCCTGGAGTCGGAGGCGGAGATCCGGCGCTACAAGTCGATGTTCGAGCACCTTCAGGCGGTGGCGCTGGGACCGAACGACAGCGCCGACCTGCTGGCTAAGGTTGCGGAAGCGAAAGACTGAGAGAAGGTGTTCGGAGTGCAGCACGACCCCGCCGAGCCCACGTGGCGAAGCAGCAGCTACAGCAGCGGGAACGGCCAGTGCGTCCAGGTCAGGGACGACCTCTCGGGCACCGTGCCCGTACGCGACAGCAAGGCCGCCCCCGCCGGGCCGTGCGTCTTCTTCGAGGCGGCGGCGTGGGCGTCGTTCGTCGGGGCCGTGAAGGCCGAGCGGCTGTAGGCCGTGGCGACCGGCACCGCCCCCGGGACCCGGGCCGACGCCCAACTCCTCTGGGACTTCCAGCAGATGGGGCACACGCCCCGGCCCTGCTCCGTCGCCGTCGGGCTCGGGAGTCATGACCTCGGGGTCGCCGACGTGGCCGTCGGGCTGTACCGGCAAGGGCTGGCGCCGGTGATCGTGTTCACCGGGGCCACCAGCCCGACCACGCGGGAGCGGATGCCCCGGGGCGAGGCCGAGCACTATCGGGAGCGGGCGCTCGAGTCCGGGGTGCCGGAGGACGTCGTCCTCGTCGAGCCCCGGGCCCGGAACGCCGGCGAGACGGAGATCCCCCGGCCCGTCGTCGGCGCCTTCGAGCGCCTTCGGGACCAGGGGTTCACCAGCCGTCTCGTCGCGCCCGGCGCCTAGAGGCCGCCGACCTTGACGGGGAACTGCTCGATGACGGCGAGCACCTTGGTCGGGTCCTCCAGGTCGACCAGCTCGACCGGCTTCTCCAGCTTGTAGAGGTCGCCGCGCGGCGGGTACTGGGTCAGCTGTCCGATGAGGACCATCGGCTCTTTCGTGGTCAGAACCAGCGGCGCGTATCCGTTCCCGTCCCCGGGCCGCTCGATGACCATCGTGAAGGTCGAGACCTCGCGGAACTCGTACTTGGGCGGGAAGTTCTGGGTGAGGCGCAGGATGGTGGGCGCGTCGACGTCGACGTCGTTCTGCTCGATGGTGATGGTGCCCGGGCTCTTCCCGTCCTCTCCCGGCAGCTCCGCGCTCATCTTGTGTCCGACGGTCCGCATGCGGACGGAGTTCATCGGGTCGTCGGGGTTGACGTCGACGCGGTGCTTGATGCCGCCCCGGAAGTCGACGGTGACGAGCTCGTCCTTGATCCGGAGCGGGGTGTTGATCGCGAGGCGGGAGCAGGGGATCTCGGCGCCGATCGGCGGAAGTGCATGCATGTCGCAAGGGCCTTACGTGAGTCGGGACTTACGCAGGCCAGTCAAGTGGGGGTGTGTGCCCCCTCGCGCCATTCACTCCGTCGTGGGCGCGCTCCCTCACCCCGGACGGCGCGCCCACGAAAGGATCACTCCGACGGCTTGACGACCCGGGGCGTCGACGCCGGTACGGGGGTGGTCGGCGTCGCGTCGGGTGGTGCCGGGTCGCTGATGCCCGGGGGGCGGGCAGGCTGGACCGGGGTGGGGGCCAGGGGGCTGCCGGGGAACAGGTACAGGAGGCAGACGGCCGCTACCGCCGCCGCTGCCGCCAGCGCGGCGAGGCCGGGGCCGCGCAGCGTGCGGACGGTCCAGCCGCGGCCCTGCGGCGGGTCCTCCCGGCGTAGGTCGTGGTGGGTGATCTGGGCCGCCCGGGCCGTCAGGGCCGCTCTGAGGCGGGTCTCCGTCGTGGCGTGGCGGTCTTCGGTGGGTGGTCGGGGGGTCATGGGGACGCCTCCAGTCTCTTCTCCAGGGCGTCCAGGGCCCGGCTCGCCGTGGACTTCACCGTGCCGCGCGAGAGGCCGAGGGTCCGGGCGATCTGCGCCTCGGTCAGTTCCGACCAGTAGCGGAGGACGAGGACCTCCCGCTGGCGGGCGGTGAGCTGGGCCAGCGCGTCGAGGACGTGGCGGTGTTCTTCCGCGAGGAGGAGGCCTTCGTCCACCGGGGCGCTCGCCGGCTGGTGGGGCGGGGTGTAGCCGCGGGCCGTGCGGCGGCGGCGCAGTACGGAGCGGGCCGCGTTGACCACGGCGGTGTGCAGGTACGCCCCCGGGTCCTGGAGGCCGTCCAACGAGGTCCCGTACGCGCGGCACAGCGCCGCGAACGCGTCCTGGACGACGTCCTCGGCCGTGTGCAGGTCGTCCACCAGGAAGAGCGCCAGCCGCACCATGTCGAGCCGGCGGGCCCTGTACAGGTCGGTCAGGGTGGGCGGCCCCTCGTCGTGCGGCGTGACCCGTGCGCGCGGGCGGAGTTCCCGTACGACCGCCCCGCCCTCGGTCCCGGACACGCGGGCGAGCAGACGGGACCACCAGGAGGGTGCCGCGGCTATCGCGTACTGCATGGGCCTCGTTCGGGGTGTGGGGAGGGGATTGGGCGGGAGCGGGTCGGGCGGGAGCGGGGTGGGGCGGGCCGGTCCGGGTGACCGGTCCGCCCCCGCTCCGGTGTTACTTCTTGGCGCCCGTGCCCGGGCTGACCACGCGGGGCGCGTTCTCCGCGGGGACCGACTTCGTGGCCGGGACGCCCTTCTCGCCGGCGGCGGGCTGCGCCGTGCCCGGCTTCACCACGACCGGCTTCGTCGCCGGCTGCGGGACCGAGTCGGCGGGGGTGACGACCTTCGGCGCCGGCTTGGCCCCGGAGTCGGCGGGGGTGACGACCTTCGGCGCCGGCTTGGCGCCGGAGTCGGCGACGGCCTGGGCGGTGAAGGCACCGCCGAGGAGCAGCGCGGCACCGGCGACGGCGCCCAGGACGCGGCGGGAATTGCGGTTCATGAGGTTCTCCAAGGGAGGAGGTGGGACGGGACGTGAAGGGCGCCTTCAACCCACCAGACGTGTGGCACCTCCCGAGGTTGCGTCTCCCGTCGAAGAAGTTCTCGGGCCAAGAGGTTTCCTGACCCCTCAGTCCGCCAGGACCTCCGCGAAGTGCGAGTTCACCGCAAGCAGCCCGCCGTCGACCCGCAGGACCGTGCCCGTGATCCAGGACGCGTCCCGCGACGCCAGGAACGCGACGGCGGCGGCCACGTCCTCCGGCGTGCCGACCCGGCCCAGGGGGTAGACGCGGTCCGCGAGGGCCGCGAGTCCGGCCTCCTTGCCCGCCCAGGCCGTCGTCGCGATCGTCCCCGGGTTGATCTGGTTGACGCGGACACCGCGCGGTGCCGCGTCGCCCGCAAGGGTCCGGGTGAGGGAGGCCAGGCCCGCCTTGGCCGCGCTGTAGGCGTGGTTGCCGAAGTCCACCTCGGCGTTGACCGAGCCGATGGTGACGATCGCCCCGCGCCCGCCCGCCGCCGCGAGGTGCGGCAGCGCCGCCCGGGAGCAGCGGACCGCGCCCATCAGCGTCACGTCGAGCTGGCCCGCCCAGCCCCCGTCCGGTTCGTCCTCGAAGCGGTCGCGGTCGGGGGCGACGGGGGCGAGGGCGTTGTTGACGAGGACGTCGAGGCCGCCGAAGGTCTCCACCGCGTACGCGACGGCCGCCTCCACCGCGTCCCGGTCGCCGACGTCGCAGCGCAGGGCCACCGCCCCGGGCAGCTCGGCGGCGGTCCGCGCGGCCTCGTCCTCGTCGATGTCCGTGACCAGCACCCGCGCGCCCTCCGCCGCGAGGCGCCGTGCGGTGGCCGCGCCGATGCCGCGGGCCGCGCCCGTGATCAGTACCGCGTACCCGTCGAAGCGTTTCGCGTGTTCCGCGTTCTCCCTGAGATCCATGTGGCTTCCCCTACCCATCGCACCATCCGCTCGCAACATTCCGTTCACAAAAGGGAGTTGTGACAATTCGGCCACGACCGAAAGGCTTTGACATGCACCCGTCGCAAATACCACGATCGACTACGCCGATGACCACGTGGACACAGGGGGAACAATGTCTTCGACGTACGAATCCGGAGTAGAGGAAATATGCGAGTCCCTTTCTTCCCGGAGCTTTGACCTTCGCTCCGGCGAGAAGGTGAAGCAGCTTCTCCTCCAGCGCTCGGAAAACGCGCTCGACGACCTGGAGCCCTTCCGCGACAGCTGGGGCCGGATGCCGCTCGACAGCTACATGGCGGACGGCGGGCGCTACCGCCGCCGCCGGCACGCCACGCTGAGCGCGCCCCGGTCGAGCGCCGACTACCGCGTCGAGCCCCACCAGCCGCACTACCAGGGGCTCGACTACAACAACCTCAACGGCGGCGTGGCCCGGCACTACGAGCCGTTCGAGGACGCGTCGCTGCGCGGCGCCACGATGAGCAGCCTGGTCACCCTGGGCTGCGACATCTTCGGCCGGCTCGCCCCGTACTCCGCGTGGCACATCGAGGCCCACCAGTTCCGCATCGAGGTCGACGGCGAGGAGGTCGGCCTGCCGACGCCCGAGGGCGTCCACCGCGACGGCGTCACCTTCGTCCTGATGGCGATGATCGGCCGCACCAACGCCACCGGCGGCGAGAGCACCGTCTTCAACCTGGACAAGCAGCCGGTCGAGAAGTTCGCCCTGACCGACCCCCTCGACCTGGCGCTCGTCAACGACGAGCGGGTCTACCACGGCGTCACGCCCATCGAGCAGATCGATTCGACCGCCCCGGCCTCGCGCGACGTGCTGGTCGTGACCTACCGTCACAAGCCCTGATGTCAGACGCGGGTGGGGGCCGGCGTCCGCGAGGCGCCGCCCCCGCCCGCGCACCCCTTGAGTGAGAAGAACGGGAAGACGGGTACATGGGTCAGCTCATCGCCGTGGCGGTCATCACCATTCTGGCTGTCATCAGCCCCGGCGCGGATTTCGCGATGACCGTCCGCAACAGCTATTTGTACGGGCGGACCGCCGGCGTTCTCGCCGCCGTCGGAATTTCCCTGGGCGTTCTCGTCCATGTCACTTACACCATGCTGGGCGTGGGGCTTCTGGTTTCCCGGACCCCGATGCTTTTCACGGCGATGAAACTGATCGGCGCCGCCTATCTGGTGTACATCGGGTACAAGACGTTCGTCACCAAGACCCAGGTGGACGTCGACCTGTCGAGCGGCGACGGCCTGTCGAAGGCCGGCGCGCTGCGCACCGGCTTCCTGACGAACGCGCTCAACCCGAAGACGATGCTGTTCGTGCTGAGCACGTACACGCAGGTCGTCAGCGCCGACACCCCCGTCTTCCAGCAGGTCGGCTACGGCCTCTTCATGTCCTTCGCCCACCTGGTCTGGTTCGCGCTCGCCGCGCTCCTCTTCTCCAACCAGAGCCTGCGGTCCCGCCTGTTGCAGCGCCAGACCGTGCTCAACAAGGTCATCGGCACCGTGCTCGTCGGCCTGGGGATGCTGCTCGCGCTCACGCCGGCCATGGCCTGACGGCGAGCTCTGCAGAAGGAGCTCAGCCGGTCGACGTCAGTCCGTCGACACCTTCTCGACGCGCGGCTCCGCGATCGACCGGTAGTCCGCGCTGGAGAGCGCGATCGAGCGGTCGAGACGGGCGGCGTTGAAGTAGAACTCCCCGTGCGCCAGGAGGTCCGGGTCGACGAAGAGCTCCAGGCGCTCGTCGAAGGAGAACGGCAGGATCGTGCCGCTCTCCGAGCCCGCGAGCTCCTCGGCGATCTCCGGGGACGCGAACGAGACGTAGGTGCCGCCGTACAGCGCCTTCACCGCCGCGAGGTCGATCCGCTTGTCACCGGGGACGACGACCAGCGCGAACCGCTTCTCCTTCTTGCCGATCTTGACCATGGCGATGATGCACTTGGCCGCCTGGGCGAGTGCGTGCCCCCGCAGGGCGCTGACCGCCTCGGTGGCGCCCTCGGGCGCGTGCTCGATCACCCGGTAGGCGGCGCCGCGCTCGTCGAGCAGGGCGACCAGCTTCTCGTACGTTTCCTGGGACATGCGTTCTCTCCTGTTGCAACCGATGTACGTGTACGGCGAGTTGTACGGCTCGTCGACCCTACTGGCCGGTCAGCGGGCCGTGTGCATGCCGCGCGCGTGGTCCAGATGCCTGAGTAACACGACGCCCGGGCGGTCCAGTTCGTACAGCACGCGGACGCCCGCCCTGCGCCGCCGCACCACGCCCGCGGCCACCAGGGCCGTGAGGTGCTGGGAGACCGTGCTCGGGGCGAGGCCGAGGGCCGTCGCCAGGTCCGAGGTCGTCGTGGGCGCCACCAGGGCCCGTACGACACCCGCCCGGCTCCTGCCGATGAGGATCTCCAGCCGGTCGCCGCGCACGGGAGCGTCCGCGCGCCGCTCGGGCGGAGCCTCCGCGACGAGGAGGGCGGACCCGTCGACCGGGTAGGACAGGGCCGCCTCGGTGCCGTCGCGGGCCGCCGTGGAGAAAGGAGCTCCGCGGCCGAACAGCAGCGGTACGAGGACGAGCCGGGAGACGCCCGACACGGCCATCACACCGGGCACGGCCACCCCGCCGGGCACCGCGATCCCGCCCACCGCGTTCAGGAGCGCCTCCGGGCCCTGCGTGGCCAGCGTGCGGGCGCGGCGCAGGATGTCCTCCTCCGTCGTCGCCCGCAGGGTCGCCGCGTACGGGGCCAGCGCGGCCCGCCAGTACCGCGGGAGGAAGGCACGGAGTTCGGCGACGCGCGCCGCCGGGTCCGCGTACAGCGGGCGCACCTCGGCGGGCACGCCCCGCGGGAAGCGCTGTTCGAGCTCCGCGCGGGCCCGGTCGTGGCAGACCGCCGCGAGGGGGGCGAGCTCCTCGGCCAGGTCCGGCCCGTCCGAGGCGGGGACGGTGAGGAGGAACGGCGGGAGGGTCCCGGCGCCGGTCCGGAAGAGGTGGACGAGCCAGCCCGGGATGGTCACGTCGGAGCGGCTCAGCGAACGACGGGCGGCCTTGTCCCAGTTGGCGTACGGCCAGGGCACGAGGCCCCGGTGCGCCGAGAGCAGCCCGATGCTGCCGTAGATCTCCCAGAGCCGGCTGCTCGCGATCCGCACCGTCACGCGGTTCGGATCGCTCCTCGTCGCGCAGTCGGACGGCCGCGACGGAATCTCGCTCACCTGCATGCACCCCCGTGCCTGCCCACCGGTCAGCGGGCAGGCACAAGGTACTGGCCACGCACCCCCGCATCCGCCGGGCGGTGGCTCAGAATGTCAGGTCAAGTCAAGCCAGGGTCAAGGTCCGGTCAGATCAAGGTCCAGTCAGGTCAGGGCCGGTCCACGACCGCCCGCACCGCCCGCACCAGGGCCTGGGCGCGCGGGTCGGCCGTGACCGTCTTCCGCATGCCGTTGGTGACGTACCCGAAGGCGATCCCGGACTCGGGGTCGGCGAAGCCGAGGGAGCCGCCGCGGCCGGGGTGGCCGAAGGAGGACGGGCCGAGGAGCGGGGAGGCCGGTCCGTGCAGCATGTGGCCGAGGCCGAAGCGGGTGCCGACCAGCAGCACCTTGTCCGGTCCCGCCGACTCCTCCGTACGGGCCAGGGTGAGCGTCGCCGGCGCGAAGAGGCGCTCGGCGCCGTCGACGGGGCCGAGGGTCGCGGCGTAGAAGCGGGCGAGTGCGCGGGCGGTGGCGACGCCCGCGGAGCCGGGCAGCTCGGCGGCCCGGTAGACGGGGTCGTTCTCGTCGGGCTGGGGCTCGATGACCCCGAAGGCGCGCCGGGTGAGGGAGCCGGGGTCCCGGTAGGCCTCGCTGACGGAGCGCTTGGGGCGAAGCTTGAGGGCGCCGCTGCCGGGCGGGTCGATCTCCTCGACGGGTCCGAGGCGGCCGACCCGGTGGGCCTCCGCCTCGGGGAGCCCGATCCACAGGTCGAGGCCGAGGGGGCCGGTGATCTCCTCGGCGGCCCAGCGGCCGATGGTGCGGCCGGTGACGCGGTGGACGAGGCCGGAGAGCAGCCAGCTGAAGGTGTGGGCGTGGTAGCCGTGGGCGGTGCCGGGCTCCCAGACGGGGGCCTGGGCGGCTATCGCGCGGGTCGCCGTCGGCAGGTCGACGGCCTCGGCGAGGGTGAGCGGGTGGTCCAGGACGGGCACGCCCGCCCGGTGCGCGAGGAGCTGCCGTACGGTCACCCGGTCCTTGCCGGCCGCCTTGAACTCCGGCCAGTACGTCGCCACGGGGGCGTCCAGGTCGAGCAGGCCGCGCTGGTGCAGGAGCAGGGGGACGGCCGCGGCGACGCCCTTCGTGGCCGAGCGGACGACCTGGGCGGTGTCGGCCGTCCACGGGTCCGTCCCGGCTTCCGCCCCGCCGTCGGCATCCCTCCTGCCCGCCCACAGGTCGACGACCTTCTCGCCGTCGCGGTGGACGGCAAGGGCCGCCCCGCGCTCGCCGCGCTGCTCGAAGTTGCGCAGGAACGCGTCCCTGACCGGCTCCCAGCCCGCCGCCACCGTGCCCTGGACGTCCACGTCCCCACTCCCTCACTCGTCGTTCCGACCCTCCATGGTGCAACGCGGCGGGAGAAGGACGGATTCCGGGGCCGTCGGGCCACGAGAAGGACGGCCGTCAGGCCACGAGAAGGACGGCCGTCAGACCACGGAGCTCGGCACGAAGCCGAACGGCAGCTCCAGGCGGTGCCGGGCCATCAGCTCCGTGTCGGCGAGGATGTCGCCGGTCCGCCCGTCGGCGGCGATGACGCCCTCGCTGAGGATCACCGCGCGCGGGCAGAGCTCCAGGGCGTACGGCAGGTCGTGGGTGACCATGAGGACCGTGACGTCGAGGGAGCGGAGGATGTCGGCGAGCTCGCGGCGCGAGGCCGGGTCCAGGTTGGAGGACGGCTCGTCGAGGACGAGGATCTCCGGCTCCATGGCGAGGACGGTGGCCACCGCGACCCGGCGGCGCTGCCCGAACGACAGGTGGTGCGGCGGCCGGTCCGCGTACTCCGCCATGCCGACCCGGTCGAGGGCCTTCCGTACGACGGCTTCCAGCTCGGCGCCCCGGAGGCCCGCCGCCGCCGGGCCGAAGGCCACGTCCTCGCGGACGGTCGGCATGAAGAGCTGGTCGTCGGGGTCCTGGAAGACGATGCCGACCTTCCGCCGGATCTCGGCGAGGTGCTTCTTCCCGACCGGGAGCCCGGCGACGGTGACCGTGCCCGCGCCGCCGGTGTGGATGCCGTTGAGGTGGAGGACGAGGGTGGTCTTGCCGGCGCCGTTGGGGCCGAGGAGGGCGACCCGCTCGCCGCGCCCGACGGTCAGGTCCACGCCGAAGAGGGCCTGGTGGCCGTCGGGGTAGGCGTACGCGAGGCCGCGGACCTCTAGGGAGGGGGGAGTGGTCATGACGTCGTCCATCCGAGGAGGCAGATCAGGAGTGCGGTGAGCGGCAGCGCGGCGGCGTACGTCCACTGGGCGCGGGTGGCGGTCACCTCGTCGATGACCGGCATGGTGCCCGTGTAGCCGCGGCTGACCATGGCCAGGTGGACGCGTTCGCCACGCTCGTACGAGCGGATGAAGAGCGCGCCCGCGGACTTCGCGAGGACGCCCCAGTGGCGGACGCCCCGCGCCTCGAAGCCGCGCGAGCGGCGGGCGACGGACATGCGGCGCATCTCGTCGGTGATGACGTCGCCGTACCGGATCATGAACGAGGCGATCTGGACGAGCAGCGGGGGCAGCCTCAGCCGCTGGAGTCCGAGGAGCAGGGCGCGCAGCTCGGTGGTGGAGGCGAGGAGTACGGAGGCGGCGACGCCCAGGGTGCCCTTGGCGAGGACGTTCCAGGCGCCCCACAGGCCGGGGACGCTGAGCGACACCCCGAGGACGGTCGTCTGTTCGCCGGGCACCACGAACGGCATGAGCAGCGCGAACGCGACGAACGGCACCTCGATGAGCAGCCGCTTCAGCAGGAAGCCGGCCGGGACGCGGGCCTTCGCCGCCACGGCCGCGAGGAGCAGGGCGTAGAGGGCGAAGGCCCAGACGGCCTCGCGGGGCGTCGAGACGACGACCACGACGAAGCCGAGGACGGCCGCGAGCTTGGTGTGCGGGGGCAGCGCGTGCACCGGCGAGTGCGCGTGCCGGTAGAGCTTGTGAGCGTGCCCGGCTCCCATGTCAGACCGCCGCGGCTTCCTGGCCCGTACGGCGTCGGCGCACGACCCAGAACGCGCCCGTGCCGACGGCGAGGGTCGCGCCCACGCCGATGGCGCCGGCCAGGCCGCCGGAGAGCCGGGCGTTGTCGACGTCCTTGACGCCGTAGTCGGCGAGCGGCGAGCCGGCGGCGGCGTGCTCCTCGACCTTGGCGTCGATGCCCTTGTCGGCGGCGACCTTCTCCAGGCCGTCGGGGCTGGCGGAGGCGTAGAAGGAGACGAAGCCGGCGAGGACGAGCGCGGTGACGACACCGCCGATCCACAGCTTCTTCGGGGAGCCCGCGGGCGCGACGGGAGCGGGGGCCGCCGCGTCGACGAGCTCGCCGTCGACCCGCAGCTTGAGCGGGGACGTCAGACCGCGGGCGCCGAAGACGAGGTCGGGGCGGACGGCGACGACCGCGCCGACGGTCAGCATGGTGATGACGGCCTCGCCGATGCCGATGAGGACGTGCACGCCGACCATGGCCGTCAGGACCTTGGAGAGCGGTACGTCGGTGGTGCCGCCGATCGCGTAGACGAGGGTGAAGGCGGCGGCCGCGGACGGCACGGAGACGAGCGCGGCGACGAAGGAGGCCACGGTCACCGAGCGGCGGGTGCGCGGCAGCACGAGGACGAGGCCCCGGAAGAGCGCGTACGCGACGACGACCGTGACGACGCCCATGACGGTGATGTTCACGCCGAGGGCGGTGAGGCCTCCGTCGGCGAAGAGGATGCCCTGCATCAGCAGGACGACGGCGATGCACAGGACGCCGGTCCACGGGCCGACGAGTATCGCGGCGAGCGCGCCGCCGAGCAGGTGTCCGCTGGTCCCGGCGGCGACCGGGAAGTTCAGCATCTGCACGGCGAAGATGAACGCCGCGACGAGCCCGGCGAGCGGCGCCGTCCGCTCGTCCAGCTCGCGGCGGGCCCCCCGCAGGCTGACGGCGACGGCGCCGGCGGCGACGACACCGGCGGCGGCCGATACGGGGGCGTTGATGAATCCGTCAGGTACATGCACGTCCCGAATGATGAGCCTTCTTGCGAACCAGTTGCAAGAGCGCATAGGTCACAGATCACAGGGCAGACGGAGCATGCCCCTCGCACACGGCGGGAAGGAGTGACACATTGGCTGATAGCAGGACAAAACGTGAGGAGCCCGCGATGGCCGCCGTAGAGGAACACGCAGTCGACGACCACGCCAAAGGACGGATCATCAGCGACGCCCCCCTCTCCCGGCCCGTGCCCGTGACCCTCCATTACGACGCCGACTTCTCCCCCGCGACCGTCCGCTTCGGGTTCCCCGACGGCGTCGAGTGGTCCTTCCCGCGCGCGCTCCTCGAAACCGGGCTGCGCACCCCGACCCGCCGCGGCGACATCGGGGTGTGGCCCTGCGGCCGGGTGCAGACGGTCGTCGAGTTCCACACGGCCGACGGGGTCGCGGTCGTCCAGTTCGACACCGCTCCCCTGCTCCGCTTCCTCCGGCACACGTACGCCGCCAGTACGTCGCTGACGACACACTGACGGCGTAACGGAGTGGACCCGGAGGTCAGACCTTCACGAGGTTCAGACCTTCATGAGGTCAGACCTTCACGAGGTCCGGCTTCGCGGGCGCGGGCTCACCCGTCGACGCGGCGAGACCCTCGCCCTCCACGTCGACGTTCGGCAGGACCCGGTCGAGCCACTTCGGCAGCCACCAGGCCTTGTGGCCGAGGAGCGCGAGCACGGCCGGGACGATCGCCATCCGGACCACGAAGGCGTCGAAGAGGACCGCGACGGCCAGGCCGAAGCCGATCATCTTGATCATCTGGTCGGTCATGCCGATGAAGCCGGAGAAGACCGCGATCATGATGACCGCCGCGGCGACGACCACCCGGGCGCTGTGCCGGAAGCCGGTCACGATCGCCTCGCCGGGCCGCTCCCCGTGCACGTACGCCTCCCGCATGCGGGTCACGAGGAAGACCTCGTAGTCCATCGCGAGACCGAAGACGACACCCACCATGAAGATCGGCATCATCGACATGATCGGGCCGGTCTGCTCGACCCCGAAGAGGCTGCCGAGCCAGCCCCACTGGAAGACCGCGACGACCGCGCCGAGGGCCGCGACGACCGAGAGCAGGAAGCCGAGGGCCGCCTTCAGCGGGACCAGGATCGACCGGAAGACCACCGTCAGGAGCAGGAAGGCGAGGCCGACGACGAGTGCCAGGTAGGGCACGAGCGCGTCGTTCATCTTCTGCGAGAAGTCGATGTTCATCGCGGTGGCGCCGGTGACGAGGACCTCGTCGCCGGTGGCGTTCCGGATGTCGTGGACCAGGTCCTCGGTGGCGACGGAGGACGGACGGTCCTTCGGGACCACCGTGATCATCGCGGCGTCGCCGGCCTTGTTCGGGGTCGCCGGGGTGACGGCGGCCCAGCCTTCGAGGCCCTTGATCGTGGAGACGGTCTTGTCCGCGGTGGCCTTGTCGCCGTCGACGACGACGAGCAGCGGGCCGTTGAAGCCGGGGCCGAAGCCGTCCGACAGCGTGTCGTACGCGCGGCGCTCGGTGGTGGAGGTGGGCTTGACGCCGTCGTCCGGCAGGCCCATCTCCAGGGAGGCGGCGGGCACGGCGATCGCGCCGAGGCCGATGACGCCGACGAGCAGCACCATCAGGGGGCGCCGGATGACGAACCGGGCCCAGCGGGTGCCCCCGTTGGGCTTGTCGCTCACCTTCGCGGTGCCCTTGCGCTGCTTGCGGCCGACGACCTTGTCCCCGGCGAAGCCGAGGAGCGCCGGGATGAGGGTGAGGGCGATCAGTACGGCGATGACGACCGTGCCGGCGGCGGCGAAGCCCATCTTCGTCAGCATCGGGATGTTGACGACGGCCAGGCCGACCAGGGCGATGACGACGGTGAGTCCGGCGAAGACGACCGCCGAACCCGCCGTGCCGACCGCGCGGCCCGCGGCCTCCTCCTTCTCGCGCCCGTCGGCGAGCTCCGCGCGGTAGCGGGACACGATGAAGAGGGCGTAGTCGATGCCGACCGCGAGGCCGATCATCATCGCGAGGGTGGAGGTGGTGGAGCCCAGGTCGAGGACGTTCGCGAGGGCGGCGATCGAGGAGACGCCGATGCCGACGCCGATGATCGCGGTGAGCAGCGGGAGCCCCGCCGCGACGAGCGAGCCGAAGGTGACGACGAGCACGATGCCGGCGATGACCACGCCGACGATCTCGCCCGCGCCGGTCTCCGGCATGGTCTGGAGGGCGTCACCGCCGACCTCGACGGTCAGCCCCTTGCCCTGCGCGTGCTCACCGGCCTGGGTGAGCGCCTCGCGGGTCTCGTCGGTCAGCTCCATCGCGTTGACCTTGTAGGCGACGGAGACGTAGGCCGTGGAGCCGTCCTGCGAGACGGCGTGCGCGGTGTACGGGTCGGCGACCGAGACGATCTGGTCCGAGCCGGACTTCAGCGCGCCGACGGTCTCCTCGACGACGGCCTTGTGGGCCGGGTCGGTCACCTTCTGGCCCTCGGGGGCCTTGAAGACGACACGGGCCGTGGCGCCGTCGGCGCCGGCTCCGGGGAAGCGCTCTTCGAGCAGGTCGAAGGCGCGCTGGGCCTCGGTGCCGGGTATCGAGAAGGAGCCGGAGGTGGGGGCGGGCGCGGTGGCGGCGCCGATGCCGGCGACCGCCAGGAGCGCCACCCAGAGGAGGGCGACGAGCCGTCGGCGCCGGAAGGCGGAACGGCCCAGCTTGTAGAGGAACGTGGCCACGGGGGCGTACTCCCATTGTGGGGTGGGACAGGACATGGGGAGCCGGCCCGACGGGTGAGCGGTGCGCGTCAGGTGGTGTGGTGTGTCGTGTGGGTGCTCCGGCCGGGTGTGCCGGTGCGGGTGGGGTCAGACGCCGAGTGAGGGGAGCACGACGGCGTCGACGTAGGCGGTGAGAAAGGCACGGTCGACCGGCTGATCCTCGATCAGCGGCCGGGCGATGAACGCACCGATCAGCATGTGGGGAAGGAGCTTCAGCGCCGGGTTGTCGGCGTCGACCTCTCCCCTGCGGACCGCTCGGCGCAGCAGTTCGTCGAGGCCGTTCATCTCGGGTTCGATGAGCAGCTCGCGCAGCGCCCGGTGCAGTTCGGGGTGGGTGTGGACGGCATGGGCCAGGCCCCGCATCAGTGCGGAGTCCTTCTCCATCTGGCAGTCGTCGGTCCGCTCCATGAGCACGTGGAAGTCGCCGCGCAGCGAGCCGGTGTCGATCTCGGCGAGATCGGCGGGCTTGTTGGCGCGCAGCGCCCGGGCGACCAGCTCGGGCTTGCTCCCCCACTGGCGGTAGAGGGTGGCCTTGCTGGAGTGGGTGCGGGCGGCGACGGCGTCCATGGTGAGGGCGTCGTAACCGACCTCGCGGAGGAGGTCGAGCACGGCTGTGTACAGCTCGGACTCCCGCTCGGGAGTGAGTCTGCTGCGAGCCATGAACGGCTCCTCCGATCCGACAGTGCGAACGAAACGGTTTCGTACAGTACGAAGGTACCCGCGGCCCCAGCGAAACGAAACCGTTTCGTACGTGTCCTGGACCACACCGCACCACACCGCGCCGCACCACACCGCGCCGGAAGCCCGTATACACGTACGAGTTGCCGCACCCCCTCCGCGCGGAAAGCATGTACAGGTGAGTGACGACGTCGCGTATCTCCGGTTTCCGCACCTCCACGACGACCTGCTGTGCTTCGCGGCCGAGGACGATCTCTGGATCGCCCCCCTCGTCCCCGAGGGACTCCGCCCCGGCCGGGCCTGGCGGCTGACCGTCGACCGCACCCGGGTCGGCCACCCGCGCTTCTCGCCGGACGGCCGCCACATCGCGTACACGAACTGGCGCAGCCTCGACCCGGAGATCCATCTCGTCCCCATCGACGGCGGATCCGCCCGGCGCCTCACCTACTGGGGCTCCACCGACACCCGTGTCTGCGGCTGGACGCCCCCCGACCCCGAACGGGACGGCCACTCCGACATCCTCGCCGTCTCCTCGCACGGGCAGCCCTTCTCGTACTACTCCTGGGCCTACACCGTCTCCACCGACGGCTCCCCCGGCGGCCGCATGCCCTGGGGCCCGGTCTCCGACATCGCCGTCACCGCCGACGCCGGCATCACCGGCGACGCCACCGGCGCGGAGCGCCGCACGATCCTCCTCACCGGGAAGCCGCCGCACGAGCCGGCGTCCTGGAAGCGGTACCTCGGCGGCGCCACCGGACGGCTCTGGCTGCACGGCGAACGGCTCCTGCCCGACATCGGGGGCCACCTCGACTCCCCCATGGCCGTCGGCGGCCGGGTCGCCTTCCTCTCCGACCACGAGGGCGTCGGCAACCTCTACTCCTGCCTCCCCGACGGCACCGACCTGCGCCGCCACACCGACCACGACGCCTTCTACGCCCGGCACGCGTCGACCGACGGGCGCCGGGTCGTCTACCAGTGCGCGGGCGACCTGTGGATCGTCGACGAGCTCACCGCCGACTCCCGCCCCCGGAAGCTGGACGTCCGGCTCGGCGGCCAGCGCGTCGGCCGGCGCTCCTACCAGGTGCCCGCCGCCCACCACGTCGACGCGGTCTCCGTCGACGAGACCGGCCGGGCCAGCGCCGTCTCCGTACGCGGCAGCCTGTACTGGCTCACGCACCGCGACGGCCCGGCCCGGACGATCATCGACGCGCCGGGCGTCCGCGTCCGGCTGCCCGAGATGCTCGGCAGCGGCGGCCAGGTCGCGTACGTCACCGACGCCGACGGCGAGGACGCCGTCGAGGTCGCCTACCTGCCGCGCGCCAGCGGCGACCGGCCGCCGCGCCGGCTCGCCTCGGGCCGCCTCGGCCGCGTCGAGGAGCTGATCTCCGACCCGGACGGCGAGCGGCTCGCGATCGCCTCCCACGACGGCCGGCTCCTCCTCATCGACGCGACGGAGGAGGAGGCCGGGGAGCCCGCCCCGACCGAAGGGGCGGGGGACGGGCCCGGGAACGGGCCCGGAGAAGGGGCCGGGGGTGACTCCGCGGACGGCGGGGCGGGGGACGGGCCCGGAGAAGGGCCCGGGAACGACTCCGCGGACGGCGGGGTCACCGAGCTGATCCGGTCCGTCAACGGGCCCGTCCGCGACCTCGCCTTCTCCCCCGACGGCGCCTGGCTCACCTGGTCCCACCCCGGCATCGGCCGCTCCCTGCGCTCCATCAAGATGGCCCGCATCTCCGGCCCCGGCCCCCGGACGGTCGTCGACGTCACCAACGGGCGCTTCGAGGACGAGAACCCCGTCTTCACCCGCGACGGCCGCTACCTCGCCTTCCTCTCCTGGCGCGGCTTCGACCCGGTGTACGACGTCCACACCGGCGACCTGTCGTTCCCGCTCGGCTGCCGCCCCTACCTCGTACCGCTCTCCTCCGCCACGCCCTCCCCCTTCGCGCTGCTGCCCGACGGGCGCCCGGCGGCCGGCGGCCTCGACCCCGCCGACGACGAGACGGACACCGGCGACGGCACCGTCACCGTCGAGATCGAGGGGCTCCCCGACCGGGTCACCCCCATCCCGGTCACCGCCTCCAAGTACTCCGCGCTGCACCCCGTCAGCGGCGGCGGTCTGGTCTGGCTGCGCTGGCCCATCTCGGGCGCGCTCGGCGAGACCTTCGCCAACCCCGCCGACACCTCGGGCCGCCCCTCGCTCGAACACTTCAGCATCACCAAGGCCCGCAAGACCGAACTCGCCAAGGACCTCGACTGGTTCGCCGTCAGCGGCGACGGCACCCGGCTCGTCGTCGCCGACGAGGGCGAGCTGCGGGCCGTACCCGCCACCGAGTCCGGGGACGGCGACTCCACCGTCTACCTGGACCTGCGGCGCATCCTCCACGAGGTCGAGCCCGGCGCCGAGTGGCGCCAGGCCTTCGACGAGGCCGGCCGGATCGTCCGCGCCTACTTCTGGGAGCCCGGCATGGGCGGCGTCGACTGGACGGCCGTCCTCGACCAGTACCGGCCGCTCGTCGAACGGGTCTCCTCCCCCGACGAGTTCGCCGACCTGCTCCGCGAGGTCGTCGGCGAGCTGGGCACCTCCCACGCGTACGTCACCCCCGCCCGCCGCAACGAGGGCCCGCCGCACTACCAGCGGCCCATGGGCCTGCTCGGCGCCAACCTCGTGCCCCGGGACACCGGCTGGACGGTGAAGCGGATCCTGCCCGGCGAGTCCTCCGACTCCAAGGCCCGCTCCCCGCTCGCCGGCACCGGCATCCGCGAGGGCGCCGTCCTCACCCACGTCGACGGCCGGCCCGTCGACCCGGTCACCGGCCCGTACCCGCTGCTCTCCGGCACCGGCGGCACCACCGTCGAGCTCACCTTCACCCCCGCCGAGGACGAGGGCCGCCCCCGCCGCGTCGCCGTCGTCCCCCTCGTCGACGAACGGCCCCTGCGCTACCAGGACTGGGTCGCCAAACGCCGGGCCGTCGTCCGGGAGATCAGCGGGGGCCGCTGCGGCTACCTCCACATCCCCGACATGGGCGGCTCCGGCTGGGCCCAGTTCAACCGCGACCTCCGCATGGAGGTCTCCCGGCCGGCCCTCATCGTCGACGTCCGCGGCAACGCCGGCGGCAACATCAGCGAGCTCGTCATAGAGAAACTCACCCGCAAGATCCTCGGCTGGGACCTCACCCGGAACGCCCAGCCCGTCTCGTACGCCTCGAACGCCCCGCGCGGCCCCGTCGTCGCCCTCGCCGACGAGGCCACCTCCTCCGACGGCGACATGATCACCGCAGCCTTCAAGCTCCTCGGCCTCGGTCCCGTCGTCGGCCAGCGCACCTGGGGCGGGGTCGTCGGCATGACCGGCCGTCACCGGCTCGGCGACGGCACCCAGATCACGGTCCCGATGAACGCGGCCTGGTTCCCCGAGTACGGCTGGTCCCTGGAGAACCACGGCGTCGAACCCGACCTCGCGGTCCTGCGCACCCCCCTCGACTGGGCCGAGGGACGGCACGCCCAGCTCGACGACGCCGTGCACGTCGCCCTCGCGCTCCTTGAGGAGACCCCGGCGGCCAGCCCCCCGGGCTACGAGGCAGTCCCCGACCGCTCCCGCCCGAAACTGCCGCCGAGGTCCACCACGTAACAGGCCCGCGTGGGCGGCCTACGCGTGGGCCGCGCCGAGGTCCAGCTCGTAGGAGGTCCCGGGCTTCCCGTCCAGCGTCACGCTCCCGACCGCGCCGAAACCGACCCGCCCGAGCACGGCCCTCGACCCCTCGTTGTCGAGGGTCGTGGCGGCGGTCAGCCTGGTCAGCCCGTACGCCTCCCGCGCCAGCCGGCACACCTCGCGCACCCCGGCCGTCGCCACGCCCCGCCCGGTCGCCTTCTCGGCGACCCGGTACCCGAGGTCGGCGGCCCCGTCGACGGCGTCCACGAGGTTGAACCGGCCGAGTATCTCCCCGCCCTCCCCCACCAGGACATGGAAATGGATCGCACCGGTCTCCTGCTCGTCGAGGAGGGCCCGGTGCCGGTCCTCGAACTCCTCGAAGAACGCGTCTCCCCGGTCGGGCACGGAGGCGGCGAAGTAGGCCCTGTTCTCGCGCTCGAACGCGAGCAGGGCGGGCGCGTGGTCGGGGCGCAGTCGCTGCAGTTCAGGCATGGGGGCACGCTATGCGCTCGCCCGGGGAAAGGGCGCCCTAATATCCTGCGGCCCGGGGCCGGATTCGGCGGAAACCCGCCGGGCGGAGCACGCCGTCCAGGATGCAGAAGATGCAGAACAGGAACCCGCATGCCCGAACGCTCACTTACCGGCCAGACCCTCATCCAGTCCGTCCAGCGCGCCGTCCACCTGCTGCGCGCCCTGAACCACCGGGGCGGCAGCGCGAGCGCCAAGCAGCTCGCGCGCGACACCGACCTGCCGCTTCCCACCGCGTACCACCTGCTGCGGACCCTCTGCCACGAGGGACTGGTGAGCAAGGACCGCCACGGATACGCCCTCGCGGATCCGGCCGGCCTCGCGGTCCCGCAGGCCTCCGCGCCCGAGGGGCTCCCCACCCAGGAGTGGACGGACGCCCTCAGTCTGGAACTCGACGCCGCCGTGTACTTCGTCATCTACCGCGAGGGCGAGATACGGGTCACGGCCGTCTCCCGCAACCCCGACTGCCCGCCCGTCACCGAGTGGGCCGAGTTCGGACTCACCGGCCACGCGCACGCCGCCGGGCAGGCGCTCCTCGCACAGCTCGGCGACGAGGAGCGCGCCGCCCACCTCGACCGGAACCCCGCGACGCCGCTCACCCGGCACACCGTGGCGGGCCGCACCGCCGTCGAGCGCCGCCTCGCCTCCCAACGGCGCGGGCTGCCCCACCTCGAGTACGAGGAGTACGCCCTCGGCACCGTCTGCGCCGCTGTCCCCATCACGGTCGGCTCCTCCGCGGCCGCCCTCGCGATCTCGCTCCCGACCACCCGGACCGCCGACCTCAAGCAGCTCGCGCGCCGCCTCCAGGACCGCGCCGAGAGCGTCCTCCTCGACCGGACCTTCTCGATCGTGCCCCGCGCTCCCCGCCCGCCGGAGCCTTGACCACGCGAAGGCGCACCCGGCGTCCCGGATGCGCCTTCCTCAGCCGAACGCCTCAGAGACGGACGTCAGGCGTCGTAGTCCTGGTCGAAACGGTCCTGGGCCTCCTGCTGGGCCTTGCGCGTCTCGTCCTCGGAGCGGCCGCGGCCCTGGGAGGCGCGCTCGGACGCCTCGTCCTTCGCCTTGCCCGCGGCCTGCCTGGCCTGCGCCTTGAGCTGCTCCGCCTTGTCCTGGAACTGGTCCTTCATGCCCATGAAGATTCACTCCTAGAAGGGTGTGGGGGCGACGGGGCGTCATGCCCCATCGGGCTCGACCAGCCTTGCACGGGCGCACATCCCACGCATTTCGATCAGCCACCGCCCTTCACTCCCCGTCACCGGACTCCCCTTCGCCGTCGGGCCGGTCCCCCGTCACCGCCGGGTCGCGTCCCCCGTCACCGCCGGTTCGTGTCCCCCGCCCGTGCCTGCTCGTCGGCCGCGCCGCCCGCGCCCACGAGCCCCTTGGAGACGGAGCCGAGGCGCGGCTCGAAGCGCCGCATCTCGCGCTGCCCGACCGCCGCGATCACCCCGGGGACATAGCCCCGGACCGACTGCATCCCGCGCAGCCACCACTGCGCGTACACGTGGGAGGAGCGCCGCTCGATGCCCGCGACGATCCGGTCGACGGCCGGGCCGAGGGGGTACGTGCGGTTCGCCGGCCACGGCAGCCGGGAGCGGAGTTCGCGCATCACGTCGTCCTGGTCGGCGCCCCGCACCATGTCGGTGTCGGTCCAGGACAGATAGCCGACGCCGACCCGCACGCCCTTGTACGCGACCTCGGCGCGCAGGCTGTGTGCGAAGGCCTCGACGCCCGACTTGGAGGCGCAGTACGCCGTCATCATCGGGGCCGGGGTGAGCGCCGCGAGCGAGGCGATCTGGAGGAAGTACCCCCGGGACTCCATGAGGACGGGCAGGAACGCCCGGCCGGTCACGGCGCCGCCGATGAGGTTGACCTCGATGACCCGACGCCAGGCGTCGGGGTCGGACTCGACGAACGGGCCGCCGGCCGCGACACCGGCGTTGGCGACGACGATGTCGACCTTCCCGAACCGCTCCTTGACCTCGGCCGCGACCTTCGCCATCGCCTCGTGGTCGGTGACGTCGGCGTGCCACCAGTCGGCCTCGGTGTGCAGCCGCCCGGCGACCTCCTTGAGCTGCTCGGGCTCCAGGCCGACGAGCGCGATCTTCGCGCCGCGCGCGGAGAGCTTGCGGGCGAGGAGTTCGCCGACGCCGCGGGCCCCTCCGGTGACGACCGCGACCTGTCCTTCCAGGCTCACCCGGCTCATGCCTTCTCCTTCGCTTCCTGACGCGTGTCGGTCAGGTACGTGTCGGTCAGTTCACGGATCCGCGCGGTGACGGCCTCGGGGGCCTCCACCGGCGTCATGTGGCCCGCGCCGGCGAGTTCGAGGAGCCCCACGCACTGCGGGAGCGCCTCGGCCATGGCCCGGGAGTGGACGGGCGGGGTGAGCCGGTCGGCGGTGCCGACGAGGACGGCCACCGGCAGGTCCAGCTCCCGCACGCCCGCTTCGACGTCGAGCGCGGAAAGCACGTGGGACCAGCCGACGCGGGCGCCGCGCGGGCAGGCGTGCACGATCCGGGCGCAGGTGTCGACCCGTTCGGGGGCGGACCCCGGTCCCATCGTCGCGTACTTGAGGATCCTCTTCGAGACGGGCGTGACGGGCCCGAGGGGGGCCTTCGCGCCGAGGACGCCCCGGGTCAGCCGGGTGCGCCGCTCGCTCGGGCGCAGCGGGACGACGGTGGCCTCGGCGGTCAGCCGCGAGGGCCCGGTGGAGCAGAGCAGTACGGCCGCCGCGTGCTCCTGGAAGCCGGGGCGGGAGGCCGCCGCCATGACGGTCATGCCGCCCATGGAGTGCCCGGCGACGACGGCCTTCTCGCCGGGGGCGAGGGTGGCCGCGAGGACGGCTTCGAGGTCGTCGGCGAGGGCCCTGACGGAGTATCCGGAGGGTCCGGCGGGGAGCGGGGAGCGGCCGTGGCCGCGCTGGTCGTAGGCGACGACCCGGTGGTCGGCGGCGAGGGACCGGATCTGCTCGGCCCAGAAGGCGATCGAGCAGGTCCAGCCGTGGGAGAGGACGACGGCGGGGGCGCCCTCGGGGCCGTACACCTCGACGTGGATCCGGGAGCCGTCGGCGGAGACGGCGGTGAGTTCGCGGGACGCGGGCAGCGAGGTCAGGTGCCGGCTCACTTGGCGGCCTCCTTCGTGCGGGACGGGCGGGTCTTCTCCGCCGGGGCGGGCTCGGCGGCCTCGGCGGGCTTGGGGGCCTCGGCGGGCTTGGGGGCCTTGGGGGCCCTCAGCACCTCGTACTCGGAGAGGTCGACCTGCCGGGTCTCCTTGCGGAACTCGCCCGTCGTCCCCGGCCACAGGGTGGTGTTGCGGCCGTTGGCGTCGAGGTACCAGCTCTCGCAGCCGCCCGCCTTCCAGACGGTCCGCTCCATGCGCGTCTGCACCTTGCGGTTCCAGGCGCCGACGGCGGAGGGTCGGACGGCGAGCGCGGCGCGCCCGCCCAGCATGTTCAGCTGGCGCAGGTAGTCGGCCATGTAGTTCAGCTGGGACTCGATCATCAGGATCATCGAGGAGTTCCCGAGGCCGGTGTTGGGGCCGATGACCGTCATGAAGTTGGGGAAGCCTGCGGCGGTGGCGCCGCGCAGCGCCTCCATGCCGTCCTTCCAGGCCTCGGCGAGCGTCTGCCCCTCGGCGCCGACGACCCGCTCGGCGATCGGCATGTCGGTGACGTGGAAGCCGGTGCCGAAGACGATCGCGTCGACCTCGGTCTCGGTGCCGTCGGCGGCGACCACGGTCGAGCCGCGGACCTCGCGGAGCCCGGAGGCGACGACGTCGACGTTGGGCTGGGCGACGGCCGGGTAGTACGTGCTGGAGAGCAGGATGCGCTTGCAGCCGATGCGGTACGAGGGCGTCAGCTTGGCCCGCAGCGCCGGGTCCTTGATCGCCTTGGCGATGTTGGCCTTGGCGAGCCTCTCGATCAGCCCGAGCTCGTTGGGGTGCTTGGTGAAGGCGCCGACCTGGAGTTCGCGGATGCCCCAGAGCAGGCCGCGGCGGAGGGTGCCGGTGACGGGCACGGCGCGGTGGAGCCAGCGCTCGGGGCCGCTGATGGCGCGGTCCATGCGGCGCATGACCCACGGGGGCGTGCGCTGGAAGAGCGTCAGCTTCCCGACCAGGGGCTGGATCGCGGGCACGATCTGGATGGCGGAGGCGCCGGTGCCGATCATGGCGACGCGCTTGCCGGTGAGGTCGTAGTCGTGGTCCCAGCGGGCGGAGTGGAAGACCTTGCCGGGGAAGTCGGCGAGCCCCGGGATGTCGGGGATCTTGGGGTCGGACAGCGGGCCCGTCGCGGAGACGACGACCTCGGCGCTGAAGGAGCCCTGGCTGGTCTCGATCTCCCAGCGGAGCGCTTCGGCGTCCCAGGCCATCCGCCGCACCTCGTGGTTGAGGCGCAGGTGGGGACGGATCCCGAAGGTGTCCGTGACATGCTCCAGGTAGGCGCGGATGTGGCGCTGTCCCGAGAAGGTCCGCGGCCAGTCGGGGTTGGGCGCGAAGGAGAAGGAGTAGAGGTGCGAGGGCACGTCGCAGGCACAGCCGGGGTAGCTGTTGTCGCGCCATGTGCCGCCCACGGAGTCGGCCCGCTCCAGGACGACGAAGTCGGTGATTCCCTCGCGGCGCAGCCGGACGGCGGCCCCCAGGCCACCGAATCCCGATCCGATCACCGCCACCCGTACGTGCTCGTGCTTCGCCATGCCGCCTCCCGAACGCCCGGCAGATCACGCCAGCAATCACTGGCACAGTCGGGACTGTAGAGCAGCTCCATACCGAGCGGTAGGGGTACGGCGAGGGAAAGTTACCGGCGGTACAACATAGGCTGGCGTGCGTGGCAGAAGGATCAGCAGAAGAACCGGGACCCGGCACGGGCGCACACGAGACCGTGCCCGACGGCGTACGCGAGTACCGCATGGAGGAGCTGGCGACCGCCGCCGGCATCACCGTGCGCACCCTGCGCTTCTACCGCGAGCGCGGACTGATCCCGCCGCCGCGCCGCGAGGGCCGCATCGCCTGGTACGACGAGCACCACCTGGCCCGGCTGCGCACCATCGCCGCCCTCCTGGAGCGCGGCCACACCCTCAACGGCATCGCCGACCTCACGACCGCCTTCGAGAGCGGCCGGAACGTCCGCGAGGTCCTGGCCCTCGGCTCCCCCACCGAGGAGGAGCCCGTCCGCCTCACCCCCGAGGAGCTCGCCGACCACTTCGCCGGCGAGGTCACCCCCGAGAACCTCGCGGCCGCCCTCGACCTCGGCTACCTCGTCACCGACGGCGAGGAGATCATCCACATCAGCCGCCGCCTGCTCGACGTCTCCGCCGCGCTCGTCCGCGAGGGCGTCCCGCTCGCCGAGGTCCTCAAGGCGGGCGCCCGCGTCCGCGAACACGCCGACGCCCTCGCGGAGCTCTTCACCGACCTGCTGCGCGCCCACGCGGCCGAGGACGACCTGGGGCGGCTGCGCCCGCTCGCGAAGAGCGTCGTCGAGGCGGAGCTGTCGATGGCCCTGGACCGACGCCTGCGCCCCGACAGCACCTGATTCCGCCTACGAGGACAGCTCGTACACGGCGGTCACGGGGGCGTGGTCGCTCCACCGCTCGGCATGGGTGGCGGCCCGCTCGACGTAGGCCTTGACGGCCTTGCCGGCGAGGCCGGGGGTGGCGACCTGGTAGTCGATGCGCCAGCCGCTGTCGTTGTCGAAGGCGCGGCCGCGGTAGGACCACCAGGAGTAGGGCCCCTCCTCCTCGGGGTGCAGGGCCCGCACGACGTCCACGTACCCCCCGTCGCCCTCCTCGAAGACGCGACCCAGCCACTCCCGCTCCTCGGGCAGGAAGCCGGCGCTCTTCTTGTTGGCCTTCCAGTTCTTGAGGTCGGCCTCGCGGTGGGCGATGTTCCAGTCGCCGCAGACCACGACCTCGCGCCCGTCGGCGGCGGCCCGGCCCCTGAGCTCCTTCAGGTACGGCAGGAACTCGCCCAGGAACCGCATCTTCTCGTCCTGGCGCTCGGTGCCGACCTCGCCGGAGGGCAGGTAGAGACTGGCGACGGTCACACCGGGCAGGTCGGCCTCGACGTACCGCCCGCTGTCGTCGAACTCGCTCGACCCGAAGCCGACGCGCACCGCGTCGGGCTCGCGGCGCGTGTAGAGGGAGACGCCGGCGCGGCCCTTGGCGGCGGCGGGCGCGTGCGCGGTGAACCAGCCCTCGGGCGCCCGCACCTCGGCGGGCAGCTGGGCCTCCTCGGCGCGCACCTCCTGGAGGCACACGACATCGGCGGAGGTGCCGGCCAGCCACTCGACGAAGCCCTTCTTGGCGGCGGCACGGAGACCATTGACATTCACGGACGTGACAGTGAGCATCCCGGGAGAATACCGACACCACCGCATCGCATACATGTACGATCCTTCGCATGAACATCCAGCCCACGCCCTATGACCACCCCGACGCCGTCAAACTCAACGACGCGGTGCAACTCGAATACGTCGCCCGCTATGGCGACGAGGGCGACGTCACACCGCTGGACGCCACGATGTTCGTTCCCCCGCAGGGCCTCTACCTCCTCGCATACGACCCCGAGGACCACCCGGTGGCCACCGGCGGCTGGCGCACCCAGAACCGGAACGACGAGGGCTACGCGGACGGCGACGCCGAACTGAAGCGCATGTACGTGATCCCCGAGGCCCGCGGCCTGGGCCTGGCCCGCCGCATCCTCGCCGCCCTGGAATCCGACGCCCGCACGGCCGGCCGCACCCGCATGGTCCTCGAAACGGGCAGCGCCCAGCCGGAGGCGATAGGCCTCTACACGTCCAGCGGCTACGAGCCCTGCGCCAAGTTCGGCCACTACCGCGACTACCCCAACAGCCGCTGCTTCGCGAAGCCGCTGACCTGACACCGACCTGACGCGCCGTAGGGCACAGGAAAGCAGAAATCCCGCCCGATCTTTCGATCGGACGGGATTTCCGTGTCTGTGGACCTGTGGGGATTTGAACCCCAGACCCCCTCGATGCGAACGAGGTGCGCTACCAGACTGCGCCACAGGCCCTTGCGACGTGTGAAACATTAGCATCCCGACCGGCTCACGCAAAAATCCGTTCCGCCGCAGGTCACCGGGGGCCGTCGCGGGCCCCCGGTGGGGGTCATTCGTTGGCCGCCCGGGGGCGGTCGTCCTCCGCGTACTGGTCGAAGAGGGGCGTGCGGCCGCTGTCCCGGCCGCGGCGGGGCGGGGCCGGGCGGCGGCGGGGGGCCGGGGACGGGGCGGGGGTCGGGTCCGCCGCCGTGGAGGAGCGGGCCGCGCTCCACGTCTCCGGGTCCGTGATGTCGACGCCGCTCGACGCGCGCGGGGCGACCGGCGCCGTCACGTACGTGGGGAGCGGGACCGGCACCGGCTCCCAGCTGTCGCCGCGGGCCGGACCGCGCTCGCGCTGCTGGTCCACCCACTCCGCGTGGTCCGTCTGCTCGACCAGGGCGCGCCGGCCAGCCTCCTGCGGCGACACCGGCGGAGTCGAGACCGGGGCCTGTTCGGCCTCGAGCTCGGGCGTCGGGGTGGGCCGCCGGCTCTCGCGCAGCCGGGCCGCCGCCGCTTCCGCGCGGCGCCGGTCCATCACGTACACGAAGCGCCGCCGCTCCTGGACCCGCAGATGCACGATGTACGCGCTGAGGAGCAGCGCCGGGACCGCGGGCGCCCACAGGAAGGGAACGCCGCCGACGGCCGCGACGACCGCGCCGAGGGTGAACCCGGCGAAGAGGAGCGTCGTGACGCGCCGGCGCCGGGCGAGGGCCTTGCCCCGGCGGGCCCGCTCGGCCGCAGCGCCGCTCGTGGAGGGGCGCTGCGGGGCGGGTGCGGGGGCGGGTTCCGGCGCGGGTTCCGGCACGGGGGCCGGGAGTTCGAGGCGCGCCTCGGTCCTGGCCGCGGGCGCGGAAAAGGCCCGGACGTCGACCGAGCTCAGATGCTCGGTCTCCGCGTCCGGGTCCACGTCGGGCGTCGGTCCCTCCGCCGTACGGTCCCGCTCCTTGAGCTCCTTGGCGTACCGGCGCTCCATTCCCGCCCGTCCGGACAGCAGCCGGATGGCGGTGCTGAAGCGTTCCGTCGGACGGGCTTCGTTCAGCTCGTCCTGCCTGCGGAGCCACATCGGCACCAAGTAGGCGGCCCAGGCCCCGACGATGACTGCGTAGATGAGGCCGCTGCTGCTCACGCCTCACACGGTAGAGGGGTTCCGTTACGGGCATCGGCCAATTGGCCCGGTGTGTCGCACGATCTGGCTGATATCACTGAACTTTTTTGTGATTGTTCGGATCGTTCGGTGCCAACTGCCGATAAAATTCGAACATTTATGCCATTCGGGCTTGGCGCCAGCGTCGCAACAATCCCTCCGGCACCTCCTCCACCGTCAGCGCGAAGACCAGATGGTCCCGCCACGCGCCGTCGATGTGGAGATAGCGGGGGCGCATCCCCTCCTCGCGGAAGCCGAGTTTCTCCACGACGCGGCGCGAAGGGCCGTTCTCCGGGCGGATGCACACCTCCATCCGGTGCAGCCCGACCGCGCGGAAGCAGTGGTCGACGGCGAGCGCGACCGCCGTCGGCATCACCCCGCGCCCGGCCACCTCGCCGTCCACCCAGTAGCCCACGTGCCCCGAGCACATCGAGCCCCAGGTGATCCCCGCCACGGTCAACTGCCCGACGAGACGCCCCTGGTACTCGATGACGAACGGCAGCATCCGGCCCGCCTTCGCCTCCGACCGCAGATGGCGGACCATTTGACGGTACGTCGGCCGCTGCGCGACCGGGCCGCCCGGCGCCGGGGGCGGCACCGTCGCCTCCCAGGGCCGCAGCCACTCGCGGTTGCGCCGGTTCACCTCGCGCCAGACCCGCTGGTCGCTCATCTTTATCGGGCGGAGGACGACGTCCCCGTCCACCAGGACCACGGGCCAGGACGGGATCATGACGTTCTCGGGTGGTCGCCGCCGCGGATCTGGTCGACGGCGTGCCGGAGGATCGGCTCCAGGACCGCGAGCCCGTCCCGTACGCCGCCCGGCGACCCCGGCAGGTTCACGATCAGCGTCCCGCCCGCGACTCCCGCGAGCCCGCGCGACAGCGCCGCCGTCGGCACCTTCTCGCGGCCGTACGCGCGGATGGCCTCCGGGATGCCGGGGATCTCGCGGTCCAGGACCCGGCGGGTGACCTCGGGCGTCTCGTCGGTGGGCGAGATGCCCGTACCGCCCGTGGTGACGATCGCGTCGTACCCCGCCGCGACCCCGGCCCGCAGCGCGGCCTCGACCGGCGCCCCGTCCGGGACGACCTGCGGGCCCTCCACGGCGAAGCCCATCCGGGTCAGGCCCTCGGCGATCAGCGGACCGCCCTTGTCCTCGTACACCCCGGCCGACGCCCGGTTGGAGGCGGTGACGACCAGCGCGGAGTACGGGGCGGTCGACGCGCCGCCGGCCTCGTCGCCGAGCGCGGCAGGGAACGACTCGGCCGTCGGCGCCTCGGCCCCGTGCTCGTGGGCCCCGGCCACCCGGCCCCCGCGCGTCACGACCCGCTCCGCGTCCAGTGACCCGACTTGCCGCCCGTCTTCTCCTCCACCCGTACGTCGGAGATGACCGCGCCCTTGTCGACCGCCTTCACCATGTCGACGACCGTCAGGGCCGCCACCGAGACCGCCGTCAGGGCCTCCATCTCGACGCCCGTGCGGTCCGTGGTCTTCACCGTCGCCAGGATCTCGACCGCCTCGTCCGTGACCGCCAGGTCCAGGGTGACGCCCGAGACGGCCAGCGGATGGCAGAGCGGGATGAGGTCCGGGGTCTTCTTGGCGCCCATGATCCCGGCGATGCGGGCGGTCGCCAGCGCGTCGCCCTTCGGGACGCCCTCGCCGCGCAGCAGCTCGATCACGCGCGGCGAGACGAGGACCCGTCCGCTGGCCCGCGCCGTGCGGGCCGTGACGTCCTTCGCGGAGACGTCGACCATGCGGGCCGCACCCGCCTCGTCGATGTGGGTGAGACCTTGCTGCGTGCTCATGGCCGTGACACTCCCGGTCGCTGTATGGGGACGACACCGTACCGTTCCTACAGACTGAGCGGGAGTGAGGCCTTTTGCCAGAACCCCTGATCAGTCGCGTGTCCCGAGCGGTGTTGGGCACGCTGGTCGCCCGCTTTCGCTCCGCGTCCGGGCGGCACGCATCGTGTGCGTGGTCCGGGGATGCGGGGGCGGGGTTCCTCACGCCCAAGAGCATCCGGTCGGGCCTGGACGGTCCGATGCCCCACACGATCGCTCCGGTCGTGTGGGGGCGGTGCCGTCCGTCGCCGGATCGGGTGTCCTTGGGCGCGTCGTCCGATCGCCACGGCGGCAGCGTCGTGACGAGTGGTCTTACGGGTGGTGCCGGTGAACGACTTCTGCCAGTGCTGAGCGCCCCACTTGCTGGTGTAGGCGGGGTCGACGGCGATGATGCTGATGCCGCTCCGGTCTGCCATGGAGGTGAGACGGGTGCGGAGTTTCGCGGTGGGCATGCCGGAGATCACCTGTCGGAATCGGCGCCTGCCACCGTGCTTCTCCCGGGTCTTCTCTCCCTGGAAGTCCAGGTCCTCCACCGCGATGGCCTTCACGCCGCAGGTTCTCGCCCAGTTCAGCAGGCGGGTGAGGGCGTGGCGGACCTGCGCGTCGCGGTGCTCGGCGGTGCCCGACAGCTCGTAGAAGAAGCGGCGCGGGTTTCCGATCGGGTTGCCGTGGGTGTCGAGGCGCCAGGCGGCGAGGTGGTCGGCGTTGGTGTCGACCCCAATCACGCCGTGCGCGAGCGCCGCCTTCAGGGGGACCGGCGTGGGCGCGGGTGGAATCTGCCACGAGGCGGTGAGGTACCAGCGCCCGCGCGCCGCGTCGTAGTGGATGCGATAGGCGACAGCGCGGTTCGTCTCGACGCGGTCGGCCCATTCGCTGCCCCGGTGCGCGAACCGCACCCGCGCGGAGAGGACGTAGCGGCCGTGCGGGGCGTTCGCCAGCCCGGCAAGCGGCACGGGGAGCTTGATGCTGACCTCGCCGTCGGGGGTGACGCGGACGGTCTCGTTGCCGTACCGCTTCCCCGACTCCCCGTCCGCCGCCAGGAACCAGCGCTCCGCCTCCCACCGCTCCCGCCACTCGGCCTCGACGAGTCGGGCGTCGGGGAGGTGGTGGCGGGTGTTCAGCAGGCGCTTGCCGCCCCGGACCACCCGCACGCGTCCCGCCCGCCAGTCCGCGACAGCGGCAGCGTGCCGGGCTTCCAAGGCGGCCAGCCGCCGGGACTTCGCATGCCACTCCCGCCGCGACCGATAACCACCCGGCACCCGCTTCGAACCACGCTCACCGACCGGCAACGACAGCCGGTGCCGCAGCACCCGGATCCCCGCCTCAAGCCCCTGCACATGCGCGGCCTGACAACGCCGGGCCAACGCCCACTGATCATGAGACGCCTTCGTCACCGCACCCGCCCACCGCGACGACGACACGGGCGTCAGGGACCGCTTCCGAGCCGCCCAAGACCGGGTGGAATGCTCCAGACCATCCGCGCAGCGCACCCTCAGGTCCCGCGAGGCCAGCACACCCAGATGCGCGCCCACCAACCGCAGAACGTCCGTCTCACCCTCGGCGAGGCCCTTCAACCGGTCCCGCACCGCGACACCGGTGGGACCGGACACCACGAACGGCGCAGCAAGCACACGCAGACCCGAAACCGACCGCACCCCACGCGCCACCGCAGCCACCCCCACCCACGGCCCGATACCCCCGACAGATCGCACTGGTCAACGAACCACACCGGAGAAGGTCACCCGTTCCCACCCCGAACACGCAACCACCCCGCCCGTCACCGCCTCCATGGCACCCTCGCCCCCTCAGCCGAGGAGGACCACTTCCAGCTCGCTGCCCGGCTCCACGCCGTCCGCCTCCTCCGGGACCACGAGCAGGCAGTCCGCGTGCGCGAGGGCCGCGACGAGGTGGGAGCCGGCACCGCCCACCGGAGTGACGGTGCCCGCCTCCGGGTCGTACGTGCCGCGCAGGAACTGCCGGCGGCCGGCCGGCGACGAGAGGGCCTTGTCGGCGGCGAGGACCGCCCGGACCCGGGGTCTGTGCAGGTCCTCTACGCCCATCAGGGCCCGGATCGCGGGCCGGACGAACAACTCGAAGGAGACGTACGACGAGACCGGGTTGCCCGGCAGCGCGAGCAGCGGGATCTGCTCGGCGCCGACCGCGCCGAAGCCCTGCGGCTTGCCCGGCTGCATGGCCAGCTTCCGGAAGTCGACCTGGCCGTCGGCGGTCAGCGCCTCCTTCACCACGTCGTACGCGCCGACGCTCACCCCGCCCGTCGTCACGATCAGGTCCGCCCGGATGAGCTGGTCCTCGATCGTCGCCCGCAGCGTCTCGGCGTCGTCGGTGACCGCGCCCACCCGGTAGGCGAGGGCTCCGGCGTCCCGCGCGGCCGCGGCCAGCGCGAAGCTGTTGGAGTCGTGGATCTGGCCCTCGCCCAGCGGCTCGCCGGGCTGGACCAGCTCGCTGCCGGTGGAGATGACGACCACGCGGGGCCGGGGGCGGACCTTCACGGTGCCCCGGCCGATCGCGGCGAGGAGACCGATCTGCGGCGGCCCCAGGACCGTGCCCGCCGCGAGGGCGAGCTCCCCGGCCCGGACGTCGCTGCCCGCCCTGCGGACGTGGGCGCCGGCCTCGGCGGACCGGTGGACCCGCACCTCGCCGCCCGCGCCCTCCGGGGCGGTGCTCGCGGCGCGCATGCCGGTGGCCGCGCCCCCGCCCGTACCGCCGTCGGTCCACTCGACGGGGACGACGGCCTCGGCGCCGGGCGGCAGCGGGGCGCCCGTCATGATCCGGGCGGCCTGCCCGGGGCCGACGGTCGGCAGCCCGCCGTCACCGGCCGCGACGTCGCCGATGACCGTGAGGACCGCGGGGAACTCCTCGGCGGCACCGGCGACATCGGCGACCCGCACCGCGTACCCGTCCATGGAGCTGTTGTCGAAGGGCGGCAGCGCGACCGGCACCGTCACGTCCTCGACGAGGACACAGCCCTGCGCGTCGAGGAGTTGCAGCTCGATGGGTTCGAGCGGGCCGACCGTCGCGAGGATGTCGGCCAGGTGCTCGTCCACCGACCACAGCCCGCGGGCGGGGCCCGCGCAGGGGTCCGCAGGCCCGTGCTCGTGCTCATGGCCGTGCTCGTGCTCGTGGCCCTGCTCGTGGTCGTCGTGGGACGGCGACGGTCCCGCGCTGCTGCTCAAGGTCCTACATCTCCTCGCTGACGTATCTCCGGAGCCAGGCCCGGAAGTCCGGTCCCAGATCTTCACGTTCGCACGCGAGTCTGACAATGGCACGCAGATAGTCCCCGCGGTCACCGGTGTCATAGCGGCGCCCCTTGAACACGACACCGTGCACCGGCCCGCCGATCTTCTCGTCGGTGGCGAGTTTCTGCAGGGCGTCGGTCAGCTGGATCTCCCCGCCGCGGCCCGGCTCGGTCTCCCGCAGCATCCCGAAGACGGCCGGATCCAGCACATAGCGGCCGATGATCGCGTAGTTGCTGGGCGCCTCCGACGGCTCCGGCTTCTCGACCAGGTCCGTCACCTTCACGACGTCCGTGTCCGCCGTCGCCTCGACGGCCGCGCAACCGTACAGATGGATCTGCGAGGGCTCGACCTCCATCAGTGCGATCACACTGCCGCCCTCGCGCTCCTGGACCTCCACCATCCGCGCGAGGAGCGGGTCGCGGGGGTCGATCAGGTCGTCGCCGAGGAGCACCGCGAAGGGCTGGTCGCCGACGTGCGGGGCCGCGCACAGCACCGCGTGGCCGAGGCCGCGCGGGGCGCCCTGGCGCACGTAGTGCATGGTGGCGAGGTCGCTGGACTCCTGGACCTTGGAGAGGCGCTCGGCGTCGCCCTTCCGGATCAGAGCTTCCTCCAGCTCGTAGTTCCGGTCGAAGTGGTCTTCCAGGGGACGCTTGTTGCGGCCGGTGATCATCAGAACGTCCGAGAGGCCGGCCGCGACGGCCTCCTCGACGACGTACTGGATGGCCGGCTTGTCGACGACCGGCAGCATCTCCTTCGGCGTCGCCTTGGTCGCCGGGAGGAAGCGGGTGCCGAGGCCCGCGGCCGGGATGACAGCCTTGCTGATCCGGCCGAGCCTGGGGAGCGACTGATTCATGAGGTGCACCTTAGTCGTTCGGAATAAGAGAAAGATGTGGGTTCGATTAACTTCATCCACATAAAGACAGTTACGAGACTTTCGTGAATTCAGAGGAGGCCGTCATGACGCCCGAGGCACCCGAGTTGTCCGAAAAGACCCTGCTGCGCAGTCGACTTCTGGCCGCCCGATCCGCGCTGAGTGTCGAATCCCTCACCGCCGCGGCCGAATCCCTCGCCCGCCGGGGAGTGGAACTGGCCGAACTGGCCGAGGCGTCCACCGTCGCCGCCTACGTCTCCGTGGGCCGCGAGCCGGGCACGCGCGCGCTGCTCGACGCGCTGCACGCGCGCGGGGTGCGGGTTTTGCTCCCCGTACTGCTCCCCGACAACGACCTGGACTGGGCCTCGTACGAAGGTCCGGAGCGGCTCGCGAAGGCCGGCCGCGGACTGCTCGAACCGGTCGGGCCCCGCCTCGGTCCCGAGGCCGTCTGCACCGCCGACGCCGTCCTGCTGCCGGGCCTCGCCGTCGACGGGCGAGGAATGCGGCTCGGGCGGGGCGGCGGCTCGTACGACCGGGTCCTCGCCCGGCTCGCGCGGGCGGGCGCCGACCCGGCGCTCGTCGTGCTCCTGTACGCGGACGAGGTGGTCGCCCGGGTCCCGGAGGAACCGCACGACCACCCCGTGCACGCGGTGGTGACCCCGGAGGGGGTCACCCGATTCCGTACGGCCCCTACGGCTTGAGGACCAGCGTGTCCTTCGTCGCCGCGTCGACCGCCGCCTTGCCGTAGGCCCAGTCGTACAGCTCGCCCTTCGCCCACCTGTCCGTCTGGTCGGTGTAGTGGTCGTGGAAGGCGTGGCCGGAGGCCCCGGTCAGGTTGATCCACCGGGACTTGTCCCAGTCGCCGACGTTGACCACCATCCGCATCGACGGCACCCAGATGACCTCGTAACCGCCGGCCGCGTTCCAGCCGGTCGCGTCGACCGCCGCCTCGCCGCCGCCCAGGTTCCACGGGCCGCGGTTGAGGAGCTGCTGCACGACTCCCGGTCCTGCGGTGCCGAGCGTCTGGTTCTTCAGGGTCAGCTGGTGCAGCCGGCCCCAGCTCCAGGTGGAGACGTCCTTGCCGAGCTTGGCGGTCAGCTCCCAGCGCGCGTCCTTCATGGCCCGCGCGAGCAGCTGGTCACGGGTCTCGGTGGCCGAGTCCGTGCGGTTGCCCGGGGTCGTCCACCACTCGCTCTTCTCCTGCTTGAGGAGCGGGCGGACCACCTCGTACCAGCGGTCGCCGCCGTCCGGCTGCGCCGAGTCGGGGTCGCGCTGGCCGCATTCCCGTACGAGCTTGTTCTGCTCGTCGACCGGGCCGGTGGCGTCGGCCGGGCGGACGGTGATGCAGTCGCCCTCGGCCCGCAGCTCCTTGGGCAGCTTGTCGCCGAAGGAGAGCTTGAGGACGTTGCGCCAGACCGCGTTGAAGTAGGCGGCGGCGGCCGAGTCGGGCTCCTGGGTGTAGTCCCAGCCCTCCAGGAGCTTCTGCGCCTCGCGGACGTACGGGTCCGAGATGTCGACCTTCAGCAGGAGCGGGTTGAGCAGGGTCGCGATCTCGCTGCGGTTGTCCGTCTGCATGGTCCGCATGTCGTCCGGCGAGATCTTGCCGCCGTCCTTGATCTTCGACTCGATGAGGTCGTTGATCCGCTGGCTGCGCGAGCCGTAGCCCCAGTCCTTGGTGAGCAGGTCCGGGTAGGTCTTCTGGTCGATCACGGCCTGGTTGGCGGTGACGATGTAGCCGCGGTCCGGGTTGTACTCGTACGGCAGCTTCTCGAAGGGGATGTACCCCTTCCACTTGTACGTGGAGTCCCAGCCCGGCGCCGGGAGGGTGCCGTCGCCCTTGCCGCGCTGCGGGATCTTGCCCGGCGACTGGTAGCCGATGTTGCCCGCGGTGTCGGCGTAGACCAGGTTCTGGGACGGGACCTCGAAGTTCCTGGCCGCCGCCCGGAAGGTGGTGAAGTCCTTGGCGCGGTCGAGCGCGAAGATCGCGTCCATCGACTTGCCGGGCTGGAGCGCGGTCCACTGGAGGGAGACGCCGTAGCCGGTGCCGCGGTCGGGGGCGGCGTTGCCGACGGGGGCCTTCTGGCCGACCTTCTCCAGCTCGGAGGAACGGTCGGAGACGAGCGGGCCGCGGTCGGTGGAGCGGACCGTGATCTTCCGGTCGTCCCCGCCGGCCACCTTGATGACCTCGTCGCGGACCGTGAACGGCTTGACCTTGCCGTCGACGAGGTAGCCGTCGGGGCCGATCCTCTCCAGGTAGAGGTCGGTGACGTCGGCGCCGAGGTTGGTGAGCCCCCAGGCGATCTTGTCGTTGTGGCCGATGATCACGCCGGGCATGCCGGAGAAGGTGTAGCCGGCGACGTCGTAGCGGCAGGTGGCCGAGACCGAGCGGCAGTGCAGACCCATCTGGTACCAGAGCGACGGCAGCTGCGGCGCGAGGTGCGGGTCGTTGGCCAGGAGCGGCTTGCCCGAGGTCGTCTTGTCGCCGGACACGACCCAGGAGTTCGAGCCGATGCCGTTGCCGTTGGGGCCGAGGAGGGCCGGGATGCCGTCGAGGACCTCGGAGAGCCCGCTGAGCTGGGCGTCCACGCCGCTGTCCGCGGAGGAACCGGAACCGGTGGGGTTGGTGCCCGGGGTGTCGCCCGTCGTCGACCCGTCGCCGTCGCCGCCCTCGCCGGGCTTGGCCTTCGGGTCGAAGGCGCCGGTCGACCCGTCGACCGCGCCCCGGTCGAGGATCGGCTGGTGGAGCGCGTACGGGTACTCCGGGTACAGCTCCTTGATCTGACTCGCGCTCAGCCGGCTCGTCATCAGCGAGCGGTCGATCTCGTCCTGCATGTTGCCGCGCAGGTCCCAGGCCATCGCCTTGAGCCAGGCCACCGAGTCGACCGGCGTCCACGGCTCGATCGCGTAGTCGTTGGTGAAGGACAGCGCCGCGTACTCGACGGAGACGTCCGCCGGGGCCCGGTCCTTCAGGTAGGCGTTGACGCCCTCCGCGTAGGCCTTGAGGTACTTCTTCGTCTCGGCCGACAGGACCGTGTCGTACTCCTGCTGCGCGACCCGGCGCCAGCCGAGCGTGCGCAGGAAGGAGTCGGTCTCGACCTGGCTCTCGCCGAACATCTCGGAGAGGCGGCCCGCGGTCACGTGCCGGCGGACGTCCATCTCGTAGAAGCGGTCCTGCGCCTGGACGTAGCCCTGGGCGCGGAAGAGGTCCGTCTCGTTGTCCGCGTAGATCTGCGGGACGCCGTTCGCGTCCCGCTTCACCTCGACGTCGGCGGAGAGGCTGTCGAGCCGGATCTCGCCCGTGGTCTGCGGGAACGAGGCCCGGACGGTGCTGACACCCCAGTACCCGCCGAACCCGATGCCCGCGACCAGCGCAAGGACCAGGACGAGGAGGAGCAGGCGGGCGCGCCGCCCTTTCTTCTTGGCGGGGGGCGCGGTCGTGTTGGAGGGCATCGCTGTCCTTCGAGGGGCAGGGTGGTCCTGGAGTACGGGAGCAACCTTAGGCGCAGCCCCCGGAGGGCCCGGACTCGGTGTCAGGAAGAGAACCGTACTGATGAGCGGGCCGATGCAAAGGAGGCGTCAAGAAAACGTTAAAGATTAGGTAAGGTAACGAAGTGTCGGCCGCTGGAGGAACGATCCAGCTGCATGCGAGGGGAAGGATCGGCCACTGACTGTCCACCAGCTCAACGAACTCCTGCTCATCTGCTCCCTCGTGTTGCTGATCGCCGTCGCGGCCGTACGGATCTCGTCCCGGAGCGGGCTTCCCAGCCTGTTGCTCTACCTCGGGATCGGGATCGCGATAGGGCAGGACGGCATCGGCAACGTCGCCTTCGACAACGCCGAACTGACCCAGGTCATCGGCTACGCCGCCCTCGTCGTGATCCTCGCCGAGGGTGGCCTCGGCACGAAGTGGAAGGAGATCAAGCCGGCCCTGCCCGCCGCCGTCGTCCTCTCCACCGTCGGGGTCGCCGTCAGCGTCGGCATCACGGCCACGGCCGCCCACTACCTCGTCGGTCTGGAATGGCAGCAGGCGCTGATCATCGGCGCCGTCGTCTCCTCCACCGACGCCGCGGCGGTCTTCTCCGTCCTGCGGAAGGTGCCGCTGCCGTCCCGGGTCACCGGTGTCCTGGAGGCCGAGTCCGGCTTCAACGACGCCCCCGTCGTCATCCTCGTCGTCGCCTTCTCCACCGCGGGACCCGTCGACGCCTGGTACGTCCTCGTCGGCACGATCGCCCTGGAGCTCGCCATCGGCGTCGCCGTCGGCCTGACCGTCGGCTTCCTCGGCGCGTACGGCCTCCGGCACGTGGCCCTGCCGGCCTCCGGCCTCTACCCGATCGCCGTCATGGCCATCGCGGTGGTGGCGTACGCGGCCGGCGCCCTGGCCCACGGCTCCGGCTTCCTCGCCGTCTACCTGGCCGCGATGGTCCTCGGCAACGCCAAGCTGCCGCACGCCCCCGCCAACCGCGGCTTCGCCGAGGGGCTCGGCTGGATCGCGCAGATCGGCATGTTCGTCCTGCTCGGCCTGCTCGTCACCCCGCACGAGCTCGTCCACGACTTCTGGCCGGCCGTCGTCATCGGCCTCGTCCTGACGATGGTCGCGCGGCCCATGGAGGTCCTGGTCAGCCTGGCGCCCTTCCGGATCCCCTGGCAGGAGCAGGCCCTGATGTCCTGGGCCGGCCTGCGCGGAGCCGTCCCCATCATCCTCGCCACCATCCCGATGGTGTCGCAGATCGAGGGCAGCGAGCGGATCTTCAACATCGTCTTCGTCCTCGTCGTCGTCTACACCCTGGTCCAGGGCCCGACCCTGCCCTGGCTGGCGAAGGCGCTGAAGCTGGGCGACTCGGCCGAGGCCGCCGACCTCGGCGTCGAGTCGGCTCCCCTGGAACGGCTGCGCGGGCACCTGCTCTCCGTCGCCATCCCCGAGGGATCGCGGATGCACGGCGTCGAGGTCGCGGAGCTGCGGCTGCCGGCCGGAGCGGCGGTCACCCTCGTCGTCCGCGAGGAGACGAGCTTTGTACCGGGGCCCGCGACCGTCCTGCGGCGCGGCGACGAGCTCCTCGTCGTCGCGACCGACCCGGTGCGGGACGCCACGGAGCGGCGCCTGCGGGCGGTCGGCCAGGGCGGCAAGCTCGCCGGCTGGCTCGGCACGGGCGGTGCCGCGCAGGTCAGGACGCACGCGGGTACGGCGACGCGCTTCCACCTGCCGGGCGGACACGCGACCGGACAGGGAAGTGGCCACGGAAGCGGGCGCGGGAACGGTCCCGAGCACTCCACTCGTGGGCCCGAGAAGAAAACATCCGGTTAATCGCAGGCATTAATTCAGGTGCGGGAGCGTTTTCCCAGGCGGGAAGACGCTCCTCCCTGTACCATGAAGGCACACCTGATCGAACCAACTCTGCCTGACGCAGAGCTGGCGCGACCGTATGGCGGCCGAGGCGCCCCTCCACCGTGGGGCCGGCCCGGTATCTACCGCAGTAACGCGCATGAGGACAGCTCTCGGCGACACCCGCACCACCGTGCCGGGGCGCGCTACCAGGCGGCAGAAAGGCCAGGACCGTGGCGTCCACGGTCATCTCGGACAAGCGGCCCGGCTACGGGCAGCTCCTGCGCACACCCGGTGCGCTGTCCTTCCTGCTTCCCGGGTTCGCCGCCCGGCAGCCCTTCGCGATGCTGACCATCGGCATCGTGCTGCTCGTCCAGCACACCACCGGCTCCTTCGGCAGCGCGGGCGCCGTGGCCGCCGTCACCGGCGTCTCCATGGCGCTGTTCGCCCCGCAGAGCGGCAAGCTCGCCGACCGGTACGGCCAGCGCGCCGTCCTGATCCCCGGCGTCCTCGTGCACACCGCCTCGGTCTCGCTGCTCGTGGTCCTCGCCCTGTCCGGCGCCCCGCTCTGGGCGCTGTTCCTGGCCGCCGTGCCCGCCGGCGCCTCCGTGCCCCAGGTCGGACCGATGGTCCGGGCCCGGTGGGCGGCGAAGCTCGACGGCAAGCCGCTGATGCCGACGGCCGCGGCCTTCGAGTCCGTGACCGACGAGTTCACCTTCGTCGTCGGCCCCGTCCTCGCGACCGCCCTGTGCACCGGCGTCCACCCGGCCGCGGGCCTGATCGCCGAGGCCGCCCTCACCCTCGTCGGCGGCCTGTTCTTCGCCGCGCAGCGCGCCACCCAGCCGCCGTTCGGGATCTCCGCGGCCACCGCCGCCGGCCCGCACCGCTCGGCCCTCTCCATCCCCGGCGTCCGCGTCCTGATCGTCGCCTTCCTCGGCATCGGCACCGTCTTCGGCGGCATGCAGGTCTCCCTGACCGCCTTCACCGAGGAGATCGGCAACCCCGGCGCCAACGGCCTCCTGTACGGGGTCTTCGCCGCCGGCAACATGCTCGCGGGCATCGCGATGGGCGCCGTCGCCTGGAAGACCGGCCCCCGCCGCCGCCTGATCCTCGGCTACGCCGGCCTCACGGTCGCGGCCTCCCTGCTCTGGACCGCGCACTCGGTGCTCCTCCTCGGCGCCCTGGGCCTGGTCGTGGGTCTGTGCATCGCCCCCGCCCTGATCACCGGCTACACGATCGTCGAGACGCTGATCCCGGCGTCGGCCCGTACCGAGGCCTTCACCTGGCTCACCGGCGCCGTCGCGCTCGGCCAGGCCGCGGCCGTCACGATCGCCGGCCGCCTCGCCGACTCCCAGGGATCGAGCGCCGGGTTCCTGGTGCCGATGGCGGGCACCGTGCTCGCCCTGACCACGCTCCTCGCCCTCCGGTCGCGGCTGAAGCCGCGCGAGACCAGCCGGGTCGCGGCACGTGGTATCGGTCACCGCGTGCCGGTGGCGGTGGACTGAACCCACGGAATACGTCAAGATGGATCGTCGTTAGCACTCGATGAGTGTGAGTGCCAGGAGGAAGTCACGTGCCGACCTACCAGTACCAGTGCACCGAGTGTGGCGAGGGCCTTGAGGCGGTCCAGAAGTTCACCGATGACGCGCTGACCGAGTGCCCCAGCTGCCAGGGACGCCTGAAGAAGGTGTTCTCGGCCGTCGGCATCGTCTTCAAGGGATCCGGCTTCTACCGGAACGACAGCCGCGGCTCGTCGTCCAGCAGCTCGCCGGCCGCGTCGAAGTCCTCGACCCCGTCGTCTTCGTCCTCGACGTCCTCGACGTCGGATTCAAAGCCGGCCGCGTCGTCGTCCTCGACCTCTGCCGCGTCGTCGTCTTCTTCGTCGTCGAGCGCCGGAAGCTCGTCCTCGGCCGCCTGATCCGTTCTCTTCACCGAGGGCCCTGTCGCGTGTACGCGACGGGGCCCTCGGTGTTTCCCGCCTTCGGTGTTTCCCGGCCCCGGTGTTTCCCGGCGCCGCGCATAGGGTGACCGCCATGACGACCCATGGTGCGTACGCGGACATCGGCGTGATCGGCGGCTCGGGCTTCTACTCCTTCCTGGAGGACGTCACGGAGGTGTCCGTGGACACCCCGTACGGCAGCCCCAGCGACTCCCTCTTCCTCGGCTCGATCGCCGGCCGGCAGGTCGCGTTCCTCCCCCGGCACGGCCGGGGCCACACCGTCCCGCCGCACCGGATCAACTACCGCGCCAACCTGTGGGCGCTGCGCTCCGTGGGCGTCCGGCAGGTCCTCGGGCCCTGCGCCGTCGGCGGGCTCCGCGAGGAGTACGGGCCGGGCACCCTCGTCGTACCGGACCAGCTCGTCGACCGGACGAAGACCCGGGCGCAGACGTACTTCGACGGGGAGCGGCGGGCCGACGGGGCCGTACCGAACGTCGTCCACGTGACCTTCGCCGACCCGTACTGCCCCGACGCGCGGCGGGTCGCGGTCAAGGCCGCCCGGGGGCGGGACTGGGAGCCGATGGACGGCGGCACGATGGTCGTGGTCGAGGGGCCCCGCTTCTCCACCCGGGCCGAGTCGCGGTGGCACGCCGCCGCCGGCTGGTCGGTCGTCGGCATGACCGGGCACCCCGAGGCGGTCCTCGCCCGCGAACTGGGCCTCTGCTACGCCTCGCTCGCGCTGGTCACGGACCTGGACGCGGGCGCCGAGACCGGCGAGGGCGTCTCGCACACCGAGGTGCTGCGGGTGTTCGGCGAGAACGTGGAGCGGCTGCGGGAGGTGCTGTTCGACGCGGTGGGCGCGCTCCCGGCGACGATCGACCGGGACTGTCCGTGCACCCGGGTGCACGACGGCTGGGACCTGGGGATCGACCTGCCGTAGCGCGGTCGAACCACCCGCAGGGGTGAGGGAGTTGTCCACAGGCGGCGGGTGATCCCCAGGCCGGAGCGGGGATCCGGCGAGGCCGGGAGAGTGGGGCGTGGCCCTTCTCCCGACCAGGACAGGCGGTACCCACGATGACGACCACCAGCGCTTTCCTCTCCCCCGTTCCGGCGCAGTGCGTCGTGCCGGCCTTCGAGCCCGTACGGAGTCGGCGCGGGCGGCGCGGACCGCTCAGGGCCCTGCGCCGGGGGCGGCGCGCCCCGGTCGTGCTGCTCGCGTTGACGGTCGCCGCGCTGGCGGCGGCGACGGCCTCCCACTCGGGTGCTTCGCCGCCGGGGGCCGCCGTGGCGCCTCGGGCGCGGCCGCCCGCCGCCGGCCTCGCCGTACGGCTGGTGTCCGCGCCGGTGCGGATCGCCGACGCCGAGACCGTACGGCTGCTGCGCGCCGGCGACCGGGTCGACGTGATCGCCGCGCCCAACTCCCCGATGGGCGGCGCCGGTGAGGCCCGCGTGGTGGCGACGGGCGCCCGAGTGGCCGAAGTTCCGCGCTCGGGCGAGGATCGTTCGGACGGAGGGGCACTCGTCGTCCTGTCCGTGCCACGGTCGACCGCGGCGGCGCTGGCAGGTGCCGGTGTCACGTCCCCACTGGCGGTGACACTGTGCTGATTCGCACTGACTCACTGTCAAGTCACCGGTCCGTGTGTACGGATTGGACGCCTCTGCGCCGTTCACGGCGTAATGGCTCCGCACACAGCACACCTGACGAGAACGAAAGGCACTTCGGTGGCCGAGAAGAAGGAAAGCTTGCTCGGAGGCTTCAAGGCCTTCTTGATGCGTGGCAACGTGATCGACCTGGCGGTCGCGGTCGTGATCGGCGCCGCGTTCACCAACATCGTGAACTCGGTCGTCAAGGGCCTCATCAACCCGGTCGTCGGTGCCTTCGGCACGAAGGACCTGGAGAGCTACTCGTCCTGCATCAAGGGCAGCTGCGTGGTGGTCAACGGCGAGGTGCAGGGCGTCCAGCTCCAGTGGGGCCTGGTCCTCAGCGCGGTCCTGAGCTTCATCATCACCGCGGGCGTCGTCTACTTCCTGATGGTCCTGCCGATGGCCAAGATCCTCGCCAAGCGTGCGGCGCACGACAAGGCGAAGGAAGGCGTCGCGGAGACCATGGAGATCAGCGAGCTGGAGGTGCTCAAGGAGATCCGCGACCACCTCGTCGCGCAGCGCGGTCCGTCCACGGGGACGGGCACGGGCACGGGATCCGGTTCGGGCTCCGGCGGCGGCACGGGGACGCACCCCACCTCCTGACCGGCGGAGCACGCCGGGATCAGAGGTGGTGCGGCGGCTTCTCGTCGAGGAAGCGCGCGAGGTCGGCGGCGCTGTCGCTGCCGTCCGGAGGCCGCTCGCCCCACCCGCGGTCCGTGTCGTCCGCGGACTGCTGGTCCAGCGGATCGTCGAAGACGAGTACCGGCTTCGGTGTGTTCTCGGGGGTGAGTCGGGAGCCGGGCTGCTTCGCGTCTCGCGGTCCGTGGGCGGGGGCGGTACTCATACGTTCAGGGTACGCCGCTCCCCCCGCCCCGTACCCCGCCTCGTACGCCTCTGATCAGTGGGCTTCGGCTCAGCGGTCCTTCGGCTCAGCGGTCCTTCGGGTCGATGAGCCAGATGCCGAGCACGACCAGGAACGACAGGACGAGGAAACCCGCACCCCACCACGCGGTGCCGGTGTCGCCCGTCATCCACTCGTCCACCACGATCGTCAGCCCCCAGAGCTGGCCGATGACGACCGTGAGCGCCAGCGCGAGACGGGCGGACAGCTTCGAGGAGCGCTCCGGCTCCTGCTCCGTGCCGGCTCCCGGGCCCGGACCGGTGTGCCGGATCCGCGGGTCGCCGTAGCCGCTGGTGGGCCGGATCTGCGGATACCGCTCGTGCACCGGCCGGTTCAGGCGCGGCTGGGCGCTGCCGGGGGTGTAGGCGGGCGGGCGCGGAGGCTCCGGCGCCGCCGGGGCGGCTTCCGGTGCTCCCGGGTCTCTCGGGAACGGGGTCTCGCTCATGTCCGCTCACTCCTCTCGGCCGGCTTCCGGCCGGGGACGCCCGGGACGGCCGGGCCGCCTGCGCCGAAGCCGGGGCAGCCCGGACGGTCGTCGCCGTTCTGGCGGCAGAAGCCCTCGACGGCGCTCTCGCCCGAGCGGGCGGTGCCGACGGCCCAGACGCTGCCGTCGACCTGCTCGACCAGAATCACCTTCGGCAGGCCCCTCGGCGGCGGGCCGGCGGTGACCTCGCCCGTACGGGCGTCGAAGATGCCTTCGTGGCAGGGGCAGTACAGCTCGCCCTCGCTGCCCCGTTCCTTGCGCCACAGCACGGCGCAGGCGAGGTGGGTGCAGACGGCGGAGTATCCGGCGAGGGTGCCGTCGTCCATCCGGACGGCGATGGCCCTGTCCTCGTCGCCGGGGTAGCGGAAGGCGAGCGACTCCCCCGGCTCGATCCGGTCGGCGACCTTCTTGGCCTCGGGCGCCCCTTCGCTGTCGCCGTGGCGGTGCAGGATGCCGGAGGCGACGGCGACGCCGCCGACGGCCAGGCCGCCGGAGACGGTGGCGACGATCCGCAGGTAGTCGCGGCGGGTGGTGAGGGAGTCGGCGGCGATCCGGTCGCGCAGCGCCTCCTGGGCCGCGTCGGCGCGGGGGTCCGGCGCCGGCGGCTGGGGGTCGGTGACGCTCATCGGACATCTCTTCCGTTGATCTCGACGACGGGGAGCCCCCCGGGGACCGGCCACTGGACCTTGTCGGCGGGGACGACCATCGCGACGCCGGTGGTGACGGTGGTCGTGCCGAAGGTGAAGGAGTCGGCGACCTGGACGCCGGGGCGTTCGGCCTGGAGCTCTTCGAGGGTTCCGTAGAAGAGGGCGCCGGTGGGGCAGACGGTGGCGCACATGGGGGCGAGGCCGTAGGCGGTGCGGTCGTAGCAGAGGTTGCACTTCATCTGGAGCTTCGCCTGGAGGTCGATCTTGGGGACGCCGAAGGGGCAGGCGTTGACGCAGTTGGCGCAGCCGATGCAGCGGGTGGTGTCGGCCTGCTGCACGACGCCGTCGGCGGTCACGAGGATCGCGTCGGCGGGGCAGACCTCGGCGCACGGGGCGACGGGGTCCTCGCAGTGCATGCAGACGGTGGGGAGGGAGGCGACGGAGTGGCCTTCGTCGGGGTAGTCGAGGTGGATCATCGACTTGCCGCGGTGGGAGTCGCATTCGCGGCAGGCGGAGACGCAGGCCTGGCAGCCGATGCAGCGGCCCGGGTCGATGAAGATCGTGCGGCCCATCATGTGCGGGTCAGCTCCTCTCCGCGGTACCGCGGCCCTGGGGGGAGGTCGGGGGCAGCGGGTCGGTGCGGGAGACCTGGGTCTCCGGGTAGGCCTGCTGTCCGGGGGCGGTGGGCGGTGCGGGGACCTCGTCGACGCGTTCGGCTGCCTCGATGCGGGCGGCGCAGACCTTGTACTCCGGGATCTTGGAGCGCGGGTCGAGGGCGTCGATGGTGAGGGCGTTGGCCGAGGTGGGGACGGGCCAGTGGTAGGGGATGAAGACGGTGTCGGGGCGGATGGCCTCGGTGACCAGGGCGGGGAAGACCTCGCTGCCGCGGCGGGTGACGACGCGGACGGGGTCGCCGTTGCGGAAGCCGTGGGAGGGGTGGACCTCGACCCAGGGGCGGGGGGTCTGTTCGACGAGGGCGCCGAGCCGGCGGGTCTGGTTGCCGGAGAGGAAGTGGGCGACGGTCCGGCCGGTGGTCAGCGAGAGGGGGTACTCCTCGCTGTACGGGTCCATGGGCGGGTGCCACTCGACGACCTGAAGGTGGATCCTGCCGTCGGGGTGGTAGGTGGTGCCGTCCTCGAAGAGCCGCGGGGTGCCGGGGTGCTCGGTGGTCGGGCAGGGCCAGGCGATGCCGCCGGTCTCCTCCAGACGCTCGTAGGTGATGCCGTAGTAGTCGTTGACCGTGCCGGCGGAGGCGATGCGGAGCTCCTCGAAGACGGAGCGGGAGTCGGGGAAGTCGAACTTGTCGCCCGCGCCGAGCCGTTTGGCCAATTCGCACATGACCCAGGTGTCGGTGCGGACGCCGGCGGGGGGTTCCTGGGCCTTGTTGTGCTTGACGACCCTGGCCTCGGCGTTGGCCATGACGCCTTCGTCCTCGGCCCAGACGGTGACGGGGAAGACGACGTGGGCGTTGGCGGCGGTCTCGGAGAGGAAGAAGTCGAACTGGGCGTGGAATTCGAGGGTGTCGTAGCCGTCCTTGACGGTGGCGTAGTTCGGGAGGGAGACGAAGGGGTTGTTGCAGATGCCGACGAGTCCGCGGATCTCCCGGCGCTGCATCTGCCAGACCATCTCCATCATGGAGGTGCCGGCGAGCGGGAGTTCGGTCTCGTCGACGCCCCAGATCTCGCAGATCTGCCGGCGGTGCTCGGGGTTGGTGATGGAGCGGCCGCCGGGCAGGAGGTCGGACTTCTGGCCGTGTTCGCGGCCGCCCTGACCGTTGCCCTGGCCGGTGATGGTGCCGTAGCCGGCGCCGGGCTTGCCGATGTTCCCGGTGGCGACGCAGAGGTTGATGATCGACAGGCAGTTCTCGACGCCCTGGGAGTGGTGCTCGACGCCGCGGGCGTGCCAGGCCATGCCCTTGCCCGCGCCGGCGAACATGCGGGCGACCTGGACGATCTGCTCCTCGGGTACGCCGCAGATCGTGGCGGAGCGGGAGGGCGGATAGTCGGCGACGGTCCTCCTGACCTCTTCCCAGCCGGTGGTGTGGGCGGCGAGGTAGGCCTCGTCGGTGAGACCTTCGGCGACGACGACGTGGAGGACGGCGTTGAAGAAGGCGGAGTCCGTGCCGGGCTTGAGGGCGACGTGGACGTCGGCGGTGCGGGCGATCGCGGTCTCGCGGGGGTCGACGACGATGAGGCTGGCGCCCCGGTCGCGGGCTCCCCACAGGTACTGGGTCATGACGGGGAAGCACTCGCCGACGTTGGAGCCGGCGATGAGGAGGCAGTCGGTGAGGAGGATGTCGGAGAAGGGGTTGCCGGCGCGGTCGATGCCGAAGGCGAGTTTGTTGGCTCCGGCGGCGGAGACCATGCAGAGGCGGCCGTTGTAGTCGACGTGCCGGGACTTGAGGGCGACGCGGGCGAACTTGCCGACGAGGTAGGTCTTCTCGGAGAAGAGGCTGGCGCCGCCGAGGAGCCCGAAGGCGTCGTTGCCGTACTCGCCCTGGATGCGGCGGATCTCGGCGACGGTGTGGTCGAGGGCCTCTTCCCAGCTGACCTCGCGGAACTCCTCGTCGCGGTTGCTCCGCATGAGGGGTGCGGTGAGCCGGTCGGGGTGGTTGACCTGCTGGTAGGCGTTGATGCCCTTGGGGCAGAGCCGCATGCGGTTGATGTCGTGGTTGCGGGGCTCGACGCCGAAGACCTTGCCGCCGCGGTCGACACGGAGGTACATGCCGCACTGGACGCCGCAGAAGCAGCAGTGGGTGGGGACGAGCGTCTCGCCGTTCTGGTCGGCGCGCCAGCGGTCGGCGGGGATGCCCCCGGCGTCGCGGAAGGCGCGGGTGCCGGGCGGGGCGAGGGAGGGGTCGAGCGGCAGCGCCTGCCCGGAGATGGTCGCGGGGTCGGTCGCGGTCACTTGAAGCCCTTCTTGACGTGGTCGAGGTAGGCGGTGCCGCGCAGGACGCGCTTGCAGCGGGGGCAGTACTCGGTCCACTCGTCGAAGCCGAGGTCGAGGTCGCGCATGGTGCCCTGGAGGTTCTCGACGTAGGGGGCGGTGTCGATGGGCTCCTGGCAGCGGCGGCAGGCGAGAACGGTGTCGGCGGCTCCGCCCTTGTCGCGGGAGGTGTACTTGAAGAGCTGCATGCCGACGGCCGCGGGCCGCTGGACGATGTGGAAGAACTTCCCGAAGGGGATGTAGATGAGGGTGAAGACCACGGACACCATGTGGAGGATGGCGAGGAACTCGTAGCCGCCGCCGTGCAGGAAGATCGACGAGAAGGTGAGCAGGAGCCCCGTCACGGAGATGACGATGAGGGCGAGGAGCGGCACCAGGTCGTAGGCGAACCGCTGGCCGGTGATGGCCGCGCGGTCCTTCATGCGGCGCCGGAGGAAGTAGGAGGCGCCGGCGATGACGAGGACGGCGGCGATGTCGAGGCCGTGGAACATGAGCCAGCCGAGGACGCTGAGGGCGTCGAAGCCGATGACCTTGAAGCCCCAGATCCGCATCTCGTAGCCGGGTCCCGAGCCGGTGGACGAGGTGAAGGTGAACCAGCCCCAGGTGAGGGGGAAGGTGATCGCGGCGGCCAGCAGACAGCCCCAGAAGACGAGCTGGTGGGCGGCCCAGCGGGCGTGGGAGCGGGCGCCGAGGAACTTCTGGAAGCCGAGGTAGGTGGCGATCATCCGGGGCAGGGCGGTGGGGGCCTTGCGGAAGTTCGCGGCGGAGAAGAAGGAGCCCCAGCCCTTCCGGAAGAGGCGTCGGGCGCCGGGGGCGGAGACCCAGACGGTGTACCGGTAGGCGACGCCGAAGGCGAGGAAGACGGTGGCGACGGCGTACGGCAGGAGGGCCGAGTCGAAGTCGCGGAGCAGTCGGCTGCCGAAGACGATCGCGAGGATCAGGAGCACGGAGACGAGGGTGCCCGCGACGGCGGCGCGGCGGCGCACGTCGGCGGGGGTCTGCGGCGCGCGTCCGCCGGCCTCGGGTTCTCCGGACGTGAGGGCGCCGGGGGCGGGGGCTCCTGCTGCCGGGTCGCCGGGGGCTGGGCTCGGATCGGCTGTCTGGGGTGGCTCGGTCACGCGGCCACGGTAAGGGCGTGCGTACCGTTTCGTCCTGTTTTGCGAGGTGGCGGGGTGAGTGCGTCGCTCAGACGGCGTGCAGGCCGTGGGAGCGGAAGATCTCGCGGGCCTCGGCGACCTGCTCGGGCGTCGGGGACGGGGTGTCGTGCAGGGTGAACGGCTTGGCGAGTGCTTGCCACTTCGCTTCGCCGAGCTTGTGGAAGGGGAGGACGTCCACGCGGGAGACGTTGCCGAGGCCGGCGGCGAAGGCGGCGACTCCCTCGACGTTGGCGGGGTCGTCGGTGAGCCCCGGGACGAGCACGAAGCGGACGTGGACCTCCTGGCCGAGGTCGGCGAGGCGCCGGGCGAAGTCCAGGGTCGGCCGCAGCGGCCGCCCGGTGACCTTCTTGTACGTGTCCGGGTCCCAGGACTTGATGTCGAGAAGGACCAGGTCGGTGTCGCGCAGCAGGGCGTCGGTGGCGCGGACGCCGAGGAAGCCCGAGGTGTCGAGGGCCGTGTGGAGGCCGAGCTCGTGCTTCATCCGGTGCAGGAGCTCGCCGGTGAAGACGGGCTGGAGGAGGGGCTCCCCGCCGGAGAGGGTGGCCCCGCCGCCGGAGGCGGCGATGAAGCGGACGTACTTGCCCGCCTCGGCGATGACGTCGTCGGCGGAGGTGCGCTTGCCGTTGCGCATCCTCCAGGTGTCGGGGTTGTGGCAGTAGAGACAGGTGAGGGGGCAGCCGGAGAGGAAGGTGACGAAGCGGGTGCCGGGTCCGTCGACCCCGGTGGACAGGTCCCAGGAGTGGACCGAGCCCTCGGAGGGCCGGTGGGTCGCCGCGGCGGCCGGGGTGGCGGGTCCGACGGTGAGGCTGGTCATGGCAGGGCCTCCTCAGGAGGGTGTCGGGCGCGACCCGGGGCCGGGGGTGAGGGCCGCCGGCCCCGGGTGCGTCGAGGGGGCTACAGGGAGCCGTGGAAGGTGCGGTTCAGGACGTCGAGCTGCTGTTCGCGGGTGAGCCGGACGAAGTTGACCGCGTATCCGGAGACCCGGATGGTCAGCTGCGGGTAGTTCTCCGGGTGCTCCATGGCATCCATGAGGACGTCGCGGTTGAGGACGTTGACGTTCATGTGGAAGCCGTCGCTCGCCATGTAGCCGTCGAGGACGCCCGCGAGGTTCTTGATCCGCTCCTCGGGGGTGCGGCCCAGGCCGTCGGGGGTGACGGTGTTGGTGAGCGAGATGCCGTCCTCGGCGTCCTCGTACGGGAGCTTGGCGACCGAGAGGGCCGAGGCGACGTAGCCGTGGGTGTCGCGGCCGTTCATCGGGTTGGCGCCCGGCGAGAAGGGTTCGCCGGCGCGGCGCCCGTCGGGGGTGTTGCCGGTCTTCTTGCCGTAGACGACGTTGGAGGTGATGGTCAGGACGGACTGGGTGTGCTCGGCGTCGCGGTACGTCGGGTGCTTGCGCACCTTCCGCATGAACTCCTCGACCAGCCGGACCGCGATCTCGTCGACGCGCTCGTCGTTGTTGCCGTACGCCGGGTACTCGCCGTCGATCACGTAGTCGGTCGCGAGGCCGGTCTCGTCCCGGACCGGGGTGACCTTGGCGTACTTGACGGCGGCGAGGGAGTCGGCGGCGACGGAGAGGCCGGCGATGCCGCAGGCCATGGTGCGGCGCACGTCGCGGTCGTGGAGCGCCATCTCGATGCGCTCGTAGGCGTACCGGTCGTGCATGTAGTGGATGACGTTCAGGGCGTGGACGTAGACGCTCGCGAGCCACTCCATCTGCTCGTCGAACTTGGCCATGACCTCGTCGTAGTCGAGGACCTCGGAGGTGATGGGGCCGCTCTCCGGGCCGACCTGGGCGCCGGACTTCTCGTCGCGGCCGCCGTTGATCGCGTAGAGGAGGGTCTTCGCGAGGTTCACGCGGGCGCCGAAGAACTGCATCTGCTTGCCGACGGGCATCGCGGAGACGCAGCAGGCGATGGCCGTGTCGTCGCCGAAGCGCGGGCGCATCAGCTCGTCCGACTCGTACTGCACGGAGGAGGTGTCGATGGAGACCCGTGCGCAGAACTCCTTGAAGCCCTGCGGGAGCCGCGGCGACCAGAAGACGGTCATGTTCGGCTCGGGGGCCGGGCCGAGGTTGTAGAGCGTCTGGAGGTAGCGGAAGGAGGTCCTGGTGACCAGCGGGCGGCCGTCCTCGCCCATGCCGGCGATGGACTCGGTGACCCAGGTGGGGTCGCCCGAGAACAGCTCGTCGTACTCGGGGGTCCGCAGGAAGCGGACGATGCGGAGCTTGATGATGAAGTCGTCGACGAGCTCCTGGGCCTGCTCCTCGGTGAGGAGACCGGCCTCGATGTCGCGCTGGAGGTAGACGTCGAGGAAGGTGGACGTCCGGCCGAGGGACATCGCGGCGCCGTTCTGCTCCTTCACGGCGGCGAGGTAGGCGAAGTACAGCCACTGGATCGCCTCGCGGCCCGTGGTGGCGGGGGCGGAGACGTCGTGGCCGTAGGAAGCGGCCATCGCCTTGAGTTCGCCGAGGGCGCGGATCTGCTCGGAGAGCTCCTCGCGGAGGCGGATCGTCTCCTCCAGGGAGCGGTTCCCGGCGGGAAGGGCGTTGAGCTCCTCCTTCTCCTCCTTCTTCACCGCGATCAGCCGGTCGACGCCGTAGAGCGCGACGCGGCGGTAGTCGCCGATGATGCGGCCGCGGCCGTAGGCGTCGGGGAGACCGGTGACGATGCCGGCCTTGCGGGCGGCGCGGATCTCGGGGGTGTACGCGTCGAAGACACCGGCGTTGTGGGTCTTGCGGTACTCGGTGAAGACCTTCTCAAGCTCCTCGGAGACCGGGTAGCCGTAGGTCTCCAGCGCGCCGGCGACCATGCGCCAGCCGCCGTACGGCATGATCGCGCGCTTCAGCGGGGCGTCGGTCTGGAGGCCGACGATCAGGTCCTTGTCGCGGTCGATGTAACCGGGCGCGTGGGCGGTGATGGTGGAGGGGATGTCGTACGAGACGTCGTGGACGCCCTTGGCCCGCTCCTCCGGGAACTTGTCCGTGATGGCCTTCCACACGGCGGTGGTCCGCTCGGTGGGGCCGGCCAGGAAGGAGTCGTCGCCCTCGTACGGGGTGTAGTTCTGCTGGATGAAGTCGCGGACGTCGACGCCGTCGCGCCACAGTCCGCCCTTGAAGCCCTTCCAGGCCCGCTCGGTCGTCGTTGCCTCAGCAGGAGTTGCAGTCACTGCCCGCACCGCCTTCTTCGATTCATTCGATCGCGTCGTTGCTTACCTCCATTTCACTCCTTTTGATCGATCATTCCGGTCGGCATTGGTCACCGGTCGACGGGCTTTGGTCCTGTTCCGGGTACGCCGGAAGGCCCCGCCGTGGCGGGGCCTTCTCCTGGAGGGAAACACACACTCAGCTGGGCGCCTCCGCGCTCTTGCGGGCGTAGAACCACCAGGTCACGACCATGCAGCTGAGGTAGAAGGCGACGAATCCCCACATCGCGCTGGTCACGGCCACCGAGCCGAAGAGGGCCGGGATGAAGAAGAAGCCGTAGGCGGCGATGGCCGAGGTGAAACCGGTGACGGCGCCGGACTCCATTTCCGCCTGCTTCAGCGCCCTTGCGTATTCCGGAGTTCCTTCCTCAAGGCCCTTGAGGTGGGTGCCGCGGAAGATGACCGGGATCTGGCGGAAGGTGGAGCCGTTGCCTATGCCGGAGAAGAAGAACGCGGCGAGGAAGCAGAAGAAGAAGCCGTAGAAGGAGCCGCCGTCACTGCCCGAGGGCAGGAAGTCGATCACGCCGACGAGGGAGACGGCCATGCCCACGAACGACAGGATCGTGACCCGCGCGCCGCCCCACTTGTCGGCGATCCAGCCGCCGCCCCAGCGGGCGAGCGCGCCGACGGCCGGGCCCATCCAGGCGTAGGTGGCGACGGAGTAGTCCGGGAACGTGGTCTTGATCAGCATCGGCAGGGCGGCGGCGAAGCCGATGAAGGAGCCGAAGGTGCCGACGTACAGCCAGGTCATCAGCCAGTTGTGCTTGCGCTTGAAGATGATCTTCTGCTGGCTGAAGGGGGTGGAGGCCACCTTGAGGTCGTTCTGCCCGAACCAGGCGACGGCGGCGAGGATCAGCAGGATCGGGACCCAGAGGAACGCGGCGTTCTGCAGGTAGACGGGGGTGCCGTCGGCCTTGTGCTGGGCGGAGCCGATCGCGATGGTCGACCAGGTGATGACGATCGGGGTGAGGAGCTGGACGACGGAGACGCCGAGGTTGCCGAGACCGCCGTTGATGCCGGTCGCGCTGCCCTTCTTCGCCTTGGGGAAGAAGAAGCCGATGTTGGCGAGGGAGGAGGCGAAGTTCGCGCCGCCGATGCCGCAGAGCGCGGCGATGGCGACCATCACGCCGTACGGGGTCGTCGGGTCCTGGATGGCGATGCCGAGCCAGATCAGCGGCACGATCAGGACGACCGTCGACAGCGCGGTGAAACGGCGCTGGCCGACCATCGGGCCGAGGAAGGTGTAGAAGATCCGGGCCGTGCCGCCGGTCAGACCGGGGATCGCCGTCAGCCAGAACAGCTGGGAGGTGGAGAAGCCGAAGCCGACGTCCTTCAGGTTGGTCGCGGTGACCGACCAGACCTGCCAGACGACGAAGGCCACGAGCAGGGCGGGGACCGCGATCCAGAGGTTGCGGGTGGCGACCTTCTTGCCGATGGACTTCCAGAAGAGCTCGTTCTCGGGCTCCCAGTCGGTGATCGGCTTCCCGGGGCGGTACTGCTCCGTGTCGTACGACGGAGCGGGCCCGCCCGTCCTTCTGCTGCCCTGGTCCTGGGACTGGACTACGGAACTCATGGCGCTTCCCTGCCTTTTCGGCTTTCGGCTGTCTGCTTTCGCCTGTCGGCCCTTCGCGGACTTTCCTTGCTCTTCCAGGCTGCGCCCCGGCATGAAGGGGAAGTGAGAGCCGATGGTCGCCGGACGGGCGGGCGTAGGTCCCGTCAGCGGGAGGCCGGAGGGACCGGCAACACCGGCAGGGACACCTCCGGGTCGTCCAGGCACGCCCCGGTCCGCAGGTCGAACTCCTGCTTGTGCATCGGGGAGGCCACCACCGGCACCCCGCCGCGGCTGCCCATGATCCCGTCCGCGATGACGTCGGCACCCGAGAGCGGGTCCCGGTTCCCCACCGCGTACACCGCGCCGTCCCCGTCCCGGAAGAGCGCCGCCTCCGTGCCGTCCGCGAGGACGGCGGCGCGCCCGCGCCCCGGCTCCAGGAACTCCACCCCGGCGACGTGCGGCGCGAAGCGGGCCAGGGCCGCGGGGTCGTCGAGGACGGCCTGCCACTCGTCGCGGTACGCGGCGACGTGCCGCTCCATCTGCGCTTCGAGCTCCGCGCCGATCCCGAGGGAGTCCTCGATGAGGACCTCCTTGAGGTGATCGGTCCCACCGAGCCGCTCCAGCCACGCCGAGGTGCGCTCCAGGCGCTCCCCGGTCCGTACGTAGTACATGAGGAAGCGGTCGATCAGCGCGAACAGCTCGGCGGCCGACAGGTCGGAGGCGAGCAGGTCGGCGTGGCGGGGGCTGGTGCCGCCGTTGCCGCAGACGTAGAGGTTCCACCCTCGCGTCCGTCCCGGACACCTGGGCGGTCGGGGAGCCGCTCGCCGGCCATCCGCGCCTGGCCGGGCTCGTGGTGGCGCGGTACGCGCGGGCAGCGGAGGGAGCCGTCCCCGGGTGCGTACCGCGTGGCATACGGCGCGTCGCGCCGACCGCTCTGCTGTCCTGGGACGCATGACACAACCGTTCCTCCCCCTCACCGCCCGCTCCCGCGAGGAGTCGCACCGGGCCGCCACGCCCCTGGAACTCTTCTTCGACCTGTGCTTCGTCGTCGCCGTCGCGCAGGCCGGTGCCGAGCTCGTGCACGCGGTCGCCGAGCACCACACCGGCGAGGGGATCCTCAACTACGCGATGGTCTTCTTCGCCATCTGGTGGGCGTGGATGAACTTCACCTGGTTCGCCTCGGCCTACGACAACGACGACGTCCTCTACCGCGTCGTCACGCTCGTCCAGATCGCCGGCGTCCTCGTCCTCGCCGCCGGCGTCTCGCGCGCCTTCCAGGACCACGACTTCCTCGTCGTCTTCATCGGCTACGTCGTCATGCGGCTCGCGCTCGCCTCCCAGTGGCTGCGCGCCGCCCACCACGCCACCGACCCGGCCGAGCGGACGATGTGCCGGCGGTACGCGGGCGGGGTCGTCGCCGTCCAGATCGGCTGGCTCGCACTCGTCCTCGCGCCCGAGCCCGCGCGCGGCTGGGTCTTCCTCGTCATGGCGCTGGCCGAGATGGCCGTGCCCGTGTACGCGGAGAAGGACGCCCCCAGCACCTGGCACCCGCACCACATCGCCGAGCGGTACGGCCTGTTCACCATCATCGTGCTCGGCGAGACCGTCGCCGCCGCGACGGTCGCCGTGAAGTCCGGCGTCGTCGAGAACGACGCCCTCGGCGAGCTCCTGCCGATCGCCGTCGGCGGCCTGCTCCTCGTCTTCTCCGCCTGGTGGATCTACTTCGTCGTGCCCGCCCACGACCGGCTGACCTCCAGCCGCCAGGGCTTCCTGTGGGGCTACGGCCACTACGTCATCTTCGCCTCGGCCGCCGCCGTCGGCGCGGGCCTGGAGATCGCCGTCGAGCAGGCCGTGGGCGAGGCCCACCTCTCGACGCTCGCCGCGTCCGCCGCCGTGACGATCCCCTCGGCCGTGTTCCTGCTCTCCGTCTGGCTGCTGCACGCGCGCTACTTCAAGGTCGGGATCGCGCAGCAACTGGTGCTGCCGGTGGCGTCGTTCGCGATCCTGATGTGTACGTTCGCGGGCCGGTGGGCGGTCCTCGCCGCGGGCCTCGTCGCGGCGGCCACGGTCGCGACCGGGGTGACGCTGACCTCCCGGAACCCGGCGACCCGGTCCACGACCGCCTGAGGGCCCTGGAGACACCCTGGAGGCGCCGGCCGTCCCTGCGCGACAATCCCGCCCATGATCTTCCGCCTTCTCGGACCGCTCGCGCTGTCCGACGCCACCGGAGCCACCGGAGCCACCGACAACACCAGCGCCCCGACGGCGGCCGTCGGCGGCCCCAAGGTCCGCGCCCTGCTGGCCCGGCTCCTCCTCGACGCGGGCCGGACCGTCCCCGTCGAGCGGCTCGTCGACGGGCTGTACGGGGACGAGCCGCCGGCCGGCGCGCAGGGCGCGCTCCAGGCGCAGGTCTCCCGGCTGCGCAGGGTCCTGCCGCCGGGGGTGGCGTTGGAGTTCTCGCCCGCCGGGTACCGGCTGGCGGTCGCGGACCCGGCGGCGGACGTGGACGCGCTGCGGTTCGAGGCGCTCGCCGGGGAGGGCGCCCGGGCCAGGGCGGCGGGCGACCCCGTACGCGCGGCGGACCTGCTGCGGGAGGCGCTCGGTCTGTGGCGCGGGCCGGCGCTCTCCGACGTACGGGACGCGCCCTTCGCGGCGGGTCAGGCGGCCCGGCTCGAAGGGCTGCGGCTCGACGCGGTGGAGGAGTGGGCGGCGGCGGAACTGGCCGTGGGCGGAGACCTCCCGTCCCCGCTGATACGGGAGTTGGAGTCGTCGTCCCGAGAGCACCCGCTGCGGGAGCGGCTGCGCGGCCTGCACATGCGGGCGCTGCGCGCGGCGGGACGGCAGGCCGAGGCGCTCGCCGTGTACGAGGAGGTGCGGGCGGCGCTCGCCGAGGAGCTGGGGGCCGACCCGTCACCGGAACTGTCCGCCGTCCACCTGGAGCTGTTGCGGGGCGGCGGGGCGGGGGCGCCGACGGGTCCGTCGACGGGGACGCTTCCCGCCTCCCTTCCCGCGCCGCTGACGGACTTCGTGGGACGGGAGCGGGAACGGGACCGCCTGGCCTCGCTGGTGACGGCCGCCCGTCTGGTGACCCTGGTGGGACCGGGCGGCGCGGGCAAGACCCGGCTGGCCCTGGAGGTGGGCGCGGGCCTGCCGGGCGAGGTGCGCTTCGTGGACCTCGGGGCGGTGGCGGGGCGGCCCGGTTCCGGCGAGGTCGCCGAGGCGTTCGCGGTGGCCGTCGGTGTGCGGGGCGGGGGCGCGCCGCGGCTGGAGACGGCACTGGCCGGGCGGCCGGTGCTGCTGATCGTCGACAACTGCGAGCACGTCGTCGACGAGACGGCCGTCCTCGTACGCCGGCTGCTCGCCGTCTGTCCGGACCTGCGGGTCCTGACGACGAGCCGGGAGGCGCTCGGGATCACCGGGGAGTCGCTGCTGCCGCTCGGGGCGCTGACGCCCGAGGCGGCCGAGGAGCTGTTCGTCCGGCGGGCCGCAGCCGTACGACCCGGATTCACGGGCCACGCGCGCGTGCCGGAGCTCTGCGCCGCGCTCGACGGGCTGCCGCTCGCCGTCGAGCTCGCGGCGGCCCGGCTGCGGACCCTCTCCGTCGACGAGCTCGCCGACGGGCTCGGCGAGCGGCTCGAACGGTTCGAGCTGCTGTCGCGCGGGGATCGTACGGCGCCGGAGCGGCACCGCACCCTGCGCGCGGTGGTGGAGTGGAGCTGGTCGCTCCTCGCACCCGGCGAACGGGAACTGGCCGCGCGCTTCTCGGTGTTCCGGGGCGGCGCCACGGCGGAGGCCGTGGCCCGGGTGTGCGGCGCGGGGGCCGGCCCGCTGGCCTCCCTCGTGGAGAAGTCGCTGCTGGAGGCGCGGGACGGCCGCTACCGGATGCTGGAGACGATCCGCGCCTACGCCGCCGGACAGTTGCCGGACGAGGACCCGGCGACCGCCGCCCACCACGCGTACTACCGCGAGCTCGCGGAGGCCGCCGACCCCGAACTGCGGGGCTCCGCGCAGCTGGAGTGGCTGGCCCGGCTGGACGCCGAGGACGCCAACCTGCGGGCGGCGCTGCGCCGGGGCGCGCCGGAGGACGGGCTGCGGCTGGTGGCCGCGCTCACCCCGTACTGGTGGCTGCGCGGGCTCCGGGGCCGGGTCGCCGCGCCGGTCGCGGAGCTCCTGGACCGGGTGGAGCCGACGGCGGAGCTCGGCGAGGAGTACGCGCTGTGCGTGCTCGCGGCGGGGCTGCGCGAGGGCGGACCCGTCGAGCGCGCCCGGGAGTTCCTCGGCTCGCGTACGGCTCCGCTCCGGCAGCCGTACACGGCGTTCCTGTGGTCGACGACCGTGGGCCCGGTCGAGGGCCTGCGCCTGGGCGACGACCCCTGGTCCCGGTCGCTGGCCCTCGTGGGCCGGGCCGTCCTGATGACCGCGACCGGCCACGGGGAGGACGTACGGCCCACCGCCGAGGCGCTCCTGACGGAGGCCCTGGCCGGATTCCGGGCGCTCGGCGACCGGTGGGGCACGGCGACGGCCCTGGAGGGCCTGGCGGCCCTCTCCCCCGATCCGCTGCCCTTGCTCGCGGAGGCCCTGGCGCTCTTCGCCTCCCTGGGCGTCGCCGAGGACGTCGTGGACCTGCTCCACCGCCGCGCCGCCGTCCACGAGGCGGCCGGCGACCCGACCGCCGCGGCCGCCGACCGCGCCCGCGCGGCGGACACGGCCCGCCGGGCCGGGCTGGTGCCGCGATGACCCGTCGCGCCTTCGTGGTCGTCGCCGGCCTCCCGGCCGGCGGCAACCGCACCCTGACCCGCGCCCTCGCGCCCCGCGGCTGGGCCTCCCCGTCGTCGACAAGGACGTGATCCTGGAGTCGCTGTACGACTCCCTCGGCGAGGAGGTCGGCGCGCTCCTCTAGGGCCGTCAGAGACCGTCAGGGGCTGCCCTGTCAGGTGCCGTCAGGGGCTGTCAGTGGTCGGTCAGCGGCTCGTCAGCGGTCGGCGCGAGTCTTCTTCTGTGCCTCGGGGAAACGCCCCGGGCGCACCGGAAGCTCGCCCGAGGAGACCGTCATGCAGCAGCAGACCCACGACCGGACCGCCACCACCCGTACCGCCCTCGTCACCGGTTCGTCGCGCGGTATCGGGCGGGCCGTCGCCCGGCGGCTCGCCGCCGACGGGATGGTCGTCGCCGTCCACTACGGACAGGACGCCGCCGCCGCGCAGGAGACCGTGGACCTGATCGTGCGGGACGGCGGCCGGGCCTTCTCCGTGGGCGCCGACCTGGCCACGCACGACGGGGTGCTCGCGCTCGTCGAGGGCGTGCGGGCCGGGCTCGCCGCCCACACCGGGGAGGCCGCGCTCGACGTCCTCGTCAACAACGCCGCCACGACCTCCTCGGGCGGGCACCTCTGGGACGAGACCCCGGAGCTGTTCGACCGGCTCTTCGCGGTCAACGTCCGGGCGCCGTACTTCCTCGTGCAGGGGCTCCTGCCGGTGCTCCGGGACGGCGGCCGGATCGTCAACATCGGGTCGGCCGTCACGCGGATCGCGCTCTCCGACGAGCTGGCGTACGCGATGTCGAAGGGCGCGATGGAGACCTTCACCCGTACCCTCGCCAACGTCGTCGGGGAGCGTCGGATCACCGTCAACACGGTCACGCCGGGACCGACGCAGACCGACGCGCTCACCGCCGCCATGGCGGCGATGCCCGCGCTGGAGGGAATGCTGATCGGCGGCCAGGCGCTGCCGTGGGTCGGGCAGCCGGAGGACATCGCCGACCCGGTCGCCTTCCTCGCCTCCGAGGACGGCCGCTGGATCACCGGGACCGTGATCGACGCCTCGGGCGGCACCTACCTCGGCCCCAAGCGCTGAGCCAAGCCGCGTGGTAGGCAGGGGACATGACACAGCCCGAGCAGATGGACGGCGAGGACGGCGGCGCGGACGGCGGCCTGGACGGCGGCTTTGACGGCGGCTTTGACTCGATCACCGACGTGAGCGGGGTGCGCGTGGGGCACGCGCGCGTGGCCGGGGCCGGGGCGCTGAGCGGGACCACGGTCGTCCTGGCCCCGGAGGGCGGGGCCGTCGCCGCCGTGGACGTACGGGGCGGCGGCCCCGGCACGCGGGAGACGGACGCCCTCGACCCCCGGAACGTGGTCCAGCGGATCGACGCGGTCGTCCTGACCGGCGGCAGCGCGTACGGCCTGGACGCGGCCTCCGGCGTCATGGCCTGGCTGGAGGAGCGGCACCGGGGCGTGCGGGTGGGTCCCGACCCGTCCCATGTGGTGCCGGTCGTGCCCGCCGCGTGCGTCTTCGACCTGGGGCGCGGTGGCGACTTCTCCGCCAGGCCGGACGCGGCGACGGGACGGGCGGCGGCGGAGGCGGCCGACGCGAGCGGGGACCACGCGCGCGTGGAGACGGGCGCGGTCGGCGCGGGCACCGGGGCCGTCGTCGGCGGGCTGCGGGGCGGGGTGGGGACGGCGAGCACGGTCCTGGCCTCGGGGATCACGGTCGGCGCCCTGGTCGTCGTGAACGCGGTCGGTTCGGCCGTCGACCCGGCGACGGGCGTCCCGTACGGGAGTTGGTTCGGGGGCGGCAGGCCCGCCTTCCCGGCGGAGGCGGTGCACGAGGCGGCGCTGCGGCGGCTCGCGGAGGCCCGGGCGGCGAGCGCCCCTCCCCCGCTGAACACAACGCTCGCCGTCGTCGCCACGGACGCGGTGCTCACCCGCGCGCAGGCGCAGAAGGTCGCGGGCACGGCGCACGACGGCATCGCGCGCGCCGTGCGTCCGGTGCACCTGATGAACGACGGGGACACGGTCTTCGCGCTCGCCACCGGGCGGCGGGAGCTGCCGGAGGAGCCCGGTCCGCTCGCCCTGAACGAGATCCTGGCGGCCGGCGCGGACCTGGTGACGCGGGCGATCGTCCGGGCGCTGCTCGCGGCCCCCGGCGGGCTGCGCGGCCCGGGCGGCGACTTCCCCTCGTACGGCGAGCTGTACGCCGGGGAGACGGACCGACCCGCCGACCCACCCCCGTACTCCCGGTAACCACAAGGGAGTTGACGAAGAACCCGGAGGGAACTTCCGGTGCGCGCCCTTCGTTTTCCGGAACCCAGGACAAGATGTCAGACCCAGGGACTACGTTTAGCAAGCACCAAGTGACATGCGGCGACGGCCTGGAGACCCTCTTGAACGATCCGCGGGATCCTCACGATCCGTACGAGACGACCGAGACGCACCTTGAGCGGCTCCTCGGCAGGGCGCTCAACTCCTTCGACCTGCCCGACTCCACCGTCGAGCGCCTCGGCACGGCGCTCGCCCACTCCAGCGCGCTGCACTCCTCGCACCACAGCGCGTCGCTGCACCGCACCACCTACCGCCACACGTATCTGCTCGCCGACGGCAGTGCGCTCAGCCTGTGGGAGCTCACGCACAACACCGGCCGGGACGGCACCGATCAGCACGAGCTGTACGCCGAGGAGTCGGAGGCCCGGCTCGCGGCCTCCCGCCTGCCGGCAGGGCCCCTGCCGGGCTGGACCGCGGAGCGCGCCGACGGCACCGCCCTCGACAGTGACGACGACGATGACATGGCGCTCCTGAGCGCCCTGCTCGCCCGCCCGATACCGGCCCAGCCCCGGATGTACGTGCCGGACAACTCCGCCGACCACGCCCGCCGCGTCCTGCGGCGCGCGGAGAACGTGGACCGACCGGGCGAGCGCACGGCCCGGCGGCTCCGCCTGGCCTTCGCCCACCACATCACGCAGGCCTTCGGGCGCCAGTGCACGGTGAAGGGAGGCCGGGACGCCGGTTTCACCCTCTACGAGCACCAGTTCCTGCTGCTCGACGGCAGCGAGGTCAGCCTCTGGGAGATCGAGCACACGGCGACCCCGGACGGCCGCCACATGTGCGAGGTGTACGAGGACGAGCGCTCGGCCCGCGCGGCGATGGAGACCCGCGCACGGGTCCGCTGACGCCCCTGCCCTGCCCCCGTACCTCTTCTGACCGTCAGACGAGCGCGGGGGCGGGGTCGGGCGCGGGGTCCGGGGTGACGGTGTCGGGCACGTGGACGCCGGCCTCCGCCAGCTTCCCCACGGCGAACGCACGGTTGGCGCGGGTCTGTTCGCGGTACGCCGCGGGCAGCTCCGGCAGCGCGAGCAGCCGGTCGCAGGCGGCGAGCGAGGCGGCGTGGTCGCCCGTCCAGTACGCGGTGATCGAGTACTCGAAGAGCAGCCCGTACCGGTACACCCACGGCTGCATGAACAGCAGGTCGTCCGGCTGCTTCCCGTCCAGGACGGCGGACACGATGGCGTGGGCGGCCCGGTACCGGCGCATCTTCCGCAGCCGCGCCACCAGCTCGTAGCAGGCTTCGAGCCGCTCCGGCCGCGACTCCCAGGCCCGCGAGAGGGCGTCCATCGCGGACGGCCACGCGCCGGAATCGGCGGCCTGGAGGACACCGGACTGGAAGAGGGAGTGGTAGACCTCCTCGCCCCAGCCGCCCATGGCCGCGCGCCGCTCGTAGAGGGTGACGGCCTCGTCGTGGCGGCCCATGTCCCGCAGCGTCTGGGCGAGGTAGAAGACCGTACGGGGATTGGTCGGGTCCCGGTCGAGCTCGGCGCCCAGGAGGCGGGCGTCCCGCTCGAACTTGTCGTGGCGTGACCCGCCGTCGGCGTGGTCCTCGATGGCCAGCACGTCCAGGTTCCGCTGCGCATGGTCCCGGTCGGCCGTCAGGTACTCGTGGGTGACTCCCTCGTACCGCCAGGGCAGATCGCCCCTAACCAGGCGTTTGATGCGGTACTCCAGGGATCCCTCGTGGCGGATCATGTACGCGTCCGCGGTGAGCTCCGGCAGCGGGCCGTCCTGCCGCAGGACGTGGTCGGCGTCGAGGAGCAGGAGGTAGTCGGCCCTGCCGCGGGCCCGCGCGATGTTCAGGCTGCGGTTGTGGCCGAAGTTCACCCACGGCTCCTCCCGCAGCTCGCCCGGGATGCCGGCGAGGGCGCTGCGGATCAGGTCCTGGGTCCCGTCGGTGGAACCGGTGTCGGTGATGACCCAGGTGTCCACGAGACCGCGGACGGAGGCGAGGCATCGCTCGATGACTTTGGACTCGTTCTTGACGATCATGCACAGGCAGATGGACGGCTGCACGGCAACACCACTTCCGGTGGGGACGGGAGAGCGCTCGGGGGGTGGGCGACCCTACGGGCGCCTACGGAAGGAGCGGTGTCGGCACGCCGATGAGCGGTTCGAAATTCGCCTTCGTGTACGCATCCGTTCGGCTAGGGGCGATAGGCCATGGCGTTGGGAGTGCCGCCAGACCGTCAAGCCTTCGCAAGCGCGATCCGATGATCCGACTAGGAAGCTCGAACGGGCTTCCCGGACATCATTCGGACCGGCCGCGGCGCGGCCGGTGGAGGAAGGAGCATGCATGCGTCCTGATGCCAGGACCAGGTCCCCGCTGGGTCCCCTGCCCCGACGACGCCCCTGGGTCGTCGGCGGGGCCATCGCCTCCGTCGCACTCGTCCTCACGGGCTTCGCCTCACCGGCGGCTACCGCCGCCGCCTGGGGCTCCCCGGAGAGGACGGCGGCGGGCCCGCCGTCGGGCGGCCACTGCGAGGAACGCCCCCCGCACCACCCGGACGGCCCGCCCCCGCACCACGAGGACGGTCCTCCCCCGCACCACGAGGACGGCCCGCCGCCCTGGGAGCACGAGGGCGGCCCCCGCAGCGCCGACCAGAGCGGTTCGCCGGAGGTCGACGGCCTCCAGGCGTTCCTGGACGACGCGATCCAGCCCCTGGTCGAGGGCCAGGACATCCGTGCCCTGCGCACGGTCCCGGCCGGCGGCGACGACTGCAAGGTCGGCCCCACAGGCCCGACCGGCCCCACCGGACCGCCCGGCCCGAAGGGCGACACGGGCGCCACGGGCGCCACCGGGGCGACCGGCGCCACCGGAGCAACGGGAGCCACGGGTGAAACCGGGGCCACTGGCGCGACCGGTACGACGGGCGCCACGGGCGAGACCGGAGCGACGGGCGCCACGGGCGACACCGGAGCCACGGGCGAGACGGGCGCTACCGGAGCCACGGGCGAGACCGGAGCCACCGGAGCGACCGGAGCGACGGGAGCCACCGGCGAGACCGGAGCCACGGGCGAGACCGGGGCCACCGGAGCGACCGGCGAGACCGGAGCCACCGGCGAAACCGGAGCGACGGGAGCCACCGGCGAAACCGGAGCCACTGGAGCCACGGGCGAGACCGGAGCCACCGGAGCCACGGGCGCCACCGGCGAAACCGGAGCCACCGGAGCCACGGGTGCGACCGGCGAAACCGGCGCGACCGGAGCCACGGGTGCGACTGGCGAGACCGGAGCGACAGGCGCCACGGGCGCCACCGGCGAAACCGGAGCCACCGGAGCCACGGGCGAGACCGGAGCGACCGGTGCGACCGGCGCCACCGGCGACACCGGGCCCACCGGGCCCTGCTCCGACATCGACACCTACAGCCCGTCCAACACCGAGGACTTCCAGGCCGTCCTCACGAACGGTGTCGCCTACGCCGGCAAGGCGAGCGTTCCGGGCGGGACGATCGTCTGGCACGACCTCACCGACGCGCTCCTGCCCCCCAACGAGAACGTCCCGGTCAACTACCCGTCCAACGCCTGTGGCATCGCCATCGAGGCCCAGGGCAACGACGCGTTCGTCAAGGTGGTCACCGTCGACGGCAAGGTCTTCCAGACCAAGGGCAACATCATGGGCAACGTCTTCCTCTGGAACGAGCCCTGGGTCCAGCAGACGACCCCGACACCCGGAGCCCTGCGCGCCATCCCCTTCAAGGGTGACCTGAAGACCGGCGGCGTGGTCAACCGCAGCTGACCGCACGGCAAGGACCGCGGAGCAAGCACGAAGGGCCCTGGTCCCGGGACGACTCCCGGGATCAGGGCCCTTCGCTTGACGCCTGGCGTCGGACTCAGTGCGTCAGCACCGGCTCCTTCGCCACGGTCTCCGGGGCGTCGTCGTCATCGCCGCCGCCCTCCAGGTGCTGCTTCGGCTTCGCCGGCAGGGCGAACATCACCAGGAAGATCGCGGCGAGCACGCCCGCCGCCCAGCCCAGCGAGTTCTGGAAGGCGTCCGTGAAGGCCGCGCCCACCTCGGCCGGAGCCTGCGCGAGGTTCCGGTCGTCGATCACGCCGAAGAAGACGACCGACACCAGGCCGAGCCCGAGCGCGTTGCCCATCTGGCCCGTCGTGTTGATGAGGCCCGAGGCCGAACCCGCGTGCTCCCTCGGCACCTCCGAGAGGACCGCGTCCGTCAGCGGCGCCACGATCAGGCCCATGCCCAGACCCATGATCACCAGCGGCGGGATCATCTGCCAGGACTCGATCGCGGTCCCGTACCGGCCCGCCTCGAAGAGGTAGAGGAGGACGCCCGCGATCATCGTGAGGGCACCCGCCTGGAGCACCTTGCGGCCGAAGCGCGGCACCAGCTTCTGCACCGAGAGACCGGCGGCCACGGAGACCGCGATCGAGAACGGCACTCCGGTGACGCCCGCCTTCAGCGGGGTCCAGCCGAGCCCGATCTGCATGTACAGCGTCCAGACCAGGAAGAAGATGCCGAGCACGACACCGAAGGTCAGCTGCACGGCGATACCGGCCGCGAAGCTCTTCACCTTGAACAGCGACAGCTCGACGAGCGGCGAACCGTCCTTCGCCGTCTTGTACTTCTCGTAGAAGACGAAGGCCGCGAAGACGAGGAGGCTGCCGACCATCATCAGGTGGCCCCACAGCGGCCAGTCCAGCTCACGGCCGCGCGTCAGCGGGTAGATCAGCATCAGCAGCGCCGCCGTCACCAGGAGCATGCCGACGATGTCGAGCCGGAGCGCCTTCGGCGCCTTCGACTCGGAGATGAACTTCCGGCCCAGGATCAGGCCCGCGATGCCGACCGGCAGGTTGATCAGGAAGATCGGGCGCCACTCGAGACCGGCGATGTTCCACTGCGTGAGCAGCGCGCCGAGCAGCGGACCGGACACGGCGCCGAGACCGATGATCGCGCCGAACATCCCGAAGACCTTGCCGCGCTCGTGCGCCGGGAAGGTGACGTGGATGATCGAGAGGACCTGCGGCACCATCATCGCCGCCGCCGCGCCCTGGAGGAGGCGGGAGGCGACCAGCATCTCGGGGTTGGCCGCGAAGCCGCAGAGCGCCGAGGCGAGCGTGAAGCCTGCGGTGCCGAGGAGGAAGAGCCGCTTGCGGCCGTAGATGTCACCGAGCCGGCCGCCGGTGATCAGCCCCGCCGCGAAGGCGAGCGCGTAGCCGGCGGTGATCCACTGGATGGCCCCGAAGGAGGCGCCGAGGTCCCGCTCGATGCTGGGGATCGCGATGTTGACGATCGTGGCGTCGACCAGATCCATGAAGGCGGCCGTCATCACGATGGCGAGGGCGATCCACCGCCTCTTGTCGCTCGTGTCCGTGGGGGCCGCATCCGTGACGGCTTCGTGTGAACTCATACGAAGAAGATAGAAGTCATCTAGGTCAAATGATGACCTAGATGGGCCGCATTCTGGGAGACATGACAGATACCCCGGTTCGACTCCTGAATCTGCTGTCGCTCCTCCAGACCCCGCGCGAGTGGCCCGGCAGCGAGCTCGCCGAACGGCTCTCGGTCTCCGCGCGCACCATCCGCAGGGACATCGACCGCCTCCGCGACCTCGGCTATCCGGTCGAGGCGACCCTCGGCGCGGTCGGCGGCTACCGTCTCGTCGCCGGTACGGCCATGCCGCCGCTCCTCCTCGACGACGAGGAGGCCGTCGCCATCGCCGTCGGCCTGCGCGCCGGCGCCGGCCACGCCATCGAGGGCATCGAGGAGGCGTCCGTACGGGCCCTGGCGAAGCTGGAGCAGGTCCTGCCCGCGCGGCTCCGCCACCGGGTCTCCACCCTCCAGAACGCGACGCTCCCGCTGACCAGGGGCGACGGCGCCACGGTCGCGCCCGCCACCCTGACGACGCTCGCCGGCACGGTCACGGGGCGGGAGAAGCTGCGCTTCGGCTACCGGGCGGGCGACGGCGCCGAGTCGAAGCGGCTGGTCGAGCCGTACCGGCTGGTCTCGACCGGGCGCCGCTGGTACCTCGTCGCGTACGACCTGGCGCGCGAGGACTGGCGGACCTTCCGGGTGGACCGGGTGAGCGACCCGCTCGCGACGGGCGCCCGCTTCACCCCGCGCGAGCTCCCGGCCGGCGACGCGGCCCAGCTCCTGGTCCGCTCCATGTCCCGGGCGCAGCCCGAGCTGGAGCTCGACGTCAACTTCGACGCCCCGGCCGACTTCGTGACGGCGCGGCTCCCGTCCCATCTGGTCCCGACGGCGACGGGACCGACGACCTGCCGTCTCCGCACCCGCTCCGCCGACTCCGTGGAGTGGCTGGCGCTCCGCCTGGCCCTGGTGGACGCCCCCTTCACGATCCACGGCCCGCCGGCCCTCCACGGCTACGTCGAGGAGCTGTCGACCCGCCTGGCGGCGTCGACGCGGGGGTAGGGGAGGCCGGAGCGGCCGTACGCGAAGGGGCCCGTGGACCGAAGTCCCCGAGCCCCTTCGCCGCGGGCGCGAGCACGCCGCGCGCGGAACCCCGGAGGGCCCCGGAAGACCCCTCCGCGGAGTGACACTCGACGCGCCGGCCGCTCTAGGCCACCGCGTCGAAGCCGGTGTCGTGGGCCATCTTCTTCAGCTCCAGCAGGGCGTGCTTCTCGATCTGGCGGATCCGCTCGCGCGTCAGGCCGTGCTGCTTGCCGACCTCCGTCAGTGTCCGCTCGCGCCCGTCCTCGATGCCGTACCGCATGCGGATGATCGAGGCCGTGCGGTGGTCGAGCTTGGCGATGAGGTCGTCGAGCTCCTCGCTGCGCAGCAGCGTGAGCACCGACTGCTCGGGCGAGATCGCCGAGGTGTCCTCCAGGAGGTCGCCGAACTGGGTCTCGCCCTCGTCGTCCACCGACATGTTCAGCGAGACCGGGTCGCGCGCCCAGTCCAGGACGTCCACGACGCGCTCGGGCTTCGTGTCCAGCTCGGCCGCGATCTCGGCCGGCTCCGGCTCGCGCCCGTGCTCCCGGTTGAACTCGCGCTGCACGCGCCGGATGCGGCCCAGCTCCTCCACGAGGTGGACGGGGAGCCGGATCGTACGGGACTGGTCGGCGATCGAGCGGGTGATGGCCTGCCGGATCCACCACGTCGCGTACGTGGAGAACTTGAAGCCCTTCGCGTAGTCGAACTTCTCGACCGCGCGCACCAGGCCCGCGTTCCCCTCCTGGATCAGGTCGAGCAGCGGCAGACCGCTGCGGGGATAGCGCCGGGCGACGGCGACCACGAGCCGCAGGTTGGACTTGATGAAGAGGTCCTTGGCACGCTCGCCCTCGGCGACCAGCGCTTCGAGCTCCTCACGGGCCGCTCCGCCTCCCTCGCTCTCTACGTCTCCGTCGAGGATCTGCTGGGCGTAGACGCCCGCCTCGATCGTCTGGGAGAGCTCGACCTCCTTGGCGGCGTCGAGCAGGGGTGTACGCGCGATCTCGTCGAGGTACATGCCGACCAGGTCGCGGTCGGCGATGTCCCCGCCCACGGCGCGAACGCTGCTGGCCCGGCTCGCCCCGCTCTTGGCGGAGGTCTGACGACGGGCGACGGCACGGGTTGCCATGCGTGCTCCCTTGCTGAGTAGGTCGCGACACCTTTTCGGGTGCCCTGCATCCGACGGAAACAACGACTGGAATCAGGACAGAATTCCCACCCGGCACATGGATTTTCGCGATCATGCAGTATCCTGCGCGCCCGTCGCCCCTTCGGGCATGCCGGGGAAACCCACGGAGGTGCAGGTCAGACCGGGCACGGAGGGTGTTGCGGCGCCGCTCGCGGGGGCTCCGACCACACTGTCGGTGAGACCGCGATCACATGCGGCGCCATCTGTTCAGACGTCATCGCCGGCGATCGGGTTGCCCGTGGCGGTCCTCGGCCCCCAGGCCTAGGTCCGCAGCCCGTTACGCCGCCGCGCGCCCCGCCCTAGCGTCGTCCCCATGAGCGACACGAGCGGCAAGAACGGCAAGAGCGGCAGCAACGACACGTCCGGCACCCTCGACGAGGCCCTCGAACGCCTCCACACCACCGGCCCCGAGCGCAACGGCCGGCTCACCAATCACGCACCGATGGCCGTCGAGGCGCTCGTCCGGCACGGCCAGGCCCCGGCCGTGCACCGCTGGCTCGACCACTACGCGCACAAGCTGGAGGAGCTGCCGCCCGCGAACCGCCCCGTCACGGCGGACGACTGGCGCGAGGCGCTCGGCGACCCGTCCCGGATCACCGACTGGACGCGCTTCTTCGCGCGGCGGCTCGACGGTCCCGACGCCCGCCCCTGGCGCGAGGTCCTCGCCGAGTGGTGGCCGCGGCTGCTCCCGGGGATCGCGGGCGGGTCGACGCATCCGGTGATCCGTACCGGTCACGCCGTACGCACGCTCCTGAGCGGCGGTGACGGGGAAGCGACCGCCCCGCGCCGCGCCGAGCTGGCGCACGCCCTCGGTTACTGGGCGGCCCGCCACCAGCCGCTGCCGCCGCTCGCCCCGCTGGCCGTGGCGCCGAGCGCGGCGGCCGCCCTGGAGGCCGTACCGCCCGTCGCGCAGCAGGACGGCGGGATGCCGGCCCGGCTCGACCAGCTGACGGCGTTCCCGCAGTGGGGCGCGGCTCCGGATCCCGACACGGCCGAAGAGCAGCTCACCGAGCTGGTGACGGCGGCGACGCACCGGTACGCGACGCACGGCCACGGCGAGCCGATCATGCTCGTGCACGCGGCGACGGCACCGAACGCGGTGCTCCGCACGCTGCCCGCGCTCCCCCGCGAGCTGTGGGTACCGAGCCTGGGCGCGGCCTGGGCGGCCGCGGCCGCGGTGACGGCGGCCTACGCCCCGAGGGACCCGCTCCCGTACAAGAAGACCGATCTGACCTCCGAGGAGGTCTTCGAGCGGGCGGCGGCGCACGGCGACGACCACACGATCAAGTTCACCGACGCGGCGCTCGACGTCGGCGACCCGCTCGCGCTGGCCGCCGCCGTCCGCTCGATCGAGCTGAACCCCTCGATCTTCTAGCCCTCAGCCGAACTGGACGGAACGCTTGGCGAGCCCCATCCAGAAGCCGTCGATCACGGACCGCTCGGAGTCGAGGTCGCCGGCCGCGTCCGCCGCGCCGAGGGTGACGAAGAGGGGCGCGAAGTGTTCCGTGCGCGGGTGGGCGAGGCGTCCGGCCGGGGACTTGTGCGCGAAGTCGAGGAGCGCGTCGACGTCACCGGCCTCCAGGGCGCGGTGTCCCCAGTCGTCGAACTCGGCGGACCAGCCGGGCACCCCGCCGCCGGTGTGCCGGAGGGCGGCGAGGTTGTGGGTGAAGAAGCCGCTGCCGACGATCAGGACGCCCTCGTCGCGCAGCGGGGCGAGCTTGCGCCCGATGTCCATGAGCCGGCGCGGGTCGAGGGTGGGCAGGGAGATCTGGAGTACGGGGATGTCGGCGTCCGGGAACATCTCGACGAGCGGCACGTAGGCGCCGTGGTCGAGCCCCCGGTCGGGGATGTCCTGCACGGGCGTGCCGGGCCCGCGGATCAGCTTGCGGACGGCGTCGGCGAGCCGCGGGGCGCCGGGAGCCCCGTACCGGACCTGGTAGTAGTGCTCGGGGAAGCCCCAGAAGTCGTAGACGAGGGGCACGTTCTCGGTGGCGCCGAGCGCGAGCGGGGCCTCCTCCCAGTGGGCGGAGACCATGAGGATCGCCTTGGGGCGCGGGAGGTCCGCGGACCAGGCGGCGAGCTCGCCGGGCCAGACGGGGTCGTCGGCGAGCGGCGGGGCGCCGTGGGACAGGTAGAGGGCGGGCATCCGTTCCAGCGTGGCGTCCATGGCGACGGCCTCCGGCATCCTCGTGACGTGCGGGCGAGTACTTGAAACTTCAAGCTCGATATCTGCAGAGTAAACCTATGTAGTTCAACTTTCAAGAACGAGTCGTACGATGGGACCCATGGGAGACATGACCGAACCGCGCTGGCTCGACGACGAGGAACAGCGCACCTGGCGCGCCTACCTGCACGCCACCACGCTCTTGGAGGATCACCTCGACCGCCAGTTGCAGCGGGACGCCGGGATGCCGCACATCTACTACGGGCTGCTCGTCCAGCTCTCCCAGGCGCCGCGCCGGCGGCTGCGGATGACCGAGCTCGCCAAGAGCGCCAAGATCACCCGCTCCCGCCTCTCCCACGCGGTCGCCCGGCTGGAGGCGAACGGCTGGGTGGCACGCGAGAACTGCCCCTCCGACAAGCGGGGCCAGTTCGCGCGGCTCACGGAGGACGGGATGGACGTCCTGCGCCGCACCGCGCCCGGCCACGTGACGGCCGTCCGCCAGGCCCTGTTCGACCGGCTCTCGCAGGAGCAGGTCGAGCAGCTCGGGGCGATCATGCGCGTGATGGCCGAGGGCCTCGAACCGTCGGACCCGGACGCGGACCTGCCCTGGCTCCGCTGAGTACGCGGGGCCAGGACGCGGACCTGCCCCGGCCCCGCTGAATACGCGGGGCCAGGACGCGGACCTGCCCCGGCCCCGCTGAATACGCGGGGCCAGGGCAGGGGCCAGGGCAGGGACTGCGGGGTGTCGGGAATCAGTGGGCGATGACGGGGACCTTCACCTCGTCGTCCGCACCGGACCCGGCGACGACGCCCATCTCCGGCTTCCCGGTGTTGATCAGCACGAAGGCGATCGTGGCCGAGAGGACCAGGATGCCGACGGCCCACCAGATGGCCGCGGCGTAACCCTCGACCATGCCCTGGAGCTGGACCAGCTTCTGCGCGGCCGGGGTGGTCGCGCCGGCCGCGTGGTCGACCAGGTAGGCGGTGGTCGCCGAGGCGGCGATCGTGTTCAGCAGGGCCGTACCGATGGCGCCGCCGACCTGCTGCGAGGTGTTGACCATCGCGGAGGCCACACCGGCGTCCCGCGGGTCCACGCCGAGCGTCGCCAGCGACATGGCCGGCATGAACGCCGTACCCATGCCCAGACCGAGCAGCAGCTGCGCAGGCAGGATCAGACCGGCGTACGAGGTGCCGATCTCCAGCTGGGTCAGGAGCAGCATGCCGACGCCGGCGGTCAGGAAGCCGGGGGCCATGAGCAGCCGCGGCGGGACCCGGGTCATCAGCCGCGTACCGATCTGGGTCGAGCCGACGATCATGCCCACGATCATGGGCAGGAACGCGAAGCCCGTCTTGACCGGCGAGTACCCCTTCACGACCTGGAGGTAGTACGTCAGGAAGAGGAACAGGCCGAACATCGCGATGACGGCGAGACCCAGCGACAGGTAGACGCCGCCGCGGTTGCGGTCGGTCAGGACGCGCAGCGGCAGGAGCGGGGACTTCACCCTCGCCTCGGTGAAGACGAAGGCGAGGAGCAGCACGGCGGAGCCGACGAACAGGCCGATCGTGCCGGCGTCGCTCCAGCCCTCGGACTCGGCGCGGGTGAAGCCGTAGACGAGCGCGACCAGACCCAGGGTGGAGAGGATCACGCCGGGGATGTCGAGCGTGGAGCGGTTGCGGCCGCCCGCGGGCTCGCGGATCACGAAGTACGCGCCGACGGCGGCGACGATCGCGAACGGGATGTTGACGAAGAACGTCCAGCGCCAGTTCAGGTACTCGGTGAGGAAGCCGCCGAGGATGAGGCCCACGGCGCCGCCGCCACCGGCGATCGCGCCGTAGATGCCGAAGGCCTTCGCGCGCTCCTTGGCGTCGGTGAAGGTCACGGCGAGCAGGGAGAGCGCGGCGGGCGCGAGGAGCGCGCCGAAGGCGCCCTGGAGCGCGCGGGCACCGAGCATCATCGCCTCGCCGTTCGCGGCCCCGCCGAGGGCGGAGGCGGCGGCGAAGCCGATCAGTCCGACGACGAAGGTCCGCTTGCGGCCCCACAGGTCGGCGATGCGGCCGCCGAAGAGGAGGAGACCGCCGAAGGCGAGGGCGTAGGCCGTGATGACCCACTGCCGGTTGCCGTCCGAGATCCCGAGGTCCTGCTGGGCGGAGGGCAGCGCGATGTTCACGATCGTCGCGTCGAGCACGACCATCAGCTGGGCGAGGGCGATGAAGACGAGCGCTTTCCAGCGGCCGGGGTCGGCTCCCTGGATCGCGGGGCTCTCGGGGATTTTGGACATGGGGGTAGCCACCTCTTGGCGCGTACAGGTGAAAAAAGGACGTAAAGGCGTCAGGCGAAAGTGCTAGAAGTGCGTCACGACCGCCGGCAGGAGTCGCGTCTCAGGTCCTCCAGCGTCGCGGCCGTCCCCGGCAGCTCGGAGCGCGCGGGCGCCTCCAGGCCGTCGAGGAACAGCTGCAGGTGACGGTGGACGAATTGGTCGAAGTTCACGCAGGCGGTGCCCGGCAGCGGGCGGGTCAGCTGTGAGACCGCCACCATCAGGTCCCCGACGCCGACGTCGGCGCGGAGCCGGCCGGCGCGCTGCGCCCGCTCGACGAGGCCCTGGACGGCCTCCTCCAGGCGGTCGCGCTCGACGGTCAGGTCGGGGTGGTCCTTGTCGAAGGCCCCGTCGAGCATCGGGCACAGGGCGCCGATGCGTTCGTCGGCGGCGGCGTGGGTGAAGCGGCGGAGGGCGGCGAAGGTGTCGGTCTCCTCCTCGGTGGCCCGCTCGGCGAGTTCGGTGACGCGGGCCATGAGGGAGAGGACGACCTCGCGGACGAGGTCGGCGCGCTCGGGGAAGTTTCGGTAGAGCGTGGCGTTCCCGACGCCGGCGCGGCGCGCGACCTCGTCGTACGGCACCTGGGGGCCGAACTCGACGAACATCTCGCGGGCCGCCGTCACGATCCGCTCGCGGTTGCGCAGGGCGTCGGCGCGCGGGCGGGGTACGCGGCGGGCGGGCGCGGTGTCCGGGGTGCTGATCACGCCACAGCCTCCTCTACGACTCGTATCCGGGGACGTATCCGGGGACGGACTCCCCACTTCGTGGAACACAGGGTTAAACGGGGACGGGCTCCCCGCTTATTTCCCCTTCATCGTGTGACCTGGATCACATGCGACACGCCGCGCGGGATGCCCACACGATCGGTCCACCCGGCGCGCGCCTCCGAGCCGATCACCACAGGCTGATCGCACGGCACGGATCTCCGTCTCCCCCGAGGAGATGCCTCCCCGCGCAGGAGATCCGTGCCGCAGACCTGCCCCCACCGGAGAGGCGCCCGTATGCAGCACCCCCGCCGACGGATACGCAGACCCGTCGCCCTGGCGGCGACCACGGCCCTCTCCCTCGCGCTGCTCGCCTCCGCGAGCACGACGCTCCCCGACCCCGCACCGGCGTCGGCGGGCCCCGTGGCCGCCGCGCCGCGCAACGCGCAGCTCGGGCCGTGCCGGATCGCCACCACGATGGGTGTGCAGATGTCGGAGGGGCTGCCCACCGCCCCCGGATACGTGCGCTCCACGGGCCGCGTCAGGGCCCTCACCCTGATGGTCGACTTCCCGGACGCCGTCGGGGAGGGCCCCGCGGTGGACCGTTTCCGCGAGTTCTTCCCGCAGACCGCCGACTGGTTCCGCACCAGCTCGTACGGGCGCCTGAAGTACCAGGCCGAGGTCCCGATGACCGACTGGCTGCGGATGCCCCGGCCGTTCTCCGCGTACGGGATCGAGCGCGGCTCACCGTACGAGCCGGGCTACCGCTCCCTCGTCGAGGACATCGTGAAGGCCGCCGACGCGAAGGTGGACTTCAGCGCGTACGACCTGGTCAACGTCCTCGTGACGCCGAACGCCGGGCCGTCCGCCCTCGACACCGTCCTGTCCGTGACCTTCTCCGGCAACGACGACGCCCCCTACGCCGACGGCGTGCCGCTCGCCAACACGTCCTTCGTCTACAGCCGCCAGGACGACGGCTCCGGCAACTTCGACGAGACCGGCTACCGGGTGCTGCCCCACGAGAACGGCCACGTCTTCGGCCTGCCCGACCTCTACACCTCGGACGGCGGCGGCACCGTCGGGCACTGGGACATCATGTCGGAGGACTGGGGGGCCAACAACGACCTGCTCGGCTGGCACAAGTGGAAGCTGGGCTGGCTCGACAACGACCAGATCAACTGCGCGTCGAGCCCCGGCAGCACCGACTACACCCTCACCCCGCTGGCCGTCCCCGGCGGCCCCAAGCTCACCTTCGTCCCGCTCTCCGGCACCTCGGGGTACGCGGTCGAGGTCCGCAGCAAGGAGGGCAACGACGAGGCGGTCTGCGAGCAGGGTGTCCTCGTCTACCGGGTCGAGTCCGACGTGGACACCGGCCACGGCCCGGTGACCGTGTCCGACAGCGACCACACGAGCGGCGGCTGCACGCGGCGCCCGAACGTCCACGCGGAGCTGTCGGACGCCCCGTACCGTCCGGGCGAGATCTTCACGGACCGGGCCAACGGCATCCGGATCAGCGTCCTCGCCGAGGAGCCGACGGGCGCGTACCGCATCCGCGTCACGCGGTCCTGAACTCGTCGGCCCCGTCGGCCCCGTCGGCCCCGTTGGCCCCGTCGGCTCCGTTGGCTCCGTTGGCTCCGTCGGCCCCGTCGAACCCGCTGAAGTCGTCCCTGAGCCGGCGCTTGAGGATCTTCCCTGTCGGGTTCCGGGGCAGCTCCTCCTCCCGTACGAGGACACGGGCGGGCACCTTGAAGGCGGCGAGGCGCGCGCCGACGTGCGCCCGCAGCGCCTCCCCGTCGGTGCCGGCGGCCCCCGGGCGCAGCCGCACGACGGCCACGACCTCCTCGCCGAGCACGGGATGCGGGACGCCGAGGACGGCGGCGTCGAGGACGTCCGGATGCTCGTGGAGCACGGCCTCGACCTCGACGCAGTACACGTTCTCGCCGCCGCGGATCACCATGTCCGTGAGCCGGTCGACGACGCTGACCCGCCCGTCGGCGTCGACCCGGGCGAGGTCCCCGGTCCGGAACCACCCGTCGTCGGTGAAGGCGGCGCGGGTCGCGTCCTCGTTCCCCCAGTACCCCCGGATCAACGACTGCCCCCGCAGCCACAGCTCCCCCACACCCTCCGCGTCGGGCCGGTCGATCCGCACCTCGGTGGCGGGCGAGGGGCGGCCGACGCTCCCGGGGTGGGCGCGGTACTCGGCGCCGACGTTCGACAGGACGCCGCCGCAGGTCTCGGTCAGCCCGTAGCCGTTGCGGGGCTCGACGCGCTCGCCGTACGCGGCGGTGATCCCCGCGACGATCCCGGGCGGGGCGGCGGCGCCTCCCGTGCTGAGGAGGACGAGGCTCTTCAGCTCGTCGCCGGCGTCGTGCGCGGCCTCGATCAGCTGGAGCGCGGTGGTCGGCACCCCGGCGTAATGCGTGACGCCGTGCTTCCGGATCAGCCCGAGGGCGGTCCCGGCATCCCACTTCCGCATCATCACCAGGGTCCCGCCGGCCGCCATGACGGCGTAGAAGGACGTGAACGCGGCGACGTGGAAGAAGGGGAACGTGGTCAGCGACACGGGCGCGGGTCCCGTCCCGGGCACCTCCCCGCGCGCGAGGGCCGCGGCGGCGGCGAAGAAGCGGGGGTGCATGGCGGCCCCGGCCTGCGCGAGGTGGGTGGCGACGGCGCCCTTGGGCCGGCCGGTGGTGCCGGAGGTGTAGATGATCGTGGCGTCGTGCTCGGGCAGGACGTCGACCTGCGGCGGCCCGAGGAAGGGATCACGATCGGGGACGTACGCCGCGAACCCCTCCTCCGCCTCGCCCTGGAAGACGACCCCGGGCACGCCGTGCCGCCGCGCCCAGGCCCGCACGCGCCCGACGCGCTCCCCGTCGACGAGCAGCACGCCGGGTGCGCAGTCGTCGAGGGCGTACGTGAACTCGTCCTCGGTCCACCAGGCGTTGAGCGGTACGGCGACGAGGCCGGCGAGCTGGGTGGCCCAGAAGGCGACCTGCCACTCGGGAAGGTTCCGCATGGCGACGACGGCCCGGTCACCGGGCCGCAGCCCGTACTCCCCGACGAGCTGCCGGGCGAGCCCGCAGGCGGCGTCGAAGAACTCCCGATAGGTCGTCGACCCGGTCTCGGACACCAGGAACACCCGGTCCCCGTAGGCCCAGACGGCCTCCACGAACTCCCGCAGGGTCCGCGGCCCGACGGCGTACACCCCGTCCTCGACGGCGAAGGGCGCCCCGGGCTCGCTGAGCCGCGCTTCCCCGGTCCGGCCCGCCCGGCCTGCCTGGCCGCCCGTCCGGCCCGCCTCGCCCGTCTGCCCACCGGACACCACCACGAGGACCTCCTAAGCGCTTGCTCACCCCAGCGCCGCGACGCTATGCGCCTCCCCGTGTCAGGTCAACCCCGCGCGGCCCGCCTCGTAACCATCATGCGCGATCCTCAGCAGCCACTCGCTCCGGCCCGCGAAGGCGTCGTCGGGGAGCGCCGAGTCCATGAGCGCCCCCGGGGCCAGGGTGCCGAGCGCCTCGGCGATCAGGGCCTGGTGCTGTGCCTCGTCGGCCTCTCCCTCCGCGCCGGAATCCGGCGGTCCGGAGACCTTCAGATGCCCGGTGCGCGGAATCAGGCCGAGGAGCAGCGCGACGATCCACAGCGAGAACAGGAACTCGCTCTGCCCCGGGGAGGCCCACGGGGCGACGGACGCCGCGAACTCGCGGTCGAAGCGCCGGCGCAGCGCCTCGGGGTCGAGGCCGAGCCGCGGGGCGACGCGGCTCCAGTGGACGTACCGCCACGCGTGATCGTCCGGCTCCCCGACCCTGACCAGGAGGAAGGCCATGCCCCGGTAGAAGAACGGGCAGAGGGTGAGCGAGTGGGCGAGCCGGTCCTGCCCCGGCCCCCGCAGCGGCTCGCCGCCTCCGTAACAGGCCGCTCTCCGCTTCGGGTTGCCGACGAGACTGGCCAGGTCGCCGTGTTCCACGAGCGCGGGCACGGACACGTATCCGGGCACGCCCTTCACCTGGAGGAAGTCGAACAGGACCTCGTCGTCCTCGAAGTGGACCTGCGCCGCGGCCTCCGCGAACCGTCCGTACTCGTCGAGGAGCCGCACGGGCAGCACCGTGGCCAGCGTCGGGAAGAACTCCCACCGCACCGCCTCGACCCACCCGCAGCCGGCCATCAGGGCGAGCCGCGCGGCGGCGCCGTTGAGGCTGTCCCAGTTCGCGTAGAACGAGAGGGCGGCGTCCGGGAAGAGCTCCGCGGCGCGCCGGGCCTGCCGGAGCAGGTCGGGGCGCACGATCACGTCGTCCTGGAGCACGAGGTGGTGGGTCGCGTCGGCCGCGTAGGCCCCCCACGCCTCGATGGAGGTGATGAGGGCGTTCGACCCGCCGGGGTGCGGGTCCATGACGATCCGCAGGTCCCCCAGCTCGGCCGACAGCGCCCGTGCCGCGTGGCTCCGGCGCGGATGGGTCATCACGACACCGTCGAGCGAGACGAGGCCGTCGGGCGAGAGGCGCGGCGATGCGGCGGTCACACGCCCACCCCCTGCGCCGTTCCGGCCGCGTACCCGTCCAGGGCGATGGACTTCAGCTCGGGCTCCAGGCCCGTGAACGTGCCCGCGGGCAGGGCCGACCCGACGAGACCGCCGAGGGCGAGGGTCTCCACCAGCCGGTCGGGGATCGCCGCCGCGGGTTCCGGCCCGGATTGCGGCCCGGGTTGCGACCTGGGTTCCGACCCGGATTGCGACGCGGGTTCCGCGGTCGTGCGGCGGGCGACGACCGCGAGGAGCAGCGCGGTGATCCAGAAGCCGAAGAGGAACTCCCGCTCCGCCACCGGCCGTTCCTCGACCCACGCCGACTTCGCGATCGTCGTGTCGAAGTCGTGCCGCAGCTGCGCCGGGTCGAGACCGAACTCGGGCGCCTGGCGCGTCCAGTGGAAGTGGCGCCAGGTGTGGTCGTCGGCGCCCGCGCCCCCGCCGCCGTACCGGATCAGGCAGTACGGAACGCCTCGCTGGAAGTGCGGGACGACGCGGTAGCCGCGCAGCACGCCCCGCGCGCCTCCCGCGCCCCGTGCGCCTCCCGCGCCCCGCGCGCCCCCGCCCGCGAAAGGACGGCCCGCTTCGGGGGCGAACCAGGCTGCCTTCCCCTCGGCTTCCACCGGCGAGGGAAGGATCGTGTACACGTCGATGCCGGCGAGCTGGAGGAAGTCGAAGAGCGCCGCGTCGCAGCTCGGTTCGAGCTCCTTGAACCGCTCCAGGAACCGGGAGAACTCCTCCGCCTGCCCCATCGGGAGCATGACGGCCGTCGCGGGGAAGGAATGCAGCTGGATTCCCTCCACCCAGGAGCAGGAGGAGAGCGCCGCCAGGCGGACCGCCGAGCCGTTCGGCTCGTCCCATCCCGCGTAGAGGGAGACGGCGGCCTCCGGAAAGGTCTCGGCCGCCAGCCGGAGACTCTCCAGGGCACCCCGGCCGGGCTCGGCGCCCTCGCCGAGAACGACATGGTGCGTCGCCTTCCCGTCACGCGTGGACCAGGCGGTCGAGAAGGTTTCCAGCCGGCTGCGATCACCTCTCCCGATCACGGGCATTCCCCCCAGGAGGGCCTGCGCCAGGGTCGCGCTTTCCGTCTTCTCGCGCCCTGAAACAATCGCACCGCTCAGCATGACCACACTTCTTCCGCGGGCTTGACTCAACAGCCGGTCACGAACTTTAACAGGAGGTTCACTGACGTCGCGAGGTGAACACCGGCGCGGCGCCCGAGAGTCCGGCCTTTCGCGAAAACCCGAAGAAGAAGATGAGAAGTGCCGTTCCGGCGAGAGTGGAGAAAGCCACCTGATAGGACGACGTACTCGCGATGACCCCGAATACGAGCGGGCTGAGGCTGTACGCGCCGAAGCTGATCGAGCTCACCACGGCCATCGCCAGGCCCGCCCGGTCGGACGTGGCCCGCCCCGCCAGCGAGAATCCCACCGGTGCGACGGGCGCTTCGGAGAGGCCGAAGAGCAGCAGCCCGGCCGCCGCGACCACAGGGGATCCGCCGGTCACGATGAGGATGATGCCGGCGAACATGCCGAGTCCCGCGGCTCTCACGAGGAGCGCCTCGCCGTGCCGTCCGATGATCGCGCTGCCGCACAGCCGGCCGACGAAGGAGGCGAAATAGAAACCGGCGACGCCGACGGCGCTGACCACCACCCCGCCCTTGAGGAGATCGCGGAGATAGAGGGAGGAGAAGTTCTCGATCGCGCTGTCGCTGAAGAAATAGAGCGCCAACAGCAGGGAAGCGGGCAGGACCACGGCGAGCTTGCGCAGTTCCGCAAAACCGCCGCGGAGTTTTCCGTCGGGCTTGGATACGCGCCCCGAGAGCGGGAGCAGCAGCGCCAGTACGCCGAACGCCACCAGGAGCACCGCGTCGATTCCGTAGACGACCCGGAAATCCCAGCCGAGGCCCCCCATTGCCAGGGCCACGAAAAGCGCCCCGCCTATGGCTCCACCGCTGAATCCGGCGTGGAGTTGGGTCATGACGGGAACGTCGTACTGGCTCTCGTAGTCGCTCCCTATGCTGTTCACGCCGAGGTCGAGGATTCCTCCGAAGAGCCCCATGAGGGCGAAGACGGAGAACGCCAGGACGTCGCTGCGGGCCACGGTGAGCAGCGTGAGCGTGAGGCCCATGCAGACCAGCCCCACGAACAGGAGCGGACGCCGTCCGAAGTGGTCCGAGAGCCATCCGCCGGCGAGCTGGACCGGTACGGACGCGACGCACGCCAGCGTCATGAACGTACCGAGCGTCTGCAGGTCGAGACCGAACCAGTGGGACAGGTCGACGAGCAGCACCGTCCACACGCCCGTGTGGAAGCCCATGACGGCGAACAGCGAGGACGCGGCCCAGAACTGGCGCCGTCTGGTGGAGGCGGATGCGGACGCGGACGCGGGTCCTGACTCTGATCCGGATCCGGATCCGGGATGAAGCGCGTGAGTCACCCGCGAGGCACCGGCCTCAGGTTGTTGGAGACGCCGCCGAGGTAGTACCGGACGGTGGGCTCGCCCGTGGAGGCGATGGGGATCCGCTGGGAGAGCAGCACCTTCAGCTGCATGTCGTCCGGCCCCATGTTCTCGTGCAGGTCGCGCGCGGAGAAGGCGTCGGGGATCGGGTGCGCGAGCATCAGGTCGCGGCGCATCAGCCAGATGTTCTGGTCGACGAGGAACGGCGCGTCCCGTGACGTCATGATCGTGCTGTTGCGGAAGACGGAGACGTCGATCGGGACGGCCCTGTCCCGGAGGACGTTCGTGCCCCGCACCCAGATGCCGCGCGCGCACATGAGCTCGTAGATCTCCTCGGCGGTCCCCGGGACATGGGCCCACGGGAAGCGGGGCTCCAGGTAGGGGGTTCCGTCCGCCCAGTGGATGCTGCGCGCCGAGTGCACGGCGGGGTAGCCGGTCTTCTCGACGAGCGCCATGAGTCCGCGCAGGTGGTCCGACCGGTACTCGTTGTCGTCGTCCAGGAACGAGATCCAGGTCGAATCGGCCAGGGCGGCGCCCTTGTTCAGGAGGCGGGAGATCCGCGGGTAGATCCACGCCCGGGAGTCCGTGTCGCCGGCACCCCCCGCGCTTCCCCCGTCGCCCACGTCGCCTCCGGCGCCCCCGTCGCCTCCGGCGCCCCCGTCGCCTTCGTCGCCCCCGTCGCCCGGGCGCCGTACGAGGTGGGTGGTCAGCCTCCGGTGGTCCGTGCTCACCTCGTCGGCGATCTCGCGCGCGGTCCGCTCGCAGTCGTCGATCACGACCAGGTGCTCGACCGGGCCGGGGTAGTCCTGGCGTCGGACCGACTCGATCGACCGCCGGAGCATGTCCGGGCGTCCTCGGGTGAGCGTGATGACGGTGATCTTCTCCATGGCTTTCCCATCCTCGCTCTCGTCACAGGGAATCGCGTATATATCGGTGGAAATCACCCAGGGTGTCGAACTCGGCGACGAGGTCGGGGAGTCCACGGGACGGCCGGCCTCCCCGGATCCACACCGGCGACATGCCGGCGCGCAGGGCGCCGACGACATCCGCCGACCAGGTGTCGCCGACGAAGGCGATCCGGTCGGCGGCGACGCCGAGTTCGGCGGCGACGCGGGCGAAGAGCAGACCGTGCGGCTTGCGCGCGCCCTCCTCCGCCGACACGGTCACCGCGTCGAACGGCGCCAGTCCGGCCTCGTCCAGGCAAGGCTGGATCGGCGTCTCCCAGTTGGAGCAGAGCCCGACCTTCAGCCCCCGTTCCCGTACGACTCCGATGAGGGCGTTCGCGCACGCGACGGCCCGTGGACGATAGGTGGCCTGGAACTCCTGGAGCCGCTTCAGGACCTGGTCGACGTCGGCCTCCGGCACCCCGCTCAGGCGGAGGAAGCCGCGCCAGTTCCCCTCCAGCCAGCTCTGGTGGTCCGGATCGTCCGTGACGGCCGGCGTCAGGCACCCGTCGAAGGCGTTCGGCTCGAAGGCCGATTCCAGCTCCGGGTGGCTGCGGTAGCCGAGGCCGTCGAGGAACTCCCACATGGCGGGAAACTCCGTGTCGTGCTCGACGAGCGTCCCGTAGAAGTCGAAGACGACGGCCTCGGTGGCCGCGAGCCGCCGGGCGAGAAGACTCACGAACGCCACTCCCTCTCATACATACGCGGCCCGTTCCCTGAGCTGTTCCACCACGCTGTACGGGCTCCGGGCCGGACCACCGATCCGCAGCCCCGGCTTCACGGTCTCGCCGTGGAAGTCGGAGCCCGCCGTCCGTACGAGACCGGCCTCCTCGCAGTACGCGGACAGCCCGGCCACGTCCTGCTCCGAGTGGTACGGCGAGAACACCTCCATGCCGTCCAGGCCCGCCGCGCGCAGCTCGTCGAGCAGTGCGGTGCCCTCGCCGCGGGGCAGGCTTCCGCCCGGGTGGGCCAGGACGGACACGCCTCCGTACTCCCGCACCAGCGCGACGGCGGCCACCGTGGAGAACGAACTGTCCGACTCCACATAGGCGGTGCCACCGGGACGCATGTGGTCGAGGAAGAAGTTGTGGTATGGCTGGCCCGCACGGGGCCCGCCCTCCCGGTAGTCGTCGAACAGCGCCAGGTCGTCGTTGCGGCCGTTCGTCATCGCGGCCCGCACCACCACGGAGCACTTGGGCACGGCCCGCGGGGTCAGCGCCCGGGCCTCCTCGTAGGTGCAGTCCACGCCCAGCCGCACCAGGGCGTCCACCAGGGCGCGGGCGCGTGCCTCGTCCCGGCGCTGCACCTCGGCCAGCCTGTCCGTGAAGCCCTGGGCCGCCGGGTCGACGAAGTAGCCGAGGACGTGGAACTCCCGGCCGCCGAGGAAGGTCGTGAGCTCGACGCACGGGACGACCTCCACGCCGTACGCGGACGCGAGGCCCAGCGCCTCCGCCGAGCCGGCGACGACGTCGTGGTCCGCGATCGCGACGGCCCTGAGCCCCCGGGCCGCGGCCATCCCCAGGACCTCGGCCGGGGAATGGTCCGCGTCGCTGCTGAAGTGGGTGTGGATGTGGAGGTCGACCTCCGGGGCGGGGCCCCGCTCCTCAGCGAGGCCCGCCTCCGGCGCGTCAGCCGGCATCGAGCGTCTCCAGCTTCCGGGCGACCTGTGCCGATCCGAGGCCCTCCCGGATCGCGTCCAGGGTGAACTCGACGTCCTCGTCCGTGTGCGCGGCGGAGAGGAACCACTGGTGGTTGGGGTGCAGGAGGACCCCCCGGCGCGTCGTCTCCTCGTAGAAGGAGAGCTTCAGCGCCTCGTGACCGTCGTCGAAGCGGAGGAACGGGGCCGGCGCGTAGCCGACCACCTCGGCCGGCAGACCGGACTCCGCCACCAGCTTGGCGAGCCCCGTCCGCAGGGCCTCGCCGAGGCGCCAGACCGTGGCGAGGGCGTCGGTGTCCCGCAGGATCGGGACGGTCGTGAGTGCGGCGGCCATCTCGGCGGGGTTGCCGTAGAACGTGGACGACATGTGGGTCTCGCTCAGGCCGCGCAGGACGTCCTCACGGCCCACCACGGCCGAGATGGGGAAGCCGTTCGCCATCGCCTTGCTGAAGGTCGAGAGGTCGGGCCGGACCCCGAAGAACTCCTGGGCCCCGCCCAGCGCCATCCGGAATCCCGACCGCATCTCGTCGAGGACGAACAGCGCGCCGTGGGCGTGCGCGAGGTCCCGCACCGCGGCCAGGAAACCGGGCTCGGGCGGCTCGACCTCGAAGGGCATCATGATCACGCAGGCGACGGACTCGGGGTGCTCCGCGAACACCGCCCGCAGCGAGTCGAGGTCGTTGTAGCGGAACTTCAGGGTGTCGGCCAGGACCGACTCCGGCACCCCGGCCGGGCGCGGCGCCGTCCAGTCGTGCCAGCCGTTGTACCCCCAGCGCACCACCTTCGACCGGCCGGTGTGGATGCGTGCGAGACGTACCGCCGCGCTGGTGGCGTCGGAGCCCGTCTTCATCAGATAGGCCATCTCCGCGCCGGGGATCACCGACGTGAGGAGCTCGGTCAGCTCGACCTGCCGGGGGCTCCACAGCGGGGACATGCAGCTGCCGAGCGCGAGCTCGCGCGTGACCGCCGCCGTCACCTCGGGGTGCGCGTGGCCCAGGATCGCGGGCCCGTAGCCGAGGATGTAGTCGACGTACCGGTTCCCGTCGACGTCCCAGAGGTAGGCGCCCTGGGCCCGGCTCACGTACCGCGGATAGCCGCGGGTGAACCGGTCGTCGGCGAGGATGTCGCCCCGGGTGGCGGCCCAGGCGTCGCTGCGCTCCCCCCGGCGGGCCCATTCCTCGGACTTCGCGAACCGGCGGCCGGCCAGGTCCGCGTCCATGCCTTTCACGTCCGCGTCCAGCTCCTTCACGTCCGCGTCCATGTCTTCCTCCCTCCTGGTCAAGGCCGCTGCCCCAGGACCTTGAACTCCTTGTGGTTGTGCATGCCGGCGGAGCTGCGGCCGATGGCCACGCGCTGGACCCAGGTCGCCCAGCGCTCGCCGAGGTCGCCGGTCCCCCACTCCAGGGGCTCGCCGTAGAAGCCGCCGATCCGGACGCCGTCGCGCATCGTGGGGCGCTCGCCGGAGACGCGGTCGACCGCCTGGAGCACCGCTCCGTCCAGCGGCGCCGGCTCGTCGAGCAGCGGCTGGGAGCCGTCCCTGACCCGGGCCTGCTCGAAGTACGCCGGCCAGTCGAAGTCCGACTCGATGAGCTTTCCGGCCTCGCGGTCGTAGTCGGGCATGATCACGATGTCGCGCTGGTAGTCGATGACACTGGCGAGGTTGGCCACCTCCGGGTAGCGCTTCAGGAGCGACTCCTTCAGCTCGTCGTAGAACCGTTCGAGGTGCAGGCACACCTGGATGTAGAGCCAGCGCGACGGGTGCAGGGTGTAGGCCAGGCTCGGCAGTTCGTCGACGCGGATGTGGTCGCTGGCGTCGTCGTGCGTCAGGAAGTACTGGTAGTGGTCCAGGACCTTGAGCTGCCACTCCCGCAGCAGCGGGGTGCGGACCGCGGGGTCCTCCAGGAGGCTCTCGTAGAAGTCCCGGTACGGGACGCCGTGGGTGAGCCTCAGGTACGTCGCCACGCGCTGGGTGGCGCTGGAGTTGTGCAGGGCCTTGATGAAGGCCGAGTAGGCGGACGTACGGACCCAGTCCTCGCGGGTGTACGACTTGGTGGAGGCGAGGATCCGCTCCGGCTTGCGGAAGACGTCCCGGCGGGTCTCGTCGATCTCCCGGGTGGTGAGGTCGTACGTGATCCGGTCGATCGTCTCGACCTGCCACTCCTCCAGGAAGGCGCGCTCGCCGGCGGGCGCGTTGGGCAGGAGGCGGTAGGCCTGGATCAGGTAGTCCTCGTGGATGCCCCACTCCATGAGGTCGGCGAGGCAGCCCTTCCACATGTCGTACGTGTCGCCGGGTATGCCCTGGATGAGCTGGACCTCGACGGGGACGTGGGCGTCCATCATGTGCTTGACGACCTGGACCTGCTTGTCGGCGGAGATGTTCTTGCGGGCCGTGGCCGCGAGGACCTCCTTGTTCGTGTGCTGGACGGAGAGGGAGTGCACCGTGCAGATGCCGCTCTTGGCGAACTTCATGGCGATGGCGATGGCCCGGTCGGGGTTGTTCTTCGCCGCGCTGTAGAAGATGTACTTCGGGTAGCCCTCGTGGTCGTCGCGGGCCTCGTTGAACTTGTCGGCTATCTCCAGGTCGCGCGGGAGGATCCCGAAGTTGGCGTCGGCGAGCATGACGCTCTCGATCCTGAGGTGGCCGAGCCAGTCGATCTCCGCGGCGACGCGCTCCATGCCGAAGCGCCGGACCTTCGAGTTGGTGTTGGAACCCCAGTCGCAGAAGCTGCAGCCGTAGGGGCAGCCCCGGTTGGTCTCCATGATCACTTCGAAGGCGTCGGAGCCGTGCTCCGCGACGAGCCGGTCGTAGTACGCGGCCTGGTCCAGGTACGGGCTGTGCTCGAACTCGGTCGGCACCTCGGGCGGGCCCGTGAAGACCATCGTCCCGCCCTCCCCGCCCGGCAGGTAGAGCCCGCCGATGTCGGAGAAGTCGCGGTCGCCGCGCGCCGCCTTCACCAGGATCTCGCGGAACGTGATCTCGCCGTCCTTGATCGCCACCGCGTCGATGTACGGGTGCTTGGCGAAGAACTCCGGGTCCTTGTAGTCGGGTTCGGGTCCGCCGGCCACGACCAGGCAGTCCGGGTTGAGCTCCTTCACCTCGCGGGCGAGCTCGCACTGGATCTCCCAGTTCCAGGTGTAGCAGCTCAGCCCGAGGACGCCGATCTCCGTGTCGCGGTACGGGTCGAGGAGCACGCTCGGCGCGTCGTTGCGCCAGATCGGCTCCAGCCACTCGTAGCCCGCCGAGGCGTCGCCGTTCCGTTCCCAGTACGACTTGAGGATCGCCCACATGTACGGGAAGTACGGCTTCGCGTTGTCGAACTGCAGCTCGCCGGTCGCGCCCTGCGGCTCACTGATCAGAATGGTCCTGCTCCGCATGGCTGTCTCGCCCCGCGTGGTCTCGCTCCGCATGGTTGTCTCGCCCCGCGTGGTCTCGCTCCGCATGGCTGCCTTGCTCCGCGTGGTCTCGCCCCGCGTGGTCTCGCTCTGCATCCGTGCCATCCCCTTCTCGCTGTCGGTCTCGAACGGCGGGTCTCTCGAACGGCGGGTGACGCGTCGCCGGGCTACACGTCGATCCAGCGGCCGCCGAGCGCCGCGGACCGGTAGGCCGCCTCGATGACGCGGATCGTGACGGCGGCGTCCTCCCGCAGCCGGGCGCTCCGGCCGCCCTCGGAGACCTCCGCGAGGAACTCCTCGAACACGCCCTTGAACCAGTTGCCGTGCCGCGGGTCGTTGAAGTCCGACGGCAGCCGGCTCCGCAGCGCCGCCCCGTCGACGCACTGCTCCAACTCGTCGTCGATGAGCCGCACATGACCCCAGGAGCCGGAGACCAGGTAGCTGGTCTGCCGGCCGGCGGCCGTCCAGTCCAGCTCGAAGTCGACGACGGCGCCCGAGGCGAAGGAGAGCGAGAGGAAGGCGTACTCCTCCGTGTCGGCGTACGGGCCGCCCTCGGGGCGGCGCAGGTCGCAGCGGACCCGGTCGGGCCGCGAGCCGACGAGGTGCGCGGCGAGGTACACACTGTGCGGGCCGTGGTCCCGCAGGATCCCGCCGCCGCCGACGGACCGCTCGCGCCGCCAGTCGGGCCGCCAGTCGGCCGTCCCCCGGGCGTGCGAGGTGCGCAGCGTGCGGAAGTGTCCGCGGAAGTCGCCGTCCGGGGCCCCGCAGCCGTCCAGCGCCGCCTTCATGGCGATCACGGAGGGGGCGAACCGGTAGTTGTGGCAGGGGAAGAGGAATCCGCGACTGGCCTTCTCCGCCGGCTCCAGCGCCTCCAGCTCCTGCCGGTCGAGGAGCAGCGGCTTCTCGCAGAGGACCGCCAGGTCGTGGCGCAGTCCGAAGCGGATGCCGTCGAGGTGCGCGTGGGGCGGCGTGCACACGTCGATGAAGTCGAGCTCCTCCACGGGGAGTTCGTCGAGCTCCGCGAAGACCCGGACGCCGGGCAGTTCGCGGCGCGCGGCCGCCCGGCGCGCGGGGGACACGTCGACCACCGCGGTGATCTCCAGGCCGTCCGTCCGCGAGATCCCGGTGAGATGGCCCTCGGCGATCGTGCCGTAGCCGATCAGAGCGCCCCGGAGCCCAGGCTTCCCCTGCCGCGCCCCCACAGGCCCGGGTTCTTCCACCAGCTGCCGGAATCCCACCGCTCTCCCTGCCTCTCCGATTCGTCGCGAGTCTCCTGGCCGTGAGCCGCCGCGCCCTCAGCCGCCGAGGGGGAACTGCCGGTCGGCCTCCGGGTAGACGTACTGGTTGTAGAGCGGGTGATCAAAAAGGTGAAGGACATACATTCCCTCGATCCACGAGAATTCGTCGTTGGATTCCGTCATAGGCAGCAGCTTGTACCGGAGGCCGTTGATCCGGCCGATCTTCCGGTGCTCGTGCGCCGCGTTGAACTCCTTGATGGCCAGCAGTTCGCCGGTGAATTCGGAGTGCAGTTCCTCGTGCGGTCCCACGGTGTCGTCGAAGTAGCAGACGATGCGCGGGAGGTAGTGCTCGGGCGACTCGTCCAGCAGGGCCTTCATGGCGACCACGGTCGAGGAGTAGTAGTCGAGGTCGAAGGAGAGGAACCCGATGGGCGGCGCCCCCGACCGCATGAAGCGGGGGCCGGTGTCGGCGATGTCGCCGAGCACGAGTTCGGCCGAGGTCAGATGGGACCTGATCAGGTCCTCGTCCATCCTGAAGAAGCCGTGCTGCCACATGGACGGGTTGTCGCGGTGGTCGACGGGGGTGGGCATGCCGCTGCCGAGGTCGAAGCCGTACGTGCCGACCTTCACCCCCTGCGCCGCGCCGATCTCGGCGGCGACCCGTTCGAGCTCCACCAGACCGTTGCCGCCGGCCACCCCCAGCTCCGCGACGGAGACCTCGCCGAGCCCCAGCCGGCGGGCCAGGAAGGCGGCGAGCAGGGTCCCGTACGCGTACTGCGGAAAGGAGGAGGCGGCGACGACGTCCGGCATTCCGACCTGGATTCCTGCCGAGTTGCTCAACGCGCTCCCCCAGTCGTGTCGTTGTTTCCGATTGCTTCTTCGTCGATTTCCTTGCGCCAGAATCCGCCGGTCGATTCGACCCAGTCGAGAATGCTGTCGGCCGCCCGGTGCTCGTCGTGGTCCGAGACGTCGATCTCCAGTTTCGGAAGGCGTGACTTCTCGAAGAACCGGCGCATCGTGTCCTGTTCGTCGACGAAGACCTGGAGGTCGTCGTAGCGCCGCGGGTTCTCCGAGTAGACGAGGCGCTCGGCCCTGGCCCGCTCGAAGGTCTCCGGGCGCCGGCTGCACAGCACCAGGTGGAAGTCGAGGGCGAGCAGCCGCTCCTCCAGCCAGTCGAAGTCGACCTCCCGGCCCCGCTCCGTCGACTGGTAGGACAGCGTGGAGATGTGGAAGCGGTCGACGATCCAGTAGTAGTCCCGCTGGAGTTCGAAGAGCCGGGTGTAGGTGTGGAACGCCTCCAGCGCCCGGGCCTCCTGGTACGGCTCGTACTCGATCATGCTGCGCCCGGGGTTCGCCTTCGTCGGCTGCTCGTCCGAGAAGGTGTCCCACTCCGAGGAGACCAGCGGGATGTGCCACCGGTGCTTGCGCTCGCCGATGATCCGGGGGTGCTCCGCCAGCGCGAAGGCGATGTCGGTCTTGCGCGTCAGATGCGTTCCCTCAAGGATGATCTTCGGCTGGGGAATGCGCGGAGATTCCATCACGCCTCCGTTCGGTTGGTACGGATCGGGGAAGGGTGCGCCGCCCCGGTGCGGCGCCGGCCCACGGGAACGGGACCGGGCGCCGCACGGGCGGACGAGCGGACGGGCCGGTGGATCGACGGACGGGCGGGCCCCGGTGGATCGACGGGCGGACGGGCGAGCCGGTCGACGGACGGGCGGCCCTAGAAGGCCGTCGGCACGACCGGGAAGACCGGTCCGCCGATGGGGTCGCCGACGGCGCACTGCACCTCGTCGTACGGGAAACGCTCGTTGCCGAGCCAGATCGTCCCGGCCTTCACGTAGCGCAGGATCAGCGCCTGCCGCCGGTTCGGCGTCGTGTTCGGCGTCGACCCGTGCCACACCATCGAGCTGTGGATGGAGCACTCGCCCGGCTGGAGCTCGATGTACGAGACCGGATGCCCCTCGGCCGCCGGGTCGGCCGGCACCTCGGGCACGCCCGGCCGCTCGTCCTTCATGTACGACTCGACCTCGCCGAACGACACGGGCAGGCGCTCGCCGGCGTTCTGCGAACCGGGGACCACCATCATGGCCCCGTTGTCGACGGTGATCCGGTCCAGGGCGATGAAGACCGTCACCGCGTCGGGCGTCGCCAGCGGCCAGTACGAGTAGTCCTGGTGGAAGGGCAGCAGCTTCGAGCCCGGTTCCTTGACGACGACGTTGTCCTCCATGATCACGACCTCGTCGGCGTCCAGGAGCTGCCGTGCCATGCCGGCGATCACCGGGTCGGCGGCGAGGTCGCGGATGCGCTCGTCGCGCAGGCGCATGTTGAACAGGAACGAGAAGGTGTGCCCCACCGTCCCCTCGTTGCTCTCGTACTCGAAGACGTCCTGCCCCTCCTCGCCCTGGCTGCGGCGGATCGCGACGGGGTCGGTCAGCTCGAACGTCTTCGAGTCGAAGAGGCCCGCGCGGTGCTCGTCGACGGCCTGGAGGACGGTGTCGATCTGGTCCTGCGTCAGGACGGGGTTGGGGTGGAGGTACCCGTCCTTGTGGAACCGGGCGATCTCGTCGGAGGTGAGGGGGGTGTTCCGCAGGCTGGTAGGCAGACTGGTCACCGGTTACCTTTCGGCTGAGATGTGTCCTTGTGTGGGTGCGCTGTTCCTCAGGGCCCGGAAGACGGCGGGCGCCGCCGCCGCCACGACCAGCACGAGCAGCGCCGGGAGGACCAGGGCCCGGGTCAGGCCCACCCCGTGCGCGAGCCAGCCGATCGCCGGCGGCCCCAGCAGGAGCCCGGTGTGGCTGAGCGTCGCCACGTGCGCGACGGCCGAGGCGATGGTCTCCTCGCGGTCGTCGGCCGCCGCGTGGCCCGCCGCGCTCGACACGATCGGATCGAGTACGGAGAGCCCGGCGCCGAACAGGGCGTATCCGGCGAGGGACACCCCGTACGACGAGGTCGCCAGCGAGAGTCCGAGGCCGGCCGCCGCAAGCAGCGCGAACGCGCGGAGCAGCGTGCCGTCGTCGTACTTCTCGCGCAGCCGGTCGCCGATCAGACGGCCGGCGACGAGCGTGCCGCTGAAGGCCACGAGGCCGGCCATGGCCAGGAAGGTCGAGGCGCCGCGCTCCTCCCGGAGGTAGACGGCTCCCCAGTCCTCCAGGGCCCCCTGGGCCACCAGGCAGCACAGCCCGAGGAGTCCGAGCTGGAGCACCCGGCCGTTCCAGCCCGCACGCCACCCGCCGGACCCGGACGCGGACCCGGATGCCGGTTGCGGACCGGACCCCGGTTCCGCACCGGGCGCCGGGGCCTCGGCCGGCGGGAGCAGCGGGCGGAGGAGCGCGCCGGACGCCCACGTGGCCAGCAGGGCCACGAGGACGAACTGGGTCGTCGTACCGGCTCCGAACCAGGCGAACGCGCTGCCGACGAGCGCCCCGGAAAGGTTGCCGATGCTCCACGCGGCGTGGAACGAGTTCAGGCAGGGCCTGCCCGTGAGCCGCTCCACCGCCACGCCCTGCACGTTCGACGCGACGAACAGCAGACCGTCGAAGATCCCGAAGAGCGCGAGCGCCAGGGCGAGTTGGAGCCCTGTGTGCGCCAGGGAGGTCGCCACGAGGGCGACGGCCGTCGCCACCACGCTGACCCGGACGAACGTCCGGCTGCTCATGCGGGCCAGCAGGCGGCCCGCGAACTGCATGGACAGCAGGGAGACGATCACCGGGGTGATCAGCACGGTGCCGAACGCGCCGGTGCCGAGCCCGGTCGCCTCCTTGATGGAGGGGATCCGGATCAGCCAGGTCGACAGCAGCAGTCCGTTGAGGAAGAAGGTCACGGCCGTGGCCCGGTGCGCGCCGCCGAGCCGTGACCGCGGGTCGACCGGGGCGGTGGGGGTGATGGTCACGGCCGGCTCAGGCCGTGAAGCGCAGGAGCAGGCGGCTCGGCGTCCCGGGCTCCGGGGCCACGGCCGCGCGCACCTTCTTGAAGCCGGACAGGTACCGGACACCGGCACCGGACGTCGCCGCGTCGCCCAGCATGATCGCCTCCATGCCGGCCGCCCGCGCGCCCTCCACGCCCGCCATCGCGTCCTCGAAGACCAGGCAGCCGGTGGGATCGACGCCCAGCGCGGCCGCGGCCTTGAGGAAGCCCTCGGGGTGCGGCTTCCCGTTCACGACGTCGTCCGCCGACACCAGGACCCGGGGCTCCGGGATGCCCGCGGCGGCCAGCCGGCACCGGGCCACCTCGCGCTCGCCGGAGGTCACGATGCCCCAGGCGTCCTCGGGCAGCGCGGCGACGAGCTCCCGGCTGCCCGGTGCGGCGGCTATGCCCGTGACGTCGCGGCACGACAGGTCCCGCATCCACTGGAGCTCGGCCTCGACCTGGTCGGGGGGTACGAAGTCGGCGATGACGTCGCTGTCACGGCGCCCGTGCCAGACCTCCAGGGTGTGATCGGGGTCCAGGCCGTGGCGCAGCGCCCAGAGCCGGGTGTGCCGCTCGATGGTGCTCATGGATTCGACCAGCGTTCCGTCCAGGTCGAAGAGGATGGCGCTGCCGGTCCAGGTAGACGGGGACATCGAAGCTCCTCGGTAGGGGATGTGCCTGATCGCCGACGGCGGTCACAGATGGGCGGGCGTCGCGGATGGGCGGGCGTCACGGATGGGCGGGCGTCACGGATGGGCGGCGGTCACAGGTGGGCGGCGACCGTGCGCAGAAGAGAGCCGCGGTAGGCCTTCTCGTAAAGCTGCGCCTGGGGCCCGTCCAGGTGCGGGGAGAGGAAGCGGGCGGCCGGTGGGGCGCTCTCCCGCAGCCCCACGGCGGCCGGGTTCAGCCGGGTCGACGCGGGGAGGACCAGCGCCCGCGGCGAGGTGCGGGGCGGCAGGCGGTGGCCGCCCGCCGGAGCGAGGGCCACGTCCGACTCGGCTTCCTCCTCGGCGAGTTCGACGATGAGCTGTTCCACGTCACCGCGCCGGTCGACCCCCGGACCGGCCGACTGCGCCCAGGCGACCGCCCGGGTCCGCCACACGGCGGGGGATCCGTCGTGGTGGCGGAGCACGAGGGCGGGCAGCAGGGCACGGGGGGTGAGGATCTCGCAGCCCAGGACGGTGACGGCGGGCCCCACCACGGCGGTCGGGTCCGGTACGTCCCCGAAGACGGTGAGGCCCGGCCGCACCGCCAACGGGGAGGCGCGTGACGCCTCTTCGCCGCCGCCGCAGGTGGGGCACTCCAGCACGTCGACCGTGACGACCGCGGCGTCGAGGGCTGGAAGCAGCTGGGCGGCCGCCTCCCGCCGCGCCATCCGCTCGATCGCCGCGCGCTGCGGGAGCGCGAGCGCCGGTTCACGCATGGACCTGCTCCAGTCCGGACCGTGTGCCGGGCCGGTGTCCGGGGCCGGCCGCGCGGTCGCGCCATCCCCGGTCCAGCGCAGCCATGCCGAGCTCGACGAGGCCGCGTCGCTCCTCTGCGCCGAGGAGCTCGTGGTCACGGACGCCGAGCCCCGAGGCGACCCAGGACCCGACCGCCTTCCGCGCCAGGTCGGCGGTGGCGCGAGCGGCGGTGGCGGCGTGCGTGGGGGTGGCGTGAGCGGCGGTGGCGGCGTGCGTGGCGGTGGCGTGTGCGGCGATGGCTGTGCCCGTCACGTCGCGACCCTCGGCGAGCCCGGCCGCGTCGGCGCCCAACAGGTAGCAGGCGGCCCACAGTTCCAGGCCCAGTGCGGCGTGGTCGCCGGTCGTGGCGAACGGGCCGGCACCGGGAAGCGACGTCGGCGGGGAGACCACCGCGCGCCAGGAGTCGACGACACGGTCCCGGTCGATGCCGAGCAGCGCGCACCAGTCGTACCAGTACCAGCCGAGCGGGTGCTCGATCGGCTCGTCGACGCCGGCGAGCACGAAGCGGATGCGGCAGGTCGAGTCCGTCAGCTCCACGGCGTAGCGCGGGGCGGGTCCGGAGCCCGGCTGCCGGGCGGGAAGCTCCGCGACCGTCGGCTCCGGCGTCCAGTGACCCCTGCCGGTGCGCCGCTCCGGCCGGAAGACCGTGGCGTGGCGGGAGCCGTGGTTGTCGTTGCCCGCGAGGCTCCGGTCGCCGCCGTGGTCCAGGAGGTGGGGCACGGCGGCGACGACCGGGATGCCGGCCCCGCGGCAGAACAGGGTGACCATCTCGTCGTCGTCGCGCAGGTGGTCGGGCAGGGTGCTCAGGTACGCGGCGAGGTCGGCGGCGGCGCCGGCGGGCAGCACCAGGCCGAGGGTCGGGGTGTACTCCCTGGGCGAGAGGGGGGCCCAGGGAGAGCCCAGAGCGGCGCTTCTGCGGACCAGGTAGGAATTCTGGGGGCTGTTCCAGTTGACGTAGAGCGATATTCCGTGGTCCGGCCGGGCCGCCACCGCGGCGAGCAGGTCCTGGGCTATTTCCGCGACCGGGTGGATGTCGTCCTGGAATACGACGTGATGGGTGGCTCCGGGCTCGATGGCGGCCCAGGCGAGTTTCGCGGTACGCAGCGGGCTCGGGGGGCCGGAAGGGTCGGGATCGCACACGACGCGCGGCCGGAGAGCGGCGAGCCGGGAGAGCAGCTCCGGTAATTCGGCGGCGCGCGAGGGGTGATGCATGACGACGGTACTGAGACGTATTTCGGGTGGGGCAGGCATCTTTCGCAGTCCTTTTCTTCAGCTCTGCAGCAGGCTGCCGCGCAACTGGTCGACGGTCACCAGCCGGAATCCGTCGGTCAGGAGCGACTCGATGACCACGGGAAGCGCCGCGATCGTCTGCGAACGGTCGCCTCCGCCGTCGTGCATGAGCACGATCGAGCCGTTGGAGATTCCGTCCAGCGCGTTTTCCACGATGGTTTCCGGGCCGGGCTTTGCCCAGTCCCACGAATCCCTGTCCCACAGCACCGTGGTCATGTCGTGGTCCGCGGTCCAGCGCAATGTCTCGGGAGTGCGGGAGCCGTAAGGGGGACGAATGAGCGTGGGAGCCTCACCCGTCACGTCGGCGATGGACTTGTTGGTGGCGTCCAGCTGGAACAGCATCTCGTCGTGCGTGAGGTCCGGAAGGAACGGGTGCGACCAGGTGTGGTTGCCGATGGCGTGGCCCTCCTCCCGGATCCGGGAGAGCGTCCCCGGGGCCGTACTCGCGTGCAGTCCCACGCAGAAGAACGTGCCGGCCACGCCGTAGTCGCGCAGGACGTCCAGGACCTGGCCCGTGTAGGGCTCGCTGGGTCCGTCGTCGAAGGTCAGCGCCACTCTGGGGGCGGTCGTGGCGCCGCGGGTGAGGCAGTAGCCCCGCCGGGTGAGCTCGGCCTCCCGCGGTGCGCTGCTCTCGACGCCCCGGTCCAGCTCGTCGAAGCGGCCCTTCAGCGTGCCGTTCTCGGTGTCGGTCTCGACGAGTCCGCCGGCACGTTCCCTCCCCCGGAGGGCGAGGGCGTGCGCGGAGACGGATCCGGCGACCGGACGCTGCGGAAGATCCCACGGATCGGCCCGGAAGACACGGATTCCCGCATGGCGCAGAGGGCCGTCGAGAAGGCCGTTGGTGCTGTCGACGACAGCGATCACCCGGTCGCCGCACATCCTGTTCAGATAGGCGGCGAGAAGGGGCACCTCATTCGACGCGAAACGTGCGGGGCGGAGCACTCTGCCGTCGTCGTGCACACAGGAGACTTCGTATCCCAGGACGTCCCACGAGATTCCGGCCGACCACATCTCAGCTCCCCCCTCAAAGCCTGCTGGACCACTCTCCGTACCGCTTCGCATACCGCTTTCCCACCCTAGGCGCGCCGGGTGTATTCGCTTCTCATCCCCAGCCGGTGTCGTCCCCGATGTCCTGGCCGTTGATCGCGGACGCCGTGTGGGTGGTGCTGCCGGCGTCGGATTCGTCGGTGTGTCCTCCGGAGTACGCGAGGGCGACACAGGCGATGACTGCGCAGATGACACCGGCGAGCCTTTCAGAGTGCACGTCGAATCTCCCGTTTGCGTTGTCGAGGAATGGAACCAGATCACCGGGTCCCGATGTCCGGAACTCCCGTTCGCCTCTGGCCCAATCGACTATTGACCATCGCTCCGACCTCCGTCTACACGCCCCGGCCTCAACAAGATGCATGTCAACAACCGGACGGGCGGGCGGAGAAGCCGGTGCGTGACGGAGTTCCGGCCGGCCGAATGGAGCGGCGTACGGGCGTTTCGCACTGTTCCGTTTCCCCACCGGCCGGCCCGCCGAGCTGCACCTCCCGAAGTCGTACGTATGTTCCACTTGGGGTCGCCGCAGCCGGCCGGCGCACGCCCGAGGGCGACGTGCCCTGGTAGCGCCGGAAGACCGTGGCAAAGTGCTGCGAGGTCGAGAAGGACAGCGCGTGAGCCACCTGGGTCACCGTCACCGAGGGGTCCGCCAGGAGCCAGTCCCGCGCCACCTCCGTCTTGCGCCGCAGCACGTAGTCCTTGGGGCTCGTGCCCACCTGCGAGGTGAACAGGTCGTAGAACCTGCTCGTCGACAGCGCCGAGATCCGCGTCAGCCTGGCGACGTCGACGGCCTCCTCCACGTGGTCCTCGATCCAGCCGATCACGCGCGCGACGGCCGGGTGGAGCTCCCGGAGAGGAGCGGGGACGGCCGTCGCGTGCTCACGGGCGAGCAGCAGCACGAGCGTGGCGAGGGTGTGCTCCCACAGCCCTTCGGCCAGCCAGTGGACGGGCTGCCGGGGGACCCGCAGCCGGGCCAGGGCCGCGTCGGCCTCCCGCGAGGTCCGGCGCAGCAGCGGCCCGGGGGCGGAGGCGAGCAGGACCGCGGCCCGCTCCAGCGCGGTGACCGCGGGCGCGCCCCGCGGCGCGCCCATCGCGAGCGTCCAGCAGGCGTCGTGGGGCCGGGCGTGCCGGGTCCGGTACGCGACACCGGGCGGGATCCGCAGCGACTGCCCCGGCCGCAGGCTGTACGCCTGGCCGTCGACCTCGCACCCGATGCCGCCGCGCGACGGGAGGACCAGCAGAATGCGGCTACTGTCACGTCGCACGGAACGCGCCGACCAGCCGTCCGGGTACCGGTGGTGACGGAACGTCAGCAGCGGGTCGAGCCCCCGTCCGGAGAGGGTCACGACGCCCAGCCCCTCGGCCGGAGCCGCGGTGGTACGACCGGTCGGCAGCACGCGCGCCCTCCTTCGTGTCCACGAGATTCCGCAGGAGAGGGAGGAACGCCACCTCTCGTCCACCGGCCTACCGTCGCGACCATGAACACGATCACCGCGCTCACCGCCCCCGACGTCCGGGCCGCCTTTCGGCGAGACGGCTATGCCGAGCTCGGCCGGCTACTGGAACCCGGCGAGGTCCGGGCCTACCTGAAGATCTACGACCGGTTCCTCAACGGAGAGATCCACTGCGGGACCAAGCGCTGCGACCTCGCGGGCGAGGACCGCCCCGACGGCGCCCCGGAGCGCATCACCCAGATCATGTGGCCGTCGGTCCTGGCGCCCGAGCTGCTCGATCTCCCCCTGCACGGACGGGCTCTGGCGCTCGCCCGCGAACTCATCGGCCCGGACGCCGAGTTCGACTTCGACATGCTCATCAACAAGGCCCCGGGCACGGACACCGTCACGCCCTGGCACCAGGACATCTCCTACGAGATCGACCTTCCCGACCAGCGCGAGGCCTCGATCTGGGTCGCCCTGGACGAGGCCGTCCTCGACAACGGCTGCATGTGGTACATCAAGGGCTCGCACCTCGGCCCCGTACGCCCCCACCGGCAGGCGGGCACCGGTTACGCGCTGGAGTGCGACGGGTCGGAGACCGATCCCGGCGCCACCTGGGTGGAGCTGGAGCCGGGCTTCGCCGCCGCCCACGGCGGACGTACTCTCCACTACTCGCGCGGGAACACCACACCGGACCGCCAACGGCGGGCCTACTTCCTCAACTTCCGCCCGGCGGCGATGGTCGCCCTGGAACGCCGAGAGGGCATGGACCACGGACTCGCACAAACCTGAGCACCCCCACCCCCTACACCCACGCCCACACCCACACCCACACCCACACAGCTACGCCCACACACCTACGCCCACGAATCGTGCGCCGCGGACGACGACCGCCGGCCGCCCCGCGCCGCCGGGCCCTCCTCCAGCCGGGCGGCCAGGAACCGGGCCTGCGCCCGCATGACGGTCTCGTGGAGGCCTGATCTCGACAGATCGGGGTCCGGTCCGGGACACACCGTGACGTCCTCGACCCGCCAGTTGCGGCTGCCCGGCCGGTCCTCCGAGATCTCGACCATGGACGGGTGGCCGCCGATCGCCCGGGAGGCGAGGCCGGCCACGTGCGCCGCCGGCTCCGAGAGGATCGCCAGCGGATCGGACTGCCGCTCGTCCGGCACGTCGGGCAGACAGGCCACCGGATGATGGTTCACACAGAACACCCTCAGCCGCTGCCCGGTCCTGGGCGGCCGCAGTTGCATGTAGAAATGCCCGCTGGCCGCCTTTCCGGTCACGAACTCCTTGAGCGTGGACGCGTCCTCGAAGACGATGTCCTGACCGCGCACCGCCGCGTTCGCGTCCAGATCCCGGGTCATCAGCGGCCGGGCGACCATCGGATATCCGACCCGGTCCGCCATGCTCATCACCCCCGAGGGAGCCTTTCCCGAGATGATGGGATAGTGCGGCACGGAATTCGTCTGCAACGTGACGCTCTTCAGGAACGGACTGAGCCCGCGCAGCAGAACGACAGCCGAGTTGAGCACGTCGATACCCGCCTGCTCGATCGCGTCCAACTGCTTTATCGCATGCAGGGCCGCACCCCCGCTCCGCCAGCCGATGACGAGGCCCGGACGGACCGGCGAGTCGTTGTTCCACATTCTGATCTCGGGGCCTTCGCACTGGATGGCGAGATCCAACGGGTCCGCGATCTGCAACTCGATCCCACGACTTCCCAGCATCGAGGAGAGGACCTTCAGGTCGAAGTCGTCCCGGTCTCTTGCGAGCACGACGACGGATCGGGAATCCAATTTCTTCATAGTGGATTTACGGTAGGGCGCCGCCGCACCGGAGGCCAGGCCATCGGGACATGTGACAGCTAGAGGTCGTGCAGCTTGGTGAAGCGCTCCGACCCGCCGGCCACCCGCCACCCCTCTCCCCCAAATGCAGGTTCGATTCCCCTCCGACACGGCAAGATATTGACGGAAAGATTCCATATTCCGATGACAAATGCGCACATGAGGCGCTATTGCTCACGCCCGCCTTAATCATCTTGACCCGTCCGGGCGAGCTGCTAGGCTGATCCACTACGATTGCGAAGGATCAAGTCCCTTTCGTTTACCGGGGATTGGGGCGACCGAGGCTCGGCCAGGGTCGGAGCTTCCAGCGCGTCCGACGCACCCACCTGAAACCGGTTCCCAATCTGGCGAAGACTCGAAATCAGGGGGGATGGATGTCCGACCGCGAACGTCCCGTTCCACAGCTCGACAAATTCTGCACCGTGGTTTACCAGCTCGCCCTGGATCACGGCTACCTCGACCCCGAAGCCGTCCCGGAGATGACCGGACTGCCTCGCGCACAGGTCGAACAGACGCTGCGGAAACTCCTCTCCCTCCATCTTCTCCGCCCCATCGGCAGCGTGGACAGCCGACTGGTCCCCGTGAGTCCGGAGGCGGCCGTCGCCCAGCTGATCACCCCGCTGGAAGCCGAGATCCGCAGCTACAAGGAAGCGGCCGAGCAGATCCGTTCGGACCTCTCCTCCCTCTTACCGCTGTATTTCGAAAGGCGGCAACTGCGCCGCCCCCGCGAGGCCGTGGACATTCTCGACGACGCTCCGACCGTCGTCTCCGTGCTCTCCCGGATGGCCGCGCAGTGCAAGAAGGAGGTCATGACCATCCAGCCGGGAGGTGGCCGGCCTTCCCACATCCTCAAGGAAGCCGTGGAGCGCGACCGCGCCATGCTGGCACGGGGCGTCCGCATGCGCGTCCTTTATCAGCACACCGCGCGATTCAGCTTTCCCACCCAGCAGTACGTCTCCACCATCGAGGAAATCGGCGGCGAGGTCAGGACCGTGGGCGAACTCTTCGGACGCATGATCATTTTCGATCGCGAAGCGGCCTTCATTCCGGCGCACACCGGCAAGGACGGTGCGGTGCTCACCAGGGAACCGTCGATCGTCGAGTTCCTCTGCAGTGTCTTCGACCAGTTATGGCACGGCGCCGACCCCTTCACCGAACCGCTCGCCGACGACCTCGACGACACCAAGCGGACGATCCTCCAGATGCTCATCGAGGGCAACAAGGACGAGTTGATCGCGCGCCGCATCGGCGTCTCCGTACGCACCTGCCGCCGCCACATAGCCGAACTCCTCCAGGGCATGGGGGCGAACAGCAGGTTCCAAGGCGGATATCTGGCCGCCAGCACGGGCGCGTTGGACCCCGCGGCCCGCCAGCCGGACGCCCAGAAATAACGAACGCCGCGCGCCAAGCACACACCTCAGCACGGACATCAGCACGGACATAAGGCTGGAACTCAGGGATGCCCAACAAGTCGACGCGTAAGGCCGACCGGCCGAACGTCTCCGGAACTCTCCATCCGCAGCGGGGGAGTTCGCGCCCGGAACCCGAGGGGATCGCGCCGGACCCCGATCCCGGGACACGGCGAAGGGTGTTCAGCCAGAACTTCTTCCGCAGCCCGTCCGACGCCGGCGCCTTCGCCGAGCAGCTGACGTACCCCGAGGACGCCCGGTGCGTCGTCGAGATCGGCCCCGGCTCCGGCCGCATCACGACCTCCCTGTCCCGCCTGGGCCATCCCGTGGTCGCCGTAGAGATCGACGAGCACTGGCACGAGAAGCTCCAGGCGTTACGCCTCCCCAACGTCGACGTGCAGTGCGGGGACTTCCTCGAATGGGAACCCCACGAGGACCCCTTCGTGGCCATCGGCAACCTCCCCTTCGGCACCGGCACCGACATCCTGCGCCGATGCCTCGAGTTCAGCCCGTACTCCCTCCTCGAAGCCGTCTTCCTCATGCAGCAGGAGTACGTCTCGAAGCGCGTCGGCCGGTACGGGGGCAACTCCTTCAACGCCCAGTGGTGGCCCTGGTACACCTTCCACGAGGGCCGGGCCTTCCCCCGCCAGGCCTTCCAGCCGGTCCCCCGGGCGGACACGTCCACGCTGTTCGTGATCCCCCGGGAGGAATGGGAGATCGACTGGCGGGAGCGGCGCACCTACCAGGACTTCGTCGCGGCGGTGTACGACACGGGCCACGCCGACATCGGCACGGCGCTCCGCAAGGCGGCCCGCGGCTCGACGAGCCACTGGCTGCGCCGCGCCCAGGTCCCGGCCGGCGCGCTCGTCAAGCAACTCGATCCGCAGGACTGGGTGGAGCTCTACATGGCCCGCAACCCCCCGCCCGGCGCCAGAACCCACGGCGGCCGCACGCAGGGCGCCCGAGGCCGGGGCGGCCGAAAGCGCCGCTGAGGGAGTGCCGCGCCGGTCATCGCCCCGACGACAGCGCGTACACGCGAGCGGTCTCGTAGACGGACTCCCGGGCATGGCGCCGTCCCACGTGGAGGGCGCCACGGAGCACGGCCTGATCACCGAGCCGGGACAGCAGCACGCGCGGCACGGAGGGCAGGAGGCCCCGGAGGTCCCGCTCGACCTCGCCGCGCAGGACCTCGCCGCCGGCCGCGCAGAGCGGCCCTGCCAGCACCACGATCTCGGGATCGAGGACCACCACCACGGGCGCGAGGACGGCCGCGACCCCGGCCCCGTACCGCCGCGACAGCTCACCGGCCGAGAAGAGCGGAACGCGCCCCACATCCCCGGCACGCCCCCGGGCCCCCCGGCGCACGACCCCGTCCACGGACACGGCCACACCGACCCGCTCCCCCGCCGTGAACAGCACACAGGAGCCGGCGCCCCGCGCGACGCCCTCGGTGTTCTCCGCGATCGCGGCCAGCTCAGTACCCCGGGCGAACGTCACCTCGGAACGCAGCTCCCTGGCGAGCAGCTCCCGGAAGCGGGGCTTCTCCCACACGGGCACCACCGCCGAGGTCACGGCGTTCGTCTCCGGATCCAGAACGGCCTCAAGCCCGACGACGGCGTGCCGCACCGCGCGCCCCCCGGCGGGAAGGGCCCCGCTCAACCGCCGCACAAGGGCTCCGGCCAACCGCGCCACGGCCTCGGGCTCGCGCTCAAGGAGCGGCCAGGAAGCAGTGGCCAGAGGCCGGCCCGCACATTCCACAAGATCGACGAGATCCGCAACAGCCACGGTGATCCGCGTCGAGGAGAGCTCGATCCCCACGATCTGGTTCAGCCCCGGGGCGACCTCGTACACCTTCGCGCGGGGCCCGGTCCTCCCCCCGCGACGCCCGGTCTCGACGACCAGCCCCGCGGCTTCGAGCCGGGACAGCAGCGCGTAGGACGTGGGCCGGGACAGCCCGAGCTCGGAACTCAGCTCCCCCGCGGTGGCCCGCCCTCGCCGAAGCAGCGCCGACAGCGCCGCCTCGTCGTTCATCTCCCGGATCTGCCGAACCCCGACCGCCGCCGTCCCACCGGCCGTCGACACGTCATGACGCCCCATGGACCCACCGCCCTAGTCCCAGCTCCCGGCGCACGAACACCTGACACGCGCCCCGCCCCACCACGCGTTCCATGCTCGACCAGCCCCGCCGACCGGGTCCAGCGCATCCCCGCTCACCAACGTGCAAGTCCACTAGCTGCCATGAAGGTCTCCACCGTGCGCCAAGCACACCACCCGCTACACTGGCGGCGGCAAGCACGCCACGCCTTCGTAGCTCAGGGGATAGAGCACCGCTCTCCTAAAGCGGGTGTCGCAGGTTCGAATCCTGCCGGGGGCACAAGCGCACAGGGCACCTCTCGATGTCGAGGGGTGCCCTTTGGCGTTCGGGGTGGGCGCAGCAGCCGGGCGGGGGTGCCAGTGGGGGGTCCTGGTGGCGTACGGGCTCGTGTTTATCAGGACAAAGCGGGGCATTCGGATTAGATTTTCGTGGCAATGGGCGGTCGAGGCGTCCGGTCGGCCGCTTCCTTGAGGTGTCGGCCGGTCCTGGCTGCTGGGCATGTGCCGCCCAGGCCCCAGCCGCTGTCGCACCGGCACCGGCCCCGTCTACGAGGACACCCCATGACCCGTGCGGACACCGATACCGAGACCGCCTCCGGTGGAACACCGCCGACGGCCAAGCTCACCCTGCTGACGCTCACCGCCATGGTGGTCGGCTCCATGGTCGGGGCCGGTGTCTTCTCGCTGCCCCGGCGGTTCGCCCAGGAGACGGGCGTCGCCGGCGCGCTGATCGCCTGGACGGTCGCCGGCCTCGGCATGCTGATGCTCGCCTTCGTCTTCCAGACCCTCGCGGTGCGGCGGCCGGACCTCGACGCCGGCGTCTACGCGTACGCGAAGGCGGGTTTCGGCGAGTACCTCGGCTTCTTCTCGGCCTTCGGCTACTGGGCCAGCGCCTGCGTCGGCAACGTGACCTACTGGGTCCTGATCATGTCGACGATCGGGGCGATCGCCCCGGCGCTCGGCGACGGCGACACCGCCCTCGCCATCGTCCTGTCCTCCGCGGGGCTGTGGGGGTTCTTCCTCCTCATCCGCCGCGGGGTGAAGGAGGCGGCCGCGATCAACAGGATCGTGACCGTCGCCAAGGTCGTCCCCATCCTCGTCTTCATCGTCCTGGCGCTCGTCTACCTGGATCCGTCCGTCTTCGCCGACAACTTCGCGGGCGCCGACTACGCGGGCTCGCTGTTCAACCAGGTCCGGGGCACGATGCTCGCCACCGTCTTCGTCTTCCTCGGCGTCGAGGGCGCGAGCGTGTACTCGCGGCACGCCAAGCGCCGCGAGGACGTCGGGCGGGCCACCCTCCTGGGCTTCGTCAGCGTGTTCGCGGTCTTCGCCTCGGTGACGATCGTGTCGTACGGCATCCTGCCGATGAGCGAGATCGCCGAGCTCCGCCAGCCGTCCATGGCGGGCGTCCTGGAGGCGGCGGTCGGCACCTGGGGCAAGGTCTTCGTCAGCGTCGGCCTCATCATCTCCGTCCTCGGCGCCTATCTCGCCTGGACGCTGATGGCCGCCGAGGTGCTGTTCGTCGCCGCCAAGGACGAGGACATGCCCCGTTTCCTGGGCCGCTCCAGCGGCGACGACGTCCCGGTCCCGGCGCTGCTGATGACGACGGCGCTCAGCCAGGTCGTACTGATCGTCACGGCCTTCTCCGACGACGCCTTCAACTTCGCGCTGGACCTGACGAGCGCCCTGAGCCTGATCCCGTTCCTCCTGGCCGCCGCGTTCGCCGTGAAGATCGCGCGGAGGCCCGGGGCGGAGAACGTCGCGGGGCGAAGCACCCGGCGCGAACTGGTCGTCGGCGCCCTCGCCACCCTCTACACCGCCTTCCTCCTGTACGCGGCCGGCCTCAAGTTCGTCCTCGTCTCGTTCATCCTCTACGCCCCGGCCACCTTCCTGTTCATCAAGGCCAGGCGCGAGCAGAACCGGCGCCTGTTCTCCCCCGGCGAGGCCGTCATCTGCGCCGTCTCCGTCATCGGGGCGGTGATCGGCGTCGTCGCCCTCGCCGTCGGCTGGATCGAGCTCTGACCCCCCGCCGGGAACCTCCGGCCCCCTCCGAGAAGACACGTCCGACGCTCCATCGGAAAGGCTGACCATGACCACCCCCACCGATTCCCGCACCGCCCCGTCCGCGCTCGGCGTCCACTCCGAGGTGGGGCGGCTCCGCAAGGTCCTGGTCTGCTCCCCCGGCCTCGCGCACCGGCGGCTGACCCCGACCAACTCCGACGACCTGCTCTTCGACGACGTCATGTGGGTGGAGAACGCCCAGCGCGACCACGCCGACTTCGTCAACAAGCTCACCCAGCGCGGTGTCGACGTCGTCGAGCTGCACCAGCTGCTCGCCGAGACCATGGCCCTCCCCGAGGCCAGGGCGTGGCTCCTCGACCGGAAGATCGTCCCCAACGAGGTCGGCCTCGGTCTGGTCGACGACACCCGGGCCTTCCTCGACTCCCTCCCCCCACGCGAGCTGGCCGAGTTCCTCATCGGCGGACTGTCCACCGCCGACCTGCCCGACGAGTTCCGCTCCGGGTACGTGTCGCTGGCCCGGGAGGGCGTGGGGGCCCGCGAGTACCTCATGCCGCCGCTGCCGAACACGCTCTACACCCGCGACACCACCTGCTGGCTCTACGGCGGCGTCACCCTGAACCCGCTGTACTGGCCCGCCCGGCACGGCGAGACCCTCCTCATGAAGGCCGTCTACGCCTTCCACCCCGACTTCAAGGGCTCGACCGTCTGGTGGGGGGACCCCGAACAGGACTGGGGCCAGGCCACCTTCGAAGGCGGCGACATCATGCCCGTCGGCAACGGAGTCGTCCTCATGGGCATGAGCGAACGCACCTCACGCCAGGCCATCACCCAGGTCGCCGCCTCCCTGTTCGCGAACGGGGCGGCCCAGCACGTGATCGTCGCCGGCATGCCGAAGCTGCGCTCGGCCATGCACCTCGACACCGTCTTCACCTTCGCCGACCGCGACATCGTCACGCTCTACCCGACGATCATGGACGCCGTTCGCACGTTCTCCCTGCGCCCGAGCGACAAGGCGCCGGGCGTGGAGATCATCGACGAGGGCACCACCCCCTTCGTCGACGTCGTCGCCAAGGGCCTCGGGCTGCCCGGGCTCCGGGTGATCGAGACCGGTGGCGACGTGTACGCCTCCGAACGCCAGCAGTGGGACAGCGGCAACAACGCCGTCGCCCTCGAACCCGGCGTCGTCTTCACCTACGACCGCAACACCCAGACCAACACCCTGCTGCGCAAGGCGGGCGTGGAGGTCATCACCATCGTCGGCGCCGAACTCGGCCGCGGGCGGGGCGGCGGCCACTGCATGACCTGCCCGCTGATCCGCGACGCGGTCGACTTCTGATCCGGATCGGACGCCGGAACGGACGCCGGAAGACGCCGGAAGACCGCCGGAACGGACGCCCGCGGGTTGCGGGCGTCCGTTCCGAGTCGAGCGGTGGTGCGTACGGCCGTACGGCTCCGGGTCACCCCGCCGTCTCGGTGTCGGAGCCGGAACCGGTGAGCTGTTCGGCGAGCTCCCGCTCGCGGTCCTCCGGGAGCGTGGTCTTGAGGACGGTGCCGCCGAAGGGCTCCATGGCCTCGGCGAACCGGTCCTCGGTGATCCGGGAGGCCATGATCACGACGGCCGCCGAGCCGGGCTCCAGCAGCTCCTTCACCTTGTTGCGGAAGCCGTTGTCGACGCCCATCTGGCTCAGCTTGCCGATGAGGCCCCCGACCGCGGCACCCACCACACCGATCCCCGGGGTGAGGATGACCATGCCGAGAACCAGCCCCCACAGGGCGCCGGCGGTGGCCGAGAGCGCGACCTCCTCGGACTTCTTGGGGGTGTCCACATGGGTCTCGCCGTCCGCGTCCACCCTGACGACGGCGAGACCCTTGAGTTCGACGGCGTGGTCGTCACGCAGCTTCTGGACCGCCTTGAAGGCCTTGGCCGCGACCGCGTGGTCGTCGTAGCCGATGACGATGAGTTCGGACATGCGGTTCTCCTCCTGGGTCTCTGCGTTCAGTACCGCTGCGCCTTGGTGAGCCTCGGCGTCAGCGGTGTGTCGGCCGGCTGCCGACTGATGGCCAGGGGCTGTTTCCGCTCGCCCGGCGGAAGGTCCTCGGCTCCGACGAACTGCGTCTCGACGACCTTGCCCGAGGGGTCGAGGAAGTCGACCTGGGCCGCGTAGGACGCCGTCGCGTCCGTGTTGTTGGTGATGGTGACGACGACGGTGAGCAGGCCGCCCGTGTCGGCCCGGGGCTTGCCGGTCATCCCGACCTCGCTCAGGGCGTTCCCGCTGCCCTCGACGCCCTTGAGCGCGTCCTGGGCCGCCTGCCGGGAGCGTTCGACCTCGGCTCCGATCGACGCCTTGCGCTCGGCCTCCCGCGCGGAGGCCGAGGCCGCGGCGGACGACGCCGACGCCTGCACGGACGCGACCGCCGACTTCGCCGCCGAGGCGACGGAGGAGGGATGCTCACCGGAGAAGGAGGCCGTGTCGGGCGCCGTGGGGCGTTCGCTGAACGTCGGGCCGCCGGTGTCGTCACCGCCCGAGTCGCAGGACACGAGGGCGGCCGCGCCGAGGGCGGTGACGACGACGGCCACGGCGGCGCCGGCGGCCCGGACGCGGAGCGGTCGCCTCCCGCGGGACGATGACGGGTTCACGGTGGGTTCCTCCGGCGTGATGGGTGGGGTCGGGTCCTGATCGCGTTGCGTTGCGTTGGGGTGGGTTGGGTTGCGTTGGGTTGGGTGAGGCCTGGTGGTCCCGTCGCGGTCAGTAGCGCAGTACGGCTGCGACGCGGCCGTTGCCGGCCAGGGTGTCGTCGCGTACGAACCTCACCTCGGCGCCGGTCTCCAGGGCCTGTTCGACGATCTCGTCCACGATGTCGTCCCGGGAGCCGGGGTCGGAGGCGTCCGCGGGTTCGAGGTGGTCGCCGGCGTCGCGGACGGCGGTGCGGTAGTGCTCCTCGACGGCCAGCAGACGGATCCGGCCCTCCTTCACGGCCTTCCACACCTCGTCGAGACCGCCGGCGTACTCCCGTCGGCCCTGTGCCGCGTCCAGCTCGGCCACGACGGTGGCCGTCAGGGCCGCCTCGTGGGCGGCGAGCAGGGGGGCCACGGCCTTGCGCACGGCCGCCTCGGGCCCGCGCCCCAGGCCGCCCTGGTGGAGGGACGTCGTGCCCAGCGGCAGGGATCCGGTCTCCTCCAGGAGGGAGACCGCGGGCGGCTCCCCGAGCACGTACAGCGGGCGGGGCTCGGCGGCGAGGACGGTCCGCAGGGCCTCGTGCGCGTCGCGGTAGAAGGTGCGCGCGTCCTCGTCGCGGAAGGTGCTCGGGAGGTCGCCGACCTGTTCCTTGCGCTCCGCGTCCGGGTCCTCCAGGCTCCGCGTCAGCGGGAAGCCGTCCGCCGTGTGCTCGACGGCCCGTTCCGGCCCGCCGCTCCACAGCGACACCCGGTCCGCCGCCAGGGTCAGTGCCCAGTACGGCCGTTCGGCGGCCTGGGCCGCGACGAGGTTGCGGGTGAGGAAGGTGTCGGCGACGACCACCCGCTCGGGGACCGTTCGGGCGACCGACCACACCTGGTGCTCTCCGGGGGCCGCGTAGATCACCAGGCCGTCCTCGGCGTGGACGAGGTCGATCTCGGCGGCGGCCCGCTCCAGTTGCTCCAGCACGTCCGCGCGCCGCTCCCGCGTCACGCCCGGGTCGTCCTGGACGGCCTTCGCCGCCTTGGCCAGGAGGTTCCGCAGCCGTACGGGGTCCTGGGCGTTGTCCGGCTCACGGCGGTGGGTCGGCATCACGACCGACACGGCCGGGTAGGGGCGGGGCCGGCGCAGCTCGGCCAGGGCGTCGGAGTCGAGCGCGGGGTGCATGAAGGAACCTTTCGTGGGAATCCCCGGGATCCCGGGGCCGTGACGCGGGGTACGGCGAGGGGTTCGGTGCGACGAGGGGGCTATGGGCGGGTGCGACGAGGGGCGGGCTACGAGGGGGCTACGGGCGGGGGGCTACGCGGTCGCTACTGGGGGCCGGCGAGCTGCTCGGCCAGTTCCTTCTCGTCCTCGTCGCTGAGCGACGTCTTCAGGACCGTGCCGCCGTGCGGCTGCATCGCCGCGGTGAACTTGTCGTCCGTGATCTTCGAAGCCATGATCACGACCGCCGCCGAGCCCGGCTTCAGCAGATCCCGCACCTGCTCGCGGAACCGTTCGTCCACACCGGACTTGCTGAGCTTGCCGACCAGGCCGCCGAGTGCCGCACCGGTCAGGAGCCCGACGCCGGGCAGCAGGAACAGGATCCCGAAGATCGCTCCCCACAGGGCGCCCGAGGCGGCGGAGACGCCGACGATGCGGCTCGTCGTGTCGACGTGGGTCCTGCCGTCGGCGTCGACGGAGACGATCGCGAGCCCGTTCAGGTGCACGACGTAGTCGCGTTGCAGCTCCTGCACGGTGCCGAACGCCTTCTCGGCCACGTCGGGATCGTCGTATCCGATGACGATGAGCTCGGACATCCCTGCCCTCCAGAAGGTTCGACGACAGCCGGTCCACGATTCGACATCTTTGCCCGAAATAGGATGGTTCGCGACCTGGTGGGTCCGGCAGATCCCGCAGCGGGACCGAGCGGGCGACCCCGCCTCCGCCCCGAGGGCGGCCCATAGGGTGACGGCATGAGCACGCTTCCGTACGTCGACGAGCACGCCGTGGACGTGGACGCCGGGGTCGAGGAACTGTGGCGCAGGCTCCTCGACGGCCTGGAGAGGTCACTGTCGCGGGAGGCCGGAGCCCGGTACGCCCGGCTCGTCCGCGCCGACCCCCGCGAGCCGGCCGGGCCGCGGCCGCTCGCCGAGGGCTCGCGGTACCCCGGGTTCCGCGCCGTCAGGGTCGTACCGGGGCGGGAGCTGGCCCTTGAGGGCCGTCACCGGTTCTCCACGTACAGCCTGGTCTTCCGGCTCCAGGAGCTCGGGGAAGGGCGGTCGCGGCTGACGGCCGAGACGCGGGCCGTGTTCCCCGGGCCGGCAGGGCGGGTCTACCGGCTGCTCGTCATCGGCAGCGGCGGGCACGCCTTCGGCATGCGACGGCTGCTCGCCGGCTACCGGCGCCCGTGACGGCCCGCCAGGGCCTGTCCCGCCAGGGCTTGTCCCACCAGGGCTTGTCCCACCAGGGCTTGTCCCACCAACGCCTGTCCCGCCAGGGCCTGCCCCGACAGCGCCTGTCCCGCGGATCCGGGCCGGCCCCGGCCATCCGGGCCGACCCCGGCCATGAACCGCCGGAAAGGCCCTGGGCGCCTCAGCGGAGTTCCTCCGGGCAGGGCGTGCCCCGGGAGAGCTTGTACGGGGCTCCCAGGCGGTAGACGCCCGCCTTCGGGGCGACCAGTTCGGTCCACTCGTCGCCCTCCGCGTCGGCCTCCGCCTTGAACAGGCAGCCCTCCTCGTTGGCGAAGGCCTTCGGGAGCTCCGTCTCCGACTCCTCGCGGGCCGCCTTCGAGGCCTCGGTCTCCTGCGGCGCCTCGATCTTGCCGCCGTTCTCGTCCATGAGCGCGAGCCACGGCGAGTACGGGACGCGGATCTGGACCCGGCCGGGGCTGCCCACCCGGATCACGACCTCGTTCTCCTCCGCGCTGATCACCTGCGCGGGAGCGTCCGCGAGCGGCGTCGGGTTCTCGACCTCGTACAGCCGCCAGTTCTCGTCCGACCAGACCTGCTTCAGGTACGACAGGCCCTCGCCGACCAGTTCCGCCTCCTGCTCCGCGCCCGAGTCGGGGGCGCCGGTGGGCAGGACCACGTAGTGGACGGCCCAGCGGTCGAGCCAGTCCTGGTAGTTCACGGCGTTGAGCGTGTCGTCGTAGAAGAGCGGGTTGCGCTCCATGTCGGCCTGGCGGTTCCAGCCCCTCGCCAGGTTGATGTACGGGCTGAGCGCGGAGGACTCGCGGTGGCTGGAGGCCGGCACGACCTCGACCCGCGCCTTGCCCGCGTCCCGCACCTGGAGCTGGTTGACCAGCGGGGCGAGCTCGCGCGCCCAGGACGCGTCCGGCGCGGTGCGGATGACGTCGTCGACGCCCTTGAAGCCGATCCAGAAGTTGAGCCCGGCGAAGGCGAGCACGAGCGCGTACCAGCGGCGCGAGCGCGGCGCCGTGTACGGCAGGGCCGCGAGCAGCACGACGCCCGCGAAGAGCATCGGGAGCCGCGAGATGTTCGAGCCGATCTGGGAGTCGATCAGCCAGGTCAGGAGCGTGCCGACCGTGTAGACGGCCGCGGCGGTGCGGACCGTCCGCCAGTCCCCCGGGACCAGGACGAAGACCAGGACCCCGAAGAGGAGGGGCAGCGCCGTCGAGCCGAAGGCCATCGGCTGCGTACCGGAGAAGGGGAAGAGCCAGGAGGAGAGCGCGACCACCGCGACCGGCGCGAGGCCGAGGGCGTACGCGCCGGGGCGCCGCTTGTTGAGGAAGAGCGCCGCCGCCGCGACCCCCAGGAACAGCCCGGCGACCGGGCTGCACGCGGTCGCGAGACCGGCGAGGGGGGCGGCGACCGCCGCCTTGGCCCAGCGTTTGCGGCGCCAGCGGTGCGGCCAGCAGAAGACGGCGGCGACCGCGCCGAGCGCGAACATCATGCCGAGGCCGAAGGTGACCCGCCCCGACATGGCGTTGCAGAGGAAGGCGAAGACACCCGCGAGCGAGCAGGCCATGGGGTTGCGGACGGCGGGCACCCGCACCAGGATCAGCGCGGTCAGCGCGGCCGACAGCGTCCCGGCGACCATCATCGTGCTGCGGACGCCGAGCAGCGACATCAGGTACGGCGAGACGACGCTGTACGAGACCGGGTGCATCCCGCCGTACCAGGCAAGGTTGTACGCGGAGTCCGGGTGCCGTCCGACGAACTCGGCCCACGCGTCCTGCGCGGCCAGGTCGCCGCCGCTGTTCGCGAAGAAGAAGAACCAGAGGATGTGGGTGACGGCCGCGACGCCGGTGGCCGCCATGACCGTGTAGCGGCGCTTCCGCCGCCAGAACGGGGTCGACCGGGTCAGCGGAGTCGGCGGGGTCGGAGCGGTCGACGGAGTCGGAGCGGTCGACGGGGTCGGCGTCTGGTGTGCGGCGGGCTGGGGGCGGGCCGGAGACGCCGGGGGCTCCGGGGCGGGCCGCTGGGACGGAAGCACTATTCGCGAAAGGGAAGAGGCCGCCGATTCGGGAAGGGAATCGGTGCGGTCTGCTGCTCGGTCGGCTTCATCCGTGTGGTCCTCGCCGTCGGCGTGGTCGGCGCGGTCCGCGCGTGTCGGCTCAGCGGTGGTCACTGCTGCCCTTTCCCGTGCTTGCCCGTACCGTCTCGCTTCTCGTCCCCCGGAAACGCTAACAGCCGGGTGCCCCGGAGGTCCGGGGCACCCGGCCGAGCGGGTGGCGGGGCGGGTGGCCCGGGCAGGTGGCCAGGGCGGTGGCCGCCCAGCCGGTGGCTGCCGCCGCGGCGGCAGCAGCGGCCGGGCCGGCGCCGGCTCAGCCGACGCGCGTCAGCTTCTTGTCGAAGCCCGGCTCGACCAGGTCCGCCTGGAGGGCGACCGGCGAGCTGACCTTGCCCACACCCGTACCGATGGACACCTGGCCGACGATGTCGCCCGCCTTGCCGGCGTGCGGGACGGCCTTGCCGCCGTCCGTGAGCGTCAGCTTCACCTGGAGGCCCGGCCAGCCGATGGCCTTGAGCTCCTTGGTGGCCACGACCGGCGTCCGGCCGCCGAGCCCGTCGTCGATGTACCCCATCACCTGGCCCTTGCGGACCACGGCGGCGGAGGTGACGTCCTTCTGGGCCTGCTGGATCAGCTTCAGGCTGTTGTCGATGGCGAGCTGGAGCTTCTCGCCGAGCTGGTCCGCGTCCTTCGCGCCCATCACGATGCCCAGGACGCGGCGGGTCTCGCCGTCCACGACGGTGTTCGCCGACCACAGCAGGTTGCCGCCGGCCGGGGTGGAGGAGCCGGTCTTGATGCCGCTCACCCCCGGCTGGAGCAGGATGTTGTTGTTGTTCTCGATCCGGCCGGGGATGCCGTCCACCGTCACGTTCGGCATGTTCACGATCTCGCGGAACACGTCGTACTGCATGACCGCCTTCGCCAGCTTCAGCTGGTCCTGCGGGGTCGACACGGTGCTGTCGAGCAGACCGGACGGGTCGGTGTACGTGGACTGGGTCATGCCCAGGTCCTTCGCGGCGGCGTTCATCTTCTCGACGAACGCGGCCTCCGAACCGGCGTCCCAGCGCGCGAGCAGCCGGGCCACGTTGTTCGCGGACGGGATCATGAGGAGCTCCAGGAGCTCCTTCTCCGTGTACGTCTGGCCCTTCTGGACCGCCGCCGTCGACTCGTGCGCCGCCTTGCCCTGATCGGCGGCCTTCTGGTCGATCTCGATCTCGGGGCCCTTCTGGCTCCCCTTGAGCGGGTGGTCGCGGAGGATCACGTACGCCGTCATCGTCTTCGTGACGCTCGCGATCGGGGCCGGCTTCTGCGCCCCGTACGTGCCCATGGAACCGACGCCCTCGACCTCGACGGCGCCCTGGCCCTCGGTGGGCCACGGCATCTTCAGCTCGCCGCCCTCGAAGGTGAACGTCGGCGCGGCGGAGAGGGTCAGAGCGGGCGCGGGCAGCGGCCGGACCATCTGCACGATCGCAAAGACGATCAGCACGAGCACGACCAGCGGGGTCCAGATCCGCACCCGGCGCACGGTCGTCCGCAGGGCGTTCGGCTTCGGCGGCGGAGTGTTCGTGAGCTCCGCGAGCAGGTCCAGCGGAGGCAGCGGCGGAAGCGGCTGCTGCCGGGTCCGCTCGGCCTCGACGAGGGACGCCGGCGGTACGGGGGCGTCGGCGGCGGGCGCGAAGGCCTTGGGGGCCCCTGTCGCGGCCTTCGGGGCGGGCGCGGGCGCCTTGGGGGTCTCCGGGGCCTTCGGAGCCTTCCGGGCCTCCTGGGCCTCCTCGGCCTTCCGCTCGGCGGGGATGTCCGCACGCAGCGGCAGGAAGGTGCTCGTCCGCTCGCTGTCGAAATCGGCCGCGGACCCGGACGCGGACTCCGCGCGCAGGGTGGGCGGGAGCTTCAGCGCCGTCGTCGGCTGATCGACGGCGGGCGCCACGGGCGGCCGGACGATCTTGAACATGGCGGTCGGCTGATCGACGGGCTCGTCGGCGGGCTCATCGGCCGCGGGCTCGCCTTCACCCTCGGGCTCGGGCTCGGACTCGGCGGCGGGCTCGGACTCGGCGGCGGGCTTCTCCGCGGCCTTCTCGGCCTTCTCGGCCTCGCCGGGCTTCCGCGCCGCGAACCAGGACGCGGCGGGCGCCTTGTCCTCGACGGGCTCGTCGGCGGGCTCGTCGGCGGGAGCCTCGTCCGCCGCGGCCTCCGCGTCCGGCACGTCGGACTCCTCGGCCTCAGCCTCGACCTCAGCCTCGGCCTCAGCCTCGACCTCGGCCCCGTCCTCCGACTCCGGCTCCGGCTCCGCCTCGCTCTCGGCGGCGTCCTCGGCCTCGGCGGCGCTCTCCGGCTCGGAAGCGCGCTCGGAGTCCTCGTCGTCCGCCGACGCGACCCACGCCGCCACAGCCGCCTTCAGCCGCTCGCTCTCGGGCTCGTCCGCGGACGCGGACGCGGCCGGCTTCGGCGCGTCGTCCTCCGGCGTCCGGGGAGCCAGCGTCTTGAACACGGCCGTCGGCTGATCGACCTGAACCGACGAAGACGACGAAGACGATGAAGACGACGAAAGCGACGACGACTGCGACGAAGACGACGCGGAATTTGACTCGCGGAGGGCGGAAAGCCGAGGATCCCGGCCGCCGCCGCCCGAGGCCGCCGTCTCCTCCGACGACCCCTGCTGCTCCGACTTGTCGGGGGACTCGCCCGCCACCGTGCCTCCTCCATGCGTCATGCGTACGTCCGAACCGTCTACCAGTGTCCTGTGTGAACCCCTTGGCTCCCGTGCTAGACGAGAACGACATACCTACTGGTTCCCGGATGAACCACCCAGGCACTCTCGACAGATGAATGTGAGAGGGGTCACCCTGTCATTCATCCACGCGGGGAGGCATGGATGGGCAGGAGCCGCAGAACCATTCCGGAAGAGCTTCTACTGCTCGCTCTGGACCCGACCACGGGTACCACAGCGCAGCCGCAGTCGCTCGACCTCGGTCTGGCCGGAGCACAGCTAGTAGAGCTGGCGCTGGCAGGCCGGATAGCCCCTGACGGGGATCGTATCGCCGTGGTGATGCCACGGCCGACCGGAGATCCGACACTGGACTCCGCGCTGGAGCTGCTGCGCAGGCGCGGCAGCCCGGTTCGGGCCGTCCACTGGATCGGCGGACCCCGACTGGGGCTCCGTCAGACGTATCTCTCGCATCTGGAGCGATGCGGCATGGTGCATGCCGTGGAGACCCAGATGTGCGGGGTGTTGCCGACGACTCGCTACCAGGCGACGGAGACGGCGATCAGCAGGGAGATCCGTTCCCGGCTGGACAATGCGATCCGCACCGGCGTACCGCCGGACCCGCGGACCGCGGCGCTTGCCGCACTGGCCCACGCGGTCGGTCTCGGGAAGCACCTGTACCCCGGCAATGAAGGACGTTCGTCGCGGTCCCGGCTGCGCGATCTGATCCGGCACGACCCGATGGGCGGTCTCGTGGCGCACGCCGTCATGGACGTCCAGAACGGTGCGGCGGCACAGCCGCGCCGTGCGCCCGCCGCGGGCGTACCGGCGCAGCCCCGCGGCAGCATGGCCCGCGCGGCGGCTCACTGAGCCGACGCGCAAGGAACCACAAAGGAACCCTTCCGGGAGCCGCACAGGTGTGCGGGGCGGTCGTGACGACCGCCCCGCACACGTACGTTGTGCCGGTTTCCCAGCGCACACCGGACCTTTGGTGGCAGTCTGCCAAGCAGTAGATACTCACAGCTACGCAGGCAGACAGCAGCCGGAGGTGCAGTTTCCGTGGCGTCCAACGTCAACCCCACCGTCAGGCGACGCCGATTGGGCCAGGAGCTGCGCAAGCTCCGAGAAGCGAAGAACATGACGGCCGAGCAGGTCGCCGAGCGCCTTCTCGTCTCCCAGTCCAAGATCAGCCGCCTGGAGAACGGCCGTCGCTCCATCAGCCAGCGCGACGTGCGCGACCTCTGCGGGGTGTACGAGGTCGAGGACGAGCGCATGGTCGACTCGCTGATGCAGATGGCGAAGGACTCGCGCCAGCAGGGCTGGTGGCACGCCTTCGGCGACATCCCGTACAGCGTCTACATCGGCCTGGAGACGGACGCCGAGAGCCTGCGGATGTACGAGTCGCAGATCATCCCCGGGCTGCTGCAGACCCCCGCGTACGCGGAGGCCGTGATCTCCGGCGCGATGCCGGAGTCGACGCCGGCGGACATCGACAAGCGCGTCACGGTCCGCACCCGCCGTCAGGAGCGGATCCGGGACGAGGAGCGTCCGCTGCGCCTGTGGGCGGTCATCGACGAGGGCGCCCTGCACCGGATCGTCGGCAGCAGGCAGTTGATGGTGCAGCAGCTGGAGCACCTCATCGAGCAGTCGCACCTGCCGCACGTCACCGTGCAGGTGATCCCCTTCGAGATGGGCGCGCATCCCGGGATCAGCGGCCAGTACTCGATCCTGGAGTTCCCGGACACGTCCGACTCCAGCGTCGTCTACATCGAGGGCGTGACGAGCGACCTGTACCTGGAGAAGGCCCAGGACGTCGGCAAGTACAGCGTCATGTACGAGCACCTCAGGGCGCAGGCGCTGAACGTCGACCAGACCCGTGAGTTCATCGCGAAGATGGCCAAGAAGCACGCCCAGGGCTGAGCCCGGACGGGTCACGGGCGGGCGGGTCAGGCACCGTACACCGCGTGATCGCTCCCATGGAAGCGCAGTTGGAATATGCCACCCGGTCGGGTGAACGCCGGTCCCGCCGGGCGGAGTCGGCAAGTAACGTCGATCACGTCGGCAAGAACGTCGGCAAGACACCCCCACTGGCTGACCGGGAGTTGAGCATAATGGCGATTTTTCAGGGTGCAACGGACGTGTGGACGAAGTCTTCGTACTCCGGCGGGAACGGCGCCTGCGTCGAGGTGAAGTCCCCCGTCGTGGCCGCCATCGCGGTGCGTGACTCCAAGGCTCCCGAAGGCCCGTCCCTCTCTTTCGGACCGGGTTCGTGGAACGCGTTCGTCGGCGAGGTGAGCATCGGGGCCCTCTGAGCCCCGATGCGCCCGTCTTCATCCGAAGCACCGCAGGACGCGAAGTACCCGCACGACCCGCAGTACCCGCACGACCCGCAGTACCCGAAGAGCCCTCTCGACCGGTCCGCCGTCCTGGCCGAGGGGGCTCAGCCCTTTTCTCCTCCCTTCCCCTTCCCTTTCCCCTTCCCTGTCAGCGCAGTTCGTCCACGTACCGGTCCGTGCCCGGGATCGTGGGGATGAACGGGGCCACCAGCTCCACCCGGCCGCCGGCGGTCGCCCCGAGGGTCTCCAGGTCCGCGAAGTGGTCCGCCCAGCACTCCCTCGGGTCCCGTTCCAGGAACCAGAGCAGGGTCAGCCGGGTGTCGACGCCCTCGACCTGCTTCACGTACGTCATGCGGTCGCCGGGCAGTGGGGTCGGACGGAAGACCGTCACCATCGCCGCCGGTGAGCCCGCGAGCCGCCGGGGCAGCTCGCGTGAGCGCAGCCCGTCGAGGAGTTCCGCCCGCGCCTCGGGTCCCTCGGTGTCGACGACCTGGAGGATCAGGCCGGCGTAGGGGTGGTCGAGGGCGTGGAAGTCGCGCGGGCCGCCCGCCCCGTCGCGGTACACGGTCGCCTCGTGGTCCTGGAAGGCCGTGAAGACGTGCGTGCGGTCCTGGTGGACGCGGGCGTCGCGGTTGAGGCGCTTGTTGATGGCGACGGTCCACTTCATGTGCTCGTCGTAGCGGCCGTCGGTGATCCAGTACGTGGAGAGGTAGCAGCCCGCGGTGACGGGCCGGGCGACGGCGGACTTCTCCGGGCGCCGCAGCTCCTGGAGCTCGCGGGTGGCGACCCAGCGGCGGCCCGCGTACATCCAGGGCATGGCCATGGCGCCCGCGTAGTAGTGGTCGTCCTCGTACCAGCGGTTGTACGCGTACTCGTGGCCCGCGTGCGGTTCGACCATGGTGATCAGGGCGTGGCCGGGGCGCACGCCGTACGGGCCGACGGCGGCCAGCTCCGCATACGTGTCGCTCGCGCTGCCCGTGCTGCCCGCGCTGCCCGTGCTGCTCGTACTACCCGTTCCGCCCGTATCGCTCGTACTGCTCGTCCCGCTCGCATCGTTCGTGTCGCTCACTCGCGCATCCCTTCCCAAGTCGGTGACGGAGACCTACTCTGACGGACCGTCAGATGCTTCGCCAGGGTCGAGGAGGGTCCGGATGCTGCTCCAGGGGAAGACGGTCGTCGTGTCGGGTGTCGGGGCCGGGCTCGGGCACCGGATCGCCGAGACGGTGGTGCGGGACGGCGGCAACGCGGTCCTCGGCGCCCGCACCGAGGCGAACCTCGCCAAGTCCGCCGCCGAGATCGACCCGGAGGGGCGTCGTACCGCCTACCGGGTCACGGACATCACCGACGAGGAGCAGTGCGCGGCGCTCGCCGGAATCGCGGTCGAGCGCTTCGGCGGGGTCGACGCGGTCGTCCACGTCGCCGCCTGGGACTCCTACTTCGGAGGCCTGGAGGACGCCGACTTCGCGACCTGGCAGGCGGTCCTGGACGTCAACCTCCTCGGCACGCTGCGGATGACCCGGGCCTGCCTCCCCGCCCTCAAGGAGCGCGGCGGTTCGGTGGTCCTGATCGGTACGCAGTCGGCGATCGCCGCCCCCACGCAGGTGCGGCAGGCGGCGTACGCGGCCTCGAAGGGGGCGCTGACCTCGGCGATGTACTCCCTCGCGCACGAGCTGGGGCCGCACCGGATCCGGGTCAACACCGTGCTGCCGGGCTGGATGTGGGGGCCGCCGGTCCAGGCGTACGTGCGGTTCGCCGCGGACTCCGAGGGCGTACCGGAGGCGGAGGTCCTCGCCCGGCTCACCGAGCGGATGGCGCTTCCGGAGCTGGCGACGGACGGGGACGTGGCGGAGGCCGCGGCCTTCCTCGCCTCGGACCGGGCGCGGGCCATCACGGGGCAGTCGCTGCTGGTCAACGCCGGGGAGCTGATGCGCTGACACCGGCCGGAGTCTGCTCCGGAGCCCCCTCCATAAATTCATAGATGTGAACAAGGGTCAGTAAACAGAACGGTTTTACTGTCCCTTGACCCTCCATTGCCTTGTCCCTGCCTTGTAACTCGCCACACCATGAACGGCGTTCACAAGGCGGACCGGACCCCTTGGAGGGGGCTCAATGAACAGTCTCGACTGGGCCGTGCTCATCGGCTACTTCGGCGTGATGGTCGCGATCGGCGTCTGGTCCCACAAGCGCGTGGACAACGTCTCCGACTTCTTCACCGCCGGCGGCAAGATGCCCTGGTGGCTCTCCGGCATCTCGCACCACATGTCCGGCTACAGCGCCGTGATGTTCACCGGGTACGCCGGCATCGCGTACACCTACGGCGTCACCTCGTACGTCACCTGGTCCTTCCCCATCGCCATCGGCATCGCGATCGGCGCCCACCTCTTCGCGCCCCGCCTCAACCGGCTCCGCTCGCGGCTCCACGTCGCCTCCCCGCTGGAGTACCTGAAGAACCGGTACAACCTCCCCACCCAGCAGGCCCTCGCCTGGTCGGGCCTCCTCCTGAAGATCGTCGACGTCGGCGCCAAGTGGGCCGCCATCGCCACCCTGCTCTCCGTCTTCACCGGGATCTCCCTCAACCAGGGCATCCTCATCACCGGCGTCATCACCGGCATCTACTGCACGGTCGGCGGCCTGTGGGCCGACGCGCTCACCGAACTCGGCCAGTTCGTCATCCAGTTCTTCGCCGGCATCGCCATGCTCGTCGCCGTCCTCGCCAAGCTCGGCGGGTTCAGCGCGCTGTGGGACGTCTGGGACCGGCCCGAGCTCCAGGGGCACACCTCGCCCACCGCCGGCCCGTACACCCTGACCTTCCTCCTCGCGTACCTCTTCATCAAGACCTTCGAGTACAGCGGCGGCATGTGGAACCAGGCCCAGCGCTACATGGCCACCCCCAACGCCCGCGAGGCCACCCGCTCCGGCCGGCTCTCCGCCGTCCTGTGGTTCGTCTGGCCGCTCGTCCTCTTCTTCCCCATGTGGGTCGCGCCGCTGCTCGTCGACCCGAAGAAGCCCGACGCCTCCGACAGTTACGCCCTAATGACCGAGCAACTGCTGCCGCACGGACTGCTCGGCCTGGTCGTCGTCGGCTTCTTCTCGCACACGATGGCCATGTGCTCCTCCGACGCCAACGCCATCGCGGCCGTCTTCACCCGGGACATCGCCCCCGTCCTCAGCAAGGCCGCGCGGAGCTGGACGCAGCGGGCCGGGCTGATCGCCGCGCGCTGGTCGACGATCGCCTTCCTCGCCCTGTCGATGGCGGTCGCCACCCAGGTCAACTCCCCCACCTTCAAGGACATCATCACCGTCGTCATCAAGTGGGTGGCCGGCCTGATGGGCCCGATCGCCATCCCCTTCATGCTGGGTCTCCTGAAGGCCTTCCGGAAGTCGGGCCCGACTGCGGCCCTCGTCTCCTGGGCGGCCGGGCTCTTCGTCTTCTGGCTCACCAACTACGGCCTCGACGGCATCGAGCTCCAGATCCAGATCGTCTCGCCGCTCGCCACCTCCCTCGTCCTGTACGTCCTCATCGGCTTCCTCCGCCCGGAGGACACCCCGGAGCGGGACGCCCTCCTGGACCGGATCGGCACGGACCCGGACGGGGACGAGGACGGGAGCGCCGGGGCCGCCTCCGTACCCGCGCAGGGCGGGCCCGGGCGGACCGCCGATCAACCCCGCGGGTAACGCGCCAGCCAGCCCGGGGAGGCCTCGGTCGCGGAGTGGAGGGCGGCGCCCTGGGTCATCTCCATCGAGAAGTCGTCGGCCAGTTCGAGGACCGTCGCACGGCCCTCCAGTTCGGCCAGCCAGGCCGGCGGGAGGGCCGTCTCGCCGTGCAGGGCGCCGAGCAGCGCGCCGGTGAGCGCCCCCGTGACCGACGAGGGCCCGTCGTGGTTCACGGCGAGCCGCAGCCCGTGCCGGACGTCCTCGCCGACCAGCGCGCAGTAGACGGCCGCCGCCAACTGCCCCTCGGCCCGGTCCTCGTCCGCCCCGAGACCGGCCACCCGCTCCGCGTCCGGCGCCCCTTCCCGTACGGCTCCGAGGGCCCCGGTGAGGGCCTCGGTGACCGGCTCGTGGCCGGGGCGCTCCGCGAGCTGCTCCACCGCCCGGGCCACCGCCGCCTCGACGGAGCCGCCGCGCGCGAGCCCGTGGACCGTGACGGCGAAGGCGCCCGCCGCGAGGGTGGCCTCCGGGGCGCCGTGCGTCTGCGCCGCGCACTCCACCGCGAGCTGGCAGACCAGCTGCGGCTCCCAGCCGACGAGGAGCCCGAAGGGGGCCGAGCGGACGAGCGCGCCGGAGTCGGCCGCCTGCGGGTTCTTGGGCTTGTCGAGGGTGCCGAGCAGCTCGTCGCCGAGGCCGGTGAGGCAGGCGCGGGGCGGGTTGCGGCGGGCGTAGAGCCACTCCTCGCGGGCGAGCCAGCCGTTGTCCTTGCGGCGCTCGTCGGGGCCCCAGTCGCGCTGCGTCGCGGCCCAGCGGAGATGGGCCCGGTGGACGTCGGTCGGCGGGTGCCAGGCGCCGGTGTCGCGGCGGACCTGGGCGCGGACGAGGCCGTCGACGGTGAACAGGCTCATCTGGGTGGCGGCGGTGACGGCGCCCCGCCGGCCGTACGCGGGCACGGGCTCCGTCAGTCCGTCAGGTCCGTGGGCCTCCCGCACCTGGGCGAGGGTCAGTCCGTCGGCCCCGGCGCCCAGCGCGTCGCCGACGGCTCCACCGAGGAGACAGCCCCGTACGCGGGCCCGGAAGTCCTGCTGTTCGGCACGGCCCCACACGGCTGCGGCTGTCGTGGCCACGACGTGCCCTCCCCCGGTCGGCGGTTCGCTGACGGTTCCTTGCCGCACTGTAATCGACCGGGTAGGCGTGTTCAGGGGCCGGAACGTTATGTGATCCGACGCCCTTCAGTCCACTTTTGACCGCAGTTCACCCGAGGTTCGGTTGCGACTTGAACCATCCGCGGCATGAACCCCGTGACACGAGTCAAGGCCCTCTCGACCGCGGCCCTCGCCGCCGCGCTGCTCCTCGGCATCACCGCGCCCGCCGCCTCCGCGCACCCGCACTCCCGGTCGGACCGGCGGATCCCCTTCGCCTCCGCGACCGTCACCGAGAACACCGGCGGCACCTACACCGTCACGTGGTCCGCCCCCGGCACCCACGGCGTCACGGTCCGCACCGGCGGCCGGACCGTCGCCCGCGGCGGCGCCACCGGCTCCGTCACCGTCTCCGGCCTGGCCGCCGCCGACCGCCGCTGGTTCGACCTCGTCCCCGACCGGGGCACGCCGCTGCACCTCGCCGACCGGCTGATACGCCTCCAGGGCACGGTCAACTTCCGTGACGCGGGCGGCTACCGCACACGCGACGGCCACTGGGTGAAGATGGGCGAGGTCTACCGCTCCGACTCCCTGGACAAGCTCACCGACGCCGACCTCGCCAAGCTGAAGCGCCTCGGCGTCCGCACCGTCTTCGACCTGCGCATGGAGTCCGAGCGGAGCACCGCCCCCGACCGGGTCCCGGCCGGCGCGACCCACGTCGTCGCCGACGTCCTCGCGGGCAGCGGCACCTTCACCTCGATGCCGAAGAGCCCCGCCGAGGCCGAGGCGATGATGGTCGAGGGCAACCGCTTCATGGTGAGCGGCGACACCGCCCGTACCGCCTACACGGCCGTCCTCGACGGCATCGCCGACGACGACCGCCGGGGCGTCCTCTTCCACTGCACCGCGGGCAAGGACCGCACGGGCTGGTCGAACGCGGCCCTGCTCACCGCCCTCGGCGTCCCCGAGGAGACGGTCATGGCGGACTACCTGGCCAGCAACACCTACCGGGCCGCCGCCAACGAGGCGATCCTCTCCCACCTCCCGGCCCCGCAGGCCGCCGTCTACAAGCCGCTCCTCGACGTCCGCCCCGCCTACCTCAACGCGAGCTTCGCGGAGGTCGAGGAGGAGTACGGCTCCTTCCGCGCGTACCTGCGGAAGGGCCTCGGCCTCGACCGGCAGGAGCTCAAGGAGCTGAAGGAGGACCTGCTGGTCGGGTAGCTCACGACACCCCCTAGCGGCGGCGGGTCCAGAAGCTCGTGATCCTCGACGCGCCGGGCTCCATGGACCAGCCGCCGTCGGCCTCGATCACCAGCAGGCGAGGGCCTCGGGGAATCGAACCGCTGCCGCGCCCCCGGTCCCGCCTGCTGTACGTGTGCTGCGCGTGCCCGCCGCGCCGGTGGACGTGGACGCCGAAGTACCCCTCCTTGTCCTCGTCGCCCCGGAACCGGAACCTGAGGTCGGTCTCGTCGCCGGTGTGGGCCAGGACGTCCGGCCCGTACCCCTCCACGGGACCGTCGAAGGTACGCAGGGTCGACACCGGCCGGAGCCTGATCGTCCACGCGGCCATGCCCGGCGCGTCGACCCGCAGCCGCAGCGGCGTCCGGCCGTCGTGGTGGAAGACGCCCACCCCGCTCAGGTCCGGGAGGCCGCTGCCCAGGACCTCCCGCCATCGGCGCCCGCGCACGGTCAGCGTGACGACCTCGATGTACCCGTCGCCCTTCCTCAGCACGTCGACGACGACGAAGCCCTTGGGAAGGGTGAGACCGGGGTCGACGTCCTCCTTCCCGCGCCCCGAGAACTCGACGGCCGGGAACTCCGGACCCATCTCCCCCGGCAGGTCGTTGCACCGCGCCAGGGGCACGCCGAGGGACGGCACGGAGAGGGGGACGTGCCCGTGGAGCTTGCCGACGGCCCCGACGGCGAGGGGGACGGGAGCCGGTGCCTGCACGAAGGCAGGTGCCTCTACGGGGGCCGGTGCGGGCGCGAGGGCTTGAGCCGGCACCACCGCATCCTCCGGCTCCCGCTCCGCCTCCACCGTCTCCTCCGGCACCGTCACCTCCGGCACCGAGAACCCGAAGTCCTCGGCCAGGCCCGGCAGTCCGGAGTCGTACCCCTGCCCCACCGCGCGGAACTTCCACCCGCCGGCCCTGCGGTAGAACTCGCCCAGCAGGATCGCCGTCTCCGTCGTCGCGTCCTCGACCGCGTACAGCGCCAGCTGCTCCCCGGTGGTCGCGCTCACCGCCCGCAGGTACAGGTCCTCGACCTCACCGAACGTCGCGTCGTCGCAGGACGCCGCGACCACGATCCGCTCCACGGACGGCTCCACGCGGCCGGGGTCGATCTCCAGCCAGTCCGCGAGGACCCCGTCCTCACCGTGGGCGGGGCCCAGCAGCCGGACCCCGCCGCCCGCGTGCTCCGGCTGGTTGTAGAAGACGAGGTCGTCCCTGCTCCTGACCGTGCCGTCGGCGGCGACGAGCAGCGCCGCCGCGTCGACCTGCGGCTCTCCCGGACCGCCGGACCGGCGGACGACGGCGACCCGCATGGGCTCGCCGCTCAGCGGAAGGTTTCCCCCCTTGATGATCTGCGTCATGGACGCATCATGCACTCAGCTCTCCAGGACCGGGAGCAGTTCCGGGAGGTGGCCGTCGGAGGCGGCCGCCGTCCGCTGCCGCTCCTCCGGGACCTCCCCGTAGAGCGTCGTCCGGGGCTTCGCGGGGCGGCCGGCCGCGTCGGCGATGGCGACCAGGTCGCGGATCGAGCGGTACGAGCCGTAACTCGACCCGGCCATACGGGAGATGGTCTCCTCCATCAGGGTGCCGCCCAGGTCGTTGGCGCCCGAACGGAGCATCTCGGCGGCGCCCTCGGTGCCCAGCTTCACCCAGCTGGTCTGGATGTTGGGGATGTGCGGGTGGAGGAGGAGCCGGGCCATGGCGATGACCGCGCGGTTGTCGCGGGCGGTCGGGCCGGGGCGGGCGATGCCCGCGAGGTAGACGGGCGCGTTGGTGTGGATGAAGGGGAGCGTCACGAACTCGGTGAAGCCGCCGGTCTCCTGCTGGATGCGGGAGAGCGTGCGGAAGTGGCCGAGCCAGTGGCGGGGCTGGTCCACATGCCCGTACATCATCGTCGAGCTCGACCGGATGCCCAGCTCGTGGGCGGTGGTGACGACCTCGATCCAGGTGGCGGTCGGCAGCTTGCCCTTGGTGAGGACCCAGCGGACCTCGTCGTCGAGGATCTCGGCGGCGGTGCCGGGGATCGAGTCGAGCCCGGCCTCCTTCGCGGCCGTCAGCCACTCCCGGATCGACAGACCGGTCCGGGTCGCGCCGTTGACGACCTCCATCGGCGAGAAGGCGTGCACGTGCATGCCGGGGACGCGCTCCTTCACCGCGCGCGCGATGTCGAAGTAGGCGGTGCCGGGCAGGTCGGGGTGGATGCCGCCCTGCATGCAGACCTCGACGGCGCCGACCTCCCAGGCCTGCTGGGCGCGGTCCGCGACCTGGTCGAGGGAGAGGGTGTACGCGTCGGCGTCGGTGCGGCGCTGGGCGAAGGCGCAGAAACGGCAGCCGGTGTAGCAGACGTTGGTGAAGTTGATGTTCCGCGTGACGATGTACGTGACGTCGTCGCCGACGGCCGCGCGGCGGACGTCGTCCGCGATCCGGGTGAGGGCGTCGAGCGCGGGCCCGTCGGCGTGCAGCAGGGCGAGGGCCTGGGCGTCGGTGAGCTTCGTCGGGTCGTCGGCGGCGACGGCGAGGGCCTCGCGGACGTCGGTGTCGATGCGCTCGGGGATCATGCCGGGGGCGGCGGCCTCGCGGAGCGCCTCCCAGTCCCCGTACACCTCGTCGAAGTCGTCGCGCCGGTCGTGCGTGCGGCCCGTGGTGTCGATGGTGCGGTGCAGGTCGGTGCGGCCGGTGGCGGTGAAGGCCTCGTCGGGCTCCTGCCAGGGCAGGCCGCGCACGGGCGCGTCGGGGTTGGCGAGGCCGGTCTCGGGGTCGGCGAGGGCGCGGACGTGCGGGAGGAGTCGGGGGTCGAGCCAGGGCTCGCCGCGCTGGATGAACTCCGGGTAGACGCAGAGGCGTTCGCGCAGCTCGAAGCCGGCGGCGGCGGACCGCTCGGCGAGCTCCTCGATCCGGGGCCAGGGACGCTCGGGGTTGACGTGGTCGATGGTGATCGGGGAGACGCCGCCCCAGTCGTCGATGCCGGCGGCGATGAGCCGCTCGTACTCGGAGTCGACCAGGTTGGGCGGGGCCTGGAGGCAGGCGGAGGGGCCCATGATGAGCCGGGCGACGGCGACGGTGGCGACGAGGTCGTCCAGCTCGGCGTCGGGCATGCCGCGCATGGCCGTGTCCGGCTTCGCGCGGAAGTTCTGGATGATCAGTTCCTGGACGGAGTGGTACGCGCGGGCCACGCGGCGCAGCGCGAACAGCGACTCGGCGCGCTCCTCGACGGTCTCGCCGATGCCGAGCAGCAGCCCGCTCGTGAACGGCACGGAGGAGCGGCCGGCGTCCTCCAGGACCCGCAGCCGCACGGCGGGGTCCTTGTCGGGGGAGCCGTAGTGCGGGCCGCCGGGCTCACTCCACAGCCGGGTCGCGGTGGTCTCCAGCATCATGCCCATGGACGGCGCGACGGGCTTGAGGCGCTGGAAGTCGGTCCAGGACAGCACGCCGGGGTTGAGGTGCGGAAGGAGACCCGTCTCCTCCAGGATCCGGATCGCCATGGCCCGTACGTACGCGAGGGTGTCGTCGTAGCCGTGCGCGTCGAGCCACTCGCGGGCCTCGGGCCAGCGGTCCTCGGGCTTGTCGCCGAGGGTGATCAGGGCCTCCTTGCAGCCCAGCTCGGCCCCGCGGCGGGCGATGTCGAGGACCTCGTCCGGCGACATGAACATCCCGTGCCCGTCGCGGCGCAGCTTGCCGGGCACGGTGACGAAGGTGCAGTAGTGGCACTTGTCACGGCAGAGCCGGGTGAGCGGTATGAACACGCTCTTCGAGTACGTGATGACCCCGGGCCGCCCGGCGGCCTCGAGTCCGGCGTCCCGCACCCGCCCGGCGGACGCGACGAGGTCCGCCAGGTCCTCCCCGCGCGCCTGCAACAGGACGGCGGCCTCGGCGACATCGAGCGCGACCCCGTCCCTGGCCCGCTTGAGTGCGCGACGCATGGCGTTCTCGGTGGGACGTGCTGCCTGGTGATCCGTCATGAACCGAGCATACGAGCGGGCGCCACGGGGCGGGTTCGGGTCCCCGTAGGAAGGACGGTCAGTCGGTGTCCTTGGGATGCCGGAGCGGGTCGCCGCGCAGGGCTTCGAAGCAGCGCCGCGTATTGCCAGGGGCTTCGGCGGCGAGTTCGCCCCAGCCCTTGGCCGCCTCGTTCGTCGCGAAGCGCAGACGCCACTCGTCGCCGACCGGTGGCGGGGCGACGTCGTCGCCGCGCTTCGGTGTCACGGCGCCGTCACCTCGCCGTGGTCCTCGTCGGGGAGGGCCCGCGTGAGCTGGGCCGTGAGGCCCGGGTCGGCGAGGATGCGCGCCGTCGCCCGCCACTCCACGATCGTGCGGTGCAGGGTGGCGTGGACGTCGAGCTGCGCGGCGTCGTGCGTCGCGTCCAGCAGGTCCTGGACGAATTCCCGCGACTCCTCGACGGACAGGTGCCGCACCCAGGGGAAGACCGCGGGAAGGGCGCGCCCTATGACGCGCGCACCGTCGTCCGCGACGAGGAGCGCGGCGAGGAGGCGGGCCGTGACGTCGGCCGTCTCCTCGCGGTCCTGGTCGTAGCCGGCGGTGGTGAGGTAGAGGTCCTGCCCGTCGCGGCGGGTGACGAGCAGGCGGTGCTCGCTGTCGAGCCGCTCGGCGACCCGCTTCGAGTTCTTCGAGAGTTCGGAGAAGGAGACGGTCGGGGTCAGCATGGACCGACGGTACTTCGGAACGTATTCCGAAGTCAATCGCTCAGAGGTACGCCGCGTACGCGTCGAGGACCCCCAGGACCTCCGTCTCGTCGCCCGGGGGCAGCTGGAGGACGACCTCGTCGCAGCCCAGGTCCGCGTAGTGCGCGAGTTTGCCGGGGTTCGGGAGGACCGCGTACGGGACGAGCCGGAGGGTCTTCGGGTCGCGGCCGGCGGACTCCCAGGCCTCGCGCAGGACCGGGAGCGACTCCGTCAGGCCCCGGCCGCCGATCGGCATCCAGCCGTCCGCCTCCGCGGCGATCCGTGCGAAGAGCTTCGGGCCCGCCGCGCCGCCCAACAGGATGCGGGGCGCGTTGCCGCGCGGCGGCTTGGGCCAGGCCTCCGAGGCGCGGACGGAGCGGCCGAACGCTCCCTCGTACGCCGTGGGTTCCGGTGCCCACAGGGCCCGCATCAGGGCCAGCCGGTCGTGGGTGAGGGCCCGGCGGGTGGACCAGTCGACGCCGTGGTCGGCGGCCTCCTCCCGGTTCCAGCCGTAGCCGACGCCGAGGGTGAAGCGGCCCCCGGAGAGGTGGTCGAGGGTCGCGATCTGCTTGGCGAGGGCGATGGCGTCGTGCTCGGCGATCAGCGTGACGCCGGTGCCGAGCCCGAGCCGCTCGGTGACGGCGGCGGCCTGGCCGAGCGCGACGAAGGGGTCGAGGATGCGGCTGTACTCCCGGGGCAGTTCGCCGCCCTGCGGGTAGGGCGTGGTCCGCTCGACGGGGATGTGGGTGTGCTCGGGGAGGTACAGCCCGGCGAAGCCGCGCTCCTCCAGCTCGCGCGCGAGCCGCACGGGGGTGATGGTCTCGTCGGTCAGGAAAATCGTGGTCGAGATCCGCATAGGCGGCACGGTAGGGGGTGCGGGGTGGATTTCCGAGGGGTACGACACGGCGCGGGCGCGCGCCTTCCGGTCGGGTACGACTACGACACGGGCGGGCGCGCCTGCCCGATACGACACGGGCGGGCGCGCCTGCCCGACGCGGAGTCGCCTGCCCGACGCGGAGTCGCCTCCCCGACGCGGAGTCGCGCCCGGCCGGTCAGCGGCGCCGTACCGGGTCCGTCGCCCGCTGCTCCGCCGCCAGGTCGCCGTAGCCGCCTTCCTCCCACACCCGCTCGCGGAAGCGCTGGAGGGTGAGCGGGGCGCGGTCCTCGCCGGGGACGTCCGCGAGGTGGACCGTGCCGCAGCGGTGGCAGTACCAGCCCTGCGACCACAGTTCCTCGGCGCGCCCACGGCCGCGTGTGAGGTGGGCGAAAGCGGTCCGGCGGCGCCGGAGTTCCAGGAGGACCAGGACGGTGACGACCAGGGCGAGGGCCGAGACCCAGCCCAGGAACCCCAGGTCGGGACCGGGTTCGGGCGGCGTCCCGAACATCCCGAAGTCCTCCTCTGAGGCCTGCTCGTCCTCCAGGGCGCCGCCGACGAAGACCCAGCCCAGGAACGAGCCGACGCACACGAACCCGGCGAGGAAGCCGAGCGCGCCGATGCGGTGGACGGGTTCCCGGGGCGCCGGCGCGAGCGCGTCGGAGAGCCCGGTGGTCACCGTCCGCGTCACGGTCCGCATGTCGCCGTCCCGGTTCCGCTCCCGGCTCGTGACCGCGTCCTGACCGGCGAGGTAGACGGCCGGAACGGCCTGCACCCGGTCGTCCTTGCCGCATCCCGGACAGGTGTGCGTCCCGCTCATGGCTCCCCCTCGGCTGTTCCCCCGTCACATCCTGCACTGGGTGACGGGATCATGCCATCAACGGTTCCTGTCCGGCCCGCCCGATAACCACCTGCGCCGTTCCGCCCCGCCGCCTACCGTGGCCCGGTGCTCCAGCGAATCGAAGCGTTCTACGACGCCGTCCCCCGTTCCTCCGCCCGCGCCGAGCCGCACGGGCCCCTGACCCTGTTCGTGCGGGAGGGCGAGGGCTGGCCCTACTACGCCCGCCCCGCCCTCGGCCACACCGGCGACGTGCCGGCCGACGCCGTGGAGGAGGTGCGGGCCCGGCAGCGCGAGCTGGGGGTGCCCGAGGCCTTCGAGTGGGTCGCCGAGACGACGCCGGGGCTGCGGGCGGCCGTGGAGGCGAGCGGCCTCACCGTGCACGAGCACCCGCTGATGGTCCTGGAGGGCGACGGGCTCGCCGTACCCGACCCCGAGGGAGTCACCGTCCGGCTCGTCGACCCGGACGACGCCGCGCTGGAGACCGCCGTCGCCGCCCCGTACGCGGCCTTCGGCATGGACCCGACGCCCGGCACCGCCCCGCTGGTCGCCGAGCGGATCACCGCCGGTCTGACCCGGCTCGCGGCGGCCCTCGACGGCGCGGGCACCGCCCTCGCGGCCGGGCAGCACCAGCCCGTCGGACCGGTGTCCGAGGTCGTCGGCGTCGGCACCGTCCCGGCGGCCCGCCGTCGCGGCCTCGGGCTCGCGGTGACGGCCGCGCTCGTCGCGGACGCCCGCGCCCGGGGCGCCGAGCTGGTGTTCCTGACGGCGTCGGACGCGGACGTGGCCCGGCTCTACGGGCGCCTCGGCTTCCGCACGATCGCGACCGCCCTCATCGCGGAGGCGTAATCGCGGAGGCGTAGGAGCGTCCGCGAAAAGTTCCTCGAAGAAAGTTCTCCCGTCGTGTCACATCCTCGGCGCGCGCTCCGTCATTGCAGTGAAAGCGACGGACGAGAGACGCTGACGAGAGACGCTGAGGAGCGATCATCATGGCGACGCACGAGCCCAAGGCCCGCATGACCAACCCCGCCTACGTCCTGCCCGACGCCGGCCCGGCGATCATGAACCTGGTGAAGGCCGCCCGGCAGGGCGGTGTCCCCGAGTCGACCCTGGAGCTCGTGCACCTGCGGGCCAGCCAGATCAACAGCTGCGGCTTCTGCGTCGACATCGGCGCGAAGAACGCCAGGAAGGCCGGGGTGAGCGACGAGAAGCTGTTCGCCGTCGCCGCCTGGCGCGAGGCGCCGTACTTCTCCGACGAGGAGCGTGCGGCCCTCGCGCTCGCCGAGGCCGCGACCCGGCTCGCCGACGTCTCGGACGCCGTACCGGACGCGGTCTGGGACGCCGCCGCCGATCACTTCGACGAGAAGCAGCTCGCGTCGATCGTGCTGATGGTCGGGATCACCAACCTCTTCAACCGGCTCAACGTCACCGTCCGGCAGCCGGCCGGCGCGGGCTTCTGACGGTACGGGCCGCCTCCCGCACCATCAGGTCGTCGACCGGGTCCTCCTCGGACTCGACCGTGAATCCCTCGCGCTCGTAGAGACGGCGGGCCGCGCTCCCCTTCAGGACCACCAGCCGGACGGCTATCCCCTCCGCGTCGGTCCGGTCGAGGAGGCCGCGCAGCACCGCCGTCCCGAGGCCCCGCCCCTGCACCTCCGGGGCGAGGTAGAAGTGCTCCAGGTAGACCCCGGACTCGGCCCCCGCCCCGTCGCCCTCCCCGTACGGGCGGAGCGTCACGCAGCCCGCGAAGGCGCCGCCGACCTCGATCACCGAGGTGTACGCGGGCGAGAACCCGTCCCGCAGCCGCTGCCGTACCCGGTGCTCGTCGTAGCGCCCGAGCCGCACGAGGTCGTCGCGCATGACGACCGCCCTCAGCTCGGCGACCGGTTCGACGTCCTCCGCCGTGCCCGGGCGCAGCGACCAGTTCATTTCCCCATACACGTAATCCACGCACGCATCCTAAGGAGCCCGCCGTGGCCGCCGCCCGCATGTCCAACCCCGCCACCGTCCTCCCCGACGCCCTGCCCGCGATCCTCCGCCTGGTCAAGGCCGTCCAGGCCGGCGGCGACATACCCGCCACCACCCTCGACCTGGTCCACCTCCGCGCCAGCCAGATCAACGGCTGCGGCTTCTGCGTGGTCGGCGGGGCGCTGAAGTCGCAGAAGGAGGGCGAGACCGACGAGCGGCTGCACGCGGTGGCGGCCTGGCGGGAGACCCCGTACTTCACCGAGGCGGAGCGGGCGGCGCTCGCGCTCGCGGAGCACGCGACCCGGCTCGCGGACCGCGCGGACGCCGTGCCGGACGAGGTGTGGGAGGAGGCCGCGCGCCACTACGACGAGACGCAGCTGTCCCAGCTCGTGCTGTGGCTCGGGGTCACCAACCTCTTCAACCGGCTCAACGCGACGACCCGGCAGCCGGCCGGGGCCTCCTGGTAGTCGGCCGGGGGCGGTGGCGGCCCGGCCGGTCGGCCCGGGCGGCGCCCCGGACGGGTCGTAACCGGATCCGACCCGTCCGCGTTGGAGCGGGCATGAAGAGGATCCTCACCGCAGCCGCCCTGACCGTCTTCGCCGCCGCGGGTGCCGCGGGCGCCACCGCCGGGACCGCCGCCGCCGACACCGGCGGCATGAACCTGCCCTCCGTCGTCCCGCTCAGCGGCGTCCTGACCCCCAAGGCGAAGCCGGCCGGCACCCCCGACCTGCCGCCGGCCAACGCGGCCGTGGAGCACCTGCTCCCCGGGCACTGACCCCCGCACCCCGGCCCGACCCCGTACCCCCTACCCCGTACGGCGGAATGACGAAGGCGACGGGACCCCCCACGGGCCCGCCGCCTTCGCGTTTCGGATGACTCAGGATTCGGCTACCGGACCGGTCAGTCGGCGACCACCAGCGACGGGGTCTCCTTCGTCAGGATCTCGCCCCGGAAGAACGCCGGGCTCTTCCGCTGCATGACCAGCATGATCACCACGCCGAGGAGCAGCAGCCCCACGCCGATCACGAAGACCGAGCCGACGCCGAAGACGGCGGAGCCGGAGCCGTAGGCCGGGTCCCACATGTCGTACAGGGTCTTGCCGAAGACGGCCGTGAGCATCAGCCCGCCGAGCAGCGGCATGAGGCCCTTGTAGGCGAAGTTCCGGCCGGAGCGGAAGAGCTCGCCGCGGAAGTACCAGACGCAGGCGAAGGCCGTCAGGGCGTAGTAGAAGCAGATCATCAGGCCGAGCGCGTAGATCGTGTCGACCAGGACGTTCTCGCTGACGAGGGTCATGACGGTGTAGAAGACGCCGGTGGCGACGCCGGCCACGATCGTGGCCTTGCCGGGGGTCTTGAACACCGGGTGGACCTTGGTGAAGGACTTCGGCAGCGCCTCGTACGTGGACATGGCGAGCACCGTGCGGGCGACCGGGATGAAGGTCGTCTGGAGGCTCGCGGCCGCCGAGGCGAGGACCGCGACGAAGAGCAGGATGCCGAGCGTCGGGCCCATGACGGGGCCGGCGAGTGCGGCGAAGACGTTGTCGGAGGTCTCCGGGTTGGCGAGGCCGAGGCCCTCCTCGCCGGAGCCGACGACCATCTGCGCGGCGATGCCGGTGGCGAGGTACGAGGCGACGAGCACGACCATCGCGATGAGCGCGGCGCGGCCGGGGGTCTTCGCGCTGCCGGTGGTCTCCTCGTTGGTCGCCATGCAGGCGTCCCAGCCCCAGTACATGAAGATCGAGAGCGAGAGGCCGGCGGTGAAGGCGGCGAAGGACTGGACCGCGAAGGGGTTCATCCAGGACCAGGAGAAGGAGACCGAGGTCTCGAAGTCGCCGGCCTTCGACAGCGCCATCGCCACGAAGACGACGAGGACGACGAGCTGGAGGCCGACGAGGGTGTACTGGAGGCCCTTGGTGGCGGTCATGCCGCGGTAGCTGATCGCGGTGGCGACGGCGATGAGCGTGAGGCACGTGATGATGTGGACGGCTTTGTTGTCGTCCAGGGCGGCGATGGAGTCGCTGCCGCTGATCTCCCCCGCGAGGAGCCAGAAGTAGGAGGTCGCGACGCCGGCGAGGTTGGACAGCACGATGATCGTCGCGATGACGAGGCCCCAGCCGCACATCCAGCCGATCTTGGGGCCGAAGGCCTTCACGGTCCACGTGAAGGAGGTGCCGCAGTCGGGCATGACCTTGTTGAGCTCCCGGTACGCGAAGGCGACGAGGAGCATCGGGAGGAAGCCCGCGAGGAAGATCGCCGGCATCTGCAGGCCGACCTCGCCGGCGGTGGAGCCGAGCGTCGAGGTCAGGCAGTAGACGGGGGCGACGGTCGAGATGCCGATGACGGCACTGCCGAGCAGGCCGACGGAGTTGCCTCCGAGGCCCTTGGTGCGGACAGCCTGGGTGCCGCCCGGGTCCTCGACTGGCCTTACCGTGTCTCCGGCCTGGGGCCGCACATCCACCTGAGTCATGAACAGGACGTTAAATGCTGCGGTTTCCATATCCGGAAGATCGAACTCCGCTCATTTGATCGATCATCGCCTTGCATTGCGCGGGTCGAAGCGGACACCGACCAATGATTGAAAGATCGACGACCGGAACGGACCGACCAACTGGTAGGTCGGTCGATCCGTGTCCGATATGCGGGAACCGCAGCAGTACCCCAAATGTCCGTTTTCAAAATTTCCCGAGGAATTTTCCGGGCGGTTCCCCGGGATGCCGTCGACCCGGGGAGAGCCCGGGCCGGGCCCGGGTTCAGCCCGGCCAGACGACCGACTGGAGCTCGCTGTACGCGTGCAGCGCGTACGAGCCGACGTCCCGTCCGACCCCGCTCTTCTTGAATCCGCCGAACGGCGCCTCCATGTTCCGCCCGATCGTGTTCACGCCCACCCCGCCGGCCCGCAGCCGGGCCGCGACACGGAAGGCGCGGGCCACGTCGCCGGACCACACGTAGTCGATGAGCCCGTAGTCGCTGTCGTTGGCGAGCGCGATGCCCTCCTCCTCCCCGTCGAAGGGGACGACCACGACCACCGGACCGAAGATCTCCTCCCGGACCACCCGCATCTCGTTGGTGCAGTCCGCGAGCAGGGTCGGGGCCACGTAGAAGCCCTTGGCGAAGTCCGGGCGCTCGCCGCCCGCGACGACCCGCGCCCCTTCCTTCCGCCCCAGCTCGACGTACGACTCCACCCGGTCGCGGTGGGCCGCCGAGATCACCGGGCCGACCACCGTGCCCCGCTCCGCCGGGTCCCCCACCGTCATGAAGGCCATGAAGCCGGTCAGCTTCTCGACGAGCTGCTCGTAGATCCCGCGCTGCGCGAGCACCCGGGTCGGGGCCGTGCAGATCTGCCCGCTGTAGAAGGCGAAGGTCGTCCCGATGCCCATGACGGCCGAGTCCAGGTCCGCGTCGTCGAAGACGAGCGCGGCCCCCTTCCCGCCCAGCTCCATCAGCTGCCGCTTGAGCGAGCGCCCGCAGACCTCGCCGATCGCCTGCCCGACGGCCGTCGAGCCGGTGAAGGAGACCATGTCGACGTCCGGGGAGTCGACGGCCGCCTGCCCGGACTCCACGGAGGAGCCGGTGACGACGTTCACGACGCCCGCGGGGACGCCGGCCTCCGCCAGGGCCCGGGTCATCGCGTACACCGACAGCGGGTCCTGCGGGGCCGGCTTCACGAGGACCGTGTTGCCCATCGCGAGCGCCGGCGCGATCTTGCCCGCCGGGTTGGCCCAGGGGTTGTTGTACGAGGTGATGCAGGTGACGACGCCGACCGGGCGCCGCACCGCCACCGCGCCGAACACCCCGGCCTTGCCCATCGGACCGGCCTCGTTGATCTGCGGCGGCAGCGCCTGCTCGACCGGCTCCATCGCGCCCCGGGCGTACCGCCGGAAGCGGGAGGAGCCGACCGCGACCTGCATGCCGCGGGCGGTGCCGGTGGTGGCGCCGGTCTCGGCCCGTGCGAGCAGGACGTTCTCCTCGGCGTCCCGGGCCATGAGGTCCGCGGCCCGGTCGAGGATCGCCGCCCGCTCCTCCGGCTTCGTCCGCGACCAGGAGTCGAAGGCCGCGCGGGCCGCGGCGGCCGCCTCGTACACCTGGGCGCGCGAGGCCTCCGGCGCGAGGCCGACGACCTCCTCCGTGGCCGGGTCGATCACCTCGTAGTGGCCGCCGTCGGGCTCGACCCACTCGCCGCCGATGAAGAGCCGCTCGGTCCTCACCTTCGCGGTACCGGTCATCGTGTCGCCACCGTCCTCGTGTCACGGCCGGAGCGCAGCACCCTCCCCGGGATCGCGCCGGTCACCTCGTCGTCCCGTACGGTCTCCACGCCGTTGACCCGGACCGAGACGATCCCGATCGCCCGCGAGTCCAGCCGCGGGCTGTCGCCCGGCAGGTCGTGCACGAGGGTCGCCGGGCCCGCCTCGATCCGCTCCGGGTCGAAGAGGACGAGGTCGGCGTGGAAGCCCTCCTCTATACGGCCCCGCTCGCGCAGCCCGAAGAGCCGGGCCGGCTCGTCGGTCAGCATCCGCACCGCCCGCTCCAGCGGGACCAGCTTCCGGCCGCGCAGACAGTCGCCGAGGAACCGGGTCGTGTACGGCGCCCCGCACATCCGGTCCAGGTGCGCGCCGGCGTCCGAGCCGCCGAGCAGCACGTCCTCGTGGTCCCAGGTCTCGCGGCGCAGCGCCCACGAGGCCGGGTCGTTGTCGCTGGGCATCGGCCACAGGACGGTCCGCAGGTCGTCGTTGGCGCAGATCTCGACGAGGCACTGGAAGGGGTCCTGGCCGCGCTCGGCGGCGATGTCCTTCACGACCCGGCCGCTCAGGCCCTCGTTCTCCTTGCTGTACGTGTCGCCGATGACGTACCGGCCGAAGTGGGCCAGCCGCCGGAAGACCCCGGCCTCCTTGGAGTCGGCGCGCCGCAGCATCTCGGCCCGGACGTCGGGGTCGCGGAGCTCGGCGATCCGCTCGGGGACGGGGAGGGCGAGGATCTCGCCCCAGCCGGGGATGAGGTTGAGGGCGCAGAACGTGCCGAGCGACATGTTCATGGGGGTGAGGATCGGCATGGTGAGGGCGACGATCCGGCCGCCGGACTTGCGGGCCCGGTCGGAGGCGGTGAGCTGGCGCGGGACGCGCTCGGGGACGGCGGCGTCGATGGTGAGGACGTTCCAGTTGAGCGGGCGTCCGGCCGCCGCCGTCATCTCGACGAACAGGTCGATCTCGGCGTCGGAGAACTGGTCGAGGCAGCCCGCGAGGATCGCCTCCAGCTGGGTGCCCTCGTGCTCGCCGACGGCCCGGGAGAGGGCGATGAGCTCGGCGGGCGTGGCGTGCCGGGAGGCGACGGGGGCGCCGTCGCCGTCGGAGTGGGTGGAGGACTGGGTCGTGGAGAGTCCCCAGGCCCCGGCCTCCATGGCCTCCTTGAGGAGGGCGACCATGTGCTCCAGCTGCTCGGGGGTGGGCTGTCCGCCGACGGCGTCCTCGCCCATCACGTACCGGCGCAGGGCGCAGTGGCCGACCATGAAGCCGGCGTTGACGGCGATCCGCCCTTCGAGGGCGTCGAGGTACTCGGCGAAGGAGGACCAGCCCCAGTCGACGCCCTCCTCAAGGGCCGCCAGCGCCATGCCCTCGACCTTGGACATCATGCGGCGCGTGTAGTCGGCGTCCTCGGGCCGGTCCGGGTGGAGCGGGGCGAGGGTGAAGCCGCAGTTGCCGCCGGCGACGGTGGTGACGCCGTGGTTCATGGAGGGGGTGGCGTACGGGTCCCAGAAGAGCTGGGCGTCGTAGTGGGTGTGGGGGTCGACGAAGCCGGGGGTGAGGACGAGGCCGGTGGCGTCCTCGGTGGTCCGGGCCTCCTCGCTGACGGTCCCGGGTTCGGCGACGACGGCGATGCGTCCGTCGCGTATCCCGACGTCGGCGGTGAAGGCGGGGGCGCCGGTGCCGTCCACGACGGTGGCGCCGGTGATCAGGTGGTCGAGCATGACGGTCCCTTTCTGTCCGTGGACGCGGGTGTGCCCCGGACCGGGGCCGCCGCGGAACGGCCACCGGCCGGGGCAGGTACGGGGCGGCGGTCCGGGAAGACACCGCCCCGCGCTCGTACGAGGGGGCTGCGCCCCGCGCTGCCGTCAGGAACCGGCGGCCTGGCGGAAGCGGGTCGTGCGGTGCACCGGGTCCGTGTCGATCTTGGGGATCACGTGCTCGCCGATCAGCTTGATCGAGTTCATCGTGTCCTCGTACGAGATCCCGATCGGGATGCCGAAGGAGAGCTGGTCGGCCCCGGCCTGCTCCCAGCGCTTGCACTGGGCGAGGACCTCCGAGGGGTCGCCGCAGATCATCAGCTCCTCCTGGATGAGGAGTTCGATGATCTCGGCCGAGTACTCGGGGAGCAGCTCGGGCCACTCGGGGATGCCCTCGGGCCGGGGGAAGGTGTCGTGGTAGCGGAAGAGCAGCGACTGGAGGTAGTTGAGGCCGCCGGAGACGGCGATCTCGACGGCCTTCTCGTGGGTCTCCGCGCAGATCGCGGTGGAGGTCACCATGACGTTGTCGTTGACGAAGTCGCCGACCGCCTTGGCCTCCTTGATCGCCGTCTTGTACGACTCGACGACCCACTCCATGTCGGAGACCTTCTGCACGCTGAAGCCGAGGACGCCGAGGCCCTTCTTCGCGGCCATGGCGTACGAGGAGGGGGACCCGGCCGCGTACCACATGGCGGGGTGGGACGCCCCGTACGGCTTGGGCAGGATCTTGCGGGGCGGCAGCGACCAGTGCTTGCCCTGGAAGCCGACGTACTCGTCCTGGAGCCACATCTTGGGGAACTCGGCGATCGTCTCCTCCCAGATCTCCTTCGTGTGGTTCATGTCGGTGATGCCCGGCATGAACCCGAGGATCTCGTGGGAGCCCGCGCCGCGGCCCGAGCCGAACTCGAAGCGCCCGCCGGAGAGGTGGTCGAGCATGGCGACCTTCTCGGCCACCTTCACCGGGTGGTTGACCGGGGCGAGGGGGTTGAAGATGCCGGAGCCGAGGTGGATCCGCTCGGTGGCGTGGGCGAGGTAGCCCAGGTAGACGTCGTTGGCCGAGATGTGCGAGTACTCGTCCAGGAAGTGGTGCTCGGAGGCCCAGGCGTACTTGAACCCGGACTTGTCGGCCTGGATGACGTACTCGGTCTCCTCCATGAGGGCCTTGTGCTCGGCTTCGGGATCGGTCTCGGCGCGCTTGCCGACGTATCCCTGTACGAAGATCCCGAATTCCAAGGGGTTCACCGTCCTCATTATTTCTGACGAACCGTCAGATCTCTGATGTGCCCGACTTTCGCACCACGGAGTGGGTGCGTCAATACCTGACGACTCGTCAGAACAGAACTCTTGGCTGACTCGGAGCGGACTCGGGGCGGACGCAGAGCGGACGCAGAGCGAACTCCGAGCGGACTCAGAACAGGCTGACGCCCGCCAGCCAGCCGCCGTCGATCACGAACGGCTGCCCGGTGATGTACGCCGAGTCCTCCCCCGTCAGGAAGAGCGCGAGCGCCGCCACCTCCGCCGGCCGCCCGATCCGCCCGAGCGGCACGAGCTTCCGGTACAGCTCGGCCGTGGAGGCCGGGTCCACGCCCTCCGGATTGCTCATCGGGGTGTCGATCGCCCCGGGGCAGACCGCGTTCACCCGGATGTTCCGCGCGGCCAGTTCGAGCGCCGCGACCTTGGTCAGCCCGAGGACGGCGTGCTTGCTCGCCGCGTAGGCGCCGACCCCGGCCATGCCGGTGAGCCCCGTGTACGAGGCGGTGTTGACGATCGTCCCGCCGCCGGCCGCGGCGATCTCGGGCGCGACCGTCCGGATGCCCAGGAAGCAGCCCGTCTGGTTGACCGAGACGATCGCCTGGAACTCCTCCAGGGGAGTGGAGAGCAGCTCGTTGAAGCGGAGGATCCCGGCGTTGTTGACGAGCCCGTCGATCTTCCCGAACCGCTCCTTGGCGAAGGCCACGGCCGCCGCCCAGTCGTCCTCGCCGGTCACGTCCAGCCGGACGTACGCGGCCCGCTCCTCCCCCAGCTCCTTGGCGAGCGCCTCGCCGGCCTCGTCGAGCACGTCCGCGAGGACGACCCGCGCCCCCTCGGCGGCGAAGAGCCGCGCCTCCTGCTCGCCCTGCCCGCGCGCCGCGCCGGTGACGAGGACGACCCGTCCGTCCAGCTTGCCCATGCCTGCCACGCTCCTCAGTTCAGGTGGGGGGCGACCTCCGTGCCGAAGGCCGCCATCTGGTCGATGAGTTCGGTACGGCTCCGGGAGCGGAACCGGACCTGGATCTGGTGCACGCCCATCTCCCCGTACGCGCGCAGGGAGGCGGCGAGCTCCTCCGGTGGGCCGCTCAGGGTGCGGCGGCCGACCGCCCAGCCGGGCTCGCCGACGTACAGCGCCTCGGTGATCGCGCCGACCGTGATCGGCTCGGCGATCCCGGCCTCGGCGCGGAGCCGCAGGAGCCGCTGGATCTGCTCGGCGAGCCTGTCGCGCGGGTCGCCCTGCGGCAGCCAGCCGTCGCCCCGGAGCGCGGCGCGGCGCACGGCGGCCGGCGAGGAGCCGCCCACCCAGACCGGGACCCGCTCCTGGGCGGGCCGGGGCAGCTGCCCGAGGTCCTTGAAGGCGAAGAGTTCGCCCAGGTGCTCGGGGTACTCCTCGGGGCCGAGGGCCGCCCGGAGCGCGTCGACGGTCTCGTCGAGCACGGCGCCCCGGCGCGCGAAGTCCACGCCGAGCGCCTCGAACTCCTCCTGGACGTGCCCGGCGCCGACGCCGAGGACCAGCCGGCCACCGGAGAGGTGGTCGAGGGTCGCGTACGCCTTGGCGGTGACGAGCGGATGGCGCAGCCCGACGACGGCGACGTGCGAGAGGAGCCTGACCCGCTCGGTGGCGGCGGCGAGGAAGGAGAGCGTGGCGACCGGGTCGTACCAGACGGTGCTCATCGCCCCGGCGAGGCGGCGCGGGATGGCGACGTGGTCGCAGCTCGCGAGGTAGTCGAAACCGTGGGCCTCGGCGGCCCGGGCGACGGCCAGCAGGTCCGCCGGCCCCGCGGCCGCCTCCCAGGCCTCGGCGTAGAGGGTGGACTGCGACTGGACGGGCAGCTGCATCCCGTAGACCACCATGGGAAACCCCCTCGATCTGACGAACCGTCACGTGTGCGGGCGAGCCCCCATGCTGGTACCTGACGCCCCATCAGGCAAGGCTCGCGCGGGATGGGTTCGGGAGTCCAGGCAGTGGGTTACGGACGTCCCGGGGAGGGGTTACAGGCGTCCCGGGCGTCCCTGGGACGGCCCACGGGCATCCCGGGACGGGGATCCGCCCTCCGCAGGAGCCCGGGTCGGATCCGGGACCCTACGCTCGGCGCCGTACATCGGGACCGCACCGGTAAGCGGCCCCGATCAGGGAGAGCCCACGGGGGAAGCATGCTCGGACAGAAGACGGCCACCGCACTGCGCGCACTCGGGACGGCCGCCGCGGCCCTCGGGCTCGTCGCCGGCGCCCAGGCGGCGCCCGCCGCCGCGCAGGACCTCGGCGGGCACCACTGGCAGAACCTGTACAGCGAGAGGTACCTGGAAGTCGGCGGCTGGGCCATGAACGACGGCGCCCTCGTCAACCAGTGGGACTACCACGACGGCGCCAACCAGCGTTGGGTCGCGGAGGGCGGCTGGGAGGGCAACCGCTGGTGGGGAACCATGAAGAACGCCAACAGCGGCAAGTGCCTGGAGGTCGCCGGCTGGAGCAAGGACAACGGCGCGACCGTCCGGCAGTGGGACTGCCACGGGGGAGCCAACCAGGTGTGGGACGAGCACTTCATCGACGACAACGTCTTCTACCTGATCAACAGGAACAGCGGGAAGTGCCTGGAGATCTCCGGCTGGAGCAAGGCCAACGGCGCCCGGGCCCAGCAGTGGGAGTGCACCGGAGGCACCAATCAGATGTGGGCGGCGCGCTGAGACCTGCCCGTACCGGGCGGATCAGGGCGCCGAACGGACCCTGATCCGCCCCACCCGGCCTCACCGCCCGGGCCACAGCCCCTCCGGCGTCAGCCCCAGCAGATCGATCGCGTTGCCGCGCACGATCCGCTCGACGACATCCGGCGCGAGGTGACCCATCTGGGCCTCGCCGACCTCCTTCGACTTGGGCCAGGTCGAGTCGGAGTGCGGGTAGTCCGTCTCGTACAGGACGTTCCCGGCCCCGATGGCGTCGAGGTTGCGGAGCCCGAAGGCGTCGTCGAAGAAGCAGCCGAAGACATGGCCGGCGAAGAGCTCCGACGGCGGGCGCAGCACCTTCTCGGCGACCCCGCCCCAGCCGCGGTTCTCCTCCCAGACGACGTCGGCGCGCTCCAGGATGTACGGGATCCAGCCGATCTGGCCCTCCGCGTACATGATCTTCAGGTTCGGGAAGCGCTCGAACTTGCCGCTCATCAGCCAGTCGACCATCGAGAAGCAGCAGTTCGCGAAGGTGATGGTGGAGCCGACCGCCGGCGGGGCGTCGGCGGAGGTGGACGGCATCCGGCTGGACGAGCCGATGTGCATGGCGATGACGGTGCCGGTCTCGTCGCAGGCCCGGAAGAAGGGGTCCCAGTGGTCCGTGTGGACCGAGGGGAGCCCGAGGTGCGGCGGGATCTCGGAGAACGCGACGGCCCGGACCCCGCGCGCGGCGTTGCGGCGCACCTCGGCGGCGGCGAGCTCGGGATCCCAGAGCGGGATGAGGGTGAGCGGGATGAGCCGCCCGTGGGCCTCGGGCCCGCACCACTCCTCCACCATCCAGTCGTTGTAGGCGCGGACGCAGAGCAGTCCGAGCTCGCGGTCGCTCGCCTCGGTGAAGGTCTGGCCGCAGAAGCGCGGGAAGGTCGGGAAGCAGAGAGCGGACTGGACGTGGTTGACGTCCATGTCGGCGAGGCGGTCGGGGACCGAGTGGGAGCCCGGCCGCATCTGCTCGTACGTGATGACTTCGAGGCGTATCTCGTCCCTGTCGTACCCGACGGCGGTGTCGAGCCGGGTGAGGGGACGGTGCAGGTCCTCGTAGACCCACCAGTCGCCGATGGGCCCGTCGTCGCCCTTGGCGCCCATGACCGGGGCGAACTTGCCGCCGAGGAAGGTCATCTCCTTGAGGGGGGCGCGGACGATCCGGGGCCCGGTGTCGTGGAAGCGGGACGGGAGACGGTCCCGCCAGACGTGCGGGGGCTCCACGGTGTGGTCGTCCACCGAGATGATCCTCGGGAAGGCCTCGGCGGCTGTCTCGATGCTCTCCATGCTCTCCATGGCTTTCACGGTAGCGCCGATCTGACGGCCCGTCAGCTATCGCGGCGTACAACGGTCGCGCAACGGCCACGTTCCAGCCCCGTTCCGGCCCCGCCTCCGGGCCGACCCGCTGCTGACGGACTCCCTCCGGACAAGGCAGACTGTCCTGGGCGAAACCAGCGGTACGGGCAGGGGGAGCTATGCACCGTGAAGACGGGCAGCGAGTTCCGGCGCAGCGGGCTCCGAAGGCGAGCGCGGGTGCCGACGCGGGCGCGAGCACGGATTCCGAGGTGCGCACGAACACCGGCAAGAGAACCGACAAGAGCACCGGCACGGGTACCGAAACGAGTACCGGCACGAGTACCGACAAGAGCACCGGCACGAGTACCGGCATCGAGCGCGCCACCGGCGGTGAGCTGCGCTTCGGGGTGCTCGGGCCCGTGCGGGCCTGGCGTGGCGGCGAGGCGCTGTCCACCGGTTCGCCCCAACAGCGCGCCCTGCTCGCCGCCCTGCTCCTGCGCGGCGGACGCACCGCCACCGCCTCCGAACTGATCGACGCGCTGTGGGGCGAGGAACCGCCCTCGCAGGCCCTCGCGGCCGTACGGACCTACGCCTCGCGGCTCCGCAAGGCCCTCGACCCGAAGGTCCTCGTCAGCGAATCCGGCGGCTACGCGCTGCGCACCAAGGCCCTGGACCTCCTCACCGCGCAGGAACTGGCCACCGAGGCCGAGAAGCTGCGGTCCTCCGGGGACCGGGCGGGCGCCAGGGCGCGGCTCGCCGAGGCCCTCGCCCTGTGGGACGGCGAGGTGCTGGCCTCCGTACCCGGCCCGTACGCCGAGACGCAGCGGACCCGCCTGGAGGAATGGCGGCTGACGCTCCTCGAAACCCGCCTGGACATCGACCTGGAGGTCAGCGCGCACGCCGAGGCCGTCTCCGAACTGACCGCGCTGACCGCCGCGCACCCGCTGCGCGAGCGGCTCCGCGAGCTGCTCATGCTCGCCCTCTACCGGAGCGGACGGCAGGCGGAGGCGCTCGCCGTGTACGCGGACACGCGCCGGCTCCTCGCCGACGAACTCGGCGTCGACCCGACCCCCGAACTCTCCCGGCTCCAGCAGCGCATCCTCCAGGGCGACGCCGAACTGGCCCGCCCTGTCGAGGAGGCGGCCCCGGCGGCCGCGCCCGTCGCACGCCCCGCGCAGCTCCCCGCCACCGTCCCGGACTTCACGGGCCGGGCCTCCTTCGTACGGGAACTCGGCGCCCGGCTCGCCACCGCCGAGGGCCACGTCATGGCCGTCTCCGCGCTGGCGGGAATCGGCGGCGTCGGGAAGACGACCCTCGCGGTGCACGTCGCCCACGAGGCACGGCCGCACTTCCCCGACGGGCAGCTGTACGTGGACCTCCAGGGCGCCGGCAACCGCGCCGCCGCCACGGAAACCGTCCTCGGCTCCTTCCTCCGCGCCCTCGGCACCCCCGACTCGGCCATCCCCGACTCCCTCGACGACCGCGCCGCGCTCTACCGCTCGACGCTCGACGGCCGCCGGGTCCTGGTCCTCCTGGACAACGCGAGGGACGCCGCCCAGATCCGCCCCCTCCTGCCCGGCACGGCGGGCTGCGCGGCCCTGGTCACGAGCCGTATCCGCATGGTCGACCTGGCGGGCGCGCACCTGGTGGACCTGGACGTGATGTCCCCGGAGGAAGCGCTCCAGCTCTTCACGAGGATCGTCGGAGAGGAACGGGTCCAGGCGGAACGCGAATCGGCCCTGGACGTGGTGGCAGCCTGCGGCTTCCTCCCCTTGGCGATCCGCATCGCGGCGTCCCGCCTGGCGGCCCGCCGGACCTGGACGGTCTCGGTCCTGGCGGCGAAGCTCGCCGACGAGCGCCGGCGCCTCGACGAACTCCAGGCGGGCGACCTCGCGGTCAAGGCCACCTTCGAACTCGGCTACGGCCAGCTCGAACCGGCCCAGGCCCGCGCGTTCCGCCTCCTCGGCCTCGCCGACGGCCCGGACATCTCGCTCGCGGCGGCGGCGGCCGTCCTGGACCTCCCCCTCTGGGACACGGAGGACCTCCTGGAGGCCCTGGTCGACACGTCCCTCCTGGAATCGGCGGCGCCGGGCCGCTACCGCTACCACGACCTGGTCAGGCTCTACGCGCGTGCCTGCGCGGATCGCGACGAACAACCGCCGTCGGAGAAGGAATCGGCCCTCTCCCGCCTCCTGGACTTCTACCTGTCGACGGCGGCGCGGGTGTACGCCATCGAGCGCCCGGGCGACCGCCTGGTCGACCACCTGGAACCCACGACCCACGAGGGCCTCACCTTCACCGACCGCCACACGGCCCAGGACTGGCTCTACGCGGAAGCCAACTGCCTCCTCGCGACGGTCCGCCAGTCCGCCTCCTCCCCCGGCACCCTCCGCCGCGCGGTGGACCTGCTGTGGGCGTCGCTCGACCTCGCGGAGTCGGGCGCGAACTCGAAGGAGTACGAGGCGGTGGCAACGGTCCTCCGGGAGGCGGCGGGGCGCACGGGCGACACCAAGGCGGCGGGGCGCGCGGCGATCACGTCGGCCTACGTCCATCACGTGTCCGGCCGGTTCGACCAGGCCGACCAGGAGGCCCGTGAGGCCATGGGGCTGGCGGACCGGGTCGACGACCGCATGCCGCGCTCCTGGGCCGCCAACACCCTCGGCGTCATGGCGGTCTACCGCAACCGGTACGAGGAGGGCGAGGAGTTCCTCAACCGTGCCATCGAGGAGTTCCGGGACTGCCAGGACGAACCGGGCGAGGCCAGCGCCCTGTGCAACCTCTCCCGTATCCACCTGCTCACCGGGCGCACGGGCAGCGCCGTCGTCCTGGCACGCCGAGGCACGGACATGTACGACCGCATGGGCCACGCCCTGAAGGGCGCCAACGGCCGGTACGCCATGGGAGTCGCGCTGACGCAGAGCGGCCAGCTCACCGACGCCTACGCCAGCCTGGCGGCTGCTCTGGAGGTCTTCCGGGACAGCCGGCAGCGGCTGTGGGAGGGCATGACGCTGTTCCGCATGGCCGAGGTGGACGTCGCGGGACGCCGATACGCACAGGCGGCCGCCAACGCGGAGATGGCGCTGACCGTCCTGCGCGGGATCGGTGGCGAGTGGCGGCGCGGCAACGTCCTCACCGTGCTGGGCCGCGCCCTCACCGGCATCGGCCAGTCGGGCCGGGCCGAGGTCTGCTGGCGGGACGCCCTGGCCATCTACGAGGAGCTGCACTCCCCCGAGGCCACGGAGGTCCGGGCTCTCCTCACGCCCGTGGCAGCCGCCTGACGGCCCGGGATCACCGGCCCGGGCTGGGCGTTCATCGTTCGTTTATCGCCGCCGGACATGCTTCACTCATCGATCCGTCGCCTCGGGGGGCAGACGGGTCGCCGAAGAGGCCGTTCGGCCGAAGCACTAGGGTGAGCGGCCCTGTAGAGAGACCCCGCCCGGCAGTCCACGGGGGAACAGCCGGGCGGGGCTCGACGACCCATCTGTCTCAAGAAGAACCACGGGAGGTTGCGATGAGCGACGAGTCGATCGTCAAGCCGACGAACATTCACGTCACCGGCGGCGAGGCCGCTGACATCGAGACCAAGAACATCCACGTCACCGGCGGCGAAGCCGGCGACTCCATAGCCGAGAAGATCGGCGTCAAGAACATCCACGTCACCGGCGAGCCGGCTGACACGGAGACCGCCGCTCCGCTCGGCAACATCCACGTCACCACGGAGCCGGCCAAGTAGACCATTCCCGACGGGGAAAGGCCGCGGCGGCGACTTCGGGGGAGCTGCCGGGGCCCAGGGAGGTCCGGTCGACGGGGGAGCACACGGACTCGGGGGACACCCGACGGACCCAGGGGGGATCCGTCCGGGCAGGGCCCGTGCGCAACGCGATCGGACCACCGCGAAGAGGGGCCGGGCAGCTGCCCGGCCCCTCTGGCGTGCGCGGACGGCCGGCGGACCGACCTGACAGATCCTGATCTCACCGGATCCCCGGCCGGCGTCTACGCCTCGGTGCATCTTCGGGTCGGGGCCACGCTCCCCCGGGACACGCAGGCCGTCCAGCGGTCGCGGGAAGAGACCGGTTCCTGGATGGCGTCGGCCGGGCGGGCGGGACCTGCGGGGAAGCGGGCCACCAGGCGTGCGCCCCGCGCCGCGTCCTCGATCGTCAGGGTGCCGCCGTGGTGGGTGGCGATGTCGCGGGCAATGGGGAGGCCCAGGCCCGCGCCGCCCGAGGCGCGGGTGCGGGAGGCGTCGAGGCGGGTGAAGCGGTCGAAGACGCGGGACCGGTCGGCGGGTGGGATGCCCGGGCCGTCGTCCTCAACGGTCAGGGTGACCGTGGCCCCGGTGACACCGACACTGACCCCGACCTTCGTCGTCGCGTGGCGGCACGCGTTCGCCAGGAGGTTGCGGAGGAGGCGTTCCAGGCGGGTCGCGTCGCCGTGGACGACGGCCGGGAGCGGGGCCTCGCACGTGAGGCCGAGGTGGGCCGCGTCCGGGAGGTGCTGGTGCTCGCGGACCAGGTCCTCCGCGAGCGCCGCCAGGTCCACCGGCTCCCGCACCGCCGCCGTGGCCCGGTGGCTCGCGAGGAGCAGCAGGTCGTCGGCGAGCGTCTGGAGCCGTACGACGTCGGCCGCCGCCCCGGCCACCACCTCCGGCCAGTCGATGACCGAGTCCGGGTGCCGCAGCGCCGTCTCCAGTTGGGCGCGCAACGCCGCGAGGGGGCTGCGGAGTTCGTGGGCGGCGTCCGCCGCGAACTCCTGCTGTCGCGCCGAGGCCTGCTCCAGCCGGTCGAGCGTGTCGTTCGTGGTCTCGGCGAGCCGGGCGATCACGTCGTCCGTCGGCGGCACCGGGACGCGCCGGTCGAGCGACTGGCCCGTGATGTCGGCGAGTTCGCGGCGGATCGCCTCGACGGGGCGGAGCGCCCGACCCGCCGCCACGTGGACCAGCGCCCCCGTGAGCAGGGCGATGAGCGGCGCCCCCGTGGTCAGCATGATCCAGTACGTGTTGCTCCACGGCTCCTGGTGCTCCGGCTGTGCCCGGCGCAGGACCTCGACGGCCGCCGCGAACAGCACCCCCGTCGTGGTCGCCGCCGCCAGGACCGTACGGCCGCGGTACGGCAGCCGGCCCGCTCCGCTGCCGAGCGCCGCCCACACCGCCGCCGCCGTGAGGAGGCCCGCCGAGGGGCCGATGAACATCAGGCCCCAGCGGAACGCCTCCTTCGCGACCAGCCACGGCTTGATCGGGTTCTCCCTGACCAGCCACTGCGCGTACGTCGCGAAGAGCGCCCCCGAGGTCAGGCCGGCGGTCGGCGCCGCCCGGAGCCGCGCCGCCGTTCCGTGCCCCCGGCCGGCGAGCCAGCCGGCGACGACCACGCACAGCGCGCCGAGCGCGCATCCCGGCCAGGCGAGGTACGCGATCTGCGGGCCCACCCGGTCGGTGGCGATCACCTCGGGGATCACCCAGGGCAGCGGGCCCACCGCCTGGTCCGCCGCTTCCAGCCACCACACGGACACCGACACGACGAGCCACGCCGCGAGCCCCGACGCCCACACCGGCCGGTACGGGTAGCGCTGTTCAGCCACGGCCGCCCCCGCTGTTCCCCGCCACCCGGTACCCCGCCCCCCGTACCGTCTCGATCGTCTCCCGTCCGAACGGCGCGTCGATCTTCCGCCGTACGGCGCTGATGTAGACGTGCACGATGTTCGGGTCGCCGGTGAAGTCCGCCGACCACACCTCGTCGAGGATGTCGAGCGTCGGGACGACCTCGTCCAGGCGCGTCAACAGGCACTGGAGCACCCCGAACTCCTTCGGCGTGAGGGCGATGTCGGTCGCGCCCCGGCCACACGCCCTGCGGGCCTGGTCCAGCCACAGGTCGCCGCACTCCAGGAGCGTGCGGGTGCGGGCGCCGCCCCGGCGGAGCAGGGCGCGGAGGCGGGCCTCCAGGACGACGTACGAGAAGGGCTTGGCCAGGTAGTCGTCGGCGCCCGTGTCGAGGCCCTCGGCCTCGTCGTACTCGCCGTTCTTGGCCGTCAGCATCATCACCGGCACGTCGTTGGACTCGGCACGCAGCCGGGAGCAGACCTGGTAGCCGTTGAGGCCGGGCAGCATGATGTCGAGCAGGACCGCCGCGTACCGGTGCTCCCGGGCCAGGTGGAGCCCGGTGACGCCGTCGTGGGCGACGTCGACCGTGTACCCGACGGCCGAGAGGCCGCGCCGCAGCGAGGCGGCGATCCTCTCCTCGTCCTCGATCACCAGTACGCGCATGGGCCGAGTATCGCCGGGGCGGCGAAGGCGGTGCTGAGGAAATCCTCAGGGTCCTTCAGGACCCTCTCAGGTGCGGGCGGCGAGGGTCCCCCGCATGGCCGCCTTGATCACCGAGCCCTTGACCACCACGTCCACGACCACCGGCACCACCCCCTCCCGCGTCCTCCCCGCCCTCCTCGCCGCCGGCTTCCTCGTCCTGTACACGGTGTTCGCACTGCGCGAGCACGCCCGTTTCCGGACGACCGGCTACGACCTCGGGATCTTCGGGCAGGCCGTGCGCGCGTACGCGGAAGGGCGGGCGCCCGCCTCGGAGATCCGGGCCGCGACCGCCCCGCCCGGCTTCGCCGGCGACGCTTACCCGCTCCTCGGCGACCACTTCCACCCGGTCCTCGCCCTCCTCGCGCCGCTCTACCGGCTGGCCCCGCACGTCGAGACGCTCCTCGTCGCGCAGGCCGCGCTCGTCGCCCTCGCCGTGTACGTCCTCGCGCGGACCGCCCAACAGCAGCTGCCGGGACGGGCGTTCGCGCCGCTTGCCATCGGGACGGCGTGCGGGCTCGGCTGGGGCGTGCAGCAGTTGATCGGCTTCGACTTCCACGAGGTCGCCTTCGCCGTCCCCCTGCTCGCCCTCGCCTGCCGCGCCTACCTCGACGGGCGGACCCGGGCCGCCGCCTGCTGGGCCGCCGCCCTGCTCCTCGTGAAGGAGGACCTGGGCGCGACGGCCGCCGTCTTCGGGCTGCTGCTCGCCCGGCAGGATCGCCGCACCGGGCTCGCCCTCACCGCCGGGTCGCTCCTCGGCGCCGCGCTGATCGTGCACGGGGTGATCCCGTCCTTCGCTGCCGACGGGCGGTACGTGTACCTGGCGCAGGCCTCACCGGCGTACGGGCTCCTCGACGGCTGGCACGTGAAGGCGCTGACCGTGCTCCTCCTGCTCGCCGTGACCGGCGGGCTCGTGGTGCGCAGTCCGCTCGCCTGGCTGCTCCTGCCGACCCTGGCCTGGCGGTTCACCTCCGCCAACCCGGCGCACTGGGAGCCGGGCCTGCACTACTCGGCGGTCCTCGTGCCGATCGCCCTGGCCGCCCTCGTCGACGCCCTCCGCCGGGGCGTGCGGCTGCCGCTCTCCGTACCGGTGGCCGTCGCGCTCCTGCTGCTGCCCACGCAGCCGGTGGCCGCGCTCGTCACCCCGGGCTTCTGGCGGGACACGCCCCGGGAGGCCGCCGCGCGCCGGGCCGTGGAGCTGGTGCCGGACGGGGCCCGGGTGGCGGCGAGCAACGGTCTGGCCCCGCACCTGACCGACCGGGCGACCGTGCACCTGGTCGCGGACGGGGTGCTCGACCGGCGCCCGGCGGTGGAGTGGATCGTGGCCGACGTACGGGACGACTTCCCCGTCGGCGCGGTCGGCGGTGTCCTGGCGCGGGCCGGGGAGCGGGGGTGGCGGGTCGTGCGGGAGGAGGCCGGGGTCGTCGTGCTCGTACATCAGCGGGCGTAGGAGCCGAGGCCGACCAGGCAGTACACGTACTCGCTCATGACGGCGCCGTTCATCGTGTACCGGTGCGAGAAGGCGTACTCCGTCTTGGGGTTGGCGTTGCACTTGTTCATGTCCGAGGTGAACGGGAAGGTCTGGATCACCTTGTAGTGGGCGTCGGAGGCCGAGCAGGAGACCTCCTCGACGTCCTCGACGCTCTGCGCGGTCTCGGAGTCGGGCAGCTGCCCGTTGAGGCAGGTGCCCTTCTCGAACGGGTCGGGCTCCTTCTCGGTGGGGGCGGCGGTCGCGGTGGGGTCGAGGTCGAGGCTCGGGAAGGGCGAGACCGAGAAGGTCGGGATCGGGCCCGGGCCCCGGGAGCCGGCGGAGTCCTTGTCGTCGTCCAGGAGGAACGCGCCGCCGACGAGCGCGCCGATCACGATCAGCGGGACCAGGCAGCCGAGGACGCCGGACTTCTTGGCCTGCTGCGGGCCGCCGCCGACCGTGATGCGCACGTACACCGTGTCGTTGCCGAGCCGGGCCGGGACGAGGTCGCCGTGGCGGCAGGGCGGGACGCTGAGCTGGGCGGGGCCGGTCGGCAGGTTGACCGGGATGACGACGCCGGTCGCGGCCTGCTGCGGGGTGAGGGTGAGGCGGATCTCTTGCGTCGACACCGGCTGCTCCTGGAGGAGGGGGCGGGGTAAAGGAGGCGTAAGACTGCCCGTATGACGTGTGCATGTGGGGAGTTGGTTGCACTCCCCACGCGTGCCGGCCCCGCGTGGGTCAGCCCCACGCGGGCCCCCGTCGGTCAGCCCACGCCGTCAGCCCCCCGTCGCCGCCCTCTCCCTCAGCTCCCCCTTCACCACCTTCCCGCTCGCGTTCCTCGGCAGCTCCGTCACGAACTCGACCTCGCGCGGCACCTTGTAGTTCGCCATCTCCCGCCGCGACCAGGCGATCAGATCGTCCGCCGTCACCCGCGCCCCCGGCCTCCGCACCGCGAAGGCCTTGCCGACCTCGCCGAGCCTCGGGTCGGGGATGCCGACGACGGCGACGTCCGCGATGTCGGGGTGGAGGCCGAGGAGTTGCTCGATCTCGGCCGGGTAGGCGTTGAAGCCGCCGACGATGAACATGTCCTTCAGGCGATCCGTGATGCGGAGGTTGCCGGCCTCGTCGAGGACGCCGATGTCCCCGGTGTGGAGCCAGCCGTCCTCGTCGACCGCCGCCGCCGTCGCCCCCTCGTCCTCGAAGTAGCCGCGCATCACGTGGTGGCCCCGGACGAGGACCTCGCCGGTGGGCGAGAGGCGGACCTCCGTGTCCGGGATCGGGCGGCCCGAGGTGGTGGCGACGGTCTCGTCCGGGTCGTCGCGGCGGCACATCGTGACGATGCCGCTCGCCTCGGAGAGTCCGTACGCCGTGAGGACCGTGCCGACGCCCAGCTCCGTGCGGAGCCGCTCGACGAGCCGGAGCGGGACCACCGCCGCGCCCGTCACGACGAGCCGGAGCGAGGAGAGGTCGTGCGCCGGGCGGGCGGGGTGGTCCAGGAGGGACTGGTGGAGGGTGGGCGGACCGGGCAGGACCGTGACGCGTTCGGCGGCGATGTTGGCGAGGACGGTGTCCACGGTGAAGACGGGCTGCGGGACGATCACCGCGCCGCGCATGAGGCAGGCGAGGATGCCGGCCTTGTAGCCGAAGGTGTGGAAGAACGGGTTGACGACGAGATAGCGGTCGCCCTCCCGGAGGCCGGCGAGCTCGGACCAGACCGCGTAGCAGCGCAGCGTCTGGGCGTGGCCGATGACGGCGCCCTTCGGCCGGCCCGTGGTGCCCGAGGTGTAGATGATGTCGGAGGGGTCGGCGGGGTCGATCGCGTCGGCCCGCGCGCGGACCCGCGCGGCCGGGACCCGGTCGCCCTCCGCGAGGAAGGCCTTCCAGGTCGTCCAGCCCGCCTCGTCGGGCGCGGTGTCGCCGAGGACGACGACCTTCTCCAGGTCGGGGAGCTCGACGCCCGAGCGGCGCAGGGAGGCCACGTACGACGTGCCGAGGAAGGTTCCGGTGACGAAGAGCAGCCGGGCCCGGGAGCTCCGGAGGACGTAGGCCGCCTCGGTGCCCTTGAAGCGGGTGTTCAGGGGGACGAGGACGGCGCCCGCGGTGACGGCGCCGAGCGCCGAGACGATCCAGTCGAGGGTGTTGGGGGCCCAGACCGCCACCCGGTCCCCCGCCCGTATCCCGGTGGCGAGACAGGCCGCGGCGGCCCGTTCGACGCGCTCGCCGAGCTCGGCGTACGTGACGCGGACGCGGCCGTCGACGACGGCCTCCCGCTCCCCGTACCGCCCGGCCGCCGCCCGTACGAGCCCGGGGATCGTGCCCCACTCCAGGTCGCCACGCATCCCGCCGGGCATCCCGCCCTGCATCTCACCGCGCATCTCACCGCGCATCTCCACCTCCGGCAGTCCACTCCGCCCACTCCCGTGAGCTGACTATCCGTCAGATTAGTTGTAACCTGACGCGCTGTCAGTAGCGTTGCCACTCCGGGAGGTTGTCTTGCTCAAGGACGCCACGGCCATCGTCGGGATCGGACAGACCGACTTCGCCAAACAGCTCCCCGAGAGCGAGAAGGCCCTCGCCTGCCGGGCGATCCTCGCCGCCCTCGACGACGCCGGGATCGACCCCTCCGAGGTCGACGGCTTCGCCTCCTACACGATGGAGGAGACCGACGAGGTCGAGGTCGCCAAGGCCATCGGCGCCGGCGACGTCACCTTCTTCTCCAAGGTCGGCTACGGCGGCGGCGGCTCCTGCGCCACCGTCGGCCACCTCGCCGCCGCCGTCGCCACCGGCCAGGCGAGCGTCGGCGTCGCCTGGCGCTCCCGGAAGCGGGGCAGCGGCCCCCGGCCCTGGACCAACACGGCCGCCCAGCTCGCCACCCCCGGCCAGTGGACCCGCCCCTTCGGGCTGCTCCGCCCCGCCGACGAGATCGGCATGCTCGCCCGCCGCTACATGCACGAGTACGGCGCCACCCGCGACCACCTCTTCAACGTCGCGCTCGCCTGCCGCAACCGCGCCAACCAGAACCCCGCCGCGATCATGTACGAGCGCCCGCTGACCCGCGAGATGTACATGACCTCCCGCTGGATCAGCGAACCCCTCTGCCTCTTCGACAACTGCCTGGAGACCGACGGCGCGCTGGCCTGCGTCATCGTCTCCGCCGAACGGGCCCGCGACTGCCGCCGGAAGCCGGTGTACGTGCACTCCGCCGCCCAGGGCCTGCCCGCCCAGCACCACGGCATGGTCAACTACTGGAACGACGACCCGCTCTCCGGACCCGCCTGGACCGCCGCCCGACACCTCTGGAAACAGGCCGACTTCGGCCCCCAGGACGTCGACGTCGCCCAGATCTACGACGCCTTCACCCCGCTCGTCCCGCTCTCCCTGGAGGGCTACGGCTTCTGCGGGCGCGGCGAGGGCGCCGCGTTCACCGAGGGCGGCGCCCTGGAGATCGGCGGCCGGCTGCCCCTCAACACCGGCGGCGGCGGCCTCTCCGAGGCGTACGTCCACGGCTTCAACCTCATCAACGAGGGCGTGAAGCAGCTCCGCGGCACCTCCACCGCCCAAGTACCCGACGCCGCCACCTGCCTGGTCACGGCCGGCGAGGGCGTCCCCACCTCCGCGATCCTCCTACGAGCCTGAGGAGCCGAGACACCGATGCCGATGCTGACACCCGTCGCCGACGGGGACGGCGCTCCCTTCTGGGAGTACGCCGCCCGGGGCGAACTCCGCGTCCAGGCCTGCGCGGCCCCCGACTGCGGAGAGCTCCGCTTCCCGCCCCGCCCCTGCTGCCCGCACTGCCGCTCCTTCGACAGCGAGTGGCGGCTCATGTCCGGACGCGGCCGCATCTGGTCGTACGTCCTGCCCCACCCGCCGCTCCTGCCCGACTACGCCGCCCAGCCCGGGTACAACGCGGTCCTCGTCGAACTGGCCGAGGCACCCCGCATCCGCCTCGTCGGCAACGTCGTCGCCGCCCCCGACGCACCCCTGAACTCGGTCGACGCGGGCCGGCTGCGGATCGGCGCCCCGGTGAAGGTCGCCTTCACCGAGGTCGACGGCGTCACCGTCCCCCGCTGGCTCCTGGAGCGGGGATGACCGTACGCGTCGAGCGCGACAAGGAGACCGGGGTCGCCGTCGTCACCCTCGACCGGCCGGAGAAGCACAACTCGATCACCCTCGACATGGCCCGCGACCTCGCCGCCGTCTGGCGGGGCTTCCGGTACGAGGACGAGGTCCGCGCGATCGTCGTCACCGGGGCCGGCGGGCGGGCCTTCTGCACCGGGATCGACCGGGACGCCGTCGGGAACATCCCGCAGCCCTCCTCCCCGTACACGATCGACGACCCCCTCCTCACGATCGGCCCCAAGGCGAACGACCTGTGGAAACCGGTGATCGCCGCCGTCGAGGGCATGGCCTGCGGCGGGGCGTTCTACCTGCTCGGCGAGGCCGAGTTCCTGATCGCCGGCGAGGACGCCACCTTCTTCGACCCGCACACCACCTACGGGATGGTCAGCGCCTTCGAGACCGTCCACATGGCGCAGCGGATGCCCTACGGGGAGATCGCCCGGATGGCCCTGATGGGCAGCGCGGAGCGGATCTCGGCCCGGCGCGCGTACGAGACGGGGCTCGTCTCCGAGCTGACCGCGACCGGCGGGGCCCTGGAGGCCGCCCGGCAGGCCGCGGCCGTCATCGCCGCGCACCCGACCGAGGCCGTCCAGGGCACGGTCCGGGCCCTCTGGTCGGTCACCGAGCCGTCCCGCGCCCCGGCCCTCGCCCACGCGCCGCACCTGGTCACCCTGGGGAACCTGACGCCGGAGCGTCAGGCGGAGCTGTTCACCGGGCGGGGGCGGGGGCCGGGGTTCAGGACGAGGTAGTGGCGGAGGGGGTCTCCGAGGGGATGTCGGTCGCGCTGTCGTCCTCGCGCACGTCGTACACCCAGCAGTTCTTCACCTGGCCGACGGCCTTCGGGGTCTTCATCGCGACCTCGAAGGTCTTCGTCCCGCCGCCCTCGACGGTGACGAGGGCGTCGGCCGAGTCCACCGCGGACCCGTTCGAGCCCTTGAACTCCAGGGTCACCTCGAACGTCTCCGTGTACGCGCTCTTCGAGGTGATCCGCAGGGTCGCCGTGGTGTCCGCCTTGCGGGCCGGCTTGCCCTTGCGCTTCTTCTGCGCGGGCTTCACGCAGTCGACGACCACGACCTCGGCCACCGCGCGGGAGGCGGTGGGGGTGGGCGCCGTCGTCTGCGATCCGGAGCCGCCCGAGCCGCTGTAGTCGTCGTTGTCCTTCTCGTCGCTGGAGCAGCCGCCGCCCGAATCGTCGTCGTCCGAGTGGCTGCGGCTCTTGCCGCTCTTGCTCTTCCCGCTGCCGCCGCCGCTGCTGCTGCCGTGGCCGTGGCCGGTGTGGAATCCGGTCAGCGCGAGCACCACCACCGTGAGCGTCGCCGCCATCTTCAGGCGCGTGCGCACCATCGGCCCTCCCCGTTCTGTCGTGTTCGCGCCACACCCTAGGCCATGGTCCGGGCCGCATGGCGGGCCCCCCACACCCGGCGTAGCGTCGTGAACGAGAGCCGGACCGTCTAGGAGGCCGATCGATGATCCGTAACGTCGTCGGCTCGGTCCTGGCCCTCACCGGAGCGACGGCCGCCGTCTGGAGCCCCTTCCGTGCCTGGTACGACGGCCGTCACGGACGCGATTACGCCATCGACGAGCTGTTCACGGGCATCACGGACGCCAAGGCCGAGGTGATCGGCTCGATCCTGCTGCCCTTCGCGTTCGCCGCCCTGGTGACCGTGGTGGGCGTCGTCCTGCGCTCGCGGCTGCTCGTCGCCCTCGCCGGGCTCGTCGTCCTCGGCTTCACGGTCTTCTGGATGGTGCGGGTCGGGCAGGCCGAGGGCAGCCTCGTGGTCTCCGGCGACGGCCGGGGTCTCGGCGACGGCGTCGCGAACGCCTTCGGCGGCGGGGTCCTGCTGCTGCTCGGCGCGCTCGTCATGTCGGGCCGGGTCCGCGCGCACCGGGTGGAGCCGGTGGCCCACAAGCCGCGGCCCACCCACCCCACGCTGGACGGCCCGCCCGTCGGCGACCTCCCCGACGACGGGCCCCGCCCGCACCCGCAGGCCTCGCCCCCGTACGCCGCGCCGACCCAGCCCTTCGAGGTCCCGGTCTGGGACCCGGACCGGGACGGCCCGCCCCCGCAGCAGCGCTAGGCCTGTCCGGCGGGAAGCGGGAGCCGGCACGTCGGCGGGAGCCGGCGCGCGTCAGCGGGAGCCGACGCGTCAGCGGGGCGCGGACCCCCTGCCGGTGGCCGTGCCCTTGACCGCGTCGAGCGCGTACACGCAGCGGTCCTTGCTGCACGCGTACACGACCCCGCCCTTCGCCACCGGCGAGCCGGTGATCTCGCCGCCCGTCGCGAGCTTCCAGCGGAGCTGGCCGCCGGTCGCGTCCAGGGTGTACAGGACGTGGTCGGCGGAGCCGAAGTGCACCCGTCCGTCGGCGACGACGGGGGAGCCGACGAGCTCGCCGCCCGCCGCGAACCGCCACCTCGGGGTGCCGGTGACCGCGTCGAGCGTGTAGAGCGCGCTGCCGCTGCCGACGTGGACGTTGCCGTCGGCGACGAGCACCGGCTCGGCCGACTGGCGCGGCTCGGTCGCGATCCGCCAGCGGTCCTGGCCGGTCGTGGCGTCGAGCGCGTACACCGTGCCGAGGTGGTCGGAGAGGTACACCCCGCCGCCCGTGACGGCCGGGCCCGGCGCGAACACGGGCGGGGAGAGGAAGACGGCGGGCGCCTCGAAGTGCCAGCGGACGTGCCCGGAGGCGATGTCGATCGACAGGACCCGGGTGCCGGCGGAGACGTACACGCAGCCGTCCTCGGCCGGGGCCACCCGGACGGGCACGTTGGCGCAGGAGGCGGCGTCGCCGATCGGGTACGACCAGCGCTCCACACCCGTACGGGCGTCGAGGGCCTGGAGCCGGGCCTCCCGCCACACGTACACGGTGTCGCCGTGCACGGCGGGCCCCGCCTCCGGGGTCTCGAAGTCGGTCTGGGCGCCGGTGACCTCCCACAGCTTGGCGCCGTTGGAGGCCTCCCAGCCCTGGACCCCGCCGCCGCGCGTACCGGTGACGACCGTGCCCCGGTCGACCCGGAGGGAGTACACCCAGGCGTCCGTGTGCAGCCGCCAGCGCTCGCTGCCGTCGGTCGCGTCGAGCGCGTACAGCGTGGGCCCGTCGGAGGCGTGGATACGGCCCGCGGCGACGGCCATCGACCAGGCCACGTCCCGGGTCTTGAACTGGCGGCGGCCGCTCCCGGTGTCCAGGGCGTGCACCTCGAAGGAGGTCACGTAGAGCAGGTCGCCGTCGACGACCGGGGTGCCCCAGACGTCGTTCGACATCCGGAAGCGCCAGGGCCGCCAGGGGCCCGGCTCCGACGGCGGGGCGGCCTGCTCGGCGCCCTGGGAGGGCACGGAGACCGGGCGGGAGCCGGGCAGCGGGCCGGGTTCGGCGCCGTGCGGGCCGCCGGCGGGCGGCCGGATCCAGCCGGTCGCCGGGCCCGCGTCGGCGCTCCGGCCGACGGCGAGCGCGGCGCGGGTGTCGGAGACCCGGGGGCCGGGTCCGATCGGCACGGTGGCGCCGCCGAGCCGGACGGGGCCGCCGGCGCTCTCGGCGGGGCCCGCGTGCCGGCCGCCGTTGTGCGCGGGCTCGGGCTGCCGGCCGCCACCGACGTGCGAGGGCTGCCGGGCGGCGGGCTCCGGGGAGCGCGGGTCGCCGGACCAGTCCGCGGGCTCGCGGGGCGGGCGCGGCGGCATCGGCGGCGCGGTCGGCCCGGGGGCCGGACGGCCGCCGTTGCGGCGGATCTCGATCATCTCGGTGGCGCTGCGGGGCAGCCAGGCCGAGGCGGTGCCGCTGTCGTCGCTGCCGGGACCGAAGAGGTGCGGGGCGAGCTGGGCCTGGAGGTCGGCCGGGCTGGGTCGCCGGGTGACGTCCATCTGCATGCAGGAGTCGATGAGGGGCCGCAGCTCGTCGGGCAGGCCCTCCAGGTCGGGGCCTTCGCGGAGCAGCATGAAGACGGTCTCGACCGGGTTGGCGCCGTGGAAGGGCGCGTGGCCGGTGGCGGCGAAGACCAGCATCGAGCCCAGCGAGAAGACGTCGCTCGCGCCGGTGACGCTGCGCGAGTCGCGGGCCTGCTCGGGCGACATGTAGGCGGGGGTGCCGACGGCGACGTTGGTCATGGTCAGGCGCGTGTTGGAGACGCCCGACGCGATGCCGAAGTCGATCACCCGGGGGCCGTCCTCGACGACGAGGACGTTGGACGGCTTGAGGTCGCGGTGGACCAGGCCCGCGCCGTGGATGGACTGAAGGGCCTCGGCGACACCGGCCGCGAGCCAGCGGACGGCCTGGGCCGGGAGCGGCCCGCACTCGTTCACTATCTCTTCGAGGGAGGGCGCCGGGACGTAGGCGGTGGCCAGCCACGGCACGGCGGCCCGCGGGTCGGCGTCCACCACGGCGGCCGTGTAGAAGCCCGAGACCGCCCGGGCGGCCTCCACCTCCCGGGTGAAACGGACCCGGAACAGCTGGTCCTCGGCGAGCTCCGTACGCACGGTCTTGATCGCCACGCGCCGGCCCGAGGCCGAGCGCGCGAGATAGACCAGGCCCATTCCGCCCGCGCCGAGCCGGCCCAGCACCTCGAAGGGCCCGATACGTCTCGGGTCGTGCTGCGTCAGCTGTTCCACTTGCCTGCCACCTCCCCGTACGGGCCATGAGGGTACGGCCCCGTGGCCCTGATTCTTCCTGTCCGAGGGCCCGGTTGCGAACCCGGGGGCGGATCGGGGTGTCACAGGTCATATCGGGTCGGCCGATGCGGGGTGCTCCGGGCCCCCCGGCAGGGGCGTATCGGGGTGGATCAGGGCGTATCGGCGGGTTCCGCGAGGACGGCGAAGCGGGCGCCCTGGTTGTCGTGGAGGACGGCGATGCGGCCGTGGGGGGTGTCGAAGGGCGGGGTGGCGACCCGGCCGCCGAGACGGACGGTGGTCGCGCAGGCCTCGTCGCAGTCGTCGACGACGAAGTAGACGAGGACGTGGCCGGGCATCTCGGCGGGGAAGTCGTCGGTGATGACGGCCCGCCCGCCGAAGGCGCTGTCGTCGCCGGGGCGGGAGCCGGGGGGCGACCAGACGCGGTAGTCGAAGCCGGCCTTGCGGCCCTCCTCGTCGGGGTCGGCCTGACGGCCGAGGTAGCCGAAGACGGTGGCGTAGAAGGTGTCGACGGCGTCCGGCCGCCGCGTGTACACCTCCATCCAGCAGAAGGCGCCCGGCTCGTTCGTCTTCTCGAAGCCGTCGTCGTCGCCGGACTGACGGATTCCGAAGACGGCGCCGCCGGGGTCGGCGGCGAGCGCGAGGACGCCGAACGGGCCGACGGGGTACGGCTCCATGACCATCTGGCCGCCGGCGGCCTTGATCCGCTCGGCGAGGGTGCCCGCGTTCTCGGTGGCGAGGTAGAGGGTCCAGGTGGTGGGCATGCGACCGTCCCGCTTGGGGAGGAGCCCGGCGACCCGGCGCCCGTCGAGGAGGGCTTCGTCACGGTCGGGGTCGAAGGTCCAGCCGAAGAGCTCGCCGTAGAAGCGCTTGCCCGCTTCCAGGTCGGGGAGCTGTGCGTCCACCCAGCAGGGGGTGCCCTCAGTGCGTGCCGCCATGGTTCCACGCTAGGTCGGCGGGGGATCTCCCGCACGCCCTGACATGGGAACATAAAGGCGATTTATGGGTCCGGAACCCTTGGGGCGCTTGAGTTGTCCACCGAAGTTTTCCACAGGCTGTTCATAAGCCTATTCGGGTACGGGACTCCCCCGGCCGCCCCGGAGACGCCACCGCCACGACACCGTGACGCCACCGACGTGGCTTGAACCCGCCCCTCCGCCCCGGGCCGCAGACCCGCCCCCACCTCCCGGAACACTCCCGGCGCAGGGCCGCACCCCATTTGCAGTCGGCCGAATCGCGCGCCGATCGCCCCTCGGTAAGCTGACGGCATGACAGGACAAGTACGCACCGTCGACGGCCGCGTGGCCGGACGACGCGGCCAGGCGACGCGGCAGAAGCTGCTCGACTGCCTCGGTGAGATGCTCAGCTCCTCGCCCTACCGGGACGTCAAGGTCATCGATGTGGCCCGGAAGGCGGGTACTTCACCCGCGACGTTCTATCAGTACTTCCCGGACGTCGAGGGCGCGGTTCTCGAGATCGCGGAGGAAATGGCCAAGGAGGGCGCCGGGTTGACCGAGCTGGTCTCCGGCCGCTCCTGGGTCGGCAAGGCCGGCTGGCAGACCTCCGAGGAACTCGTCGAAGGCTTCCTCGACTTCTGGCGCAAGCACGACGCGATCCTCCGGGTCGTGGACCTCGGCGCCGCCGAGGGAGACAAGCGGTTCTACAAGATCCGCATGAAGATCCTGAACTCGGTCACCAACTCCCTCACGGACTCGGTGAAGGAGCTCCAGGCCAAGGGCAAGGTCGACAAGGACGTCAACCCTGCCGCCATGGCGGGCTCTCTGGTGGCGATGCTGGCCTCGGTCGCCGGCCACCAGAAGGGCTTCCAGACCTGGGGCGTCAAGCAGGCCGAACTCAAGCCGAACCTCGCCCTCTTGGTGCACCTGGGCATCACCGGCAAGAAGCCGACCAGATAGCCCCTCCCCCACCCCTCCTTCCCCCGTCCTGTCGTCGACGCCGACGGCGGTCCCGCTCCGCCCCCACGGAGCACGACTGCCGTCGGCGTCGGCGTTTCCCCCTCATTCGTCCCCGGCGGCGTCGCGCTTTCAGCGCCGGCTTTCACCCCTGGCCTTCGCCCCCGGCCTTCAGCGCCGGCTTTCAGCGTCGGGTCAGCCGGAAGAGCCTGATCTCCCGCTCCACCCGCTGCTGGTACGTGGCGTACGGCGGCCAGAACGCCAGCGCCGCCTTCCAGGCCGCCGCCCGCGCCTCCCCCGCGAGGAGCTCCGCCCGTACGGGGACGTCCTCGCCCCGCCAGTTGACCTCGACGTCCGGATGGGCGAGCAGGTTCGCCGTCCAGGCCGGGTGACCCGGTCGGCCGAAGTTGGAGCCGATGAGCAGCCAGCCGCCGTCCGGTTCCGGCATGCAGGCGAGCGGCGTCACCCGGGGCTGTCCGGTCTTCGCGCCCCGGGCGGTGAGGATCACCCCCGGCAGCATCCGGGCGCTGAGCAGCACTTTCCCCCGCGTCAGCCGGTGCACGGTCCTGTCCATCGCCGGGATCACGTGCGGGGCGATCCGGGCGAACGTCCTCGTCGAGGACACCTTCTGCATCAGTCTCACGCCGACGGGCATCTACGCCGCCACCTCTCCGAAGAGTCCGGTCCGTTCCGCCGCCCGGGCGCGCAGTCGCCGGGCGGGCCCGAAGAGCAGTTCGTCGGAGGCGGCCCGCTGGAAGAAGAGCTGCGCCTCGTGTTCCCCGCCGCCGCCGGCACCGGCGCCGTCGTCGAGGCGGACGCTCTCGCCCGCCGTGGCGCGCAGGGCCTCCAGGGCCTGGGCGAGCGCGAGCGGCCCGCCCTCGGGCCCCGGCCCGGGTTCCCGGGCCGCGCCGTACGTCAGGGAGCGGGCGGCCTCGACCTGGACGTACAGGTCGGCGAGGGTGCCCCTGACCGCCTGGAGCGGGCCGGCGGGCCGGCCGAAGCGCTCGCGCGCGCCGAGGCGGGCGATCGTCCGGTCGAGTACGGCCCCGGCCGCGCCGACCGCCTCGGCGGCGAGCATCACGGCGGCGGTGCGGCCGGCGGCGGCGAGCGCGCCGAGGGCGTCGACGGGTTCCTCGCCGAGGAGTTCGGCCTCGGCGTCCCGGAGTTCGACGGCGGCCTGCGGGCGGGTGGGGTCGAGGGCGGTCCGCCGGGTCCGTACGAGCCCGGGGGTCGCCGGATCCGTCCGTACGAGGAAGAGGAGGGTACGGCTCCGGGCGAAGCCGCCGGCGTGGGCGGCGACGAGCAGCAGGTCCGCGCTGTGCCCGTCGAGGACCTGGGCGGCCTCCCCGTAAAGCCGCCAGCCCCCGGCCCCGGCCCCACTCCCCTCCCCGCCCCCATCCGCGGCCCGTGCCTGGATCCCGCCGGCGCGGCCGCCGCCCGACCAGTCCTCCGCCGTGTTGTCGCCGGTCAGCCCGAGGGCGAGCGCGAGCGAGCCGCCCGGGACGGCGAGGGCGCAGGTCAGGCTCCCGTCGGCGATGCGCGGGAGGAGTTCGGCGCGCTGGGCGGGGGTGCCGAGGGCCGCGACGAGCGGGGCGGCGAGCACGGCGGTGGCGAGGAGCGGCGAGGGCGCGAGGGCGCGGCCGGCCTCCTCGCAGGCGAGGGCGAGTTCGGCGGGCCCGCGGCCGGCGCCTCCGTACCGCTCGGGAAGGGCGAGCCCGGCGAGGCCGAGGGTGCCGGACAGCCGGGCCCAGAGCGCGGTGTCGTATCCCTCGGGGGTGGCGGTGGCCTCGCGGTTCTCGCGTGGCCCGGCCCGTTCGGTGAGCAGGTCCCGCAGGGTGCGGCGGATCTCCTGCTGCTCCTCGGTGAGCGCGGCGGCGAGCGCTGCGGTGTCGGCGGCGTCCATGGAGCTCCCTCCGTATCTGACGGTGCGTCATGCTAGGGCGGTACGGGGCCGGTTGCCCAGAGAGGCGCCGGTCCCGATTCAGCAAATCTGATGTACCGTCAGATTCATGCCTGCCACTCCACGCAGCCCCCGCCGCGTCGCCGTCGTCGGCGTCTCCCTCTCCGACTGCGGCCGCGTCGACGAGGCCACCCCGTACGCGCTCCACGCCCAGGCCGCCCGTCGCGCCCTCGCGGACAGCGGCCTCGACCGCTCGCTGATCGACGGCCTGGCCTCGGCGGGGCTCGGCACCCTCGCCCCGGTCGAGGTCGCCGAGTACCTGGGCCTGCGCCCCCGCTGGGTGGACTCCACCGCCGTCGGCGGCGCCACCTGGGAGGTCATGGCCGCACACGCCGCCGACGCGATCGCCGCGGGCCACGCGAACGCGGTCCTGCTCGTGTACGGCTCGACCGCCCGCGCCGACATCCGGGCCCGGCGCAGGACCGCGAACCTCTCCTTCGGCTCGCGCGGCCCGCTCCAGTTCGAAGTCCCCTACGGGCACACCCTGATCGCCAAGTACGCGATGGCCGCCCGCCGCCACATGCACGAGTACGGGACGACCCTGGAGCAGCTCGCCGAGGTCGCCGTGCAGGCGCGGGCGAACGCGGCGCTCAACCCCGAGGCGATGTTCCGGGACCCGATCACCGTCGACGAGGTGCTGGACGGGCCGATGATCGCGGACCCGTTCACCAAGCTGCACTGCTGCCTGCGCAGCGACGGCGGCTGCGCGGTGCTGCTCGTCGCCGAGGAGTACGTCCAGGACTGCAGGACCGAGCCCGTCTGGGTCCTCGGCACCGGCGAGCACGTCTCGCACACCACGATGTCGGAGTGGGAGGACTTCACGGTCTCCCCGGCGGCGGTCAGCGGCCGGCTCGCCTTCGAGCGGGCGGGGGTGACCCCCGCCGACATCGACCTCGCCGAGGTCTACGACGCCTTCACCTACATGACGCTGGTGACCCTGGAGGACCTGGGCTTCTGCGCGAAGGGCGAGGGCGGGGCGTTCTTCGCGGACAAGGACCACCTTCCGGTGAACACGGACGGCGGCGGCCTCTCGGCCTGTCACCCGGGGATGCGCGGGCTGTTCCTGCTGGTGGAGGCGGTACGGCAGCTGCGCGGGGAGGCGCCCGGACTCCAGGTGCGCCGGCCGGACGGCTCGCTGCCGCGGCTGGCGGTGGCCTCGGGGACGGGGGGCTGGTTCTGCTCCTCGGGGACGGTGGTGCTGGGCCGCGACTGACCCCGGCCGACCCCCGGGCAAGAATCTATACAAGCGTCATAGACAACCGTGTAGGACATCCGTATAGTCATGTCTGCGGGCAGGGGAACGGCCCGCAGACACCCGACAAGGAGTCCTGCCATGAACAGCAACACCACCGGCACCGCCGCCAAGACCACCGCCAAGACCGTCCTGATCTCCGGCGCCTCGGTCGCCGGCCCCGCCCTCGCCCTCTGGCTGCACCGCTACGGCTTCGCCCCGACCGTCGTCGAGCGCGCCCCCGAACTCCGCACCGGCGGCTACAAGGTCGACATCCGCGGCACCGCGATCGAGGTCTGCCGGCGGATGGGCGTGCTCGACGAGATCCGCGCCAAGTCCACCGACATGCGCGGCGGTTCGTACGTCGACGACGCCGGCCGCACCATCGGCGAGCTGCCCGCCGACATCTTCGGCGGCCGCGTCGAGGAGGACGACGAGATCATGCGCGGCGACCTCGCCCGCATCCTCTACGACCGGACCCGCGACGACGTCGAGTACCTCTTCGACGACTCGATCGCCGCCCTCGACGAGGACGCCCACGGCGTCACCGTCACCTTCGAGAGCGGCACCGTCCGCCGCTTCGACCTGGTCGTCGGCGCCGACGGACTCCACTCGAACACCCGGAAGCTCGCCTTCGGCCCCGAGCAGCGGTTCAAGCGCCACCTCGGCGCGTACATCTCCATCTTCACCGCCCCCAACCACCTGGGCCTGGACCGCTGGGAGACGTACCACGCCCTCCCGAAGAAGCTGCTCTGCGTCTACAGCGCCGGCGGCGAGACGGACGCCAAGAACCTCTTCATCTTCTCCGCACCCGAGGACGTCCCCTACGACCTCCGGGACGTCACCGACCAGAAGCGGCTGCTCGCCGACACGTTCGCGGGCGACGGCTGGGAGGTCCCCCGGCTCCTCGGACACGCGGCCGACGCCGACGACTTCTACCTCGACTCCATGTCGATCGTCGAGATGGACAGCTGGTCGCGGGGGCGCGTCGTCCTGCTCGGCGACGCCGCCCACTGCTCCTCCCCCGCCTCCGGCCAGGGCACCGGCCTCGCCCTCACCGGCGCCTACGTCCTGGCGGGCGAGCTGGCCCGGGCGGGCGGCGACCACACGGTCGCCTTCGCCCGCTACGAGGAGCGGATGCGGCCGGGCGTGGAGCAGAACCAGAAGATGGCCGAGGGCTTCGTCAAGGAGATGACCGTCGGCTCCAAGTGGAAGATCGCCCTGCGCATGCTCATGGTGCGGACCCTGCCGAAGACCCCCTGGAAGAACCTCATCGCGAAGAAGATCCGCGACGGGATCCAGTCGGCGGCCAACGCGGTCCCGATCGAGGACTACAGCGCCCTGACGGTCACGCCGACCGCCGCACCGGCCACCACGACGCCCGCCGCACCGACCACCACGCGGAACGCCACTCCCGCCCCGGCCGCCCCGCGCCCTACCGTGACGGCATGACCGACTTCCAGCAAGCCCTCCACTCCCTCCGGGTCTGGGACACCGAGCTCCCCTCCTTCGACCCGGCGGGCGCCCCGCCCGAGCCCCTCGCCCTCTTCCACGGCTGGTTCACGGAGGCGGTCGCGGCCGGCCAGACCGAGCCGCACACCCTCTCCCTGGCCACCGCGGACGAGGACGGCAGGCCCGACGTCCGTACGGTGATGCTGCACGACGCCGACGAGCGCGGCTGGCACTTCGCCTCGCACGCCACCAGCGCCAAGGGCCGCCAGCTCGCCGCCCGCCCCGAGGCCGCGCTCGGCTTCTACTGGCCGGTCCAGGGCCGCCAGGTCCGGATCCGGGGCCACGTCACCACCGCCACCCCCGAGGAGGCGTACGCGGACCTCCACGCCCGCACCACCGGCGCCCTCGCCTCGGCGCTCGTCGGCCGGCAGAGCGAGGTCCTGGACTCCCCCGAGGCCCTCGCCGAGGCGAGCGCGGCGGCCTGGCTCCGGGCCGAGGCCGAACCGGCCGCCCACGCCCCCACCTGGACCCTGTACGTGGTCGAACCGACCGAGGTCGAGTTCTTCCAGGGCGACGCCCGGCGCCGCCACCTCCGCCTCCGCTACCGCCGGGAAGAAGCGACGGGCACCGGCGCCGGCTGGGTCCGCGAGCTGCTCTGGCCCTGAAAGGCCCAAGACACCCCCCCTAGAGGACGCCCCCCGCCCCGTACATCTCCTCGATCTCCCGCGCGAAGTCCCGCAGCACCGCCCGCCGTTTGAGCTTCAGCGACGGGGTCAGGTGCCCGGACCTCTCCGAGAAGTCGGTCGTCAGGAGCCGGAAGGCGCGGATCGACTCGGCCCGCGAGACCAGCCGGTTGGCGTCGTCCACGGCCCGCTGGACCGCACCGACCAGCTCCTCGTCCCCGGTCAGCTCGTAGAGCGCCAGATGGTCCTTGTGCCGCATCCGCCGCCAGTGCGTGAGCCCCTCGTGGTCGAGGGTGATCAGGGCCGTGACGTACGGGCGGTCGTCGCCCACGACCATGCACTGGGAGACCAGCGGATGCGCGCGCAGCCAGTCCTCCAGCGGGGCCGGAGCCACGTTCTTCCCTGCCGAGGTGATGAGGATGTCCTTCTTGCGGCCGGTGATCCGCAGATAGCCGTCCTCGTCGAGCGAGCCCAGGTCCCCGGTGGGGAACCAGCCGTCGTCGGTATACGGCACGGCCGCCCCGCGCTGGGCGTCCCAGTACCCGGCGAAGACGTGGGCGCCCTTGAGCCACACCTCCCCGTCGCCGGCGATCCGGACGGCCGTGCCCGGCAGCGGCCAGCCGACGGTGCCGGTGCGCGGCCGCTGCGGCGGGGTGACCGTCGAGGCGGCCGTGGTCTCCGTCAGGCCGTACCCCTCGAAGACCTCGACGCCGGCGCCCGTGAAGAACTCGGCGAGCCGGGCGCCGAGCGGGGAGCCGCCGCAGACCACGTACTTCACCCGGCCGCCGAGCGCGGCCCGGATCCGCCGGTAGACGAGCGGGTCGTACAGCGCCCGCGCGGCCCGCAGCGGGAGCGAGGGCGCGGACGTCCCCCCGTACCGGCGGGCGATCCTGGCGGCCCGGTCGAAGGCCGCGGCCTTGCCGCCGCGTTCGGCGGTGGCGCGGGCGGTGTTGAAGACCTTCTCCAGGACGTACGGGATGGCGAGGAGGAAGGTGGGCCGGAAGGCGGCGAGGTCGGCGAGGAGCTCCTCGCCCTCGACGGAGGGGGCGTGGCCGACGCGGACCCGGGCCCGTACGCAGCCGATGGAGACCATCCGTCCGAAGACGTGGGAGAGCGGCAGGAAGAGGAGGGTGGCGGCGGGGTCCTTGCTCTCCGAGACGAAGACGGGGTGGAGGAGCCGGACGGCGTTGTCGACCTCGGCGAAGAAGTTGGCGTGGGTGAGGGCGCAGCCCTTGGGGCGGCCGGTGGTGCCGGAGGTGTAGACGAGGGTGGCGAGGGTCTCGGGGGTGAGCAGTCCGCGCCGGGCGGTGACGGCCTCGTCGGCGACCCGCGTCCCGGCCCTGCGGAGCAGGTCGACGGCGCCGGTGTCGAGGACCCAGAGGTGGGCGAGGCCGGGCAGCTGGCGGCGCTCGGCGGAGACGAGCCGGGCCTGCTCGGGGTCCTCGACGACACAGGCCGCGGCGCCGGAGTCCTGGAGGATCCAGCGGGTCTGGAAGGCGGAGGAGGTGGGGTAGACGGGGACGGTGACGAGTCCGGCGGCCCAGGCGGCGAAGTCGATCAGGGTCCACTCGTAGGTGGTGCGGGCCATGAGGGCGAGCCGGTCGCCGGGGCGGAGCCCGTGGGCGATGAGCCCCTTGGCGACGGCGTGCATGTCGGCGGCGAAGCGGGCGGCGGTGACGTCGTACCACTCGCCCTGCGGCCCCTTGCGGGAGAAGAGCGGGGCCTCGGGGTCCTGGCGGGCGTTGTCGTAGGGCAGGTCGGCGAGGGAGCCGCGGGCCACCCGGGGCACGAGCGCGGGGACGGAGACCTCCCGTACCCGCCCGTCCACCAGGATCTTCTGCGGCTCGACCGGCTCGATCCCGGATGCGGCGGTGACGACGGACACGTGCGACTCCTCGGTCTTCGCGATGAACTGAGGTCGTGCGTCGGTACGTTGCGCTCCTGGGGACCCGTGACGGTGGCCGTGCCAGGTGTTGACTAGCCGGTAACCTTACTGCGGAGTAAGCCTCAAGGGGGAGACCAGCGCTCGCTTTTCACGAGGTTTCCGAGCCCCGCCCACGCGAAGTTCATCAGCGTCGCGGCGGCGTCCCTCGCCGTGGTCCCGGGCGTCTCGGCGGCCCAGTCGGCGAGCGACTCGGCGGCCCCGACGAGCGCCAACGCGAGCGCGTCCACACCCCGGCCGACCCCGCCCCCGTGCCCGTCCGGGTCCGGCCCGGCACCACCCCCGCGCACCTCCACGCCCGGCCCCGCGACACCCCCGTGCACGTCCCCGATCAGCCCCGCCACGAAGGCGGCGATCTCCTCCCGCATCCGCGAGGCCTCGCCCGCGAACGGCTCGCCCTGCGTCCAAGCCCGCCGGCTCAGCACCACCCAGGCGTCCGGATGGTCCGCCACGTACGTGAAGAAGGCGAGCAGCCCGGCCCACAGCTGCTCGTCGGCGGGCCGGCTCCGGTCCTCGACCCCGGCGGCCACGGCGGCGAGCAGCGCGCCCGCCTCCCGCCGGATGCAGGCGGTGAACAGCTCTTCCTTGGAGCCCAGATAGAGATAGACCAGCGGCTTGGAGACCCCCGCGAGCTCGGCGATCTCGTCCATGGACGCCGACTGGTACCCGTGCCGGGCGAAGCACGTCACGGCCGCGTCCATCATCTGCCGCTCGCGCACGACCCGCGGCAGCCGCCGCACCTTCACTCCGTCGGCCATGGCGCCCACCCCTGTTTCCAAGATCAACCGGATGCCCCGCGAAAGCCTACGTGCCCCCTGCCCGGACGGGGGCAGGGGGCACGAAGGCGTTCAGGCGGGTCGCGTACGTCAGGCGGCGGCGGTGACCGCGACCTTCTGGTCGGTCTCGCCGACCGTGACCAGCTCGTCGATCGGGGACGCGGAGGCGTTCTCGTACGCGGTGTGGTCGAGGATCTTCTCGCGGGCGGAGACGATCACCGGGACGAGCGCCTGGCCAGCCACGTTCGTAGCCGTCCTGATCATGTCCAGGATCGGGTCGATCGCCATGAGGAGGCCGACGCCCTCCAGCGGGAGGCCCAGGGTGGAGAGGGTCAGCGTCAGCATGACCGTCGCGCCGGTGAGGCCGGCGGTGGCCGCCGAGCCGATGACCGAGACGAAGGCGATCAGCAGGTAGTCGCCGATGCCGAGCTGCACGTCGAAGATCTGCGCGATGAAGATCGCGGCGAGCGCCGGGTAGATCGCGGCGCAGCCGTCCATCTTGGTGGTGGCGCCGAACGGGACGGCGAAGGAGGCGTACTCCTTCGGGACGCCGAGGCGCTCGGTGACCTTCTGGGTGACCGGCATGGTGCCGACCGAGGAGCGGGAGACGAAGGCCAGCTGGATCGCGGGCCAGGCGCCCTTGAAGAACTGGATCGGGTTGACCTTGGCGACGGTGGCGAGCAGCAGCGGGTAGACGCCGAAGAGCACCAGGGCGCAGCCGATGTAGACGTCGGCGGTGAAGGTCGCGTACTTGCCGATGAGGTCCCAGCCGTAGTCGGCGATGGCGAAGCCGATGAGGCCGACGGTGCCGAGCGGGGCGAGGCGGATGACCCACCACAGGGCCTTCTGGAGCAGCTCCAGGATCGACTCGGAGAGGGTGAGGATCGGCTTGGCCCTGTCGCCCAGCTTGAGGGCGGCGATGCCGGCGACGGCGGCCATGAAGACGATCTGGAGGACGTTCAGCTCGGTGAAGGGCGTGATGACGTCCGACGGGATGATGCCGGTGAGGAAGTCGATCCAGGAGCCCTCGCGCTTCGGCAGCTTGCCGTCCTGCGGGGTGAGGCCGGTACCGGCGCCCGGGTTGGTGATCAGGCCGATCGCGAGGCCGATGGCGACCGCGATCAGCGAGGTGATCATGAACCAGAGCAGCGTGCGGGTGGCGAGCCTGGCGGCGTTGTTCACCTTCCGCAGGTTGGTGATCGACACCAGGATCGCGAAGAAGACGAGCGGGGCGACGGCCAGCTTGAGCAGCTGGACGAAGATGTCGCCGATCTGGCCGAGGGTCTCCTTCAGCCAGGCGACGTCCTGGCTGCGGGCTATCCAGCCGAGCAGGGCGCCGAGGACGAGGCCGGCGATGATCTGGGCCCAGAAGGGGACCTTCGGTATGCGCGAGGAAGCCGGGGACTTCTGCTCGGGTGTGGTCGCGGACGCGGACACAGACACACTCCACAGGTGCGTATCGGGAAATACGGGACGGGGGTGCGGCACACACGCGTTTTCACGCGGGCCGCTGCATGATGCCGGGTCAGAGCTCGCGGCAACAGACCGCGGACATACAGCGGCACAGATCGACGTGCAGGCGCGCCACGAGCGGGATGCTCGCGGCATGAGAGGGGCGCACTGCTGTCGTCATGTCGAACACGTTAACACTTGAACTTTGAGATCCTCAAAGCCATTCTTTGGGACCTGAAGAGGCCTCCGCGCCTCCGAAACGCAGAACACCCCAGGCGGGAGCCTGGGAAGCTCCGACTGGGGTGGGTGGATCTGTGGGGATCTGTGATGAAGCTTACGCGGCCCTTACAGGGCTAGAGCGCGTCCTCCTGGGACCTGTTCGAGGCCAGGCGGCCCTTCGCGCGGTCGACCTTCTCGACGATCTCGACGCTCATGTCGTCGCGCTGCTTGCGCAGGAGGACGAAGCTGAGCGGGGCGGAGACGACGATGGCGAGGACGAGGACCCAGAGGAGGTTCGAGTCGCCCAGGCCGCGCGGCAGCACGCCGACGTAGACGAGACCCCACAGGGCGAAGAAGCACCCGGCGAAGATGCCGAGCCGCATCAGCGTGTAGCGGAGCATGTCAGTCAGTCCACTCTTCCGTTCCGAAAAGTTCCCATACGGGACGAGCGCCCCTCCAGTGAAGCACGGGGAGGGGCGCTCGCCGGGAGCGGGGGGTCGAGCCCGGAGGTTCCGTGGCTCAGACCAGCCAGCGGTGGTCGCGGACGATCGGGAGCCGGGCCCACTTCGCGCCCAGGCCGTAGTGGCTCCCGGCGCCGGTCGCGGCCGTGATCAGCAGGACCAGGGCGATCATCCAGTGGTCGTCCATGAAGGGGTTGGCGCCGGGCCAGAGGGTGACGAGCCACATGAAGGCCATCATCAGCGTGCCCGCGCCGGCGGCGACGCGCATGCCGATCCCGAGGATCATCGCGAGGCCGACGCCGAGGAGGCCGAGCATGAAGAGGGTGTCGAGCCACCAGGCTCCGGCGACCGAGTCGAAGAGGTGGGCGAAGGGGCCGCTCGTGCCGTGGAGGAGGAAGCCCTCGGTGGGGTGCCCGCCGTTGATCCACGCTCCGGCCGAGGTCGCCACCTCTTGAGCCCTCCCCCAAGTAATAGTTAAGATCTACACATGACCCTTACCTTCGAGCTGGACCCGGCAGTCGACCGGACCCTGCGCGACGGCGTGCTCGCCCTCTGGGCCGACGTCTCCAACGCGGACGGCGCCGTCGGCTTTGTACCCCCCGTCACCCCCGACGAGATCCGCCCCGCGCTCCTCAGGCACCTCGTCGGCATGGCCGAGGGCGGTACGCGCCTGCTGGTCGGCCGCGACGAGGACGGCGAGGTCGCCGCCACCGCCTTCTTCACCTTCAACACCCACCCGCTGATGACCCACTGGGTGTGGCTCTACACGGTGATGGTCCACCCCCGCCACCAGGGCAAGGGGTACGGCACCGACCTCATGGCGGCCGTCGAGCACGCCGCCCGTACCGCCGTGGGCTTCGAGGCGATCGAGGCGATCCGCCTGACCTGCCGGGGCGGCACCGGCGTCGACGCCTTCTACGCCAGGTCCGGCTACAAGGAGGTCGGCCGCGTCCCCGACGCGATCCGGGTCGCCCCCGGCGACGACCGCGACGACATCATCATGCTGCTGCCCCTGAACTAGCGCCGGTCAGGCGGATCAGGGCCGGACAGGCCCTGGGTGGCCCGCACCCGACCGGAACGGGCACAGGATGTCGGGTCGGCACCCCGTGACCCTTCCTACGGTGAAGGCACAGCAGAGGAAGGACCCCACGTGCTGGAGCGACTCAACCAGGCCCTGGACCACATCGAGGACCATCTCCGCGGCGACCGCGGCGACCTCGACACGGCCGAGCTGGCCCGGATCGCCATGACCTCGGAGTACCACTTCCGGCGCCTCTTCTCGGCGCTGGCGGGGATGCCCCTGTCGGAGTACGTACGGCGCAGGCGGCTCACCGTCGCCGGTGCCGAGGTGCTCGCCGGCGAGCGGACGCTCCTGGAGATCGCGGTCCGGTACGGCTACGGCTCCGGGGAGGCCTTCGCCCGCGCGTTCCGCGCGGTGCACGGCATCGGCCCCGGCGACGCCCGCCGCACGGGCGCCGCGCTCCACTCCCAGCCGCGGATGTCCTTCCGCCTCGTCGTCGAAGGGAACAGCACCATGCGGTACAGGATCGTGGAGCGGGAAGACTTCCGGATCGTCGGGCGCGGGGCCCGGGTGCCCCTCGTCCACGAGGGCGAGAACCCGGCGATCGCCGCGCACATCCGGTCCATCGGCCAGGAGGCCCTGGACCGGCTCGCGCGCCTGTCGGACGCGGAACCGGCGGGCGTCCTCTCGGCCGTCGTCCACCTCACGGACAGCCGGGAGGAGGGGGCGGAGCTGGACTACTGGCACGGGGTGGTGAGCGGCGGCGCGGTCCCCGAGGAGTTCGACGCGCTCGACGTGCCCGCCGGGACCTGGGCCGTCTTCGAGAACGAGGGACCGTTCCCGAAGACCCTGCAGTACCTGTGGCGGGACATCTTCACCCAGTGGTTCCCGTCGAACCCGTACGCGAGCCGGCCGGGCCCCGAGCTGCTGACCGTCGCGCCGTCGGCGGACTGGACGACGGCGCGGGCGGAGCTGTGGATCCCGGTGGAGCGCACGGAGGAATGAGAAAGAGGGCCGGCGGGATGTCCCCGCCGGCCCTCTTCCCTACGCGTCACACGTCGTCAGAACCGCATCGACTGCGGCGTCTCGCGCCGGTCCGCGTCCGGGCCCGGGTACTCGCGGATGATCTCGTACCGGGTGTTCCGCTCGACCGGCCGGAAGCCCGCGTCCCTGATCAGTTCGAGCAGGTCCTCGCGGCCCAGCTTGTTCGGCGTGCCGTAGTTGTCGGCGTCGTGCGTGATCTTGTACTCGACGACCGAGCCGTCCATGTCGTCCGCGCCGTGCTGGAGCGCGAGCTGGGCGGTCTGGACGCCGTGCATGACCCAGAAGACCTTGACGTGCGGCACGTTGTCGAAGAGGAGCCGGGAGACCGCGAAGGTCTTCAGGGCCTCGGCGCCGGTGGCCATCGTCGTGCGCGCCTGGAGCTTGTTGCGGACCTTGCCGTCCTGCATGTCGACGAAGTCGTGCTGGTAGCGCAGCGGGATGAAGACCTGGAAGCCGCCGGTCTCGTCCTGGAGCTCGCGCAGCCGCAGCACGTGGTCGACGCGGTGGCGCGGCTCCTCGATGTGGCCGTACAGCATCGTGCTCGGGGTCTTCAGGCCCTTGGAGTGCGCGAGGCGGTGGATCCGCGACCAGTCTTCCCAGTGGGTGCGGTGGTCCACGATGTGCTGCCGGACCTCCCAGTCGAAGATCTCGGCGCCGCCGCCGGTCAGGGACTCCAGACCGGCCTCGATCAGCTCGTCGAGGATGTCGGACGCGGACATCCCGGAGATCGTCTCGAAGTGGTGGATCTCGGTGGCCGTGAAGGCCTTGAGGGAGACGTTCGGCAGGGCCTTCTTGAGCTCGGAGAGCGAGCGCGGGTAGTACCGCCAGGGCAGGTTGGGGTGGAGCCCGTTGACGATGTGCAGCTCGGTGAGGTTGTCGTTCTCCATCGCCTTCGCGAGGCGCACGGCCTCTTCGATGCGCATGGTGTACGCGTCCTTCTCGCCCGGCTTGCGCTGGAAGGAGCAGTAGGCGCAGGAGGCGGTGCAGACGTTGGTCATGTTCAGATGCCGGTTGACATTGAAGTGGACCACGTCGCCGTTCTTGCGGGTCCGGACCTCGTGGGCCAGACCGCCGAGCCAGGCGAGGTCGTCGGACTCGTACAGGGCGATGCCGTCCTCGCGGCTCAGCCGCTCACCGTCCCGGACCTTCTGCTCAAGTTCGCGCTTGAGTCCAGCGTCCATGTACGGCCGCCTCCCTTTTCTGTCTCCAACGTCTCCGAAATCAGGCTCCACCACCGTACTCTCAGCCCTCTTCGGGCAGGTCCCCGACCCGGTTCTCCCACTTGGTGGAGAGCACGATCGTCGTACGGGTGCGGGAGACGCCCTTCGTGCCGCTGAGGCGGCGGATCGTCTTCTCCAGGCCGTCGACGTCGCCGACGCGGACCTTGAGCATGAAGGAGTCGTCGCCGGCGATGAACCAGCAGTCCTCGATCTCGGCCAGGTCCTTGAGGCGGCGGGCCACGTCCTCGTGGTCGGCGGCGTCGGAGAGGGAGATGCCGATGAGGGCGGTGACGCCGAGGCCGAGCGAGGCGGCGTCGACGGTGGCGCGGTAGCCGGTGATGACCCCGGCGACCTCAAGGCGGTTGATGCGGTCGGTGACGGAGGGGCCGGAGAGCCCGACGAGCCGGCCGAGCTCGGCGTACGAGGCACGACCGTTCTCGCGCAGAGCCTGGATGAGCTGCCTGTCCACGGCGTCCATAGGTATGAAGCCTTCCATTGTCCAGCGATACCGCGAGTTTAGGTGTAGAATCTAAGGTACACAGGGAAGAAGCCCTGCGAATCTTTCAGCTGATCAAAGACGATCTTTCAGGAGTGGTGTTCACCGTGTACACGATCGAGATGGCCTACGCCCGTATGCGCGAGCTGCAGGACCTGGCCAACCGCTCGCGTGCCCACCAGTCGACCTCCGCCTCGAAGCGCGCCGCGAAGAAGCGCGCCAAGAAGCGCTAATCACGCCGGTCACGCTGATCGCGCACACCGCGCTGATCGGCCCGATCGGCCGGGAGAGCTCGCGCCGAGGCACCGCCTCCGCCCAGCTCTCCCTCCCACCGGCGGTACAGCTGGTGCGGCACACCCGCCGCGTCCAGCACCCGCCCGGCGACGAAGTCCACCAGATCCTGGATGTGCGTCGCCCCCGCGTAGAACGCCGGAGAGGCGGGCAGCACCACGGCGCCCGCCTCGTCCAGCGTCACCATGTGCCTGAGCGTCTGACCGTTCAGCGGGGTCTCCCGCACGGCGACCACCAGCGGCCGCCGCTCCTTCAGCGTCACGCTCGCGACCCGCTGCAACAGGTCCTTCGAGAGCCCCAGTGCCACTCCCGCCACCGCGGCGGTCGAGGCCGGCACCACCAGCATCCCCTTCGCCGGGTACGAGCCCGACGACGGCCCCGCGGCCAGATCGCCGGCCGCCCAGTACCGCACGTCCCCGAGGGCCGACGACACGTCGAACGTGTCGGGCTTCCCGTCGGCGCCCCGCGCCAGCCAGGCCGCCAGGTCCTCGCGCCAGTGCGCGTCCCGGAAGGAGATCCCCGTCTCGTCGAGGAGCGTGAGCCGCGAGGACCGCGACACGACGAGGTCGACGCTCTCCCCCGCGGCGAGCAGCCCCCGCAGGACGGAGGCCGCGTACGGCGTACCCGATGCCCCGGAGACCCCCACGACCCAAGGGGTCCGCTTGCCGTCGTTCATGCGGTCGAGCCTATCCGTCATCCGTCAACCGGCCCGGGCTACGGCGTGAGCCCGCGGACCAGCAGATCCAGCAGGGCGCACACGAAGAGCGCCATCCCGATGAAGCCGTTGACCGTGAAGAACGCCCGGTTCAGCCGGGACAGGTCGGTCGGCTTCACGATCGAGTGCTCGTAACAGAACGCGGCCGCCACGATCACGAGGCCGACCCAGAAGAAGCCGCCCGCGTCCGTCGCCAGCGCGTACCAGACGAGCAGACCCGTCGTCACGACCGCCGAGGCGCGTGCGCCCCACAGGGCCGCCGGAATGCCGAAGCGCGCCGGGACGGACATCACGCCGTGGGCGCGGTCCGCCTGGACGTCCTGGCAGGCGAAGATCAGGTCGAAGCCGCCGATCCAGACGCCGACCGCGAGGCCCAGGAGGACCGCGTCCCAGGACCACTCGCCGGTGACCGCGAGCCAGGCGCCGATGGGCCCTATGGCCTGGGCGAGCCCGAGGATCGCGTGCGGGAAGTTCGTGAACCGCTTGCCGTACGGGTAGACGACCATCGGGATGACGGCGAGCGGCGCGAGCGCCAGGCAGAGCGGGTTGAGGAGGGCCGCGGCCCCCAGGAACACCACGACGGCGATCCCGGCCCCGGTCCACGCGGACCGCACGGACACCGCACCGGTCACCAGCTCGCGCCCCGCCGTCCGCGGATTGCGGGCGTCGATCTCGCGGTCGATGATCCGGTTGCAGGCCATGGCGAAGGTCCGCAGGCCCACCATGCAGACGGTGACGAGGAAGAGCGTCCACCAGTGGATGTTCCCGTCGAGCTGGAACATCGCGGTGAGCGCGGCGGTGTACGCGAAGGGCAGCGCGAAGACCGAGTGCTCGATCATCACGAGGCGCAGGAACGCCTTCGTACGTCCCGGCTGTGCGCCCGGTACGGCGGCCGTGGTCACAGCCCGTACTCCTTCCAGCGGCGGTCCACGAGGGCCGCCGTCGCCGGGTCCGACTCCACCATGTCCGGCCAGCCGCCGTCCCGGGTGTAGCCCTCCTCGGGCAGCTTCTTGGTCGCGTCGATACCGGCCTTGCCGCCCCAGAACTGCTGGTAGGAGGCGTGGTCGAGGTGATCGACCGGCCCCTCCACCACCGTCAGGTCACGGGCGTAGTCGGTGTTCCCGAGCGCCCGCCAGGACACCTCGTGAAGATCATGCACATCGCAGTCCTTGTCGACCACGATGATCAGCTTGGTCAGCGACATCATGTGCGCGCCCCAGATGGCGTGCATGACCTTCTGCGCGTGCTTCGGGTACTTCTTGTCGATCGAGACGATCGCGCAGTTGTGGAAGCCGCCCGACTCCGGCAGGTGGTAGTCGACGATGTCCGGCACGATGATCTTGAGGAGCGGCAGGAAGAACCGCTCCGTGGCCCGCCCGAGCGGCCCGTCCTCGGTCGGCGGCCGGCCGACGACGATCGACTGGAGCAGCGGACGCTTCCGCATGGTCACGCAGTCGATCTTCAGCGCGGGGAACGGTTCCTGCGGCGTGTAGAAGCCGGTGTGGTCGCCGAAGGGACCCTCCGGCAGCGTCTCGCCCGGTTCCAGCCACCCCTCGATGACGACCTCGGCCTGCGCGGGAACCTGGAGCGGCACGGTCTTGCAGTCGACCATCTCGATCCGCTTGCCCTGCACGAAGCCGGCGAAGAGGTACTCGTCGATGTCGCCGGGCAGCGGGGCCGTCGACGCGTACGTCACGGCCGGCGGGCAGCCGAAGGCGATGGCGACCGGCAGCCGCTCGCCGCGGGCGGCCGCGACGGCGTAGTGATTGCGGCTGTCCTTGTGGATCTGCCAGTGCATGCCGATGGTGCGCTTGTCGTGGCGCTGGAGGCGGTAGAGCCCGAGGTTCCGCACACCCGTCTCGGGGTGCTTGGTGTGGGTGAGCCCGAGGTTGAAGAAGGAGCCGCCGTCCTTGGGCCAGGTGAACAGCGCGGGAAGCAGGTCGAGATCGACGTCGTCCCCGGTGAGGACGACCTCCTGCACGGGGGCGTTCTCGGCCTTCACCTTCTTCGGCGGCACGTGGACCATCGAGCCGAGCTTGCCGAAGGCCTCGCGGACCCCGACGAAACCGTGCGGAAGTTCGGGCTTGAGCAGCCCGCCGATCTTCTCGCTGATCTCGCCGTACGACTTCAGGCCGAGGGCCTTGAGCAGCCGGCGGTCGGTCCCGAAGACGTTCATCGCGAGCGGCATCGAGGAGCCCTTGACGTTCTCGAAGAGAAGCGCCGGGCCTCCTGCCTTGTTCACCCGGTCGACGATCTCCCCGACCTCCAGGTACGGGTCGACTTCGGCCTTGATGCGCTTGAGGTCGCCTTCGCGCTCAAGGGCCCTGAGCAGCGAGCGGAGATCGTCGTAAGCCATAAGGGCCAGTATCGGTCACCGGCTACCCTTGACCTGTCACCGGGGCCGCCGAAACGCGCCTCCGCCACCGCTTCCAGGGGGCCGTCCCACATGCTCAGGGCGCTGTTGTACATCCTGCCGCTGGCGCTGACGATCTACGCCTTCATCGACTGCCTGAACACGCCGGAAGAAGAGACCAAGCACCTGCCGAAGGTGGTCTGGGTCATCATCATCCTGCTGTTCTGGATCGTCGGGCCGATCGTCTGGTTCTTCGCGGGCAAGGTGCGGCGCCCCGCCGGAGCGCGGGGCCGTGCGGGCGGCTGGGTGGCCCCCGACGACAACCCGGAGTTCCTGAAGTCCCTGAAGCAGGAGGGCCCGGACGAGGCGTCCGCCCTCAAGCAGGAGGGCCCGGACGAGGCGGCCGCGCTCAAGGACTGGGAGGCGGACCTGCGCCGCCGCGAGGAAGAGCTGAAGAAGCGCGAGAGCGGCGAGGACTCCGACGCGTGATGGAGCTCAGGCTCCTCGTCACCTTCGAGAAGGTCGCCGACGTCCTCTCCTTCACCCGTGCCGCCGCCGACCTGGGCTATGCCCAGTCCAGCGTCACCGGTCAGATCCGCTCCCTGGAGACCTCGCTCGGCGTGGAGCTCTTCGAGCGGCTCGGCAGCCGCATCCGGCTCACCGAGGCCGGGGAGCGGCTCCTGCCGTACGCCCGCAGGATGACGGAGCTGGCCGAGGAGGCCAGGGCGGCCGTCGCGAGCGCGGGGGACCCGTCGGGAACGATCGCGGTCGGCACGATGGAGTCCCTCACCTCGTACCGCCTGCCGCCGCTTCTGGAGTACTTCCACCACCGCTACCCGAAGGTGCGGCTGACGCTGCGCCCGACGCTCGGCGACGCGACCCGGCAGGCGCTGCGGCAGGGCACGTACGACGTGGGCTTCCTGATGGAGCCCGACACGGAGCACGAGGGCCTGGAGTCGGAGGTCCTCGCACCCGAACCCCTGGTCCTGGTCGCCGGCCCGGGCCACCCCCTGGCGGGCCGTACGGGGCTGACGAGCGCGGACCTGGCGGCGGCCCACCTGGTGGGCACCGAACCGGGCTGCCCGTACCGCGACCTCTTCGAGGAGGAGCTGCGGGAGTGGGCGCCGCCGTTCATGGAGTTCGGCACGATCGAGGCGACGAAGCGCGGAGTGACGTCGGGCCTGGGGATAGCTCTCCTCCCCCAGGTGGCGGTGGCGGAGGAACTGACCTCCGGCACCCTGATCGCCCTGGACTGGGAAGCCCCCTTCACCCTCTTCACACAGCTCGCGTGGCGACGGGGGAAGAAGCTTCCGGCGCATGTCCGGCTGTTCGTGGAGCAGGCGCGGCGACTGGTGTCCGAGCAGAGCCGCCCGGCGTGACCGTGGCGGCCGGCGTGACCGCGCCGCCCGACCTGACCGTGCCGGCCGGCGTGGCCTTGCCTGCCAGCGTGACCTTGAGGCTGGCGAGGACGATGAGCGGCACGCCGAGCGCCTGAACGAGCCCGATGTGGTGCCCGTACACCGCCCAGTCGACGCCCATGGCGACGGCGGGGTAGGTGAAGGCGAGGACGGCGATCTTGGCGGTGGGCAGCTTGGCGTAAGCGGCGTACATGAGCACGTACATCAGCCCGGTGTGGATCAGCCCGAGCCCGACGAGCCAGAACCATCCGCCCCCGAGCCCGGCGGCGGCGCCGAAGTCGGCGAAGGGCAGGAGCAGCGGCAGGCCGACGAGGACCTGGACGAGCGCGACGAGATGCGGCCGTACGCCGGTGACGCGCTTGGTGACGAAGGTCGCGAGGGCGTAGAGCACGGCGGCGGCGAGCGCGAACCCGAGCCCCTTGAGGGAGGCGGTGTCCCCGGGCCGCACACCGGAGACGAGCACGAGCCCGAAGAAGGCGAGAGCGAGCCACCCCAGCTTGGCCGCGGAGATCCGCTCCCGCATGAACACCGCCCCGAGCAGCACGAGGAAGAACGGCTGCGTGTGGTAGACGACGGTGGCGAGGGAGATCGAGGTGGCCTCGTAAGCCTCGAAGAGGAACACCCAGTTGAAGACGATGAACACGCCGCCGAGGGCGGCGAGCCCCAGCTTCTTCGCGGTGAACCCGTGCCCGGTGAAGAACCCCCGGGCGAGGCTGTACGCCCCGAGTGCGACGGCCCCGAACAAGCACCGGAAGAACACCACCTCGAAGGGCGATGCCCCGGACTCGACGACGAAGACGCCGAGAGTGCCGGAGAGCACCATGGCGAGGGTGAGTTCGACGGTTCCCCTGGTCTCGTTTCTCATGACTGCGACGCTACGAGCGGGGGCCGGGGACGGTCCACGAGCCAGTGGGGCGTCCTCCCGATGACGCCGATCGGCGCGGCCGATGGGCGGTCCATCGGCAGAGCCGATGCGGGGCGGCCGATGGGCGCGGCCTAGTCGGCGGGCAGGGCGTCCCGCAGGCCCTTCGCGGTGGCGGCCGGGTCGTAGCCGTCAGGGGTGCCGTCGACCAGGACGATGTCGCCGTCGATGTGCCGGAACCGCATCGGCGCGATCTCCTGGTACGCGGGCGAGTCCCACCAGGCCCGCGCCTCGGCGATCCCGGGGAACCCGATCACCACCACCGGCCCGGGCCAGTTGCCCTCCTTCACCTCGTGCGTCGCCCCGTGCACGAGGAAGCGGCCGCCGTACGGCTCGAAGGTGGCGGAGATGCGCTCGATGTACTCGACGACCTCGATGTGCGGAGTCACGTTGAACAGCTTCGCTATGGCGTAGGCGGTCATGGTGGTGATGTCCTTCCGGTCGTTCGGGCTCCTTGTGCAACTGATCGTGGCATCGACACGCACAGGGGTCGATGACCTGCCAGGTAATCCCCCGGGGCCGCCCGCGCCCGACTACCGCGGCGCCATCGGAAGGGCGACCGCCTTCCGCCACACGGCCAACTGCGCGTCGTCCACGGGCTTCATGTCGCCCTGGTACAGCTGCGCGTGACCGTCCTTCGTGGCGTCCGCCCAGGCGTGAGTGGCGAACACGTACGTGCTGCCTTCCTCCAGCCGGTCGGCGGTGCCCTCGTCGAGGCCGTACGTCACGCGGACCGTCCCGTGCACGGTCCCCCGCAGGACGGAGGCGACTTCGACCTGGTAGACGTCCTGTGTCCACCCCTCGATGTCGCGCTGCTCCTCGAACGCGGCGACGCGTCCGGCGAAGACGTTCTCGGTGTGGGGGGCGGTGCCGGCCGGGCTGGTGGCGTCATAGCCCCGCAGGACCTCGCCCGCCCCGACCTGCTCCTCCAGCTGCTGGTAGCCGAACCAGCCGCCCAGCGCCAGCGCCCCGGCGACCACGGCTCCCGCCGCCAAAGCCATCGCTTTCCTGCTCGTGCTCATACTCATCCCCACAGTGCGTGATAGGCATTGACGTCGTGCGAGGTCGGAGCGTCGATCCGCTTCCCCTCGATGTGGCCGTAGTCCGCCCACAGCAGCGAGGGGTACATCCCGTACCCGTACTCCTTGTGGCAGAACCCCAGCGCGTGGCCCAGCTCGTGGGCGGCGACCCGCCTGCGATGCTCGGTCTTGCCGTACCGCTTCCCGTCGTCCAGGTAGGCGCGATTGAGCAACAGGTGATCCGTCCCGTGCCTCGCGGCCCACATGCCGTACACGTCGCTCCACTTGCCGGTGACGCTGTTGGCGTCCCGCCACTCCAGGTCGGCGTACGACGTCGCCCCGTCGGCCTTGATCTTCACCTGCTTGAGCGTGCCCGCCGTCCAGACCTTGACCGCATGCTTGCGCGCGTCGTCGAACTTCGACTCGTCGTCCCACGCGATCTCGTTGCCGTCGACGGAGGAGCGGCCACGGGAATCGACCTCTCCCTTCTCGCACTTGTGCGGAGCCGCAACCGAAGCCGCGTGCACCGGCGCCGGGACGGCAAGCAGGACGACGGCGGCGGAAGCGGCTGCCAGAGCTAAGTCATCCATCCTCATAGTCACCGGACGATAGCGTTCCGTGACGATGTCGCGTAATGACCCACCTCCAGCAGCCACCCCACCGCCCGCCGCACTCCCCTTCACCTCCCCCGCACGCCGGTTCACGCCCCCTATCGCACTGGTGAAGGGCCGACAGGGCGCCCTCCCCGGGGGCCCGCCGCGGCCGGCGCGACCGCGTCCGGCGGGACCGCCCACTCCCTGTCACCGCGCTCGGCCCCCAGGAACGCCATGGCCCGCTTCCGGCGCTCACCGGGGAGCTCCGCCGGGTCCTCGTAGTCGGCGATGACATCGCGCAGGATGCCGACCCGTCCGGCACCGCCCTGGACGCGCCTCCCGATGTCGTCGGCCGTGATCACGTGTGCCCCTGAGGGTGCCGCCGCAGGAAGACGTTGCAGTCGGACACGGTGGTGAAGTCCCCGCCGGCCCGCGCGCGGTCCCGCACGTTCGCGAGCTCGACGCAGCCGGCACAGCCTTCGACCGGCTCCGGGTCGGGGGAAGGGAGAGTGAGGTGGACGGGGTCGCACATGGTCGTCTTGGCGTTCTCCATGAACCTGACGCTAGGGACGAGGAGTTGACGCGCACCACGCAGTGTTCTCGACTGTTCTCGCTTCCCGGCGAGATGTTCTCGTACGTTCTCATGCGAAGCCCTTCGTCTTCTGGTGTGCGGCTCCGGGCTCCGGGGATGCTGAACGGACATCCACCTGTGGAGAGGACACCCATGCCGCGACGCTGGGACCTCGACAGCGAGTGGTGCACGAACATCCGGCACCAGACCTCGACCGGCAAGACCGTGGGGCGGGTACGCGTCGTCGACGACCCTCCCACCCAAGGGCAGTTGTTCCTGCTGGGCTACGCGGCGTGCAACGCCGCCACGGGCGAGGACGTGCGGAACCTGTGGCGGGCGGACGCCGACCGGATTCGGCTGCCCGCCGAGGACTTCTGGATCTTCGACTCGCGCCTGGTCGCGCTCCTCGACTTCGACGACGCCGACAACCTGCTCGACATCGAGGTGATCACGGAGCCGTCCGAGGTCCTGCGGTACGTCCAGGTGCGCGATGCTGCGATGCACCACGCCACCCCGTACAGCCGGTTCGCGGCACAACTGCCCCAACGCGAATAGCGGTTAGCGTGTACCGGTGAGCACGGACTACCAGCAGGCGCGGGAAGCCCTCGGGGCGAGACTCCGGGAACTGCGCGTCTCCGGCCCTGGCGGCCGGCTCACCGGTACGGCGCTGGCTCAGCAGCTGGGCTGGCCCCGTTCCAAGATCTCCAAGCTGGAGAACGGACGCCAGACAGCGACACCCGAGGACCTCAGGGCCTGGGCCGAGGCAACCGGCCTGCCGGAGGCGTGCGAAGAGCTGGAGAACCGGCTCAGGGGGTTCGAGTCCCACATCCGTTCATGGCGCCGCCAGCTGGCCGCAGGACACCGGCCGGTACAGGAGAACTGGAGCGCCGAGGTCTCGCGCTCCACGGTCATCCACGCGTGGGAACAGGCCGTCGTCCCGGGCATGCTGCAAACAGCCGAATACGCGCGGCACGTCTTCACGCGCTCCGCAGAGCTCCAGAACTCGCCGCGGGACACCGAGTCGGCCGTGCGTGCGCGGGTGAAGGGCCAGGATTGGCTCTACGAGTCGGGCAGGAAGTTCCGTGCGCTCGTATGGGAAGCCGCGCTGCACGCCCGCATCTGCCCTCCCTCGGTGCTGGCAGCCCAGCTCGACCGTCTCACAGGCGTGATCGGGATGGACACGGTGGAACTCGGCATCATCCCGCTCGGGGCACCCCTGAAGATCCCGACCGCCAACGGCTTCTGGGTCCTCGACGAGAGACTCGTGATCACCGAGGACTGGCACGCGGAGCTATGGCTCGACGATGCCGATTCCCTCGCGCTCTACCTGCGAGCGTGGAAGACGCTCCGCGAATCCGCCGCCTTCGGAACGGACGCCCAGAACCTGATCAGAAGCGTGCGGCGGACGCTGAACGCATGAGGGCAGGACGCCGCTACGCGCCGGCCTGTTGGACGCGGCTTACGCCGAACCCCGCCTGCGGCCCCGGAAAGCCTGCTCCCGGGGCGCGGTGACGAACGGGAGGCGTCAGTTGTCGGAGCCGACGGTGTTGTCACGGCCGGCGTTGAACACGTCGTCCTTCGCGAACTGGAGCCAGTCACCGAAGACGATGGTGTGCGAGGCCTCCGGCTCGAAGTCGACGTACACATCGGCACTCGCGACGCCGGCGGTGCCGAAGACGATGGCACCGGCGGCGAGGGCGGTCAGCAGGGAACGCATGGCAGAGACCTCTCAGTAGGACGGCAGAGCACCCCGCCAGCTAAGGCCACCCGCCGCCCGCCGTCCCCGCACCCGGCCGGTACGGCCCGGAGCCTCAACCGATCGGCGGCAGCGGCCCGTGCTGTCGGCGGTCCGCCGGGGGAAGAGTCCCGGCATGGACGAGGGTGCGCGACAGGACGCCGAGGCCGGGGCACTCTGACCCCTGAGGCCCTTGTGCCGGGGCGGCGGCACAAGGGCAGTCGTCGGTCAGCGGAGGGGCGCCGGATGGCAGAGGCACTCGCACACGAGGTAGCGGACTCCTTGTACGCCGCTGTCGCGGGGGACGTGGTCCCGGCAGCGGTCATGGCGGCCGACGATGCACCGTGGCGACCGGAACTCCGGCTCCGGCGCGGAGGCGAGGGCGCGGGTCAGCAGGGACACGGTCACCGCGTCGGCGACCTCCGGCGTCACCCACCAGCCGTCGCCCGCGCGGTCGCGGTGCGGGCCCTCGTGCCCCGCGGTGAGTACGCAGACCGAGCCGCCCCACACCGGCCGCACCACCTCGGCGACGTCGAGCACGGACCGCCTCGCCCCGCAGCGGCTCATCGGGCGCTCCCGGCGTGGATGTTCCGGTGGTCGACGTCCACCCCGACCGTGGCCAGCCACAACGCCCGCCGACGCCGCCGCTGCACGGCCCGGGCCGAGTCCGCCGCCAGGTACGGGCGCTCCAGCGGTGACCGGGCGCCGTCGAGGAGCGCGGTCTGCTCCCGGGCGTAGGGGGATCGCCGGGTCGGTGCGCGGTGGCGGGGCCCGGGGGTCGGCGCCGCCGGGCGCGGGTGGGTGACCGGGCGAGGCCGGTGCCTGCCGGTGGGCGGCAGGCTCAGCATCAGCAGCCCGAGCAAAAGGGGGATCAGCACCCTGCCCAGTACGCGCGCGATAGTGTTCCGCACGTCATCAACTCCGTTGATAGTTGGTGGCCATGCCCCGGGAGGTCTAGCCACCTCGCCGGGGTCTCGTGTCACACGAGCCTATAAGGCATGTATAGCTCTGCATAGCTCACTAATGGTTCGCACAGGTCTTCGATGCTTACGTTGGTCGTGTGACCGACCGCAGCCAGATCCCCGAGTTCGACCCGCAGGGCCCCCAACTGGTGTACGTCGCGGTGGCCGACCACATCACCGCCCGTATCGCGGCAGGAGAGCTGGCCCCGGGCGCCCGTCTGCCCGCCGAACGGGACCTTGCCGAGGAGTACGGCGTCGCCTACCTGACGGTGCGCCGCGCGGCCCGGGTCCTGCGCGAGCGGGGCCTGATCCTGACCGTCCACGGCAAGGGCACCTTCGTCGTCGATCCGCTGCCGACGAACGAGGGCCCCCAGCAGGTGTGACGGCCCGGGTCCGGCGGGGAAGGCTCCCCGCATGGATCACGAACAGGCCCACAGGTGGCTGGCCACAGCCCTCTCCGAAGCACGGGCCGGGCTCGCCGAAGGCGGCATCCCCATCGGCGCCGCGCTCTACGGGGCCGACGGCGCGCTCCTCGGGCGCGGGCGCAATCGGCGCGTGCAGGACGGGGACCCGTCGACGCACGCCGAGACCGCCGCCTTCCGGGCCGCCGGCCGGCAGCGCTCGTACCGGGGGACGACCATGGTCACGACCCTGTCGCCGTGCTGGTACTGCTCCGGCCTCGTCCGGCAGTTCGGGATCTCACGGATCGTCATCGGCGAGGCCGAGACCTTCCACGGCGGGCACGACTGGCTCGCCCGGCACGGCGTCGAAGTGATCGTGCTCGACGATCCCGCGTGCGTCACGCTCATGACCGAGTTCATCGCCGCGCACCCCGCCCTCTGGCACGAGGACATCGGAGAAGAGCCCTAGCTGTATTGCCTCGCTAGGTTGGGGACGCGGCTTGCGGGTGGTTTGCCTGTGAGTGCGGTGTGTCCGCGGTGGTGATTGCAGGAGCGGAGCCAGCCGGGGAACGCTTCGCGGAGTTCGATGTCTGACCGGTAGGGGCGGGCGTAGGCCCATTCGTCGAGCAGGGGGCCGGTTCCCGAGGCCGGAGGAGTATCCGGAGGCGGTGGTCGATTTCGTGCGCCGCGCGGTGGAGCTGCCGGAGGCTACGCCGGTTATGGAGGGTGGCCGTACGGCGGTGCGGAAGCGGCGGGTGGTGCATTCCTCGGCCCTTGACGGCCTCGGCCTCCTGTCCCGGACCCGGGTGCAAAGCAGGCGTCTCGGCTCTCGGCGGGGGCAGCGGGCTGGTCTGCTTGCCGGGAATCGGATCGCCATCAACGGGGTTGGTGGGGGACGAGCCGTTATTGGAGGGTCATGCGAGCGATTCAGGTGTACGAAGTGGGCGGTCCCGAGGTGCTGCAGGAGGCCGAGGTGGACCAGCCGCGGCCGGGTCCGGGCGAGGCGATCGTGGAGGTCGCCGCATCCGGGGTCAACTTCCTCGACGTCTACCACCGCGAAGGCCGGTACAGCCTCCCGCTGCCCTTCACCCCGGGCGCTGAGGGCGCCGGCACGGTCGTCGAAGTCGGACCCGGCGTCGCTGACGTCGCAGTCGGGGACCGGGTCGGTTGGGTGGAGATTCCCGGCACGTATGCCGAGCGGGCCGTCGTGGACTCCTCCCGGCTGGTGCCGCTGCCCGACGACATCGGCTTCGAGACAGCCGCCGCCGTGCTCCTCCAAGGCATGACCGCGCACTATCTCGTCAAGGACGCCTACCCGGTTCAGGGGGGCGACACGGTGCTCGTGCATGCGGCTGCCGGCGGCATGGGGCTGCTTTTGACCCAGCTCATCACCCATCTCGGCGGCAGGGTGATCGGCACGACGTCGACCACGGCGAAGGCCGAGCTGGCGAAGCGTGCCGGGGCCGCTGAGGTGATCCTTTCCTCCGCGGTCGACGATCTCGCAGCCGAGGTGAGGCGGCTCAACGGCGGTCAGGGACTGCCGGTTGTCTTCGACGGCGTCGGCGCGCACACCTTCGATGCGAGCCTCGCCAGCCTGCGACCCCGCGGCCATCTCGTGCTCTTCGGCGCGGCAAGTGGTGCCGTGCCGCCGTTTGATCCGATTCGGCTCGCCCACGGCGGTTCGCTGACCCTGATCCGGCCCAGCCTCGGGGACTTCGTCGCCGATCGGTCCGAACTGCTCCGACGGGCCGCCGATGTGTTCGAGTGGGTGCGCTCCAAGGCGCTTGAGGTCACCGTAACGGGCCGCTACGCATTGTCCGAGGCCGCCCAGGCCCACAGCGATCTGGAGGCTCGGCGTACCACCGGCAAGCTGCTCGTCATACCCGATGCGGCCGCTGTTGGACGCCGCGAGGAGACGCAGAGCTGATCGCGGGTGACGAGGTCGGGGATCTTGGAGACTGAGATGTCGAAGGCATGGCCGACCGTCATCGCCAAGATCCCCGACAGCGTCAGGCACTCAGCAGGCCAAGATCAAGTTCTGGCGGGTTTCGCGCATCCGGGTCACGCCCCTTCAAGATCCCTCAGCCGAGACCTGGCTCACCCGTCCACAACCTCCCGGGACAGAACACCTGTGACGTGGTGGGTCGTTGCGTCGGTCGTTACCCATCCGGCGACGGCGAGGCAGCAGACCAATCAGCCCCGCCGAGAGTGAACATCCTTGGATCCAGGCCCTGTTGCGGGAAAGCTGGGGCGGGACACATCCCTGATCCCGGAGGCCCTCCATGAGCGCCGAGCACACGAACACCCTGTACGAGGCCGTGGGCGGCGCCGACGCGCTGCGCCGGCTCTCCGAGACGTTCTACGAGGGGGTCCTGGCCGACCCCCTCCTCGCACCCGTCTTCGCCGACTTCACCGCCACCCATGTGGAGCACGTGGCCGTGTGGCTGGCGGAGGTCTTCTCGGGGCCGGCCGCGTTCACGGCGGAGCACGGCGGGCACCAGGCCCTCCTCCGGGCCCATCTCGGGCTCGGCATCACCGAGGAGCAGCGGCTGCGCTGGATGGAGTTGATGACGGCGGCCGTGGAGAAGGAGCTGCCGGACGACGCCCTGCTGCGCCGCCGGGTGCTGGAGTACTTCGACTGGGGCACGCGGATCGCCGAGGACGTCTCGGCCTCCGCCCCGGGTACGGACCTCGGCGACCCCGGCCCCACCCCGCGCTGGGGCTGGGACGGCCTCGCCTGAGCCGCTCGACCGGGGTGCTCGCCCCCGGCACTCGGCCGAGGCGCTCGACCGGGTGCGCGCCCGAGGCGCTCGACCGAGGCGCTCGCCCCGGTGAGGCGGCCTGCCCCGCTGGGCAGATCCCTGCCGAAGGTCCCTGACGGGTCCTCACAACAACCTCGCAAAGGTTGACGTGATCCCAACACCCTGTCGATATCCTTGATTTGAGATGTGACGGGGCGCATCTCGTGGGGTAGCAGGGGGAAGCAGGGGGGTGGCGGGTGGACAGGGAGCTCTACGGCCGCGAGGCGGTCCTGCACGACGGTGGTCTGGTCGCACGGCTCAGCGGGCTCACCCGGCACGGTGCCGCGCGGGTCGCGTACGAGCACGGTGACGATCCGCCCGTGACCGTGTTCACCGGCGGGCGCGGCATGGGGAAGACCGCCCTGCTCAAGGAGGTCCGCAACCGGTACAAGGGGTACACGCCGCTCGCGCTGCTCGACTGCGCCCACGTCGAGCCGCCCGCCGAGCACGGGCCCGGCTGGAGCGAGGTCACCGGGGCGCTCACCGAGCTGGCCGTGCAGCTGTCGCCGAAGGTGCTCGCGGCGAAGCCCGTGCAGTTCCCGAGGCTCTCGCTGGGGCTCGTGGCCGTCGCCTCGCTCGGCTGGTCCCAGGAGGACGACGAGCGGGCCCGTACCGACCTCCAGCGGCTCGGGCCGCTGCTCGCGACCGTCGACGCGACGAAGGGCGCCGCCGGGAACTGGGTCTCCAAGGTCCTCTCCAAGCTGGCCGCCACCTTCGCGGAGAGCGCCGCGCCGCTCGCCGGGCTGCTCGCCGAGGCGACGGTGGAGACCGTCCTGGAGGAGGTCTTCGGGCGGTTCCAGCGCACTTCCGAGAACTGGTACGGCAGTTATCGCAACGCCGGCGGCCGGGGCAAAGCCGGGCTCCAGCAGCTCGCGATCGACTTCGAGCAGGGCGGCCGGCGCCGCCGCGAGGCCGAGGACTTCCTCGTCGGCGCCCTCACCGAGGACCTGCTCCACGCCTATACGGGGCTCCGGCGCGGCACCCGGATCGGGAGGCCCCTCCTGCTCTTCGACAACGCCCACGAACCGCTCGGCCGGCAGCTCGTCGAGCCGATCCTGCGCGCCCGCGCCGACGGCCGCCGCGACCGGGTCGTCGTCCTCGCCACCTCCCGGGTCCGCGAGCACGAGGGCCTGCGGCACGCCGTCCGGACCCGGTTACCGGAGACCGCGCACCGCGCGCCCTGCCCGCGCGGGACGAGCGTCGGCTCCGGCATCCTCGCCGTCGAGCTCACGCCGCTCTCCCCCGCCCAGACCCGCACCGCCTTCGACCACCACGACCCGGCCGGCCGCACCCCCGCCGAACTCGCCCGCGCCGTCCACCGGTTGACCGGCGGCCGGCCGCTCGGCGTGGCCCTCCTCGGCCGGGCCGCCGGCGAGGCCCCCGCGGAGCTCCGGGCCGACCTCACCCCGGGCGGGCTCCTCGACCTGACGGTGGAACTGCGCGAGGACGCCCCGCCGGTGCCCGTCGCCCCCACCCTCCTCGCCGAACTCCTCCCGGTACGGCGGCCCGGACCGTACGCCGTGCTCGCCGCCACCCACGACGAGGAGTCCGCACGGTTCCTCGCCCACGCCCGCCTCCAGGGCGAGTCCCTGGACGGGGACGTGGCGCTGCGCGTCCGCGACCAGCTCCGCTCCGAGGACTGGCAGGAGGGCCCCCGCCACTTCGTCGCCGACCCCCTCCTGCGATCCCTGCTCCTCCACCGGCTCCGCTTCGAGGACGACGACCATCCGCGCTACGCGGCCTGGCGCGCCGCCCACGAGACCCTGCACCGGCATTACGGGCCCGCGCCCGGCCCGTACCGCCTCCATCACGACCTCGCGCTCGGCCGCACCGAGGAGGCCGTCACCCACCTGCGGGTCACCTTCCCCGAGCAGGACGTCCTCGGCTGGCTCGGGCGGCTGCGGTTCGTCGCCGCCGCCCCGTACCCGCGCGAGCGCGGCCGGCCGGGGCCCGACCCGCGCCGGGCGATCGCCCTGGGCCAGGAACCGGTCGGCGACCCGGCCTTCTCCGGGCTCGACCCCGAAAGCACCGAACTCCACCTGTCCGTACGGCGGTTGCTGCACGCCGTATGGCTGCTCACCGATCCGCTCGCACTGCCCGACGACGACGTGGCCGACCGCCTCGCGCACGAACTGCGCAGGCTCTCCGGCCGCCATCTGACGGGCAGCGGTTCGCTCTGGGACGCGGCCACCCACTGGCCGCGCGACATCCGCGCCTGGCGGGAGCTCTCGCTGCCGCCGGGCCGCGAGGACGGAGTCTGACGCCATGCCCGACCGTGCCCCCGGCCGTGTCCCCGGCCGCATCCCCGGCCGCATCCCCGGCAGCCTTCCCGGCCGGCTGCGCCGCCGCGTCCGTACCCCCCGCCAGAAGCTCGTCGCCTCACTCGCCACGGCCGCCGTCGTCATCGGTCTCGGCGGATACGGGATCGCCCGGCTCACCACCCCGGAGGACCGTTCCTGCGCGGCCGGCGTCGAACGCCCCGAGGGCAGCTCCGAGTGCGTCGGCGTCAACGGCGACGGCCACGACTTCGGCATCGCCGAACTCACCGAGGTCGCCGGCGCCATCGGCCGCGAGAACGCCACGCTCAAGCCCGACGAGTACGCGACCGTCGCCGTGCTCCTGCCCCTGACCTCCCCCGACGGAGGCATGCGGACCAAGGTGCTCCACGAGGTCCAGGGCGCCTACGCCTACCAGTACCGCGCCAACCACGAGTCCAACAGCCAGACCCCGAAGATCCGGCTCGTCCTCGCCAACACCGGCCGGGGCAACGCCCACTGGCAGGCCACCACCCGGCAGCTCGCGTCGATGACCGGCGCCCCGGACCGGCTGCGGGTCGTCTCCGGCGTCGCCACCTCCTCGACCGCGATGCGGGAGGCCGTGACCGCCCTCACCCAGGGCGGGATCGCCGTCGTCGGCACCACCATCACCGCCGACGACATCGCCAACGGCCCCGGCACCGGGAACAACCGCTACCCCGGCCTCGCCCGCGTCTCCCCCACCAACAGCGACGAGGCCAAGGCCCTCGCCCACTTCGGCCGCGTCAACGCCGCCAAGGCCCTCCTCGTCCAGGACACCCGCAGCGGCGACCACTACACGGACACCCTCAAGTCCGCCTTCGCCGCCTCCCTCAAGGGCGCGCCCTACGAGCCGCAGCTGTTCACCTCGCCGCCCGATCCGACCGACGAGGGCACCACCGCCAACACCTTCCGCCAGATCACCCACCTGATCTGCGACACCCGCGCCGAGACGGTCTTCTTCGCGGGCCGCCACACCCAGCTGCGCCAGTTCATCAACGCGCTGGGATCGCGGGGCTGCACCGACCGCGCCTTCACGATCCTGACCGGCGACGAGGGCTCGTACCTGGGCGCCGACAAGCAGCTCGACCGGAACGCGCTCAAGGCGAAGCTGACCGTCCGCTACGCCGCGCTCGCCCACCCCGACGCCTGGAAGCCGGCGCCCGGGCGGACGGTCCCGGCGACGGGCGGTTCGGTGGTGGCGTACACGACCTTCGAGACGGACATCGCCCGCGCCTCGAAGAAGCCGGTGGCGCTCGCGGACGGGCAGGCGATCGTCGCGTACGACGCGATGGCGACGGCCGTCCACGCGATCCGCCAGGCCACACCGCTCGACGCCCGGTACCCGGAGCTCTCGGACGTGGTCACGCAGTGGCCGCAGGTGAAGGGCTCGCTGCGGGTGCAGGGCGCGAGCGGCTGGATCTGCCTCGACAACTACGGCAACCCGTACAACAAGGCCGTCCCGATCGTGGAGCTGGCCCTGGACGGCTCCCAGCGCTTCGTCCAGATCGCCTGGCCGGAGAAGAACCCCCCGAGCACGTCCTGCCTGCCGCCGAAGCGGGGGTGAGGAGCTCGCCGCCTACGGCACCCACTTCGGCCAGGGCGCCTCGTCCCGCTCGTACAGCGCCCGCAGGTCCCGCCACCGCTCGGGCGACCAGGCGGCCCAGTCCGTCCGGCGGCCCTCCAGCGCCGCCGCAAGCCGCTCGAAGTGGTCGTGCCACCCCGCCAGGCAGTCCAGCCGGTACTCCCGCGTCCCCCGGAACTCGTTGGTGAAACGCAGCACGGTCGACCCGCCGCTCCCGGACCCCGGCTCCAGATGGAACCGGATCCGGCCGTGCGGCGGATCGACCGTGTACTCGGCGACGTACTCGGGGTCCCAGGCGGTCACCCGCCCCGAGACCTCCGTCTCACTGTTGAGCCAGCGGAGCGTGACCCGGCCGCCGAGCCGGGGCTCCAGCGGGTCCGCCGCGCACAGCCAGCCCGGCAGGCCCTCGGGGGTCGAGACGGCCTCCCAGACCTCCGCCGGCGGATGCGGGAGCTCCATGACGTACCGCAGCAGGTGCGTGTCGCCGTCGTGGGTCTCGCACCTGCCCCGGGGTATCTCGCTCATACCTCCAGCGTGGCCCCGGGGTCCCCCGCCCGCGACTCCGCGCCTACCGCGACTCCGCTACCTGCTCCGTTACTCCACGCCCGCGTAGGAGTGCTTGCTGGTGACGAAGATGTTGACGCCGTAGTAGTTGAAGAGGAAGCAGCCGAAGGCGATGAGCGCGATGTACGCGGCCTTCCGCCCCTTCCAGCCGGCCGTGGCGCGCGCGTGCAGGTACGCCGCGTAGCCGACCCACGTGATGAAGGACCAGACCTCCTTGGCGTCCCAGCCCCAGTAGCGGCCCCACGCGTCGCCGGCCCAGATCGCGCCCGCGATGATCGTGAAGGTCCACAGCGGGAAGACGGCGGCGTTGACCCGGTACGCGAACTTGTCGAGCGAGGCCGCCGAGGGCAGCCGCTCCAGGACGGAGCGGGCGAAGGCGCTCGGGGAGCCGCCGCTCGCGAGCTTGCTCTCGTACGAGTCGCGGAAGAGGTACAGGACGGTGCCGACGGCCGCGAGGTAGAACACCGCGCCGCAGAAGATCGCGGTCGAGACGTGGATCCACAGCCAGTACGAGTCGAGCGCCGGCACCAGCTGGTCGCTGGGGGTCTTCAGCCAGGTGGTGGCGAGGCCCAGGTCGAGCAGGACGGTGGTGACCAGCGGCAGGCCGATCCAGCGGACGTTCTTCTTGGCGAGGAGGAAGCCGAGGTACGCGCCGACCGCCACCGTCGAGAAGGTGGTGGAGAACTCGTACATGTTGCCCCAGGGGGCGCGCTGCACGGCGAGGGCCCGGCTGACCACACCCGCCGCCTCGACCGCGAAGGCGAGGACGGTGAGCGAGACGGCGATCCGGCCGTACAGGTCGCCCTTGAAGGTGCCGCCGGACGCGCCGGGGCCGTCCGGGACGTCCCGGGTGCCGGCCGCGGAGCGCGTGACGATCTTCGGCTTGTCGAGGACTGCGGTGGCGCCGGCCGCCTGCTTGACCTGGACGGTCACGGCGGCAGCCGCGGCCGGGGTCTGCCGCGTGAGGGCGGCGGCGGTGCGGCCGACCTTGCTGCGGCTGCCGAGGACCCACTCGGCGATGTGCGCGAAGAAGGCCAGGGTGTAGACGGCCATGGAGGAGTAGATGAGCAGGTCGCTCATCTTCGCCAGGCCTTCGTTGGTGGTGGCGGCGAGGATCACTTGTCGGCCTCTCCAGAAGGGGCAGGGTCTTCTGCGGGTTCTTCCGCGGGTTCTGGCGCGAGTTCTGGCGCGGGTTCTGGCGCGAGTTCTGGCGCTGTGGGCGGCGGCGCGTCGTGAGCCGGGGGCGCCTGCGCCGTGAGCGCGACCGCGAGGTCGCCCAGCTCCTCCGGGAGCCTGGCGGACTCGCTCCGGCCGAGGCCGGCCATCTCGACGACGGTCACGCCGTCCTCACCCCGTACGGCACGGACCCAGACCCGGCGCCGCTGGATGAAGAGCGAACCGGCCAGACCGGCGATCGCCGCGATCGCACCCGCGAGGGCGAGGCCGTTGCCCGGCTGCTGCGAGATCTGGAAGCTGGCCCACTCCTTGACGTCCTTCTCGAAGGTGATCGAGCCGGCCCCGTCGGGGAGCTTCATCGTCTCGCCGGGCAGCAGGCGGTCGGCGAGCTTGTTGCCCGACTCGTCCGTGAACTGGGTCATCTTGGACTTGTCGAGCTGGTACACGTTCTGCGGCAGACCGGAGTTCACGCGCAGGTCGCCGTGGTAGCCGGTGAGTGCCATGACCGGGAAGTCGAGCGCCGGGAACTGCGAGAACATCGTGCCCGCGCCCGCGCCCGCGAAGGTCGGCACGAAGAAGGCCTGGAAGCCCAGCTGCTCCTTCTTGCCCTTGCCGTTCCCGGCGCGGTAGCCGTCCATCACCTTGATCGCGCCGGTCGACGTGATGTTGTTGTCGATCGGCAGGAGCGGCACGGCGCCGTGGTAGACGGTCTTGCCGCTGCCGTCCTTGACGGTGACGACGGGCGCGTAGCCGTGGGCGATCAGATAGACCTTGGACGAACCGACCTTGAGCGGCTCGTTGACCCGGATGACCGCCTTCTTCTCCGCGCCGTCGGCCTCGGAGTACCGGACCTTCGCCTCGAAGGTGCGGGGGGTGCCGCGCTGCGGGCCGCTCTTCTCGTACGTGCCGTCGAAGGCGTCGAGGGTGAAGGTGAACGGCTCCAGGTCCTCCGTACCGAACTGCGAGCCGGACTTGAAGTCGTCGTACTGCGTGAGCGTGTTGGAGAAGCCGTCGCCCTCGACGATCAGCTTGCCGCCCTCGGACTTGAAGAGCTGGCCCCAGGCGAAGGCGACGAGGATCACGATCAGGGCGACGTGGAAGAGGAGGTTGCCCGCCTCGCGCAGGTAGCCCTTCTCGGCGGCGATCGCGTCGCCGGCGGTGTGGGCGCGGAACCGGCGGCCCTTGAGGACGGCGAGCGCGGCCGCGCGGACCTGCTCGGGCTCGGCCTCGGTGCGCCAGGTGGTGTACGCGGGGAGCCGGTCCAGGCGGCGGGGGGCGCCCGGCGGACGGCTGCGGAGCTGGCCGACGAACTGCCAGCTGCGCGGCACGATGCAGCCGATGAGGGAGACGAACAGCAGCATGTAGATCGCGGAGAACCACACGGAGCTGTAGACGTCGAAGAACTGGAGCTTCTCGTAGATCGGCGTGAGCGTCTCGTGGGCGTCCTTGAAGGCCTGGACCTTCAGCTCGTCCGCGCTGGTCTGCGGGATGAGGGAGCCGGGGACGGCGCCGAGGGAGAGCAGGAAGAGCAGGATCAGCGCGACCCGCATGGAGGTCAGCTGCCGCCAGAACCAGCGGATCCAGCCGACGACCCCGAGGACGGGTCCGCCGAGGGGGGTCTCGCCGCGGTCCTCGGCGGGGGCGGTGGAGAGCTGGGCGCCGGCCGCTTCGTCGGCCTTGCGCTCGGTCTCCGCCGCGCCGGACGCGTCAGCCGCGCCGGGTGCACCGGGGGTGTCGGGCGTGTCAGCCGTGCCGGGCTTACCGGATGTGCCGGGCTTACCGGATGTATCGGTCGTGCTCATGGAACTCAGATCCCCACCGTGAAACCGCTGGACCAGCCCTGCATCGTGGCGACCATGTCGTCCCACGCGCCCGTGAGGAGCAGGAGGCCGGTGACGATCATCATGCCGCCGCCGATCCGCATGACCCACACGTAGTGCTTCTTGACCCATCCGAACGCGCCGAGCGCCTTGCGGAAGGCGATGGCGGCGAGCACGAACGGTACGCCGAGGCCGAGGCAGTACGCGAAGGCGAGTATCGCGCCGCGTCCGGCGCTGGCCTCCTGGAAGGCGAGCGCCTGGACGGAGGCGAGGGTCGGGCCGATGCACGGGGCCCAGCCGATGCCGAAGAGCGCGCCGAGCACCGGGGCGCCGATCAGTCCGGCGGCGGGCTTCTTGTGGAAGCGGAACTCGCGCTGCGTGAACCAGGGCATCAGGCCGGCGAAGAAGACGCCCATGAGGATCATGAGCACGCCGAGGATCGTGGTGAGCGTCTCGCTGTACTTCTGGAGGGTCGACCCGAAGTAGCCGAAGAGGGCGCCGCCGGAGACGAACACGGCGGTGAAGCCGAGGACGAAGAGGACGGCGCCGGCGGTCATCCGGCCGCGGCGGCTCTCCGCGAGGTCGGCGCCGGTGACCCCGGTGACGTACGAGAGGTAACCGGGGACGAGCGGGAGCACGCACGGCGAGAAGAAGGAGACCAGACCGCCGAGGACCGCGATGGGCAGGGCGAGCAGCAGGGCTCCGCTGTTGACCGTCTCGATCACGGGCTCACTTCTCCTTGAGGAGAGGCTCGATCATCGACCGGAGCTTCTCCTCGTCGAGCGCCATGAGGGAACGGGCGGCGATCTTGCCCTCCTTGTCGAGGACGACGGTGGAGGGGATGCCCTGGAGGCTGAGGGTGCCCTTGGGGAAGCCGAAGAGGATCAGCTTGCCCTGCGGGTCGTAGAGGCTCGGGTAGGGCACCCCGTAGTCCTCTTCGAAGGCGAGCGCGGGCTGCTTGTTGGGGTCGCGGGTGTTGAGTCCGACGAACTCGACGCCCTTGCCCTCCAGGTCCTTGGCGACCTTCGCGAAGTGGGGAGCCTCGGCACGGCAGGGGGCGCACCAGGAGCCCCAGGCGTTGAGGACGACGACGTTGCCCTTGAGGTCGGCGACGTCGAGCTGCTTGCCGTCGAGGGTTTCGCCGGCGAGCTTCCCGGTGCTCGCCCGCTCGCCCTTGGCGGCGGTGGAGATGCCGCCCGTGTTGGTCACGAAGTTGGTGTTGCCACCGCCGCCGGACTTGCCGTTGCTGTCGCCGCCGCAGGCCGAGAGCGTGAGGGCGGCGGACAGCACTCCGACGGCGAGCAGGGTGCGTCGTGGGGCACGGCTGGCACGGCTAAGGCTCATGTGAAAAGTTTCGCATGGGCGTTTGGGGGATCTTGGGCACCCCCCTACGTGCCCGTAAAGCCCCTTGTCAAGGTCGCTTAAGGCGTCGGGGTGGGCTTGAGGAAGGTGTTCCACCCGCCCGTGGGCTTCTGTCCCACTTCCAGCGAGCGCAGCGTGGCGAGGATCTTCGGGTCCTGCACGTCGAGCCAGTCCACGAACTGCTTGAAGGAGACGAGCCGGACGTCCTTCTTTCCGGCCATTCCCTTGATGGCGTCCTCGACGGCGTCCATGTAGATGCCGCCGTTCCACTGCTCGAAGTGGTTGCCGATGTAGAAGGGCGCGCGGTTCGACTCGTACGCGCGGTTGAAGCCGCCGAGCAGGGCGTCGGTGGCCTGCTTGCGCCAGCCCGGGTAGCGGGACGGCATGCCCTTCGTCGTGTTCTTCGACTGGTTGGCGAGCATGTTGTAGTCCATGGAGAGGACCTCGAAGGAGTGCCCGGGGAAGGGCACCGCCTGGAGCGGCAGGTCCCAGATGCCCTGGCGCTTGACCGGCCAGGTCTGCCGGCCGCCGGGCGAGCTGGCGTCGTAACGCCAGCCGAGCCGCTTGGCGGTGGGGAGCAGGTTGTCCTGGCCGAGGAGGCAGGGGGTACGGCCGCCGACGAGCTCCTTCGAGTAGTCGAAGGGCAGCGGGTCGAGGTCGGTCCAGCCGCTGTTGGTCTTCCACTCGGTGACGAACTTCATCGCCTGGTCGATCTCGCTCTGCCACTGGGCCGGGGTCCAGTTGCCGACGGAGCCGGAGCCGCCGCAGAAGTGCCCGTTGAAGTGGGTGCCGATCTCGTGGCCTTCGAGCCAGGCCTGCCGGACGTACTTCAGCGTGTCCTTGATGTGGTCGTCGGTGAGGTAGCCGATGTCGGAGGCGCCGACGCGGTTGTTCGGCGGGCGGTAGAGGTCCTTCTTCGACTCGGGGAGGAGGTAGATCCCGGAGAGGAAGAAGGTCATCGCCGCGTCGTGGTTCTTGGCGAGTTCGAGGAAGCGGGGGAAGAGGCCGTTGCCGACCTCTCCGGCGCCGTCCCAGGAGAAGATCACGAACTGCGGCGGGGTCTGGCCGGGTTCGAGCGGCACGGGGGCGTCGGGCTGGTGCGGCTGCTTGCCGGTGTCGGCGGTGGAACCGTCGCCGATGAGCTTGGCGTCGTCCTTGGTCGGAGCGGGTGTGGTCGGCTGCGCTGACGCGTCGCCTCCCTTGCCGGGTCCGGAACGTCCCGGCTTGTCCTCGTTGTTGCTGCCGCAGCCGGCGATTCCCATCGCCGCGGCGGCGCCAACGCCTGCCCCGAGGAGCCCCCTTCGACTGATTCCGCTGATCCCGCGCATGACATCCCCATTCGCGCTGACGTATGACCTAAACGTCATCCAAACCGACAATGAGTGAGATGCAGGGAGGAACACGGAGGTTCCGGAAATTCGCACATAAATTTCAAGGGCGGCCGGATGGCATGTACACCACCTGACCGCCCTGACGATGGACCTCTTCGCGCGCCGTGTCCAGTGGGGCCGTTCCCGAAGATCCCAGGACTACGGCTATGCCCCGAAGATCCCCGGAACCACGCTCCGAAGATCCTCGGAACCACGTCCCGATGATCCCCGGAACCACGCCCCGAAGACCCTCGGAACCACGCTCCGAAGATTCCGTCGGAATTACGCCCCGAAAGCCTTCGACTTCCCCTTCACCGGCTTCGCCCCGGCGAGGAGGTGCGCCGGGACGAGGTCCCGGGCCGGCTCGCTGTACCCGACCGAGACGATCCGGTCGCCCTGGTACGTGAACGAGGTCAGCGAGGCCAGCGTGCACTGCCGGCGCCGCGGGTCGTGCCAGAGGCGCCGCTTCTCCACGAAGCTCCGGACGATCCAGATCGGCAGCTGGTGGCTGACGCAGACCGCCTCGTGCCCGCGGGCCGCGTCCTTCGCCGCGTCCAGCGCGCCCATCATCCGGACGACCTGCTCGACGTACGGCTCGCCCCACGACGGCTGGAACGGGTTGGTGAGGTGCTTCCAGTTCCCCGGCTTGCGCAGGGCCCCGTCGCCGACGCCGAAGGTCTTGCCCTCGAAGACGTTCGCCGCCTCGATGAGCCGCTCGTCGCTCGCCAGGTCGAGCCCGTGCGCCTTGGCGACCGGCATCGCCGTCTCCTGCGCCCGCTCCAGCGGGGAGGCGACGACGTACGTGACGTCCCGGCCGGCCAGGTGCTCGGCGACCCGGTCCGCCATCTGACGGCCGAGCTCGGAGAGGTGGTAGCCGGGGCGGCGGCCGTAGAGGACCCCGTCCGGGTTGTGGACCTCGCCGTGCCGCATCAGGTGGACGACGGTGATGTCCTCGCCGGCCTTCCGCGTGTTCGTCGTCTCGCTCATGCCGTGGCCTCCGCGGCGGCGCGGGCGGCGGCCGGCAGCGCGGCGGCGATCCGCTCGATCGCCCGCTCGTCGTGGGCGGCCGACACGAACCAGGACTCGAAGGCGGACGGCGGCAGGTACACGCCGTCGGCCAGCATCGAGTGGAAGAAGGCGTTGAAGCGGAAGGCCTCCTGCTGCTTCGCCTCGTCGTAGTTCCGCACCTCGTCCGCGGTGAAGAAGACCGAGAACATGTTGGAGGCGGTCTGCAGCCGGTGCGCGACGCCCTCCTTGGCGAGGGCGCCCGTGACCAGCCCCTGGATCTCCTTCGACACCGCGTTCACCTTCTCGTACGCGGCGTCGTCGAGCAGCCGCAGCTGCGCGAGACCGGCGGCGGTGGCGATCGGGTTACCGGAGAGCGTGCCCGCCTGGTAGACCGGCCCGGCCGGGGCCAGGTGTCCCATGACGTCGGCGCGGCCGCCGAACGCGGCGGCCGGGAAGCCACCGCCCATGACCTTGCCGAAGGTCAGCAGGTCGGCCTTGACGCCGTCGACGCCGTACCAGCCGGCCCGCGACGTACGGAAACCGGTCATCACCTCGTCGGAGATGTACAGCGCGCCGTTCTCCCGGCACAGGTCCGCCAGGCCCTGGTTGAAGCCCGCCGCCGGCGGCACGACGCCCATGTTGCCGGGCGAGGCCTCGGTGATCACACAGGCGATCTCGCCCGGGTGCGCGGCGAAGGCCGCCCGCACCGCTTCGAGGTCGTTGTACGGCAGCACGACCGTGTCCCCGGCCTGCGCGCCGGTCACGCCGGGCGTGTCCGGGAGGCCGAGGGTGGCGACACCGGAACCGGCCGCGGCCAGCAGCGCGTCCACGTGACCGTGGTAGCAGCCGGCGAACTTGACGACCTTTGCCCGCCCGGTGAACCCGCGGGCGAGCCGGATCGCGGACATCGTGGCCTCCGTACCGGAGGAGACGAGGCGGACCTGCTCGACCGGCTCGACGCGCGCGACGATCTCCTCCGCGAGCGCGACCTCGCCCTCGCCCGGCGTACCGAAGGAGGTGCCGCGGGCCACGGCGGCCTGCACCACGGCGGTGACCTCGGGGTGCGCGTGGCCGAGAATCATCGGCCCCCACGAGCAGACCAGGTCGACGTACTCACGACCGTCGGCGTCGGTGAGGTACGGACCGGTACCGGAGACCATGAACCGGGGCGTACCGCCCACGGCTCGGAAGGCACGCACCGGTGAGTTCACGCCGCCGGGCGTCACGAGGGACGCGCGGTCGAAAAGCGTCTGTGAGACTGGGGCTTCGTATGAATACGGCACTGTGATCCTGACCTGCGAGTACGGCTGCGAGTACGACTTCGGTTACAGCTTCGGTGACGACTTCGGGAACGGCTTCGGGTGCTACTTCGGGTACGGCATCGAGTTCGGAGGAACGGCGTGAACACCCTGGTATGACGCCGGGGCGGCTGTCCGCCGCGTCTGCGAAACTGGGGCGTCATAGGGATGGCTCACGGAATCCATGGTGTCAGAGGCCACGGCGTTCTTGCGGACAGGTGTTTCACCGTACGAACGTGGGGGAGGTCACTGACACGATGATCGGGTTGCGCGGCGGGGTCGTGTTGCCGAGAAAAAGCAGTCGGGTGGAGATATGCATCGCGGTGGCGGACCGGGCGAGGGGACGGACGACCTGGGTCCGGAGTCTGCCCGGCGGGGGAGGCACCGGCGCCGGCGGGCGGACGGGCCGACTCCGGGCGCGCCCGGCACTCCGGGGAACCCCGGCGGCCAGGGCCCCGAGGCGGATCCCGGACCCGGAAGCGGGAGTGGCCGGTCGTTGGGAGTGACGTACAAGTACTTCGGCGCGCCCGACGGCGCGACGGCGGCCCGCGTCCCGATCTCGATGCGCCCCGAGGAACTCGGCGGTGACGAGCTCGGCATGGGCGGCATGTTCACCAAGATCAAGCCGGAGACCATAGCGGCGATGGTCCTGACGGGCATCCAGGGCATGCCCCTGCACAAGGTGCCCCCGCTGGAGCTCGTCGTCCTCCACCCTGACTACGCCGTCGTGAAGCTCCCGATGACCGTGGTCGACCCGCTGCGCGGGATCGGCGAGGAGTCGGTCGGCGCCGCCGCCTTCATCTGGTCCACGGTCCCCGACCGCGGCGGCCCGCGCGACGCCTTCGACGTCTACCAGCTGCTCCACGAGTGGCAGGACTTCTCGGTCCGCCTCCACGAGGCGGGCCACCAGCCGTACTGCCTGGTCTGGCCGTAACCCCGCTCCGAGAGGAAAGGGCCGCCGGTGGTACGACCACAGGCGGCCTTCCCGCTCCTCCGGAGCCGTCGCACTCCTACGGGGCCGTCTCGTTCCTACGGAGCCGTCGCACTCCTACGGGGCCGTCTCGTTCCTACGGAGCCGTCGCACTCCTACGGGGCCGTCTCGTTCCTACGGAGCCTTCTCGCCTCCGCCGTCGCAGTCGACGAGCTCGTCGAGCTCCCGGCCCGTCACGACCCCCTGGGCAGTCCAGTACGAGCCGGCGGGCGGCGCGGCCGCCCGTACCGCCGCGAGGTCGAAGACCGCGCCCGCCCCGTCCTCGGAGCCGTAGCCGACCGACACGTCGAGCAGCTTCGGCAGCTCCGCGGGACGGGTGGCCGGAAGGGACGTCCGGTACTCCTCCGCGGCCCACAGCCGCAGCACCCCGCCCCGCCCCTCCTCGGTCAGCGGCCCGTCGGCCCGCCACACGAGCTTCTCCTTGTCGCTGTCCCGGAGCTCCACCCGCCGCACCCGCTCCGACGGGCACTGGGCGGCCTTCACCGTGACCGTGTCCCCGTCGATCCGCAGCCCGAGGAGGCTGGGGCCGACGGGGTCGGACATGCCGCGCACGACGGCGACCCAGAGGAACACGAGCGCGGCCGGCACGGCCAGGACCACCAGCGTGATCAGGCCGATGACGAGGGCCCTGCGGCCCCGCCGCGGCTCGGAGTAGTGGCGCATGCGGTCACGGTATCGATCACGGATAGGGCACAACTAGCCGAACTGGAAGCCTTGTCATTCGCTCTGCTCTCGCTGCTCTCTCTGCTCTCGCTCCTGTTCGGCGAGTTCGCGGGCGGAGGCGATCCGGTACGGCACGTCGATGACCACGACGTGCTTCATGAACAGCAGCCGGGTCTTGAGGCGCAGCGCGCTCTGGTTGTGCAGGGGCTGCTCCCACCAGTGCCCCACCACGTACTCGGGGATGACCACCGAGACGACCGAGTCGGGCGCCCGCTCGGTCGTCTCCCTGACGTGCCGCAGGATCGGCTGGACGAGCGAGCGGTAGGGGGAGCTGAGCACCCGCAGCGGCACGTCGATGCCGTGGGCCTCCCAGGTCGCGCGGAGCACCTCCACCTCCGCCGGGTCCTCGGCGACGGTCACGGCCGTGAGGGAGGCCGGTCGCAGGGTCTTCGCGTACGACAGGGCACGCAGGCTGGGCGCGTTGACCGAGGCCACGAGCACGAGGACGTGGTTCTCGGCGAGGGCGTGGGGGCGTGCGCCGGGGCCGACGGCGACCTCGGCGGCGACGGCGTCGTAGTGCCGCCGCACCCCCTTCATCCCGGCGAAGAGCACCGGCATCGCGATGACGACCAGCCAGGCGCCGTGCGTGAACTTGGTGATGAGGACGATGACGAGGACGACCGCGGTCAGACAGGCACCGAAGGCGTTGATCGCGAGGCGGATCCTGATGGAGCGACGGGTCAGGGCGGGGCTACGGGACGGGGCAGGGCGGCGGGCCGGGGCGGGGCGGCGGCGGTCGGCCCCGGTGGGCGCGGCGAGTTCTCGCCGCCAGTGCTTGACCATCCCGGCCTGGGAAAGGGTGAAGGAGACGAAGACGCCGATGATGTAGAGCTGGATCAGCCGGGTCAGCTGCGCGTCGAAGGCGACGATGAGGACGATCGCGGCGAGCGAGAGAAGGACGATGCCGTTGGAGTGGACGAGCCGGTCCCCGCGGTGGAAGAGCTGGCGGGGCGCGTAGCGGTCGCGGCCGAGCACCGAGGCGAGCATCGGGAAGCCGTTGAAGGCGGTGTTGGCCGCCAGGATCAGGACGCCCGCGGTGACGGCCTGGAGCGCGTAGAAGAGGACGTGCCAGTCGCCGAAGGTCGCCCGGCCGATCTGGGCGAGCGCCGTGGACATCGGGGTGCCGGGAGCGAGCCCGAGCTCGGTGGGGTCCTCGGCGACGTGGACCTCGTAGACCATGGCGAGCACGGTGATCCCGGAGAACATGGTCGCCGAGAGCACGCCCATGATCGCGAGGGTCATGGCCGCGTTGTGGCTCTTCGGTTTGGCGAAGGCGGGGACGCCGTTGCTGACGGCCTCGACGCCGGTCAGCGCGGTGCAGCCGGAGGCGAAGGCGCGCAGGGCGAGGAGGACGAGCGCGAGCCCGGAGTAGGACGAGACCGCGTTGACGGGCAGGTCGGCGGATTCGGCGCGGATCGTGGTCCCGGTCGCCATGCGGACGGCCGCCACGGCGAACATGACGTAGATGACGGCGATGAAGGCGTACGTGGGAAGCGCGAACCACCGCCCCGACTCGCGCACGCCGCGCAGGTTCAGCCAGGCCAGCACCGCCACGAAGCCCACCGACAGGGCCACGGCGTGCCCGTCGAGCGAGGGGACGGCCGAGGTGATCGCGGCGACCCCGGAGACGACGGAGACGGCGACGGTCATCACGTAGTCGATGAGCAGGGCGGAGGCGGCGGTGAGCGCGGCGGTCTGCCCCAGGTTCTCGGCGGAGACGACATAGGCCCCGCCGCCGCCCGGGTAGGCGTAACAGGTCTGCCGGTAGGACGCGACGACGACCAGCAGCAGGATCACGATGCCGGCCGCCGCGTACCAGGTCAGATGGAGCACGGCGAGGCCACCGAGGGCGAGGATCAGCAGGATCTCCTCGGTCGCGTAGGCGACGGAGGAGAGCGGGTCGCTGCAGAAGATCGGCAGGGCCAGCCGCTTCGGCAGCAGGGTCTCACCGAGCCGACCGCTGTCCAACGGACGTCCTACGAGCAGGCGTTTCGCCGCACTTCCAGCTCTCATAAGTGCTGAAGTTAGGACGAATGGTATGTAATGCGCGGAAGCCGCGCCCTGTGGGAGCCCTGTACGCCCTGTACGAGGAAGGACGTCACGCGTGAGCGGAGTACGAATGGCCGGCGAACCCATGCAGATCGGCGAGGTCGCCGCACGGACGGAACTGTCCCTGCGCACCATCCGCCAGTACGAGGACAACGGCCTGGTGGTGCCGTCGGCGGCCTCGCCCGGCGGATTCCCCCTCTACACGGACGCGGACGTCTCCCGGCTGATGGTGATCCGCCGGATGAAGCCGCTCGGCTTCACCCTCGACGAGACCCGCGAGTTGCTCACGGCCATCGACCGGCTCACCGCCGACCGCCCGGGCACGGAGACGGAGCTCGCCCCGGAGGACCGCGCCGCGCTCGTGACCCGCGTCCGCCGCTACGAGCAGGCGGCCGCGGAGCGGGTCACCGAACTGCGGACCCAGCTGGCCCGCGCGGAGGAGTTCGCCACGTCCCTCCGCGGCCGCCTCACGTCCACCCCGGCCTGACCCTGAGCCCCTGAGCCTCGGAGCCCTACGCGGCCAGGACCTCCGCGAGATCGCGGAAGAAGCGGGCGTACGCGGCCGGGCTCGGCGGGGTCTCGGGGTTCCACGCGGCGAGGCGGGTACCGGGCGGGGTCTCGTACGGCGGGACGGCGTGGAAGCGGTCGTCGAAGAGGATCAGATCGGGACGGAGCTCGGCGACCCGGCCCCAGTCGGCGGTGAGCCAGTTGGCGCCGGGCCCCGGACCGGGGTCGAGCAGCCGGACGCCGAGCGCCGCGAGGCGCGCCAGCTCGGGCCAGGCCTGCGGGCGGGCCAGATGGACCTGGTCAGGGCCGGCCCCGGAGAGCGCGAGCACGGCGAGCCCGGTCCGCCCGGCGACCCCCCGGAGGACGGCCTCGGCCTCCACCAGATCCCTCAGCCCCGCCGGAGCCGTCGGAGCCGTCGGGCCGGTCCCGTCTGCCGCCCCGGCCGACGGGACCGGCCCGGCCACCCCGGCCACCCCGGCCACCCCGGCCACCCCGGCCACCTCGGCCGCCCGGAGCGAGCCGCTCAGCTCACCGAAGCGGTCGAGGATCTCCGGAAGGGTGAGCTCGTTCCCGACGGAGAGCGCGGCGAGCGGCACCCCGAGCCGGTCGGCGACCGCCTCGTCGAGCGCGTACGGACTCTTCCCGTCGTACGTGACGTCGACGATCACATCCGGCCGCAGCTCCCGCAGGAGCCCCTCGTCCAGGGCCCGGCCGGGACCGAGGTACGGCACCCCGGCAGCGTCGAGGCCGCCCGCCTTGGCCGGGTCGTACCCGGGGCCGTCGTGCCCGGATCCGTAGACGGCGACCGGTGTCACCCCCAGGTCGAGCAGCGCCGCCCCGGCCCGTACGTACGCGACGACGCGCTCCGGCACGCGGGCCGCCCCCAGCTCCGTACCCCTGTCGTCCGTGAATCCCCATGGCTGCGCTCCGGACATGCGGCTGCTCCCTCCCCGGCCGAGACTGCCTCCTCCGCCACCTTGGAACGGTTCCCCGGCCCGCACAAGAGGGCCTGCGACCACCCGCGAGCGCCCCCTCCGCCCGCCGACCGCCCGGGACTTTGGCCCCGAACCCCCCTGCCGAAAGGCCCCCGGCGTGGTGTTAACTGAACAGGTCGGGAGGAAGTAGTAGGAATCGCCAGCGCCTTCGTGCCCGCGCGCCACCTGCCGGGGCGCAGCGCGTACGGACGGCCCTCACGCCATGGAGTGAGCCATGTCCTTGCCCGGCCAGTTCTCCGACCCCCGTGTCCTCACGCTCTTCGGCCTGCTCGCCGTCTCGACGGCCGTGTGGCTGGCGCTGGGCCTGCGGGCCCGCGCCCGGGCCCGCCGCGACCGGGCCGCCGGGCCGCTGGCACGCGTCTGGCACCCGCAGGAGTCGGTGCCGCTGACCCCCGCGGAGGAGCACGCCTTCGGCCAGGTCGTCTCCCGCCTCTCCCTGGGCGCCCCGGGCCGCCTGCGCTGAGCCGCGCCCGGCACACTCGCGGCGGCACGCTCGTGACCCCAGGCTCGCTGTGGCACGCTCATGACCTCACGCTCGCGACTTCGGGCTCGCGCCCCCCAGGCTCGCGACTTCGGGCTCGTGACCTCAGGCTCGTGACCTCAGGCTCGTGACCTCACGCTCGCGCCCCCAGGCACGCGACCTCAGGCCGCCCAGGCGCGCGGGTCGCGCCCCGTCGCCGCGAGGAGCTGCTCGAACGCCGTCGCCCCCGCGGGCAGGTCGACGCCCTCCCCGAAGACGTTCATCTTCCGGGCCATCGGCGCCATCCGCTCCACCTCCTCCACAAGGCCGGCCACCACGGCCGGATCCGGTTCGAAGCCGCGTCCGGTGGCACGGGCCAGGTCCCATGCGTGCACGGTCAGATCGAGCAGGACCATCGAGCCGACCGTCCGCGCGGGCAGCCCCATGGCCCCGGAGGTCCCCTCCTCCGCGCCGGGCGCCGACCAGGCGGTGACGAGCTTCCCGGTCTCCACCGAGAACCGCTCGCGCCAGCCGTCCTCCGCGAGCCGGTCCGGGGTCTCGGTGAAGTCGGCCCCCTCCTTGGCCGCGAGGGCCTGGAAGTTCACGACGACGGCGAAGAGGTGGTTGAGCAGGGCACGCACGTCGTACGCGGCGCAGGGCGTGGGCGCGCCGAGCGATGCGTCGGTGGTGCCACCGACCACGGGAGCGGCGTGGGCGGCGGCGGTGCGAAGCAGATCGCCGATGCGGGGCGGGGCGTCGTAGGTCATGCGTCGACGCTAGAGAATCTGCCCGCCCCGGTCTTGAAGAAACGCGCCGAGGCCGGCCCCCGCCCCCGAAAGATCCCCTAAGGAAGACCCCGAGCCGCCGCCGACGGCCCCTAGCATGCGGATCATGTCCGTCGATTCCTCCGGTTCCGCCGCCTCCGCCCCGCGCCGGGACACCCGGGGCATCGTCGACCCCGCCGAGCTGCTCGCCCGCGTCCGCTTCCGCCGCCACACGCCGGCGCCGGAGCTGCGGCCCTACCTGGAGCACTACTGGCTGATCGACTGGGAGCTGACGGAGCCGTACGCGAGCCATGTCGTCCCGCACCCGTCGGTGAACGTCGTCTTCCAGCGGTACGCCCCGCTCGACGGCTCCCCCGACGGGGCCCATCCGTCCGCCGACATCTCCGCCGAGGTCTCCGGGATCGGGCTCGGCCTGTTCACGCAGAAGCTGACCGGCGTGGGCCGGGTCTGCGGGGTGCAGTTCCGGCCCGGCGGCTTCCGGCCGTTCGCGCCCGCGTGGCCGGTCTCGACGTGGACGGGCCGCCGGATTCCCCTCACCGAGGTGTTCCCGGAGGGTGGCGAGGACGGGAGTCCCGACCCGCTGTCCGCGGTCCTCTCCCCCGACGGCGACCACGCGCGCGTGGCGGCGCTCGACGCCTTCCTCCTGGCGCACGGCCCGGCGCCCGACCCGGCCGCCGAACAGGCCATGGAGCTCGTGGACCTGATCCGCGCGGACCGCGGGCTCCGCAGGGTGTCCGGGCTGGCCGCCGCTTCCGGCCTGTCGGCCCGCTCGCTCCAGCGCCTCTTCGCCACCTGCGTCGGCGTCGGGCCGAAGTGGGTCATCCTGCGCTACCGCATCCACGAGGCCCTGGAGCGCGCCGAGTCCGCCGGGACGGCGGTCGTCCCCGACTGGGCCCGGCTCGCGGCCGAGCTCGGCTACAGCGACCAGGCCCATCTCGTACGGGACTTCACGGCGACGATCGGGGTGCCGCCGACGGCGTACGCCCGCGGAGTGTCAGTGCCCTGACCTACCGTACGGACCATGGACGACGACACCTCTCCCGTACGCCTGGAGCCCTGGTCCGAAGAGGACGCGGGGCTGCTGCGCGCGCTGAACGCACCGGAGCTGATGGAGCACCTCGGCGGCCCGGAGACGGAGGAACAGCTCGCCGGCCGCCACCGGCGGTACGTGGCGCTGAGCGCCGACGACACGGGCGCGGGGCGGATGTTCCGGATCCGGCTGCTGCCGGAGGACGTGGTCGTGGGCAGCATCGGTTTCTGGGCGCAGACCTGGGACGGCGAGGCGGTGTACGAGACGGGGTGGACCGTGCTGCCCGGCTTCCAGGGCCGGGGCGTCGCGACGGCCGCCACGCGCGCGGTGGCGGCGGAGGCCCGGGCCGCGAGCCTCCGCCGCCATCTGCACGCGTTCCCGTCGGCGGACAACACCGCGTCGAACGCGGTGTGCCGCAAGGCGGGTTTCGAGCTGCTCGGGGAGCGCGACTTCGAGTACCCGCCGGGCCGTCCGATGCTCTGCAACGACTGGCGGCTCGACCTGCGCCCCGCCCCGGGACCAGCTGCCGGCTAGGAGGCGTCTTCCTGCGCGGTCAGCGACCGGGTGAAGTGGAAGGCGACGATGTCGAAGCGCTCGCGCAGGTAGAAGCGGTGGGCTCCGGTGCGGTGGGTGCCGGAGTCGAGGTTGAGCTCGTGGCAGCCGGCCGCGCGGGCGTGGCCCTCCAGGTAGGCGATGAGCGCGTGGCCGACGCCGGTGGAGCGGTCGGCGGCGGCGGTCACCAGGTCGTCGACGTAGAGCTGGCGCAGGGAGCTGGTGTTGTCGACGATCCGCCAGCCGGCGGCGCCGACGCAGCGCCCGGCGTCGGTGTAGGCGGCGCTGAACCTCAGCCCCTGCGGGTGCCCGGCCTCGTACACCTCGCGGAAGAGCTCCGGGGTGAGGTGGGGGCGGAGTTCGGAGAGAACCGGCAGGAGGTCGGTCTCCAGCCGGGGATCGCCCGGCTCCAGGTCGATGATCTTCATGCCGGGACGGTACCCCAGGGTTTTTCAGGGTTGACGGACGAGGCACTCTCACGGATATTTATCTGCGTCACGCAGATTCTTCTCTACGCAATGAATCACGCAAGCAATCGTCTTGCGATCCATCTCCCTCCGGAAGGACACCCCATGACCGTTCTCGTCACCGGCAGCCGCGGCCGCGTCGCCTCCACCCTGATCGGCCTGCTCGACGCCGCGGGCGTCAAGGTCACAGCCGCCTCCAAGAACCCCGCCGACCTCTCCCCACCGCCCGGGGTCGACACCGTGCGCTGCGATCTCACCGACCCGAGCACCTTCGACACCGCCCTGACCGGCGTCGACGCCGTCTTCCTGTACGCCGAGGCCGCCCACGCCGACACCTTCGCCGACCGGGCCCGGACCGCCGGCGTCGAGCACGTCGTACTCCTCTCCTCCAGCTCCGTCCTCGCCCCGGACGCCGCGGAGAATGCGATCGCCGCCTCCCACCTCACCGCCGAGCGCGCCCTGTCCGCCGTCGCCGACACCGGAGCCTTCGAGGCCACGCACCTGCGGCCGGGCGCCTTCGCCTCCAACGCCCTGCAGTGGTCGTGGGCGCTCCGGGACGGCCGCGCGCCGGCCCTGCCGTATCCGCACGCGTACGGGGACCCGATCCATGAGCGCGACATCGCCGAGGCCGCCCTCGCGGTCCTCACCGAGCCCCGGCTGCGAGGCTCCTCCTACGTCCTGACGGGCCCCGAGTCACTGGACTTCACCGAGCAGCTCGCGATCCTGGCCGAGGTGACGGGCCGGCCGGCGCCCCACACCGTGCCCACGCCTAAGGAGTGGAAGGAGTCGGTCGCCGGCTTCATACCGGAAGCCTTCGCGGACGCCCTGCTCTCCTACTGGGCCGCGCACGACGGCCGGCCGACGCCCCTGACCCGCACCGTCGAGGAACTGACGGGCCACCCCGCCCGCACCTTCGCCGCCTGGGTCACCGACCACGCCGACGCCTTCCGCCCCTGACAGCCCCCTCCGGAAACCGGCCCCCCCCTCCCCTCGGGGCGAATCCTCCTGGCCCCCGCCCGACCCCCGGTGCCATCCTGTCCCCGTGAACGGACCGGAGATCAACATCAGATTCGCCCCCGGCCTGCGGATCTTCGTCTCGGCGGAGCGACGCTCGGGACACACCCCCGTGGCCACCGACGGCACCTCCTCCCTCGGGCACGTGGTGGAGTCGCTCGGCGTGCCGCTCACCGAGGCGGGACGGCTCCTCGTCGACGGCCGGCCCGTGGACCACTCACACGTCCCGGCCGCGGGCGAGACGGTCGAGGTGGAGGACGTCGCCCGCCCCCAGCCGGTGCCGGGCGCGCCGCTCCGGTTCCTGCTCGACGTGCACCTCGGCACGCTGGCCCGCCGGCTGCGCCTGCTCGGCGTGGACGCGGCGTACGAGAGCGAGGACATCGGCGACGCCGCCCTGGCCGCGCTCTCCGCGCGCGAGCGGCGGGTCATGCTCTCGCGCGACCGCGGCCTGCTGCGCCGCCGGGAGCTGTGGGCAGGCGCCTATGTGTACAGCGACCGGCCGGAGGACCAGCTCCGCGACGTACTGGAGCGGTTCGCGCCGCCACTGACGCCCTGGACCCGCTGCACGGCGTGCAACGGACAGCTGTCCGACACCGACAAGGACGCGGTCCGCGAGCGGCTGGAGCAGGGCACGGAGAAGACCTACGACGTCTTCGCGGAGTGCGTGGAGTGCGGCCGGGTCTACTGGCGCGGCGCCCACCACGCCCGCCTGGAGGCGATCGTCTCCGAAGCGGTCCGCGAGTTCGGCGGCGCGCCCGCCCGCTGAGGGCCGCCCGGCCGGGCCGGCCAGGCCGGCCCGGTCAGCCGAACTCGCCGCCGCGCAGCCGCTCGACCTGTGCGGCGCTGACCTCGACGGTGCGCCGCATATGGGCGATGAGCAGGGCGACCTCGGCGTCGCTGTAGACGTCGAACATCGTGCCCCAGGTCCCGTTGAGCTTGCGCCACAGAGCGGCGAGCTCGGCCATCCGCCCGGGCACGAGCGCCACCAGGACACGACGGCGGTCCTCGGTGTCCCGCTCGCGCGTCACGTACCCGGCCCGCTCCAGCCGGTCGACGAGCCGGGTCGCGGAGCCCGTGGTGAGCCCGGTCAGCTCGGCCACCCGGCCGGTGGTCACCGGCCCCTCCTCCAGGCTGAGCAGGTTCAGACACTGCACATCGGTCGGGTGGAGCCGCAGATGGTCGGCGACGGCCTGGTTGAACAGGGCGTAGGAGGCCATGTAGCGGCGGGCCTCCCCGTACAGCTCGGTCATCAGCGCGTCGCGCCGGGCGGAACTCTTCTGCGGCATGCAGAAATTGTACGAACCAGCCACCGGCCCGCGGGCTCCGCTTCCGCGCCTCAGGGCGCCTCGGCGGTCAGATAGCGCTGCACGGTCGGACCCAGCCAGGCGACGACCTCCTCGCGGGACATCTCGACGGCCGGCGGGAGACGCAGCACGTAGCGGACGAGCGCCATGCCGAGGATCTGGGACGCGGCGAGCGCGGCCCGGCGCGGAGCGTCCGCGGGGTCGGGGCAGACGCCGAGGGTGACGGGGCCGAGCTGCTCGGCGAAGATCGCCTGCATGCGCTCGGCTCCGGCGGCGTTGGTGACCCCCACTCTCAGCAGCCCGGTCAGGACTTCGTCCCGCTCCCAGCGGTCGAGGAAGTGGGTGACCAGGACCGCCCCGACGTGCTGCGAAGGCAGGGCGCCGAGCTCGGGCAGCCGCAGCTCGAACTCCGAGGCGGCGGCGAACAGCCCCTCCTTGTTGCCGTAGTAGCGCATGACCATCGACGGGTCGATCCCGGCGTCGCGGGCGATGGACCGGATGGTGGCGCGCTCGTATCCATCGGAGGCGAACCGCTCGCGGGCGGCCTCCAGGATCGCGGCCCGGGTGGCGTCGGAACGGCGTACTGCAGTCATATCAACAACTGTAGGCCAACAAGCGTTGACACACCATCACGAGCGGCCTACATTTGCCAACAAGCGTTGACCAACACCTGTTGGCAAACGGTCGTGGGCACCCTGGAGGCAGCCATGAGCACCACGGACACGGACGTACTCGTTATCGGCGCCGGACCCACCGGCCTGCTCCTCGCCGGCGACCTCGCCACCGCCGGCAGCCGCGTCACCCTCGTCGAGCGCCGCCCGCACGGCCTCGGCAACATGACCCGGGCCTTCACTGTCCACGCCCGCACCCTGGAACAGCTCGACGCCCGCGGCCTCGCCGACGAACTCCTCGCCACCGGCACGACCCTCACCCGGATGAGCCTCTTCGGCGCCCTCGAAATGGACCTCACCCGCCTGCCCAGCCGCTTCAACCACCTGCTCATCACCCCGCAGTACGAAGTCGAACGACTCCTGGAGCGCCGGGCCGCCGCAGCGGGCGTCACCTTCCGGTACGGGACGACGCTCCGCGGCCTGCACCAGAACAGCGACACGGTCACCGCCGAGCTCACCGACCCCGACGGCACCCCCCGCACCCTCAGCGCCCTCCACCTGGTCGGCACGGACGGCCACCGCAGCACCGTGCGCTCCGCCCTGGGCCTCCCCTTCCCCGGCGGCTCCGTGATCCGCTCCCTCGTCCTCGCCGACGTCCGCCTCGCCGAGGAGCCCGCCGAACTGCTCACCGTCCGAAGCTCCGGAGACACCTTCGCCTTCCTCGCCCCCTTCGGCGACGGCTGGTACCGCGCCATGGGCTGGAGCCGCACCCGCCAGGTCCCCGACAGCGAGCCCGTCGACCTCGACGAGGTCCGCGAGATCACCCGCACCGCCTTCGGCACCGACTACGGCATGCACGACGCCCGCTGGATCTCCCGCTTCCACAGCGACGAGCGCCAGGCCCCGGCGTACCGCGTGGGCCGCGCCCTCCTCGCCGGAGACGCCGCCCACGTCCACTCCCCCGCCGGCGGGCAAGGCATGAACACCGGCCTCCAGGACGCCGCCAACCTCTCCTGGAAGCTCACCGCCGTCCTGCGCGGCGAAGCCCCCGACCCCGAGGCACTCCTCGACAGCTACGAGTCCGAGCGGTATCCGGTCGGCGCCATGGTGCTGCGCAGCAGCGGGGCGATCGTGCGCCTCGCGATGGCCCGCACGCCCCTCACCCGAGCCGCCCGCGCCACCGCCGCCCGCTTCCTGAACACGGTCGCCCCCGCCTCCGCCCGAGCCCTGGGCATGATCAGCGGACTCGGCATCGCCTACGCCCCGCCGACGGGCTCCCGCCGCCCGGCAGGCCGCCGCGCACCCGACCTACACCTGCGCGAGGGCCGGCTCCACGAGCTGCTGCGCGCGGGCGAGTTCGTCCTGATCGCCCCGGAGGGCACGACCCCCGCCCTGCCGCCGACGGCCCCGTTCGCCCCCGAGCGGCTGATACGGGCCACCTGGCCGGACCGATCCCGGCGCGAGGCGGTACTGATCCGCCCCGACGGCTACGTCCACTGGACGACCCGCTGATCAGAAGACGTACGGATCCCCGGTGGCGAGCACCAGAACCCGATGCCGGTCGTTCCCCGGATTCCGGTCGACCGCGGCCCCGTCCCGCCAGGCCGTGGTGATCTCCACCATCAGCTCGTCCGGGAGACCCGCGGTCCGCAGGTCGAGCGCCAGCTCACCGACGCCCCCGGCGGCCCGGAGCTCACCCGTCCGGCAGGACACCACGCGGTCACTGCTCCACAGACAGGCCGGCGGCAGCTCGTGACCCCCCGCCATCGGCTCGGAGAAGGCGAGCCGGACCGTCGCCTGGGAGAGATCGGAGGGTCCGTGGTTCTCGCTGACCAGCCAGACACCGACCCGCCCGTCCCACAGGGAGACATGCCCATGATGAGCAAGATCCGCCTCGGGCCCCACGACACGGGCACTCGCACCCGTCCCCGTACCCATCACCACCGAGACCGCGAGCACGACCCCGAGCACAGCCATCCGCATTCCACGCATAAGCACAAAATACCTAAATAGCACTCAACAACCTGACACCCAGTCAGTCAGCGTGTCCCGGACCACTCCCCGGACATCCACGCAGCCACCCACGCGGCCACCGATCGGCACCCCCACCTATCCTGACCGGGCGATGCACGTAATCGACCACCTGCGCGAGGAGCACGCCATGACCGCCCCCGGGACCCCCATCGCCGTCATCACCGGAGCGAGCGGCGGAATCGGCGCCGCCACGGCCAAGCAGCTCGCCGCCGCCGGCTACCGCGTCGTGCTCACCGCCCGCCGCAAGGACCGCATCGAGACCCTCGCCGCCGAGATCAACGACGCCGGCCACCAGGCCACCGCCTACGCCCTCGACGTCACCGACCGCGCCGCCGTCGACGAGTTCGCCTCCGCCTTCCGCACCCTCGCGGTCCTCGTCAACAACGCCGGCGGCGCCCTCGGCGCCGACTCCGTCGCCACCGGCGACCCCGACGACTGGCGCCAGATGTACGAGGTCAACGTCCTCGGCACCCTCCACATGACCCAGGCCCTGCTCCCCGCCCTCACCGCGAGCGGCGACGGCACGGTCGTCGTCCTCTCCTCCACCGCGGGCCACTCCACCTACGAGGGCGGCGCCGGCTACGTCGCCGCCAAGAACGGCGCCCGCGTCCTCGCCGAGACCCTCCGCCTGGAAATCGTCGGCACCCCGGTCCGCGTCATCGAGATCGCCCCCGGCATGGTCAAGACTGACGAGTTCGCCACGACCCGCTTCCGCGGCGACACCGACAAGGCGGCCAAGGTCTACGCGGGCGTGGCCGAACCCCTGACCGCGGACGACGTGGCCGACACCATCACCTGGGCCTGCACCCGCCCCCCGCACGTCAACATCGACCTCCTGGTCGTCCGCCCCCGAGCCCAGGCCTCCAACACCAAGGTCCACCGCGAGCTGTAACCCCCCGATCGAGTGAACCCACTCGATCACCGGCACGACCCCCGAAGACCAGGCCTAACGTCGAAGACAACTCCATACAGAACGGCCCTCGACCGGGATTCCCGTCCCGGCCGAGGGCCTCACCATCAGGAAGGCAACACTTCCCATGGCTGAACAGGACCCTAGCGCGCCCGCGCTCTTCGACATGAGCGCCCTCACGCCCGCAGCACCGCGGTCCTTCATGGACCTCGAAGACCCCAACTACGCCTACATGTTCGGCTTCCTCCAGGCAGACGGGCACATGGCAGCAGGAACGCGCCTGAGGGGATCCCTCACCGTCGAACTCAATGCACGGGACATCCAGATCCTCCGCGAGTTCCAGGACCTGACCCCGTACAACACCAGCATCACCGAGCGCACTCGTTCGACGAACTTCTCGGAGAGCCACCACTCGGCGACCTGGACCCTGTGCGCGCTGGAAGCACGCACCACGCTCAACCAGCTCGGCCTGCCCTACGGCAAGAAGTCCAAGAAGATCACCCCGCCCCGCGTGCCCTTCTCCCGTCGGGACTACCTCCGCGGCGTCATCGACGCAGACGGGTCGGTCGGCTTCACGGGCCAAGGCCTCCCGTTCGTCTCGCTCACCACATCCAGCACCGCTGTCGGCGCCTACCTGTGCCACTACGCGAAGAAGGTCACCGGCGCAGAACGCCGGATCAAGCGAAACACCCGTGACGGGGTCTACAACATCCTGTACACGAAGGAGGCGGCCATCCAGCTGGCCGAGCACCTCTACTCCCCCGGCTGCCTCGCCCTGGAACGCAAGAGGAGCGCCGCCGCGGCCCTTGCCTCCTGGGTACGCCCACCCGGGATGAAGGTTCGGCCTCCCCGGAAGCCCTGGACGGCCGAAGCCGACCGCATCCTGCTCACCGCGCCCACTCTTTCCCAAGCGGCCGCAGAACTGGGCCGGTCCCAAAGCAGCTGCAAGGTCCGTCGCTGGCGCCTGGTGAACGGCACCGGTCCGTCAACGACTCCATACGGCCTGTAGGCCACAAACAATCGACCCTGACACATGGTGCCGGGGTCGACTGCTGCTCACATTCAGCCCTTCACGCAGATGACCTGCTTCAACTTGGCGACGACCTCCACCAAGTCCCGCTGCTGGTCGATCACCTTCTCGATCGGCTTGTACGCGCCCGGGATCTCGTCCACGACGCCGGAGTCCTTACGGCACTCCACGCCCCGCGTCTGCTCCTCCAGGTCCCGCACCGTGAAGCGCCGCTTCGCCGCGCTCCGGCTCATCCTGCGTCCCGCGCCGTGCGAGGCCGAGTTGAAGGCCTTCTCGTTGCCGAGCCCCTTCACGATGTACGAGCTGGTGCCCATCGACCCGGGGATGATCCCGAAGTCGCCACGGCCGGCCCGGATCGCGCCCTTCCGTGTAACCAGCAGGTCCATACCCTCGTACTGCTCCTCCGCCACGTAGTTGTGGTGGCAGGAGATCTCGGTCTCGAAGGTCACCTTGGCCTTCCGGAACTCCTTGCGGATCACTTCCTTCAGGAGCGCCATCATGAGCGCGCGGTTGTACTTGGCGTACTCCTGAGCCCAGTACAGATCATTGCGGTAGTCCGCCATCTGCGGGGTGTCCGAGACGAACACGGCCAGGTCGCGGTCGACCAGGCCCTGGTTGTGCGGCAACTTCTGGGCCACGCCGATGTGGTGCTCGGCCAGCTCCTTGCCAACGTTGCGCGAGCCGGAGTGCAGCATCAGCCAGACCGAACCCGACTCATCGAGACAGACCTCGATCATATGATTTCCGGAGCCGAGCGTTCCCATCTGCTGTCCTGCACGTTCACGACGGAACTTGACCGATTCAGCGATCCCGTCGAACCGCGACCAGAAGTCGTCCCACCCCGCCGTGGGGAACTGGTACAGCCGCCCCGGGTCCACCGCCTCCCGGTGCAGGCCGCGGCCCACCGGGATCGCCTGCTCGATCTTCGACCGCAGTCGTGACAGATCACCCGGCAGGTCGTTCGCCGTCAGCGAGGACTTGACCGCCGACATCCCGCAGCCGATGTCGACACCGACCGCCGCCGGACACACCGCCCCCTGCATCGCGATCACCGAACCGACCGTCGCGCCCTTGCCGTAGTGCACGTCCGGCATCACGACCAGGCCCTTGATCCACGGCAGCGTCGCCGTGTTCCGCAGCTGCTGCATGGCGCCGTCGTCCACCGTGGAAGGATCGGTCCACATCCGGATGGGTACTTTCGCCCCCGGTACCTCTACGTACGACATACTTCCTCAATTCCCCCGAAAAGTCTGATAACGCAAAAACCGGAGCCAAAGCCCGTACAGGTGACAGCGGACCGGCATCAACAGCTGCGTGTGCGATAGACATTGTGTCCACCGGCCGGGTTCGCGCGGCAAACAGTTTTCGGGAAAGACTTCGGGAGAAGGGAGCCTGGGACCGTGCAGCGAAAGAGGTACGCCCCCGGCCGAACCGGGTCCACGGCACGTACCGCCGCCGTCCTCACCAGCGTCCTCGGACTGGGCCTCGGGCTAGGCCTCACGGGATGCTCGGCCGGCACCACGACGGACGACATCGCCGTCGACGCCAAGGCCGGCCCCGTCACGCCCGTCGCACCACCGGGCCGCTACCGCACCCTCTTCGAGCCCTGCGGCTCCGTCTCGCAGGCCATGCTGAAGGAGCTGCTCCCGGGCGCCACCGCCCTGGCCGACCCCGAGCGCGCCAAGGCGTACCGCGGCGCCGCGGCCGTCACGTACGACACCGACCGGCGCGTCGGCTGCACGTGGAAGGCCGACAGCCCCGAGGTCTCCCACCGGCTCGTCCTCGACATCGAGCGGGTCGTGTCGTACGACCCCGCCGTCAGCGACGACGCCCGGGCGCAGGAGGTGTACCTCCGCAAGCAGCTCGCGGCGGGCATCCCGGTGCCCCCCACGGCCTCGCCCACCCCCACCGACACGGCCACGGCCACGGCCACCGGCACCGCCGACCCCAAGAGCACCACGACCAACACGGACACCGCGGACACCGCGGACACCACGGACACCACCGCGCCGCCGAGCAAGACCCCGCCCGCCGACGGCCGCACCGCCACCGGCCCCGCGGATCCGACGTCGGGAGCGCCCGCCACGGGAGCGCCTTCGGGCGGCACGCCGTCCACCGGGCCCACCTCCACCTCCACCGGCCTGGAGCCCCGCGTCCTCGACGGTCTCGGCGACATCGCGTACGTCGACGACGCCCTGACCACCGTCACGGCGAACGGCCACCAGCGTGCCGTCAGCGTGGTGTTCCGCACATCCAACGTCATCGTGACGGTCTCCTACCGGGAGCAGACCACCGGTTCCGTGGAGGCTCCCGACAGCAAGGAACTGCAGGACAGGGCCCGGAACCTGGCCCGGACGCTCGCCGAGCGCCTGGAGGAGTAGCCGTTCGCGGACGATCCGTGAGCGGACGGCGACCACGTAACGTGTCGGCGTACCCGTGGCCGCCCGATGGCCGTGGCCGCCGACCGGCCGGCCGGACCGTACGACAAGCGACTGAAGGAACCATGCAGCGATCAGCCCCGCGACTCCCCCGCATACTCGCCTGCGCAGCCGTCCCGGTGATGCTCGTCGTCGCCGGCTGCTCGTCGGACTCCGGCGACAGTGGCGACTCCGGCAAGAAGGGGACGCAGGACAAGACGTCGGCGTCGGCGTCGGCCTCCGCCGCTCCGAAGCCCTCGCCGACGCCGACGGTCGCGCCGGCGAAGTTCGCGAAGCTGCCCGAGGTCTGCAAGGCGATCTCCGCCAAGACGACCGCGTCCCTGGTGCCCAAGGCGAAGAGCAAGAAGGGCACGCCGGCCGCCTCCAGTGACCTGGCCAGCCGTGGTGGCTGCTCGTGGAACGGTCTCGACGACAACGGCGTGGACGGTTCGCAGTACCGCTGGCTCGACGTGTCGTTCTACCGGTACGAGTCGGACGTCTCGCTCGGCAGCGGCGAGGAGCGGGCGCGGGAGAACCTGACGAAGGAGCTCGCGAAGATCCAGGAGACGTCCGGCGCGAAGAACCTCCGCACCACGACGGCCTCGGGCATCGGCGACGAGGCGAAGGCCGTCGCGTACAAGCTGCGCAAGACGGACGAGGACTTCGTCTACGCCTCCGTGGTCGCGCGTACGGGCAACGTCCTGGTCCTGCTCTCGTACAACGGCGCCGGTTACGCGGGTGCCGACGCCCCGTCCGACAAGAAGGTCATGGACGGCGCGGTGAAGGCGGCCAAGGAGGCCGTGGCCGCCGTCGCGGCAGCCAACAAGTAGCCGGCAAGCAGCCGACGGGTAGCCAACAAGTAGTCACAAACCAGCGCAGACCGCCACGTCCGCGCGGAGCCCGTCCCTCCCCCGAGGGCCGGGCTCCGTGTGCATGTGCCACTCTGTGCGCGCGAGATGTCGTTTGACGGGGAGGGGATCGCGGGTGGCCGCGATGCAGCTGACACGCACACACCGAATACTCATCGGCCTCGTCATCGGCGGTGCGCTGATCATCGCGGGGATCGGTTTCGCGGGTTCGTACGCCGCGGTCCGCGAGCTCGCGATGGACAAGGGCTTCGGCACCTTCTCGTACTTCTTCCCGATCGGCATCGACGCGGGCATCTGTGTCCTGCTCGCGCTCGACCTGCTGCTGACGTGGCTGCGGATCCCGTTCCCGCTGCTGCGCCAGACCGCCTGGGTGCTGACGGCGGCGACGATCGCGTTCAACGGCGCGGCCGCCTGGCCGGACCCGCTGGGCGTCGGGATGCACGCGGTGATCCCGATCCTGTTCGTGGTGGCCGTGGAGGCCGCGCGGCACGCGGTGGGCCGCATCGCGGACATCACGGCGGACAAGCACATGGAGGGTGTCCGGCTCACGCGCTGGCTGCTGTCTCCGGTGCCGACGTTCCGGTTGTGGCGCCGGATGAAGCTCTGGGAGCTCCGCTCGTACGAGCAGGTCATCAAGTTGGAGCAGGAGCGCTTGATCTACCAGGCGCGGCTGCAGGCCCGTTACGGCCGTAGCTGGCGGCGCAAGGCCCCGGTGGAGGCGCTGATGCCGCTGCGGCTGGCGCGGTACGGGGTGCCGCTGGCGGAGACGGCGGCGGCCGGCCTGGCGGCGGCGGGTATCGAACCGGCGGTGCTGCCTCCGCAGGTGCAGCAGGCGGCGCAGCCGGTGGCGGTCGGGGCGTCCGTGCCCCAGCAGCTCCCCCAGCCGCAACAGCTCCAGCAGCCCCAGCTCCCCCAGGGCGCGCCGGGGCAGGCCGGTCAGCCGGGTCAGCCGGGTCAGGTCGGCGCACCGGGTGAGCCGGGTGCGCCGGGTGAGTCGAGCCACGAGAGCCAGTGGTTCGCCGCGCAGCAGGTCTCCCCGGAGTCGTACGAGGGTACGTACAACCCTCGGATCGTGGAGGGTCTGGAGCCGACGCCGGTCCCGGTGCCGCAGGGTCCCGAGGACGTTCCCGCGCCGGGCCCCGAGCAGTTCGTCGAGTATCCGGAGTACGTCGAGCGGCAGGAGCCGCAGGCCGACGAGTTCGAGGATGTCGTCTACAAGGTCTTGGGGGCGTACGTGCTCGAGCACGAGCGTCTCCCCGACGAGGACGAGCTGGCGCAGCTGGTGGCCGAGCAGTACGGCCTCCAGGAGTACCCCGCGACCGACATCGAGCTGCTGCGGCAGACGATCCCGCGGGCGCAGGAGCGGGTGCAGCAGGCGAGGGCCGACGTCGACACCCCGTAGGTCGATGTGAAAGGGCCGCCACCCGGATCCGGGTGGCGGCCCTTTCGCGTGCTCACGTGCTCACGTGCTCACACGCTCACGCTCACGCGCCGAGCAGCTTCCTCACCCGCTCCGCCCCCACCGCGAGGAGCAGCGTGGGCAGGCGCGGTCCGGTCTCGCGGCTGACGAGGAGCTTGTAGAGCAGGGCGAAGAAGGCGCGCTGGGCCAGCTTCAGCTCGGGCGTGGGCTTGGCCTCGGGGTCGAGCCCGGCCTGGATCTTCGGGACGCCGTAGACGAGCGTGGTGAGCCCGTCGAGCGACCAGTGGGTGTCCAGGCCTTCCAGGAGGAGGCGCAGCGACTCGCGGCCCTCGTCGTCGAGGGTGCCGAGGAGCTCGGTGTCGGGCTCGTCGCGGACGATGGTGCGCTGGTCGGCCGGGACCTGGTTGGTGATCCAGTTCTCGGCGCGGTCGAGGCGCGGCCGGACCTCGTCGAGGGAGGTGACCGGGTTCTCCGGGTCGAGCTCGGTCAGGATCCGCAGGGTCTGCTCGTCGTGGCCGGCCGTGATGTCCATGACCGAGGCGAGCGTGCGGTACGGCAGGGGGCGCGGCGTCCGGGGCAGCTCGCCGGCGGCGGTGCGGGCCGCGCGGGTGTGGGCGGCGGCGTCGGCGGGCAGGACGGAGCCGTCGGCGACCTTGGCCTCCAGCTTGTCCCACTCGTCGTAGAGCCGCTGGATCTCCTGGTCGAAGGCGATCTTGAAGGACTGGTTCGGCTTGCGGCGGGCGTACAGCCAGCGCAGCAGCGGCGCTTCCATGATCTTCAGTGCGTCGGCCGCGGTCGGCACGCCGCCGCGGGAGGAGGACATCTTGGCCATGCCGCTGATGCCGACGAAGGCGTACATGGGGCCGATGGGCTGGACGCCGTCGAAGATCTCGCGGACGATCTGGCCGCCGACGACGAAGGAGGAGCCGGGCGAGGAGTGGTCGACGCCGGAGGGCTCGAAGATGACGCCCTCGTAGGCCCAGCGCATGGGCCAGTCGACCTTCCAGACCAGCTTGCCGCGGTTGAACTCGCTGAGCTTCACGGTCTCGGCGAAGTCGCAGTTCGTGCAGGTGTAGGCGAGCTCGGTCGTCTCGTCGTCGTAGGACGTGACGGTGGTGAGGTCCTTCTCGCAGCGGCCGCAGTAGGGCTTGTACGGGAAGTAGCCGGAGGCGCCGCCGGAGCCGTCGTCCTCGGCGGCCGCGCCGGAGCCTTCCTCGGCCTCCAGCTCGGCTTCGTCGAGGGGCTTCTGCGACTGCTTCTTCGGTGCCTTCTTCGTCCGGTACTGGTCGAGGATGGCGTCGATGTCGCCGCGGTGCTTCATGGCGTGCAGGATCTGCTCGCGGTAGGCGCCGGCGGTGTACTGCTCGGTCTGGCTGATCGGGTCGTACTCGACGCCGAGCTCGGCCAGCGACTCGACCATGGCGGCCTTGAAGTGCTCGGCCCAGTTGGGGTGGGGCGAGCCGGCCGGGGCCGGGACGGAGGTCAGCGGCTTGCCGATGTGCTCGGCCCAGGACGCGTCGATGCCCTCGATGCCGTTGGGCACCTTGCGGTAGCGGTCGTAGTCGTCCCAGGAGATGAGGTGCCTGACCTCGTACCCGCGGCGGCGGATCTCGTCGGCGACCAGGTGCGGGGTCATGACCTCGCGGAGGTTGCCCAGGTGGATCGGGCCGGACGGGGAGAGGCCGGAGGCGACGACGACCGGTTTGCCAGGCGCACGTCGCTCCGACTCGGCGATGACCTCGTCCGCGAAACGGGAGACCCAGTCGGTCTCGGTGCTGCTCTGAGCCACGGTCGGTACGTCCTTCTTCCTGAGGGGTCCTGCTGGATGGCCTCGCTGCGGTACAGCCCTACGTGAGCCATTCTCCCAGACGGAAGCACGCACTCCGTGGTTGTCCACAGGCGGAGAAAACACGTTGCTCTCCCATGGGACACTTGACAAGCGAAATAGACCTGACGAACTCAACAGGAACGGAAGCTCATGGCCTCGGTCCCTTCCCTCGCTTCGACCGTGCAGCAGCGCCTCGCGGACGGACTCTCGGCAGCTCTGCCGGAGGCCGCGTCCGCCGACCCGCTGCTGCGACGAAGCGACCGGGCCGATTTCCAGGCCAACGGCATCCTGGCGCTGGCGAAGCAGCTCAAGGGCAATCCGCGTGAGCTGGCGACGAAGGTCGTCGACGCGATCCCGGCGAACGACGTGCTGAAGGAGATCGAGGTCTCGGGCCCCGGCTTCCTGAACATCACGGTGACGGACTCGGCGATCATCGACACGCTCGCGGCCCGTGCCGCGGACGCGCGTCTCGGCGTGCCGTTCAACGAGTCGGCGGGCACGACGGTGATCGACTACGCCCAGCCGAACGTGGCGAAGGAGATGCACGTCGGTCACCTGCGGTCCGCCGTGATCGGCGCCGCGATGGTGGAGATCCTGGAGTTCACGGGCGAGACGGTGGTCCGTCGTCACCACATCGGTGACTGGGGCACGCAGTTCGGCATGCTCATCCAGTTCCTGATCGAGCACCCGCACGAGCTGGACCACAAGGTCGAGGGTGCCGACGTCTCCGGTGAGGAGGCCATGTCGAACCTGAACCGGCTCTACAAGGCCTCGCGTGCGCTGTTCGACTCGGACGAGGAGTTCAAGACGCGGGCGCGTGCCCGGGTCGTCGACCTCCAGGCGGGCGACGCGGAGACGCTGGCCATGTGGCAGCGGTTCGTGGACGAGTCGAAGATCTACTTCTACTCGGTCTTCGAGAAGCTCGACATGGACATCAGCGACCCGGACATCGTCGGTGAGTCCGGCTACAACGACATGCTGCACGAGACGTGCCGCCTGCTGGAGGAGTCGGGCGTCGCCGTCCGTTCCGAGGGTGCGCTGTGTGTGTTCTTCGACGACGTGAAGGGCCCGGACGGCAACCCGACGCCGCTGATCGTCCAGAAGTCCGACGGCGGTTTCGGCTATGCGGCGACGGACCTGTCGGCGATCCGCGACCGGGTGACGAACCTGAAGGCGACGTCCCTGGTGTACGTGGTGGACGCGCGTCAGTCGCTGCACTTCAAGATGGTCTTCGAGACGGCCCGCCGGGCGGGCTGGCTGAACGACGGCGTGAAGGCCGTCCAGCTGGCGTTCGGCACGGTCCTCGGCAAGGACGGCAAGCCGTTCAAGACCCGTGAGGGCGAGACGGTCCGGCTGGTGGACCTGCTGGACGAGGCCGTGGACCGCGCCACGGCCGTCGTGCGCGAGAAGGCCGAGAAGGTGGGCCTGACCGAGTCGGAGATCGTCGAGAACGGCCAGTACGTGGGCATCGGCGCGGTCAAGTACGCCGACCTGTCGACGTCCGCCGCGCGCGACTACAAGTTCGACCTGGACCAGATGGTCTCGCTGAACGGCGACACCTCGGTGTACCTCCAGTACGCGTACGCGCGCATCAAGTCGATCTTCGGGAAGGCCGGCGACCGCTCGCCGCTCGCCCACCCCGAACTGGAGCTGGCCCCGGCCGAGCGCGCGCTCGGTCTGCACCTGGACCAGTTCGGCGAGGTGATCGCCGAGACCGCCGCGGAGTACGCCCCGCACAAGCTGGCCGCGTACCTGTACCAGCTGGCGTCGCTGTACACGACGTTCTACGACCAGTGCCCCGTCATCAAGCCGGAGCCGCCGAAGGAGATCGCGGAGAACCGCCTCTTCCTCTGCGACCTGACCGCCCGCACGCTCCACCAGGGCATGGCCCTCCTGGGCATCCGGACGCCCGAGCGCCTCTGAGGCTCGGGGGTTCGGAGCCGTAGAGAGCAGCGAAGCGAAGCCCCCGGCGCGGGAATCCCGTGCCGGGGGCTTCGTCGTCATCGCAGATTGTGCGAGGTCCTGCCCGAGACCTCGTCGATCTCCGTGTGGGCCTTCTGGAGCAGCTGCGAGGCGAGGTCCATGAGCGCGCGGGCGCCCGCGATCTCCTCGCCGACCCGCAGTTGGTCGGGATCGGAGGGGTGCCGGTTGGCCGTGCCGTGGGCCCGGAACTCGGTGCCGTCGGTGAGCCGGACCATGGCCGCCGCCCTCGTCCGGTCGCCCTCCTCCTGGAACTCCATCTCCACGTGCCATCCGACAAGCGTGTTCATCATGAGGACCACCTCCAGCGAGGTACCTGTCGGGTACCTCTCCAGAGTGCGCCGCCCGGCCCTCAGGGGCGAGCCGACCCCAGCTTCTGCGCGACCTCGGTCGCCCAGTACGTGAGGATCATCTTCGCGCCGGCGCGCCGGATGCCGGTCAGGGTCTCGAAGATCGCCCGGTCGCGGTCGATCCAGCCCTTCTCGGCGGCGGCCTCGACCATCGCGTACTCGCCGCTGATCTGGTACGCGGCGACGGGGACGTCCACCGCCGCGGCGACCTTGGCGAGGACGTCCAGGTACGGTCCGGCGGGCTTGACCATCACCATGTCCGCGCCCTCCTCCAGGTCGAGGGCGAGCTCCCGCATCGACTCCCGCAGGTTGGCGGGGTCCTGCTGGTAGGTCTTGCGGTCGCCCTGGAGGGAGGAGCCGACGGCCTCGCGGAAGGGGCCGTAGAAGGCGGAGGAGTACTTCGCGGTGTAGGCGAGGATCGCCACGTCCTCCTTGCCGATGGTGTCCAGGGCGTCGCGGACGACTCCGACCTGGCCGTCCATCATTCCGGAGGGTCCGACCACGTGGACGCCGGCGTCGGCCTGGACCTGCGCCATCTCGGCGTACCGCTCCAGCGTGGCGTCGTTGTCGACGCGGCCGTCGGCGTCGAGGACGCCGCAGTGCCCGTGGTCGGTGTACTCGTCGAGGCAGAGGTCCGACATGATCACCAGGTCGTCGCCGACCTCGGCCCGCACGTCACGGATGGCGACCTGCAGAATGCCGTCCGGGTCGGTCCCGGCCGTGCCGGCGCCGTCCTTCTTGGCGTCCTCGGGCACGCCGAAGAGCATGATCCCGGAGACGCCGGCCTCCACGGCCTCCACCGCTGCCTTCCGCAGGGTGTCCCGCGTGTGCTGGACGACGCCGGGCATGGCCGTGATCGGCACGGGCTCGGCGATGCCCTCGCGCACGAACGCGGGAAGGATCAGGTCGGCCGGCTGAAGCCGCGTCTCGGCAACCATGCGCCGCATGGCAGGCGTCGTCCGCAGCCGCCGCGGCCGTGCCCCGGGAAAGGATCCGTACGAGTTCATAGGCCCGAGGCTACGCCCGCCCAAACAGTGGTTTTACCGACAACCTGTTGCCGGAAAGCCACGCAAAGCAAAGGGTGCGGGACCTTCGCAAGGCCCCGCACCCCGTGAAACCCGACTACGTCGTACGACGCCGCCGCGCGCCCGGCCGCCGCTCGGAGGGCCGAGTGACCGGATCCCCCGCCTCCAGCGCCGCTTCCCGGCGCCGCAGCCCGAAGTCGGCCAGCGCCTCCGCGAGCTTGTGCACGGAAGGCTCGGGCGACAGCACGTCCACCCGCAGCCCGTGCTCCTCGGCCGTCTTGGCCGTGGCGGGGCCGATGCACGCGATCACGGTCACGTTGTGCGGCTTCCCGGCGATGCCCACCAGGTTCCGCACCGTCGACGACGACGTGAAGAGCACGGCGTCGAAGCCGCCGCCCTTGATCGCCTCGCGCGTGTCCGCCGGCGGCGGCGACGCCCGTACGGTCCGGTAGGCGGTGACGTCGTCGACCTCCCACCCGAGCTCGATGAGCCCGGCGACCAGCGTCTCCGTCGCGATGTCGGCCCGCGGCAGGAACACCCGGTCGATCGGGTCGAAGACGGGGTCGTACGGCGGCCAGTCCTCAAGGAGGCCCGCGGCCGACTGCTCACCGCTCGGCACCAGATCGGGCTTCACGCCGAAGTCGACGAGCGCCGCGGCGGTCTGCTCGCCCACGGCCGCGACCTTGATCCCGGCGAAGGCGCGCGCGTCGAGCCCGTACTCCTCGAACTTCTCCCGCACCGCCTTCACGGCGTTCACGCTGGTGAAGGCGATCCACTCGTACCGCCCGGTCACCAGACCCTTGACGGCACGCTCCATCTGCTGCGGGGTGCGCGGCGGCTCGACGGCGATCGTCGGCACCTCGTGCGGCACCGCGCCGTACGAACGCAGCTGGTCGGAGAGCGAGGCGGCCTGCTCCTTGGTACGCGGCACGAGCACCCGCCACCCGAAGAGGGGCTTCGACTCGAACCACGACAGCTGGTCCCGCTGCGCCGGGGCGCTGCGCTCGCCGACCACGGCTATGACCGGCCGGTGGCCCTCGGGCGAGGGGAGGATCTTGCCCTGCTTGAAGACCTGGGCGATGGTGCCGAGCGTCGCGTTCCACGTCCGCTGGCGGGTGGTCGTACCGGCGATGGTGACGGTGAGCGGGGTGTCCGGCTTACGGCCAGCCGCCACCAGTTCACCGGCGGCCGCGGCCACCGAGTCGAGCGAGGTGGACACGACGACGGTGCCGTCGGAGGCGCCGACCTCGGACCAGCACCGCTCGTCGGCGGTCCTGGCGTCGACGAACCGCACGTCCGTGCCCTGCGCGTCGCGAAGCGGGACACCGGCGTACGCGGGCACGCCGACGGCGGTGGCGACACCGGGGACGACCTCGAAGGGGATGCCCTCGGCGGCGCAGGCCAGCATCTCGGCGCCCGCGTTCCCGTCGAGACCGGGGTCGCCGGTCACCGCACGGACGACCCGCCTGCCGCCCCTCGCGGCCTCCATGACAAGATTGGCGGCATCCCTCAACACGGGGACTCCGGCGGCTGTTGACGCCTCGTCAACAACCGTCAGCTCAGGCGTGCTCACCCCCGCGCGCGCATGGTCGCGAACGACCTCGAGCACCTCCGGCTCGGCGATCAGGACGTCCGCGCCCGCGAGGGCCTCGACGGCCCTGAGGGTCAGCAGTCCGGGGTCTCCCGGTCCTGCACCGAGGAACGTGACGTGCCCGTGGCCGGTGAAGGCCGAGGACACTGGGCTGGTGGTCGGGCGGGTGGGGTTCAAAGTGCTCGCTCCCCCATAAGACCAGCCGCACCCTTGGCGAGCATCTCGTCCGCGAGTTCGCGTCCGAGTGCCATCGCCTCGTCGTGCGACGTGGGTACGGGACCGGTGGTGGACAGCTGCACCAGCGTCGAGCCGTCGGTGGTGCCGACGACGCCGCGCAGGCGCATTTCGGTGACAACCTGCCCGTGACCGGGGTCGTCGGCCAGCAGGTCGGCCAGCGCACCCACGGGTGCGGAGCAGCCGGCCTCCAGGGCGGCGAGCAGGGATCGCTCGGCCGTCACGGCGGCCCGCGTGTGCGGGTCGTCGAGAGCGGCGAGCGTGGCGACGAGCTCGGCGTCGGACGCCGGGCATTCGATCGCCAGGGCCCCCTGGCCGGGGGCGGGCAGGACCGAGTCGACCGACAGGTGGTCGAGCGACAGGGAGCCGGTCAGCTCCGCGGTCCCGCCGATGCGGTTGAGACCGGCCGCGGCGAGAACCACCGCGTCCAGTTCACCGCTGTGTACGTAGCCGACCCGGGTGTCGATGTTCCCCCGGATCGGGACACAGGTGATCTCCAGGCCGTGGCTGCGCGCGTACGCGTGGAGCTGGGCCATGCGACGCGGCGAACCGGTGCCGACGCGGGCACCCTTGGGCAGCCGGTCGAGCGTGACGCCCTCCCGCGCGATCAGCACGTCGCGCGGGTCTTCGCGCTTCGGGATCGCGGCCAGCACGAGCTCGGGGTGCTGGGCGGTCGGCAGGTCCTTCAGCGAGTGGACGGCGAAGTCCACCTCACCGGCGAGCAGCGCGTCGCGCAGGGCGGCGACGAAGACGCCGGTGCCGCCGATCTGCGCGAGGTGCTCCCGGGAGGTGTCCCCGTACGTCGTGATCTCCACGAGCTCGACGGGCCGGCCGGTCAGCTGCCGGACGGCGTCGGCCACGTGCCCGGACTGGGCCATGGCGAGCTTGCTGCGCCTGGTCCCGAGCCTCAGTGCCCTCTCGGTCATACTCGCCCTCGGTTCTTGACGTCGGCGTCATTCAGGTCGGCCCGGCTGACGGATGCCACCGTCTCCGGGTCGAGGTCGAAGAGTGTCCGCAGCGCGTCCGCGTACCCGGCGCCGCCGGGCTCGCTGGCCAGCTGCTTGACCCGCACGGTCGGCGCGTGCAGGAGCTTGTCGACCACGCGTCGCACGGTCTGGGTGATCTCGGCGCGCTGCTTGTCGTCGAGGTCGGGCAGCCGGCCTTCCAGCCGGGCGACCTCGCCGGCCACGACATCGGCGGCCATCGTGCGCAGGGCGACGACGGTCGGAGTGATGTGCGCGGCGCGCTGTGCGGCGCCGAAGGCGGCGACCTCGTCGGAGACGATGCCGCGGACCTGGTCGACGTCGGCGGCCATGGGCGCGTCGGCGGAGGCCTCGGCGAGCGACTCGATGTCGACGAGCCGGACTCCGGGGACCCGGTGCGCGGCGGCGTCGATGTCGCGGGGCATGGCGAGGTCGAGCAGGCCGAGCGGGGCACGGCGGCCCTGTACGGCGGCCTCGACGGCCTCGCCGGTGAGGACGAGTCCGGTGGCGCCGGTGCAGGAGACGACGACGTCGGCACGTGTCAGTTCGTCGCCGACGGCAACCATCTCGACCGCGCGTGCGGCCACCCCCGTGCCGCCGGGCTCGCTCAGGATCTGGGCGAGCCGCTCGGCGCGGGCCAGGGTGCGGTTGGCGATGACGACCTCGGAGACACCGGAGCGCGCGAGCGTGGCGGCGGCCAGCGAGGACATCGAACCGGCCCCGATGACGAGGGCCCGCTTGCCCTTGGCCCAGGTGTCGACGTCGGCGTCGCCCGTACCCTGGGCGAGCTGCTCCAGGCCGAAGGTGACGAGCGACTGCCCGGCCCGGTCGATCCCGGTCTCGCTGTGGGCGCGCTTGCCGACCCGCAGGGCCTGCTGGAACAGGTCGTTGAGGAGGCGTCCCGCGGTGTGCTGCTCCTGGCCGAGGGCGAGCGCGTCCTTGATCTGGCCGAGGATCTGGCCCTCGCCGACGACCATGGAGTCGAGCCCGCAGGCCACCGAGAAGAGGTGGTGGACGGCCCGGTCCTCGTAGTGCACGTAGAGATAGGGAGTGAGCTCCTCCAGGCCGACGCCGCTGTGCTGGGCGAGCAGCGTGGACAGCTCGGCGACACCGGCGTGGAACTTGTCCACGTCGGCGTAGAGCTCGATGCGGTTGCAGGTGGCCAGGACGGTGCCCTCGGCGGCCGGCTCGGCGGCGAGGGTGTCCTGGAGCAGCTTGATCCGGGTGTCCGCCGACAGCGCGGCCCGCTCCAGGATGGAGACCGGGGCGCTGCGGTGGCTCAGCCCGACGACGAGGAGGCTCATGCCGGCATCACGGCGGGGACGTCCCCGTCGGGTCCCTTGCGGTTGCTGCCCCCGGCGCGGGCGGCGGGCGGTGCGGCGGGCGCGCCGGTGTCCGTACCCGTCTCCGGGCCGTTCTCGGCGCCCGCCTCCTCGCCGGCCTTCCGCTGCTCGTGGAAGGCGAGGATCTGGAGCTCGATGGAGAGGTCGACCTTGCGGACGTCCACGCCGTCGGGCACGGAGAGCACGGTCGGGGCGAAGTTCAGGATGGAGGTGACCCCGGCGGCCACCAGCCGGTCGCAGACCTGCTGGGCGACGCCTGCGGGGGTCGCGATGACGCCGATGGAGACGCCGTCCTCGTTGATGATCTTCTCGAGGTCGTCGCTGTGCTGGACGGGGATCCCGGCGACCGGCTTGCCGGTCATGGCGGGGTCGGCGTCGATCAGCGCGGCGACCCGGAAGCCACGGGAGGCGAAGCCGCCGTAGCCGGCGAGCGCGGCACCGAGGTTACCGATGCCGACGATGACGACCGGCCAGTCCTGGGTGAGCCCCAGCTCGCGGGAGATCTGGTAGACGAGGTACTCGACGTCGTAACCGACACCACGGGTGCCGTACGAGCCGAGGTAGCTGAAGTCCTTGCGCAGCTTCGCGGAGTTGACGCCCGCGGCGGCCGCGAGCTCCTCGGAGGAGACCGTGGGTACGGAGCGCTCCGAGAGCGCGGTCAGTGCGCGCAGATACAGCGGAAGCCGGGCGACGGTGGCCTCGGGAATTCCTCGGCTACGGGTCGCCGGTCGGTGAGTTCGGCCAGTTGCCACGGTGCTCCTGCGGGATGAGCGGGGCTGCAGGCGGCCGTATGTCCCAAGACCGCCCCGTCGAATGCAGGCTATGTCTTTGTGAACGCGTGCACAAAGATGGTGTCCGTTTTGTCCGGCCAAAGTGACCGGGGTCACGCGGCTGGTTCCTATCGTCACGGAACCGCGGAGCAGGTCAGAGCGTTGGGATCCCGAAGGGGGCAAAGCCGCACACACTCCTCACGACGTCACCCCCGAAACCCAACAAAACGTCCACGATGGTAACCGCCTTTCGGTCACACACCCAGTTCGCGCCGGAGCCGCCCGGGGTCCACGCGCCAGAAGGTGTGCTGTTCGCCGTCGATCAGAACGACGGGGATCTGCTCCCAGTACGCCCGGTGGAGCTCCTCGTCGCGCGTGATGTCCTTCTCCTCCCATCGTGCCCCCGTTTCGGCGCACACGGCCTCGATCACCGCCCTGGCGTCGTCGCAGAGGTGACATCCCGGCTTGCCGATCAGCGTCACGGTGCGCGATGCGGCGTCCTTCTTCTTCGTCCGTCCGAACATGACGTCCATTCTGTCCAATTAACAGGGGAGCCCCGCAGTGTTCACGACCCGGCATCGTCACAAGTCGGGAAGTACCGAACAGACTGGCTATGCTCCAGGCATGGCCGCTCTGGGATGGCTCACCCCTCGTAGGCGCTCCGCCACCGCGCGCAGCGTCCTCGCAGGCGAGGCCGCTGCCGAGGCAGCGCGGAAGTCCTCGCTCCAGCTGGAACGGGAGCGGGAGGAGGCGGCGGCCGAGACGGCCGCCGCGGAGCCCACCGCCCCGGCCGAACCCGAATTCCCGGTCGTCGGCGACGTCCAGGCGGCCGCCTTCTTCGACCTCGACAACACCGTGATGCAGGGCGCCGCGATCTTCCACTTCGGCCGCGGCCTGTACAAGCGGAAGTTCTTCCAGCGCCGCGAACTCGCCCGCTTCGCCTGGCAGCAGGCCTGGTTCCGGCTCGCCGGCGTCGAGGACCCCGAGCACATGCAGGACGCCCGCGACAGCGCCCTGTCCATCGTCAAGGGCCACCGCGTCTCCGAACTGATGTCGATCGGCGAGGAGATCTACGACGAGTACATGGCCGACCGCATCTGGCCCGGCACCCGCGGCCTCGCCCAGGCCCACCTGGACGCGGGCCAGAAGGTCTGGCTCGTCACGGCCGCCCCGGTCGAGACCGCCACGATCATCGCCCGGCGACTCGGCCTGACCGGCGCACTCGGCACGGTCGCCGAGTCCGTCGACGGCGTCTACACGGGCAAGTTGGTCGGCGAGCCCCTGCACGGACCGGCCAAGGCCGAAGCGGTACGGGCCCTCGCCGCCGCGGAGGGCCTCGACCTGAACCGCTGCGCCGCCTACAGCGACTCGCACAACGACATCCCGATGCTCTCGCTCGTCGGGCACCCGTACGCGATCAACCCGGACACCAAGCTGCGCAAGTACGCGAAGGCCCGGGAGTGGCGACTCCGCGACTACCGGACCGGCCGCAAGGCCGCCAAGGTCGGCATCCCCGCCGCCGCGGGACTGGGCGCGCTCGCCGGCGGCACCGCCGCCGCGGTCGCCCTGCACCGCCGCCGCCACTGACGCGGCCGCCACCCGGCGCGCCGCCGCCCTGCCGATACGTTTCGGCTGCGATCATCTGCGACAACCCCGGACCAGCGACCCTCACCCGTCCGTGGTCGAACACCCCCGCACAGGTCGACTCCCAGGCATTCCGGACTCCTTACCCAGCAGCGGCCCCGATCACTCACCCGTTCTGCACTTGAGCACAACGCAACGCCGCCGCAGTCACACTCGGAAGCAATCCGATCAACAACCGGTCACGAACAGCGACCAGTTACGACTGCAAGCAGTAACGGAAACGACGTAATCGGTGATTTGAGCAACTGGGTGTAGCGCTGCCTGTACGAAGCGTTATTCTCCTCAGACGCACAAAGGACCCCTCCCGTCGCCACGACGAGTGAACGGTCCCGCACTGCACGTGATGGAAGCTCTGCCTCTGGGAGTCCCGTGTACCCACACGTCGGGGTTGACACCTCGGGCCTGGCTACGCTGCGCGCAACGGTCCTCGACCACTTGCGCGGCTTCGTCCCCACCGCGTACGCCGGCCCTGTCCCCGCCTTCGCCTTCGCCTCACCGACACCCGCCGGTCCTTGCTATGCCCTGGCCGACGGCAGCGCCGCCGTGGGCAGACGGGGAACCCGCGGCGGCGCCGGAACCTCGACCGCCGCCCGCCGCCCCACCGCCGACAGCGACAGCGCTCGCATGATGGACCTGGTCGAGCGCGCCCAGGCCGGCGAGGCCGAGGCCTTCGGCCGCCTGTACGACCAGTACAGCGACACCGTCTACCGCTACATCTACTACCGCGTCGGCGGGAAGGCGACCGCGGAGGACCTGACCAGCGAGACGTTCCTGCGCGCCCTGCGCCGGATCTCCACCTTCACCTGGCAGGGTCGCGACTTCGGCGCCTGGCTCGTCACCATCGCCCGCAACCTCGTCGCCGACCACTTCAAGTCCAGCCGCTTCCGCCTGGAAGTCACCACCGGCGAGATGCTCGACGCCAACGAGGTCGAGCGCAGCCCCGAGGACTCCGTCCTGGAGTCCCTCTCCAACGCGGCACTCCTCGACGCGGTCCGCCGCCTCAACCCCCAACAGCAGGAGTGCGTCACCCTGCGCTTCCTCCAGGGCCTCTCGGTCGCCGAGACCGCCCGCGTCATGGGGAAGAACGAGGGCGCCATCAAGACCCTCCAGTACCGGGCCGTCCGCACCCTGGCCCGCCTCCTCCCGGACGACGCACGCTGACCGGTCCGCGCCCCCCACACGCGCCCCCACACCCCGGTCCGCACTCCGGTGCGCGCTCCACCCCCCGCACCTCCCCCCACACCCCCACGACCCCCGAACCACTCACAGTCGGTGACCCCTCGGTGACGCACTGGTCCGATCATCTTTCGCGCGTAACCCAAGTGCCGCGCCGCTCGTTGTGCGGAATGCAGGCTCCCTGTGGTCACGCCATGCCCGCAGCCACTCACTCGTTCGTGTGGATGTGTTCAAGGCGTGCAACCCTCCGGACACCCCGGGGAGTCGACCGTCATGACGAGAGGAGGTGCCGCCAGTGATCGCGAACGTATCGGCGCACCGGCGGGCGAACGCCTTCGCCCAGGCCCTGGAGGATCAGGCAGCCGAGGGCGCGGCAGCCGAGCAGCCCGAAGCGCCGGCCGAACCGGCGGAGCAGGGGCGGCTGTTGGCCTTGGCGAGCGGCCTCGGTGAACTACCGAAGCCGCAGCTGGACCCCGAGGTCAAGGTGGTGCAGCGAGCGCAGCTCGTCGCCGCCATGGAAGCGATGCTCATGGAGGGCAGCGCGGCCGCGGGCCCTACGGTGCCGGAACAACGGGCACCGGGCGGCAAGGGAGCCCACCGGGCCTCCCCGCTCCGCAAGCTCCGCCCCCGCTCCCGCTGGACCAAGGGCCTCGCCGCCGGCGGGCTCACGGTCGGTGTGGCCGCGGGAGCCTTCGGCGGGGTGGCCGCCGCCAGCTCCGACGCCCTCCCCGGTGACTCGCTCTACGGGCTCAAGCGAGGCATGGAGGACATCAAGCTCGGGATGGCGGACGACGACGCGGATCGCGGCGGCATCTACCTCGACCAGGCGTCCACCCGGCTCAGCGAGGCCCGCAGACTCATGGAGCGCGGCCGCTCCGGCGACCTCGACCACGAGTCGCTCGGCGAGATCCGCCGCGTCCTGGGCGGAATGAAGCACGACGCCAGCGAAGGCCACCGCCTGCTCCGCCAGGCGTACGAGCGGGACGGCGAGATCGGCCCGATGGCCCGGCTCAACTCGTTCGCCCAGGCCCACCGGGACACCTGGAACGGCCTGCGCGACCGGCTCCCCGTCCAGCTCGCGGACGTCGGCAGCGACGTGACCGGGGTCTTCGACGCCATGGACGAAGAAGTCGAGCCCCTCCAGTCGGTGCTTCCCCGCACCCTGGAGAAGGGCGGGGTCACCACGCAGAACCCGACCCGCGGGACCGGCACCCCGCAGGACACCCAGGAACCGGACACCCAGAATCCGCCGTCCACCCACGAGGCGCCGCCCACCAGCGGCACCTCCGCCCCGCCCCGCCCGTCCGGTCCCGCCCCGAGCACCGGTACGAGCACGAGCGCGAGCACGGACAGCGGCAGCACCGAATCACCGGAGGACGACGGCCTCCTCGGCGGCAACACGGGCGGGCTGCTCCAGCAGCCCATCCCGACCGGCCCGCCGACGGCACCGTCACCCACGCCCCCGACACCCACCGAGGTGCCGGACGTGACTCTTCCGCCACTCCTGCCAGGCCTGCTACCAGGCTTCGGCATCGACAGCGAGGACGCTCGCTAGCAAGAGTTGAGGGGCGCCCCACGGACGGGGGCGCCCCTCGACTCTGTCCTCAGAAGGCTCCTCCCTCAGAGGGCCCTCCCTCAGAAAGCCCCCCTCAGAGGGCCCCTCCCTCAGAAAAACACCGACCGCCGCTGCACCAGCAGCTTGTACAAGGTGTGCTGTATCTGCTCCCTGACCTGGTCCGTCAGGTTGAACATCAGCATCGGGTCCTCCGCCGCCTCCGGCGCGTACCCGTCCGTCGCGATCGGCTCCCCGAACTGGATGGTCCACTTCGTCGGCAGCGGCAACGCCCCGAGCGGCCCCAGCCACGGAAACGTCGGGGTGATCGGGACGTACGGGAGCCCGAGCACCCGCGCCAGCGTCTTGGCGTTCCCGACCATCGGGTAGATCTCCTCCGCACCCACGATCGAGCACGGCACGATCGGCACCCCCGCCCGCAGCGCCGTCGAGACGAAGCCGCCCCGCCCGAACCGCTGGAGCTTGTACCGCTCCGAGAACGGCTTCCCGATGCCCTTGAAGCCCTCCGGCATCACACCGACGATCTCACCGGCCCGCAGCAGCCGCTCCGCGTCCTCCGCACAGGCCAGGGTGTGCCCCGCCTTCCGCGCCAGCTCGTTGACCACCGGCAGCATGAAGACGAGGTCCGCCGCGAGCAGCCGCAGATGCCGGCCCGCCGGATGCCGGTCGTGGACGGCGACCTGCAGCATCAGCCCGTCCAGCGGCAGGGTCCCCGAGTGGTTGGCGACGATCAGGGCCCCACCCTTGTCGGGGATGTTCTCGACGCCCTTCACCTCGACCCGGAAGTACTTCTCGTACAGCGGGCGCAGCAGCGACATCAGGACCTGATCGGTGAGCTCCTCGTCGTAGCCGAACTCGTCGACCTCGTACTCACCCGTGATCCGCCGCCGCAGGAACGCGAGCCCGCCCGCGAGCCGCCGCTCCCACCCGCCGGCACCGGCGCCGGCCTCGACACCGCTCCCGGCCTCCGCACCCGCACTCACGCCCGCACCGCCCTCACCTCCGGCCCCGGACCCGGCCCCGGACCGCGCCTCGGCCCCAGGAAGCCCTCCCCCGGCCCCCTCCGGCTCATGAGGGCCCTGCTGCGCCCCCGGCAGCGCCCGTACGGCCGCCGCCTCCCCGTCGGCCCGGCTGGGCCGACGACGGGCCCGCGAACGGTCGTCGTCGAACGGAATGACCTTGGCGTCCGCCATCGCTGTCCGGTCCCCTCAGGCGCCGTGGTGAAGTGGGTCGGTGTCAGTCGTGGCCGGGGCCAGCCGGCCGGCGAGCCGGTCCACCGCCCCGGCGAGCATCTCCGGCGGCAGAAGGCCCGGCCCCCTGCTGCCCGCGAAGTCCGCGAAGGTCTCCGCCGTCGTGAAGCGCGGCGAGAACCCGAGGACCTCGCGCATCTGCACCGTCGAGACCACCCGGCCGTGGGTGAGCAGCCGGATCTGCTCGGGCGCGAAGTCGGTGATCCCGACCGTGCGCAGCGCCGTCCCCACCCAGGTGACCGCGGGCAGCAGCACCGGAACGGTCGGCCGCCCCAGCCTCCGCGCGCACTGGGAGAGCAGCAGCACCCCGTCGCCGGCCACGTTGAACGTGCCGCTGTTCAGGGTGGCCCTGCGGGGCTCGTGCGCCGCCAGGCGCAGCACGTCGATCACGTCGTCCTCGTGGACGAACTGGAGCCTCGGGTCGTAGCCGAGCACGGTCGGCATGATCGGCAGCGACAGGTACTCGCCCAGCGGGGAGTCGATCCGCGGCCCGAGGATGTTCGCGAACCGCAGCACGCACACGGCCACGTCCGGCCGGCGCCGGGCGAAGCCCCGCACGTACCCCTCGACCTCGACGGCGTCCTTGGCGAAGCCCCCGCTCGGCAGCGACTTCGCCGGCGTGGTCTCGGTGAAGACCGCCGGGTCGCGCGGCGCGGAGCCGTAGACGCTCGTACTCGACTTGATCACGAGCCGTCTGATCCGCGGCGACTTCTGGCAGGCCCCGAGCAGCTGCATGGTGCCGATGACGTTGGTCTCCTTGACCGACGTACGGCCGCCGGCGCCGAGCGCCGTCCCGGTGACGTCCATGTGGACCACCGTGTCGACCTCGTGCTCGGCCAGGACCTTCGCGATGGCCGGCCGGCGGATGTCCGCCCGGACGAACTCGGCGGCGCCGAGCTGGTGCGTCGGGTCGACCGCGTCCACCGCGACCACCCGCTCCACTTCCGGGTCCCGCTGGATCCGCCGCACGAAACGGCCCCCGAGGTGCCGGGCGGCACCGGTGACGAGCACGACCCTGCCCAAGATCAGCGCCTTCCGTCCGTCTTCCGTTGGTCGCCACCGTAGCGCCTTCGTATTTCGGCGCGAATAAAGCGTGGCCCTCCACCGCGAACGGTGAAGGGCCACGCCTGACGCACGAATCGCTGCGGTGCAGCTGTCGCCTTACTTCTTGTTGCGACGCTGAACGCGCGTGCGCTTAAGCAGCTTGCGGTGCTTCTTCTTCGCCATCCGCTTGCGCCGCTTCTTGATAACAGAGCCCACGACTACCCTCGCTCACTTCTCGGAACATCCCCGCCTCCCGGCGGGGATCGGTGCGGGGCGTCTGGGCCCACACGACCTACGTCGGCCTAGCCTACCGTCCCGAGCACCGCGCTTGTAATCCGAGGGCCGTACGCGACATTCCCGGCTGATCGGCCGCGCGCTCGCTACGCGGTCCCCACCCCCACGAAGGACTCCCTCAGGTACTCGTGAACCGCCTGTTCCGGCACCCGGAAGGACCTGCCCACCCGGATCGCCGGCAGATGACCGCTGTGCACCAAGCGGTACACGGTCATCTTCGACACGCGCATCACCGAGGCGACTTCCGCCACGGTCAGAAACTTGACCTCGTTGAGAGGTCGATCGCCAGCAGCCATGACCCACCTGTACCTTCCGCCGCGACGCCCACCGGCTTCCCCTCCGGTGACTCTTCGTCGCCGAGCGCTCACTCGCCAGACTAGGGGCGGGTGGTACGAGTGGGGAAGAGGAGCTGCCATCGGCCGTTTACCGTGACAGACACGCTCGATTGAGTACATAGCGCGTGAGCGGACGGTAGTAGTCGGAGCGCACGCCGTCATCAAGCGGAACGGCCACCGACACCTGCCCCTCCGCCTCACCGACGAACAGCGCCGGATCATCCGTATCGGCAAGACCGATGGCCTCGATACCCAGCTGACCTGCACCGCAGACCCATCCGTGGTCCCCGACCACCAGCTCCGGCAGCGGCCCGCCACCCTCGGCCGCACTTTCGAGCGCGGCCCTAACCGGCAGCGCGGAGTGCGAGTGCGCCCCCGGCTCGCGGCCACTCCCCGACAGCCCGGGCTCACGCACCAACGCGACCCCCCGTACGTAGTCGAGGAGGTACGTACGTACGCCGAACCGGGTCGTTATGTCGACACATCGCCCCTGCGCCGGGGTGAGGACAAGACATCCCGCCGCCGACAAAGCGTCTGCAAGCGCGACGTAGAAACCGAGCAGACGGTGCGGATGCCCCGTCCCGAACAGCACCGGAACCCGTCGCGCGGCCGCCGCCCCCAACCGCGCCGCGAAGGCGTCGAGCCCCCTCAGCGTCCGCTCGGGATCGATGACGTCCGGCCCCGACCGGTGCGCCGGATCCCCCGACACCCCGCACTTGTCGGCCATCAGCCGCAGCAGATCCGCCTCACCCCATCCCCAGGCGGGATCGAGCCCCAGCAGCACCCGCGGATCACGCGCGGCGAAGAGCCGATAGCTCCGCAGACTCTCCTCCCGCGACGTCGCCACCGTCCCCGCCAACCCCGCCGCCAAAAGATGCGCCCGCAGCGCCCCGGTACTCAACACCCTCCCGATGCTGCCGGAACACACCGCCCCCGGAGCCGAAACCCCCGGGACAGTGCACAGTCGGCGTAACGCACGAGAAGACGTTCACACCCCTAGGGAAGCAGCCCCCGCAGCGGGAAGGCAGCCTTCCGCGTCGCGAGCACCGCCTGGTCCAACCGATCCGCCGGGTCGTACCCCTCGGCCCAGTCCCGGAAGCCCACCGGCCACCGCCCGTCCGTCATCCGCGCCGGCCCCAACTGCCGGGTCCGCGCGTACACCTCGTCCCGCCAGGACGACGGGATCACGGACTCCGGATCCACCGGGGCATGCGCCGCGATCCCCACCAGATGCGTCCACGACCGCGGCACGACGTCCACCACCGCGTACCCGCCACCGCCGAGCGCGACCCACTTCCCGCCCTCGACGTACTCGTGAGCCAGGTCGTGGCAGGCCGACTGCACCGACCGCTGCGCGTCCAGCGACACCGCCAGATGCGCGAGCGGATCCTCGAAGTGCGTGTCCGCCCCGTGCTGCGTCACGAGCACCTGCGGCCGGAAATCCGCGATCAGCTCCGGCACCACCGCGTGGAAGGCCCGCAGCCACCCCGCGTCGCCCGTCCCGGCCGGCAGCGCCACGTTCACGGCACCGCCCTCCCCCGGCCCCGCCGCACCCGTCTCCTCCGGCCACCCCGTCTGCGGGAACAGCGTCCGCGGATGCTCGTGCAGCGAGATCGTCAGGACCCGCGGATCCTCCCAGAACGCCGCCTGCACCCCGTCACCGTGGTGCACGTCCACATCCACGTACACGACCCGCTCCGCCCCCAGCTCCAGGAGACGGGCGATGGCCAGCGACGCGTCGTTGTAGATGCAGAACCCGGACGCGCTCCCCGGCATCGCGTGGTGCAGCCCGCCCGCGAAGTTCACCGCGTGCGCGGCCTCCCCGCGCCACACCGCCTCCGCCGCCCCGACCGACTGCCCGGCGATCAGCGCCGACACCTCGTGCATCCCGGTGAACGCCGGATCGTCTACCGTCCCCAGCCCGTACGCCTGGTCGGCATGACGCGGATCCACCGAGGCCGCCCGCACCGCCGCCACGTAGTCCTCGCGGTGCACGAGCCGCAGGGTCGACTCCCCGGCCGGCGGCGCCGCGACCACGTCCACGGCCCGGTCGAGCCCGTACGCCCGCACCAGCCCCATGGTCAGCGCGAGCCGTACCGGATCCATCGGATGCTCGGACCCGAAGTCGTACTGCGTGACAGCTTCATCCCACATCAACAGTGCGCGGCCGCTCATGACCGCCACCGTATCGGGCCTCTCGCGAACCGAACGACGTGGCGTACACCACCGTCACCAGGACCAGCACCATCGGCACCAGCATCGCCCCGCGATAGCTCCACGCGTCCCCGAGCGCCCCCACCAACGGCGACCCGACGAGGAACCCGACGTAGTTGAAGACGTTGAGCCGCGCCACCGCCGCATCGCTCGCCTCCGGGAACAGCCTTCCCGCCGCGGCGAAGGTCTGCGGCACGATCACACTCAGCCCGAGCCCCAGGACCGTGAACCCGGCGATCCCCGCCCACGCCCCCGGCGCCACCGCCACCACCGCGAACCCCAGAGCCGCGAGCACCGCCCCGCACCGCACGACGGTCACGGCCCCCAGCTTCCGCACCCCGAAGTCGCCCACCGCCCTGCCCAGCAGCGTCGTCACCATGTACGCGTTGTACGGCACGGTCGCCAGCTCCTCCGAACTGCCGAGCACGTCCTGGAGGTACTTGGCACTCCAGTTGGAGACGGTGGAGTCCCCTATGTACGCGAAGGTCATGACGAGACAGAGCGGCAGCAGCAGGGCGAAGGCGACGCGACTCCCCCCGCTCTCCCCCGCCTTCTCCGCCAGGCCCCGGTTCTCACCGGCCACGTACCACCGGCTGCCCAGGAGGGCGACGGGCAACAGCAGCGCGACGACCGGCAGATACGACACGAACAGCGACAGGTGCCAGTGCGCCCCCACCCAGGCCAGCGAGGCACCCACGATCCCGCCGAGGCTGTACGAGGCGTGGAAGCCGAGCATGATGCTCCGCCCGTACGCCCGCTGAAGGCTCACCCCCAGCATGTTCATGGAGGCGTCCAGGGCCCCCACCGCGAGGCCGAAGACCCCGAGCGCGAGCGCCGCCTCCCACAGCTCCGTCCCCGCCCCCACACCCAGGAGGGCCAGCAGGACGACGGGCTGAGCCCACCGCAGCACCACGGCGGGCCCCACCCGGGCGACGACCTTCTCGGCCGCCACGCTCGCCACCCCGGCAAGGATCGGTACGGCGGCGAGGAAGGCCGGCAGCAGCGCGTCCGAGATCCCGTACCGGTCCTGGATCCCCGGTATTCGGGTCACGAGCAGGGCGAACGTGACCCCCTGTACGAAGAAACTGACCGCCAGGGATCCCCGCCCACGCCGCAACCGCGCATCTGTCATGGCGGCTCAGCGTAGGGCCGGAACCTACCGAGGGGTAGATGGATCACAGACCCAATGTCGCGGGGAGCTCGCCCATCGTTCCGAAGAACCCCGTGGCGCCGGCGAGCTTCGCCTCGGGCGTCATCGCCGTGAACCCGTACACGTCCATCCCGGCGGCAACGGCGGCCTGGACCCCGAGCCCGCTGTCCTCGACGACCACACACCGCTCCGGCGCCACGCCCATCCGCGCGGCGGCGTACAGGAACAGGTCCGGCTCCGGCTTGCCCCGGCCCACGTCCTCGGCGCTGAAGACGTTCTCGTCCCGGAACCACGCGTCGAGCCCGGTCTTCCGATGCCCCACCCGAATCCGCTCATGACTGCCGGAGGAGGCCACACAGTACGGAATCCCGGCCTCGGCCAGCCCCTTCAGCACCTCTGCGGCCCCCCGCACGGCCTCCAGCTCCCTCTCGAAGGCGGCGAAGACCCGCGCGTGGAACGTCTCGTCGAAGTCCGCGGGCAGCCGCTCCCCCGTCCGCTCCTCGACCAGCTCGTGAATGCGATGCATGGCGGACCCCATGTAGTCGCGCACCGACTCCTCGTACGAGGTCAGATGCCCGAGCTCCGTCAGATAGCCGGCGAGGAGCGTATTGGAAATCGGCTCGCTGTCCACGAGCACACCGTCGTTGTCGAAGATGACCAAGTCGTATCGCATGGACAAAGCCTAGAACGCAAAAATGCCTCAACCCCCGGACAGAGTCCGGGGGTTGAGGCTAAAAATTGTTCGGCGGCGTCCTACTCTCCCACAGGGTCCCCCCTGCAGTACCATCGGCGCTGAAAGGCTTAGCTTCC